>QFQU01000010.1 GCA_003248965.1 Brevundimonas sp. | reverse complement strand
GAGCAATGAAGCCCCCACCGATGCGCTGCGCCTGGTGCCCGGCAAACGGCTGCGGCCTGATGCTCGCGTTTTGCCCGGAGACGTGCTGCGCGCAGTTGAGACGTTCACTAATCCCGACCTGCTGACGAAGGGTGACGTGGTGATCGTCCAGTCTCAGGGCGACGACGGCAGTATTGTCGCTTTCAATCTGTTCCGAAATGTCGCGCAGTATGGGTTCAATCCGACGCGCTACGCTTTCGTTCACCGGCCTGCGACACGCATGAAAGCGGACTATTCACATATGCTAGCAGCCGCCCCCGCATCGCCGCTGCCAGGGGGCGGGTGGCAGGACATCAGCACCGCGCCGCGCACCGGCGAGGAGTTTCAGGCGTGGTGGAAAGGCACATGGCAACCCCGCGCCCGCTTTGATCCCGAATACGGCTCATTCCAGCTTTGGGGTCGAACCGACTTCGACACCGAAGGCTGGGAGGTTTTCGAGATCGACGGCTACTGGCAACCCCAGCCCGCCGCCCCGACAGGTGAACCGAAATGAGCGCCCTGACCTGGTATTTGTTGGGTGTAATGACGCCGATTGGCCTTGTCGTGATGATGGCCGTCGTTGGCTGTGTCGAGCGCCTGTTTGATCGCGAGGACCGGCCATGACCATCGACCTAGACGCGCTGGAGAAGCTGGCGGATGAGCATGAGGCCCCGCCCGCTCGTCGGATTAACATCCGCACGGGGCCAACAAGCGTGGCCAGCTTCACGGCTCCCGGGCATTTGTCCGACGCCGAGGCTGCGGCCGAGTTTCGGAAGTTCCAACAGCGGACGATCACCGGACACACGCGTCGGATCGTCTGCATCGACGGTCCGCCTCGCCCGAAATATCGGATCAACTCCGAACCCGGCTTGCCGATCTTCACGAAGATCAAGACGCCTGGCCTGACCAAGAAGCGGATCGTGTGGGTGTTGAAGGTCGCCCGGAGCTACATCGACGCGTGGTTGAACCGGCTGGCGCTGAAGACCATTCGGCGCGGTGAGGTGAACGCAAAGCTGGCAGAACTAGACGCCGGCATTAATGCCTTCCTCGCCCGCAATGGGAAGGGGGAGGGATGAGCGCCAACCGCAACGTCTTGCCGATGGGCTGCCCGCCCCGTGGTCTGTCGCGGGTCGAGGGTGCCGCCTACATCGGTGTGGGCGTCAGCAAGTTCGATGAAATGGTCGCTGACGGTCGCATGCCGCCGCCACGGCCCATTGATCGCCGCCTGGTTTGGGACCGTCTGGAGCTTGACGCCGCCTTTTCCGATCTGCCCCATGTCGAAGAAGACAATCCCTGGGATCAGGTTGCGTGAAGAAACCCGCCTACGTTTCGGCCTATAGGGACCGGCACGGCGTTCTCAGATGGCGCTTTCGTCGCCCCGGCTTTCCTCAAAGCCAGACTCGCGAACAGTTCGGCACAGAGGCGTGGTGGACGTGGTATGGCGCTGCCGACGCCGCCAAGAAGGTCGAGATCGGATCGAAGCGCACTGCAACGGGAAGCCTCTCCGCCGTGGTCGTCGCCTACTATGCGTCTGCCGATTTCAAGCGCCTGGCGCCCGTCACGCAGAAGACCTATCGCAACATCATCGAGCGGTTCCGCGAAACGGCTGGCGCCTTGCCTATCGCGAAGATCACCAGCGCCAACGTGCGCAAATGGGTCGATAACCGCGCGGATCGACCCGCCGCCGCCAATACCTTCCTGAAGGTGTTCCGCGCCCTGATGCGTTTCGCCATCGAGCGAGACATGCTCAAGGCGGACCCGACAATCGGCGTTCGTCCGGTCAAGAACAAGACGGACGGCCATCACACCTGGACCGAGGCGGAAATCAGCACGTTCGAAGCCAAGTGGGCGCTGGGAACGCGAGAGAGGCTCGCTTTCGATCTGCTGCTTTACACGGCCCAAAGATCGGGGGATGTGCGCCAGATGGGGCCGCAGCACGTCTTGGACGGCCATGTGGTAGTCCGGCAGGAAAAGACGGGTCAGCCGCTCGAAATCCCGATCCACCCAAGTTTGAGCCGATCGATATCCGCCTATGCGAGCGGACAACTGATCTTCATCGCGACCCAACACGGCAAGCCCTACACCGCGCGCGGCTTCGGTAACTGGTTCACCGATTCGGCAAAGGCTGCCGGCCTGCCTGCCGGATGCACCGCGCACGGAATTCGCAAGGCGGCGGCGCGAAGATTGGCGGAATCAGGCTGCACACCGCACCAGATTGCAGCGATCACGGGTCACAAGACGCTCAAGGAAGTCGAGCGCTACACCCGCGCGGCCGCACAAAAAGCCTTGGCTGGGGCGGCTATGGATCGGGTTTTGATAGGCACGGATGGCGAACAACCGTGTCTTACCGATTCGCGATGGAGGCCTGACCGGGAATCGAACCCGGGTGCAAGGATTTGCAGTCCTCTGCGTCACCACTCCGCCATCAGGCCGCTTTCGACCCGGAAATCTCCGGGGGCGGTCATCGCGAGGGGCGTTCGCTATCAGATCGGATTGTCCGCTGCAACGCACGGACCTATAAGCGCGCCAGAATTCCTCCCGGATCATCGTCAAAGGCTGTTTACAGATGGATTTCACCGCCGAGCGCAAGGCCATGGTCGACTCGCAGGTGCGGGTGAACGACGTCACCAACCACGAGATCCATCTGGCCATGATGGAGACGCCGCGTGAGTCGTTCTGCGCGCCCGAACGCGCCTTCGCCGCCTATTCCGAAGAGGCGGTGACGATCGCCGGCGATCGTCGCCTGATGCCCGCCCGGGATGTGGCCAAGCTGTTGCAGGCCGCCGCGCCGCGGGCAGGGGAGACCGCCCTGGCCATCGCCGCCCCCTACGCGGCCGCCGTCTTGGCCCGCATCGGCTTGAAGGTCACGGCCCAGGAATCGGACGCGGCCGTGTTCGAGGTGATCGGAGCGGCGCTGGAGGCGGAAGGCGTCCAGACGGTCGTCGCCCCCCTGGCTCAGCCCAGCGGTCAAGGCCTGGACCTGATCGTCAGCGAAGGCGGGATCGCCGATCTGCCCAAGACCTGGGGCGAGGCCCTGCGGACCGGCGGCCGGATGGTTCTGGTCGAACGTCGCGGCCCGATCGGCAAGGCGGCGCTGTTCATCAAGGGCGAGCAAGGCCTGTCGCGTCGTGAATTGTTCGATTCCTCGCCTGCGGTCCTTGCCGAGTTGACGCCGGCGCCCACTTTCTCGCTCTAGTGCGACGCCGAATCGCGCGACGGGCTTTTTGGCCCGCTGCGTGAAAAAAACTTAACTGGCGTGTGGTGAGATCAAGCCGCAGTTACGCTGGTGAACATTCAGGCGTCCCGTCGGGGGCGTCGGTCAAGGACGAACGATGTTGAAACGCTCGCGTGTGCTGGCTTCGGCCGCAGTGGTCGCTCTTGTGACGGGGCTGGGCGCGCCCGCCTGGGCCGAAACGTTGAAGGACGCCATCGCCCTGGCCTATCAGACCAATCCCAACCTGTTGGCTCAGCGCGCCAGCCAGCGGGCGTTGGACGAAACGGTCGTCCAGGCGCGTTCGGGCCTGCGCCCCACGCTCGGCGCCTCGGCAGGCGTCAGCTATACGCGCAGCGATTTTCCGCCGGTGACGCAGTTCGTCGACACCAACAACGACGGCATACCGGACACCCAGATCACCACCCGTTCGTCCGATAGCAATTCAGGCAACGTGGGCGTCAGCCTGTCGCAGAACATCTGGACCGCCGGGCGCGTCGCCCGCGCCATCGACCAGGCCCAGGCCGGCGTCCTGGCTGGACGTGAGAACCTGCGCAGCGTCGAACAATCGGTGATGTTGTCCGTCATCCAGGCCTATGTGAGCGTCAACCGCGACATGCAGATTCTGGCCATCCGCCAGGAGAACCTGCGCGTCCTTCAGCGTCAGTTGGAAGAGACCAGCGCCCGATTCGAGGTCGGCGAGATCACCCGTACCGACGTGGCCCAGGCGGAAGCGTCTCTGGCCCAGTCGCAGTCGGATCTGGCCAACGCCCAGGCCCAGCTTTCGACCTCGCGCGCGACCTACGCCGCCGTGGTGGGGCAGTCGCCGACCGAACTGGAGGCGGCCCCAGTCTTGCCAGCCGTTCCGACCGACTTCGACGCGGCGATAGAAACCGCCCTGCAGCGCAATCCGGGCGTCCTTGCCGCCACCTATCGACAGCAGGGCGCCGAGGCCGCCGTGGCGGCGGCGCGGGCTGAATATCTGCCCTCCATCCGGGCCACGGCCTCTTACGGCGGGGCGACGAACGACCTGCGCGACCTGGGCGAATTGGCTGATCGTCGCAGCTTCACGGCCGGCGCCACGCTTTCGGTGCCGCTGTTCACCGGCGGGCTGAACCGTTCGCGCGTCGCCCAGGCGCTGGAACAGGCCAACGCCGCCCAGATCAATGTCGAAGCTCAACGCCGCGAAGTCCTGCAAAGCGTCAGCGCCGCCTACGCCCAGGTCCTGTCGGCCCGCGCCAGCGTCGCCGCGGGCGAAGAGGCGGTGCGCGCCGCTTCGGTCGCGGCCGAGGGCGTCCGCCAGGAAGCCCAGGTGGGCCTGCGCACCACCCTGGACGTGCTGAACCAGGAAGTGACGCTGCGCGCCTCGCAGACGGGCCTGGCCACCGCACGCGCCGCAGAATATGTGGCGCGCGCCTCGTTGCTGGCCGCCATGGGGCAGTTGGAAGGGCCGGCGCTGAATCCTGCGGTCGAGACTTACGATCCGAAGGCGAATTACGACCGTGTTCAGGGACGCGGCGGCTTGCCGTGGGACGGCGTAGTCGAGACGCTGGACCGCGTGGCGTCGCCGCCGATCGTCGGCGCCGTGGACGCGCCGGACGCACCGATCGACGCCCAGCTCAAGAGCGAGGTCGTCCGCACCGCGCCCCGGAACTGACCGACGTCCGTCGGCGGCGGCGGAAATCGCCGTTGATTCCGGCGAGCGTTGATGCGACGACAAGAATCCGGCATCGGTCGCGCGTGCGTGTTCCGACGTCGATCTTTCCCGAAGGTCTCGCCCAAGGCTAACCCATGACCGACCAATCCGCTCAGGAACCGACCATGGAAGAGATCCTGGCGTCGATTCGCCGGATCATCTCCGAAGACGAAGCCCCTGCGGAAACGGCGGCTGCGCCCGCAGCGCCGTCGGAACCAGAGGCCACGCCTGTCGTGGAGACGTTTTCGGCGGAAGGCGTGGTCGAAGCGCCGGTCGAGGTCGCCGCGCCCGCCGAAGCGGCGGTTGAAGAAGACGTCCTGGAACTGACGGACCGTTACGAGACGACCGCGCCCGCCAGCATCGGCGATCTGGATGTGCTCGAGACGGCGGACGAGCCCTTTCCGGAGGACCCGTATCAACCTCAGGCCGAGCAACCCGCCGCGCCCGCTCCTGCCTATGATTCCCTGGTCGGCGACAGCGCCGCCGCCAGCGCCGCCTCGGCCTTCGCCGGCCTGGCCGCCAGCTTCAAAAAGCCAGAGCCGATGGCTGCCGCCCCAACTAACGAAATGCCCTTCGTCAGCGGTAACACCGTCGAGGCCATGGTCGCCGAGATGCTGCGCCCCATGTTGAAGGACTGGCTGGACGCCAATCTGCCCGGCATCGTTCAGGCGGCGGTACAGAAGGAAGTCGAACGCATCGCGCGCAGCGCCTAGCCCTTCGCCTCAGCCCAGACTAGTCCGAGGGGCGGCTCCTGAAGGGGCCGCCTTTCTGCATTTTCGATATGCTCAAGGAGCGACGCGCCGCGCGCGGAGCGTTAGCAACAAAGAAGTCCCCGATGCTTGAGAAGACTTTCGAACCCCAGGCCGCCGAGCCTCGTCTCTACGCCCAGTGGGAGGAGAGCGGCCTGTTCGCGCCCCGCACCGACGGCGCGGCCGAGGCCTATTCGATCGTCATTCCGCCGCCCAACGTGACCGGCAGCCTGCATATCGGCCATGCGCTGAACAATACGCTTCAGGACATCCTGGCCCGCTATCACCGGATGAAGGGCAAGGCGGTGCTCTGGCTGCCGGGCACGGACCACGCCGGCATCGCCACCCAGATGGTGGTCGAGCGTCAGCTGGCCGCCGCCGGCAACGTCGGCCGCCACGACATGGGCCGCGACGCCTTCATCGACAAGGTCTGGGAGTGGAAGGCCGAGAGCGGCGGGACCATCGTGCGCCAGCTGCGCCGTCTGGGCGCATCGTGCGACTGGTCGCGCGAACGGTTCACCCTGGACGAGGGGCTGAACGCCGCCGTCCGCAAGGTCTTCGTGCAACTGCACAAGGAGGGCCTGATCTATCGCGACAAGCGGCTGGTGAACTGGGACCCGCATTTCCAGACCGCCATCTCGGACCTGGAGGTCGAACAGCGCGAGGTCGACGGCGCCTACTGGCACTTCGCCTATCCGCTGGCCGACGGCGTGACCTATGAACACCCCGTCGGCTTCGACGAGGACGGCAAGGCGACGGAATGGGAGACGCGCGCCTTCATCGTCGTCGCTACGACCCGGCCCGAGACCATGCTGGGCGACACCGGCGTGGCCGTTCATCCGGAGGATGAGCGTTACGCGGGTCTGGTCGGCAAGTTCGTGACCCTGCCGATCACCGGCCGTCGCATCCCCATCGTCGCCGACGACTACGCTGATCCGACCAAGGGGTCTGGCGCGGTCAAAATCACCCCTGCGCATGATTTCAACGACTTCGGCGTCGGCAAGCGGGCAGGGCTGGCGGCCTTGAACATTCTGGACGCCTTTGCGCGCATCGTCGCCGACGAGGCGCCTGAAATCCCGGCTGAACTGGTCGGCATCGACCGCTTCGCCGCGCGCAAGGCCATCGTCGCCCGCGCCGAGGAAGAGGGCTGGCTGCGCGAGATCGAGAAGACCAAGCACGTCGTCCCGCACGGCGACCGTTCAGGCGTGGTCATCGAGCCGTGGTTGACGGACCAGTGGTACGTCGACGCCAAGGTCCTGGCCCAGCCCGCGCTGAAGGCGGTGGAGCAGGGCGAGACGGTGTTCGAGCCGAAGTCCTACGAGAAAATCTACTTCGAATGGCTGCGCAATATCGAGCCCTGGTGCATTTCGCGCCAGCTGTGGTGGGGGCACCGCATCCCGGCCTGGTATGGCCCGAACGGCGAAATCTATGTCGCCGAAACGGAAGAGGACGCCCGCGAACAGGCGATGGCGGACTATGATTCCGAAGTCGCCCTGACCCAGGACGAGGATGTTCTGGACACCTGGTTCTCCTCGGCCCTGTGGCCCTTCTCGACCATGGGCTGGCCCGAGAAGACCGAGGATCTGGAGCGGTTCTATCCGACCAGCGACCTGGTCACGGCGGCGGACATCATCTTCTTCTGGGTCGCCCGGATGATGATGATGGGCCTGCACTTCATGGACGGCGAGGTCCCGTTTAAGCGGGTCATCATCAACGGTCTGGTCCGCGACGAGAAGGGCCAGAAGATGAGTAAATCCAAGGGGAACGTCATCGACCCCCTGGGCATCATCGACGAACTGGGCGCCGATCCGTTGCGCTTCACCATGGCCATCCTGTCGGGCACGCGCGACATCAAGCTGTCGAAGCAACGGATCGAGGGCTATCGCAACTTCGGCACCAAGCTGTGGAACGCCGCGCGCTTCAGCCAGATGAACGAGGCGCGCCGCGTCGAGGGCTTCGATCCGGCGACCGTCGAACAGACGATCAACCGCTGGATCAGAGGCGAACTGACCAAGGCCGAACGCGCCGTGTCCGACGCCATCGAGGGCGGGCGGTTCGACGATGCGGCGGGCGCCCTGTACCGCTTTGTCTGGAACGTCTTCTGCGACTGGTATCTGGAACTGGCCAAGCCCGTCTTCCAGGGATCGGACGAGGCGGCCAAGGCCGAAACGCGCGCCATGACCGCCTGGACGCTGGACCAGACGCTGAAGCTGCTGCACCCGGTCATGCCCTTCATCACCGAGGAGCTGTGGGCCGAACTGGGCAAGGAAGGCCCGGCGCGCGACGGCTTGCTGATAGGCGCCGAATGGCCGGTGCTGCCCGACGCCTTCATCGACGCCTCGGCCGAGGCCGAGATCGGCTGGCTGGTCGATCTGGTCGGTGAAATCCGGGGCCTGCGCGCCGAGATGAATGTGCCGCCGTCGGCCAAGCCGCCGCTGGCCTTCGTCGCGCCCGACGCCGTGACCGCCGAACGCATCGCCCGTCACCGCGACCTGATCCTGACCCTGGGCCGGGTGTCCGAGGTCGGCTCGGCGGACGCGGCCCCGACGGGCGCCGTGACCTTCGTCTCCGGCGGTTCGACCGTCGCCCTGTCGCTGGCGGGCGTCATCGACCTGACCGCCGAACGGGCGCGTCTGGAAAAGGAGATCGCCGTCTTCGACAGCGACATCGGCCATGTGAACAAGAAGCTGGGCAACCCCAACTTCGTCGCCCGCGCCGCGCCGGAAGTCGTGGACGAACAGCGCGCCAAACTGGCCGAGGCCGAGGCCGGCAAGGTCAAGCTGCAGGCGGCGCTGGCCCGGCTCAGCGAGATCGGGTGAAGTCCCGCATCGATCAGCTTCTGGTCGCGCGCGGTCTGTTCGACAGCCGCGCGCGGGCCAGGGCGGCGATCGAGGCCGGTCTGGTCCTCGCCGACGGCGTGGCGGTGCAGAAGCCGTCCGAGCAGGTGGACGAAGACGCCGTGCTGGAGGCCCAGCCCGCGCACCGCTGGGTCGGACGCGGCGCGCTGAAACTGGATCATGCGCTGGACCTGTGGCCGATCGCGGTCGAGGGACGGGTGGCGCTGGACGTCGGCGCCTCGACCGGCGGCTTCACCGAAGTCTGTCTGGATCGCGGCGCGGCGCGCGTCTTCGCCGTCGATGTCGGTTTCGGCCAGATGCACGACCGGGTCGCGGACGATCCGCGCGTGGTCAATCTGGAGCGGACGGACGCCCGCGACCTGAACCCCGAGGTGATCCCGCAGGCGCCGTCCCTGATCGTCTGCGACGCCAGCTTCATCAGCCTGTCGAAGGTGCTGCCCGCCGCTTTGGCGCTGGCGGCGGGCGACGCCGATCTGGTGACGCTGGTGAAGCCCCAGTTCGAGGCGGACGGCCCCGGCGGCGGCGGCAAGAAGGGGGTGGTCAAGGACCCCCAGGCCCATGTGGCGGCGGTTCAGCGGGTTTCCGACTGGCTGGAAAGCGTCGGCTGGACCGTGCAGGCCACGACCGAAAGCCCGATCACGGGCGGCGACGGCAATGTCGAATTCCTGCTCTGGGCCAAACGAGCCTCAAGCAGCGCGACCGCGCGATAGGCCCCTCAACAAAGAGAAACCGCCGGAGGACTGATCCTCCGGCGGCTCCCGTCACATCGTCGATCGACAGGGGGGCTGAAAATTAATCGACGACGCGATAGCGGCCGTACTGGTCGGGGCAGGTGCGGACATAGCGGGTGTCCGTGCGACCATCGGGCAGACGGATGCGGCTTTCAGCCAGGCGGCATCCGTCGGTGTTCTGATAGTTTCCGACCGGGCGATCATTGTAATAGCCGCCACGGTCGTAGGCGTAGTCTTCACGGCGGTCGTAATCGCTGTAGCCGTAGCCATAGCCTTGATCGCCGGTATAGCGGTTGTCGTAGTAGCTGTAGGTCGGCTCGCTGTAACCGTAGCCTTGAGAATAGCCGTTGTAGCCGTTGCTCTGATAGCTGCGGCAGGCGTCGGAGCTGGAGCGGCCGACCTGGGATCCCACCACGGCGCCGAGCACGCCGCCCAGGATGCTGCCTTCGGTGCGACGACCGCGCGCGGCCAGTTGCGAACCGATGACGGCGCCCGCGCCGCCGCCGATCACCGCGCCGGCGCCGGTCCGGCCCTGACGCTCACGCGCGCACGGATCATAGCCATAGCCGCGGTTTGAATAGTCGTAGGACGGGCCATAGGCGCCGGTGCCGTAATTCCGCGCCTGACCGTAGCTGTAATAGGTCTGGGCCGAGGCGGCGAGCGGCGCGACGGTGACGCCCAGAGCCAGGGCGGCGACGGCGGCCAGCGATGTTTTCGAGATACGCATATTCCAACCCCTTCGAGGACCGGACCAATTCCGTAACCGCATAACGGCGAAGCCTCGTGTCTGTTGCAAGAATGATTAATCGCCCGAAGCTGAACGGTGTTTGAGCGACCCGTTCATCTTCGTTCATCTTTTTGCCTGCCGCGCTTGGCGCTACTTGAGGCCATGGCAGGCCCCGTCGTGTTTGCGTCGCTGAGGTCGTGGCTTGGCGCACGGGGGAGGCGGGGCTAGAAGCGCGGCGATGGAGACCTTCAGGATCGACCGCATCGGCGGACAGGGCGACGGGATCGCCGAGACGCCGAACGGGCCGGTCTTCGCCAGCCTGACGCTGCCGGGTGAAACCGTGCGGGGCGAGGTGCGCGATGGGCGGATGGAAACAGTCGAGATCGTCACGCCCAGCGCCGACCGGATCGCGCCGGTGTCGCCGCAGTATGGCGACTGCGGCGGCTGCGCCCTGCAGCACTGGGCCCACACGCCCTATCTGGACTGGAAGCGCGAGCAGGTGCGGCTGGCCCTGGCGCGCGAACGGATCGACGGCGCGCCGAGGACGGGCAGGCGATCCTGGGGTTCAAGGCGCGTCGGTCGTGGCGGCTGGTCGAGGTCGTCGCCTGTCCCGTCGCCGATCCCCGCATCGTTCAGGCGATCCCGACCCTGAAGCGTCTGGCGGAAGCGTTTCTGGAGCATCCCAAATCGGCGCCGACCCTGCATGTCACCTGGACCCTGACGGGGCTGGACGTCGACGTGACGGGGGTAGAGCGGCGATCCGGCGGCGGCTTGTCGGGCGACGCCCGCAGCCGGGCCATCGCGGCGGCCCACGCGGCCGATCTGGCGCGGCTGAGCCTGGCCGGCGAAACCCTGGTCATGGCGCGCCAGCCGAAGGTCGCCTTCGGTCCGGCGACCGTGGCGCTGCCGGCCGGGGGCTTTCTGCAAGCCGTGCCCCAGGCGGAGGAGGCCACGGTGTCCCGCGCCGTCGCTGCGGTGAAGGGCGCCCGGAAGGTCGCCGATCTGTTCTGCGGGGCCGGGACGTTCACCTTCCCCCTGGCGACGGTCGCCCCGGTGATCGCCGCCGACGCCTCCAGGGCCGGCATCGACGCCCTGAAGGCCGGGATCAACACGGCCAGGGGGATGAAGGCCATCGCCGCCGAGGCGCGCGACCTGTTCCGGCGGCCTTTGACGCCGTTCGACCTGAAGGGATGCGAGGCCATCGTCTTCGATCCGCCGCGCGCCGGAGCCGTCGAACAGACGGCCCAGATCGCGTCGACCAAGGCAGGCGTCGTGGTCGGGGTGTCGTGCAACCCCCAGACCTTCGCACGGGATGCGCGGGTTCTGATTGACGCCGGGTTCCGGCTGGAGCGGGTGACGCCCGTGGATCAATTTCTATGGTCGGCCCACGTGGAACTGGTCGGCGTTTTCAGACGATAGGCGAGGACGATGGCGGACGAGGATGAGGACGGCGGCGGCTTCGACGTCGAGGACTGGACCCGGCTGAAGCCGTTCGTCGGGGCGGTGGCGACGCTGGACGACGTGCAGGCGCGGCGCGCGGTCTTCGCCCTGGGCGATACGGACGATCCGCGCGCCATCGCCATGGACCTGCCGCAGCCGGTCATTTGGTGGGATGACGCCGGGGAACAGGCGGCGGTCGTGGTCCAGGCCGAGAGCCATCTGAACGCCGAGGGCGAGGCGATGGAGATTCTGGGCCTGATCCTGCCCGACGGCGACGCCGTTGTGGCCCTGATGGACGATGTCGATCTGGTCGACGACACCGACCCGACCTGGCGAGACCTGGTCACGAACGCCATCGATCCGTCCGCAGCCGAAGACTAGCCGAATAGTTCCAACTGAGGTCGGGCGTCGGCCGGAACGCGGAAACGACTTTCGTCCAGCAGGGGACGGGGCGCATCCAGCCCGTAACGTTTCAGCGCGGCCTTGAAGCGCACGGCGATCAGGTCCGCGACCGGGCCGCGCCCCTTCATCCGCTGGGAGAAGTCGGGATCGTAGTCGCGACCGCCGCGGGTCTGGCGGATAAGGGACATGACGCGGGCGGCGCGGTCGGGTCGGGCGTCCGTCAGCCATTCGCGAAACAGATCCTTGATCTCCAGCGGCAGCCGCAGGGTGACGTACATGGCCGTGGTCGCCCCGGCCTTGGCGGCGGCCTCCAGCACCGATTCCAGTTCATGATCGTTCAGGCCGGGAATGACGGGGGCGAAGCCGACCCCGACCGGACAGCCTGCTTCGGCCAGGCGGCTGATCGCCTCAAGCCGTTTGGCGGGAGTGGAGGCGCGAGGCTCCATCGCGCGGGCCAGCTTGCGGTCCAGGGTGGTGATGGAGACGAAGGCCGAGGCCAGGCCCGCCTGTCCCATGGGCCCCAGGATGTCGGCGTCGCGGGCGATCAGGACCGACTTGGTGATGATGCTGAACGGATGGTTGAACCGCTGCATCACCTGAAGGATCGAACGGGTGGATTTCAAATCCCGCTCCACCGGCTGATAGGGGTCGGTGTTGCCGCCTATGTGGATGCGCTTGCACCGGTATAGGGGTGCGAGGAAGGCCTGTTCCAGCAGACGTGCGCCTTCGGGCTTGAAGAAGAGCCGGCTCTCGAAATCCAGGCCCGGGGATAGGCCCATCCAGGCATGGGCCGGACGGGCGTAGCAGTAGATGCAGCCATGTTCGCAACCTTTGTAGGGATTGATGGAACGGTCGAAGCCGACGTCCGGACTGTCGTTCCGGGCGATGATGGTGCGGGCGTGTTCGGGCGTGAGGGTGGTGCGCAGCGGCGCGAGCTCAGCGTCGTCTTGCGTCCAACCATCGTCGAACGCTTCATGCTGCTGGGGCTCGTAGCGACCGGTGGCATTCGAACGCGCGCCTCTTCCCTTGGCGGTTTCCATGGTGAGAAGATGGAATGAACATCAGAACAAAGCAAGAACATTATCGTCCAGGCACGCTTGAGCGCCCCGTCGCCGGCCAGGCGCGGGTTGGAGGAGGGCAGGGCGGAGCGCCGGGCCATCGCCCGGAGTTCTGAGATGAATACCGTTTCGACGAAGGCGGACGCTCCGCGCGCATGGTTTTCGACGAGCCTCGGACCGACGCAATGTTTTCACGCCGACCCGAACGCCCCCCACGGCTGGGCGTGACGCCTGCACGTCCGCCCCGTTGGCGCTCCTTCGAGCCGCCACGTAAAGCGGCCGGACCCTGCCGGCCGCCGCTCGCCCGCACGAAGTCTTTGGAACCCCGACATCGGACGGACACCGCTCCATACGCTCCCGTCGCCGCAAGGTCGCAGGCCTTACGAGCCCTCCGGTGCGATGGGACGGATCAAGGATGGGCGCGATCCGATCTAAGGCGCGCAGATCGGCGCGAGAATTCGACAAGTCCATGAAAAGACGGGAGTCCGACCAGCGGCATTGCGCGCGCAAGCCGCCGGTTAGGCGCAGAACTCCGTCAGAACAAGACGGCGGGGTTCATGATCCGTCGGGGATCGAGCGCCTGACGGATGGCGGCCATGGTCTCGATTTCCAGCGGCGACTTGTAGCGCCGGGCCTCGTCGGTCTTCAGCCGGCCCAACCCGTGTTCGGCGGAGATGGAGCCGTCATAGCGGGCGACCACGTCGTGAACGACCTTCGACCCTTCCTTCCAGCGACCGATGAAGGCCGGGATGTCCTGACCGACGCCCGGCAGGATGTCGTAGTGCAGATTGCCGTCCCCGACATGACCGAAGACCGAGATGCGGGCGCCGGGGTGGAAGCGTTCGACGGCGGCCGAGGCTTCGTCGATGAATTCGGCGATGCGGCTGATGGGGACGGAGACATCGTGTTTCCAGCCGCCGCCCTCGGGCTTCAGAGCCGCCGAATGTTCTTCGCGCAGACGCCAGAAGGCGGCGCGCTGGCCGTCGTTCTGGGCGATGGCGGCGTCGGTGATCAGGCCCTCTTCGAAGGCGACCTCCAGCAGGGCCTGCATCTGGGCCTCGGCGCCGCCGGGCGTGCCCGAGGCGATCTCGACCAGGACGTACCAGTCGGGCGTCGTGTCCAGCGGCTCGCGCGTGTCGGGGATGTTCTTAAGCACCAGCTCCATGCCGAGGCGCTTCATCAGCTCGAAAGCCTCGACCCCGCCGCCCGTCTCGGCCTTGGCGCGCGCGAGCAGTTCGACCGAGGCGGCGGCCGTCTCAAGCCCCACGATGGCGACGGCGCGCGAGCGCATGATCGGAAACAGCTTCAGCGTGGCGGCGGTGACGACGCCCAAGGTGCCCTCCGCGCCGATCAGAAGCTGCTTCAGGTCGTAGCCGGTGTTGTCCTTACGCAGCCGCTTCAGCCCCCGGTAGATTTCGCCGTTGGGCAGGACCGCCTCGATCCCCAGAACCAGGTCGCGCATCATGCCGTAGCGCAGCACCTGGGTGCCGCCGGCGTTGGTGGAGATGACGCCGCCGACGGTGGCCGAGCCCTCGGCCGCCAGGCTGAGCGGGAAATAGCGGCCCGCCGCCGTCGCCGCCTGTTGCGCCTCCAACAGGGTCAGGCCCGCCTCGACCGTCATGGCGTCGTCCAGGGGGGTGACGTCGCGGACGGCGCGCATCTTCTTCATAGACAGCAACACTTCGCCGAAGGGAATCTGGCCGCCGACCAGGCCGGTGCCGCCACCCTGGGGCGTGATCGCCACGCCGTCGCGGGCGCACAGGGTCACGATGCCGGCGACCGCCTCGGTGGAGCGCGGGGTCAGAAGGATGGGCGTGTCGCCCGTCCAACGGTTGCGCCATTCGGTCAGGAAGGGGGCGACGACCTCCGGGTCCTGCGTCCAGCCGCCAGGGCCGAGGGCGGCTTTCAGTTCATCCAGAAAGGCGGGCGAGGGGGCGGTCGTGCTCATGGGGCCCTTGTGTCAGGCGCGGCGGGCCTTTGGAAGCCGCCCTAGAAGGAAGAACGGCGGTCAGACGTCCAGTTCTTCTTTCACGAACTGCGCGTTTTCCTGAATGAACTGGAAACGGGCCTCGGCGCGTTTGCCCATCAGGCGCTCGACCAAGTCCTCGATGCTGGCCTCGGCGTCGGGCACCGTGATGCGGGCCAGGGTGCGCTTCTTGGGATCCATGGTGGTCTCCTTCAACTGGGAGGCCATCATTTCGCCCAGGCCCTTGAACCGGCCGATCTCGGTCTTCTTGCCCTTGAAGACGGTGGCCAGCAGTTCGTCGCGGTGGGCGTCGTCGCGGGCGTATTCGCTCAAGGGGCCGGCGCTGATGCGATACAGAGGCGGAAGGGCCATGAAGACCCGACCCTGGCGGATCGTCTCGGGCATGACGCGATAGAAGAAGGTGATCAGCAGGGCCGCGATGTGGGCGCCGTCCACGTCGGCGTCGGTCATGATGATGATCCGCTCGTAGCGCAGGTCGTCGATGTTGAAGCGATTGCCGGGCTGGACGCCCAGGGCCAGGGCCAGGTCGGACAGTTCGACGTTGGCGCGCAGCTTGTCGGCGGTGGCGGAGGCGACGTTCAAAATCTTGCCGCGCAGGGGCAGGATGGCCTGGGTCGTGCGGTCGCGCGCCTGTTTGGCAGAGCCACCGGCCGAATCGCCCTCGACGATGAACAGTTCGGTGCCCTCGGCGGCCTGGCGGCTGCAGTCCGACAGCTTGCCGGGCAGACGCAGCTTGCGGGTGGCGGCGGCGCGCTGGACCTCCTTGTCCTTGCGACGGCGCAGCCGCTCCTCCGCCCGGTCGATGACGAAGCCGAGCAGGGCGTTGGCCTGTTTGGGGCTCTCGGTCAGCCAGTGGTCCAGAGGGTCGCGCAGCAGTTGCTCGACCAGGCGCGCGCCCTCGGGCGAGGACAGGCGGTCCTTGGTCTGGCCCTGGAACTCGGGATTGCGGATGAAGACGCTGATCAGGGCGCCGGCGTTGGCGATGACGTCCTCGGCCGTGATGACGCTCGCGCGCTTCTCATTGGTCAGTTCGCCGTAGGCCTTCAGCCCCTTGACCAGGGCCGCGCGGAAGCCGGCTTCGTGCGTGCCGCCGTCGGGGGTGGAGACGGTGTTGCAGTAGGACTGGATGAAGCCGTCCGCCTCGCCGAAACCAGCGGGCGACCAGGTCACGGCCCATTCGAAGGCGCCCGCCTCGCCCTGACGTTCGGCGCGGCCGGCGAAGGCGGGGGTGACGGTCTCAAGTTGACCGATGCGATCGGCCAGGGCGTCGGCCAGACCGCCGGGGAAGTGCAGGGTGGCCTGGGCCGGGGTCGTGTCGGTGATCCGTTCCGGCGCGCAGGTCCATTTGATCTCGACGCCGCGGAACAGATAGGCCTTGGACCGCGCCATGCGGAACAGGCGGGCGGGCTTGAAGGCCGCGCCCATGCCGAAGATTTCGTCGTCCGGCTTGAACCGGATCAGGGTGCCGCGCTTCTTGGACGGCTGGACCTGCTGGATGGGGCCGAGGACATGGCCGCGCGAGAAGGACTGTTTCCACTCGAACCCGTCGCGCCAGACCGTGACATCCAGATGTTCGGACAGGGCGTTGACGACCGAGACGCCCACGCCGTGCAGACCGCCAGAGGTTTCATAGGCTTTTCCCGAAAACTTTCCGCCCGAGTGGAGGACGGTCATGACCACCTCCAGCGCCGACTTGCCGGGGTGTTTCGGGTGCGGATCGACCGGAATGCCGCGTCCGTCGTCGCGAACGGACAGATAGCCCTCGGCGTCCAGATCGACGGTGATCAGCTTGGCATGGCGGGCCACGGCCTCGTCCATCGCATTGTCGAGGACTTCGGCGAACAGGTGGTGCAGGGCGCGTTCGTCGGTGCCGCCGATGTACATGCCGGGGCGTTTGCGGACGGGCTCCAGCCCCTCCAGCACCTCGATGGACGAGGCGGAATAGCCGGTGGCGGCGGCCGTGGTCGCGGCGGCCTGGACGGGTTTGGGCGCGGCCGGCTGAGCGACAGGAGGCGCGACCTGCGGCGGGATCACCGCGGCGGGCTTGGGCGACTCGGGTTTGCGAGCTTCGGGTTCGTCGTCAAAAGCGAAGAGGTCGGCGGCCATTCACATAGTCTGAGGCGATTCGGGGCCGGTTCTGGTAGGCCCGCGCGGCCGGTCGGGCAAGCGGCGCGCGCACGGGAGCCGGATCGAAGGTCACGGCGCGCGTCAGAATGGCCAGCATCAGCGACCAGGGCAGGCTGGCGTGGTTCAGCAGCACGCTCTCGGACAGGCTGAGCGCGACGAAGACCGACAGATAGCCGATGCTCCAATAGCCTTCGCGCGCGCCCAGGCCGTTGGTGCGGGCCAGGATCATGATGGCGGCGATGGCGATCAGGGCGCCGACCGCGACCGCGCCGGGCCAGCCCAGCTGGACCAGAAGGTCGATCCAGCCGTTGTGGGCCGAGGGCACCGGCCATTGGGTCTGGATGCGGATCTCGCGCGCCGGGATCGAGTCCACGCCCCAGAAGGCGCTGAAGCCGTAGCCGGTCCACGGACGCTCGGCCACCTTTCGCATCAGGGCTTCCCAGATCAGGGTGCGGCCGGTCAGCGACGGGTCCTTGCCCAAGGCCTGGAGGATGGAGGCCGAGGCGATGTGCCAGGTCCAGGCGCCCCCGACAATCCCGACCACGGCCGCCCAGATGGCCACGATGGTCACGGCCGCGCCGCCCTGTTTCAACGTCCACCAGCCGCCCACCATGCCGACGCCGATCATCAGACACAGCAGAGAGGTCTTGGACTGGGTGGCCAGGATCAGCACGGTCGTCAGGATCAGGGTCAACAGGGCGGCCCAGGGTTTCCTGCCGGCGCCGGCCATCTGATCCGCCGCCAGACAGGCCGCCGCCGAGACGGCGCCCACCACCATGACCAGACCCATCTGGTTCTTCTCGTACCACAGACCGCGCCACAGGCCGGCGTTGTCGAACTGATGCACCCCGACCTTGGGATAGGCGAACACCATGATCAGGCTGCCGACGGCCATGACCAGGCAGGTGTGCATCAACACGCGGGGGAGAGCGGCGCCTCGGAAAATGGCGCCCAGATAGACGGCGAAGGCGCTGTTGATCGCCATGGCGATGACACGACGGTCCGTCACCTCGGGATCGATGGACCAGTATTGGGAGACATAGGCCAGGGCGATCAGGGCCCCGACCATCAACCAGGCGGGCCAGGCGCGGATCACCTTGTCGAAGCGGAAGACGAGAAGACCGGCAGTCACGGCGTAGACCGGCAGCCAGATCAGCCGCAGGATCGGGGTCTCGACCTGGGTCGGGGCGATGACGGGCGCAATCAGGGCGCCCGTCAGCATGAAGACGACAAAACCGGCCGCCCACTGCTCCCACAGCGGCGGGCTGTCCGAATCAAGGATTTGGCCGGGCGAGACGTGCACGACGGAACAGTCGCCGTCGCCGCTTAAGGAAGGGTGAGCGCGGCGGAGAAGGCGGCAAGGCCCCGCTCCAGGTCCGCAATCAGGTCGGCGGGGTCTTCCAGGCCGACATGCAGGCGGATCAGTTCGCCCTCCAGTGAAGGGGGATGGCTGCGATAGGCCATCTGGTGCGTCTCATGGGTGATCAGGCTTTCGAAACCGCCCCAGGAATAGCCCATGCCAAACAGACTCAGAGCGTCCAAGAAGGCGCGCCCGGCGGCGGTGTCGCCTCCCTTCATGACGACACCCATCAGCGACGCGGCGCCGTTGAAGTCGCGGGCCCAGAGGTCATGCCCGACCGCGCCGGGCAGGGGCGGATAGAGCACGCGGGAAACCTCGGGCCGACCTTGCAGCCATTCGGCCACGCGCAGGCCCGAACGCCCCTGTTCGGCGTAACGCAACGGCAGGGTGCGAAGGCCGCGCAGGGCCAGCCAGGCGTCGTCCGGCGAAACGTGCCAGCCCAGATCCTCGATCACGTCGTGGACAGCGCGCAGGCAGGCGGGATCATTGGCGGCGACGCCGCCCATCAACACGTCGGAGTGACCGCCGACATATTTGGTCAGGGCCTGGACGCTGACGTCCACGCCCTGCGTAAGGGGCTTGAAGGCCAGGCCGGCGGCCCAGGTGTTGTCCATGACGGTGCGCACGCCCCGCGCCCGGCAGGCGGCGGCGACGGCGGCGACGTCGATCATCTGGAATGTCAGAGAGGCCGGGGATTCCAGCAACACGACGCGCGTCCGCTCGCCTATGGCCGCGATCAGGCTCTCGGCGTCTGTTTCGGCCGGCAGAAAACGGGTCGCGACGCCGCGCGACGCCTGATAGCGGCTGAGGAAGCGCCGGGTCGGGCCGTACACCCCGTCAAGCGTCAGCACCTCGTCGCCGGGTCGTGTCAAGGCCAGCAGGGGAACGGTCACGGCCGCAAGACCAGAGGGAACCAGCACGGCGTCGGCGGCCTTTTCCAGACCGGCCAGAGCGGCGCGCAACTGTCGCGCGGCGCTGCCTCCTTCCAACCCGTAGGCAGGCCCATCCGCGTCGTCGTGCATCGCCTCGGCGCGGTCGCTGAGCATGGTGGAGGCGCGCTCGACAGGCGGATTGACCGGTCGGCGGCCATGTCCGCGCCGTGTGGCCGAGGCGATCAGTCGGGTGCGGTCCGAATAGGGCGACATGGCGGCTCCGATGGGTTGCGGATCACGGCCTAAAGGCCTCTAAAGTCTCAAGGGGCGCAAGCGGCGGAGAGGATACGAACGCGATGCGGGTCTTGACCATCGGAGCGATGACGGCGGCTTTCCTCGTCGCAGCCTGCGGCGACCGACCGGCCGCGCCACCGCCCGAAAAGGCCGAGACCCACCCCACCCCGTTGACGACGACCGATCGGCCGGACAGCCCCACCCTGGCGGCCGTCAAGCGGCGCGGGCGGCTGAACTGCGGCGTGCATCAGGGGCTGGTCGGCTTCGCCTATACGGACAATCGCGGTCAATGGCGGGGCTTCGACGCCGACTTCTGCCGCGCCATGGCGGCTGCGATCCTGGGCGACGGCGATGCGGTGCGGTTCGTGCCCCTGTCGGCGGCGGACCGGTTCACCGCGCTGAACGACGGCAGGATCGACGTGCTGTGGCGCAACTCGTCCTGGACGATGACACGCGACGCGGGCGAGGGCCTGATCTTCGCCGGGATCAACTACTACGACGGCCAGGGTTTTCTGGTGCGGCGGTCGCTGAACCTGAGCAGCGCGGCCGAACTGAACGGCGCACGGGTCTGCGTTCAGGCCGGCTCGACGGCCCAGGTCAACGCCGATGACTTCTTCCGTTCGCGCGGCGTGGCCTATCGTCCCGTCGTCCTGCCGACCGAGGAGGCGGCGCGCGACGCCTATGGCCGCGAGGACTGCGACGCCTTCAGCGCCGACATCTCGGCCCTGGCGGCGGCGCGAACGGTCCTGGCCGACCCCAACGCCCACACCATCCTGTCCGACGTCGTGTCCAAGGAGCCGCTGGGGCCCATCGTCCGCTCCGGCGATGATCGATGGGCCGATCTGACGCGCTGGACCCTGAATGCGCTCGTCCTGGCCGAGGAACTGGGCGTCACGAAGGAGAATGTCGGCGACCTGACCAAGAAGGCGACGGACCCACGCATCCGCAGGCTGGTCGGGTTGGAGGGCGACTACGGCGCCATGCTGGGCCTGTCCAAGACCTGGGCTGCGGACGCCATCGGAGCGGTGGGCAATTATGGCCAGATCTTCGATCGGAATCTGGGGGGGCAGTCGGCCTTGAACCTGGAGCGCGGGCTGAACGCCCAATGGAACGCACGGCCGGCGGGCTTGATGTACGGCCTGCCCATTCGCTAAGCCGTCAGGGGCCGACGACCACGGGCGTGTCTGTCCGCGAACCCCATTCGGCCCAGGAACCGTCATAGAGCCGCGACGGTCGGCCCAATACGGCCAACCCCAGGCTTAGGATCGCCGCCGTCACGCCTGAGCCGCAGGTGGTGATTACCGGCCTGTTCAAATCGATTCCGGCGTCGAGGAAGGCGGCTTCCAGCGTTTCGTCCCGCTTCATCGTCCCGTCCGGATTCAATAGGGCGGAATAGGGCAGGTTGATCGCCCCCGGCATATGGCCGGGTCGCATGCCGGGACGCGGCTCCGCCGCCTCTCCGCGAAAACGGCCCGGGCCGCGCGCATCGGCGACCTGGGCGCCCTCGGCCAAGGCCCGGCGCACGGTTTCAAGATCGACCACCGCCGCTGCATCGAACCGGGGTGCGAAGTCGGCGGGCGCTGGCGACCCGGCAACTCCATGCTCCAGCGGGCGGCGCTCGGCGCGCCATTTCGGCAAGCCGCCGTCCAGCACCTGAACCGACGTCGCGCCCATGGTCTTCAGCATCCACCAGGCTCTGGCGGCCGAGAACAGGCCCGCGGCGTCATAGATCACGATCCGATCGCTCTCCGACACCCCCAGTGCGCCCATCGTGGTCAAAAATGCCTGTGCAGACGGCAACATATGCGGCAATCCGGAGGTCGTATCCGAAGCTGCGTCGAGATCCAGAAAGACTGCGCCCGACAGGTGATCGGCCTCGAATTCGGCCCGCCCGTCGCGACCATCCAGATGCCAGCTGGCGTCGATCAGGCGCACAGGCTCGCCGTCGGCCATCAGGCCCGCCAATTCGTCGGTTGAGATCAGGGGCGATCGGGTCATGGAAACGCTCTCAGGCGCGGCTCAGGGCCAGTTGCACAACATCGGTGCGGCGTGACCGGAAGCCCGCTTCGCAATAGGCCAGATAGAACCGCCACAGGTGGAAGAACCGCTCGTCGAAGCCGGCGATTCGCTGGATGTCGGACCAGGCGGCGCGGAAACGCTCGTCCCACCGCTTCAACGTCTCGGCGTAGTCCAGGCCGAAGCGTTCGATGGCCGACCACTGCAGGCCAGAGGCGGCGATCACGGGCTTCAGCCGCTCCTCCGACGGCAGCATGCCGCCCGGGAAGACGTATTTCTGGATGAAATCCGTGCGGGTGTCGTATCCCTCGAACAGCGCGTCCTGGATGGTGATGATCTGCAGCCCTGCCTTGCCGCCGGGCTTCAACACGGCGTGGATCTTGTCGAAATAGGCGGGCCAGTATTCCTTGCCTACGGCTTCGAACATTTCGATGGAGGCGACCCGGTCGAACCGGCCGGCCACGTCGCGGTAGTCGACCAGTTCGATGCGCGCACGGTCCGATAGGCCCGCCTGGAACAGCCGCTGGCGCGCGAAGTCGTATTGCTCACGCGAAATAGTCACACCGGTGACGTCGGCGCCGATCTCCCTGGCCGCAAACTCGGCGAAGCCGCCCCAGCCGCAGCCTATTTCCAGCACCGTATGGCCAGGGCGCAGGTCCATGAGCCGCGCCAGGGCGGCGTACTTCTCGTGCTGGGCTGCCTCCAGCGCCTCGTCCGGACGTGAGAAACGGGCGGAGGAATAGGTCATCGAGCCATCCAGCCAGGATGCGTAGAAGGCGTTGCCCAGGTCGTAATGGGCGTGGATGTTCTTTTTCGAGCCAGCCTTGCTGTTGCGGTTCCGGCGATGCCCCCACCAGTTCAGGGCCATGAAGATCCAGTTGCCGTCGAACAGGCGGCGGATGTGGTCATAGTTGTCGACCAGAGTCTCCAGCAGGGTCGCCAGATCGGGGGTGTCCCATTCGCCGGCCATATAGCCTTCAGCGAATCCGATATCGCCTGCGGCCAGCACACGCCGGGCGAAGCCATAGTCCTTGACGTTCAGGATCGCCTGAGGGCCTGGCTCGCGCCCCGACAGCAGATGTTCCTCGCCATTCGGCAGGCGCAAGGTCAGGCGGCCCACCGTCCAGTTGACGGCCAGCAGTCGGATCAACATGGCGAAGACGCGCGGCGTCTGGCGGGCGACAGCTTCGATCTCTGTGGCGACGACGCTCATCGAATTCTACTTTTCACGCTAAGCTCCAGGGCGTCAATCATGGTGGCGTGGCCGCCCGACAGGTTGCAATCATTGCGGCCGGGCGCCACTTGAACGCCGAAATCAACCGGAAAGACGCCTGCCGTGAGCCGACCCAACGCCGTCATTACGTTGTCTGAAGGTCTTCGGACGCCTGTCGTCATCGGCGGCGGCGCGCGAATCGCCTTGATCGCCGGTCCCTGCCAGATGGAAAGCCGCCAGCACGCGCTGGAAACGGCGCATCAGCTGAAGGAAATCGGCGAGCGGTTGAATGCGGGCATCATCTACAAGACCAGTTTCGACAAGGCCAACCGCACCAGCGCCAGCGCCGCGCGCGGCATCGGCCTGAAGGACGCCCTGCCCATTTTCGCGGAAATCCGCGAAGTCACGGGCCTGCCGACTCTGACAGACGTCCATTCCGAGGCCCAGTGCGGGCCGGTGGGCGAGGTTGTGGACGTGCTGCAGATCCCCGCCTTTCTCAGCCGTCAGACCGACCTGCTGCTGGCCGCCGCCGCCACGGGCAAGGCGATCAACATCAAGAAGGGCCAGTTCCTGGCCCCCTGGGACATGAAGAACGTCATCGCCAAGGTCGTTGGCGCCGGCAATCCCAACGTCATGGCCTGCGAGCGAGGCGCCAGCTTCGGCTACAACACCCTGGTCAGCGACATGCGGGCGCTTCCGATCTTGCGCGAGATCGGTTGCCCGGTCGTGTTCGATGCGACGCACAGCGTGCAGCAGCCGGGCGGGCAGGGTACGTCGTCGGGCGGCCAGCGCGAGTTCGTGCCGGTCCTGGCCCGCGCCGCCGTGTCGGTGGGCGTGGACGCCGTCTTCATCGAGACCCACCCCGATCCCGATCACGCGCCGTCGGACGGGCCGAACATGGTGCCGCTGGGTCAGTTCGAGGCCCTGGCCGCGCAGTTGATCGCCTTCGACGACCTGGCCATCAAGCTGGGCGCCAAGGCCCCGGTGGCGCAGGCCGCCTGAATCCTCTAGGTCGGACCCATGTCTGACACTCTGGATCTGGGCGCCCTGCAGAAGCTGCTGGAGCGTGTGCGCGACCTGAAGATCGCCTGTGTCGGCGACCTGATGCTGGACCGCTATGTCTATGGCGAGGTCAGCCGCATCTCACCCGAGGCGCCGATCCCGGTGCTGCGCACCCGGCGCAACATCGCCATGCCGGGCGGCGTCGGCAATGTGGCGCGCAATGTCGCGGCGCTTGGCGGTCTGGCCCAACTCGGCGCCGTGGCGGGCCAGGATGCGGCGGGGGCGGAACTGACCGAACTGATCGCGGCCGAGAATCGGATCATCGACTGCATCGACCGGCCGGATGGCGCGACCACGATCGTGAAGACCCGCTTCGTCGCGGGCGGGCAGCAACTGTTACGCCTGGACGAAGAAGCGATGGCGCCCGCGTTGGTGAAATCCGACGCCTTTTCTGATGCTTCAGCCATTCTCCTGTCTGACTACGCCAAGGGCGTGGTTGGCGACGTCTTGATCGATGCGGCGCTGACGGCGGCGCGGGAAACGGGCGCGCCGGTGATCGTGGACCCCAAGGGGCGGGACTTCGCCCGCTATGGCACGGTCGAGGTTATCAAGCCCAACGCTTCGGAACTGGCGGGTGCGACGGGCCTGCCGGTCGAGACGGACGCCGAGGTCGAGGCGGCGTTGGCGGCCCTGTTGGCGGCGACGACGGCCAGAGCCATCATCGTCACCCGTGCCGGAAAGGGCATGAGTCTGGCGCGACGTGGCGAACCGGTGCGTCATTTCCCCGGTCGCGCGCGCGAGGTGTTCGACGTGTCGGGCGCGGGCGATACCGGCCTTGCGGCCCTGGGGCTGGCCCTGGGGGCCGGGGCTTCGCTGGAGACGGCGGTGCAGTTCGCCATCCTGGCCTCGGGCGTGGTGGTCGGAAAGGCCGGCACGGCGGTCGTGACGCCTGGCGAACTGATCGAGGCGGAATTGAGCCAGCACGCCGTCGCCGCCCAGGCCAAGGTGACGCCGCTGGACGAACTGGCCGCCGAGGTCGAGGCCTGGCGACGTCAGGGGCTGAAGGTCGGCTTCACCAACGGCTGTTTCGATATTCTGCACCGAGGGCATGTCGCCTATCTGGCTCAGGCGCGCGGCTGGTGCGACCGGCTGGTGGTGGCGCTGAACACCGACGCCTCGGTGCGTCGGTTGAAGGGGGAGGGCCGGCCGGTCAATGATCTGGATAGCCGGGCCGTCGTGATCGGGGCCTTGAGCAGCGTGGACCGCGTGACCAGTTTCGACGACCCCACGCCCATCGCCCTGATCGAGCGGCTGCGGCCCGATGTGCTGATCAAGGGCTCCGACTATACGCGCGAGGGCGTGGTCGGCGGCGACCTGGTCGAAAGCTGGGGCGGCGTGGTGCGGCTGGCCGATTTCAAGGACGGATTTTCGACCACGCAGACCATCGCGAAAATGACGGGAGAGGCGCAATGACGCCCAGAATGATCGTCGTGACCGGCGGCGCCGGCTTCATCGGCTCCAACATCGTGGCGCGCCTGACGGCCGAGACGGCGTATGACGTGGTGGTGTGCGACCGGCTGGAGACCGCCGACCTGGCCAAATGGAAGAACCTGGCCAAACACCCTGTCGCTGACTTCTGGTCGCCAGAGGAACTGTTCGAGCAGTTGGAGCGCCACGCCGACCGGATCGAGACGGTGATCCATATGGGCGCCATCTCCTCGACGACCGAGCCGGACGCCGATCTGATCCTCCGCACCAACTTCACCCTGTCGCGCGACCTGTGGGACTGGTGCACGATCCGCGACGCACGGCTGATCTACGCCTCTTCGGCGGCGACCTACGGCGATGGCGAGACGGGTTTCAACGACGATGACGACGCCGAATCTCTGTCTCAGCTTCGCCCGCTAAACGCTTATGGCTATTCGAAAATGCTGTTCGATCAGTATGCGGTGCGCCAGGCGGAACGCGGCCAGGCGCCGCCTCAGTGGGCGGGGCTGAAATTCTTCAACGTCTATGGCCCCAACGAGGGGCACAAGGGCGGCATGAAGTCGGTCGTAGCCCAGATCTGGCCCAAGGTGGCGGCGGGCGAAACGGTCAGCCTGTTCAAGTCCCATAACCCGCACTACGCCGACGGCGGGCAATTGCGCGACTTCGTCTATGTGGACGATGTGGTCGATATCATCGAGTTCCTCCTGCAGTCGCCGGAAGTTTCGGGCGTATTCAACGTCGGTTCCGGCCAGGCGCGGTCCTTCGCTGATCTGGCCCAGGCCACCTTCGCCGCCGCCGGCAAGCCCTCGTCGATCCAGTATGTCGACATGCCCGAGGCGATCCGCGACCGGTATCAGTATTTCACTGAGGCGCGCATGGACCGTATACGCGCCGCCGGATTCGAGGGTCAGTCCACCCCGCTGGAGGAGGGCGTGCGCCGCTACGTGCAGGATTTCCTGGCCACGGACGATCCCTATCGATGAGACGGCTGACGACCAGGCAATGGATCGGCTGGATCGGGCTGGCCCTGGTCCTGCTTCTGACCGCCGCGGTCGCGGTATGGCGGGGCGACATTCTGCGCGCCGCCCTGGACCCGCAGGTTCCGTTCCAGACCTATCGCCCGCCGGCGGCGCCGAACTATGCCGATCCCAGGGCCTGGGCCCTTCTGGACGCCCGCGCGCCGGGCGCCGGAACGGCCGACGTGTTCTTCGTCCATTCCACGACCTTCGACGGCGGGTCGGAATGGAACGGCCCCATCGGCGACGCCAAGTCCGACGCCTATCTGCGGCGGGTGATCCTGCCCAACTACGCCGGGCCCTTCGCCCGGGCAGGCGCTGTCAGCGCGCCGCGCTATCGCCAGGCCAGCCTCTACACGCGCCTGACCCTGAGGGACGACGCGCGCGAGGCGCGGGCCTTCGCCTATGATGACATCCTGGCGGCGTTCGACGCCTGGCTGGCGCGCCATCCGCAGGGGCCCATCGTACTGGCGGGAGTGGAGCAGGGAGCCGAGTTGCTGGACCGACTGATCCGAGAACGGATCGCGCCTGACAAGGCCGTGCGCGACCGGCTGGTGGCGGCCTATCTGATGGATACCATCGTGGCGGTCGAGAACCTGCCGGCGCGCATCCCGGCCTGCGCCAACCGCGAGCAGACCCAATGCGTCGTGGCCTGGGCGCAGGTTGGAGACAATGACGAGGCGCCGGCGCGCCGACGCTTCCGCCGCGCCGTGGTCTGGGACGCGCGAGGGGATCTGGTGGATCTGGCCGGACGCCGCCCGGTCTGCGTCAATCCCGTCCTGGGCGGAACCAGCGAGGCGGTGACGCCGGCCCGCCAGAGCCGCGGCGCCACAAACGCCACGGGTCTGGAATGGGGCGCCCGTCCAGCCCTGATCGCGCGGGAGGTCCAGACCCAATGCCGCGAGGGCCTGCTGCGGCACAGTTGGCCGAACCTGGACTCGATTCGGGCGGGCGGCAGCTGGGCCGACCAGAGAAAGGTTCGGCCTTACAACCTGTTCTATGGCGATCTTGAAGCCGATGTGGCGGAGCGCCTCGCCGTTTACGCCGCCAAGGCGGGCGCATAATTCGGCCGAACGGCGTCCGGTTTCGGTGGCGCTTCAGGGTTGTGACGGCTAACCTCGCTCCCGACGGAGGGTTCCCATGGATGTCACCACCATTTTCGCCGGCGTCGTGCTGCTGTTGGCGATCGCGCTGCTGATCAGCGTCATCAAGATCGTGCCGCAGGGCCGCGAGTTCACCGTCGAACGTTTCGGCAAATACACGAAGACCCTGAGCCCCGGCATCGGCTTCCTGACCCCGTTCGTGGAACGGGTCGGCAAGCGGATGAACATGATGGAGCAGGTGCTGGACGTCCCGACCCAGGAGGTCATCACCAAGGACAACGCCATGGTGCGGGTCGACGGCATCGTCTTCATCCAGGTGATGGACGCCGCCCGCGCGGCCTATCGCGTCGACGACCTGACCTACGCCATCTCCCAGCTGTGCATGACCAACCTGCGGACCGTGGTGGGCTCCATGGAACTGGACGAGGTGCTGAGCCAGCGCGACAGCATCAACACCCGCCTGCTGCACGTCATCGACGCGGCGACCGAGCCGTGGGGCGTCAAGGTCAACCGGATCGAGATCAAGGATCTGACTCCGCCCGCCGACGTGACCAACGCCATGGCTCGTCAGATGAAGGCCGAACGGGAACGCCGCGCCGTCGTCACCGAGGCGGACGGTGAGAAACAGGCCGCCATCGCCCGCGCCGAGGGCGCCAAACAGGCCGCCATTCTCCAGGCCGAGGGGCGCAAGGAAGCCGCCTTCCGCGACGCCGAAGCCCGCGAGCGCGAGGCCGAGGCGGAGGCGCGCGCCACCGCCATGGTGTCCGAAGCCATCGCGCGCGGCGACGTGAACGCCATCAACTATTTCGTCGCACAGAAATATGTCGAGGCCTTCGCCGAACTGGCGCGCAGCCCGCAACAGCGCACGGTGATCGTACCCTCTGAAATGGGCGCCCTGGTCGGTTCCATCGCCGGCATCGGCGAACTGGTCGGTCTGGCCCAGGGGCAGCAGCGCGAGGCCCCGGCGCGTCCGTCGGCGCCACGTCGTCCGGCTGTCCCGCCTTCGGCCTGAGGAGACAAGCGCGATGTCCGTGATCGCCGATCTCTATGCGGCCCAGCCCTTTTGGATCTGGCTGGCCGTGGGCGTGCTTCTGCTGGCGGTGGAGGCGATGTTTTCCACCGAATGGCTGCTGTGGCCGGCGGTTTCGGCGGGCGTCGTCGCCGTCATGACGGCCGCAGGGCTGCGGTTGGGATTGCCGGGCGAGGTGGCGGTCTTCGCCGTGTTGACGGTGATCGCCACTCTTTTGTCGCGCCGGCTTATCCAGAAGGCCAATCCGTCCGGCCCGGACATCAATGATCGGGACAGCCGGTTGATCGGCCAGAAGGCGCGAGTGGTGCAGGCCTTTGAGGGCGGACGCGGGCGTGTCTTCATCTCGGGCGCAGAGTGGCCCGCGCAAATGGAGGACGCCGCCCCGGACCTGGGGCAGGACGTCGTGGTGACGGCTGTGGACGGGTCTCTGCTGACGGTACGGGGCGCCGGTTGAACATAGGCGCCGTCGCGCGCGTTCGACGCGCATGATCTCCAGTCCTGCGCTGACCGAAGACGGCCTTCCCGCTCCCCGTCGCTACTGGGCCATCGTGTCCATCGGTCTGGGGATCACCCTGTCGGTGCTGGACGGGGCCATCGCCAACGTCGCCCTGCCGTCGATCGCCAAGGACCTGCAAGCGTCGTCCGCCGCCTCGATCTGGGTGGTCAACGCCTATCAGATCGCCATCGCCGTGGCCCTTTTGCCGCTGGCGTCGCTGGGCGAAATCGTCGGCTATAGGCGCGTTTCCCAGGCTGGCCTGGTGGTCTTCACCCTTGCATCCCTGGCCTGCGCCTCCGCCGATTCGATTCAGACGCTCAGTCTGGCGCGGGTGCTGCAGGGGTTCGGCGCGGCCGGGATCATGAGCGTGAACGGCGCCCTGGTGCGTTTCACCTATCCGCAGCGCCTGCTGGGCCGGGCGGTCGGAATCAATGCGGTGATCGTGTCCCTGGCGGCCGCGGCCGGACCGACCATCGCCAGCGCAATCCTGGCGGTCGGCCACTGGCGTTGGCTCTTCGCGCTGAACGTGCCGCTGGGCCTGTCGGCCGTAGCCCTGGCCGGCTTCACCCTGCCGCGCAATCCGCTGCAAGGCCGCAAGCTGAACTGGAGCGGGGCGGCGTTGAACGCCGCCGCCTTCGGCCTGGTGATCACCGGTCTGCAATCGCTGGCGCACGGCGAGGCGGCGGTCCTGGGCTTTGGCCTGACAGGCGCGGGCCTGGTCGCCGGCGTCCTTATGGTTCGGCACGAGCGCGCGCGCGTCGCCCCCCTGTTTCCGCTGGATCTGATGCAGCGCCCGATGTTCAGCCTGTCGGTGGCGACCTCGGTGATCTCCTTCACCGCCCAGATGATGGCCTTTGTCAGCCTGCCGTTCTTCCTGCAGAACAGCCTGGGCCTGACGGCGGTGGAGACCGGCCTCTTGATGACGCCCTGGCCGCTGGCGACCATGATCGCCGCGCCATTGGCGGGCTATCTGTCGGATCGTTATTCGGCCGGGGTTCTGGGGGCGATGGGGCTGACGGTCTTCGCCTGTGGTCTGATGGCGCTGAGTTTCCTGGACGTCGGGGCCAGCCAGTTCGACATCGCCTGGCGCATGGCCGTCTGCGGCGCCGGATTCGGTTTCTTCCAGTCGCCCAACAATCGCGCCATGCTGTCCGAAGCGCCACGCGAACGGGCAGGGGCGGCCGGAGGAGCGCTGGGTATGGCGCGGGTCGTGGGCCAGGCGCTGGGCGCCGTGGTCGTGGCCTTTCTGCTGTCGGCCGCGCCGGCGAACGGCGTGGGCCACGGCTTCCAGATCGCCGCCGTCATCGCCCTGTTCGGCGCGGTGATGAGCGGCGCCAGGGTTCGTCGCCCGCCTGCCGAACCTGAAAAGCAGGTCGAGGCGGTCTAGCGCGCCTTCAGCGCCGCCACCCCGCGATTGGCCAATTGGTCCGCGCGTTCATTCAATTCATGGCCGGCGTGACCCTTAACCCAGCGCCATCTGACCTCGTGGCGGGCGCGAGCGGCGTCCAGCCTTTGCCACAGGTCGGCGTTCTTCACCGGCTTCTTGTCGGCGGTCAGCCAGCCGCGCGCCTTCCAGCCGCGCATCCATTCCGTGATTCCCTGCATGACATATTTGCTGTCGGTATGCAGTTCGACCTTGCAGGGCCGCTTCAGGGCCTCAAGCGCCATGATGGCGGCCATCAGCTCCATGCGGTTGTTGGTGGTGTTGGCCTCGCCGCCCCACAGTTCCTTTTCATGACCGCCGCCCGCCTGAAGCACGGCGCCCCAGCCGCCGGGGCCGGGATTGCCCTTGCAGGCGCCGTCGGTGTGGATGATGACGTGATTGGAAGGACTCATGGTCGCGCAGGCCTACAGCCTCCCTTGGCGGGACGCCATGACTGCGCCTATATGCGGGTCGAATAAGAGTGGATGGGATCGATGACCGATCCCCGTGAGGAGATTACGCCATGGGCTCCATGAGCATCTGGCACTGGGCCATCGTCATTGTCGTGGTCGCCGTCCTGTTCGGCGGACGTGGCAAGCTGTCCAGCATCATGGGAGATGCGGCCAAGGGCATTCGCGCCTTCAAGGACGGCCTGTCGGACGACGGCAAGAAGGACGGCCCGCAGGACGGCGTCAGCTCCCTGCCGCGCACGGACACGGAAAAAGAAGAACTGAAGCGCTGACCGCCGTCTGAAAGGGCTGCCGCATGGGCGGGCTCGGCCCCGGAGTCGGGGGATTCGAAATTCTGGTGATCGGCCTGGTGGCCCTGCTTGTGGTGGGGCCAAAGGATTTGCCGATCCTGATGCGTCGTGTCGGCCAGATGGTCGGCAAGGCGCGCGCGATGGCCAATGAGTTCCGCGCCAGTTTCGACGAAATGGCGCGTCAGTCCGAACTGGACGAATTGCGCAAGGAGGTCGAGGCGCTGCGGACGGGGCAGGGGATGTACCCTCTCGGGCACCAGGCCGACGCGGCCTTCAAGGAGATCAACGCCGGTCTGACCGGACCCACGACCTCATCGGTCGATCCGGCCGCCTTGCCCGAGCCGGTCATGACGCCAGCGGCGCCGGAATGGCCCGATACCGCGACGCCTGAGCCGGCGGCGGTCGCCAAGCCCAAAGCGAAACGGGCGTCGCCCAAGACCACAGACGCCAAGCCCGCGGCCCGCAAGACGCCCGCAAAGGCCAAGACCTCGGCGGCTAAACCCGCCGTCAAGACGACCCCGGCCGCCAAGCCCAAGGTCACGCGCAAGAAGGCCGCCGAGCTTTGACCTCCTTTGATCGTGACGAGGCCGAGATCGAAGCGTCGCGCGCGCCCTTGATGGATCATCTGATCGAGCTGCGGTCGCGGCTGCTGATCTGCGTCATCGCCTTCATCATCGCCTTCATCGGCTGTTTCGCCTTTTCCGAGACGCTGTATCTGTTTCTGGTGAAGCCCTATGTGGTGTCCGCCGCCTTCCACCAGACGGTGGGGCCGCACGGCCATGTGTCACCGTTCAACCTGATCCTGGGGACGGCGGGGCTGATCCCCGTGCCGGACGTCGACCACAATACGGTCAAGCTCATCTATACTGCGCCGCTGGAAATCCTGTTCACCAAGATGAAGCTGGCGGGGCTGGGCGCCGTGATCGTGGCCTTTCCGGTCCTGGCCTGGCAGTTGTACCGCTTCGTCGCGCCCGGCCTGTATCGCAACGAGCGCGGCGCCTTCCTGCCGTTCCTGATCGCCGCGCCGGTGCTGTTCGTCCTAGGCGCGGCCCTGGTCTATTACGTCATGCTGCCCTTCGTGATGTGGTTCTCACTGAGCCAGCAGATCATCGGGGAGGGGGTTGCGGCCGAACTGCTGCCCAAGGTGTCGGACTATCTGAACCTGGTGACGGCGCTGATTCTGGCCTTCGGCCTGTGTTTCCAACTGCCGGTCGTTATGACGCTCCTGGGTCTGGCCGGCCTGATCAACTCCAAGCTGATGGCTCAGAGCCGGCGCTACGCCATCGTCGCCGTGGTCGTGGTCGCCGCCGTCGTGACCCCGCCCGATCCCATCAGCCAGTTGATGCTGGCCCTGCCCATGGTGCTGCTCTACGAGGTCTCGATCTGGTGCGTGCGCATCATCGAACTGCGCCGCAAGAAGACCGACGCCTTGGAAGCCGAAGTCGCCTGAAACGACTGCCGAAGCCTGCGCCTGACGGGTTTCGATATTCCATGAAGCAGCAAAAAGGCCGGACGATCGCTCGTCCGGCCTTTCGCTTTTCAACCTGATCCGAGGATCAGCAGCTATAGTACATGTCGAACTCGACCGGGTGCGGATGCAGCTGCAGGCGAGCGACTTCTTCTTCCTTCAGCGCGATGTAGGCGTCGATGAAGTCGTCGTCCATGACGCCGCCCTTCTTGAGGAAGGCGCGGTCCTTGTCGAGGCTCTCCAGCGCTTCCTTCAGCGAGCCGCAGACCTCGGGGATGGAACCGCGCTCTTCCGGCGGCAGGTCGTAGAGGTTCTTGTCGGCGGGCGCGCCCGGATCGATGCGGTTCTCGATGCCGTCCAGACCCGCCATCAGCAGGGCCACGAACGTCAGATAGGGGTTGCCCATCGGATCGGGGAAGCGGGCTTCCAGACGCTTGGCCTTGGGCGACGACACGTGCGGGATGCGGATCGAGGCCGAACGGTTGCGCGCCGAATAAGCCAGTTTCACCGGCGCCTCATAGCCCGGCACCAGACGCTTGTAGCTGTTGGTGGTCGAGTTGGAGAAGGCGTTGATGGCCTTGGCGTGCTTGATGATGCCGCCGATGTACCACAGACACTCCTGCGACAGGCCGGCGTATTTGTCGCCTGCGAACAGGGGCTTGCCGTCGCGCCAGATCGACTGGTGCACGTGCATGCCCGAGCCGTTGTCGCCGAACATGGGCTTGGCCATGAAGGTCGCGGTCTTGCCATAGGCGGCGGCGACGTTGTGGATGACGTATTTGTAGAGCTGAAGCCGGTCGGCCATGGTCAGCAGGTCCGAGAACTTCAGACCCAGTTCGTGTTGGGCCGGCGCCACCTCGTGGTGGTGCTTTTCGGGCTGCAGGCCCAGGTCGCGCATGACCGCCAGCATCTCGCCGCGCAGGTCCTGGCCGCTGTCGACCGGATTGACCGGGAAATAGCCGCCCTTCGGTCCAGGGCGGTGGCCCATGTTGCCTTCGGAGTATTCCGAGCCCGTGTTGGCGGGCAGTTCCGTCGAATCGAAAGCGTAGCCGGTGTCGTGCGGTTGGGTCGACCAGCGCACATCGTCGAAGATGAAGAACTCGGCTTCAGGGCCGAAATAGACCTGATCGCCCACGCCCGACGACTGGACATAGGCCAAGGCCTTCTTGGCCATAGAGCGGCTGTCGCGGTTATAGGGTTCGTTGGTGTCGGGGTTCAGCACGTCGCAGAACAGGAACATCGTCTTCTGCTGATAGAAGGGGTCGATGTAGGCCGTGGTCAGGTCCGGCTTCAGCAGCATGTCGGACTCGTTGATGGCCTTCCAGCCGGCGATCGACGAACCGTCGAACATCGTGCCTTCGTTCAGGAAGTCTTCGTCGACCAGGTCGATGTCGAAGGTGACATGCTGCAGCTTGCCGCGCGTGTCGGTGAAGCGGATGTCGACGTATTCGACATCGTTCTCCTTGATCTCTTTAAGGATCTTGCTGGCGCTCATTCTCGTGGGTCCTGTTCTTGGTCGTTTTGGGGAGGAACCCGACCGACGACCCGGGGGCCGAGGGCCAGGGGAGGGGTAGTCGTGATCAGACGGCCTGGGCTCCGGTCTCGCCGGTGCGGATGCGGATCACATCGGCCACGTCGGAGACGAAGATCTTGCCGTCGCCGATCTTGCCGGTGCGCGCCGAGGTCTGGATGGCCTCGACGACGGCGGGCGCGAGGTCGTTGGCGACGACGACCTCGATCTTGATCTTGGGCAGGAAGTCGATGACGTATTCGGCCCCGCGATACAGTTCCGAATGACCTTTCTGGCGGCCATATCCCTTGGCCTCCAGCACCGTCATGCCTTGCACGCCCACGTCCTGGAGCGCTTCCTTGACGTCATCCAGCTTGAAAGGCTTGATGATGGCTTCGATTTTCTTCATGGCGACCCCTGAGCGGCGCACGGAAAATAGCGGCGCTCGGGCGGGAATGGGACACGGCAAGGCCGCTGAAAGCAAGCAGTTTTCGCAGAAGAAACACGGATTGTCGGGGCTCTGATGATTGAAACCAACGATCCGGCGCTGTGGCGCAATTTTCTGCCCTGGCCGGGGCCTGACACGCACAAGCATGCGCGCGGTCGGTTGGTGGTGGTGTCGGGCAAGGCGCATCAGACGGGTGCGGCGCGGCTGGCGGCGCGCGCGGGCCTGCGCATCGGCGCGGGCGTGGTGCGTATTCTGTGTCCGCCGGACGCGGTCTCGGTCATCGCGCCGGCGATCGAGGCCGTCATGCTGACGCCGTTCGCCTCGGCCGACGCTCTGGGCCGCGAGGTCGAGATGGCGGACGCCGTCGTCATCGGACCGGCGGCGGGCTTGGACGACGCCACGGTCGCCAATCTTCAGGCCGTAGCTATGAGCGGCGCCGTGCTGGTGATCGACGCCGACGCCCTGACGATGTTCAAGGGTCGCGCCGCTGAGTTGTTCGCCCTTGTGGACCGCGACGACGTCCTGACGCCTCATGAAGGCGAGTTCGAGCGGCTGTTTCCCGGATTGCTGAACCAGGGCCGCGAAAAGGCCGCCATGGAGGCTGCTCGACGCGCTCAGGCCGTGGTCGTGCTGAAAGGCGCCCAGACCATCGTCGCATCGCCGGACGGTCGCGCCCGCCGCAACATCAACGGTTCGCCATGGCTGGCCACCGCCGGAACCGGCGACGTCCTGGCCGGCATGATCGGCGGGCTGATCGCCGAACGCATGTCCAGCTTCGACGCCGCCAGCGCCGCCGTATGGCTGCACAGCGCAGCCGCATCGGTGTTCGGTCCAGGTCTGATCTCGGAAGACCTGCCGGAAATCCTGCCGAAGGCATTGAGAGAGTTATGGATTCAGTATCCGCCTCAATGAGGGCGGCATGTTATTTCGCATAATATATCTTAGACGATAGATATTGGAGCCGTTGTAGCCCTAGCTATCGTCGCCCTGCCGTACGCCGATGTGAGTGAGACCGCGTTGGCGCGCGATTTCGACCTGGCGCTGACGTTCGGCGTAGCGTTCGCGTTGTTCGGCGTCGCGCGCCGACCAGCAGTGATCGCAGCTGACGCCTTCGACGTAATGCGCAGACGCTCGACCTGCGGCGTCGGTCGGCATGCGACAGGCCCGGCACAGGCTATGATTGCCTTGTTTCAGGCCATGGCCGACCGACACGCGTTCATCGAAAACGAAACATTCGCCGCGCCATAGGCTGTCGGCTTCATCCACTGTCTCAAGATAGTTCAAGATGCCGCCCTGAAGATGGTAAACGGCCTCGATTCCTTCGGCTTTCAGAAAGGCCGTCGATTTTTCGCAGCGGATGCCGCCCGTGCAGTACATGGCGACGCGTTTCGGTCGGCGAGCATCCAACAGAGCCTGGCCTTCGGTGCGGAACCAGTCGGGAAAGTCGCGGAAACTGTCGGTGTCGGGCTGCACCGCCCCTTCGAAAGCGCCGATCCGGCCCTCGTAGGTGTTGCGCGTATCGATCACCAGGGTTTCGGGATCGGCGATCAGGGCGTTCCAATCGGCCGGCGAGACATAGGCGCCGGCGTTGGTCGCCGGGTCCAGATTCGGCTGGCCCATGGTGACGATCTCCGCCTTGACGCGGACCTTGAGCCTCAGGAACGGCGGCGCGTCCGCCCAGGCGTATTTGACCTCAAGCGCATCGAAGCCCGGCATGGCTCGGATGGCGGCTACGACCGCGTCGATGCCGGCCTGCGGACCTGCGATGGTGCCGTTCAGGCCCTCGCGCGCCACCAGCAGGGTGCCCCTCACCTCTCCCGCCTCGCACAGCGCCTGAAGCCGCGCTCTGACCGCCTCGCAATCCGCCACGGCGGCGAACCGATAGAGGGCGGCGATCCTATAGAGGCCGTGGGGGGATGACATCGAACCTCCGGGGCCGAGCGTCATGAAATCTGGCGCGCCCTGCAGGACTCGAACCTGCAACATCCCGCTTAGAAGGCGGGTGCTCTATCCGGTTGAGCTAAGGGCGCCGTGATCGCCGGTCAGTGCGTCCAGGGTTGCTTGCGGTTGGTGGCGAAGTTGTCGGCGTAGGCCTTGATGATGAGCGGCGGCTCGTTCGGCTCATGCAGGCGGAAAGGAATGCCGTGACGTTCGGCGTAGGCGACCGCCTCTTCCTTGGTTTCGAAGGACAGGCGGACCTGGCCGTTCATGTCCGTGGAACTGGTCCAGCCCATCAGGGGATCGAGGGTCCGGGCCGAGGCCGGTTCGAACTCCAGGCGCCAGTCGCGGCTCTTAGCCTTGCCTGACTGCATCGCGGTCTTGGCCGGGCGGTAGATGCGGGCGAGCATGGCGAAATCCTTAGCAATCCTCAGGTCTGCGGACCTGCCATAACGCGCGCGGGACACGGAATCCAGCGGCCGTCCATTGGTCGGGGCGAGAGGATTCGAACCTCCGACCCTCTGGTCCCAAACCAGATGCGCTACCAGGCTGCGCTACACCCCGGACCGAACGGAGCGCTCTCTTGCCACTTCGAGCCGCGATCCGCAATCAAGGCTTGAAATAATGATGCAGAACCCGATCGCCCGGCTTGGCGCCGATCTGATCGGCCATGCCCGCGCGAAGTTCCAACACGCCGTTCGCCGCCCCGTTGGAGGGAATAGGCGTTTCCGAAAAAGGCGTGGCGTGGCTGGCGATGGAAACGATCCGGCCCTGGGGATCGATATAGAGAATGTCGAGCGAACTGGGCGTATTGCGCATCCAGAAGCTCTTTTCGCTGGCGGGTTCCCCGGGCCACTGGAACAGCATGCCCCGGTCGTCGGCCAGGGGCGGTCTGAACATCAGGCCGCGCTGACGCTCGAGCTCCTCGTCCGCGATCTCGACCCAGAAGGCGTGCTCGCCAGAGGCGGTGACGATGGCCAGGCGTTCCAGCGGCTGACCGTCGGGCCCCACGGGCGCCTTGGCCGCGCAGCCCGCCAAGGTCAATGCGGTCATACAGGCCAGAACAAAACGTCGTGTCGCGCGGGTCATGCGCCCCTCCCTGGGGCGGGCCCTTCAGCCGCCCGTTCTGATATCCGCCACCACCAGCCCCTTGGGACCGCTGGCGAACCGAACCCGTACCGGGTCGCCGGGCAGGAGGTCGTCCAGACCGCAGCGTCGCAGGGTTTCGATATGGACGAAGATATCCCCGGCCTGGCCGTCACGCACGACGAATCCGTAGCCCTTGGCGCGATTGAACCATTTGACCATGGCCGGTTCCAACAGGACGTCGTCGTCGAACGCCGGTCGGGCGGACACGGCCTCTGACCGACTGGAGGGACCAGCGCCCTCCCCCTGCCCCAGATCCAGAATCTCGATGGCCTGCCATCCCTTCGGGCGCTTGACGCAGCGGCAGGTGATGGGCGCGCCCTCGTCCGCCGTCTCGCGGCCGGTGTCGCGCAGGCTGGAAATGTGCAGAAGCACGTCGCGCAATTCGGTCAAGGTCGGATCGTCCGGGACGATGAAGCCATAGCCCTTTGTCGGATCGAACCACTTCACTCGTCCGACGACGTGGACGGTTTCGACCGCCTCTATCGAATAGTCTGACAACACAAGCACCCCCGCCCGCTCCTCCACGGACTCGCAGGTATGTTTAACACTGTTCCGCGAAATTATGGAAAGGAGAATTGCGCCAAATCGGGACAGATCGCGCAAAACGCGACGACGGGACAACCAGACTGGCGATATGACAGGAATGGGAGGAAAACGGTCAGGGGCCGGGCGGCGCGACCTGAAACCCTCCGGCGCTGGCAGTCCCTAGGGGAATCGAACCCCTCTTTTCAGGTTGAAAACCTGACGTCCTAACCGATAGACGAAGGGACCGCTGCGCGGGAGAGCCGGCGATATAGCCGTGCCCTTTCGGGGGCGCAAGCTGCGATTTGGAGTTTTTTCGACCGGGAACGGATCGCGGCGCGGGCGCTCAGACCATGCGCGGATCGGCGACGTCCTCGATCTCGAACTGGACGCCGCGACGCCCGTTCCAGTCGTCGGCCTTCAGTCGGCCGGCGACGTTCAGCCCGCCCTGCCCCGACAGCAGGGCCTGACCGCCAGGCAGGTCCGCGCAGCGCCAGGCGATGGCCCGCACCGAAGCGCCGTCCGGCCCGACCAGACGACAACGGACATGGCCGCCGTTCATCTGCACGGGCTCTCTCGCCTGGACGCCCGATAGGGCGAACACCGGTTCGGGATTGGCGGGGCCGAAGGGGGCCAACTGTTCGAACGCGTCGAAAAGGGCGCGGGTCGCCGCTGCGGGGTCGATCAAGGCGTCGATCTCCAACGCGTCCAGGGCCACGGCCTGCGCGCGCTCGTCGGCCAGGCGGCCGTTCAGGAAGGCGGTCAGCTCGGGAATCCGCTTCGCCTCCACCGTCAGGCCCGCCGCCATGGCGTGTCCGCCGCCGGCCAGCAGCACCTCGGCCTCCCAGGCGGCCTGGACCGCACGGCCCAGGTTCATGCCGGGTTGAGACCGCCCCGAGCCCTTGCCCAGACCCGTCACGGGATCGACGCCGATGACTACGACAGGCTTGCGCCAGCGTTCGCGCAGACGTCCGGCCACGATGCCGACGACGCCCGGATGCCAGTCCTCGCCGGCGACCACCACGACGGCCGAATCGTCGGCATGAGCGCCCGTCGCCTCGACCTTGCGGACGGCGGATTCGGCGACGGCGCGTTCGACCTCGCGGCGCGACAGGTTCAGGCCGTCCAGTTCAAGCGCCAGAGCCTCGGCCTCTGCCGGGTCGTCGGTGGACAGAAGGCGCGCGCCCAGGTCCGAGCGGCCGATGCGCCCGCCCGCGTTGATGCGCGGCCCCAGGATAAAACCGGCGTGATGGCTCTTGGCCGGACCGACCTCGCCCCCGGCTGCGGCCAGAAGGGCTCGCAGGCCGGGGTTCTTCCAGTCGCTCATGACCTTCAGGCCCAGGCCGGTCAGGGCGCGGTTGAAGCCGGTCAGCCCCGTCACGTCGCAGATGGCGCCCAGGGCCGCCAGATCCAGCCATTGGCGAATGTCAGGCTCTGGCCGATCCGCGAACAGGCCGCGCCGACGCCCTTCGCGGTTCAGGGCCGCCAGAAGCACGAACACCACGCCCGCCGCCGCCAGATTGCCCTGACCGGAATTGCAGCCGGGTCTGTTCGGATTGACGACGGCCAGGGCCTTGGGCGGCTCGGCGCGCATCAGGTGGTGGTCGATGACGACCACGTTCAGATCGATGGCGGCGGCGTGGGCCAGGGCTTCGTTGGCCGCCGCGCCGCAATCCACCGTCAAGACCAGATCGGCGCCGCTTGCTTTCAGCGTATCGAAAGCCCTTGCGCTGGGGCCATAGCCTTCGGTCAGCCGGTCGGGCACATAGATGGGCAGTTCTGTCCCCATGGCGCGGAACCAGCGCACCAGCAGCGCCGCGCTGGAAGCCCCGTCCACGTCATAGTCGGCGAAGACATGGATCGACGCCCCGGCCTGAAGCGCGTCCAGAATGGCTTCGGCGGCGCGGTCCATGTCCATGAAGCTGGACGGGTCGGGGAACAGGGCGCGCAGGGTCGGCCTCAGGAAATCCGCCCCCTGGTCCGCCCCAACCCCGCGTGCGGCCAGCGCCCGCGCCAGCGGTTCTTCCAGACCCAGCGTCTGCATATGGGCGCGGATCGTCGCGGCGTCGGCCGGACGCTGCGCCCAGGCACGACCGGACAGCGAGCGGGCCACGCCCAGGAATGCGTTCAGGGTCTTTGCGCCGCCGTCGTCCGCCATCAGAGCATTGTCCCGGGATTCTCGCTTCCCGGCGAGTTTCATTGCGGGGGGCGGCGGTCAATCGGCGGCGGCGCCTTGGCCCGGTCGCGCAGGGATTGGGCGAAGGCGTCGATATCGGCCTGGCTCTGGATGGCGTCCGGCGAGACAGGAACGGCGCCGACCCGGGCGCGGGTTTCCGCCGCCAGGGCTTCGGGATCGCCCAAGGTCCAGTCGATTCCGGCGACCTGTCCTGACAGGGCCGTCCCCTGCCCTTCCAGGCCGGCGACATTGGCGGCGATCCGGCTGGCCGGCGGCAAGGCGTTGGGCGCGGCCGGGAAGTCGCTCCAGCTGGGATAATGGCGGTTCGCCGCGACCAGGGCTTCGATGCGCGGGGCCAGGGGCGAAGTCTGGTCGACCTTGGGTGCGAAGGCCGCCGCGCAGGCCGTCAAGGACGGCAGCAGGGCGACTGCGGCGACCAGACCCATCTTTTTGCAAAACTGCGCGTTCATTTCACGGCTGGTCTTATGCCATCATCACCGTCGGCGGAAGGGCGGATGAACCGGCCGACCGGATACAGAGGCGAACACCATGGCCAAGTCCAAGACGGATGCTCCCCAGCCCGAAAAGACGCCGCGCAAGGCCGGCCGCCCGACCTCGGCCAAATCCGCCAGCGCAAAGGCGAAGAAGAACAAGGGGGGCAAGGTGGAGGCACCGCCCGTCGATCCTGTCGTCGAACCGTCGGCTGAAGAGTCCGTCGATCATGGTGTCCTGGGCGCCGAACAGGCGCAGATGATCGAAACCCTGTCGATGAACCTGGCCAAGGCCGCCATGCTGGCCCAGAGCGCCATCGCCGAGGCGGCGCTGAACCAGGCCGACCGCCCAGCCGCGCTTTCGGCCGACCCCTTCAATGTCGCGCCCGCCATGACCTCGGTCATGACCAGCCTCGCCGCGCGCCCCGAAAAGCTGTTCCAGGCCCAGGCCGATCTGTTCAATCGCTATATGGGCCTGTGGTCCTCGGTCGCGGCCCAGGCGGACGCACCGCCCGCCCCCGCCGACAAGCGGTTCAAGGACCCCGCCTGGTCCGAAAATCCGATGTTCGACATGATGCGGCGATCCTATCTGCTGACCTCGGACTGGATGAACGGTCTGGTCGCGGGTGTTGAAGGCGTCGATCCAGCGGTCAAGCGCCGCGCCCAGTTCTTCACCCGCCTGCTGACCGACGCCTTTTCCCCCGCCAACTTCCTGGCCTCCAATCCCGTGGCGCTGAAGGCGTTGGCCGAGACCAGCGGGGAGTCTCTGGTCAAAGGCATGCAGAACTTCGCCGCCGACATGGAGCGCGGAGGCGGCGCCCTGAGGATCAGCCAGGCCGACTACGGCAAGTTCACGGTCGGCGAAAACGTGGCCACGGCGCCGGGCCAGGTGGTGTGGCGCGACGAACTGTTCGAACTGATCCAGTACGCCCCCGCGACCGAGACCCAACATCAGATTCCACTGCTGATCTTCCCGCCGTGGATCAACAAATTCTACATCATGGACCTGCAACCGGCGAATTCGCTGATCCGCTGGCTGTCGGCGCAGGGGTTCACCGTTTTCGTCTGTTCCTGGGTGAACCCGGACCGCGACAAGGCCGATTTCGGCTTCGACGACTATCTGGAAAAGGGCATCTATCGCGCCGTCGACAAGACGCTGGAACAGGCCGGGACGAAGCAACTGAACGCCGTCGGCTACTGCATCGGCGGCACGCTTTTAGGCGCCGCCCTGGCCCATATGGCGGCCAAGGGCGACACGCGCATCGCCGCAGCCACCTTCTTCGCCGCCCAGCATGACTTCGCAGAGGCCGGCGATCTTCTGCTGTTCACCGACGAACACTGGATCGCCGAGATCGAACGTCAGATGGATGCGGCCGGCGGCGTCCTGCCTGGCGCGGCGATGGCCGAGACCTTCAACGCCCTGCGGTCCAACGACCTTATCTGGTCCTTCTTCGTCAGCAACTATCTTCTGGGCAAGGATCCGCCGGCCTTCGACCTGCTGTTCTGGAACGCCGACCAGACGCGGATGCCCAAGGCCCTGCACCTGGCCTATCTGCGCCAGATGTATGGGGCGAACGCCCTGGCCGAGGGCGAGTTCGAGATCGGCGGCGTGACCGCCGATCTGTCGAAGGTGACGATCCCGCTGTACTTCCAGGCCAGCCGCGAAGACCATATCGCCCCGATGAACTCGGTCTATCGATCGGCCCGGCTGTTCGGGGGCGACGTGACCTACACCCTGGCGGGGTCGGGCCATATCGCGGGCGTGATCAACGCCCCGGCGGCCAACAAGTATCAGCACTGGACCAACGCCGCCCTGCCCGAGACCCTGGCCGAATGGCAGGCCGGGGCGGTCGAACACAAGGGCAGCTGGTGGCCGCATTGGGCGGCGTGGCTGAGCGAGCGTTCCGGCAAGGCTGTTCCCGCTCGCGATCCCGCCAAGGGCCCGCTAAAGCCCATCGAGCCGGCGCCCGGCAGCTATGTGAAAGTGAAGTCTTGAGTCGTCTGGAACCGAACGCCCTTCTTGCCCTCAGCACCGGCGTCGCCCTGGCGCTGCTGCTGATGACCGCCAGCCTGTTCGGCGAGCCGGGCAATACGGCGAAATATCTGATTTCGGCCGTGATCTGCGCCGGCGGTTTCATCCTGTTGAACGGCCGTGTGGCGCAGATGATGAAACGGCCGGCTGTCGAGCCGATGGTCCGGCGCGACGCGCCGGGCACCGCCGTCTGGGCCGGACTGTTCCCGCTGATCGTGATCGGCATGGGCTGCGCGCCGGTCTTCTTTCCCGGCCACGACTATGGGCTGCTGGTGATCATTGCGGCCGTGATCTTCGGCCTGACCGTCGATTCGGCGATCCGGGCGCGCCGGGCCTGAGCCGGACGACAAGCGCGGCGGCTCAGGTCAGGCCGGTCGCTTCGTCCAGACTCAGCATGATGTTGAGGTTCTGCACGGCCGCGCCCGAGGCGCCCTTGCCCAGATTGTCCAGCAGGGCGACCAGACGCGCCTGATCCCCGCCTCGGTCGCCGAAAACGTGCAGGCGCAGGCGGTTGGTGCCGTTCAGGGATTCGGGTTCGATGCCCGTCATCGCCTCGGTCGCTTCCAGGTCCGCGACCTCGACGAACCGCTGGCCCTCATAGGCCTCGACCAGGGCGCCGTGCAGCCGCTCGACCGAGGGCGTCTCGGGCAAGGCGGACAGATGCAGCGGAACTTCGACCAGCATGCCCTGGCGATAGTTTCCGACGGCCGGCGCGAACAGGACGGGGCGCGCCAAGCCTGCGTGTTTCGTCATCTCCGGCACATGTTTGTGCTTCAGCGACAGGCCATAGGCGCGATAGGCGGTGGATGCGTCGGGCGTTTCGAACTCGGCGATCATCGTCTTTCCGCCGCCGGAATAGCCCGACACCGCATTGACCGTGACGGGCCAGTCGGCCGGCACCAACCCGGCCTTCACCAGCGGCCGCATCAGGGCGATAAAGCCGGTCGGATAGCAGCCGGGATTGGACACCCGCGTCGAGGCGGCGATCACCGCGCGCTGGTCAGCGTCCATCTCGGCGAAGCCATAGGTCCAGTGCGGATCGACCCGATAGGCCGTCGAGGCGTCGATCACCCGCACCGCCGGATTGTCGATCATCGCCACCGCCTCGCGCGAGGCGTCGTCGGGCAGGCACAGGATCACGGCGTCGGCCGCGTTCAGCGCCTGTCGCCTGGCTTCCACGTCGCGCCGCCGGTCGCCCAGCAGCATCAGTTCCAGATCGTCGCGCGCCTCCAGCCGCTCGCGAATCTCCAGACCCGCGGTCCCGGCCTCGCCGTCGATGAAGATGGTGTGGGTCATGCGATCGATCCGTCAGGATGTCAGCCAAAGAAAAAGGCGCTCCGGGTTTCCCCGAAGCGCCCTTGTATCCCACTCGCGGTTGCGAGTTAACGCTTCGAGAACTGGAAGCTGCGGCGAGCCTTGGCGCGGCCGTACTTCTTGCGTTCGACGACGCGGCTGTCACGGGTCAGTAAGCCGTGCGGCTTCAGGACCTTGCGCAGTTCCGGCTCATAGTGCGTCAGGGCGTGCGACAGGCCGTGGCGGATGGCGCCGGCCTGGCCCGACAGGCCCGAGCCTTCGACGGTGCAGACGACGTCATACTGGGTGGCGCGGTCGGCGACGTTCAGCGGCTGGGCCACCATCATCTGCAGCACCGGACGGGCGAAATAGGCGGCCACGTCCTTGCCATTCACGGTGATCTTGCCCGAGCCCGCCTTCACCCAGACGCGGGCGATGGCGTTCTTGCGCTTGCCGGTCGAATAGGCGCGGCCCTGGGCGTCCAGCTTCTGGACATAGACGGGGGCGTCGTTCTCGGCCGAGGCGGTCAGGCCCTTCAGGGCGTCGAAGCCGGTGGCGGTTTCGTTGGTCACGTCGGTCATGCTCAGACGCTCCGGGTGTTCTTGGGCGACGCCGACTTGAAGTCGATCGTTTCCGGTTGCTGGGCTTCGTGGTCGTGCTGGCTGCCTGAGAACAGGCGCAGATGCGTCATCTGCTTGCGGGCCAAGGGGCTTTCCTTGGGCAGCATGCGCTCGACGGCCTTTTCGAGCACGCGCTCGGGGAAGCGACCGCCCAAGACCTTCTCGGGGGTGGTTTCCTTGACGCCGCCCGGGTGGCCGGTGTGGCGATAGTAGATCTTGTCGGTGTTCTTCTTGCCGGTGAACACCACCTTGTCCACGTTGGTGACGACGACATAGTCGCCGCAATCGACGTGCGGGGTATAGTCGCCGCGGTGCTTGCCGCGCAGACGGTTGGCGATGAAGGTCGCGAGACGGCCCACCACGACGCCTTCGGCGTCGATGTGGATCCACTTCTTCTCGACCTCGGCCGGCTTCAACGAAGCCGTAGTGCTCTTCAGCATGAGGGGGTTCCTGGAGACGAAAATCGGTTCCGGCTCCCGAGGGAACCGAAGGAAGGCGCGCTGATACAGGACGGCTGCCGTGTCGTCAACGCGAGAACGACGTGCCGATTTCCCATAACTCACTGAGTTTAAATGGTTTTATATTAACGGTATTAAAATACCCAATTGCCGTCTGTTTGTTTTGTTACGGAATAACGCCAGCGTCATCTAGCCGTGACGCTTCTGGGCCATGAAATCCCTTGCCGCTGCGCACTGGTTGGTTCCAGCACTGCCCAGCTCTACACGCGGGCGGGCGACGTCTCTGAGCTCGCTGGCGCCGTCTTCTCACCCGACGGATCGACCCTGTTCTTCGACATCCAATCCGGGCGCGACCTTCGCCGTCAGCGGCCCATGGAACGCGGTCCGGACATGAAGATGCGGGGCTGAGCCCGCAGCACCATCCACAGATTGATCGTCGCGACCGCCAGGACCACGGCGGCGCCCGCCTGATGCAAGACGCCCAGCCACACCGGCACGGCGTTGATCAGGGTGACGACGCCCAGCAGGGCCTGAATCCAAACCACGCCCGCCAGGGTGAAGGCGCCCAGGCCCATGCCCTCGGCCACGCGCCAGCGCCAAGCCTGGAAGGCGTAGATGCTGACGGCGATCAGAAGCCCATAGGCGACCAGCCGATGATTGAACTGGGTCAGGGCCTGATCGTGCAGCAAGGCGCTGGCGCCCAGGCTCCAATCCGCCGGAGGCAGGACGTCGCCGTTCATCAGCGGCCAGTCGGTATAGACCAGTCCGGCATGGCCGCCGGCGACCAGGGCGCCCAGCAAGCATTGCACGAAGACCAGGCCGACCACGAGCGCCGCGCCCCGCGCCCAACCGGATGGCGGCCGGCCGTGATCCTCGCCGTTCCAGGCCTCCAGCCCGGTCCAGATCAGGGCGGCGAAAAGCACGAAGGCCAGGCCCAGGTGCGTGGCCAGCCGTTCGGGCGCGACGCTGACCCGCTCGGACAGGCCGCTGGACACCATCCACCAGCCGATCAGACCCTGCAGACCGCCCAGCGCCAGCAGAAGGACGCAGCGCCAGATCAGACGATCCGGCATGGCCCACTGACGAAAGATCGATCTGGGCGGCGCGGCCCGACACAGCAGAAAGACGACCAGCGGCAGGCTGAAGACCAGACCGACCAAGCGACCGATCAGGCGGTGCAGCCATTCCCACCAGAAGATTCCCTGGAACTCGCCCAGGGTCATGCCGACGTTGACCTGGGCGTACTGGGGAATCTGTTTGTATTTGTCGAAAGCCTCGGCCCACTGGGCGTCGTTCAGCGGCGGGATCGCCCCCATGATGGGCTTCCATTCGGTGATCGACAGGCCCGAGCCTGTCAGGCGCGTCACGCCGCCCACCACCACCATCAGAAAGACCAGCGCCGCCGTGGCGAACAGCCACACGGCGACCGCGCGGTTGCGATCAGGATTTCCGAAACGGTTCATTCGACGCCCGACATTGACCCGGATATGCTGTCGCGCTTGACCATGACCAAATCGCGACCCCGGCGGTATGCCCGCCTCTGCAGTCGAGATCGAGTCGGATTGAGCGAACAACGTCACGCCGTCGTTGACGCAGGACAGGGAGATCAGGGTGCAATACGCCGAAATCGTCGTCGCCGTCGCAGGCGGCGTCCTGCTGGCCTGGATCGCGGACCTGGCGACCGGACGGCGCGGATTCGGGGGTACGGCCCTGGTGTCCGGCGTCGGCCTGGTCTGCGGCTGGTTCCTGGCGGTGCGCGTGTTTGCAGTCAGCGCCATGACCGACTGGTTGTGGACCGTGTGGGCCCTGGCCGGCTCGGCGATCTGTCTGTTCGCCTTCTTCCTGTTCCGGAGCAAGCGTTGATGCCGCCCCGGGCACGGCGGTTCGTGGCCGCCCTCGGGGTCTTGGCTTTTCTGGTCCTTTGGGTCTGGGGGCTGATCGCCCTACGCGGCGCCCTGCCCGCCTCGGCCTGGATCGACTTTCTGTTTTTCGGCATCGGCGGCACGGCCTGGGGCCTGCCGCTCATCCCACTGCTGAAATGGGCCGAGCGCGGCTGAATGACGGGCGTGAAGGCGACAAGGCTGCCGTCTAGGGCTGAATGTCCGGCAGCCACGTCGTTTGGCGACCTTGGGGAGCGATCGGCAAGGTCAGTTTCCAACCCGCGCCGGCCCGCTCCACTGAAAAGCTTGCGGCGCCGTCCATGTCCGGGAGGGTGAAGACACGACCTCCGACGTCGACATTCTGCGTCCCCGAATCGGCGGACAGGGCGCGCCACTGCTCGCCGCCGACCGACGACACGCGGGCCTTCGCGCCGTCGATAGACACCGTCGGAGGTCCGTTGGGGGCATGCCCCGACGCCGCCAGGGTCTTGCCGTCGAAATCGACGGCGTCCAACACGCCATGCGCGTCGAGCCGAACCGTCGGCTGCCCAGCCGCGACCAGGGCGACCGGCCCCGCGCCGCCCCGGATCACCACAAGAGTTTCGGGTGAGACCGCGGCGTCCTCGCCGACCTGCACTTCCGGCCGCAACAGCACGTCGCCGTCCAGCGGAGGCAGGCGCAATTCGAATCGTCCCGCAGCATCCGCCGTCGCGGCGACCGCCGCGCCGTCTGAGCCGCGCAGCACCACGCGCGCGCCAGGACCCGCCGCGCCCCGCACCAGGATGGCGCCGCCGTCGCGCCTCAGCCCGTCGATGTGCGGCGGCTGGACCCAGGCGGAAGGTTTGGGAGCGTCGTCGCTGCTCGTCGCGCGCCGTCGATCACCCGAGCAGGCGGCGATGGTCAGGCCCACGGCCATCACGACGATGATCTGGCGTTTCATCCTGCGCCTCGACGATATAGGACTGGCGACCCAGCGTTCGGGAATCTGTTAGCCCGACCGCCGCCGGTTTGACCATGTCGGATCGTGCGATCGCTTAGGTTCGAGGCCCCATGTCCCTGTCCCCCCTTGCCATCCAGCCTTTCGACGGCAAGTCCGTCTGCCTGTTCTGCGGTTCGTCCGACCGGTCCGATCCGGCCTATACAACAGCAGCCCAGGCGTTCGGCGCACAGACGGCGGCGGCGGGGTGGCGGCTGGTCTATGGCGGCGGCGGCGTGGGACTGATGGGCGCTTCGGCGCGAGCCGCCCACGCGGCCGGCGGCCGGGTGCTGGGCGTCATGCCCGGCTTTCTGCGCAGCCGCGAACGCCTGTTCGACGATGTAGAGACTTTGGTGGTCACGTCCATGCATGAACGAAAGACCATCATGTATGACGAATCGGACGCCTTCGTGGTCGCGCCCGGCGGCGTCGGCACCTTGGAAGAGGTTATCGAGGTGCTGTCTTGGAAACGGCTGGATTTGCACCACAAGCCGGTGATCTTCCTCAATATCAATGGGTTCTGGGATACTCTTCTGGCTGCGATCGAAACCGGCATCGAACAGAAGATGACCCCCGAGACCTTCCGCAAAGCCTACAGCGTCGTGAACACGGTCGAAGAGGCCATCGCCTTGATGCAAGAGGCGGACGATATGCCTCAGTTGCAACATGATCTGCGGTAAGTGATCACTGCTAACAAATAGCACGTCGGCGTATTGACAGTTTTTATACGAAACTGACATTGGAGCGACGGCGTGACGCCGTTCTTCAATTTCGGAGACTTTCAATGCGCGCCCTGCTCCTCGCCGCGGCCCTGTTCGCCGCCGCTCCCGCCGTCGCCCAGGCCCCTGCCGCCACCAGCCTGACGCTGGCGGACGCCGCCAAGGCGCCGAGCCGCCCCACCATTATCGACGGCGCGCGCTGGTCGTGCGAGGGCGCGACCTGCACCGCCTCGGGCGGCACGGAACAACCAGCGACGCGCGCCTGCCGTCGGGTCGTGGCCAAGTTCGGCGCCGTGACCGCCTTTTCCTACAAGGGCGTGCAGCTGAGCGCCGATGACCTGGCGGTCTGCAACGCCTGATAGGTCGAGGCGGCCGGCCTGCGGTCCGTCAGGCCGGCTCCCCTCGCAACCGTCGCTGGATCGCGTCGCGTCCGATCAGCGGCGCCAGGGCCGCCATGTCCGGCCCATGCGGCTGTCCGGTCAAGGCCAGGCGCAACGGCATGAACAGCGCCTTGCCCTTTGCGCCGGTCTCAGCCTTCACGGCGTTGGTCCAGGCCGACCAGGCGTGCTCGTCGATCACGTCCGGCAACAGGCGCAGCGCCGCCTCGGCGAAGGTCGCGTCCTCGATCACCGGCTGGATCGGCCCCTTCACGATGCGGGCCATGTCAGCCACGTCGGCGAAGGTGTTCAGATTGCCCCGCACCGCCGTCCAGAAGCCCGCTCCCAGATCGGCGTCCAACGCCTGTAGGCGCGGCTGGGCCGTCGCATAGTCCATCTCATGTAGCGCCTGGGCGTTTAGACGATCCAGATCGGCGGTATCATAACGCGCCGGCGAACGGCCCATCTTGGAAAAGGCGAAGCTGTCCCCCAGGGCCTGGATCGACGGCGCGACCTCCAGATTGTCCGAGGTGCCGATCTTGCCCAGGTGGCTGGTGATGGCGATGGGCTCATACCCCTGATCGCGCATGTCGCTGATCGACAGAGACCCCAGACGCTTGGACAGGGCGGCGCCGTCGGCGCCGACCAGCAGCGGCATGTGGGCGAAGCCGGGAACCGCCGCGCCCAGCGCCTCGAAAATCTCGATCTGGGCGCCGGTGTTGGTGACGTGGTCCTCGCCCCGGATGATGTGGGTGATGGCCATGTCGATGTCGTCCACGACCGACGGCAAGGTGTAGAGGAACAGGCCGTCCTCGCGGATCAGGACCGGGTCGGACATCGAGGCGGTGTCGACCTCGGCATGGCCGCGCGCCAGGTCTTCCCAGGCGACGCGCTTGCCTTCCAGCTTGAAGCGCCAATGCGGGCGACGGCCTTCGGCCTCATAGGCCGCCTTCTGCGCGTCGGTCAGGTTCAGGGCGGCGCGGTCGTAGATCGGCGGCAGGCCGCGCGACAGCTGCACCTTACGGCGACGATCCAGTTCCTCGGCGGTTTCATAGGCGGGATAGAGCCGTCCCGACGCCTTCAGCCGCTCGGCGGCCTCTTCATACCTGTCGAAGCGTTTGGACTGGTTGTAGCGTTCGTCCCAGGTCAGACCCAACCAGGTCAGGTCGTCCTCGATCCCCTGTTCGAACTCGGGTGTGGAGCGCGCCACGTCGGTGTCGTCGATGCGCAGCACGAAAGATCCGCCCTGCCCTTTCGCGAACAGCCAGTTCACCAGCGCGGTGCGGACATTGCCGACGTGCAGCCTACCCGTCGGCGACGGGGCGAAACGAACCTTGACGGACATGGGGATCAGGACCTTGAAAGCGAGGCGGCTAGGTCGCGCCGCAACCCCACGAAGTCAAGACGTCCGGCCGCCAAACCTCAGTCGTCGCGGTGGACGCGCTCACGCCGCTCATGGCGTTCCTGCGCCTCGACCGACAGGGTCGCGGTCGGGCGGGCTTCCAGACGACCCAAGCTGATGGGTTCGCCGGTGTCTTCGCAGTAACCGTAGGAGCCGTCCTCGATTCGTCGCAGGGCGTCGTCGATCTTGGAGATCAGCTTGCGCTGTCGGTCGCGGGTGCGCAGTTCCAGCGCCCGATCCGATTCCGACGTGGCGCGATCGACCAGGTCGGGATGGTTTTCGGTTTCGGCCTTCAGATTGACGACCGTCCCCTTGGACTCGCGAAGGATATCGTCCTTCCAGTCCAGCAGCTTCTTCTTGAAATAGGCAAGCTGCCGTTCATTCATGAACGGCTCATCGTCGGACGGCCGATAAGGACCGGTTTCGTCGGACACAACGGACGCCAAAGCGTTCATCGCACTCACGCTCTCTAAGCACGCCCCCTCTGGCGTAGAGGCCGTATAGTCACCGGGACGAGTCGCGGCAACGTGGTTCTCGATTCCGTGATCGCGCGCCGCAAAAGCCGCGACAAGGCGTGACATTTCGCCCTCAGTCGAACGGCCTAGCTCTACTGATTCATATGGATTTTTTGTGTCAGCGTTCGCTGCGGCGCAACTCGGCCTTGGCCATTTCGACCGCCGCTCGGAGATCGATCTGGTCCAGCAAGGCGCTCAACCCGGGATCATCATTCTGCGGACGTTCCTCGCGCATGACGCGTCCGAGCCGATCCATCACGCCCTCGTCCGGTTCACCGGACAACAGGGCCAGTTTCAATTCGTCCAGTCGATCCAAAAGTCCGCCGCCACGCTTGATCGCCCGTCGACGGCGTTCCAACGGGCCCTCCACGCCCTGCAGCGCCATCAGGGCCGAAACGTCGGCCAAGCCCGCGCTAGCCGATGTCGCCGCTGCGGCAGTCGATGCGGGCGTCGCCGCCGCCTGATTCAACGAGAATCCGGACGCGCTGCGGGCCGATTTGCCGGCCGAAGGCGCGCTGGGGGCGCCTGTCCCTGTGACCTTCATTGCCGAATGCTCCAGCTCATGGGTCGATGAATGGGCGACGGCGGTGACGTTTTGGTTAACGGCTGGGCAGAAAGTGCCGGTCAGCAATCGGCAGCGCAGCGTCGGAATGCCCGAATTCAATCGGTTAGCGCGCGGCACGATCCTCGCAACGCGTATGGCGCAACGCCGCGAGGACGACCGACCGATGCAGAATTTGCTTGCCCGCCTGATGGCTCCGATCGCCGTGATCGGCGCCTTGAGCGTCGCCGCCTCCCCCGCATCGGCGCAATCGCGCATCAAGGACATCGCTTCGGTCGAGGGCGTGCGTGGCAACCAATTGGTCGGTTACGGCATGGTCATGGGCCTGAACGGCACCGGCGACAGTCTGCGCAACTGCCCCTTCACCCGCCAGTCTTTGGAAGGCATGACCGAGCGACTGGGGGTCAATATTCGCGGCGCCAACGCCAATACGAAGAACATGGCCGCCGTCATGGTGACAGCCGAACTTCCCGCCTTCGCCACCTCGGGGTCCAAGATCGACGTCAACGTCTCGTCCATGTGCGACGCCAAGAGCCTGCTGGGCGGTTCACTGGTCGTCACCAGCCTGCAGGGAGCCGACGGACAGGTCTATGCCGTGGCGCAAGGCTCCATCCAGACCGGCGCGGTCTCGGCTTCGGGCGGGTCCGGGTCTTCCGTCACGCGCGGCGTGCCGACCGCGGGCCGTATCGCCTCGGGCGCTCTGGTCGAGCGTGAAACCGGGTTCGAGATGGCGAACATGAACGAAGTGCGCCTGAACCTGCGCAATCCGGATTTCACCACGGCCCAGCGCGTCGCCGCCGCCGTCAACTCGGCCTATCCCGGCTCGGCCCTGGCCGAGAACGGCACGGTGGTTGCGCTGCGCGCGCCCGCCCAACTGGGCATGGCCGGCTTCATCAGCCGCGTCGAGAACCTGCCCGTCACCGTCGATACCCCCGCCAAGGTCATCATCGACGAGGTCAACGGCGTGATCGTCATGGGCGACGCCGTCCGCGTCTCTCGGGTCGCCATCGCCCAGGGCAATCTGACCATATCGGTCGATGAACAGCCGCTGGTCAGCCAACCCGCCCCGTTCAGCCGTGGTCAGACGGCGGTCGTTCCCAGCAGTCAGGTCAATGTCGAGGAAGATCTCGGCACCCAGATGCGGATCGTAGGCGGGGGCAACAGCCTGTCGACCCTGGTCAACGGTCTGAACACCCTGGGGGTCAGCCCCCGCGACATGATCAGCATCCTGCAAGCCATCAAGGCAGCCGGCGCCCTGCAGGCCGACATCGAGGTGATGTGAGCATGACCGACCTGACGACTTCCCCCGACCTGCTTCGTCCGACGCCGGGGCTCGCGGTCGCCGCGCCCGGCGCCTCGTCTCAGAAGATCAAGGAAACCGCCGACGCCTTCGAGGCCTCCTTCCTGTCGCAGATGCTGAAGCCGATGTTCGAGGGGCTGTCGACCGACGGTCTGTTCGGCGGCGGCCAGGGCGAGGCGACCTGGCGCAGCTTTCTTCTGGACGAAATCGCCAAGAAGACGGTGGCCGCCGGCGGCGTCGGCCTGTCCAGCACCGTCATGGGCGAAATGTTGAAGATGCAGGAGCACGGGCAATGAGCGACGCCGATCTGGCCCAGGCGCGCGTCCGTCAACTGACCGCTCTGACCAGGACGCTGACCCAGCGCCTGTCGTCGGAGATGACAGCCTTTCAGGAAGGCCGTCCGCAGGACGTCGCCCACGGCCTGGCGGCGACGCAGGAGATGGCCAATCTCTATCGCCGCGACACTGCGCATGTGAAGGCCAATCCGACGCTGCTCGCGGCCGCGCCCACCGAGGATCGCAGGGATCTGATGGAGGCGACGGAGATATTCGACGGCGTTCTGGCGCGTCATGCGCTGGCCGTCGAAGCCGCCCGGACGATTTCCGAAGGTTTGGTCCGCACCATCGCCCAGGAAGTCACAGCGACCCGGACGCCCGCCTCGGCCTACGCTTCCGATGGCCGGGCCGCGCAAGGCGACGGACGCGCCGTGGCCCTGAATCGCATGGCCTAGGACGTTGCCTGTTTTTTAAGCGCTGTGGTGCAAGGTGACGGGATGTCGCTAACCGTCCGCCTCCTGGGTCTGGCTTTTGCTTCGGCCGACACCCTCATCGAGATCGACGCCCAGGGCGTGGTGGCGTTCGCCATGGGCGCCGGCGCGGTCGGCGGTCAGGACGCTGGCGCGCTTTGGACCGGAAAGCCCTTCGCCGATATTTTCCACGAAGGGGCGTCAGCCCTCGCGACGATCCGGAAGACCGGATCGGGCGTCCGCACAGAGGCCATCGCGGTGCTGGTGAAGGCCGGACCGGACCGGGTTCGGCGCGCTTCCATCAGGGCCTTCGCCCTTCCGCAGTTGGCGCCCGCCCTGTCCTGCGCCATGTCTTACGAAGGTCCGGCCTTCCAGGCGGCCGATCTGGAGGCGGCTCCTCTGGTCGACGCCGACACCTTCATGGCCGACGCGGCGCGCGTACTGGAGACCGACCCGGCGATCTCGCTCGCCTTCGTGGACGTGCGCGGCCTTGGCGATCTGTCCGGAGACGTTTCGGCGCGCATGAACCGTCGTATCGAGGCGACGCTGCAGTCGACTTCCGTATCCGGCTCGGCCGCCGCCCAACTGACGCAGGAGCGTTTCGCAATCCTGCGCGCCGCCGACGACGGTCGTGACATCGCCGCCGAAATCATCGAGGCCGCCCGCGCCGAAGGCCTGACCCTGGCGGCCCAATCGTTCGAGTCGCCGGTGCCGCAAGGCTCCGACAAACTCTGCATCCTGCGCGCCATGCGTTTCGCCATCGAAGGCTGCCTAAAGGACGATGGACTGGCCAATCCGCAGATCGCCTTCTCGGATTCGCTGAACCGCACGCTCCGGGACGCCGAGACTTTCCGAAACGTGGTGAAGACCCGCGAATTCCAGGTTCACTACCAGCCGATCGTGCAGCTCTCGTCGCGCGCCGTGCACCATTTTGAAGCCCTGGCCCGGTTCGGGTCCAACGGCGGTCCCGCAGGCGCCATCCGCATGGCCGAAGAATTGGACCTGATCGAATCCTTCGACCTCGCCGTGGCGGAGAAGGTGCTGAAACGCATGCGCCAGCCGGGCGCCGGTCTTCTCAAGATGGCGATCAACGTCTCCGGGTCCTCGCTAGGCGACGACGCCTATGTGGAGAACCTGCTGCGGATGACGGCAGGCGCCCCGGAAGAGCGGCGACGATTGATTGTCGAAGTGACCGAAACCTCGGCGCTGGCCGACATCGAGGCCGCCGACCGCCGCCTGGCCGGCCTGCGCGAGACCGGCATCAAGGTCTGTATCGACGACTTCGGCGCGGGGGCCGCCTCTTTCGACTATCTGCGCAAGCTGTCGGTCGACGCGGTCAAGATCGACGGCGCCATCGTCAAGGACGTCGAAACCGACGAGCGCTCCACGACAATGCTTCGCAGCATCGTCGAATTGTGCCGCTCGATGAAGTTGGAGACGATCGCAGAGATGATCGAGACCGACGGCGTCGCCAACACGCTGAAGGGCCTCGGCGTGGACTATGGCCAGGGCTGGCTTTTCGGCAAGGCCGAGGCCGAGCCGCGAACGCAACTCGCCACCTTCTCTCCCCTCCGCAGGCGCGGGACGGTCGAGGCCTGGGGCTGACGGCTACAGCGCGATCGTGCGCGTCACGCCGACGGCCCGCAAAAAGTCCGGGTCATGGCTGACGAGGACCAACGCCCCGTCGTAGTCCCGCAGCGCCGTCTCCAGCGCCGCAACCGCATCGAGATCCAGATGGTTGGTGGGTTCGTCCAGGACCATGAGCATCGGCGGGGTCGCTCCGGTCATCACGCAGGCCAGGGCCGCACGCAACCGTTCTCCGCCGGATAAGGCGCCGACCCGTCGATGCGCCGCACTGTTGCGGAACAGGAAATGCGCCAAGGCCGCCTGGGCGTCATGCTCGGCGCCAGCCGGGTTGAGCCGTAACCAGGCCTCCAACACCGTCTCGTTGGCTCTCAGCAACGTCGTTTCCTGGTCCAGATAGGCGGCCGGAACCGGTCGTTCTATCCGTCCCGAAGTGGGTTCCAGTTCGCCGGCGATCAGACGCAGCAGGGTGGTTTTTCCCGTCCCATTGGCCCCCGTGACGGCCAGCCGTTCCGGGCCGACGATACGGAGCGTCAGCGGGCCGACGAGGGTGCGCCCTTGCGACGTGCGCCAGGACACGGCGTCCAGCGCCAGAACCGTGCGCCCCGAAACGAGCCTGCTGGACGGCGTCTGAAAGGACAGGGATCGTGTACGCTCCACCCGTTCCCGCGCGACGGATAGGGCGGCCGCGGCGGCCTGCGTCTTGCGCCCGGCCAACAGGCTGTTGGCGGCTCCGGTGTTTTCGGCGCGCTCGGCTCGAGCGCCCAGGAGGATTTTCGGCATGTCGCCTTTCGCCGCCTTGCGCCGCCCCGCCGCATCGCGTCGCGCCTTGCTCTGCAGCCGCCGCTGGGCGTCGGCGCCGGCGCGTGCAACGTCCTTTTCCGCCTCGATCAGCCCTCGCTCGGCCGCCTCGCGCTGAACAGCCTTCCTTTTGGCGTAGAGATCGTAGTTTCCGCCGTAGACCTCGACGCCGAGGCTCGAGATTTCGACGATCCGGTCCATGTGGCGCAGCAGTTCGCGGTCATGGCTGACGACCACGGCCCCGCCGCGCCATCGACCCAGGATCTCGGCGACCAATGTGCGCGCCTCACGGTCCAGATGATTGGTGGGTTCGTCCAGAAGGATCATGTCCGACCCGTCGAGCAACAGCCGCCCCAGCCGCACCCGCGTCTGCTCGCCCCCGCTGAGGCCGATCATCGGTCGTTTCAGGTCGACGCCGGCAAGCTTGACCGCCTCCAGAACGTCGGCGACACGGGCTTCCAGGGTCCAATCGACGACATCCATGTCCTCGATGGCGCCCTGACCGGAAACCACACGATCGACGACCTCCAGGGCCCGCTCGACCCCAAGCGCGCCGGCCACGGTCTCTTCGGGCGCAGGATCGTACCGCTGTTCCAACACGCCGATGCGCCCGACACGCGCCACCGTCCCTTCGGACGGCGGCGAAGCGCCCGAGATGAGGCGCAGCAGGGTGCTTTTGCCCACGCCGTTTCGGCCGACGACGCCGGTTCTTTCGGCGCCGAAGGCGAGAGTCAGATTGTCGAAAAGCGTGGAGCCGTCAGGCGTCCGGGCGGCGACGCCGGTCAGCGTCACGAACGCGGATACGGACGCGCTTGGGCTTGGGTTGATTGGCATGGAGGATCGCAAGCAGCATGGCGGAAAGGGCGAAACCAGTTCCCAGCGCGCTGATCATGATCGTCTAGCCTCCAAGTTGAAGCGTGGTCCTAGAGTGAATGATGGGTCTTAACCCTGATCCGTGCAACCCCGAACCCACACATTGACGAACACGGCCGCGTGACGTGGGCGATCCGTCCAATGGCGTTTGTCGGTTTCCGAGACTACGGAAGGAGAATGGAAAGCCGGTTTCATCTTGCCCGATCGACCGACGCAACGGCGCGGCGTCAGGCCGCCGTGGAACAGATACGGCGGGAAACGGGCATCGACGAGGCGATGATCGACGCCCTGGTCGAAGGCTTCTACGCCCGAGTGCGCGAAGACGGTCTGATCGGTCCCATCTTCGCCGACCGCATCACGGACTGGGGTCCGCATCTGGCCCAGATGAAGCTGTTCTGGTCGTCAGTCGCTCTGTCCACCGGTGTCTATCAGGGGCGCCCCATGCCCAAACACCTGCCCCTGCCCATCGACGCGCGCCATTTCGACCGCTGGCTCGAAATCTTCGAGGCGACGACGCACGATCTGTGCCCGCCTCTGGCGGCCGACCATTTCATGGAACGCGCGCGTCGCATCGCCGAAAGCCTGGAACTGGGCGTCGCCAACGCCAACGGCGTGTTGCTGGGCAAGGGCGAACGTTATTGCGGCGTGTTCGAGGGTTGGGCGCCCGATGCCGAAGAGCCCGCCGGGGCCTGAGCGGCGGGCGCAGCGCCAGTAATCGTCACGTTGACATTGAAGCCGAAGACCTTCCAGCCGTCGCCTTCCTTGACGAAATTGGTCTGCACATGCGCCACGCGATCAGGATAGGCGTAGTCCTGCTGCACGACGTAGAAGCGTCCTTCAGTGCTGGCCACGCTCTGAAAGCCCACGACCTTGGGTTCAGGAACCGGCGCATTTCCAATCAGGTTCCGCAGCATGGGAAGCTGAGCCCGGACCGTATCGGGCGGGTTCTTGGCCGACATACGCCCGATCACGGCAGAGTCGTTCGATGTGGCCAAATCCCGATACAAGGCCTGCGCCTCCGCGTTCAGCGCCGGGTCAGACTTGGGAAGGTTCGCATTGAAGGTGCACGCCGCCAAAGCCCAAACGACCGCCAGCGCCAACAAGCCTCTAAGGTTCATCCAGTTGTCTCCTCCCCCAGTCGCCGACAGGGTACCAGCCGCATAGCTTTGCGCAACCGCGGCCCTTGGCTACAATGTTCGCACATTGTTCTTGCTGAATCGCACGAATTGATCCCCATATAGCGTCGTCGCGCCGGAGCCGTCCGGCCCTCCCCGCGTTCCCGGATTCCATGACCGAAAAGCACAACTTCATCCGCGTTCGCGGCGCTCGCGAGCATAATCTCAAGGGCGTGGACCTGGATATTCCGCGCGAACAGCTGGTGGTGATGACCGGCCTGTCGGGGTCGGGCAAGTCGTCCCTGGCCTTCGACACCATCTACGCCGAGGGACAGCGCCGCTATGTCGAGAGCCTGTCGGCCTATGCGCGCCAGTTCCTGGAGCTGATGGGCAAGCCGGACGTGGACCTGATCGAGGGGCTGTCCCCGGCCATCTCCATCGAACAGAAGACCACGTCCAAGAACCCGCGTTCGACCGTCGGCACGGTGACGGAGATTCACGACTATATGCGCCTGTTGTGGGCGCGGGTGGGCGTGCCCTATTCACCCGCGACCGGCCTGCCCATCGAGAGCCAGACCATCAGCCAGATGGTCGACAAGCTGACCGCCCTGCCCGACGGCGAGCGCATCCTGCTGCTGGCCCCCGTCGTGCGCGGCCGCAAGGGCGAATACCGGAAAGAGATCGCCGAATGGCAGCGTCAGGGCTTCCAGCGCCTGAAAATCGACGGCCAATTTTATCCCATCGACGAAGCCCCCACGCTGGACAAGAAGTTCAAGCACGACATCGACATCGTGGTGGACCGGATCGTCACCAAGCCGGATCAGGAAGGCCGCTACGCCGACAGTCTTCAGACCGCGCTGGGCCTGGCCGACGGTCTGGCGACGGCGGAATGGGCGTCCACCAATGAGGGCGAGACCGCGCCCCGCACCCTGGCCTTTTCCGAACGTTTCGCCTGTCCGGTGTCCGGCTTCACCATCGCCGAGATCGAGCCGCGTCTGTTCTCGTTCAACAATCCGTTCGGCGCCTGTCCTGTGTGCGATGGTCTGGGGGTCAAACTGGCCTTCGACGCCGATCTGGTGATCCCGGACCGGGACAAGACCCTGCACGGCGGGGCGGTCGCGCCCTGGGCGCGCGGGCCGTCGCCGCTCTACACCCAGACGCTGCAGTCGCTTTCGACCCACTACGGCTTCTCGATGGACAAGCCGTGGCGCGAGCTTCCGGCCCAGGCGCACAAGGTCATCCTGCAGGGGACGGGGTCCGAGAAGATCAAATTCGTCTATGACGACAACGCCCGCAAATACGAGGTGTCCAAGCCGTTCGAGGGCGTGCTGCCGAACCTGGAACGCCGCTGGCGCGAGACCGACAGCGCCTGGGTGCGCGAGGAACTGGCCCGCTATCAGTCCGAAACCCCGTGCGACGCCTGCCACGGCAAGCGGCTGAAGCCCGAGGCCCTGGCGGTCAAGGTCGGGGGCGAGGACATCGCCGACATCTCCACCCTGTCGATCTCCAAGGCCTATCTGTGGTTCTCGACCCTGGATGAGAGCCTGTCCGAGAAACAGATGGAGATCGCCCGGCGCATTCTAAAGGAGATCTGCGACCGGTTGCGCTTCCTGAACAATGTCGGCCTGGACTATCTGAACCTGTCGCGGTCGTCCGGCACCCTGTCGGGCGGCGAGAGCCAGCGCATCCGTCTGGCGTCGCAGATCGGCTCGGGCCTGACCGGCGTTCTGTATGTGTTGGACGAACCCTCCATCGGCCTGCACCAGCGCGACAACACCCGTCTGCTGGAAAGCCTGAAAGGGCTGCGCGACCTGGGCAACTCGGTCCTGGTGGTCGAGCATGACGAAGAGGCCATACTGACCGCCGACTATGTCATCGACATGGGGCCGGCGGCGGGCGTTCACGGCGGCACGGTCTGCGCCGAGGGCACCCCGGCCGAGGTCATGGCCAATCCCAACTCCCTGACCGGCAAATATCTGACCGGCGCGCGCGAGATCGAGATTCCGTCCGAGGGCCGCCGTCCGATCAACCGCAAGCGGATGCTGAAGATTTCGGGCGCCAGCGGCAATAATCTGAAGAGCGTGACGGGCGAAATCCCGGTCGGCGTCTTCACCTGCATCACCGGCGTGTCGGGCGGCGGCAAGTCGACCTTCACCATCGAGACCCTGTACAAGGCCGCCGCGCGCCGCCTGAACAATGCGTCCGAGGCCCCCGCCCCCTTCGACCGGATCGAGGGGCTGGAGCATTTCGACAAGGTCATCGACATCGACCAGTCGCCCATCGGCCGCACCCCGCGTTCGAACCCCGCCACCTACACCGGCGCCTTCGGCCCCATCCGCGACTGGTATGCGGGCCTGCCGGAATCCAAGGCGCGCGGCTATGGCCCCGGCCGGTTCAGCTTCAACGTCAAGGGCGGGCGCTGCGAGGCGTGTCAGGGCGACGGCGTCATCAAGATCGAGATGCACTTCCTGCCTGACGTCTATGTGACCTGCGACGTCTGCAAGGGCAAACGCTATAACCGCGAGACGCTGGAGATCGTGTTCAAGGGCAAGTCCATCAGTGACGTGCTGGACATGACGGTCGAAGAGGCCGCCAGCTTCTTCAAGGCCGTGCCGCCGATCCGCGACAAGATGCTGACGCTGGAGCGGGTGGGCCTGGGCTACGTCAAGGTGGGCCAACCGGCGACCACCCTGTCGGGCGGCGAGGCCCAGCGGGTCAAACTGTCCAAGGAGCTGTCGAAACGCGCCACGGGCCGCACGCTCTACATCCTCGACGAGCCGACCACCGGCCTGCATTTCGAGGATACGAGGAAGCTGCTTGAGGTGCTTCAGGAACTGGTCGAGGCGGGCAACACCATCGTGGTGATCGAGCACAATCTCGACGTCATCAAGGTCGCCGACTATCTGCTGGACTTCGGCCCCGAAGGCGGCGACGGCGGCGGCGAGATCGTCGCGGTCGGCACGCCCGAACAGGTCGCCGCCAACACCGCAAGTTGGACCGGCAAATACCTGAAAGAAGTGCTGGACCGGCACGAGGAACGCCGCAGGGCCCGCGTCGCAGCCTTGGGTGAAGGCGTTGCGACCAACCCGCCTCGGAAAAAGGCGAAGGCCCCGGCTTAGGCTGGGGCCGTTTCCAAAGCGGCGGGCTTCGTCACGCCGTAGTCCTTGCTCCGCCAATGCAAGGCCAGAACAGCCGAGGCGACCAGCAGGACGACGGTCGTCACCACGCTGCCCTCGGGACCGAAGGCGGCGCCGGTGATCCACCAGGGGACTTCGGTTCGCGTGGCCAAGTCGACGATCAGGGGCTTGGTCTCGACCACCTGGCCAGACACCTCCAGGCCGAAACCCAGGCCCAGCAGCCAGTTCCAGGCGGCGTGCCAGCCGCAAACACCCCAGAGCGAGCCCTCGCGCGCGGCGTAGAGGCCGATCATGACGCCGAACAGCGCCACATTGGCGACGCCCACCGCCAGTTCCGGCGACGGCTTGATGTTCGCGGCGTGCAGCAGGCCGAACAGGGCCGAGCTAAGCCCAATTCCCCAGGCCAGGCCGTGTCGTGACGCGATGACCTGCATCAGCCACCCACGCGTCAGGATTTCTTCCGTCGAACCCTGGATGACGAACCCCAGCAGGAGAACCAGGATCGGCCACAAGGCGACCAAGGGCGCAGGCGTCGAAAACGCTCCGCCCGACTCGATCCTGTAACCGCCGAGCGCGGCGATACCCCCCACCACGACCAGCAGGAACGCCAAGCCGACGCCATAGCCCCGTGCAAAACGTTTGAGCGCCTGACTATTGAAACCGATGGTCCGCAGATTGCGGCGCTCGAACAGCGTCACCCAGCCGACGACGATCAAGGCGGTCGCCGCGAAGCCGAACAGGCTGAAGGCCGTGCCGGCCCAACCGACAGACCGACCGTTCATGGTCAGGAAGCCCAGCATCAGTCCCGGCACGGCGGTGAACGTCTGGCCCAGAATGATGAAGACCACGGCAAGGACCAGGGCGGCGGCGGTCCAGGTCCGCCGATGCCGTGGCGTCCGCGGCGCGTAGAGTTCGATTCCGGCCAATGTCCTGTCCTTTGCGGCGCGCCTAGGCGTGTGTGTCCAACTGCTGCACGATCGAGGCGAACGGCGCCCACATCAGCACCGAGACCAGCGCCATGCCCAACCCCATCAGGAGCAGCAGCAACACGCCTGGGATCGCCGCCATGCCCCCACCCATCGTCAGGGCGGCGTAAAGCGGCCATCCGACCAGGACCAGAAGCAACAGAACCAGCAGGGTCATTGCGAGGCTGAGAAAGAAGACGCCTAGCACGGGCCAAAAAACCTTGGCCGTCATTCGCCAGCTATCGCGGAACGGCAAACCCTTGCGTCGTAAAACCAGCGGCGCGGCCAGCATCAGTCGAACCGAAATCCAGGTCGTGAACACGAACACCGCCGCATTGACCACGAAGGCCGCAGGGACGCCGCCGACCTGTTTCGACAAGGTGACAGCCGCCTCGCCGCCAAGATTCAGCACGATCGAAAGAACGCCCAGGACAGCGACGACGGCCAGCGTCCTCAGTTCAACCTTGCCGAGCTGAAGATAGCCGATCCGCTTCGCCTGAGGCGCATAGACCGCACGATAGACGGCCGGGGCCAGAATGGCCTGAAGCGCCAGCAAGACCGGCAGAACCGCGAGCATGCCCAAGGACAGGGCGCTTACCGCGCTGGGCGACAGAGCCGCGACATCGCCCTGAGCGGCCTCGATCTCCGATGCATAGGGCATGGTCATCGGCCCCAGGATCATCACCGCGACGATCAGGCCGACCAGCCAAAGTCCCGCCCAGACGAGAACCGACAGCGGGTTCTGACGCGTGACGCGAAACCCCTCGAACGCCGCTTCGGTAGCGGAAAAACTCATGACGGGCTCCCGTTCAGATTCGCGCTCATCCTAGAGGATCGCCGGGGCCGCGTCGCGTGGCGCGCCGTCCAGCACTTCCCGGCAGGCCGCCGCGAAGGGCGCGCTGAGCAAGGTGATAACGGCGCCGTAGATGAAGGAACCAGGAAGCAGGACAAAGGCCGCCACGCCCCAAAGAACCGCTGGCGAAGGAAACAACTCGCCCAGGGTCGTGGCGTCCTGAGCGTCCGCCAGCACCGCGAAGGCGCCGCCGAAGAACAGGGCGGCGATCACCACGAAGGCCAGGACGAAATAGACCAGCATATAGATCAGCCAGGTGCAGGCCAGCAGACCGAACAGCCGCATCAAGCGCCCCTTGCCCAAGTCCCAGCCCTCACGGAAGGCGAACCGTTGCAGCAGGACAGTCGCCGGCGCGATCATCGACACACGCGCCATGGCCAGGGCGACGCCCGCGATCATGACCACGAACAACACGCCCCCGACAGCCAGGGCCGCCGTCGGGCTGGCCTGCCAGATCAGGGCGGAGACGATGGCCGCGACGATGACGAAGGCCATGACGGCGACATAGGCGCCGGCGAACAGGGCCAGTCCCACGACCGCCAGGCGGACCTCGTCCATCCCGGCGCGCAGAAAGAAATAACGCTCCGGCCGGCCGATGCGGAAAGTGGCGCGCATGGTGGCGGCCCAGACCATCACGCCCAATACGACCTGACCGACGTTCAGCAGCATGGAGACGCCCTGCATCGCCACCACCCGTCCCATGAACTGGGGCGAAGGCTCGGCGTCCGGCGACAGCGGAATGTCTGCCAAGGCGCCGAAGACCAGCATCATCATCGCCATCACGAATCCGACGATCAGGAGTCCCCAGACGAAGATCGCCAGCGGATGGCGCCGGATCACGCGCAGGGGTGCACGCAAAGCCTCGGCGATCGAAAAGGTCTCAACCATGCGGGAATCCTTGAAGCGTTCCAGGTTCGATACGCCGATAGACGGCGCCGAGGTAGGCCATCGTCAGCGGCCCCTGCAGACCGATCAACACCACGACCCAGACCATCCACCCCGCCGCTCCGGGCAAAAGGCCTGCACCCGTCAGGATCAGCAGCCCGACCTTGGGCGCGGCGGTCACGATCAAGCCGGCCAGAAAGGGCCAGAAGATCCCGCGCGTCAGCGCCATGCTGTTCAGCGAAATCATATGACCGCGCGCCACGGTGGCCGGCGCGAACAGCAAAAGCCGTGCGGTCAGGGCGACGATGGCGAAGATGCAAAAGGCCGTCATGACGGCCAAAAGACCGAGTTTCCAGGCCGGGCCGACCCGGCTCCAGTCCCCCAGTCGAATGGCCTCGGCGTCCAGCCCTGCGCCGCCGAAAAGCGCCAGCAGCAGAAGGGCGGCGACCGACAGGACCATGGCCAAGAACACCGAACACAGCAGGCCGGCTCCGAACAGGCGGGCCTCGACCTTGGTCAGTTGCAGGCCCGTCCGCCCCAGGCCCAGGCGTCTCGCATGGGCGGCGTCGGCGCTGGTCGCCACGCGCGCCAGGGCGCCGATCAGGACCAGCGTCGCGACGATGGCGGCGCCGGTCCAAATCCAGGCGGAAACGCCGTGCACGGCGAACGGCTGCGCGCCCCAAACCAGGACGCCCAGCAGAATCGCGCCCCAGGCCTCGTTCCAGCTCCGTCGAAGTCCGACCGCCGTCATCCGCAAGGCCTCGCCCAGGCCCAACCGTTTTCGCCGCTCCGTCAAACCGTCCGCTCCCAAGACCGGCGGCGGATATAGCAGTGGACCATGACACCGCGCCAGACGCCCGCTAGAAGGCCGCGATGACCGTTTCCCCTGCCCCCTCCTCGACCCTCCCAGGCCCCGTCCACGTCATCGGCGGCGGTCTCGCCGGTTCCGAAGCCGCCTGGCAGATCGCCCAGGCGGGCGTGCCCGTCATCCTGCACGAGATGCGCGGCGTCCCCGGCGTCAAGACCGACGCGCACCAGACCGACGGTCTGGCCGAACTGGTCTGCTCCAACTCCTTCCGGTCGGACGACTGGGAATACAATGCGGTGGGTCTGCTGCACGCCGAGATGCGGGCGCTGGATTCGGTCATCATGGCCTGCGGCGACGCCCATCAGGTTCCGGCGGGTGGCGCGCTGGCGGTGGACCGCGACGGCTTCTCCGCCGCCGTCACCGCCAAGCTGTCAGCCCACCCCCTGATCACCATCGTGCGTGAAGAGATCGCCGGTCTGCCGCATGAGGAGTGGGACAATGTCATCGTCGCCACCGGTCCGCTGACCTCCCCTGCCTTAGCCGACGCCATCCTAAAGATGACGGGCGAGGAAAGCCTCAGCTTCTTCGACGCCATCGCCCCCATCGTCCACGCCGATTCGATCGACTTCGACATCGCCTGGCGTCAGTCGCGCTATGACAAGGAAGGCCCCGGCGGGGACGCTGCCGCCTATGTCAACTGCCCGATGGACAAGGACCAGTACGACGCCTTCATCAACGCCCTGCTGGACGGGCCCAAGGCCGAGTTCAAGGAGTGGGAGAACGTCCCCTATTTCGACGGCTGCCTGCCCATCGAGGTCATGGCCGAGCGTGGGCGCGAGACCCTGCGTCACGGCCCGATGAAGCCCGTCGGTCTGACCAATCCGCGCGACCCCACGGTCAAGCCCCACGCCATCGTTCAACTGCGCCAGGACAATGCGTTGGGCACGCTGTTCAACATGGTCGGTTTCCAAACCAAGCTGAAGCACGGCGCCCAGGCCGAGACCTTCCGCATGATTCCCGGCCTTCAGAACGCCCAGTTCGCGCGTCTGGGCGGCCTGCATCGCAACACCTATCTGAACAGCCCCCAGCTGCTGGACAAGCAACTGCGCCTGAAGGCCCTGCCGCGCCTGCGTTTCGCCGGTCAGGTGACGGGCGTCGAGGGCTATGTCGAAAGCGCCGCCATGGGCCTGCTGACCGGCCGTCTCGCCGCCGCACAGGCTCTGGGCCGCGACCTGTCCGCCCCGCCACCCGAGACGGCCATCGGCGCCCTGGTCGAACACATCACCGGCGGCCATCTGGAAGGTGCCAAGTTCCAGCCGATGAACATCAACTACGGCCTCCTGCCCCCGCTTGAGGCGCCCAAGGTCGACGAGGACGGCAAGCGCATCCATCCCAAGGAACGCGGCCGCGCCAAGAAACGCCTGCAGAGCCTCCGCGCCATGGAGAGCCTGAAGGCCTGGCGGGACGCCGCTGCTCGCCCCTAGACGACGGTCCCGAACAGACGGCCGATCCCTGCCGTGACCGCCATGGCGAGAACGCCCCAGAACACTACGCGAATCATCGAACGGGGCACGTTCGCCCCTCCTGCCCTGGCGCCCATCGCCCCCAAGGCGCCCAATCCGACGAAGGCGCTTAAGGCGACAGCGGCCAACAGCACGTTGTCCGGCGCGATCGCTACCGTCGCCAAAGGCAAGGCCGCGCCCGTGGCGAACGTCGCAGCGGAAGTCAGGGCCGCCTGAACGGGGCGAGCGGTCGTGAAGCTGGTGATGCCCAACTCGTCGCGGGCATGAGCGCCCAAGGAGTCGTGCGCCATCAGTTGCTCGGCTACCGTCCGCGCCGTGTCGGGCTGAACGCCCCGTGCAATATAGATGCCGGCAAGTTCATCCAACTCTGCGGCCGGCGCGGCGGCCAGCTCCGCCGCCTCTCGGGCCAGATCGGCCTTCTCGGTGTCGGACTGGGAACTAACGGAGACATATTCACCCGCCGCCATGGACATGGCGCCGGCCACCAGGCCTGCGACACCCGAAACAAGGACGGCTCCCTTCGAAGCTTCGGCCGCCGCCACGCCGACGATCAGGCTAGCCGTCGACAACAGGCCGTCGTTTGCGCCCAGCACGGCGGCTCTCAACCAGCCGACGCGCGCCATCAAATGGCGTTCGGAATGGCTGCGCGGCATGTCGGACCTCCTGGGTGGCTAATAAATACTGCAGACCTTGGGAGCCGTCAGCGCAAGCCGAATCTGGACCGGACCCGAGGGATCAGATCCGTCCCATGAAGGCGGCCCGGATCAACTGCAGCCGCCGATAGGCTTCAGGCCGGTCTCGCCCCGAAAGGGCGGCATGGGCCACAGCGGGAAAACCGGAGATGGGCAAACGCTTCAGCCCCGCGTTTGCGCCTTTGCGTGCCGCCCTGGCTTCATCCATGCGTCCGACCTGCGTCAGCCCCCAGACCCGGCCGGTTTCGACCACCGCGTCTGCGTGGCCAGGCCCGGCCAGAACCTGGACCGCCGCCTGCATGGGGCCGACGTAGAAGGCCTCCAGATCGTGAGGCTGGCCGTGGACACGGCCGATATGAGCCTCGATCAGCGCATCGAACGGGGCGCGATCAAGGCTGTGGCGGGCGACGACGTCGGTCAGGGCTTCCAGCACCGGATGACCTTTGCGCGCCACACCGGCGAACACCCCGTCCATCTGTTCGGCCCACCAAGTATAGCGCATCTCGGCCAGCAGGGGCTGGGTGACGCGCGTCGGAATGGCCATCAACTCGGCCTCAAAGGCGTAGAGCGCGATCAGATCGGCGCGCGCCTGTGGGTCCGACACCAGTCGGCTGGACAGCCAACGGTCCAGATCGGCGGCGCGGACCTGAGTATCCAGGGGGTCCGAACCGGCCATCAGGCGGCGCGCGACACCGCGAAATCGGCCAGATTCTCGAGCGCAATGCGCCAGTCGGTGGCAGGCAGAACCGCCAGCGCAGCCTTGGCCTGGTCGGCGTAGTCGCCTGCCAGATCCAGGGTCGCGCCGATGGCGCCGGAGCCGATCACCAGTTCGCGGGCGCGGGCGAAATCCTCGGGCGTGCGTTCGCCCTTGGTCACGGTGCGCTCCCAGAAGGCGTCCTCGCGGCCCTTGGTCCGAGCAACCGCAAGCAGAAGCGGCAGGGTGGCCTTGCCCTCGTTGAAGTCGTCGCCCGCGTTCTTGCCCAGGGCCTCGGCCGTCGCGCCGTAATCCAGGGCGTCGTCGGCCAGTTGGAAGGCGATCCCCAACGCCATGCCATAATCACGCAGCGCCTTGACCGCCTCGGCCGACGCCCCTGCCCCGACCGCGCCCGCCTCGGCGGCGGCGGCGAACAGTTCGGCGGTCTTGGCCGAGATGATCTGCAGATAGGTGGCCTGATCCAGGTTCAGGTCGTGGGCGCGGGTCAGTTGCAGCACCTCGCCCTCCGAGATCACCCGCGACGCCTCGGCCAGAATGCCCAGGGCGCGCATCGAATCCGTCTCGACCATCAGTTCGAAGGCGCGGGCGAACAGGAAGTCGCCGACCAGGACGCTGGTGGGCGCGCCCCAGATCAGATGTGCCGCGACCTTGCCGCGACGCAGTTCGGACGCATCGACGATATCGTCGTGCAGCAGGGTGGCGGTGTGGATGAACTCCACCGCCGCGGCCAGTTTCCTGGGCGACAGAATATCGTCCGTCGCGCCCGTGGCGCGGGCGGCGGCTACGGTCAACAGGGGGCGCAGACGCTTTCCGCCCGCCGACACCAGATGTTCGGCCAGTTTGGGGATGATCGGCACATCCGACTGCATCCGATCAAGGATCAGGGCGTCGACGGCGGCCATGTCGGCCTCGGCCAGCCGAACGAGGGCGTTGACGTCCCCCTTCGGGCGGGGAGCGGCTGCAATGGCAAGATCCAAGAGATACTCTTTCACAAGGGCTTCGCGACGCACGGACGGTCGCGTGGGTGTTTCTGTGGTCGGGCTGGCTTGCCCCGGCGCTTCGCGGCGCACAATGATGTTCGCCCCTTTGAGGGTCAAGGAGATTGAGGCGTGAGCGCGGTCGAAACGGCGACGCCGGACATCGTCGAGAACGGCCTGTTGAACGGCCGCGTGCGGTTGCGGCAACCGGCCAAGGGCTATCGCGCCGGTATGGACGCCGCCCTCCTGGCGGCGGCGACGCCGGTTCGTCCGGGCGAACGACTGATCGAGGCGGGCTGCGGCGCCGGGGGCGTGCTGATGCAGGTTGCGGCGCGCTGTCCGCAGGCGCGGCTGACGGCTCTGGAACGCGATCCCGCCATGGCCGATTTGGCGAGTTCGAACGCGGCGTTGAACGGGTTTCAGGACCGTCTCTCGGTGCGAACCGGCGATGTGGCCGAAGGGTTTCGCGCGCTGGACCTCGCACCGTTCGACTGGGCGGTGTCCAATCCGCCCTTCTTCGATGACGCCACGGCCCTGCGCGCCCCGGCCGAAGGCAAGCGCGGGGCCTGGATGGCGGACGACGGGCTGGAGGCCTGGACGCGGTTCTTGCTGAAGGCCGTGCGCGAAGGCGGGCGGATCGTGATGATCCATCGAGCGGATCGTCTGGCCGACATTCTGCGGCTGTTGGGCGAAAAGGCGGGGTCTTTCGCCGTCCGCCCTGTCCATCCCTTTCACGACGAACCGGCCAAACGCGTGTTGGTTCACGCCGTCAAAACAGGGCGCGCGCCGCTGCGTCTTCTGCCGCCGTTGATCCTGCATGACCGAAGCGGCGGTAAGCACACCCAGGAGGCCGAGGCCCTTCTGAGAGGCGAAGCGTCGCTGGAATGGTGAGGCCGCACCGGTTCAAATCGTAATCGAAGCGGCCTATCTGAACGGCTTCGTCATGGAGCCGCGCCTTGCTGATCGTTCTTTCGCCCGCCAAACGGCTGGATTTCACCGAGGCCGATGTCGCCCTGCCCGCCTCGGACCGTCGTTTCCTCGAAGACACGACCAGCCTGGCCAAGACCGCCAAGCGTCAGAGCAAGGCCGACCTGCGTCGGCTAATGGGCATTTCCGACGACCTGGCGACCCTGAACGTCGCGCGGTTCAAGGCTTTCGATCCCGAATCGCTGGACGGCGTCCAGGCCGCCTTCGCCTTCGCCGGAGACGTCTATGAAGGCCTGAAGGCGCGCGAACTGAACGCGGAGGCCCTGGCCTGGGCCCAGGATCACCTGCGGATTCTCTCGGGCTTGTACGGCCTGCTGCGACCGCTGGACCGAATCCAGCCCTATCGGTTGGAGATGGGTACGCGGTTGAAGACGCGGCGTGGCGCCAGTCTTTACGACTTCTGGGGCGACCGTCTGTCGAAACAGTTGAACGCGGACGCCGAGGGACAGGCCGACCCGACCCTGGTGAACCTGGCCAGCCAGGAATATTTCGGGGCCGTCGACGCCAAGGCGCTGAAACTGCCCGTCGTCACGCCGCAGTTCCGCGAAGAAAAGAACGGCGAGAGCCGCATCATCTCCTTCTTCGCCAAGAAGGCGCGCGGCGCCATGGCGCGGTTCGCCATCGATGAGCGCGTCGAAAAAGCCGATGATTTGAAGGCCTTCGACCGAGACGGCTATCGGTTCGATAAGGCCGCCTCCACCGAGGGCGAATGGATATTCATCAGATCGGGAAATTCTTGATCCCTACCCGCGCCTGCCGCTAATCTAGCGCCGCATAAAGAATAAGAGGGGCGAAACAATGGACCAGTCATCGAAGCCGGACGAAGCATCGTCGTTTCGCGACATCGGCGACCTGAAGGGCCAGACTGCGGTCATAACCGGCTCCACGTCCGGCATCGGTCTGGCGCTGGCCCGTGCGGTCGCATCCCACGGCGGCGATGTGGTCCTGAACGGCCTGGGCGACGCCGCCGAGATCGAACGGACCCGCGCCGAGCTGGAATCCTCGTCCGGCGCCCGCGTTCTGTATCACCCGGCTGACATGACCAAGGGCGAAGAGATCGCCGACATGGTCGCCTTCGCCGAACGCGAACTGGGCCGGCTGGACATCCTGGTCAACAACGCCGGCATTCAATATGTCGAAGCCGTAGAGAACTTCCCCACCAACAAGTGGGAACAGATCATCGCCATCAATCTGTCGTCGGCCTTCTACGCCACGCGTGCGGCGATCCCGCTGATGAAGGCGCAAGGACGCGGGCGGATCGTCAACATGGCCTCGGCCCACGGCCTGGTCGCCAGCCCGTTCAAATCCGCCTATGTCGCGGCCAAACACGGGATCATCGGCTTCACCAAGACCGTTGCGCTGGAAGTCGCGCAGGACAACATCACCTGCAACGCCATCTGCCCCGGCTTCGTCGAGACGCCCATCGTGGCGAAACAGATCGCCGACCAGGCCCGCACCCGCAACATGAGCGAGGAGGACGTGCTGAAGACCGTCATCCTGGGCTCCCAACCGACGAAGCGGTTCGTCACGACGCAGGAATTGACGGGCATCTTCCTTTATCTGGTCTCGGATCTGGGCGCTTCCGCCAACGGGGCCAGCTTCTCCATCGACGGCGGCTGGACCGCGCAATAGACCAAGGTTTCAGGGGGCGGCATGGCGATCTTCAAACGCAAGGCCGCCATCGCGGCGCCTGCCGACCCGCCCCCGAAGGGTCGAATCCCCGTCTGTCTGGCGCTTCAAGGCGGCGGAGCGCACGGCGGCTTTCAGTGGGGCGTGCTGGATCGGTTGCTGGAAGACGGCCGACTGGACGTCCGGGCTGTCTCGGGCGTCTCGGCGGGGGCGATGAACGGCGCCGCCCTCATATCCGGCCTGGCCAAGGACGACCCCCGCGCGGCTCTGGACAAGCTGTGGCGCGAGGTGAACCAGTCCGGCGGACGCAATGTGTTCGGCGACAACAGTTTTTGGAACGCCGCCCAACCGCCCGACTGGATCAAGGACACGCCGTTCTGGCGTGCGGGGGAAACCCTGGCCCTGTCCATGAGCCCCTATGAGTTCAATCCCCTGAACCACAATCCGCTGAAGCGCGTCCTGAACGCCGCCGTGGACTTTCAGGCGGTCAGGGATTCGCCCATCCGCTTCTTCGTGGCGGCGACCGCCGTGCGTCAGGCGCGGGCGCGCATATTCGGCTCGTCCGAAATGTCGGCCGACATCCTGCTAGCGTCGGCTTGCCTGCCGCACCTGTTCCACGCTGTGGAGATCGACGGCGAGCCCTATTGGGACGGCGGCTATCTGACCAATCCGGCGCTGTGGCCCCTGACCGGCGAGGACACCCCGGACGACGTGCTGCTGATCACCCTGAACCCCCTGGTGCGTGACGAGACGCCCAGGACGGCCGCCGACATCATGGATCGGTTGAACGAGATCGTGTTCAACGCGCCCCTGCTGGCCGAACTGCGCGCCATCGCCATCGCCGACGATCTGATCGACAAGGGGCAGTTGGGCGGCAAGGGGGCGTTCCGTCCCGTCCGTCTGCACGCCATAGAAGCCGATGGCTGGCTGTCGGACCTGTCGCTGCGGTCCAAATTCAATACCGAATGGGGCTTCTTGAACGATCTCAAGGCGCGAGGCCGCGCCGCCGCCGAGGATTGGCTGAACACCTGCCTCGCCAGCGTAGGGCGACAATCCAGCGTGGATCTTCAGGCCCGCTTCGGTCAGCCGACGTAGCCGGCCGCCCGCCTCAACCGATCATTGATCGCCTCGCCCAAACCCTCTGATGGAACAGGGGAAACGGCGATTCCAGCCGGTTTCTCACGATCCGCCGCCCGCAACAGCCGAAACAGATTGGCCGCCGCCTCCTGCGGATCGCCGCTGGGGCTGAGGCTCCACCTCGGATCGCCCACGCCGGGTCCGAAGCCCAGGAAGACTTCGCCCGGCCGCGCCTCGGTCGCCTCGACGCGGACCGGCGCGTCGGGCGCATAATGAAGGGTCAGACGGCCGGGCGAACGATGCCCCTCGCCGCTCTCGTGAAGCGGACCGACGACCGCCTCGATCTGTCTGCGCGTCACGGCGCCCGGCCGCAGCAGGGCGACCCGATCGTCCAGAACGGACACGACCGTGCTTTCCAGGCCCACGTCGCAAGGGCCGCCATCCACCGCGGCGCCCACGGCGGCGCCCGTCTCTTCCGCCGCGTCTGCAAAGGTCGTCGGACTGGGCCGACCGGATCGATTCGCCGACGGCGCCACCACGGGACCGCCGAGCGCCGCCAGAACCTGCTGCGCCAGAGGATGCGCCGGCACGCGCACTGCCACGCTGTCCAGGCCGGCGCGCGCCAGATCACAGACGTGGCTCCTATCCGCGACCGGCAGGACCAGGGTCAGCGGGCCGGGCCAAAAGGCCTTCGCCAACGCCTCCGCCGCCTCATTGAACTGGCCGATTACCCGCGCCGCCTCCAGGCTGGCGACATGGGCGATCAAGGGGTTGAACTGCGGCCGACCCTTGGCGGCGAAGACGGACGCCACGGCCTTGGGATCGCCAGCATCCGCCCCCAAACCGTAGACCGTCTCGGTCGGCAGAAGGATCAGTTCTCCCCTGCGCAGAACCTCGGCCGCCTGTTCAGGCGTCGCGCTCACGGTCGTCGCGGGATGATCGGGATCATCCGATGCAGCACATTGTCCCGGTCGATGAATTGATGCTTCAGCGCCGCCAGAACGTGAAGGGCGATCAAAACATAGAGCCCTTTGACCGCCAACTCATGAAGCCCCATCAGACTGCGCGCCGTCTCCCTTCCGCCCCCTACGGGCAGCAGAGGCCAGGAGAACAGGTTGAACCAGGCGATCTCTCGTCCCGCCGCCGAGGAGGCCAGCCATCCGGTCATCGGAATGGCGATCAGCGCCAGATAGAACAGCACGTGGGTCGCACGCGCCGCGATCCTTTGCCAGCGTGGCAGGTCCAGCGGCAGCGGAATGGCCGGATGCGCCATGCGCCAGCCGATCCTCGCCAGCGTCAGCACCAGGATGGTCAGACCCAGCGACTTGTGCAGCATGACGAACTGGCCTGAGATCGGCCCCTCGGTGTTCTCATGCGCGGTGATCAGCAGAACCTGGATCAGCACCGCCAAGGCGATGCCCCAATGCATCAGGAGCGACACCGTCGAATATCGGTTGCGGGGTTCGCCCATCTCTTTCCTTCCGTCACGGCACCGCGTCACTTTGCACTCAGAAGGGGCGCGTCGCCAAGACGCTTGCAGCGCCGGGCCCCATCGCGGCACTTAGGCCGCACAGACGATTGAGGAAAGCCCATGACCTATCGCGCCCCCGTTCGGGACTTGGCCTTCACCCTGGAAGCCGTGTCCGGCATGGCCGACCTCGCCGCGACCGGCGTCTTCGCCGACTACGACGCCGAGGTGGCCCAGGCTGTTCTGGAAGCCGCCGGCCAGTTCTCCGAAGAGGTGCTGGCGCCGCTGAACCGCATCGGCGACCAGAAAGGTTCGACCTACGCCAATGGCGCGGTGACGGCCGCGCCGGGTTTCGCCGACGCTTACCGGCAGTTCGCTGCGGGCGGCTGGACCGGCCTGACGGCCTCGGCCGAGGCCGGCGGGCAGGCCTTGCCCAAGGCGCTGGAGCTGGCGGCCTATGAGACCGTCCACGCCGCCAACATGGCTTTCGGCCTATGCCCCATGCTGTCTCTGGCCGCCATCGAGGCGCTGGAGCAGGTCGGCACGGAAGAACAGAAGTCCAAATATCTTACAAAGCTGGTCAGCGGCGAATGGACCGGCGCCATGGTCCTGACCGAGCCGGGCGCCGGTTCGGACCTGGGCGCACTGACCGCCACCGCCACGCCGAACGGCGACGGAACCTATGCCCTGAACGGCCAAAAGATCTTCATCACCTGGGGCGACCACGACGCCACGGATAATATCGTCCATCTGGTGCTGGCCCGTCTGCCCGATGCGCCCAAGGGACCCAAAGGCATCAGCCTGTTTCTGGCGTCCAAGTTCGCGGTGAACGACGACGGAAGCCTCGGCGACCGCAACGCCTTCCGCCCCGTAGGCGTCGAGCACAAGCTGGGCATCCACGCCTCGCCTACTTGCGTCATGAGCTACGAGGGTGCGACCGCCGAATTGGTCGGACAACCCAATCAGGGCCTGGCCCATATGTTCGTGATGATGAACGCCGCTCGCCTGGCGGTCGGGGTCGAGGGCGTGGGCGTCGCCGAACGCGCCTATCAACACGCCCTGGCCTATGCGCTGGAACGTCGACAAGGCCGCTCTGTCTGGACGGGCGAAGCCTCCGCCCCGATCTTCGACCATCCGGACGTGCGCCGGATGCTGGGGGTGATGAAGGCCAAGATTTCGGCCGCCCGCGCCATCTGCCTGTCCACCGGGGTCGCCGCCGACCTGGCCAAACACGCCGCGACCGAAGAAGAGCGTCTCCGCTGGAAAGGGCGCGAAGACCTGTTCACCCCCATCGCCAAGGCCTGGTCCACCGATGTCGGCTGCGAGGTCGCCTCGATGGGCGTCCAGGTCCACGGCGGCATGGGGTTCATCGAGGAGACGGGCGCGGCTCAGTACTATCGCGATGCGCGCATCGCCCCGATCTATGAAGGCACCAACGGCATTCAGGCGATGGATCTGGTCGGGCGGAAACTGTCGATGGACAGGGGCGCCTCGGCCAGGGCGCTGATCGCCGACATGAAGGCGACCCTGGCCGATCTGGGGCGTCTCTACAGCGGCAAGCCTGTCGAACGCTTCGCCACGGCTATCGAGGCGGTCGAGGACGCTACCCTGTGGCTGCTTGACCAGAAGGCCGATCCCGAAGCGGCCGCCGACGTCCTGGCCGCCGCCGACGCCTATCTGAAACTGCTGGGCGATGTCGTCGGCGGATGGATGCTGGCCAAGGGGGCGCTGGCGGCCAAGGCGCGGCTGGACGCGGCCGACGGTGATCCGGCCTGGCTTCGGGGCAAGCTGGACCTCTACGAACTCTACGCCGCCAATGTGTTGGGCCATGTCTCCAGCCGGCTGGCGGCCGTGGGCCAGGGCGGCGATCTGTTGAAGCGCATGACAGTCGAAGCCCTGGCAGGCTGAAGGCGCGGCGCGATCTTCTCATTTGACCTCGGGCGGCCCGAACGCCCAAGGTCGCGTTCGCACGCCATGGGGAACCGATCATGAACCGACGCCAAGTTCTTCTGTCCACCGCCGCGTCGGCCCTGGCTGCGTCGGCCTCACCCACCTTCGCCCGCCAGCCTTCCGGACCCTCGATGCCCCAGCCCCCCGTCGCCAAGAAGATTCCCGTCGTCATCGAACAACTGGGCCGTACCCGCACCGACGACTACCAGTGGATGAAGGACGACAATTGGCAAGCGGTTCTGCGCGATCCGACCCTGATCAAGGCTGAGGTGAAGGACCATCTGACGGCCGAGAACGCCTATCGCGAGGCCATGATGGCCTCGACCCTGCCCCTGCAGGAGGCGATGTTCCAGGAGATGCGCGGCCGCATCAAGGAGGACGACTCCTCGGTTCCCGCTCCCGACGGCGCCTGGACTTATTATGTCGAGTACCAGACGGGCGACCAGCATCCCCGCTACATGCGCGTCGAACGCCAGGGCTCATGGAGCGTCGATGGTCAGCCGGTGACGAAGACCTTCGTCATGGCCCCGACGCCCCAACTGTTGCTGGACGCCAATGAACTGGCCAAGGGCAAGGCCTATTCGGAAGTCTCGGCCGCCTCTCACAGCCCCGACCATAGCCTGTTCGCCTATGCCGAGGACGCCCAGGGCTCGGAAGTCCACAAGATCTACATCAAGGATCTGGCGACCGGCGCTGTCCTTCCGGAGGTGATCGAGAGCGCCACCGGCGACTTCACCTTCTCGCCCGACAGCCAGTGGATATTCTGGACCAACCGCGACGACAACGGACGGCCGGACAAGATCTTCCGCCGGCCGGCGCGCGGCGGCGAAACCTCCCTGGTCTATGACGAGCCGGACGACGGCATGTTCATCGGCGTGGGACGCACCGCCGACGACAAGTTCATCGTTATCGGCATCCAGAACCAGGAGACCTCCGAGGCGCGCTATATCCCCGCCGCCGCGCCGACGGCGGAACCCGTGATCCTGGAGCCGCGACAGGTCGCCGTCCGCTACGACGTCGATCACTGGGGCGACCGCTGGGTGATCCGCACCAACGCCGACGACGCCATCGACTTCAAGATCGTCCAGGCCCCGACCGAGACGCCAAGCAAGGCGCACTGGACGGACCTGGTTCCCCATACGCCGGGTCGCTTCATCGAAGGCATGGACCTGACGAAGGATCATCTGGCCCGGCAGGAGCGGGCGGACGCCAACACCCGCATCATCATCCGCGACAGACAGGGCGCCGAGCACCAGATCGCGGTGGACGAACCCGCTTTCGCCCTGTCCTTGGCGGGGGCCTCGGAGTTCGACACCACCACGATCCGCTACACCTACAACTCGCCCTCCACCCCGACGCAGACGTTCGACTACGACATGGCGACGCGGGAACGGACGCTGCGCAAGACCCAGCAGATTCCCTCGGGGCACGACATCGCGAACTATGTGGTCGAGCGGCTGAACGCCCCGGCTGCTGACGGTCAGTTGGTGCCGGTGACGGTTCTGCGTCGACGGACCACGCCCATAGACGGTTCCGCGCCGCTGCTGCTGTATGGCTACGGTTCCTATGGCATTCCCATGCCGGCCAGCTTCTCGACCAATCGTCTGTCGTTGGTCGACCGCGGCTGGATCTACGCTATCGCCCACATTCGCGGCGGCTCCGACAAGGGCTGGGGCTGGTTCCTCGATGCGAGGAAGATGACCAAGAAGAACACCTTCACCGACTTCATCGCCGCCGCCGAGCACCTGATCGACCGCAACTACGCCAGGGCCGGAAACATCGTGGCCCAGGGCGGGTCGGCGGGCGGCATGCTGATGGGCGCGGTCAACAACATGCGGCCCGACCTGTGGGCCGGGATCATCGGCCAGGTGCCGTTCGTCGACGTCGTCAACACCATGAGCGACACCTCGTTGCCGCTGACGCCGCCGGAATGGCCCGAGTGGGGCAATCCGATCGAAGACCCCGCCGCCTACGACTATATGATGAGCTACAGCCCCTACGACCAGGTGAAGCCCCAGGCCTATCCGGCCGTGCTGGCGACCGGCGGCTTGTCCGATCCGCGCGTCACCTATTGGGAGCCGGAGAAGTGGGTCGCCAAGCTGCGGCCCGCCACCACCTCGGGCAAGCCGGTGCTGTTGAAGATCAATATGGAGGCCGGGCACGGCGGGGCGGCCGGCCGGTTCGACTATCTGAAGGAGGTCGCCCACGACTACGCCTTCGCCGTCTGGGCCGTCGACAAGGGCTGGCAGACGGCGTGACCTCGCCCGTCGTTCGCGATGTCCGCCCCGGCGACATGGCTGCGATCACGGCCATCTACGCCGAAAGCGTGGTGAACGGACGCGGCACCTTCGAGTTGGAAGCGCCGGATGAGACGGAGATGACGGCTCGTTTCGCCGCCGTGGCGGATCTGGGCCTGCCGCGTCTGGTCGCCGAGGTCGACGGGCGCGTGGTCGGCTACGCCTACGCCGGGCCGTTCCGCACCAGGCAGGCCTATCGCTACATGGTCGAGGATTCGATCTACGTCGCACCGGTGGCGCGCGGGAGCGGCGTCGCCGGCGCGCTTTTGGACGCCCTGATCCGGCGCTGCGAGGCGATGGGCCTGAGGCAGATGGTCGCCGTCATCGGCGATTCCGACAACCTGGCCTCCATCGCCCTCCACCACGCGCGCGGCTTTTCGCATGCGGGCGTGTTCAAGGCGGCGGGCTGGAAACACGGGGATTGGCGCGATGTCGTCTTCATGCAGCGCGCCCTGAGCCAGGGCGGGGACACGCCACCCGACGCCCCCGGTCTTTCTCTGATTGACAAGAAACCCTCAGCCTGAGGCGTTGCGGCGGATAGACGCGCGCCCTATCCTGAGCAGGTGCGGATCGTCTCCTCCATCCTGTTGCTGATCGGCGCCCTGGCGGTGCTGTCGCTGGGCGTCAGCGGCGCCTTCGCCGCGCCCGCCGCCCATGCAGCGCCCTGTCATGAGACGGCGCAGACGGTCGGCCGGACGGACACCGGCCGTCCATCTGATCACGCGCCCAGGACGTTGAAGGCCATGGCCTGCTGCGTAGCCTGCGTGGCGACGCCAGCTTCCGCGCCGGCCGCCCTGCCCCCATCGTCTCTGACGATCATCCGGATCGCGTCGGTTTCAGCCAGCCTGCCCATGGGCCGCCGACTGTCGCCCGAACCCGGCCCGCCGCGCCTCCTGATCGCCTGAAGTCCGCGCGTCGTTTCGGCGCCCTCAGTCACGATCACATCAAAGGAGGCCCTGATGGCCATCCGAACCCTCGTCGGCGTCTGCGCCGGCGCGTCCCTCCTGGTCCTCGGCCAGGCGGCGACAGCTCAAGACCACACGCATCACATGCCCGCCCCCGCTGCGGCGAGCCCCGCACCCCATGACATGAGCAGCCACGACGCCATGGCGTCCGATGCGGCCCATGCCATGCCCATGACCAGCCCCTATGGCGACTGGCCCATGAGCCGCGACGCCTCGGGCACAAGCTGGCAGCCCGACGCCGGCGACCACGGCGGCGTCCACGCCATGCGTGGCGACTGGATGCTGATGACCCACGCCCTGTTGAATGTCGTCTACGACCGTCAATCCGGACCGCGCGGCGGCGACAAGACCTTCGTCGCCGGCATGCTCATGACCTCGGCGCGGCGCGACTTCGACGACGGCTCGACCCTGAATCTGCGCGCCATGCTCAGCCCCGACCCGCTGATGGGAAAGTCCGGTTATCCGCTGCTGCTGGCGGCGGGAGAAACGGCGGACGGGGTCACGCCCCTGGTCGATCGCCAGCACCCCCATGACGCCTTCATGGAGTTGTCGGCCAGCTATTCGAAACGCGTATCCGACAAGGACAGCCTCTATGGCTACATTGGTCTACCGGGCGAGCCTGCCTTCGGTCCCCCTGCCTTCATGCATCGCATGAGCGCAATGGACAGCCCCGAGGCGCCGATCACCCACCACTGGCTTGATTCGACCCATATCGTTTTCGGCGTGACCACCCTGGGCTGGGCGCACGACCGGTTCAAGCTGGAGACATCCGCCTTCAAGGGACGTGAGCCCGACCAGCACCGGTGGGACATCGACGCCCCCCGGCTGGACAGTTGGTCGGTGCGCGGCAGCTGGAATCCGACCGATGAATGGTCACTCCAGGCGTCCTACGCCAAGGTTTCCGCGCCCGAGCAGCTGGAGCCGGACGAGGACGAGACCAAATGGTCCGCCAGCGCCATCCATACCCGGCGCCTGGGCGAGGCCGGCTGGTGGTCTTCAACCCTGGCCTGGGGACGCAAGACCAACGATCATGGCGAGTCCAGGGACGGCTGGCTGCTGGAATCGGCCGTCCATCCCAACGAGCGCTGGACCGTCTTCGGGCGCGCCGAGCGGATCGAAACGGATGAACTGGTCCCTGGCGTAGGCGGCGGCCATGGCCCGCTCTATGCCGTCGGCAAGGCTTCGGTCGGCGCCGTTCGCGACTGGCGGATCGCGCCGAACATCCGGTTCGGCCTAGGCGCCCTCTATGCGGTCAATCGCGTGCCCCAGGCGCTTGAGCCCCTCTATGGCGGCGATCCGGACGGGGGCATGGTCTTCGTCCGGCTGAAGATCGATTGACGGGTCAGGCCCGTTCGGCGGTCGCCGGGCGGGCCGACGCCTCTGGCGCGTGGCGTGTCAGGCCATATCCTGCCGCGGCCAGGCCAAGAGCCAGCATCAGCCCGCCGGCGATCAGAGCCACGCGGACATGTTTGTGCAGATGATAGAGCAACTCGCCGATCATCGACCGCTCCCGCGATCCTGGACTGTGCCAATACGGTCCATTCAGTCGGGATTACAGCAAAAGCCGCGCCCGACAGAATCGCAGATGCGTGAATGGCGTTCTTTCAGACCAGGCGGCTTTGCTCCAGCGCCGCGCCGATGAAGCTGGCGAACAGCGGATGCGGCGCGAACGGACGGCTCTTGAGCTCGGGGTGATACTGGACGCCGATGAACCAGGGATGGTCCGGCCGCTCCACGGTCTCGGGCAGGACGCCGTCCGGCGACAGGCCGGCGAAGACCAAGCCGGCCTTCTCCTCGATCGCCTCGCGATAGTTGATGTTGACCTCGTAGCGGTGGCGGTGACGCTCGCTGATGTCGGTCGTCCCATAAATGTCGGCGATCCGCGATCCGGCCTTCAACGTAGATTCATAGGCGCCCAAGCGCATGGTGCCGCCCAGGTCCCCGCCCTGCTGACGCAGGACGCGCTGGTTGCCTTGCGTCCATTCGGTCATCAGGCCGACCACCGGCTCGGACGTCGGGCCGAACTCGGTCGAGGACGCCTTGGGATAGCCCGCCAGGTTTCGCGCCGCCTCGATCACCGCCATCTGCATGCCGAAGCAGATGCCGAAATACGGAATGTTGCGCTCACGGGCGAAACGCGCCGCCTCGATCTTGCCTTCCGCCCCACGCTCGCCGAAGCCGCCGGGCACCAGGATGGCGTGGGCGCCCTCCAGCCGTTCAGCGCAGGCCTCCGGGTCGCCTTCGAAGGTGTCGGCCTCGACCCAATCGATGTTGACCTTGACGTTGTTGGCGACGCCCCCGTGGTGCAGAGCCTCGATCAGAGACTTATAGGCGTCCTTCAGCACGGTGTATTTGCCCACCACGGCGATGGTGACTTCGCCATCCGGATGCAGACGGCGGCGCACGATCTCTTCCCAACCCGTCAGGTCAGGTTCCGGCGCATCGGCGATACCGAAATGGGCCAGGACTTCGCGGTCCAGACCCTCACGGTGATAGTCCAGCGGCACGGCGTAGATGTCGGCCGAATCCATCGCCTGGATCACGCCGCTCTCACGCACATTGCAGAACAGGCCGATCTTACGCTTTTCGTCGGCGGGTATCGGCTGTTCGCAGCGGCACAGCAGGATGTCGGGCTGGATGCCGATCGAGCGCAGTTCCTTGACCGAATGCTGCGTCGGCTTGGTCTTCATCTCGCCGGCGGTCTTGATGAAGGGCAGCAGCGTCAGGTGCACGAAACACGACTGACCGCGGGGCAGGTCCTGGCCCAGTTGGCGAATGGCCTCGAAGAAGGGCAAGCCCTCGATGTCGCCGACCGTGCCACCGATCTCGACCAGCACGAAATCGACGTCTTCGCCCGCATCGGTCAGGGCCGGCGTCAGGCAGAAGGATTTGATCTGGTCGGTGACGTGCGGGATCACCTGCACGGTCGCGCCCAGATAGTCGCCGCGCCGCTCCTTCTCCAGGATGGTCGAATAGATGCGACCGGTGGTGACATTGTCGGACTTGGCCGCCGAGACGCCGGTGAACCGCTCGTAGTGGCCAAGGTCCAGGTCAGTCTCGGCGCCGTCGTCGGTCACGAAGACCTCGCCGTGCTGATAGGGGCTCATCGTGCCCGGATCGACGTTGAGATACGGGTCCAGCTTGCGCAGGCGGACCTTGTAGCCGCGGGCCTGAAGAAGAGCGCCGAGGGCGGCGGAGGCGAGGCCTTTTCCAAGCGAGGAAACCACGCCGCCGGTGATGAACACATAGCGAGCCATGGGCGAACACCTTACTCCATGATTCGCAAAGGCGGCATGGCCCGAAGCGAATCGAACTGTTGATCAAAAGAAGAAAGCGCGCCCTGCGGCGCGCTTTCGAAAAGGTCGTCGAGGGTTCGTCCGTTACCGGGCGGGCTGTTGCGTCGGCGCCTGGGCGGGGGCCGAGACGCTGGCTTCCAGATCGTCCAGCGACGGCGCCGCCGGCTTGGCCGGCTGGGCGGGCTGCGGCTGGGCCGGTTGTTGTTGAGGCTGGCTGGACGCCGGCTTGGTGGCCAGCGATCCGACGGCGTCGGCGTCGATCCCGGACACGGCGGCGCGGTCCATGTTGCCGACGACGGTCAGCACAATGGTCAGGCCGAACAGCAGGGCCGCCAGGATCCACGTCACCTTCGTCAGCAGATTGCCGGCGCCCCGCGCCGTCATGAAGCCCGAAGGTCCGCCGCCCATGCCCAGGGCGCCGCCCTCGGAACGCTGCAGCAGCACCACGCCCGTCAGGGAAATGGCGACGATGATGATGGCGACGAGCAGGATGGTCTGGAGCATGGCGTCATTCATGTGGGCGCGAAGGTGCGCCGATCAAGCGGCGGCCTCTATCATCGAAGCCCGTCGGGGGCAAACGTCACGCGGCGCTGATGATCTTCAGAAAATCCTCGGCCTTCAGGGACGCGCCGCCGACCAGGGCCCCGCCGACCTCTGCGGTCGCCAGAATCTCGGCGGCGTTCTCGGGCTTCACCGAACCGCCGTAGAGGATCGGGGTCCACGTCGCCGCCTGGCCCAGCCGCCGCACCAGGGCCGTGCGGATGGCGGCGTGCACCTCGGCGATCTGCTCCAGCGTCGGTGTCAGACCCGTGCCGATGGCCCAGACCGGCTCATAGGCGACGGCGAACGGACGTTCGGCCAGGCTGTCCGGCAGCGACTTCTCCACCTGGGCGCTGACCACGGCGACAGCCTCGCCAGCTTCGCGCTGGACCAGGGTTTCGCCGACGCAGACGATCGGCTCCAGCCCCGCGGCGACGGCCGCCTCGACCTTGGCCGCCACGTCGGCGTCGCTCTCATTGAATGCGGCGCGCCGTTCGGAATGCCCCAGGATCACCAGGGTCGCGCCGGCATCCGCCAGCATTTCGGCCGAGACCGAACCGGTGAAGGCGCCCGCCGGCTTCTCGTGGCAATCCTGGCCACCCAGTTCGACGCCGCCGCCAGTCAAGACGGCGTTCATGCGATCCAGCAGGGTCGCGGGCGGGCACAGGGCGACCCGGCAGCGGGCGTCCTGCCCCTCAAGCGCTTCACGCAGCGCGGCGGCTTGGGCCAGATCGGCGGACAGGCCGTGCATCTTCCAATTGCCGGCGATCAACTTCACGGATTGTTTCATGGGCGCTTCTCTAGGCGCCGCAAAACGCGAAGCCAAGGCCTTTCGCCGCATTCCGGACATGAAGCCGTCCTTGCAGGGGCGCGTCCGGCCCGACTATACGCCACCATGACGCCAATCTCGGCACGTCCTCGAGCTTTCGAATGATCACCGCTTTCCGCGCCTTTTCCCGCTCCAAATGGGCCGCCGCCCTGCTGGTCCTGATAGCCGTCAGTTTCGTGATCGTCGGCGCGCGCATGGACGTGTTCGCCAACCTGGGTCCGAAACATGTGATCGACGCCGGATCGCGCACGATGAACGAGGCCGAGTTCCGCACCGCCTTCGATCAGGTCCGCACCCGGCTGCAGGAACAGGCGGGTCGCCCACTGACCAATCAGGACCTGGTGGCGGAGAACATCCACATCCGCTTCCTGGACAGCCAGACGGAACAGCTAGGCTTCCTGAACTGGGCCTGGAAGGCCGGCATCCGGCCGGGCCAGGAACTGATCGTCAAGCAGATCCGCCAGATCCCGGCCTTCTTCAACTCCGTCACCGGCCAGTTCGACCAGCAGGCCTATCAGACCGCCCTGGCCCAGCAGAATCTGACCCCGGCCATGTTGGAGCAGGATCTGCGCGACCAATACGCCATGGAGCATTTCGGTTCGGCCGTCTTCGCCGGCGCCCGTGTGCCGCGTATCTACGGCGCCCTTCTGGCGGGTTCGGCCTATGAGGCCCGCGACGGTCGCTGGTTCGAGGTGACGCGCGCCATGGCCGGTCAGGTCGCCGCTCCCACCGACGCCCAGCTGAACGCCTTCATTCAGGAAAACGCCGAGCGCCTGCGCGCGCCGGAGTTCCGCATGGTCTCGGTCGTCCTGTTCACCCCTGAACGCAACGCCGCGCCTGCGATTTCCGAGGACCGCATCCGCGAGCGCTTCCAGTTCAAGAAGGACAGCCTGGGCAAGCCCGAGACCCGCAGCTTCGTCACCCTGACGGCGCCGAATCGCGAAACGGCCCAGAAGGTCGCCGCCGCCTTGCGCGCCGGTCAGTCGCCGGCCGAGGCGGGGCGCGCCAACAACATCACCCCGGCCGTCTTCGATGCGACGCCGCGCACCGCCATCGGCGACGCCGCCACGGCCGGAGCCGTCTTCGGCCTTCAGCCCAATCAGGTGTCCGATCCGGTTCAGGCCGGCGTCGGCTTCGCGGTCGCCAAGGTCACGGCGATCCAGCCCGGACAGCCTGCAACGCTGGAGAACAGCCGTGAGCAGATCGTGCAGGAGCTGCGCGAAGAGGACGTGAAAACCCAGACCTACGCCAAGGTCGAGAAGTACGAAGCCGCCCGTCAGGCCGGCAAGAATCTAGCCGATGCCGCTCAGTCGGTCGGCGCCCGCCTGGTCGAACTGCCGCCCTTCACCAAGGACGGCAAACTGCCGAACGGCCAGGCCCTGAACGCCCCGCCCCAGATATTCGAAACGGCCTGGAGCCTGACAAAGGGCGGCGAAAGCGACGTCATCGACGCCGGCCAGGGTCAGTATTTCGCCGTCCGCGTGAACGACATCCGCCCGTCCGCCCTGCCGACCCTGGCCGAGGTGCGCGAACCCCTCGCGCAGCAGTGGATCCAGCGCGAGACCCTGCGCAAGGTGTCGGCCAAGGCCGAGGAACTGGCCGGCCGCGTCCGTAACGGCGAGGACATCGCCGCCGTGGCCCGCTCGGTCAACGCGCCCCTGACGGTCCGCACCGGCGTGATGCGCGACCAGGCCACCCAGCAGGCGCTGGGCCAGGCCGTGCTCCAGGGCCTGTTCGGCCAGGGCAAGGGCCAAGTCTTCTCGCAACCGGGCGAACAGGGCTTCGTTATCGGGCGCGTGGACAATGTCCACGCCGCCAATCCGGCCGTCGCAGGCCCCCTGGCCGAACAGGTCCGTCCGCGCCTGACGCAGGAACTGGTGCAGGCCCTGGTTCAGGCCGAGATGACCGCCGGCGCGAAGACGTCCAAGGCCAAGAACGATCCGGCGATGGCGCGTCAGGCCCTGGGTCTGTCGGGCGACGCCCCGGCCGCCCCGCCGCAATGAGCCAGGCTGCGTTCGGCGAAGGCGATTTCGACGCCTTCGCCTCCGGCCTTTCCGCCGGTCGCCCCCAGGTCGTCGTTCGACGCGTGATCGACGATCTGGAAACGCCGGTTTCGGCCTTCCTGAAACTGGGTCGCGATCGCCCCTACGCCTGTCTGCTGGAATCGGTGGAAGGCGGGGCGGTAAAGGGGCGCTACTCCATCCTGACGCTGGACCCCGACGTCGTCTGGCGCTGTCGATCCGACAAGGCCGAAATCGCGCGCGGCGCGCAGATCGCCGACGGCCGGTTCATCGCCGAGCCCCTGCCGACCCTTCAGTCGCTGCGCGCCCTGATCGCCGCCTCGCGCTTCGATCTGCCCGACGACCTGCCGCCGATGGCGGCGGGCCTGTTTGGGGTTTTCGGCTACGACATGGTGCGATTGCTGGAACCCTTGGGTGCGCCCAATCCCGATCCGCTGAACCTGCCCGACGCCGTCCTGACCCGACCGTCCCTGGTCGCCATCTTCGATTCGGTCCGGCATGAGATCGTCCTGGTCGCCGCCGCCTATCCCGACGCGGAGATCGCCCCCCAGGCGGCCTTCGACGCCGCCGTGGAGCGGTTGAACGCTTTCGAAGCCGCCCTGCGTCAGCCCCTGCCCCTTCGGGCCGCCCCGCAGGAAACGCCGGCGCCGGTCTTCACCTCGCCGGTCGATCAGGCCGGTTTCGGTCGGATGGTGGCCCACGCCAAGGACTACATCACCGCGGGCGACATCTTCCAAGTCGTGCTCAGCCACCGCTTCTCGGCCCCCTGGTCAGACGACCCCTTCGCCTTCTATCGGTCCCTGCGCCGCCAGAATCCGTCGCCCTATCTGTTCTATCTGAACTTCGACGGTTTCCAGCTGGCGGGATCCAGCCCCGAAATCCTGGTCCGGCTAAAGGACGGCACGGTCACGATCCGGCCCCTGGCCGGCACCCGCGCGCGGGGCGCCACGCCCGAGGCCGACAAGGCCCTGGAAGCCGAACTCCTGGCCGATCCCAAGGAACTGGCCGAACACCTGATGCTGCTGGACCTGGGACGCAACGACGTGGGCCGCGTCGCCGCGCCCGGCACGGTCGAGGTGACGGAAAGCTTCGTCGTCGAACGCTACAGCCAGGTCATGCACATCGTCTCCAATGTGCGCGGCAAGGCCGATCCGAAGTTGGACGCGGTGGACACCCTGCTGGCCGCCCTGCCCGCCGGCACCCTGTCGGGCGCGCCCAAGGTGCGGGCGATGGAGATCATCGACGAGCTGGAATCCGAAAAACGCGGCGTCGGCTATGGCGGCGGGGTCGGCTACATCTCTGCGGGGGGCGAGGCGGATATCTGCATAACCCTGCGCACGGCCTTGTTCGCGGATGACCGCATCTTCGTTCAGGCCGGAGCCGGCGTCGTGGCCGACAGCGATCCTGTCGCGGAGTACGCCGAGACCCAACACAAGGCGCGCGCCCCGATGCGGGCGGCCCAAGACGCCTGGCGCTTTCGCTCGGGCAACCGCTAGGGCTCAGCCCCCTGGGTTTCAGGGCTGATAGGTCGACGTGGCGTCTTCGAAGTGGACGCCCGGCCCGATCACCATGACGCACGCCATCAGAACCGCCGCCGTCGCCGCCAAGGCGGCCGCGCCGAGTGCCGACAGGCTGCTGGCCTGGGGTTCGACCACGACAAGCCGCGCCCTAGCGGCGGCGATCTTGTCGGCGATGTCTTGTTCGGCGGTCAGTTTCACGCGCTCATTTGACGCCGGCAACGGTTAAGATGCGCTTTAGCGCGTCCCGATGCTTGGCGTCGGCGACGCTCGCGCCTAGAACCGCGCCATGATCCTCGTCGTCGATAACTACGACAGCTTCACCTACAACCTCGTCCACTACCTCGCGGAGTTGGGCGCGCCGACGCATGTGGTGCGCAACGACGACCTGACGACGGACCAGGCCTGGGCGCTGAACCCCGCCGCCGTGCTGCTGTCGCCCGGCCCCTGCGCACCCGACCAGGCCGGAATCTGCCTGCCCCTGATCGCCAGCGCCCCCGCGTCCATGCCGATCCTGGGCGTCTGCCTGGGGCACCAGGCCATCGGTCAGGCCTTCGGCGGGGACGTCATTCGCGCCAAGACCCTGATGCACGGCAAGACCTCGCCCATCCTGCATGAGGGCAGAAGCGTCTTCGCCGGCCTGCCTTCGCCCTTCACGGCGACGCGCTATCACTCGCTGGCGGTCAAGCGAGAGACCCTGCCGGATTGTCTGGAAGTCACCGCCTGGACCGCCGACGACGAGATTATGGGCCTGCAGCATCGCACGCGGCCCATTCACGGCGTCCAGTTCCACCCCGAATCCATCGCCACCGAACACGGTCATGACATGCTGGCCAACTTCCTGACCCTGGCCGGCGTGAAGCGCCTCGCGGCCGCCTGATCGTGGCGGACGGGTTCAAGCCGATCCTCGCCCGTCTGGTCGAGGGCCAACCCCTGACCTCGCAGCAGGCGCACGACTTCTTCGCTGCCTGCCTGCGTGGCGAACCGACCCCGGCCCAGGTCGCCGCCGCCGTGACCGCCCTGCGCCTGCGCGGCGAAACGGTGGACGAGATCGCCGCCTTCGCCGGCGCCATGCGCGAGGCCGCCCTGACGCTGGATCATCCCTATGAGGTGATCGACACCTGCGGCACGGGCGGCGACGGCCAACACACCTACAACATCTCCACCGCTGCGGCCCTGGTCCTGGCGGGCGCCGGACTGAAGGTCGCCAAACACGGCAACCGCGCCATGTCGTCCAAGTCGGGATCGTCGGATGTGCTGTCGATTCTGGGCGTCAATCTGATGGCGTCACCGGCCCAGCAGCGAAAGGCGCTGGACGAGGCGGGCATCTGTTTCCTGTTCGCCCCGGCCTATCACGGCGCCATGCGGCACGTCGGCCCGGTGCGCGCCGAAATTGGTTTTCGGACGGTTTTCAATCTATTGGGGCCGCTTTCGAACCCCGCGTCTGCACGGCGTCAGGTGATGGGCGTCTATGATCCCCGGCTGCTGGAGCCCCTGGCCGAGGTTCTGGGCCGCCTGGGCGCCGTGCGCGCCTGGACCGTCCATGGCCAGGGGCTGGACGAATTGGCGATTTCGGGCCCGACCGAGGTGGCCGAGTGGAAGGACGGCGCGGTACGACGGTTCGCTGTGACGCCCGAGGACGCCGGCTTGCCTCGCGCGCCGGTCGAGGCCATTCGCGGCGGCGACGCCGAGGAGAACGCCGCCGCCCTGCGCGCGCTGTTGCAGGGTCAGGCCGGCCCCTACCGCGACATTGTGTTGCTGAACGCCGCCGCGGCCTTCGTGGTATCCGATCGCGCGGCCGACCTGGCCGAAGGGGCCGCCCTGGCCGCCGCCGCCATCGACGACGGCCGCGCCGCCCAGGCCCTGGAACGCCTGGCGCGGATCACCTCCACGCCCTTGGAAACGGAAGGGGACGCATGACCGACGTGTTGGAACGGATCGCCGCCTACAAGCGCGAGGACGTCGCCGCCCGCAAGGCCGCCGCCTCTCAGGATGCGATCGAAGCCCTGGCGCGCGCCGCCTCCGCCCCTCGCGGCTTTCGCGACGCCCTGGATCGGACCGTCGAGGAAACCGGCCGCCCCGCCCTGATCGCCGAGATCAAGAAGGCCAGTCCGTCCAAGGGCCTGATCCGAGCCGATTTCGACCCGACCGCCCTGGCGCTTTCGTATGAAGCCGGCGGCGCGGCCTGCCTGTCGGTTCTGACCGACGGCCCCAGCTTCCAGGGCGACGACGCCTATCTGGGCCAGGCGCGCTCCGCCGTCGCCCTGCCCTGCCTGCGCAAGGACTTTCTGGTCGATCCCTGGCAGGTCGCCGAGAGCCGGGCCTTGGGCGCCGACTGCATCCTGATCATCCTGGCCATGGTCGATGACGCCCTGGCGGCTGAACTGCTGTCCGAGGCCGAAAGGTTCGGTATGGACGCCCTGATCGAGACGCACGACGAAGGCGAAATGGCTCGCGCCTGCGCCTTGGGGGGGGATCTGGTCGGGGTGAACAACCGTTCGCTGCGCACCTTCGAAGTGGATCTGGAAGTCACCGAACGCCTGTCGATGCTTAGCCCCGTGCGCGCCCTGCTGGTGGCCGAAAGCGGCATCTTCACGTCTGAGGACGTGGAACGCGTCTCGGCCGCCCATGCCCAGGCCATCCTGGTCGGCGAAAGCCTGATGCGCCAGGACGACGTGGAGGCGGCGACCCGCCGACTGCTGGCCGCCTGACATCCGCCTCGGCGGAGATCAGGGCCGCCGTTAAGTTGACATTAGGAAGGAACACTTACAGAACATCGTCAATGTTCACGGCTCGTTCCGATTCGTCGGTCGGGCGCATGAGGGGCCGGCGATGCTCACGCGCAAGCAGCACGAACTGCTGATGTTCATCCACGAACGAATTCAGGAAACGGGTGTTTCCCCGTCGTTCGACGAGATGAAGGAGGCGCTGGACCTGGCTTCCAAGTCGGGCATTCACCGTCTGATCACGGCGCTGGAGGAGCGCGGCTTCATCCGTCGCCTGGCCCACCGCGCCCGCGCGCTGGAAGTCACCAAACTGCCTGAACAGGCCACCGCCGGCGCCCCGCGGGGCCGGGCGGGCTTCAAACCCGACGTGATCGAAGGCGGCGGCGGCGTGTCGGCGCCCGTCTCCGCCCCCGCCAACGACACCCGCGAACTGCCGCTTCTGGGCAAGATCGCCGCCGGCACCCCCATCGCCGCCATCCAGCACGAGCAGGACCGTCTCCCCGTGCCGGAATCCCTGCTGGGCAAGGGCGATCACTATCTGCTGGAGATCGAAGGCGACTCCATGATCGAAGCGGGCATTCTGAACGGCGACCTGGTGGTCATCCGACGCGGCGACACGGCCAACAACGGCGAGATCGTCGTAGCCTTGGTCGAGGGCGAGGAAGCCACGTTGAAGCGTCTGCGCCGCAAGGGCGCCTCCATCGCGCTGGAGCCCGCCAATCGGCTGTACGAAACGCGCATTTTCGGACCGGACCAGGTCCAGGTTCAGGGCCGTCTGGTCGGCCTCATGCGGCGCTATCACTGACGTCGGGATCGGGCTGGCGGGTCCAGGGGCGCCGGCCCCGGACCTGGATCGTCCAGACGGCGCGCCAGCCCTGCCCCTCCTGCCACAGTTCAACCGCCCCGCCCCGTGCATAATCGACGCCGTCCAGCACCAGCCGTCCCTCGCAGGCCGGCGGTAGAACTGGAACCGCCGCCCGCACGCTGACGATCGGCGCCGAACGGCACAGGGTTTCCATCTGATCGGCGTCCGGGCTGCGTTTGCCCCACCACAACGCCACAGGTCCTGACACAGGCGTGTCCGGCAGACAGGAGAAGCGCTTGCAGGTCCAGCCGTCTTGCGGCCGATCCGCCATCTCCAGGCCCCGCCGGCGGGACCAGAGATCGACCGCGAATTCGCGTACGCCGGGCCGGACCACGACGGCCTGATGCGCCCGACGGAAGGCCGCATTGGTCCCGCCGTCTCCGATCCATAGATCCGGCGCGGCAGGCCGGGGCCACAGCAGAACCGCCGCCGCGAACGGCGCTCCCAGCCATCGGAGTCGACCGCGCCACAGACAGATGAACAGCACGCCCAGAAAGGCGATGGGCAGAACATAGTCTGGCGCACTGGCGATGGTGCGGACCGCGCCGGGCAGACCGGCCGCCCAGCCGCCGATCCTCAGCATCACCTCCACGCCCCATCCAGCGACGGTCAGAGAAGGCGCGCCCAGGCCCAGGGGCTCCAGCGCCGCGCCCAGGGCCAGGGCCGGCATCAGGATGAAGTCCGCCACCGGCGCCGTGCCCAGATTGGCCAGCAGGCCGTACATGGCGGTGCGATTGAAATGCTGCATGGCGAAAGGACCTGTCGCCAGTCCGGCGACCAGGCTGGCCGTCACCGCCGCGGTCAACCAGCCGCCGAAACGCTGAACGGCCGCGACCGGCCAGGGCACGGAAATCTCTCGCGTCCGTTTCGGCCAGGCCTCGACCAGCGCCACGAGAGCAGCGGTCGCCGCGAACGACATCTGAAACCCTGGCGTCACAACGGCCTCGGGCTGGAAGGCCAGGACCACAAAGGCCGCGACCGCCAGACCGTGCATCGTCACCGCCTGCCGATCCAAAAGGATGGCCAGGAAGGCGATGGCGGCGGTGATGGCCGCCCGTTCCGCCGGCGGCGGCGCGCCGGATACGACCAGATAGACCGCCAGCGCCGCCAGTCCCGCCGTCGCGGCGATCTTCTTGCCCGACACCCTCAGGGCCAGCCAAGGCCAGGCCGCAACGCCCAACCGCACGACGAAGAAGACGAAGCCGCCGACAATCGCCATGTGCAGGCCCGATACCGACAGGATATGCGCCAGTCCGGAATCGCGCATCAGGTCCAGCTCCCTCTGGCTGATCCAGGTTTCGTGGCTGGTGGTCATGGCGGCGGCGATCCCGCCGTTTCGCGGCCCCAACCGAGCCACGATCCGCTGGGCCAGGGCATAGCGCGCGCCGTTCACAGCCATGGTCAGCCTTAGTCGCCAGGGCGGCGGCGACAGTTCGGTGCGCCGTGTTTCGCCCAGGGCGAAGGCCACTCCGCCCATGCCCTGGAAGAAGGCGTTGCGGCCGAAGTCGTAGGCGCCAGGGCTGGCGGGCGCGGGCGGCGGGTTCAGAATGGCGAACAGTCGGATCGCCTCGCCCGGACGCGGCGGCTGGCCGCGCACCGTGGCTCTCAGCCTGACCGGCGTCTGATCCGGCGCCAGTCCGCGAATCCTCACCGGCGCGATCACGACCCGTGCTCCACGTTGACCCGGACTGTCCACATCCACGACCCAGGCCTCGATGAAGACGGGACGGCTCAGCGCCGGGGCGATCGGGGCGGCGACCGTCTCGGTCCTGATCTTGGCCGCCGCCAGACCGCCCGTCAGACAGGCGGCGATCAAGAACGACCAGGTCCAGACCCGCGCCACGCCCCGTCGCCGCACCCATAACCACGCGACGACGGTCGCGAAGGCCAGAACCAGCAGCGGCCACAGCGGAGGCTCCACCCGCAGTCCGAAATAGATCGCCGCCCCACCGCCGAAGGCCACCGGCGCCCACAGCCGCCACCGCGACGACTGGGCCGCGACCTCGTCCCTCCACCAGGCATGCAAACGCGTGGCGGGGGTAGGTTTTGCCGGCTCGGGGGGTATAAGGGCCTGCCTTACGGACCCTTCCCCCATGACCTTGCCTTCCTCGACCGTCGTCACCCGCTTCGCCCCCTCGCCTACAGGCTATCTGCATATCGGCGGCGCGAGAACCGCCTTGTTCAACTGGCTGTACGCCAGAAGACACGCAGGACGTTTCCTGATCCGGATCGAGGACACCGACCGCGAGAGATCCACGGACGAGGCCGTCAAGGCGATCTTCGACGGCCTGAGCTGGCTGGAACTGTTCGCCGACGAGGAACCAGTCTTCCAGTTCAGCCGCGCCGACCGGCACCGCGAGGTCGTCGATCAACTGCTGGAGAGCGGTCACGCCTACCGCGACTTCACCACGGCCGAGGAAACCGGCCGCCTGAGGGACGCGGCCAAGGCCGAGAGGCGCCCGTTCGAATCGCCTTGGCGTGACCGGGAACCGACGGTGGACGATCTGGCTCTGCCGCACGTCGTTCGCTTCCGGCGGCCGCAAGGAACGACCGTCACCGTGCCTGACGAAGTGCAGGGCGCCGTCAGCTGGTCAACCGACGATCTGGACGATCTGGTCCTGCTGCGCTCGGACGGCGCGCCGACCTACAATCTGGCGGTCGTCGTGGACGATCACGACATGGGCGTCACCCACGTCATTCGCGGCGACGACCACCTGAACAACGCCGCGCGCCAGAGCCTGATCTACGACGCCCTGGGTTGGGCGCGGCCGATCTTCGCCCATATCCCGCTGATCCACGGCCCCGACGGCGCCAAGCTGTCCAAGCGTCACGGCGCCCAGGCGGTGCACGAATACGCCGAGATGGGCTATCTGCCCGAAGCCATGCGCAACTATCTGACCCGCCTGGGCTGGGCGCACGGCGACGACGAACTGTTCAGCGACGCCCAGGCCATCGAATGGTTCGATCTGGCCGGTATCGGCAAGGCGCCGGCGCGGCTGGACTTCGACAAGCTGGCCCACGTCAACGCCCACTGGCTGCGCCTGGCCGACGACGATCGCCTGGCCAAGATGGCGCTGGACGCACACCTTCAGCGCGGCCGCCTGCTCCAGCCGGACGATGAAGATCGGCTGCGTCGCGCCATGCCCTTTGTGAAGGATCGCGCCAAGACCATCCTGGAACTGGCGGATCAGACGCAGTTTGTGCTGAAGGCGCGTCCGCTGACCCTGGACGACAAGGCGCGCGCCCTGCTGTCCGGTGAAACCCTGGAACGACTGGGCCGTCTGCGCGATCGTCTGGCCCTGTTCCAATCCTGGGACGTCTTCGCCCTGGAAGCGGAGTTGAAAACCTTCGCCGAAGACGAAGGCGTCGGCTTCGGAAAGATCGGTCCCGCCGCCCGCGCCGCCCTTACCGCAGGGTCAACTTCGCCCGATATCGCACGAATTTTGTCGGCCCTGGGCCGCGAGGAAAGCTTGGGGCGCTTGGATGATGCGCTGCAACAGACTAAGTGATCACCCACACACCCAAAAGCGCCCGACGCCTCTCCGCGACCGGACGTAACATGCGAAGGGGCATTCATGACTGAACAACCCAAACCCGCCGGCTCGGCGAGCCTGTCCTTCGAGGGCAAGACCGTCGATCTGCCCGTCCTGTCGGGCTCTACCGGTCCTGACGTGATCGACATCCGCAAGCTTTACGGCGCCACCGGCGCCTTCACCTTCGACCCCGGCTTCACCTCGACCGCCGCCTGCGAGTCGGCCCTGACCTATATCGACGGCGACGCCGGCGTCTTGCTGCACCGCGGCTATCCGATCGATCAGTTGGCCTCAAAGTCCAACTTCGTCGAGGTCTGCTATCTCCTGCTGCACGGCGAACTGCCGACTGCGGCCCAGTACGAAAAGTTCGAGGAGAGCATCACGCGGCACACGATGCTGCACGCTCAGTTCGACCGCTTCTTCGAAGGCTTCCGCCGCGACGCCCACCCCATGTCGATCATGGTCGGCACGGTCGGCGCCCTGTCGGCCTTCTATCACGACAGCCTGGACATCCATGATCCGGTGCAGCGCGACATCTCGGCCATTCGCCTGATCGCCAAGATGCCGACCATCGCGGCCCGCGCGTACAAGTACCACATCGGCCAGCCCTTCATCTCGCCGCGCAACGACCTGTCCTACGCCGAGAACTTCCTGCGCATGTGCTTCGCCGTGCCGGCCGAGGATTATCACGTCGATCCGGCGCTGGTGCGCGCCATGGACCGCATCTTCATCCTGCACGCCGACCACGAGCAGAACGCCTCGACCTCGACCGTGCGTCTGGCCGGTTCGTCGGGCGCCAATCCGTTCGCCTGCATCGCCGCCGGCATCGCCTGCCTGTGGGGCCCGTCGCACGGCGGCGCCAACGAAGAGGCGCTGAACATGCTCAAGGAAATCGGCACACCCGACAAGATTCCCGAGTTCATTCAGGGCGTGAAGGACCGCAAGTACAAGCTGATGGGCTTCGGCCACCGCGTGTACAAAAACTACGATCCGCGCGCCAAGGTCATGCAGCAGTCGGCCTACGAAGTGCTGGCCGCCACGGGCCGCGAGAACGATCCGCTGTTCCAGGTCGCCAAGGAGCTGGAGAAGGTCGCCCTGTCGGACGAATACTTCACCTCGCGCAAGCTGTTCCCGAACGTGGACTTCTATTCGGGCATCACCCTGTCGGCGATGGGCTTCCCCACCACCATGTTCACCGTCCTGTTCGCCCTGGCCCGCACCGTGGGCTGGATCGCCCAGTGGCAGGAAATGATGGCGGATCCGTCGCAGAAGATCGGCCGCCCGCGTCAGCTGTACACCGGCCCGACCGAGCGCGACTATGTCGGGATCGATCAGCGCGGCTGATCGTTCACACGACGACGAGACGCCAAACGCCGGGGAGCCATCCCCGGCGTTTTCGTTTGGATGATCAAACCAGACGCAGATCCTGGAACCGACCGGCCAGGTCGTCCAGGTCGCGGTGCATGTGCGCCAGACCGATGGCCGCCGCGCCCAGGGCCATGTCGTCGCCCTCCACGGCTCGCGAAAGCGCCAGGGTCGCGTCGATGGGCCCCAGAGGTTCGACCGGTTTCCCACGCGACAGGGCCTCTAGCCGCTGAACCGCGCGCGACGCATCCTCGGCCCAGGGCGTCAGCTGCGCGGAGGCGCCTTCGGCCTGAAAGCCGCGCCCCAGAATGACGATGTCGCTGCGAACCCGCCAGAAGGCGCGCGTCAGCGCCTGCCGATCGGCTGTCTCGCGTTGCGGCCCAGGCAGATCGATGACGTTCTTCGCCGCCTTACCCAGGTCGTCGAGCCGTCGCTTCAGGTCGGTATGGCGACGGGAAATCTCAGACGCATTGGCTGGATCACCCTGACAGACGAGCGCCAGAAGCACCGCCGCCTCACCCGCCGCATCACGGGCCTGAAGACGAAACGCCTGACGCGCGTGGCGAGGAAACAGCGCAAGAATGGCGATCACGCCCACGCCGCTACCGACCAGGATCTCCATCAGGCGGTCGATCGCCAGGGACGCCGGCCCGTCGGCGCCCGATCCGCCAGCGATGACGATGGTCGCCGTCACAGGCGCGATCTTCAACCAGGGACGACCGGCGCCCAGAAACGCCAGCGTCGCCGTCGCCACCGCCACAGCAAGGGCCAGGCTCTCCAGCCCCGGCGGCCGAACGAAGGCGACCAGGGCTCCGACAAGGGCGCCCGTGGCCGTGCCGATGGCCCGATCCCGCGCCACCGTCAGAACTCCGCCGCCTACGCTGGTCTGAATGACCACGATCGCCGAGATCACACTCCAATAGGGATGAGGCAGCCGCAGCCAAGTCGCAAGATAAAGCGCCGCCGTCGCACCGGCCGCCATCTGCAGGGCTGCGCGAACCTCAGCCGCGCGTCTGGGGCTCAGGGCGCGCGCCATAGGCTCAATGTCCGGACGTTTCGGCGATGACGCGCAGCACCGCATCCGCCGCCAGCTCGGACGGATCGGGTCCTGCGCGTCCCATCAGATCCAGCGCCGCCGTCTGTCGATGCGCCTGGTCCGCCGCCGCCGCCGGGTCGTTCAGCAACCGCCCGACCGCCGCCGCCAGCAGGGTGGGCGTCGCCTCATTCTGAATGAACTCGGGCGCAATACGATCGTCGGCGGCGACGTTGAACAGGGTGATGTGCTTGGCCGTGACCATCCGCTTCATCAACTGATACGACAGGCCGTCGATCTTGTAGGCGATGACCATGGGCGCGCCGGCCAAAGCCAGTTCGGTCGAAACCGTGCCGCTGGTCGCCAGGGCGGCGGTCGCCGCGCGCATGGCGTCGTACTTCTCGGATTCCTCCACCAGATGAACGCGAAAAGGCCAGGCGGCGACCCGGCCGGCCACATCCTGAGCGACCGTGCCGGCGGCGACCACGGCGACCTCCAGTGTGGGATCGACGGCCTTCAGCTTGCGGATCGCCGCCTCGTAAACGGGCGTCATCCGGCGGATTTCACTGGGTCGGCTGCCGGGCAGCACTAGGAGCAGCCGGGCGTCCTGCGCGATGCCGCGTCGCGCCCGAAAGGCTGCGCCGTCCGCATGATCCATGTCCACATGCAGGGCCGAGGACCCGACCACGGTCGTCGCCAGGCCTTCCTTCTCGAACCAAGGCGCGTCGAAGGCGTAGAGGGCCAGCAGGTGATCGACCGCTCCCGCCAGCGTTCGCGCCCGTCCAGGGCGAGAGGCCCAGACCTGGGGCCCCACATATTTGATCAGCGGCACGCTCGGACGCGCCGCTCGAATGGCCTTGGCCACACGAATGGTGAAGCCCCAGCTGTCGATCAGGACTACGGCGTCCGGCTGCTCGCGCTCGGCCAGGGCGGCCGTTTCCTGCACCCGCCGCTTGACCTTGCCATAGGCCTTCAGACCCTCGATCCAGCCCAGGATCGACAGTTCGGCGATGTCGAAGGGGCTGACCACGCCCTCGGCCGCCATGCGCGGGCCGCCCACGCCGACGAAAACAACCTGATCGCCCAGACGGCTCTTGAGCGCGCGGGCCAGGCCGGCGCCCAGGGCGTCGCCCGATGCTTCAGCCGCCACCAGCATGATCTTCAACGGGCGGCTCATGCGGTCGCTTCGCCCCAGACGAACAGCCCCAGGCGGTCTGCCGCCGCGATGATCGCGGGCCGGTCGATCAGGATCAGCCGGCCGGCCACGCCGCCGACACCCGCCAGGCCCGCCTCGGCCGCCAGTTCCACCGTGCGTGGTCCGATCACCGGCATGTCGACCCTCAGGTCCTGGATCGGCTTGGGCGCCTTGCCCAGCGCGCCCTTGGGCGCTCCCGGTTCGCCCCTGAGATCGCCGGGCAGAGCCGCCACGCGCCGCAGCATGGCGTCGGTGCCCTCCTGCGCCTCGACCGCCAGGACCAGTCCGTCGCAGACGACGGCGCCCTGACCTATGTCCAGTTCACCTGCCTTTTCCGCCACATGCAGCGCCTTTTTCAGGTCGTTCAGCTGCTCCGCCGTCGGCTCGACCGCCCCCAGCGCCCTCGCCGGCAGGGTCTCTCCCCCCAGGATGTCGTCCGCACCTTCGACCGCGAACCCCTCCCCCTCGAACACCGACAGAATTTTCCGCAGAAGGGCGTCGTCGCCCTTGGATGCGGCCGCAACAATGCCTGGCAGCAAAGTCGCCCCTTTAAAATCAGGCTTTAACGCCTTGAAATCAGGTCGGTTGACGATGCCGGCCAGACAGACCGCCTGGCACCCGTTCGCCTTCAACGCCTTCAGAATGGCGCCGATCTGGGCCATGCCGAAGTCGTCGCCGGGCCACCGCGTTAGATGCGGATCGGCGAACCCACTCAGTCGCACCACATAGACAGGTCGCCCCTCGGCGTCGCACCGGCTGGCCACCGCCGCCGGCAGATCGCCGCCTCCGGCGATCAGGCCCAGCTTGGCGACCGGGCTCATTCCGCGTTCGGCAGGCACAGCGGCCGCCGCCCGCCGTCGCGGATGAAGGCGATGATTTCCACGATCTCTGGCAGGTCGGCGTACCGTTCGGCCACGCCATCGACACGCCCTGCGAACTCACCCTCGCCTTCGAACAGCTCGCGATAGGCGGCCAGCAGGCGACGCACCTGATCCTTGCCGTAACCCTTGCGCTTCAGCCCGATCAGGTTCAGCCCGCGCAGTCGCGCATGATTGCCCCAGGCCGAGCCGTAAGGAATGACGTCGCGCGTCACCGCAGCCAGACCGCCGATGATGGCGCCCTGCCCCACGCGACCGTTCTGGTGCACGGCGCACAGACCGCCCAGAAAGACCTTGTCGCCGATCCGGGCATGGCCGCCCAAGGTGGCGTTGTTGGCCATCACTACCTGATCGCCGACCACACAGTCATGGCCGACGTGTGCGCCGGTCATGAAAAGGCTGTTCGAGCCTACGACGGTGACGCCCGCCCCCTGCAGCGTACCTCTGTTGAAGGTGCAGTGTTCGCGGATCACGTTGTTCGACCCGATCTCCAGCCGCACGCGCTCGCCCTTGTAGCCGTTGTGCTGAGGGTCGCCGCCGATGACCGCGAAAGGGTGGATGATCGTGCCTGCGCCGACCGTGGTGTCCTGCTGGATGACGACGTGGCTGACCAGGCGGACGCCCTGGCCCAGAACGACGTTCGGCCCGACCACGCACCACGGCCCGACCTCGACGTCCGCGTCCAGAACGGCGGTCGGATCGACGACGGCTGTGGGGTGAACAGCCATCAGGCGGCCGGGTCCGGCACGGTGACGACCATGGCCATGAACTCCGCCTCGGCCGCCAGCTTGCCGTCGATGAAGGTCTCGCCCCGGAACTTGTAGGCGTCGCCGCGCGCCCGGATCACCTTGACCTCCATGCGCAGTTGGTCGCCAGGCCGGGCCGGCTTTCTGAAGCGCACCCCGTCGATGGACATGAACATGATGACCTTGTCGGCCACCGCCACGTCCAAAGTCTTGGACATCAGCAAGGCGCCCGTCTGGGCCATGGCCTCGACGATCAGAACGCCCGGCATGACCGGATCGATGGGAAAATGTCCGGGGAAGAAGGGCTCGTTGTGGGTGACGTTCTTGACGCCCACGATGGACGTCGCCGGCACGAAGGCCTCGGCCTTGTCCACCAGCAGAAAGGGATAGCGGTGCGGCAGCCGCCGCATCACCTCGGCGTAATCGATCTTGTCCTCGACGGCCGTCGTGTCGCTCATCCCTATGATTCCTTCGGAGCCTTCTTCGAAGAGGCCTGTTTGGCGAGCCAGACCGTCTCGCGCAAGAACTGTCGGATGGGACGGGCCGGATAGCCCGACCAGGTCTCGCCGGCCGGAATGTCCGCCAGAACGCCGGCGCCGGCCGCGACACGCGCGCCCTCGCCGATGGTGATGTGGTCGCCGATTCCCGCCTTGCCGCCGAAAATGACGTTATCGCCCACCGTGACCGAGCCTGAGATGCCTGTATTCGCGACAAGCAGGCAGTTGCGGCCGATAACGCAGTTGTGGCCAACCATGACCAGATTATCGATCTTGGTGTTCTCGCCGATGACCGTGTCATCATAGGCGCCGCGGTCGATGCAACTGTTGGCGCCCACCGTCACCCCGTCCTGCAAGATGACACGGCCCAGCTGCGGAATGTCCATGACGCCCGCTGCGGTTCCGGTGGCGCCGAAACCAGCCTCGCCGATCCGCGCACCGGCGTACAACTTCACCCGGTCGCCGATCAGGGCGAAGCCGACGCTGACGTTCGGGCCGATGACGCAATCGCGGCCGATCTGGACCCCCGGCCCGATCACCGCATTGGCGCAGATGCGCGTTCCGCGCCCGATCCGGACGCCTTCGCCCAGGACCACGCCGGGTTCCACGACCACGCTTTCGTCTTCCGCGACCAGAGCCCGATCAACCGCCTTATCCAGCATCAAGGGGCGGTGCAGGCGCAACGAAACCTTGGCCCAGGCGGCTTGGGGCGTGCGTGACACGATGACGGCTGCGGCGGCGGGCGCTGTCTGAACCGCTTCCGGCGGCACGATCACACAGCCTGCCTGGGTCTCCGCCAGGGCGTCGGCGAACTTGCGATCGCCCAGAAACGCGATCGCGCCACCGTCCGCAGAGGACAGGGGCGCGACCGATGCGATCAGCCGATCCCCGCCTCTCTCGACCTCGCCGCCGATCTCGGCCGCCAGGGCGGCGACGGTCAGGGGCGGCAGGGTCTCGAAGAAGCGGGCGTCGGGCATGTCGGCCTTAGTTGGCGGCCGCCGGCTGCTGACCTTGCTGGGCCGGAACCGGCATGCGGTTGAAGCTCAGGGTCGGCAGGGCCGTGTTCAGGCGCTGGATGACCAGGTCGGTCACGTCCATGGCGGGGTTCATCATGAAGACGCTTTCGCGGTCCAGAAGCAGGCCGCAGCCCTTTTCCTGATAGATGGCGGTCAGGATCGGCGAGACGGCCGTGGTGATGGCCTGACGCTGCATGGCCAGGGTGTAACGCAGTTCGTTCTCGCGCGTGGCTTCCAGTTGCTGGGCCTCCTGTACGCGCTGCTGCAGGGCCTGACGGCGTTGGTTGGCCTGGTCGGCGGGCAGGCTGGCGCCGGCCGATTGCAGTTGCTGAGCCTCGGTCTGGATGGCGGTGGCGTAGGGCTGCAGCTCGCCCTGAACTTCCTGGGCCAGTTGCTGCATGCGCGTTTCGACAGCCTGGCCGGCCGACGACTGGGCCAGCAGGCGGGCGTTGTAATAGACGCAGACGCCGGGGATGACCGGACCGGGGTTGGCCGGAGCAGCGGCGGCTTGCTGGGCGTTGGCGCCCGTGGCCAGAAGCGAAGCGGCGGCCGCGGCCGCGATGATCAGAGCTTTCATTGGGTATTCCTCTGCGAGCGCTTTTTTGCGTCGCTTCCTTAGAACTGAGTTGAGGTCGAGAAACGGAATGATTCCGTCTTGTCGTAGTCTTCCTTGGACAGGACCTTGGAGATGTCGAAACGGATCGGCCCCATCGGCGACTTCCAGTGGATGCTGACGCCGGCCGAGGCGCGCAGCGACAATTCGTCGGCGATATTGGCGTTGGGAGTGCCGGTCGCCGTCAGCTTGTAGCGGTCGTCCAGCACGCCCAGGGTGCCCACGTCGGCGAAGAGCGAGGTCTTGATGCCGTACTGCTCGGGCAGATAGTTCGGCACCGTCAGCTCCACCGTGCCGATGGCGTAGAAGTTGCCGCCCAGGGCGTCGGTCGTCGTCAGATCGCGCGGCCCCATGCCGGCGGTCTCGAAGCCACGGAAGCTGTTGCCGCCCTTGAAGAAGCGATCGTTGATGCGGATCGGATCGCCGTTCCAGCCGCTGACATAACCGGTGGAGCCCTGCAGGCTGACGACCCAGTCGGGCGTGATGCCGTAGTACCAACTGGCGTCCGCTTCGGTCTTCACATAGTTCACGTCGCCGCCAAGACCGGCCAGATCCTGACGTATCGACCCGGCCCAGCCCCTCGTCGGGCGGATCGGATCGTTGGTGTAGTTCATCTGCAGCGTATAGCCGATCGACGAGTTGATATAGCTGCCGATCTGATCGCACAGGGCCGACGACCCAGCGCCGGTTCCGCTGCAGTAGCCCGAGGGCACGATGATCTCGTCCGACTTCAGGAAGTAGCGCGTGCTGAGCAGCATGTTGCCGTTCAGCGGGTAGGACAGGCGCAAACCGCCGCCGGTCGAACGGTAATCGTAGGACGAATATTTGCTGAGGTCGTAGCGTGAGTGGAACAGGTCGAAGCCTGCGCGCAGGTCGCGCCCCAGGAACTTCGGCTCGGTGAAGCGGAAATCGACCTGCTGGCGCAACGAACCCCATTCCAGGCGCGCGACGACGTTCTGGCCGCGTCCCCGGAAGTTCCGCTCCGAAATGCCCAGGTTCACCGTGAAGGAGTCGACCGAGCTGAAGCCCGCGCCGACGGACAGTTCGCCGGTCGGCTGTTCCTGGACGTTGACGTTGATGAGCGAACGGTCGGGCGCGCTGCCGCGCTCCTCTTCCACCTTCACATCCTTGAAGAAGCCCAAAGCACGCAGATTGTTACGCGACCGCTCCATCAGGGCGCGGTTATAGGCGTCGCCTTCCGTCAGCAGCAGTTCGCGGCGGATGACCGGGTCGATGGTGCGGGTGTTGCCGACCACATTGATGCGGTCGATGTAGACGCGCTGGCCTTCCGACACGTTGAAGGTCACATCGACCGTGTCCGTTTCCGGATTGGCGCGATAGGTCGGATTGATCTCGACGAATGCATAGCCGGCCGAACCCGCCGCGAACGTCAGGGCGTCGACGGCCTGCTCGATCTTGTCGCTTTCGTACAGCTGACCTTCGCGGATCGGCACCAGCGCCTTCAGGAAATCGGCGTTCAGCCGGTCGTTCTGGGTGACGACGTTGATCTTGCCGAAGTTGTACTTGTCGCCCTCGTTCAACGTCAGGGTGATCTCGAACGCCTGATTATCGGGTTGAAGCTCGGCCACCGACGAAATGATGCGGAAGTCGTAATAGCCGCGGTTGGTGTAGAACTTCCGCAGCTGTTCCTGATCGTATTCCAGCCGGTTGGGGTCGTAGTTGTCGTTGTTCGAGAAGAACTTCCACCACTGGGACTTCTCCGTGACCATCACGCCCCGCACGTCGCGATCCGAGAAGGCCTTGTTGCCCAGCACATTGATGGCGCTGATGCCGGTCTGCGGGCCTTCGTTGATCTCGAAGACCACGTCCACGCGGTTCTGTTCCAACTGGACCAGCTTGGGCGTGACCGTGGCCGAGATGCGACCTTGGAGACGATATAGTTCGATGATGGAGCCGACGTCTTCCTGAACCTTGGCGCGGGTGTAGATGCCGCGCGGCTTCAGCGTCACTTCCTTGTTCAGCTTGTCCTGCGACAGGGCGTGATTACCCTCGAACACCACCTGGTTGATGATCGGATTTTCCACGATCTGGACGACCAGGTCGCCGTTCTGCACGCCCAGTTGCACATCGGCGAATAGGCCCGTGCGCGACAGGGTGCGGACGGCGACGTCCAGGACAGAGGCGTCCACGGCGTCGCCCGGCCGGATCGGCAGGTAGGACAGGACCGTCGTCTGGTCGATACGCTGTGCGCCCTGCACGATGATGCGGTTGATGGTGATGGGCTGCGGCGCGGCCATCTGAACATGAGGCGTCGCCTCGGCCGGGGCCGCAGGCGCGGCCGTCGGCTGCGCGGGCGCGCTCTGCGCCAGGGCCGGGGCGGTGAAGCCCGCCGCGACGGCGAGGGCGAGCAGGCTGGAACGGGCGCCCAGTCGGACGGCGGCGCGAGAGGTCATGTCGTTCATTCTGAAAACCATCGGGGGCTGGCGTCGGCTCACGAGACGAGCCCGCCGAGGAATTGGAAGAGGTTGAGCTTCTGTAGGTCGTTCCACGTCGCGAACAACATAAATCCCGCCAGAAGCGCAAGACCTGCGCGATAGCCCATCTCCTGATACCGGGCCGACACGGGTCGTCTCGCCACGGCCTCGAAGCCGTAGAAAAGCAGATGGCCGCCGTCCAGCACCGGAATGGGCAACAGGTTTAGAAAGCCGATTCCGATCGAAAGTATGGCGGCAAGGCGGATCATTGTCACCGACAGGTTCAGCGCGAACGCACCGGCGTCCGGACTGGCCTCGGCCACCGCATTGGTCAGGGAGCCGCTGACCTTGGCGATGCCCAGGGGACCGCTGAGCTGATCGCCCGACTCCCGCCCGGTGATCATCCGGCCCAGATAGGTCAGGGTCGCGCCGATCGTGTCCCTCACCTGCACGACCGCGCCGCCCACCGCATCGACGGGTCCGTAGCGGACATGGCGAATATCGCTGGCGGCGGGGCGCATCATCAGGCCGATCTGCGCCACCTTGATCCGACCCGCGATGGGGTCGTCCTGGATTCGCCGCTGGGGCGTGGCCGTCAGCACCACGGTCTCGGCCCCGCGCTCGACCGTGAAATGCAGGGGATCGCCCGCGCTCAGCATCACGGCGCGGCTGACTTCGGACCCATCCTCGATCATGCGGCCGTCGATGGCGGTGATCAGGTCGCCGGGTCGAAAGCCCGCCGCGGCCGCCGGGGTATTGGGCTGGACCTCGAACACCCGGGCGGGCAGGACTACCTTGCCCAGGGCCATCAGGCTGATCGAGAAGATGACGACGGCCAGGATGAAGTTCGCCGCCGGCCCCGCGACCACGATCAGGGCGCGCTGCCACACCGGCTTGAAATGGAAATAGTCGCGCTCGGCGCCCGGCCCATGTTCGGCGACGACGCGCTGTCGCAGTTCGGCCAAACCCGCCTGATCCGGCACGCTGGAAGCGTCCAGGTCGCCCGAGAATTTGACGTAGCCGCCCAAAGGCAACCAGCCCAGCCGCCATTCGATGCCGTGCCGGTCCGTGCGGCTGAACAGCGCCCTGCCGAAGCCGACGGCGAACCGATCGACCTTCACCCCGAAGGCGCGCGCGACCAGGAAGTGGCCCAGTTCATGGATGGTGACGATGAAGGTCAGCACCAGCAGGAACGGTACGATATAGATCAGGACCTGACCCAGGACGCCCAGCATTCGAAAGTCGTCTCCCCTGGCCGATCAGGCCGCGTTTGCGAGATTGGCGATGACGGCCCGGGCCATCCGGCGGGCCTCCGCATCGACCGACAGGGCCGCGTTGCAGGCGTCTCCGGAGCCGAAAGCCGTCCCCGCTTTCGTCGCACGCTCAAGGGTTTCGGCGACGACTGCGGCAATATTGAGAAACGCCAGCTTGCGGTCAAGGAAGGCGAAGGCCGCCGTCTCGTTGGCGGCGTTGAACACCGCCGGCGCCGCCCCGCCCGCCGTCAGGGCCTGACGCGCCAGATCCAGCGCGGGAAAGCGGCGCGCGTCCGGCGCCTCGAACGTCAGTCGCCCCAGAGCCGCCAGGTCCAGCTTGGGCGCAGGCCAGGCGATACGATCGGGCCAGGCCAGGGCGCAGGCGATGGGCGTACGCATGTCCGGCGGCCCCATCTGGGCCAGGGTCGAACCATCCACATATTCCACAAGGCTGTGGATGATCGATTCCGGATGCACCACGACATCGATCCGCTCGGCCGGCATGGCGAACAGATAGGCCGCCTCGATCATCTCCAGGCCCTTGTTGGCCATGGTGGCGCTATCGACGGAAATCTTGGCCCCCATGCTCCAGTTCGGATGGGCCACGGCCTGTTCGGGCGTGATGGCGGTCATCTGATCGCGGGGCGTCCGCCGGAACGGCCCGCCCGAGGCCGTCAGCACCAGCTTGGCCACACGCTCGGGGGCCTCGGCCGGAAACACCTGGAAAATGGCGGAATGCTCGGAATCGACGGGGATCAGCCGCCCGCCCGCCTGCGACACCCGGTCGATCAGGGCCGCGCCGCAGCACACCAGGCTTTCCTTGTTCGCCAGGGCCAGGATCGCACCGGTTCCAGCGGCCGCCCAGGCCGATTTCAGTCCGGCGGCGCCGACGATGGAGGCCATGATCCAGTCCGCCGGGCGCAGCGCGGCCTCGACTACGGCGTCCTCTCCCGCCGCCACGGCGATGTCGGTTCCCGCCAGGGCGTCGCGCAGATCGTCCAGACGCGCCGGGTCGGCCGTCACCGCCAGTCGAGGTTTCCAGCGCCGCGCCTGCTCGGCCAGTTTGGCGATGTTGGCGCCGCCTGTCAGGGCCTCGACCTCGAACACCCCCGTGCCCGTGGCCTCGGCCTGAGCCATCAGGTCCAGCGTCGAGGAGCCGACCGAGCCGGTCGATCCCAGAACCGTGACACGCCGACGGATCAAGCCGCCCGCTCCAGAATCAGAACGACCAGGCGGCCGGCCGCCACGACGACCACGGCGAACATCAGTCCGTCCACCCGGTCCAGAAGGCCGCCATGACCTGGAATGGTGTTGCCCGCGTCCTTGACCCCGAAACGGCGCTTCAGGCCCGATTCCCACAGATCGCCGCCCATGGTCGCCAGGGCGCCGGCCAGGCCCATGACCGCGCCCCAGAATACGGTCAGCCGCCCCATGTCCACCAAGACGGTCATGACCGCGCCGGCGACCGCGCCGGCTAGAATCCCGCCAATGAAACCCGACCAGGTCTTGTTCGGCGAAAAGCGCGGCCACAGCTTGGGTCCGCCCAGCGTCGATCCGACCAGATAGGCCAAGATGTCCGCCGACCAGGCCACCGCGAACACCAGCACCGTCCAGTGCAGGCCGACGGGATCGACACCATCGCGCAACCAGATCAGCAGCACCGACGGCCAGCCCAGGTAGAGCACCCCATAGGCGGCGTCCAATGCCTCCTGTCCTCGGCTTCGGGCGTAAACGCCAGCGGCGGCGGCGCCGAACACCAGCATGACGAAGGCCACCGACATAGCGCCGAAATAGGCGCTGAACACGGCCGCAACGATGCCGAAGGTGACGGCCCCGCCCATGACGCGCCGGGCGTGGGGCGCGCTCATCGCCGCCCATTCGAAGGCCAGGACCACGCTGGCGACCGTCATCAGGGCCAGAAACCAGACGCCCCCGACCCAGGTCGCGGCGACCGCCGCCGGCGCCAGCACGACCGCGGAAGCAGCTCGTAGAGCGATGTCGCGCGGCTTGACGGGCATCAGGCCGACACCGCCGACACCGTTGACTGACGGCCGCCATAACGCCGCTCGCGCTGGCGGAACGTCTCGACCGCCTCGGCCAGCGCCCTGGGGCCATAGTCGGGCCACAGGATGTCCTGGAACACCAGTTCGGCGTAGGCGGCTTCCCACAGCAGGAAATTAGACAGCCGCTGCTCGCCCGAGGTGCGCACGATCAGGTCCAGCGGCGGCGATCCCGCCGTGGCCAGACCCGCCTCCAGCGCGGCCTCCGTCAGAGGGGCGTCGGTCTCGCCCGCCAGCATCCGGGCCATGTGGCGCTGCGCGGCGTCCACCAGATCGGCCCGACCGCCGTAGTTGAAGGCGACCTGAAGCAGAAACCGGTCATTGTGGGCCGTTTGCGCCTCGGCCTTGTCGATGATCCTGGCGATGTCGGCGGGCAGGCCTTCGCGGCGGCCCAGTATGCGCAGGCGGACGCCGGCCTTCTCCAGTCGCGCCAGATCGCTGGCGACATAGGTCCGGACCAGGCCCATCAAGTCCGAGACTTCGTCCTCGGGCCGGCTCCAGTTCTCGGTCGAGAAGCCGAACACCGTCAGGCAGTCTATCCCCAGGTCCGGGGCGGCCTGGATGGTGCGTTTCAGGGCCTGGACGCCTTCACGGTGGCCCAGGGCGCGGGGCAGCCCCCTCGCCTTCGCCCAGCGGCCGTTGCCATCCATGATGATGGCGACATGGCGCGGCCCCGCGACGCCCGAAGCGGGGGTGTCCGGGCTAGGGGCCGCGGCCGTCATCTGCTGGAATGTCCGTTCAGCACCAAGCCGTTCCGCCTCAGACCTGCATGATTTCTTGTTCCTTGGTCTTCAAGGTCTCATCGATACGCTTGATGGCGGCGTCCGTTTCCTTCTGGACGTCGGTCTCCAGCCTCTTCTGTTCGTCCTGGCTGATATCGCCGGCCTTTTCGGCCTTCTTGAAGTCGTCGTTGGCGTCACGGCGCACATTGCGCACGGCGATCTTCTGCTGCTCGGCGTATTTGCCGGCCAGTTTGACCAGATCCTTGCGGCGTTCTTCCGTCAGCGGCGGGATGGGAATGCGCAACGTCTGGCCGTCCACGATCGGGTTCAGGCCCAGGTTGGCGTTGCGGATGGCTTTCTCGACCGAGACGACCATGCCCTTGTCCCAGACATTGACGGTGATCATGCGCGGCTCGGGCACGCTGATCGCCGCTACCGCCGTCAACGGTGAGGTCGAGCCATAGGCCTCGACACGCACGGGCTCCAGGAGGCCGGCGTTGGCGCGCCCGGTGCGCAGGCCGCTGAACTCTTCCTTCAAGGCGCCGACCGCCTTGTCCATGCGGTCGCGATAGGTGGTCACGTCAGGTTTCGCCATGGTCTCGTCTCTCTTGTCTTTCGGATCACATGAACGCGCTCAGGCGTCCTTGATGACCGTGAAGGTGCCTTCGCCCGTCAGGGTCCGGCGCAGTGAATTGTCTTCCCGGATGGAGAAGACCACGATCGGTATGCCCGTGTCGCGCATCATGGCGATGGCCGAGGCGTCCATGACGCGCAAATCCTTGGCCAGAACGTCCTGATAGGTCAGGGTCTCGTAGCGGGTTGCGGTCGGGTCCTTCTTGGGATCGGCGGTATAGACGCCATCGACGCTGGTGCCCTTCAGCAGGGCGTCGCAGCCCATTTCGGCGGCGCGCAGGGCGGCGCCCGAATCCGTCGTGAAGAAGGGCGCGCCGACGCCGGCGGCGAAGATCACCACCCGCCCCTTTTCCAGATGACGCAACGCGCGACGCCGGATGTAGGGTTCGGCGATGGCGGCCATCGGAATGGCGCTCTGCACCCGGGTCGAGACGCCGATCTTCTCCAGCGCCGACTGCATGGCCAGAGCGTTCATGATGGTGGCCAGCATGCCCATATAGTCGGCCTGGGCGCGCTCCATGCCCGCCGCCGCCTTGGACAGGCCGCGGAAGATGTTGCCGCCGCCGATCACCAGGCAGATCTCGACGCCTTCGGCCGCCACGTCAGCGACCGCCTTGGCGACGGTGTCCACCGTCTTCATGTCCACGCCGAAGGCCTGATCGCCCATCAGCACCTCGCCGGAAACCTTCAGCAGCACGCGTTTGTAGCGGAAGTTCGAAGGGGCGTCGGGCATGGGCGGAGGGTCCGTTGGCTGCTGCGCCCTTGAATCAGGCGGCTTCTTATAGACGAAGGGCGCGCCGACCATCAAAGCCGAACGCGCCCTTCCGATACAAAACCCTCACGAATGAGGGGATAGGGTCTTAGTTGCCACCCATCATGGAGGCGACTTCCGACGCGAAGTCGGGGCCTTCGACCTTCTCGACGCCTTCACCCAGCGCCAGGCGGACGAAGCCGGCCAGATGCAGGTTGGAGGAGCCCAGTTCCTTGGCCGAGTTAGCGACCAGTTGTTCGATGGTCACGTCCGGATCCATGACGAACGGCTGCTTGGACAGCACCACGTCCTTCTGGAACTTGTTGATCTGACCTTCCACGATCTTTTCGATCATGTTTTCCGGACGGCCTTCTTCCTTGGCCTTTTCGATCAGAACGGTGCGTTCCTTCTCGATGGCGGCCGGATCCAGGTCGTCGGTGTTCAGCGACAGCGGCGCGGTGGCGGCGACGTGCATGGCGATCTTGCGACCCAGTTCGCGAAGCGCGGTCTTGTCGCCTTCGCCTTCAAGGGCCACCAGCACGCCGATGCGGCCCACGCCCGGCGAAACCGCGTTGTGGACGTAGGTCGAAACGACGCCTTCCGACACCGACAGGCGGGCGGCGCGGCGCAGCTGCATGTTCTCGCCGATGGTGGCGATCATGTTGGTCACTTCGTCCTGGACCGTCTTGCCGGATTCCAGTTCGGCGCCGTGCAGGGCCTCGACCGTGTGGTGCTCCAGGCCCAGTTGGGCGAACGACTTGGCGGCGTTCTGGAACAGCTCGTTACGGGCGACAAAGTCGGTTTCCGCGTTGAACTCGATGGCGGCGGCGACTTCGCCCTTGCCGTCTTCCTTGGACGCCACGGCGACCAGGCCTTCGGCGGCGACGCGGTCGGCCTTCTTGGCGGCCTTGGACAGGCCCTTGGCGCGCAGCCAGTCGATGGCGGCGTCAATGTCGCCGTTGTTCTCAACCAGCGCCTTCTTGCAGTCCATCATGCCGACGCCCGAACGCTCGCGAAGTTCCTTCACGAGGGCGGCAGTGATCTCGGCCATGTTCTTCTCCTTGGGGGATTCGTATGTGGGAACGGCCGGGCTGATTTAGCCCGGCCGTGTGTCAGTTCAACGCACGGCCCTCGACCTGAAGGCCGTCAGGCGATCAGCCTTCGGTCTTCTCGGCTTCGACAGCTTCCAGCTCGGCGGCGACGCCTTCGGCGCCGGCCGGAACGACTTCGACCTCGGCTTCGACGACGACCGGGGCTTCACGCAGCATCGGCTCGACCGGAGCTTCCGAAGCGCCCAGATCCACGCCCGAGGCCGAGGCGCCGGCGGCCAGACCGTCCAGAACCGCGTCAGCGATCAGATCGCAGTAGGTCTGGATGGCGCGGGCGGCGTCGTCGTTGCCGGGGACCGGATAGGTGATGCCGTCCGGGTCGGAGTTGGTGTCCAGGATGGCGATGATCGGGATATTCAGCTTGCGGGCTTCCTGGATCGCGATCGCTTCCTTGTTGGTGTCGATCACGAACATGATGTCCGGGATCGAACCCATGTCCTTGATGCCGCCCAGCGACAGTTCCAGCTTGTCCTTCTCGCGCTGCAGGGTCAGCAGTTCTTTCTTGTTCCGGCCTTCACCGCCGTTTTCCAGAATGCCTTCCAGCTCGCGCAGGCGGGCGATCGAACCCGAAACGGTGCGCCAGTTGGTCAGGGTGCCGCCCAGCCAGCGGTTGTTCATATAGTATTGGGCGCAGCGCTTGGCGGCTTCGGCGACCGGCTCGGCGGCCTGACGCTTGGTGCCGACGAACAGGACAGGTCGATGATGTGGATGTTCGAGCGCGAACCGAAGATGTAGCGGTCCATCTTCGGGTTCCAGCGGTGCGTCTGGTGGCCGAAGTGGGCGCCTGCTTCCAGCAGGGTGCGCATCGAGAATTCAGGCAGAGCCATGATCGTTCAGTCCTTTTTCCGATCAACGTGGCGCGGGGGATTAAAGGTCGGATGACCCTCGGAATGGTGCGTATCGGGATTTCTCCCCGAATCGCGCCTCACCCGCGTTGCGAAATGCGGGGGCCATGTAGGCGGGATGGCCCCAAATAGCAAGCCTTGCATCGCCCGCGCCAAAAAGGCGGCCTCTTTCGAGACCGCCTTTCGGATGGAACGACGATCAAGCCTACTTCATGGCGTCCAGCAGCGCCTGGGCGCGATCACGGTGCGTCGTGACGGTTGAGATCAGTTCGCGCGCCAGACCGGCCAAGGCCGGGGCGTCGGTCTTGTCCGAAAAGCCGTTCAGCAAGGTCAGGGTCTCGTTGTGCGCTGCGACCTGCTGTTCCAGATAGACCTTGTCGAAGTCGCCTGGGGTGGCGGCGTTCAGATTGTCGATCAGGCCCTTGCGACGCTCGTCCAGCGTCGTGGGGATGGCGACGTTCGGCGCGGCCGTCGGCGCAAGAGCGGCCAGTTTCTCACCGGCGGCGGTGTGGTCCTTGGTGATCATGGCGGCCAGCGCCCTGACGTCCGCGTTCTTGGACTTAGCCTCGGCGACCTTGGCGGCTTCCGATTCGTACATATTGCCGGTCGCCAGACCGGTGACGAAGCCATCGACCGTATTGGCGCCCATTGTGGCCGCCGAGGTCTGGCCGACGACGCCCGACGCCGCATCCTGGGTGGCGTTGACCGCCTCGTTGGCGTTCTGGCGGGCGCTGTCGCCGTTGTTGTTGCAGGCCGCCAGAAGCGCGAGCGACGCGACGCCGGCAAGGGTCAGAGTTTTCATTGGATCAGTCTCCCTATGGACTGCCCAAACCCATCACGCGGCCGTGAGGTTCCGAAATATCAAAAGCTTAGCCATACATCAGCGGCTGTAGCCCGTCAGGCGTCCTCCAGCATCACCACGCCGGGCGCTGACTTCAGCGCGCCGCGCAAGGCGCCGTCCAGGCGATAGCGGCCGGGCAGTTTGACCTCGACCTCCCGTCCCTGCTCCAGACCGGCGATCATCAGCGAAATCTCGCCCCCCTTGCCGATGGCGCCCGACCGCGCTCGCTCCAGCCGCGCCTTCAGGGCCTCGGCGTCGGCGGTGCGGGCGGAGACATGGACGCGCAGGCCCAGATTGGCGTCATCCAGCAGATTGTCCATCTGCGAGGCGTCGTCGCCGAAGAAGCGCACCTCGCCGTCCGCAGCCTTGGCGCGCACCCGCACCATGACCGAGGCGCCCGGCTCCAGCACCTCGCGGCATTTGCGCAGCTGTTCGGGCGGGAAAAGGCACTCGAACTCCCCGGTCGGATCCGAGAAGGTGACGAAGGCGAACTTCTCGCCCGTCCGCGCGCTGGCCCGCTCCTGCCTGCGCCGCACCACGCCGGCCATCTGGAACGCCTCGTGTCCTCCCTCGGCAAGAGGAATGGCCTCGGCGACGAAGGTGACGCGCTTGCGCTTCAACGCCGTAGTCATCTCGTCCAGCGGATGCCCCGACAGATAGAAGCCCACCGCCGCCAGTTCGTGGTCCAGACGCTCCGGCCCGACCCAGGGATCGACCGCCTTCAGCCGGGGACGCGCCGCATGCGCCTGATCGCCGCCGAACAGGCTGACCTGGGACGACGCCCGCTCGGCCGCCACGCTCTGGCAATAGGCCATCAGCACATCGGCCTGTTCGACCAGCTGACGCCGGTTCGGATGAATGCTGTCGAACGCTCCGGCCTTGGCCAAGCCCTCCAGCGCCCGCTTGTTGACGCTGCGCGGATCGACCCGCTCCAGGAAGTCGAAGATGTCGGCGAACCGTCCGCCCGTCTCGCGCACCTCGATGACGTGCCGCATCGCTTCCAGGCCCACGTTGCGAATGGCGCCCAGGGCGTAGAGCACCGCCCCCTGCCCCTCGTCCCACGCCACGTCGAAGTCGGCCGAGGAGCGGTTGATGTCAGGCGCCAGAACCGGCACCTCGAACCGCCGCGCATCCTGATAGAAGACCGCCAGCTTGTCCGTGTTCGACAGGTCCAGGCTCATGGAGGCGGCGAAGAATTCGACCGGATGATTGGCCTTCAGCCAGCCGGTCTGGAACGAGATCAGCGCATAGGCGGCCGCGTGAGACTTGTTGAAGCCATAGCCGGCGAACTTGGCCACCAGATCGAAGATGGAGCCGGACTGGGTCTCGGACACATCCTTTTCCAGCGCGCCCTTGATGAAGCGCGCCCGCTGGAAATCCATCTCCTCCTTCTTCTTCTTGCCCATGGCGCGACGCAGCAGGTCGGCCTCGCCAAGGCTGTAGCCCGCCAGGATCTGGGCGATCTTCATCACCTGTTCCTGGTAGATGATGACCCCATAGGTCTCGGTCAGAACCTCCTTCAGGCTGGGGTGCAGATAGTCGACCTCGGCGCGGCCGAATTTGCGGTCGATATAGGTGTCGATCATCTCCATCGGCCCCGGCCGGTAGAGGGAGATCAGGGCGGTCACTTCCTCGATGGAGCCGCAGCGCATCTTGCGCAGGGTGTCACGCATCCCCTGGGATTCCAGCTGGAACACCCCGACCGTCTGGCCCGAGGCCATCAGCTCATAGGTCTTGGCGTCGTCCAGCGGCAACTGGTTCCACACCGGCGCGGCGCCCCGCCGCGAGAGATAGCCGTGCGCCCGGTCCAGGGTGGTCAGGGTCTTCAGGCCCAGGAAGTCGAACTTCACCAGACCCGCCGGTTCGACCCACTTCATGTTGAACTGGGAAGCGGGGATGGTGGAGCGCGGGTCCTGATACAGCGGCACCAGTTCGGTCAGCGGCCGGTCGCCGATCACGATGCCGGCGGCATGGGTCGAGGCGTTGCGATACAGCCCCTCCAGCTCCAGCGCTGTCTCCAGCAGGGTCTGGACCGCCGGCTCGGCGTCGCGCGCCTCCTTCAGACGCGGTTCAAGCTCGATGGCCTGGGCCAGGGTGACGGGGTTGGCCGGATTGTTGGGCACCATCTTGCAGAGCCGGTCCACCTGCCCCAGCGGCATCTGCAGCACCCGCCCCACGTCGCGCAGCACAGCCCGCGCCTGCAGGGTGCCGAAGGTGATGATCTGGGCGACCCGGTCCTTGCCATAGTGGGCCTGGACGTAGTCGATCACCTCTTCACGCCGCTCCTGGCAGAAGTCGATGTCGAAATCGGGCATGGACACCCGTTCTGGGTTCAGGAACCGCTCGAACAGCAGACCGAACCGCAAGGGGTCCAGATCGGTGATGGTCAGGGACCAGGCGACCAGAGACCCGGCGCCCGAGCCCCGCCCCGGCCCCACGGGAATGCCGTGTTCCTTGGCCCATTTGATGAAGTCCGACACGATCAGGAAATAGCCGGGGAACCCCATCTGCTGGATGATCCCGACCTCCCATTCCAGGCGGGTCCAGTATTCTTCCTCCGGTACGGCCGGCGCCACCTGGGTCAGACGGACCTTCAGTCCCTCGCGCGCCTGGTGCGCCAGTTCGTCGGCCTCGGACCGTCCGGCGCCCGTGTCGAAGCGCGGAAGGATCGGCGCATGGGTCTTGACCAGGAAGGCGCAACGCCGGGCGATGTCGATGGTGTTGTCACAGGCCTCGGGCAGGTCGGCGAACAAAGTCCGCATCGTCTCGGCCGACTTGAACCAGTGTTCGCCGGTGATCCGACGGCGGTCCTCCTGGCCGGTAAAGGCGCCGTCGGCGATGCAAAGCAGGGCGTCGTGCGACTTCGCCTGGGCGGCCTTGGCGTAATAGACGTCGTTGGTCGCCACCAGCGGCGCGTCATTGTCATAGGCCCAGCGGACCAGGCCACCCTCGGCCACGCGCTCTTCGTTCAGATTGTGGCGTTGCAGTTCGACATAGAAGCGGTCGCCGAACGCCGCCTTCATCGCCTGCAAGGCTTCCGCAGCTTCGGCTGCCTTGCCCTGAACAAATAGAGGATCAACCGGCCCGTCCGGCCCACCCGACAGCAGGATAAGCCCCTCGGCGCGCGCGGCGACCTGGGCCCACTCCACGCCCGGCTCGGCCATCTCGCCGGCTTCCAGATAGGCGGCGGACGACAGGGCGCACAGGTTCAGCCACCCGGCCTCGTTCTGCGCCAGCAAAACCACCGTCGGCGTCTTGGCCCAGCGCGCGTTGATCTGGCCGCCGATACCCCGCACCGGCAGGGCGCAGGCCACGATAGGCTGAACCCCCGCGTCCTTGGCCGTCTGGCTGAACTCCAAGGCGCCGAACAGATTGGCCCGGTCGGCGACGGCCACGGCCGGCATGCCGGCGTCGGCCGCCATCTTGCCGATCTTGCCCGCCTTGATGGCGCCTTCCAGCAGCGAATAGGCCGAGCGCACCCGCAGATGGACGAACCCCGTGGCCGCTGCTGCGCTCATCCTTCGCTCCTTTACCTTGACCGCCGATCAGACGCCGACTCGGCGCGCCTGCCAACGGCCGAGCCGCCGCCTCAAACGCTCGTGGCCATCAGCGCCGCCTGCCAGACCATCCAGACGAAGCCGCCGCACGACGCAAGCGACAGCATATCCCTCATCAAACGCGGCATGGTCTTATCCCCAGATCACCTTGTGTGTTCCGGGATTGTTCTATGTTCCATATTTGTTCCCGTCAAGCGTCGGGCGCGTGAAATCCGATGCGGGTCAAGGCCGAGGCCAGGGCCGCCGAGTTCGGCGACTGGGTCTTGCGCAACAGGCTCGCGCGGAAGAACTCGACCGTGCGCGGGCTCAGGGCCAGGGCCTGGGCTATCTGTTTCGTCGTCTTGCCCGCCACAATGAACTCCGCCACCTGCCGCTCGCGCCGGGTGAAGGTCAAAACGTCCTGCCGCGGCATGGAGAGCAGCACGTCCAAGGCGTGGCGCGCCGCGCCCAGCAGGGTCTCGGGCGACGTCGGTTTGGTCAGGACGTTGTCGACCCCCATCCGCATCGCGTCGACCGTCGTGATGACATCGACATAGGCGCTGACCAGGATGACAGCGTGCCGGCCGAAGGCGCAGAAGGCGCTGACCAGGTCCAACCCTTCCACGCCCGGCAGCTTCAGGTCGACGACGATGCAGGTCGGATCGGCGTCCGACACCCACATCAGGGCGTCCAGCGGATCGCTGAATCCGACGGCGTCGTAACCGGCCTCGCGGAAGGTGAGCAGGGTCATGGACAGGATGGCGGCGTCGTCGTCCACCACCACGATTTCCTGACCGCTTCGGGTTTCTGTCCGGCTCCGCGCCCGCCCGGCGTCGGGGACTGCAGCCTCGGCCTTCTGATTCATATTCCTCACGCCGCAGTACCATTCGCGGCGAGCCCACGCCTCTTCATCGACCCAGGATATAGGGCCGCCACGCGCAGCGACACCTCGTATTCCCACGCACTTGCCACCTGGGTCGCGATTCGAGCCTCCGGCCGCTTCAGTAGGCGTGGCTCTCGGCCGCCCGCTCTTCCAGCAGTCCGTCCTTCAAGGCGAAGACGCGGTCCATATGGCCGGCCAGCTCCATGTTGTGCGTGGCGATGAGGGCGCCGACGCCTGTCGTCTTGGCCAGAGATCTTAGGGATTCGAACACGGACTGGCTGGTCGTCGGATCCAGGTTGCCGGTCGGCTCGTCGGCCAGCAGCAGCCGCGGCCCGTTGGCCAGGGCCCGGCCGATGGCGACCCGCTGCTGCTCGCCGCCCGACAATTGGGCTGGCTGGTGCGTCAGTCGGTCGCCCAGGCCCAGGGCCTTCAGCGTCTCTTCCGCGCGACGACGGGCCTCGGCCTGCGACACGCCGGCGATCCGCATCGGCAGGGCGACGTTGTCGCGGGCGTCGAACTCAGGCAGCAGATGGTGGAACTGATAGACGAAGCCGATCCGACTGAGGCGCAGGCGCGTGCGCGCTCGCTCGTCCAGGTCGCCGACAGCCTCGCCGTCGATGGTCACGACCCCGGCCGTGGGACGCTCCAGCAGGCCCGCGGCGTGCAGCAGCGACGACTTGCCCGAACCCGAAGGCCCGATCAGGCCGACGATCTCTCCCGGATAGACATCCAGGTCCACGCCCCTCAGCACCGTCAGGCCGCCCTGGGCGGTGTCGTAGGTGCGCGTCAGGCCGCGCACGGACAGGATGGCGGCGGACTTACTCATAACGCAGCGCCTCGATCGGATCGATCCGGGTGGCCAGCCACGAGGGGATCAGGCTGGCGACGCAGGACATGAAGGTCGCCCAGACGGTGATCCAGATCACGTCCACCGGATCAACCAGGGCCGGGATCGAATCCAGCATATAGACGTCCGAATTGAACAGCTTGGTCTGGAACACCCACTCCAGGAAATGCTGGATTGACCCGATGTTCAGGCAGAACAGAAGCCCCAGAACCAGTCCGGCGATGGTGCCCGCAACCCCGATCATCGACCCCGCCATGAAGAAGACGCGCAGGATCGCCGACGGGCTGGCGCCGATGGTGCGCAGGATGGCGATGTCCTTGGTCTTGTTCTTCACCAGCATGACGATGCCGGAAATGATGTTCAGGGCGGCGATGGCCACCACCATGCCCAGGATGATGCTCATGGCCACCCGCTCGACCTTCAGGGCGCCATAGAAGGCGGCCTGGCGTTCGCGCCAGTCGGTCACGACCGCGCCGGGTCCGGCGGCCTTGCGGACCGCATCGGTCATGGCGCCCACCTTGTCGGCGTCGGCGACCTTGATCTCGATCACGTCCCAGACGCCCTCCTTGCCGAAGAACAGCTGCTGCTGCTCCAGCGGCATGAACATGAAGGCCCGATCGTAGTCTGCGGCGCCCGAACGGAACAGCCCGCCCACGAAATAGGTCTTCTCCAGCCCGCCCAGATTGCCGAAGGCGCTGTCGGCGCCGGTCGGGGAATACAGGGTGATCGGATCGCCGACCCGCACGCCCAGACTATTGGCCAAGGCCGCGCCGATCAGGATGCGGTCCCCGCCATAGGCGCCCTTGCCGAAGCTTTCGCGCTCGGCTGGCGTCAGGCTGTCGAACACGAATTTGGTGTCGGCCAGATCCTGCGGCCGCACGCCGCGCACGACCGCGCCTGTCGTATAGCTGCCGACGCGCACCAGGCTTTGCGCCTCGTTCAGAGGGCTGGCGCTGACCACGCCCGGCACGGCCGCGATCCGCTTCAGCGCGGCGTCCCGATCCGGCGAGGTCAGGACCGGCCCCTGCACATACATATGCCCGTTGAACGACAGCATCCGCCCCAGCAGTTCGGTGCGGAAGCCGGACATGATGCTCAGCACCACGATCAGCGCCATCACCGCCAGCAGGATGCCGATAAAGCTGATGATGGCGATCAGGGCGACGCCGCCCTCCTTGCGCTTGGCGCGCAGATAGCGAAGGGCCAGGCCGATCTCCCAGGAGGAGAAGGCGCCGGAAGAACGGGCGGGCAGGCTCAAGCCGTCAACCTTTCAATCGCTTCGGCCAGGGGGACGGAGACTTTCTCGCCGGTGGCGCGGCGCTTCAACTCGACCACGCCATCGGCCAAACCCTTGGGACCGATGGTCAGTTGCCACGGCACGCCGATCAAATCCGCGGTGGCGAACTTGCCGCCCGGCCGCTCGTCAGTGTCGTCATAGAGAACGTCCTTGCCGAGTTTCTCCAACTGCGCGACCGCGTCCTCGCACGCGGCCGAGACGGCCTCGTCATTGGCGCGCAAATTGATCACGACCACGTCGAACGGCGCGACCGCGTCGGGCCAGATTATGCCGCCGGCGTCGTGGCTGGCCTCGATGATGGCGCCCAGCAGGCGCGAGACGCCGACACCATAGCTGCCCATATGGACCTCGGCGTCCTGACCGTCCGGTCCGGCGACCTTGGCCTTCATCGGCGCCGAATATTTCGTGCCGAAATAGAAGATGTGGCCGACCTCGATGCCGCGCGCGGACAGGCGGTCGCTCTCGGTTGTCCTGGCCTCGAACTGGGCCTGATCGTGCATCTCTTCGGTGGCGGCGTAGAGGGCGGTGCGCGCGTCGAACACGGCCTGAACAGCCTCCGGGCTGAAGTCGTCGCCGGGTGCTGGCATCTCGACCAGTTTGCGGTCGCAGAAGACCTCGCTCTCGCCCGTTTCAGCCAGGACGATGAACTCGTGGCTCAGGTCGCCGCCGATGGGGCCGGTGTCGGCGCGCATCGGCACGGCCTTCAGCCCCAGGCGGGCGAAGGTGTTCAGATAGGCCGTGAACATGCGGTTATAGGCGACGCGCGCCGCCGCCTCGTCCACGTCGAAGGAATAGGCGTCCTTCATCAGGAACTCGCGCCCGCGCATCACGCCGAAGCGCGGACGGCGCTCGTCACGGAACTTCCACTGGATGTGAAACAGGTTCAGCGGCAGCGACTTGTAGGACTTCACATAGGCCCGGAAGATGTCGGTGATCATCTCCTCGTTGGTCGGTCCGTATAGCAGCTCGCGCTCATGCCGGTCGGTGATGCGCAGCATCTCGGGGCCGTAGGCGTCATAGCGGCCGCTCTCGCGCCACAGATCGGCCAGTTGCAGCGTCGGCATCAGCAGTTCGACCGCCCCTGCCCGCATCTGCTCCTCGCGGACGATCTGCTCGATCTTGCGCAGCACCTTCAGGCCCAGCGGCAGCCAGGCGTAGATGCCGGCGGCCTCCTGCTTGATCATGCCGGCGCGCAGCATCAGCTGGTGCGAGACGATCTGGGCGTCCGAAGGGGCTTCCTTCAGCGTGGGCAGGAAAAAGCGCGACAGGCGCATGGTCGGGAATCCTAGGCGTAGAGACAGACCTAGGCTTTAGCCGGTGCAGCAGGGCGAAAGCTAGGCCGCCGTCACGTTTAGACCGCCGGCGCGCTGGAGAAGTCCGGCAGCGGCAGCCAACCGGTGAAAATCAGCGCCATGATGAACACCCAGACCAGCGCCGACACCCAGGTGGTGGTCAGGAACTTCTTCTTCAGATTGGGCGTGCGCGGCGCGCCCCACTGCGCCCCGTCGGTCGGCGGCTCCTTGGTCTCCCCGGCCATGCCCAACGGCAGGACCGCGAACAGCACCGTCCACCAGACGATGATGTAGATGCCGACCATGGTGAAGACGCCGATGGGCATGACGGACCTCTAGGGGTGCGGCAGGCCGATCCCGTAGCGGGCGGCCAGATAGGGGATGATCGCCGCATCCTGCAGGAAGCGACGGCCGGTCGTCTCGCTGGTCTGCGCGTCCGGCCAGTCGAGTTCGCCGTCCAGCACCAGCACCGGACAGCTCTGATGGTCTTCGCCCACCTGTTCGATCACGGGCAGGCGCGGGCGCGGATGATCCAGGCGAACCACCTCCAGCTGCTCGCGGAGCCTGGGATACAGCCCCAGAACGCCTTCGATCAGCGCGCCGGGCGGACAGAACCACGGTCCGCCCTGGTCGTCATGCCAGTCGGGGTTCAGCAGGAACAGACGTTCGGCCATGCCTGTCCCTTACAGTCTCAGAACGATGGTTTCGACGATCGGACGCCGATCCCAGATTCTCTGACTGGCTTTTTTCAGCACCCGGGCCACCGCCTGTTCGATGACCATCTCGTCGTCCAGCGCCTCGCCCTTCAGGCTCTTGACCACCTGCTCGACCCGCTCGGCCAGATCGTCCAGGGCGTCGCCCAGCGGCGTCTTCAGGTCGCCCGGCAGGCCGACGCTGCGGATGTCGATGTCGCTGACGATCCGCCCGCGCTTGTCCAGGCAGAAGCTGACGATCAGCACGCCGTTGGTCGAGGCGTGGCGGCGCTCCTTCAGCGCCTCCCCCTGTTCCGTCACCAGCATGCCGCCGTCGACGTAGAGGCGGCCATTCGGCACCTCGTCCACGATGGCGGCCGGGCCGGGCGCCAGGCGCACCATGTCGCCGTTGCGCGGGGTCACGGTTTGCGCAACGCCCATCTCCTGGGCCAGATTGGCGTGTTCCAGCAGGAAGCGGCGCACCCCGTGGGTCGGCACGGCGATCTGGGGCCGCGCCCACTGGTACATCTGCTTCAGTTCCTCGCGGCATGGGTGGCCGGAGACGTGAATGCCGGGATGGTCCTTCTCGGTGTAGAGGCGCACGCCCCGATCCGCCAACCGGTCCTGCAACCGGCCGATGGCGAGTTCGTTGCCCGGAATCTGGCGCGAGGAGAAGATACAGTGGTCGCCCAGGCCCAGCTTGACGGTGGGGTGGGTGCCGTCCGCCACGCGCGACAGGGCCGCGCGCGCCTCCCCCTGGCTGCCGGTGCACAGATACAGGATCTGGTCGGCCGGCCAGACGCGGGCTTCCTCATCGGACAAAAAGGGTTTCACCCCCTGCAACATGCCGACGTGCTTGGCCGCCGCCGTGATGCGGTGCATCGACCGACCGGCCAGGGCGACGCGGCGCCCGCAGGCCTCGGCCGCACGGATCACGCTGTCCATCCGCGCGACGTTGGAGGCGAAGCAGCCGACCGCCACCCTGCCCTTCAGGGTCGAGATCAGATCGGCCAGCGCAACCGCCACATCGCCCTCGGACCCGGCGACGCCCGGCACGAAGACATTGGTGGAATCGCACACCATCGCCAGAACGCCCTTGTCGCCCAGGGCGCGGATGGCGGGCGCATCGGTCTGGCTGCCGATCACCGGCTGGTCGTCGATCTTCCAGTCGCCGGTGTGGAACACCAGGCCCAGCGGCGTGTCGATGGCCAGGCCGTTCGGCTCCGCGATCGAGTGGGTCATGGTGACGAAGGTCACGCCGAACGGCCCCAACTGGACCGATCCGCCCAACGGCACCTCGATCAGTTCGACCTGGTCCAGCAGATTGCGCTCACGCAGCTTGTCGCGGATCAGATAGGCGGTGAACGGCGTCGCATAGACCGGCGCCTTCAACTGCGGCCACAGCCAGCCCAGGGCGCCGATATGGTCCTCGTGCGCGTGAGTCAGGACGATGCCGCGAATGTTCTCACCCTGCAGGAAGGTGGGATCGGGCACGATCACGTCCACGCCCGGCGTGGACAGGTCGCCGAAGGTCACGCCCACATCGACGACCAGCCATTCACGGTTCGTCTCGGGGCCATAGCCATAGGCGTTCAGGTTCATACCGACCTCGTCCGAGCCGCCCAGCGGCAGGAAAACGAGTTCGTCTTGGGTTTGCTTTTTCATTCAGTCAGTCAAATGGGCGTTGCGACGCCAGATTGCGAGGAGGCCGCGGATCGTCAGATCCGAATCGAAATGGTCGATGCTGTCGGTCGCGCCTTCGAACAGGCTGGCGACGCCGCCGGTGCCGATGACGGTCATGGGGGCGCTCCACTCCGTCTTGATGCGGCTGACCAGACCTTCGATCAGCGAGACATAGCCCCAGAAGACGCCGGATTGCATGGCCTCGACCGTGCCCTTGCCGATGACCTTGTCGGGCCGCTGGATGGCGATACGCGGAAGCTTGGCCGCCGCCTCGTGCAGGGCCTGCAGCGACAGATTGATGCCCGGCGCGATCAGCCCGCCCTCGAAGGCGCCGTCCGCCGCGACGATGTCGAAGGTGGTCGCCGTGCCGCTGTCGATCACAATCAGGTCGCCGGAATAGAGCAGCTTGGCCCCGATGGCGTTGACCAGACGGTCCGCCCCGGCCTCGCTGGGCTTTGCGATCCGCACCTCGATGCCCAGTTCGACGTTCTCGCCGATCACCAGGGGCTCAAGGTTCAGATAGCGGCGCGCCAGATTGCGCAGGTTGAAGATCGACTGCGGGACCACGCTGGAGATGATGCAGCCCGTCAGTTGCCCGAACTTCAGATCCTTCATGGCCAGCAGTTGTTGCAGCCAGACGGCGTATTCGTCAGCCGTGCGACTGGCCTCGGTCGCGGCGCGCCACTGGGCGATCCACTCTGCGCCGTCGTGAACCGCAAACAGCGTGTTCGTATTGCCCTGTTCGATCGCCAGCAGCATCAGACGCCCCCGCTCCGGGGCGCGGCGCTGAAGAACACATCGCCGGCGGAAATCAGGCGCGCAGAGCCATCGGCCAGACGCAGACGAAGCGCCCCGTCGGGCTCCACCCCTTCGGCCAAGCCCTCGATCGTCTCATGATCCAGCCGCACCGTGCAGGGACCGTTCAATCCCGTCAGACGGCTGGTCCAGGCGTCCAGCACCGGCTCGAACCCCAGGGTCTGCCAGCGCCCCCACCAGACGGCGAAGGTCTCCGCCAGGATTTCGGCGGCGGCCTCGACCGGCGGCGCGAAGGTCAGGTCGGCGCGCAGACTGTCGGCGATGGCGCCAGAGACGGATTCCGTGCCCTCGGGCGCATGGGTCAGATTGACGCCGATCCCGACCGCCAGCCACAGCCCTCCGGCCGGGTGCGGCCCGCTTTCGACCAGGATGCCCGACGCTTTTCGTCCATCCAGCAGCACGTCGTTGGGCCATTTTATCGAGACCAGGGCCGGCGACACGAACACGTCCATCAGGTCAGCGACGGCCAGGGCGGCGATGAAGGTCGTCTGGGCGGCCTCGCGGGCCGTTCCCTGCACCCGGATCAGCAGCGTGGCGGCCAGATTGCCCGGCTTGTCGATCCAGGCCCGTCCGCGCCGTCCGCGCCCGGCCGTCTGGCGACGGGCCACGATCCATCTGGGCCCCAGCTCGCCGGCCTCGGCCAGACGCCGCGCCTCGGCGTTGGTCGAGTCGATCTCGTCCAGAATGACCAGGGGGGCGGGCGTCAACGCCCTAACCGTTCCCGAAGCCGGCGCTCGCGGCCTTGGTCAGCGGCTCCAGCCAGGTCAGACCGACGATCACCAGCGGGAAGGCGAAGGCCGCGCAGGCCCAGCCGATCCATTGGGCCTCGACCGGGGCCTTGTCGGCGACCACTTCGTCCACGGGCGCATCGAACCACATCAGTTTGATGATCCGCAGATAGTAGAAGGCGGCCACGACCGAGGCGACCAGACCGACGGCCGCGACCGGCCACAGGCCGGCGTTGGCGGCGGCGCCGAACACATAGTACTTGCCCCAGAAGCCCGAGAACGGCGGCATCCCCAGGACCGACAGCGACAGGATGGTCAGGGCCACGGCCGTCACCGGCTTGTCCCTCTTCAGCCCCGCCAGATCCTGGATGCGCCGGATGGGACGTCCCGAACGCGACAGCGACAGCAGGATGGCGAAGAAGCCCAACTGGTCGATGACATACAGGGTCATGAACATCAGCATGGCCTGAAGCCCCGCCGACGTGCCCGCCGCAATGCCCAACAGCGCATAACCGATGTTGGCGATCGACGAATAGGCCAGCAGGCGCTGGATGTCCTTTTGCACCAGACCGCCAAAGGCGCCGACGACGAAGCTGATCAGGGAGATGGCGATCAGCACCTGCGACCACTGGGCGTGGGCGTCGCCGAAACCGGCTTCCAGCGCGCGCGCGATCAACACCATGGCCGCGACCTTCGGGGCCGTGGCGAACAGGGCCACGACCGGCGTCGGCGCGCCCTCGTAGACGTCGGGCGTCCACATGTGGAACGGCGCGGCCGAAACCTTGAACGCCAGACCGCAGATCAGGAAGACCAGGCCGAACAGCAGGCCGGTCGCCGGATGATCGACCGCGAATGCGGCGATGTCCTCGAACCGCATCGAGCCGGCGAAACCGTAGATCAGGCTGGCGCCGTACAGCAGCAGGCCGGACGACAGGGCGCCCAGGACGAAATATTTCAGGCCCGCTTCGGACGCCTTGACGTCGTCGCGGTGGAAGGCGGCCAGGACATACAGCGCCAGCGAATGCAGCTCGATGCCCACATACATGGAGATCAGGTCGCCAGAGGACGCCATCATGCCCATGCCGACCGAAGCCAGCACGACCAGGACCGGATATTCGAATTTGGCGATCCGCGTCCGCTTCATCCAGCCGTCGCCCAGGATGATGGCGACCGCCGCCGACAGATAGATCAGGCTCTTGGCGTAGATGGCCAGCGGATCGGCCACATAGGCGCCGTTGAAGGCGACGCCCCAAGGGCCGGTGACGGCGATCACCGCGGCGGCGATCAGCAGCAGCACGGACAGGATCGACACCAGGCGGGCGCTCTTGTCGCCCATGAAGGCGCCGACCATCAGCAGGACCAGGGCGCCGACCGCGAGGGTCAGTTCCGAAGCGGCGAGATGCAGGGCGGAGGAAAGATCAGGCATTGTTGGTCTCACCCGCCGATCGCGGCGCGATAGGCGCTGGTCAGGGCCTCGACGGCGGGCCCGGTGTAATCGAGGACGACGCCCGGCTGGACGCCCAGCCACAGGGTGCCGAGGATCAGCGGCACGAACAGCAGCAGTTCGCGCTTGTCGATGTCCTTGATCGTTTCAAGCTTGGGATTGGTGATCTCGCCGAACATCATCGCCCGGTACAGGGTCAGGGCGTAGACCGCCGAGAAGATGACGCCCGAGGCCGCGACCAGCGCCGCCCAGGTCGAGGCGCGATAGGCGCCCGTCATCGTCAGCACTTCGCCGATGAAGCCCGAGGTGCCCGGCAGGCCGACGTTGGCCATGGTGAACATCAGGAAGATGGCCGCATACCAGGGCATCTTGGACGTCAGGCCGCCGTACAGGGCGATCTCGCGGGTGTGCATGCGGTCGTAGACCACGCCCACGCACAGGAACAGCGCGCCCGAGATCAGGCCGTGGCTGATCATCTGGAAGATGGCGCCCTGCATGCCGATGTCGTTGCCCGAGAAGATACCCAGGGTGACGAAGCCCATGTGCGCGACCGACGAATAGGCGATCAGCTTCTTCATGTCCGTCTGACGCCAGGCGACGAGCGACGTATAGACGATGGCGATCACCGACAGGGTGAAGACCAGCGGTCGGAACATCTCCGACGCCTGCGGGAACATCGGCACGTTGAACAGGATGAAGCCGTAGCCGCCCAGCTTCAGCAGGATGCCGGCCAGGATGACCGAACCGGCGGTCGGCGCCTGAACGTGGGCGTCGGGAAGCCAGGTGTGGACCGGCCACATCGGCATCTTCACCGCGAACGAGGCGAAGAAGGCCAGCCACAGGATCGGCTGCACCGCCGGATCGAAGGCGAACCGCTTCAGTTCAGGGATGCTGGTCGTGCCCGCCGTGTGCGCCATCCACAACATGGCCAGCAGCATCAGGACGGACCCCAACAGGGTATAGAGGAAGAACTTGTAGGCCGCGTAAATCCGGTTCTGACCGCCCCAGATTCCGATGATCAGGAACATCGGCACCAGGGTGCCTTCGAAGAAGATGTAGAACAGGAACAGGTCCAGCGCCGTGAACACGCCGATGACCAGCGTCTCCAGGATCAGGAAAGCGATCATATATTCGACGACGCGCTTCTCGACCGACTTCCAGCTGGCCAGGATGCATATCGGCATCAGGAAGGCCGTCAGCAGCACGAACAGGATCGAAATCCCGTCGACGCCCAGGTGATAGCTGGCGCCGGCGAACCAGGGCGCGAACTCCACGAACTGATAGGCCGGGTTCTTCGGATCGAAGCCGGCGACCAGCACGACGGACACGGCCAGCACGACCAGGGTGGTGATCAGGGCGATCCAGCGCGCGGCGGGCGCGGCGGCGTCCTGCGACTTGGACGACAACCGGGCGATCAGGATCGCCAGGGCGCCGGCCAGCGGCAGGAAGGTGACGAGGCTCAGGATGTAGGGCACGGGCTCAGGCTCCCCACGCGAGGATGGCGAAGGTGAGCAATCCAGCCACCCCGAGCAGCATCACGAAGGCATAGTGATAAACATAGCCGGACTGGAGCTTGCCCAGCCGCGCGGCGGATTTCAGCGACGCCCAGGCGGCGCCGTTCGGGCCGAGGCCGTCGATGATCTTCACGTCGCAGACCTTCCAGAAGAAGTTCCCGATGGCGCGCAAGCCGCGCACGAAGACAAAGTCGTACAGCTCGTCGAAATACCACTTGTTGTAGAGGAAGCGGTACACGACGCCGTCGCGTTCGGCCATGCGGCGCGCCATGCCCTGATGGACCACATAGATCCAGTAGGCGACGGCGGTGCCCAGCAGGGTCAGGATCAGCGGCGACCACTTCACCCAGGTCGGCACCTCATGGCTTTCGTGCAGGACATGGTTGTGCGCCCCGGTGAAGATCGCTCCGCGCCAGAACTCGCCCTCATGGTGGCCGATGAAGTGTGGCGCGAAGACGAAACCTGCGGCGACCGCCCCGACCGATAACAGGATCAGCGGGATCAGCATGACCGGCGGGCTTTCGTGCGGCTTCAGCGGGCCGTGGTGGCCATGATCGTCATGCGCGTGATCGTCGTGGGCATGGGCGTCCGTGACCGGCTCGGAATGGGTTTCCAGCTGGGCGTGCGAAGCGTGATCATCCGCGTGATGCGCGGCATGGTGCGCATCGCCCTCTTCCTTCCACACCGGCTTGTTGTGGAAGGTCATGAAGATCAGACGCCAGGAATAATAGGCCGTCAGACCGGCGGCGATGATGCCGACGAAGAAGGCGAACAGACCGACCGCGCTATGGCCCGAAGCCGCCGAGGCGTAGGCGCTCTCGATGATCGAATCCTTGGAATAGAAGCCGGCGAAGCCGCCGACGCCAGGGATGCCCAGGCCGGTGATGGCGATGGTGCCGATGGTCATGACCGCATAGGTGACGGGCAGCAGCTTCCACAGACCGCCCATCTTCCGCATGTCCTGCTCATGGTGCATGCCATGGATCACCGAGCCGGCGCCCAGGAACAGCAGGGCCTTGAAGAAGGCGTGGGTGAACAGGTGGAACATGGCGGCCTGATAGGCGCCGACGCCCGCCGCGAAGAACATATAGCCCAGCTGCGAACAGGTCGAATAGGCGATCACCCGCTTGATGTCGTTCTGGGTCAGACCGACCGTGGCGGCGAACAGGGCCGTGATCGCGCCGATGATGGCGATGATCTGGGCCGCGCCCGGCGCATGCTCATAGATGGGGCTCAGCAGGCAGACCATATAGACGCCCGCCGTCACCATGGTCGCCGCGTGGATCAGGGCCGACACCGGCGTCGGCCCTTCCATCGCGTCCGGCAACCAGGTGTGCAGGAAGAACTGGGCCGACTTGCCCATGGCGCCGATGAACAGCAGGAAGCCGGCCAGATCCAGCGCGGACCACTGGACGCCCAGGAACTCCCAGGTCGTACCGGCCTTGGTGGCGATCAGCGGGAACAGCTCGGCGAAGTTGATGGTGCCGTACATCCAGAAGATCGTCATGATCCCCAGGACGAAACCGAAGTCGCCGACGCGGTTGACGACGAAGGCCTTGATGGCGGCGGCGCTGGCCGTCGGCTTCTTGTACCAGAAGCCGATCAGCAGATAGGACGCCAGCCCCACCCCTTCCCAGCCGAAGAATATCTGCATGAAGTCGGCCGCCGTCACCAGCGCCAGCATCATGAAGGTGAACAAGGACAGATAGGCGAAGAAGCGCGGCCGGCTGTCGTCCTCGGCCATATAGCCCCAGGAATACAGGTGAACCAGCGACGACACGCTGGTCACGACGATCAGCATGGTCGCCGACAGGGCGTCGATGCGGATCGACCAGGCCGAGTGGAAGTCGCCCACGTTGATGAAGGGCGCCAGACGAATGGTGAAGGGCTCCAGATGGCCCCAGGTCCACTGGCCGAACACCGTCCAGGCGACGGCGCACGAGAAGAACAGCAGGCCGGTCGTGACCGCCTGCGACGGGATATTGCCGATCCGGCGGCCGAAGAAGCCCGCGATCGCGGCGCCCAGCAGCGGGGCGAAGACGCCCAGAATGACGAGGGTATGGAGGTTCACGCTTAGCCCTTCATCACGGAAGCGTCGTCGACCGCGATGTCACCGCGGTTACGGAAGAAGGTCACGAGGATGGCCAGGCCGACGGCGGCCTCGGCCGCGGCGACGGTCAGGACGAACATGGCCATGATCTGCCCGCTGATGTCGTGCAGATAGGACGAGAAGGCCACGAAGTTGATGTTCACGGCCAGCAGGATCAGCTCGATCGACATCAGGATGATGATGACGTTCTTGCGGTTCACGAAGATGCCGAACACCCCGATGGTGAACAGGATGGCGGCGACCGTCAGATAGTGGGTTAGACCGATGGCCATCAGAGAAGCTCCTCGGGCGAGACGCCCTGCCCGGTTTGGACCGACTTGACTTCCATCGCCTTGGCGGCCGGGCGATTGACCTGGTCGGCGATGTTCTGGCGTTTGATATGCGGCTTGTGGCGCAGCGTCAGGGTGATGGCGCCGATCATGGCGATCAGCAGCACGATCCCGGCCGCCTGGAAGAAGTAGATATAGTCGGTGTAGAGCACCCGGCCGATCGCCTCGACATTGGTCATGCCGGCGCTGGGCGCCGCCAGGCTGGTTCCGTCGGCGGCCGCGCCGCCCCGGACCACGGCGAAGGAGACCATGATCATTTCGGCCAGCAGGATCGCGGCGATGATCGCTCCGATCGGCAGATACCGCGCATAGCCCTCGCGCAGTTTCAGGAAGTCGACGTCCAGCATCATGACGACGAACAGGAACAGCACCGCTACCGCGCCGACATAGACGACGACCAGCAGCATCGCCAGGAACTCCGCCCCCATCAGGACGAACAGGCCCGCCGCCGAGAAGAAAGTCAGGATCAACCACAGCACGCTGTGCACGGGGTTGCGCGCGGTGACGACCAGAAGGCCGGAAACCGTGGCGACCGTCGCCAGCAGGAAGAAGGCTATGCTTTGCAGCATGTCGGGACGAAGCCCCTTTCGTCTCGGCCGCGCCCCTTTCGGAATCGTCGGCCCGTTTAGCGAGAAGCGCCTTAGCGGTAAGGCGCGTCGAGTTCCAGATTCTTGGCGATCTCTCGTTCCCAGCGATCGCCGTTGTCGAGCAGGCGGGCCTTGTCGAACAGCAGCTCCTCGCGCGTTTCGACGGCGTATTCCGAGTTCGGTCCCTCGACGATCGCATCCACAGGGCAGGCCTCCTGGCACAGGCCGCAGTAGATGCATTTGACCATGTCGATGTCGTAGCGGGTCGTCCGGCGGCTGCCGTCGGCGCGCGGTTCGGCCTCGATGGTGATGGCCTGGGCCGGGCAGATGGCCTCGCACAGCTTGCAGGCGATGCAGCGTTCCTCGCCGTTCGGATAGCGACGCAGGGCGTGCTCGCCCCGGAAACGCGGCGACTGGGGGTTCCGCTCGAACGGATAGTTCACGGTCGCCTTGGGGCGCGCCATGTACTTCAGGGTCAGGCCGATGGCGCCGATGGCGTCGAGCATCATCGCGCCCTTCGCGGCCTGGGCGATACGGGTGAACATCAGGGCTTATCCTTCGCGGCGGGCGTCGGTGCAGGCGTTTGGGCGGCCTGACCGGCGCGCCAGTCGGCTTCGATCTGCGCCTGTCGACGCTCCCATTGATAGCTGGATTCCGGCATGCGGGTGTCGGGCGCGCAGGCCATCACGACCGGCGCGGCGACCATCAGAAGGGCCAGCGAAAGAACCTTCATCACGCCCCCACCGCGAACACGCGCCAGGCCGAAGTGACGACCACGGCGATCAGAGAGGCCGGCAGGAACACCTTCCAGCCCAGCCGCATCAGCTGGTCGTAGCGGTAGCGAGGCACGAAGGCCTTCACCAGGGCGAACGCCAGGAACCAGATCACCGTCTTCGTCACGAAGGTCAGCAGATAGATCGTATAGGCGACCCAGGTCGGCAGGCTGTCCAGGAAGGACTGCGACAGGAAGCCGGGGTTCCATCCGCCGAAGAACAGGATGCTGATGAACGCCGACATGAAGACGATGTTGACGTACTCGCCCATCATGAACAGCAGATAGGTCGTGGAGCTGTATTCGACCTGATAGCCGGCCACCAGTTCCGACTCGGCCTCGGGCAGGTCGAAGGGCGGGCGGTTCGTCTCGGCCAGGGCCGAGATGAAGAAGACGATCATCATCGGGAACATGACGACGATCAGGGGCCAGGTGTCCTTGCCACCGCCGAAGGCGTACCAATTCCAGGCGTAGCCGCTCTGGCTGCTGACGATGTCCGACAGGTTCATCGTCCCGGCCAGCAGGATGACGTTGATGATGATCAGGCCCAGCGAGACTTCGTAGGACACCATCTGCGCGGCCGAACGCAGCGATCCCAGGAACGGATACTTCGAGTTCGAAGCCCAGCCGCCCATGATGATGCCGTACACGCCCAGCGACGAGACCGCGAAGATATACAGGATGCCGACGTTCAGATTGGACACGACCCAACCCGGCGCGAACGGGATCACGGCCCAGGCCATGAAGGCCAGGATCACGGTGATGATCGGCGCGAGCAGGAAGACCGCCTTGTCCGCGCCGGAGGGAACGACCACCTCCTTCAGCACGAATTTCAGCATGTCGGCGAACGATTGCAGCAGGCCGAAAGGCCCCACGACGTTCGGACCTTTTCGCATCTGCACCGAGGCCCAGACCTTGCGGTCCGCCAGCAGCAGGAAGGCCACGCCGACCAGCACGCCCACGGTGATCAGCAGGATCTGACCGACGGTGATCAGCGTCCATCCCAGCGGAGAGAAGTTTGCAGCAGCGTCCATGACTTACTCCGCCGCCATCGCGACCGGTGCGATCCGCAGGGCAGACAGCTCGGTCATGGTCGCGCTGGCGCGCGCGATCGGATTGGAAAGATAGGGGTCGGCGACGGCCGAAACGAAGGTCCGGTCGCCCAGATCGCCCTTGGCGCCCAGCGACGCCACGTCGAACGAAACCGGCGCCGGCAGATAGTCGATCCGGCCGAAGGTCGGATGGTCGCCCATCAACTTGTCGCGCAGCTGCTCCAGCGTGTCATAGGGCAGCGTCTGGTCGACGCGGGCCGACAGGGCGCGGACGATGGCCCAGTCTTCCTTGGCCTCGCCTTTCGGGAACACCACGCGCTCGGCCATCTGCACCCGGCCCTCCGTGTTGACGTACAGGCCCGATTTCTCGGTGTAGGCCGCGCCCGGCAGGATGACGTCGGCGCCGTGCGCGCCCCGATCCCCGTGGCTGCCCAGATAGACGCGGAAGGCGTTCGAGCCGGTCGGATCGACCTCGTCGGCGCCCAGCAGGAACAGCACGTCCAGCGCGCCCGGCTTCAGCATTTCCGAAACCGTCAGGCCGTCCTCAGCCGGGACGAAGCCCATGTCCAGACCGGCGACGCGGGCGGCGGCGTGGTGCAGGACGTTGAAACCGTTCCAGCCGTCGGTGACGACGCCGACCTTCTTGGCCAGTGCGCCCAGGGCGTTCAGCACGGCCGGACCGCCCTCCCCCGTCAGCGCGCCCGCGCCGACGATGATCGCGGGCCGCTCAGCCTTGGTCAGGAAGTCCATCGCCGACTTCGGCAGCTTGGCCAGGGTCTTCGATCCGGCGCCCAGATAGGCGTAGTCGAACGTCAGGTCGGCCTGTTCGCCGATCAGGCCGATCTCCATGTCGCCCTTCAGCCAGGCCTTGCGCAGACGGGCGTTCAGCAGCGGCGCCTCGGTGCGCGGATTGGCGCCGACGATCAGAACGGCGTCAGCCTTTTCAATACCTTCCAGGCCGGAGTTGAACAGCCATCCCTCGCGCGGGCCGTAACCCAGGGCGGCGCCGTCCTGGCGGCAGTCGGTGTTTTTCGAGCCCAGGGCGCGGAACAGGTCCAGCGTCGCCTTCATCGACTCGGCGTCTTGAAGATCGCCCGCGATGACGCCGATACGGTCAGCCGATGCGGCCTTCAGCTTGGCGGCGACGGCATCCAGCGCCTCGTTCCAGGTGGCGGGGCGCAGCTTGCCGTTCTCGCGAATCCACGGCCGATCCAGACGACGCGCCGTCAGGCCGTCAACGACATAGCGACTCTTGTCCGACAGCCACTCCTCGTTGATCCCCTCGTTCACGCGCGGCAGCACCCGCATGACCTCGGACCCGCGATAGTCGGCGCGGATGTTCGAGCCCAGGCCGTCCATGACGTCGATGGTCTCGGTCTTCTTCAGTTCCCACGGACGATAGTGGTACTGCCACGGACGGTGCGTCAGCGCGCCGACCGGGCACAGGTCGTTGACGTTGCCCGACAGTTCCGAGGCGACCGACTTCTCAAGATAGGTGGTGATCTCGGCGTCTTCCCCGCGCGAGATCATGCCGATGTCCGGGACGCCTGCGACCTCGGTGATGAAGCGGACGCACCGCGTGCACTGGATGCAGCGCGTCATGAAGGTCTTGATCGTCGGCCCCATGTGCTTTTCTTCGACCGCACGCTTGTTCTCGGCGTAGCGAGAGCCGTCACGACCATAGCCGACCGACTGGTCCTGAAGATCGCACTCGCCGCCCTGGTCGCAGATCGGGCAGTCCAGCGGGTGGTTGATGAGCAGGAACTCCATCACCCCTTCGCGGGCCTTCTTGACCATCGGCGTGTCGGTGAAGATTTCCTGGCCGTCGGCGGCCGGAAGCGCGCACGACGCCTGGGGCTTGGGCGGTCCGGGCTTCACCTCGACCAGGCACATGCGGCAGTTGCCGGCGATGGACAGGCGCTCATGGTAGCAGAAGCGCGGGATTTCCTGCCCCGCGAGCTCGGCGACCTGGAGCACGGTCATGCCGGGCTCGAATTCGGTTTCTACGCCGTTGACCTTGGCGATAGGCATTATTTGGCCTTCCGGATAGCACGGCAGTTGAGCACGGAGTGATGCATATCAGCCGCCCTCACCCTGCATGAAGAAGAAGAGCGTGTTGGCGCCGACAAGCACCATCACAGTCAGGCCAAAGGCCAGAATAGTATATGTAGATCGCCAGATCTTCAGCTTGATATCAGCCAGCCAACGCCATGGCCACAGCAAGATCATGGCTGCAGCTTCGCGGTTATAGTGCGACACGAAATCCAGAACTTCCTGCTCGTAACGGTCATACAGGCGCCGTTCCTCGACTGAGGATTCCAAGCTCGGCATAGCCCATTGTTCAGCCGTCGCCGAAAGGGCGACGTTGATTTCATCGTCAGACCTGGGAGTCTCTGCAAGCCACCCCGTCAAAAAGCGCGCTTCCGCGTCGATATCCACGACGCCTTCAGCCTCGATACGCCGGACGCAAATTTCATCACGAAGACCGACCAGAAGCCGCTTCATGTCATCGACGGCGCCCCGGCCGATCAATTTGACGGCTGACATCTTGCGTTCGACGATCTCGTCCATCACCGACCGGTCGATCATCGTCTTGAGACGACCTGCGCCCGCGCCCTGAATAGCGGCGACCCTCGCCTTTGCGCCTAGCATCGATTCCCCGATGTTGACCGTCATCGCCGTGAACATTAGGCCGATGAGAAGATAGGGCGCCAGGACGGCCGCAACCCAAGTCGGCAAGCCAAGACCAACGCTGGTCAGCAGGCCGTCCAACGGCGCCAACGGCGATTCTCCGAGCATGATAAACGGCGTCAAAGGCGTGACTGCGCCAGGAAACGCCACCCCCGCAATCGATCTCGACGCCCCAAACGCAGCCAGCACAAAGCTGATTCCGGCGGTCGCCAGAAGCGTCAATCTGCCAATGATGAGGGTAAGTGCCTGCATGTTCTGCAGCGCCTACTCCGCCGCGATCGCGTGGCCGGCGAAGTTCGCGCGGCGGCTGCGATAGTTGGCGATCCGCTCTTCGATCTCGTGACGGAAGTGACGGATCAGCCCCTGAACCGGCCAGGCGGCCGCATCGCCCAGGGCGCAGATGGTGTGCCCCTCGACCTGACTGGCGACATCCAGCAGCAGGTCGATTTCCGACGGATCGGCCTCGCCCACCGCCATCCGCTCCAGCACGCGCCACATCCAGCCTGTGCCTTCGCGGCACGGCGTGCACTGACCGCAGCTCTCGTGCTTGAAGAAGTAGCTGATGCGGGCGATCGCCTTCACGACGTCGGTGGACTGATCCATCACGGTCACGCCGGCGGTGCCCAGCGACGACCGAACCTCGCGCATGGAATCGAAGTCCATCAGGACCGTCTCGGCCTGTTCGCGCGTGATGACAGGGCAGGATGCGCCGCCGGGGATGATGGCTTTCAGGTTCTCCCAGCCGCCGCGCACGCCGCCGCCGTGATCCTCGATCAACTGACGCAGAGGGATCGACATGGCCTCTTCGACCACGCAGGGCGTGTTCACATGCCCCGACAGGGACATCAGCTTGGTGCCGGTGTTGTTCGGACGACCAAAGCTGGCGAACCAGTCGGCGCCGCGACGCAGAATGGTGCCGACGACGGCGATCGACTCGACATTGTTCACCGTGGTCGGGCAACCATACAGGCCAGCCCCCGCCGGGAACGGCGGCTTCAGGCGCGGCTGGCCCTTCTTGCCTTCCAGCGATTCCAGCAGGGCCGTCTCTTCGCCGCAGATGTAGGCGCCGCCGCCATGGTGGATATAGACGTCGAAGTCCCAGCCGTGGACGTTGTCCTTGCCGATCAGCCGGGCCTCATAGGCCTGCTTGACCGCCGCCTCCATGCGCTCGCGTTCCAGCACATATTCGCCGCGCAGATAGATGTAGCAGGCATGGGCCTGCATGGCGAAGCTAGCGATCAGGCAGCCTTCGATCAGCAGCTGCGGATCGTTGCGCATGATCTCGCGGTCCTTGCAGGTCGCGGGTTCGGATTCGTCGGCGTTGACCACCAGATAGTGAGGGCGATCCTTCACTTCCTTGGGCATGAAGGACCACTTCAGGCCGGTCGAGAAGCCCGCGCCGCCACGACCGCGCAGACCCGAGGCCTTGACGTTGTTGATGATCCAGTCGCGGCCAAGGTCCAGCATGTCCTTGGTGGCGTTCCAGGCGCCGCGCGCCTTCGCCCCGTCCAGCGTCCAGTCGTGGAAGCCGTACAGGTTGGTGAAGATGCGGTCCTTGTCTTCGAGGATTCCGACCATGGCCCTCAGAGTCCTTCCGCCAGACGGCGCTTGTGGTGACGGGTGCGCATCCAGATGGCCGCCAGGACCATCACCCAGCCGGCCGCCAGCATGAAGTAGGAGGCGTTGACCGCCCAGGCGCCCAGCGCGCCCTGACGCGTCATCAGGATCACGACGGCCGCGCCCACGACCAGGGCCAGGCCGCCCGCCCGCAGCGGACGCCCCACGGCGCGCAACTCCTTGCGATAGGCGGCGCGCCCTTCTTCGGTGTTCAGGTCCGGCGCGGGCATCAGGCCGGCGCCTTCTCGGCCGGGGCCGGATCGCTGTTCGGCAGCTTCTTGATCGGCTTGGCGGCCGAGCCGTCGTACAGTTTCGGGTCCAGCAGGGTCTTGGCCCCGCCGGCCGGCGCCGCATTGGTGCGACCGATGTAGGAGCCCGGCTTGGGCGTCTTGCCGGCGGCGAAGTCGTCGATGATCTGGGCCATCGTCTCCGGCGTCAGGTCTTCGTAATAGTAGTCGTTGATCTGGGCCATCGGCGCGTTGGAACAGGCGCCCAGGCATTCGACTTCCTGCCAGGTGAAGCGACCGTCGGCGGACAGGTGGTCCTTGGGACCGATCTTCTCCTTGCAGACCCGCATCAGCTCGTTGGCGCCGCGCAGCATGCACGGCGTGGTGCCGCACACCTGGATCAGCGCCGTCGTGCCGACCGGCTCCAGCATGAACATGGTGTAGAAGGTCGCGACCTCCAGCACCCGGATGACGGGCATCCCCAGCAGTTCGGCGACAGCGCGGATGGCGGGTTCGCAGACCCAGCCTTCCTGCTTCTGCACCAGCCACAGGACCGGGATCACCGCCGACTGGCGACGGTTTTCCGGGTATTTCCTGATCCACCATTCGGCCTTGGCCATGGTGTCCTTCGAGAAGGCGAAGGAGGCCGGCTGGTCCTTGGCGAGACGACGAACGCTCATCGGTCCACTTCTCCGAAAACGATGTCGAGCGAGCCCAGGATGGCGGACACGTCGGCCAGCTGGTGCCCCCGGTTCATCCAGTCCATCGCCTGCAGGTGACGGAAGCCCGGCGCCGAGATCTTCACCCGATACGGTTTGTTGGTTCCATCCGACACCAGATAGATGCCGAACTCGCCCTTGGGCGCCTCGACGGCGGCATAGACTTCGCCCTCGGGGGTCTTGAAGCCTTCGGTGTACAGTTTGAAGTGATGGATCAGGGATTCCATCGACCGCTTCATCTCGCCGCGACGCGGCGGCACGATCTTGTTGTCCTCGATCATGACCGGTTCGCCGGGGCAGTTGCGCAGCTTGTGGATGCACTGCTCCATGATCCGCACCGACTGCTTCATCTCCTCGACGCGGCACAGGTAGCGGTCCCAGCAGTCGCCGTTCTTGCCGACCGGCACGTCGAACTCCAGCTCGGCGTAGCATTCGTACGGCTGGGCCTTGCGCAGGTCCCAGGCGATGTCCGACCCGCGCAGCATGACGCCGGTGAAGGCCCAGGCCAGGGCGTTCTCCTTGGACACCACGCCGATGTCGACGTTGCGCTGCTTGAAGATGCGGTTTTCCGTGACCAGGCTCTCGATGTCGGCCAGGGCCTTGGGGAAGGCCTCGCACCAGCGGCCGATGTCGTCGATCAGGTCCATCGGCAGGTCCTGGTGGACGCCGCCGGGACGGAAATAATTGGCATGCAGACGGGCGCCGCAGGCGCGCTCGTAGAACACCATCAGCTTTTCGCGCTCTTCGTGGCCCCACAGCGGGGGCGTCAGGGCGCCGACGTCCATGGCCTGCATGGTCGCGTTCAGCAGGTGGTTCCCGATCCGGCCGATTTCCGAATACAGCACCCGGATCAGCTGGGCGCGGTACGGAACCTCGATCCCCAGCAGTTTCTCGATGGCCAGACAGAAGGCGTGCTCCTGGTTCATCGGCGCGACATAGTCGAGGCGATCCAGATACGGCACGTTCTGCAGATAGGTGCGGGCCTCCATCAGCTTTTCGGTGCCGCGGTGCAGCAGGCCGATGTGCGGATCGACGCGTTCCACGATCTCGCCGTCCAGCTCCAGCACCAGGCGCAGCACGCCGTGCGCGGCCGGGTGTTGCGGACCGAAGTTGATGGTGAACTTGCGGTCGTCCATCGCCTTAGCGTGGTCGGTGCGGTGATCGACCGGCATGTCCTCAAACGGATCGACGGCGCCGTTCACGGTCGCGGGGGTGTGCGCTCCGTCAGCCATCAGCCCTTCACTCCAGCCTTTTCGTCGCCCGGCAGAACCGGCGCCGGATACTCGGCGCCCTCCCACGGCGACAGGAAGTCGAACGTCCGGAATTCCTGGGTCAGCTTGACCGGCTCATAGACGACGCGCTTCTGTTCTTCGTCGTAACGGACCTCGACATAGCCCGTCATGGGGAAGTCCTTGCGCAGCGGATGCCCTTCGAACCCGTAGTCGGTCAGCAGGCGGCGCATGTCCGGATGGCCGGCGAAGACGACGCCGTACATGTCGTAGGCTTCGCGCTCGAACCAACCGGCGGACGGATAGACGCCCGTGACGGTGTCGACGGGCTTGACCTCGTCGGTCGAGACCTTGACCCGCACCCGCGCGTTCCGCGTCAGCGACAGCAGATGATAGACCACCTCGAACCGCTCGACGCGGTCCGGATAGTCCGCGCCGCACACGTCCAGCAGCTGCTGGAAGCCGAACTGGTCGCGCAGCGCGTTCATCACCTCGACGATGCGCTCGCGCGGCGCGACCAGCGTCAGTTCGCCATAGGCGACCTGAGCCTCGACGCCCAGCGCCGCGACCATCTCGGTCCCCAACGGCGTCAGCGCCGCCTCGTACTGGGCCTGAACGGCGAGAGAGCTCATCGGTCGATGGTCCCTGTGCGACGAATCTTCTTCTGCAGCTGCAGCAGGCCGTAAAGCAGCGCCTCCGCCGTCGGCGGGCACCCGGGCACATAGACGTCCACCGGCACCACCCGGTCGCAGCCGCGCACGACGCTGTAACTATAGTGGTAGTACCCGCCGCCGTTGGCGCAGCTGCCCATCGACACGACATAGCGCGGATCGGGCATCTGGTCGTAGACCTTCCGAATGGCGGGGGCCATCTTGTTGGTCAGGGTGCCGGCGACGATCATCAGGTCCGAATGACGCGGACTGCCGCGCGGGGCCATGCCGAAACGCTCGACGTCGAAACGCGGCATCGACATCTGGATCATTTCGACGGCGCAACAGGCCAGACCGAAGGTCATCCACATCAGCGAGCCGGTGCGGGCCCAGGTGATGACATCGTCCAGCGAGGCGGTCAGGAAGCCGCGCTCGCCCAGTTCGGTGTTCACCGCCTCGAAGAACTTGTCGTGGATCTTGGGGTCGTACCCCTCCACGGTCGAGCGGGCGGCCGATCCGGCGGGCACAAGCACGCCCGGAAGCGGCGAGGAAGGCGCGATTACTCCCATTCCAGGGCTCCCTTCTTCCATTCGTAAATGAAGCCGATGGTCAGCACGCCCAGGAAGACCATCATCGACCAGAAGGCGAAGACCATGCCGGCGTGCGACAGGTCGAACATCGACACCGCCCACGGGAACAGGAAGGCCACTTCCAGATCGAAGATGATGAACAGGATCGACACCAGATAGAAGCGCACGTCGAACTTCATGCGCGCGTCGTCAAAGGCGTTGAACCCGCACTCGTAGGCCGACAGCTTCTCGGCGTCGGGGCTCTTCGGCGCCAGCACGAGCGGCAGCACGATGAAGAGGACGCCGATCACGGCGGCAAGGCCGGCGAAGATCAGAACCGGCAGATATTGGAGCAGGAATGCGTTCATTCGTAGAACCTCGTCCGCCGGGGAGAGGCGGATTCGGCGCTTCTTAGACCCATAGACGCCGGGGTTCAAACCCCTGCGGTCATTGGATTTTTGTTGCGAACGGATCGCAACTCTACGCGCCATATGTCGCAGGCCAGGCGCTTGCGCGCAGCCGACGCCGAACGCCCTATTGCGGCCCTAGACTGTAACCGAAAGTCATCTGCATGAGCGTCGCCAGCCGCGCCCTGAACGCCGTGGAACGCGTGGGCAACCGCCTGCCGGATCCTGTCTTCCTGTTCCTCTGGCTGATCGGCGGCCTGATCGTCCTCAGCCTGATCGGGGCGGGTCTGGGCTGGTCGGCCGTAAATCCCGTGACCGGCGACCGACTGGCTGCGCAAAGCCTCCTGTCGCCAGAGAACCTGGAGCGACTGATCATCGGCATGCCTCGAACCCTGGCGGACTTTCCGCCGCTGGGCATCGTCATCACCATCATCTACGGGGCCTCGGTCGCGGAACGCACCGGCTTGTTCTCGACGGCTATCCGCGGCGCCCTGCTGAACGCGCCGCGCGCCATTCTGACGCCGGTCGTGGTGATCACCGGCATGGTTTCCCACCATGCGTCGGACGCCTCCTATGTCGTGGTCATCCCGCTGGCGGCGGTCATCTTCGCAGCGGCCGGCCGCCATCCGCTGGCGGGGCTGGCGGCCGGATTCGCGGCAGTCTCGGGCGGTTACGCCGGCAACCTTTTTCCCGGCGCCAGCGACGCCCTGATCCTGGGCATCACCGAGCCCGCCGCCCATCTGATCGACCCGTCCTATTCGGTGAACATCGCGGGCAACTGGTTCTTTATCGTAGGGGTGGTGATCGTCTTCACCCCCATCGTCTGGTTCCTGACCGACCGGGTGATCGAGCCCCGCCTGGGCCCTTGGACGCCGATCGCGGGCGTGGCGCCGCCCAAGACGTCCGAGAAGGAACCTCTGACCGCCGACGAGAAGCGCGGCCTGGCCTTCGCCGGCCTGTCGCTTCTGGCCATGATCGCGCTCTGGGCGCTGATCACCTTCCTGCCCGGCTCTCCCTTCGTCGATCCGACCGCCGAACCCGAGCAGAAGTTCAATCCGCTCTACAGGTCCTTGGTCGCCTTCTTCGCCGTGACCTTCTTCGTGACCGGGGGGGCCTATGGCGTGGGATCACGGTCCGTCCGCTCGCACCGGGATCTGGTCGTCATGATGCGCGACGGCATCGCCCAGTTGGCGCCCTATATCGTTCTGGCCTTCTTCGCCGCCCATTTCGTGGCCATGTTCAACTGGTCGGGCCTTGGACCGATCCTGGCCGTCAATGCAGCGGCCGGACTGAAGAGCCTGGCCCTCCCCGCCCCGCTGCTGCTGATCTGCGTCGTCTTCGTTTCCTGCTTCTTCGACCTTTTCATCGGCTCGGCCTCGGCCAAGTGGTCGGCCCTGGCGCCCATCGTGGTGCCCATGTTCATGCTGCTGGGCATTTCGCCCGAGATGACGACCGCCGCCTATCGCATGGGCGATTCGGTGACGAACATCGCCACGCCGCTGATGAGCTATTTCCCGCTGATCCTGACCTTCGCCCAGCGCTGGGATCCACGATTCGGCCTGGGGTCGCTGATGGCCACCATGCTGCCCTACGCCGGGGCCTTCCTGATCGCGGGGCTCTGCATGGTGGCGGCCTGGGTCGCATTCGACCTGCCCCTGGGGCCGGGCGTCGGCGTCCACTACCAGCCGCCTGCCCCGGCCGTCGCCGCTCAGGAGCCCGTCAGCGGCGGCGTGGCCGGCCCGCACAGCCCGCCTCAGGCGGCCGTGGTCGTCCCGTCCACAGCCCCGTCGCGCTGACGGCGACGTTTCTGGGAAAAGGTCGCTTGACGCGCTTAATAAGCCCGCCTAAACGACGCCCCTCGCCGGGGCGCACAGCCGCTTCGGCCGGGAAACGCGGGTGTAGCTCAGTTGGTTAGAGTGCCGCGGGTGTAGCTCAGTTGGTTAGAGTGCCGGCCTGTCACGCCGGAGGTCGCGGGTTCGAGCCCCGTCACTCGCGCCACTTCTTTCAAACGACATCGATGAAGAAGTGGCGCGCCCCGCCTGCGCGGGCAAATCGCCTCGCGCTCAGTGCAGATGCAGTTCCGCATCGGCGGCCATGAAGGCCGCCTCGCCCGTCAGGTCGCCATACAGGTGGCACAGGTCCGCGAACACGCGGTTCCAGGCGAACTGGCTGACCGCCTTTTCGCGCGCCGCACGACCGATGGCTTCGATATCGCGAGCGAACAGGGCCTCGACCGCCTCGGCGTAATCCGCCGCCTCGGCGCGCGCGGCCAGCTGGCCCACGCTGTTGTCGACGGTCTCGGCCACGCCGCCCGCGTTGACGCCCACGACCGGACGTCCGCAGGCCATGGCCTCCAGCACGATCAGGCCGAACGGCTCCTTGTCGTTGGCGTGCACGAAGGCGTCGCAGCTGGCGATGATCTTCGCCACCGCCCTGGGGTCCTTCTCATAGGGCATGGAGATCACGCGATCCTCGGCCGGCATGCCGGCTCCCGCCCCGACCAACACCAGATAATAGGGCGCGCCCAGCTTCTGGACCGCTTCGATCAGCACATCGACGTTCTTTTCCTTGGCCGGTCGCCCCGCGAAGCACAGCAGGCGGGCATCCGCCTCCAGACCCAGTTCGTTCAACAGCCATTTCCGATCACGCCGGTCTGGACGGAAGGTGTCGATCTCCACGCCCAGCGGGCGGATGACGATATTGTCCACGCCCGCCTCTTCCAGGCGGCGGGCGATGAAACGGCTGGGCGACACCACGCGGTCGAACTGGGAGAACAGCCGGGCCCAGCGCTTCTCGACCGGCTTCTTGGCCCATTCGCCGAAATGCAGCGCCGCCAGTCCAGCGGGATCGGAATGACAGAAGCCGACGACCGGGCATCCGACCCGCTGACCGGCCTCCAGCGCGCCCTGCCCCGGCGTATAGGGATCGCCCGCCTCGATGATCGACGGCTTCATGGCCGCCACCCAGGCGCTCCAGCGCTTGACCGAGGTGGGCCAACGATAGCCGTCGCCGAACGGCAGCTTGGTCGCCCTCAGTTGGACGATGCCGTCGGGCCTGGCCTTGTGCCGTGCGCCGGGAACGATCAACGAATGACTGACGCCCGGGCGGTTGGCCTCGATCCAGGCCTTCTTCGACAGCAGATACCGCTTCACCCCGCCTGAACGCGGCGCATACAACATGGTGGTGTCGACCAGCCGTGGCCGTTCGTCCAGCGACGCCGTCTTCAGCGCTCGCAGCGTTTCCGCCACCTCGATATCCAGCCCGGGAATCAGCCGAAGTTCGCTTTCCTGGACATCGAGGTCGGTCATGCTCATGCGGTAAGGTCTCGCCGGGTCGGAGCTGACGAACGCCGAATGGCGCCGTTTGGATGCGTCGCGTCGGAGCGCGCCTGACCGTCGCCCGCCCCCTAAACCCGACGATGGCAAAGCTCAATAGCGTCACGCGCAAATCCGTCCGTGGGCGGCTGGAACCCGCATATGGTCCCGACCTCCAGCGAACGCCGGTCCAGACATCGGGCCGGCGTGGCGGCCATATGGCCTTGCATTCGCCTCAAATTCGATAAACTTGGGGAACGCTGGCGCGGACCCTGCTATGGGTCCGCCGTATTGTGATCGCGTGGCCACCCAGGGGTTCTTTCCGAATGCGTAAACTGCTTGCGACCGCCGTTGCGATCGCCCCCATGCTGGTCGCGACTGGAGCCCAGGCCGAGATCGTCATCTCGAACGCCCGCACCACGCCGATCCAGACGTCCAACGCGACCGGGTCGGGCCCGGACAACATCCGTCTGGCCAGCGGCGGCAGCATCGCCGTCACGTCGGGAACAGCCGTGACGGTGGATTCCAGCCATTCGATCGACCTCGATTCCGGCAGCTCGATCACGATGGAGAAGTCGGCTGATGGCTCCACCGGCATCATGGTGAACGGCGGCAACACCGGCTTGGTCACGGTCGGCGGCGCCATCACCGTCAACGACCTGCAAGAGACCGCCGACATCAAGGACACGGACGGCGACGGCGATCTGGACGGTCCCTTCGCCACGGGGACGAACCGCTACGGCGTCCGTCTGGTCGGCGGCTCGCCCTTTACGGGCAATGTGTTGATCGAACCCACCGGATCGATCACGGTCGAGGGCAACAACTCCTACGGCCTGTCCGTAGAATCCGCCCTGAACGGCAAGCTGCAAAGCTTTGGGACCGTGCGCGTCACCGGCGACAACAGCGCCGCCATCCGCACGACGGGTCCGATTTCCGGCAAGGTCGATCTCGCCGGCACCATCTCGGCCCTGGGCGCCAACGCAACCGGCGTGTCCATCGAGGGCGACGTCGGCGGCGCGCTGAAGATCCATTCCAACGTCGTCGCCACGGGATACCGTTATACGACCCCGCCGCCGGCTCGCCCCGCCACCGGAACATACGACAACGCGACGACCCTGTTCCTCGACGAACTGGACCCCGACGATCTGCTTCAGGGCGGGCCGGCCGTCCGGGTCGCCGCCAACATCGCTGGCGGCGTTCTTTTGGACACCGGCCCCACCTATTCCTCGGCTGGCATCGATGGCGACGACAACAACAACGGCGTCAAGAACGGCGACGAGGACGACGACGGCGACGGCATCAAGAACCGCGATGATCCTGATCGCGACGGCGACGGCATTCCCGACGCCAGCGAATCGACGGCCTCCCTCACGTCCTATGGCGGCGCGCCCGCCCTGCTGATCGGCTCGACGACCAACAGCGTGACGCTGGGCGCGGTCGGAACGGGCGACGCGGCCTATGGCCTCATCAATCGTGGCACGATCACCGGCTCGGGAGTGTACGCCGGAGTCGAGTCCCGCGCGCTTCAGCTGGGCGTGGATGGCGGTCAAGCGGTCACAGTTGCTGGTGGAGTTCGCAACGAAGGCGGCGTCACCTCGACCGCGCTTGGCGCAAACGCCACCGCCGTCTGGGTCGGATCGGGCGTCAACGCTCCCGCCATCGTCAACACAGGAAACATTCAATCCGTCGCTTCCGGCAGCGGAACCCAGTCCTCAACCGCCATCCTGCTCGGCCTGGGCGCCAATGTTCAAAGCCTGGCGAACACCGGCAACATCGTCGCATCCTTCGGCGGCAATCACGGCTCAGCCGCCGCCATCCGCGACCAATCCGGTACGTTGAACCAGCTGTCGAACGCGGGCTCGATCATCGCCTCCCTGGTCGCCGACAACACCGACACGACCGCCGTCGACGGCAAGGTCGCAGCGATCGATCTGTCCGCCAACACTACCGGCGTCACCTTGCGTCAGTACGGCATCTCGGCCGCCTCCGGCAGTACCGAAACGGATACCGACGGTGACGGCGTACCCGACACGAAAGAGCCCGCGATCGTCGGCTCCATCCTGCTAGGTTCGGGCGCGGACACCGTCAATATCGAGAACGGCGTCGTCTTGGGCGATATCGACTTTGGCGCCGGCGCCGACCGGCTCAACATCTCGGGAGGCGCTTCCGTAACGGGGGCGATCAAGAACAGCGACGGCCTTCTCGACATCAACCTGTCGAAAGGTACGCTAAACGCCACGCAAACGACCACGACCAACATCTCGAACCTGAACGTCAGCGCAGACGGCACGTTGATCGTCACCGTCGATCCCAACGCCAACAGTGCAGGCGGCTTTAACGTCAGCGGCACGGCCACACTGGCGACAGGCGCGAACTTGGGGGTGCGCTTCGCCTCTCTGCTCGACGGCCCGGAGCGGTTCAACGTCATCACTGCCGGCACGCTGAACGTCGGCCAAATTGATCAGTCGTTGCTCTCGAAGAATTCGCCCTATCTGTACGTCGTTCAAAGTGGTGTCGATCAGGCTGCAGGGACGGTTTATGTCGATGCGCGGCGCCGCACCGCCTCCGAAGCCGGTATGATCAAGGTTGAGGCCTCCGCCTTCGACGCTGTCTACGCGGCACTCGGAGCTAACGAAACGGTCCGCAACCTTTTCCTGCGCCAGACCGACCGCGACGACTTTATGGACGCCTATGAGCAGATGCTGCCCGACCATTCGGGCGGTCCGCTGATGTCTCTGTCCGCAGGCGTCGACGCCGTGACCCGCGCCTTGACGGGACGTAACGCCACGGCCGCGCCGGGCGAGACCAGCGCCTGGGTTCAGGAAATCAACTTCTACGCCGACAAGGACAAGACGGATTCCTACGGTTTCCGCTCCGAAGGCTTCGGCGTGGCCGGCGGCGTCGAAAAGGGCACGAGCCTGGGCGCCATCGGCGTCTCGGCCGCCTTCACCTCGTCCGACATCAAGGACCCCGAGGCCGAAGCCGAAGAGGTGCTGTCGGCCAATCTTCTGGAGTTGGGCCTCTACTGGCGCGCCCAAGGCCAGTACTGGACGACCTGGGCCCGCGCGGCGGGCGGTTACGCCAGCTTCAGCGCCGACAGGTCCCTGGTCGCCGACGGCGTCTATCTGAACAACAAGTCCGACTGGCACGGCTGGACAGCCGCCGCCGCGGGCGGCGCGTCGTATGAGCGCAATTTCGGCCGGCTGAACGTCCGGCCCGAGGTTTACGCCGAGTACTTCCGCCTGTCGGAAGGCGCGCGCTCCGAAAAGGGCGGCGGCGACGGCTTCGACCTCGACATCGATTCGCGCGACAGCCACATCTTTTCGGCGGTCGCGGCGATGAACATCGGCTATGGCTTCGGCCGCAACGGCTGGCTGCGGCCCGAGTTGCGCATCGGTTATCGCCAGAACATCTCGGTCGACGCCGGCGAAACCATCGCCCGCTTCGCCAGCGGCGGCCAGGCCTTCACCCTGACGCCGGACGCCATCGAGGGCGGCGGCCCGATCCTGGGCTTCCGCCTGAACTTTGGCAACGAACTGGGCATGTTGTCGCTGACCGGCGACGCGGAACTGCTCGAGGACTATGTCCGCTATTCGCTGCTGCTGCGGGCCAGCTTCCGCTTCTGATCCGCCCGGGATCGAAACAGACAAAGGCCGCCGGATCGCTCCGGCGGCCTTTTGTTTTGGTAGGCGGCGACGGGTTCGAACCGCCGACCCTCTCGGTGTAAACAAGCGGGTCTGCGGCTAGGATACTGTCTTTCTTGCCTTTTCGCTTCTCAGGTTTCCGGATTTGTTCCCGCAAAAATAAGCCATTCTCGGGGACTTTCCGGGGACCAGGCTTTAGAGAGCGGCGGCTTCCTGCTGCGTGTCGTCATTCGCCGGCCGTGGCACTGCGTATCCCTGGGGAATTCGGACGCGCGGGTTCGGCTTCTGGCTGCTGACCAGCATCCGGTCGATGGTCAGCGAAGCGACGTAGGTCGCACCACAATCCACATCGGTGCACTGAAGCCTGATCTCTCTGAAGACCGGCGTCCATGGCCGGCTTGTCCGTATGGCGGCGACTGCCTGGCAGTGTGGACAGCGGATTTTCATCGAGCCGCCATGCCGGCTTCGCGGCTTGGCGAAGGACGAGGGTTGGTTGTCCGAGCTAAAGCGCCCAGCCGAAAGTTCACCCTTCTGAGTGTGCATCTTCGATCCTGTGAACAGCCCCGGTTTGTTCCATATCAGAAATGCCGAGCCTCACCGCCTGAAAAACTGGAGGTTAGAGGTTCGGCAACCGTTTCCTTATGTCGCACCGGCGGCTGACGGGGGTTTGGGGTTGATTTCCATCTGCAGGGCGGTCTTCAGCCCGCCGGCGGCGTCCAGCTGATGCGTCACCTCGGTGATCACCCACCCGGTATTGTCGATGTCGGCCTTCCACCCCGTGACCGTCAGCTTCCGATCCGGATAGAGGTCCGGCCGACCCGAGGCGAGGTCGAGTGAAAACCTGGCGCCCTTGCGGTCCTGCCTGGTGTTTTCGGTCTCCGCCGCCCGGCGAGCCGAGGATTCGCTGCCATAGGTGCGGCCGAGACGCTTGGCGTTGGAGCTGGACCCGATAACCACCTCTCCGCTCGTGTTGGTCGAGCGATTGCGCCATTTGGCTATGACGCCGGAATAGTTCTCCCGTTCGGCCGAGGACCAGGTGTGACGGTCGCCGTCGCTGCGGGTTATCCGGGCTTCGGGAATAGGCTGTCCCGTGGCGGTCTGGCCCGAAGCGATGGCGGCGAAGATCAGGCGGCCGGCCTTTATCGTCGCCACCGCGTCATGGAGGCGCCCCAGCCTGGCCAACAGAGCGCTATCGCTCTCGCTGTCCTGAGTCAGATGATCGACGGCGATCGACGCCTTGTCGGCCGCTACACGGGCCTGCAGTCCGTTCCGGACGGCGACGTCGTCAAGGACCGCCCCGAGCGTGGTGTTCGACCAGGTACGGGTCTGCCGCGTCCTGAAGGCGCGGGTGAGGTTGGCGGACCTGGCTCGAATGGTTAGCCGATCGGGCGTCCCGGCGTGACCGCGTTCATCCACGGTGAACGACCCTTTGTCGATCAGCACGGGCGCTGCGCCATCTCTAAGATCGAGCCATCCGAGCTTCAGGGTCACGGTCGCCCCGGCCGGCGGGATCCCGAGCTTCCCGTCCGTGTCGTTCAGAACGATCTCCAGTTCATCGGCCTCGGTCCCCCGCCTTTCCGTAAGGCTCAGACTGTGGAGACGGGGCCGCACCGCCTTGTCGATGGATCTGCCATCTACGACGAGCTCGTAAACGGCCTGGCGCTGAACATGGGCGGCGATCTGGCCCGTCATGCTCGAACTTCCGAGCCTGTAGCGCTGGTGTCGCCCTCGTCGTCGTCAACGCGCTGGAGGTTGACACTGAAGTCGATCAAGACGGCCTGGCCATTCTCCAGGAGCTCGCGCTTCGTCTCGTCCAGGTCCAAAATGACGAAGGCGCCGTAGATGAACCCGTCGCCGTCGACCACGGACCAGGAACGGCCCTGGTCGGCCATGGCCGCCAAGTCTTCCAGGGCGTCCTTTCGCCCCATGACGCCAGGCGCCAGAACGCCGGACAGGGTGATCGTGTCGTCACCCACGCCGGCGAACTGACTGGCGGCCCGCGCGCCGACACGCTCGCTGGTCGGATGGCGCCAGCTGCGACGCCGCTTGAGCTGATCGAACAGGACGTTCGGCACCTCGAAGACAAACATGCCAATCGCCAAGAGCATCAGGGCGCCTCGCCGTAGTCTTCTTCGTCATCGGCGTATTCAGCGCCGCCGGATGTGGGCTTTTGAATCAGTTCGGCCACACGACGGGCCAGGGCCTCCATGTCCTCACCCGGACGCTGGACGATCTTCAGGTTCAGCGTTCCAATAGTGACAGCGGGTTCGGCCGGACGCGACGCGCGGGCGCCTCCGCCGGCGGCGAGTCGCGGCGAGGTGTCGAAGTGCGGACTGGCCAGAGCCGGAGCCCCCAGGGCGACGGCGCCCGCAGCCGTTATCGCCGTGGCGGCCGAGCGGATGCGACGCAGAGGATCCCGCGCGGACCGGCCGAGACCGATCCCAAGGCCCTGCATTGTGTAGTCTCCAAGCTGGGCGAAAACGCGCGAGGGCGAGTGGATGCCGAGCTTCTGCTTGAACGCCGTCACGACAGCGCCGCCGGCCCGCATGACCGCCGCGACCAGGTTCGGGATGCCGCCCAGGACGCCGTTGACCAGGCCGGTGAGCAGGTGACGCCCCATTTCGAGGAAGCGACCACCCAGGGCCTGAAGCGCAGGCCAGGCGCGCATGACCGCCCCGATCAATAACCCCACAGGACTGAAGTTCATGAAGATGCGGCCCATAAAGCCGATGGCGTTAGAGACGCCGGTCTTGATTCCCTCCCACATCCGGCTGAGCCAAGGCCCGATCGTCCCCCAATTCCGGTAGATGAGGTAGGCCGCGCCCGCCAGCAAAGCTACGGCGGCGACGATGCCCAGCACCACCCAGGTGATCGGGTTGGTCAGGAGCATGAGCCCTGCCCTGGCGGCGGCTGCGCCGAACATCAAGAAGGCGCGACCGGCGATCATCAGACCGCGACCCAGAAAGGGCAAAACCTTGCCCGCCGTCGAAGCGACGCCGCTGAGCAAGCCGCCCGCGCCGAAGAGCAGTCCGACCTGGGTGATCGCCATCTGCATCAGGGCGAATGGACCGAGAACGGCGGCGACCGCCATGGCCAGTCCGCCGAAAACGATCATGGCGCCCGAAATCAGGGCGATGAGAACCCCCAGCACCTTGATGGCGCCCGGATGGGCCTGGGCGAAACCGCGCACCTGCTGCGCCATCTGACCGAGCCATGCCGCGCCCTGCTTGATCTGAGGGAGGAATGCCGAACCGACCTCGATGGCGAGCGCCTTGACGCCCTGCTTGGCGAGAAGGACCGCATTGGACGTGGTCGCCGCCCGGCCCTCGTATTCCTTCTGCATCGAGCCGGCGTAAAGCGTAGCGTCTCCCACGCGGCTGAAGTTGGTCTTGAGCTGGTCGAGGTTGGTCAGCAGCGGCGCGATGGCCGAGACCGATTCCGAACCGAACAGCTGGGTCAGGACTGAAGTCTGCTGATCCTTCGAAAGCTGTGAGATGCGCGACATGACGTCCACGATCGCGCCGCCGGCGTCCGTCTGCATGCGTTTGGCCATGTCCGTGGCCTCGAGTCCGAGGGCGGCGAAGGCCGCCTTCTGACTTTTGGTCGCCGCCGCCCCCTTTGTGAGAGCCAACATGGTGTTCTTGATGCCGGTGGCGGCGATCTCTTGTTCGACACCCTGACCGACGATGGTCGATCCCAAGGCCGCGACCTGTCCCGCAGAGAGGCCAGCCACCTCGCCAAGGGCGCCCACCCGCGTTACGACGTCCGAGATCTTAAGCGCGCTCGCCGGACCGTTGTTGCCCAGGTAATTGATCTGGTCAGCCAGGCCCTTCACCTCCGCCTGGTTAAGACGGAAGGCCGTTCGCCAGGTCGCCATCTTCTGACCGGCGTCGTCGGCCGTGGTGTCGAAGGCGATTCCCATCTTGCCGGCGTCTTCAGCGAAGGCGGTCAGTTCATGCCGCGCGATGCCCGCCTGCCCTGCCGCCGCTACGATCGCGGTCAGTCCCTCTGTGGCGACCGGAATCCGGGTCGAAAGCCCGAGGATGTCCTGCTCCATCTGCTTGAAGGAGGCCGGCGTCGGGAAGTCCACGACCTTCTTGATGTCGGCCATGCCGTCCTCGAACGACATGCCGGCGCGCGAGGCGGCGAAGATCGGCGCGCCGACGGCGACGCCCCCCGCAACCGCAGACGCGCCCGCGCCCTGCATGGTGCCGGCGAGTTGCTGGGTCTTGTCATAGCGACCGCGCGCTTTCTCCAGGCGAGCGCTGCGACTGTGGATCAGGTCCATGCGGCGGGCCTGTTCGGACAGTTCGTCGTTGGCGTGTTCCAGGTCCCTGGCCAGCTTGCGTTCATGAGCGCCGAGGGCAAGGGTCGAAACCCCCGCCCCTTCCAGCTTGGTCTTCAGCTGGGTCAGCGCGCTGACCTGGGCATTCTGTTTGGCGGTCGCTTCCTGAAGCTTGGTCTTCTCGAGATCGAAGGCGCGAGCCAGGCTCTTGGTCGGCCGCTCGGCTGCGTCCATCTGGGCGCCCAACCGCGCAAGTTCGGCGCGGTGCTCCTCGACCTTGCTTCGCGTTGTGGAAAGGCTGGCTTCCAGCTTGCGGAATGCGCCGACATCCTTGGTCGTCCGCTGAAGCGCCTCTACCTTTTCCCTGGCGCTATTGAGTGCGACGGCGGTCCGGCCGCTCTCGGTCTTGACACCCCGCAGAAAGCCGACGGCGTTGCCGCCGGCCTTGAGCAGGATGCTGAGACGGAGGTTCTTGTCCACGGTCAGGTTTCTTTCGGACCGTGGACGCGATTGTAGAGGGCGATCGCGCGCTCGCGGTGCAGGGCTAGTTGGTCAAGGTCCAGGGCCTGAAGCTCTGAGAGCTGCCAGCCGAAAACGAAGGCGATATCGGCGTAGGCGTCTTCTACTCGGTCAGGCCAAGCTGCCGCCGCTGGGCCCTGGTGTACAAAAAAGCGACCACCTCTCCGCTGATCATGGCCAGGTCGTCGGAGGGCATGCGCTGCAGATCCTGCTTATGGATCACAGGCTCGGTGATGCGGGGGATGACGACGCAGAGGGCGTTGTAGTCGGCCTGGTGGATGGCCGAGAGGCTGGTGCCCTGATAGTCGCTGCCGAGGGGCGCGCGCACGATCACATGATCGTACTTGTTGTCGGCGCGCTGCAGCGGGCGCTGCAGAGGCACCTTCACCCAGGCGCGGCCGTTGTCATCGACGCCGCGTTCGAAAGCGGGCGCCTCGTCGTCTCCAGACTGCAGTTCAGTGTCGCTCATGGTCTCGTTCCCCGAAAGCTATGTGGCGGCGCCGACTGGCTCCCGCCCTGGAAGACGCCCTGCCCGGCGGTCGCGGGACGCAGGGCGTCCAGGTTCGGCCGGCGCAACAGCGCGGCCGCCGGCAGGGCGAGAAGAAGAGTGCGCCGGTTCAACACGGTCAGCCGCCGATGATGGCCCGGATCTCGGCCCGACGATCGACGCCGTAGACGATGAAGACGTTGTTCAGGACGTCGATCTCGAACTCGACCACCCCGTTGCGCGTCTGCTTGTAGTAGACGCAGTTCGTCTTGTAGGTCGTGCCGCTCTTGGAGCCGATCTCGTCGTCGCCGCTGTCGATTTCGACGTGCTTGCCCCGAATGACGATCTGCACGTCGTCCAGAGCGCCGGTGGCGTCGTTCTGATAGGCGCCGGAGAAGCGCAGCTGATTGGCGTCCAGTTGGGCGGCGCCGAAACCCTTGTTCAGCGTCGGCATGTCGCCGCCGTAGGCATGGGTGCATTCCAGGGCCTCGAGACGGCCGGTGCTGATCTGGACCGCCGTCAGCAGGCCGCCGGAGTTATACTCCTCAAGCTTTTCAGCCAGCTTGGGCCGGGTGAATTTCTGGCATTCGCCCAGGAAGGAGTTTCCATCGCCATGGACGTTCATGTCCTGGAGTTGGCGTGGCAGTTTCATGGTTCAGATCCTCGAGCAGCGGCGACGAACGGTGCGGATGGGGGACGGCGACCGGCTCAGGCCGCCAGGTTGAAGGTGTCGGCGTAGAATTCGTCGGTGATTTCCGACGCTGCCTCGAGATCCTCCAGCGGCGCGCAGGCCGTGAAGCGGTAGCCGATCTTCAGCTTGCCGGCGGCGAGTTGGTCGGCCGTGTTTCCGGGAGCCAGGAAGGCGACGGCGCCGACGATTCGACCCGCCAGCTTCTCGCGTCGGAACATGGCGTTGATGCTCTCGATGATGTCCGCCGCGAGCTGCGCGGTCAGAGGCTGGTCGATGTAGGGGAAGACGCCATCCGCGATCGTGTCGCGCAGGACCTGGTTCGTCCGGACGGCGCTCTCGTAGGCGAAGCGCGGGTCCGAAGCGCAGGTGCGGTTGCCCCAATATCGATAGCCGTTGCGCCGGATCAGGCCGGTCACGTCCGCGCCGTTGATCAGACCCATTTCGGTCTGTGCGTTTTGGAAATCCCAGGCTCGCGGCTGATCGATGCCGACGACGCCGGGCACTGCGACGTTGGAGATCGTCTTGTGGTAGCCGACCTCGCGGTCCAGCCAGGCGCGGAGGCCGACGGCGCGGCCGGCGGCGTAGCTGATCACCTCGGCTCCCGCGCCGTTCAGAGCCTTCCAGTCGCGGTCGATCAGCATCAGTTCGCGAACGCCGAAACCGTCGCGATAGGTTTTGATCTCGGCCGGCGTCGCGCCGATCGAGGCGGCGTAGGCGAAGCCGTTCAGCGCCACTGCAGTCTGGCCCAGGGCGACGGCGACAGCCTGGGTGTCCAGTCCGGGAGCGGCGACGATGCGCGGCTTCACGCCGAGAAGTTGCTCGGCATATTGCAGCTGCTGCAGGCCAGCGATGACCTTGGCGTTCCGATCCGCCAGTTTGTCGGCGGCCGTTTCACCCACGCCTTCGCCAACACGCACCACGACGCCGATCGACCGGCCGAAGTCCGCGATGGCGCGAAGGGTGATCTCCCCTGTGCCGGCGACGCCGGCGTCATCGATGGCGGCGGGCAGGTCCGAGACGAGAACAGGCTCGTTCAGCGGGAAGGTTGCAGCCTTAGCGTCGGACGACTGGATCACCACACCCCAGATGGAGGTGGCGGCGACAGTCAGGGTCAGGACGCCGGCGGCGGCTTCAACGATGCGGACGCCATGCGGGCGGGGCGTGAGGGCCATGGGTGGGCTTCCTTCAGCGGAGGGGGACAAGGAGATCGACGGAAGGCTTTCGCGGCAGATCCACGCGCTTTCCCGTCAGCCGCAGCGCCAGGCGACCGGCGGCCGCGCCGGTGCTGGTCGCTTCGATGCGAACCCGGCTCAGGCGCAGACGCGGTTCCCAGGCGAGCAACGCCATGGCGGTGGCGGCGAAGATCTTGATCGGCAGCCGGCTGGGCTCGACCGGCTGGTCAATCAGGTCCGGCAGGTCCGAACCGTAGCTGCGGCGCAGGACGCGAGATCCTCGCGGGGTCGAAAGGATGTCTCCGATGGACTGCACCAGGTGCGCCTCGGAGTTGGGATCGAGGGTTTCGCCGGTCAGGCGCGAGATGCTGCTCATTGGGGCGCCCCCGAAAGGGCCTGGCCCGCCGTGACCTTGGTATGGACGTGGCCCTTCAGGCTCTTGCCGGCGCCGACGACATCGACGTCGGCCGTCACGGTTCCGCTGCAGGCCAGATCACCCTGAATGGAAACGTTGGCGTTCAGGGTGACGCCGTCCGGCGCGGTGATCTCGGCCGAACCCGGCAGGTCGAAGGAGAGCCGATGGGTTTCGGGGTCGTATTTGACGACCGCCCCGTCCTTGAATTTGATGCCGACCGCCGCGCCTAGGAAGAGCGGGGCGTAGGTCGAGGAAGGAAAACAGGCGTCGATATAGGCGCGCTCGTCGTCGCCCTCGGGCGAAACGACGGAGACCTGTTGTCCCACGGTCGGGGCCAGCCAGATGGTGGTGTCTCCGGCCTGCATGTTCCAGTCGATCGGACGTGACGTGGACCCATCCCCGAAATCCACCACGGCCTTGCCGGCGTCGAGATCGACGGACGCAATCGTGCCTTCGCGCACAAGGCGGCCGATGGCGCGATCTGTGTCGGCTCCGTTGGATTTAGGGCGGCGGTTCATCGCGCGGGACGATGGCCCAGCGGCGAAACGCTCGCGCGGCGCGGCTGTTGTCAGAACCGCACCGCACAACAGCGCAGTCGTTCAAGCGGCGGCCGGCAGCAGCTCCGGAGGCAGTTCAGGCCAATCGATCTGCTCGGGAAATCCGGGCTGCTCGGGAACATCACGCAGGGCCTGAAGATGCTGTAACACCAAGGTGAAATCCTCTGGCGTCAGGGTCGTGGTGAGGCCGAGCGCGATCTCGTCTCTGTGACGTTCGATCAGCCACCTGAGCCTATCGACCTCCAAGTCACGGCGGCGGCGGGCCAAGGCGGCAAGGGTCACGATCGGCGGGGTCGGCGCATCGACGGCGACGGGCGCGCCGTCCGGCCCGGCCTGGATGACCTTGCCCGTGCTGGCAGCTTCCAGCAGAGCGGCGTGGTCCTCGGCCGAGATCTCGACTGCGTCGTCCGGCAGGGGCGCCTCCCAGAAGGCGTCGTCGTAGAAGGCGCCCGTGGTCGGGCTGAAGAAGATGGTCATGATTGGATTTCCCTAGACTTCGACCTGGCCACCGCCACCGCCGCCACCGCCCGGATCGCCGCCCGGATCGCCGCCCCCGCCGCTGCCGCCGCCTCCATAGGCGGGGTCTGGCGTTCCGCTCACCCGGCCCAGGGCCAGCCACTCGTAGCCGTCGAGATTTCCCGCCGAACCGTTGGCGCGGTTGGCGAAGAAGACGATCCGGTCCAGGTGTCTCGAAACGACCTGCATGTAGTAGTCGCTGTTGATGTTGCTGGTCGGATTGCGCGGGTTGGCCAGGGCGACCAGGCACCCGCCGCCGAACGCCACGGGCAGGGTGGCGTGAACCTGGCCCTCGGTCGTGTTGGCGGTCGAGACGCCCCACTGGATCATCAGGCCGGTCCCAGGGATAACGGCGCGACCGACCGGCCCGAGGTCACGGGCGAACGACCAGAGGGCGGCGGGCGTGATGAAACGGTCGGTTGCGACGCCCGCTGCGGCTTCGGCCTGGGTCGAGGGTTTAAGCGTGGCGGTCGTGTGAATGACCGAACCGACATTAGCGTCCTGAGCCGCCAGGTTCAGTGAGACGCCTCTGAACGCGCCAGCGCGTTCCCAAATCCGAAGACTGTCGCCGTTGAGATCAACGACAACGTCCTGGGCCAGCGTGGTCGCCGTGTCCGGACGTTGGAGGAAGAACTGACCGCCCTCGGAGGTTCCCGCCACTTCCTTCTTGAACAAGGTCGTGGCTGGAAGGCGCACATTGTCGGTGAAATCCGGACTAGCCAGATCGGCCTTCGTCGCGGGATTGAACGTCTGCGTGGTCCAAACGATACCGTCGGCGACGACGAGACGCCTTTGCTCTCCATCCAGGCGAAACAGGTTCTGTTCGCCGACGAGTTGTCCAGCCGGGCCTGTTGGACCGTAGAGCACATCGAAGACGCCACCGCTGTGTCGCACAGCCCAGCCATGGTCGGCCGAGCGCCGACGCCAGCCGCCGTCGTAGTAGAGGTTCAAGCTGAAAAAGCTGCCGGTTCCAGGCATCTCCAGCGCCGCACCTTTGTGGCGCATGGGTCCAGTGAATGTCGGGTTGGCGGCGTCGGCCTTCGTCGTGGGGTCGAAAGACGCCGTCGTCCAGACGACGCCGCCGTTGACGATCAATGGCGCGGCGGGGAGGTTGTAGTTCAAACCGTCGAAGAACAGGTAGTGGGCGACATCGCCAAGAAAGATGACGCCCGTGCCGTTGCCGCGCGCCGCACGGATGTCGGCGAAGTTCGCGTCAGCCCCCAGGGTCGCTTTCAGGGCAAGCGCCGCCGCCAGGCCCGTGATCTTTTCCATCGCCAGGGCAGGGATTCGGCCGACGTCGAACACCCCGGTCGTCGTGTCGGAGGCGTCATGCTTGTGGCCCACGGCCGACTTGCCGCTCAGCGCCTGAACCAGGCCGTCGATGTCGGCCATGACGTGACCGTGGACGGCGGCCGCCTTGCCCGCCAGAGCCGTGGCCAGGCCGGTGATCTTCTCCATGGCCAGGGCCGGAATTCGGCCGACATCGAAGACGCCCGAGGTCACGTCGCCCGCCGCATGGGAGTGACTGGCGCTCGCCTTTCCGGCGAGCGCTTCCGGCAGACCGTCGATGTTGGTCATAGCGTGGCCATGGACGGCCGCCGCAAAGTTCAGGGCCCAGGACTGCAGCGTCTTGAGCAGGCCGAACGGCGTAACCGCCGCATCCGCCCGCGCGCCGGCGGCGGCCTCCTCCCAGGTCGCCAGCTCGACCACGCCCAGACGCTCGGTCGTCGCCGGCGGATTGATGAAGCCCGTCCCGCCGAACTGGATGGCGGCCGTGTCGATCGTGACCAGGGTGATGTCGGCCGACAGCAGCACCATGGCGCCAGCGCTCTTCTCCACGATCACGTCAGCCGCGCTGAAGACCGCGAAGAGCACACCCGTCGAGAGGTAGAGGCCGAAGGCCCGCACCGAATAGACGTCGGCCGTTTCGTCATTGATCGTGACGTGGATCACGTCGTCCGCCACGACGTCGCCGCCGAAAGTGGTGACGCGCTTGATCTCGCCCGGCAGGGTCGTCAGCCCTTTCAGCGAGCCGGGCGTGTGGACGTTGGAGATGCCGACGTGCGAGATGACGACGGCCGAGGTTCCGGTGTTCGGCCCGTTTGGCAGGGCGGCGCGGCCGGCGTCGGTGATGGTGATCTTCAGTCCGGCCATGTCAGGCGGCCTCCTCAAGCTTCAGGCGGCGGTAGTGGGCAGGGCGCGCGCCGGCGACGACGCCAAGCGCGGCCTCGGCCTTAAGGCCCTGGGTGAAGGTGAAGCGGGCGCGCACAGGCTTGGTCCGCTCGACGGCGGCGATGACCTCGTCCACGAACGACGCGCTGGCGGGCTCCCCGCCCTCGCCGCTCAAGCTCAGGATCAGCTGGAAGGTGTAGGGCGGGCCAGGCGGGTCCTGTTCGAACCATTCGCGCAGCGCGATCTGACCGCCGAAGGACTGGACGACGCGGCGAACCGATTCCGCCGTGCCCTTCATCCGCGCGACGTTGATGGCCTGGGCCACCACATTACGCTTCACCGCCAGGGGCCAGTCCGAATTCCAGGCCCCGACGGCGCGTTCGAAGGCCAGCCAGGGCAGAAGCGTGGGCGGGCAGCGATCAGCGAGGCGTATTTCCCGAAGCGGCGTGGGGATGGCGTCCACGCGCCGTGTGAGCGCCTCGAGCGCCAGCTCCACGCTGGTCGCGTTGGGCGGCAGAAGACATTGATCGTCGCGGATCAGACCCGTCATCAGGTGTTGGTCCCGGCGTGGATCAGGGTGACGCCCGTGCATCGGGCGGCCTGCAGCTGAGACACGACGATATTGGCGGCGGGCGAGATCAACTCGACGTCCTCGACCCCCTCCCCTTCAAGTATGCCGACCAGCTTGTTGCGCTTCACGTCGCGGCCGAGGCGGAAGCTCTTGGCCAGGAAGGCGTCAAGGCGCGCGCGGGCCTCCGCCAGGACAACGGCGGCGTCGGGGCCGGGGAAGGTTGTCAGGCGGGCCTCGACGGCGAAGGTCAGGACCTCGGCCGCATGAACCAGGACATGATCCGTCAGGGGGCGTTTGTCGCCGGCCGAGACCGCCGCCTCCACGAGATCGAGTAACCCTTGGCTGGGAACGCCGGTCGCGTTGCGCGCCAGGACGTTGACGGAGACCACGCCTTCGGTCGGGCTGGTGCAACTGGCGTCCAGCACGTCGCCGCTGGCGTTGCGGGCCAGGGATCGATAGGCGCCCTCAGGTCCGGCCACGGACAGGGCCTCAGGCGCGAGCAGGATCCGCTCGCGGAAGTCGTCGTCCGATTCCATGACGGCCGCCGCGCCGGTCGTCGGGTTCGCCGGCGTGATGACCAGGCGGTATAGGCCCCAATCCGCGCCGCGATGATCCAGGTCCGCGCCGACGGCGTAGGCCAGCATGTTGGCGCGCGAGGCGTCGTTCACCCGTTGGCGCATGGCGAACTCGCGCATGGCGAACACCTGGATCAGCTTGACCAGCGGGTCGCTTTCCAGCTGGAGATAGGGCTCGAGCTCGGGCGCGAGGCCGATCAGTTCGGCCTTCAGTTCGGCGATGATCTGCTCGATGCTGAGGATCTCTACGACCGCCGGCATGGGCAGGCCCGAGAGATTGACGGCCGTGTTGCTCATGGCGAGCTTTGTCGCCGCGCGACGGGCCGGACCGCGACGCGGGGGTGTTGTCGGAACCGCACCGCACAACAGGCCGCCTAGCGGGCGACGGCCTGTCCGACGTGATCCAGGAAGCGCGCCAGCAAATGCTCTTCATCGGCCTGGCTGAAGCCCAGCAGTTCGCGCTGGGGATAGTCGGTTTCGGGGCCGTCACGGGTGACGCGATCCCGGAGCCCATAGTGGTGGACACGGGCGATGCGGCTGGCCCTGGAGGTGAAGCCGACCCATGCTTCATCGAGGGCCGCGCCCGACTTCAGGTTGGTCGGCCGGGCCAGCTTGACGAACATCTTCTGGACCTTGCGGCGAACGCCGCCCCGCGCGCCGCGAATGGAGTCCGGCATGGCGCCGGGATCGGCCTGCCCCTCTGGAGGAAGATGACGCTCGATACGGTCCTTGCGAAAGGTGCGGATGCCCTCGGCCTCCCGGTCGAAGCCGATGATGGACCCGCCGCGCCCGACCCAGCTCCGCAGATCCGCGACCCTGACATCGCCGCCAGGCTTGCGGTAGAGGAAGCGGACAGCGCGCGGCGCGGGCGTCGGCTGGGATCGCGGCTTGCGCTTTGGCCAGGGCGCACCGTCCGGCGCGACCTGAGCAGCCATGCGCCGTTGCTGAGACCGGCGGATGTCATGGGCGAACCGCCGCAGCAGCTTGGACTGTTCGGCCGGAGACATCTGCTCCAGGAAGGCCGAGGCGATCTCCTTCAGCCGCAGCAGTTCGTCGGCGCGATCAGCCATCGAGGCCGGCGCCGGGATGGGCGTCGCAATGCAGGATCAGCGCGTCGTCCAGATAGACGGCGTGGAGCGGGGTCGCCTCTTGTAGGGCGAAGGGGACGGGCTCCTCGGGCCTGACCAGGTCCAGCCCTCCGCCCGGCCGGTCCACCATGGAGACCACTTCGGTCAGCTTCAGCCGGGCCATGACGTCTACGATGTCGTCCGCCAGGTACTCGACCTCCAGGCTGAAGGCCGACTTCAGCCGGTCGGGGTTGGCGAAAACATCTGGCTGCCACCGTTGGAGCCAGGTCAGGATCGGCAGGGCGATCTCGTCGGGCGCGCCGGTGAAGTCCAGGAAGGCGACCACCAGGGTGTAGTGCCAAACATAGGCTCGGCCGGGTCGGCCGTCCGCGACCGGCGTGGCGTCCTGGATGATGATGTGCAGATCGGCGGGCCGCTCGCTGTAGCGGTGCTTTCCGTCCAGGGCGGCGACGAGGGCGGCGCGGAGGGTTTCGGGCTTACGCATCAGCGCGGCTTTCCGAAGGGGTTCTTCAGCCAGGCGGCCTCGTCCGCATGTTCGGCGTCATGGACGTCGACGGCGAGCTGACGGGCGATGTCGCAGGCCACGATGGCGGCGCCACGCGCCTGGACGAGTTGCTCCAGATCGGCCCAGGTGGCGTTCTCCGGCAGGCGCGGAAGGATGCAGGCCGACCTAGCGGTCGCGGGCATCTCCCGCTGGGGCGGCGTCGGCAGGGCAGACGGCGGGATGGGCTTGGCACAGGCGCTCATCAGCGAGGCGCAAGCGAGCAAGGCGGTCGGGATCCAGCGGGTGGTTCGCATCGGGGGCGGCTCTGGCTTGGGTGGTGAAATCGGCGGCGATGGCCTCGGCCTGGTGGATCCTGGCGCGGGCGGTCTCGACGCGGCGGGTCGTGTCGCGTTCGCCGGCGACCTCCCTCGACCGCGCGCCGGCGTTGATCGTGGCGACGACGGCCTGGTCCTCGGCCCGATCGGCGCGCTTACGAGCCAGGTCCAGAGGGTCGAAACGGAAGCCGAGCCCGCCCAGGGCGCCGACGATCAGCCAGATGAAGGCGATCAAGGCTAGGCCGGACAGAGCCCACCCCCAGGGCGTGGCGAAGTTGAAGGTGCGGGTGATGAAGCGCGGCATGATCAGCTCTGCCAATGGCGGCGGACGTACAGCCGGAACCGGTCGATCCCGCTCGCCAGCCCGAGCAGCGCGGCGCGAATGTAGCGGGCGCCCTCCAGAAGCAGCTCATAGACGACCCAATCCCAATGGATCAGGCGGCCTTCCGCCTGGATTTGACGCCGCAACTCGATGCTTGCGGCGACCAAGCCCGGAGCCAGATAGGCGGCGATGAAGAGAATGGCGTGAAGGGTGTTCATGGAAAGACCCTCCGATCCAGTTCGAAGTGCGGGCCGTCGCGGAGCGTCTTCCAGTCACCGCCCCAGATGATGGGCGTCTTCAGTTCGGAGGCGGCTTCCTTAAAGGCTGCGGCAATACGACCATAGAGGGGCCAATCCCATCGTACCTGGCCATCGACGATGGCCGCGACATCGACGGCGTGACCCGTCAGATGTCGGCTTTTGTTCGTCCGGCTCGCACCGGCTTTCACCAGGACGGCTTGACGCTCGGCCGATCGGACGCCTTCGGTGATCATGAAGTCCACCGACGTCTTTTCAATCGCGCTTTCGACGATGGCGATCAGTGCTGGGTTGACCCCGACCAGGCGAGAACGCGAACGAGTAGACAAGCGAAAGCTCAAGACGATTCTCCAGATGTGCGGTTGAACGGCAAGCGGACGCGCAGTTCGGCGAAGATCCGCGCCAACTCGGCCGCGCTGGGGGCGAGCAGGTAGTAGGTCACGACCAGGGCGATCAGGCCGATCAGCCACAGGGCGACCGGCTGCAGGGCGTCCGCCGGCATGCGCCAGGTGATCCAGCCCAGCAGACCCAGCAGCGCGACGGTCAGGGTCCAGGTGAAGATGCGGCGAAACAACCACTGGCCTTCCGGCAGGGGGTCCTGAGGATCGGTCATCGCCGGTCCTCCCGCTCCAGCTGGGCGCGGATCCACGACACGTCGGTCTGGATCTTGACCAGGTCGCCGCGACGCAGGGTCTCCGTCGTCGCGTGGAGTTCGGTCGTGCGGGCCTCGACCTTGGCGCCCCAGATGACGAGGCCCGCCAGCTGGACCGCCAGCGCCAGGCAGAAGCCCAGGGCCGCCCAGGACGGCAGGGTGATCGATTGGGACTGGAGCGGTTGGCTGGTCATCGTCAGTCCCACAGCTGGACAAGCGGCGCGGCCGCCGTGGTGGTGGCGGATACAGGAAGGGTCACGGGCTGGTCTCGGGTCAGGAAAAGGCCCGCGTCCGCCAAATTGGGGTTCGCCTCGTAGACGCGGCCGACGGCCTCGGCGCCCAGGCCGAGGACGCGCCAGACCAGGGCGTCGACCGTCTCTCCGGCGAGGGCGCGGACCGTCATGGGCGCAGTGAGCTGGGCCATCAGATCATTCTCGCGCGGATACGCGGCCGGCCCAGGAAGTCCCGGACGGCGTGGGCGACGTTGCGCTGATGCAATCCGACCTCGGCGCCCAGGGCCTCGGCTCGATCCGCGCCCGTGCCGGTCAGCCCCTGGCCAAGAAGCCGTTCGCCCAGGTCGGCCGCGACCAGGGAATAGACGGCGCGCGTCCAACGCAGGGCGTAGTCGGTCTGACCATCGACGGAGATCCCGCGCGCCGGGACGTCCTCGAGCTTCGCATGGCCGGCCGCGACCTGGTCCGCCTGCCATTTCGCCATGGCCGGCTCGCTGGCCAGGTCCACGATGGCCTGACGCACCGCGTCGCGGATCCTTTCGGGCGTAACCTTGGTGTTGAGATCGACGGCCTGGCGGACGCCGGTGATATTGATGGAGGGCCACCAGCCGCCGGCGTTGACGACGTCGGCCGCCGGGGCTGGCGCCGGGGGGGCGGTGTCGGTGTTGGGCGGGTTGAAAGTGAAGCCTGACATGGCGCTAGCGAGGGATGTCCTGAGGGTGCCGCCTGCTGGCTTCACTTTCTTGGGCGCCGCCCATCCGGTTTACGGCGGTGGGGGGATCGATCGGAGCCAGAGACGGGCGAACCCGTTGACGTCGGACCGATCCCCGCCGCCGAGCGCCGGGGGGCGATGGGGTTAAGCGGAGAGGGCTCCGCGTTGTCGGGATGCCTGTTTGAGCGCCTCTAGGGCGGACTTCAGCGGGATCAGACCTGACAGGACCACGAGCCAGGTTGCCCAGAAACCCAACACGGCGAACGTCTGAGCAGCGACCGCAACCGATCCAAAGACGATGATCGCCAGGAAGACTGTGGCGAGGATGGCCATAGCCGCCGTCCCTATCCAATAGGGCGTCGGGGCCGCCAATGCGGCCTCCCGCGCTCGATGAACAGCCGGGATGACACGAAAGAGCTGCAGCCCCACTGTCGCCAGGAGTGTGAGCTGAAGCGCCCCCAATCCCGAGCTTTCCCCATAGCGATGGAGGAAGAACAGGGCGATGACGCCCGCGATCAGCCCGGCGATTTGAAGGACGAGGAGCGCGCAAGCGCGGGCGATGGCGTGGGTGAGATTATCCATGGGTTTGTTCCTGGGTGGCGTCGTCGGGCTTGGCGGACTTCTTCAGGGCCGACTGCAGGCGCTCGATGTCCTTCTTGACGCCGGCCGCCGGATTCAATTCGAGGGCGCGCTGATAGCGTTTCAGACACTCCTCCTGGCGGACGCGGCTCTCCTCGCCGGCGTCGGTGGCCAGGGCGCGGCCGATGGCCTTCTGCAGCTTGGCCTTCACCTGGTCGTGCATGTCGGCCGTGGCCACCAGATCCTCGACCTCCGCCAGGATCTGCAGCGGGAACGCCTCCACCCCCGGCTCGGCCTTGTCGTAGGCGGCGATCGCGGCCTCGGAGACCTGGTCCGTCACGAAGGTGGCGGCGTCGCGGTCGAAGCGCGCCGGCATCGGCACGTCGTGCTTCAGCACGAAGGCGACCAGGGGCATGGCGCCCACGAAGTCGCCGGCGTCGATACGCCAGATCATCATGGTGGAGATCAGCTCAGCCGCCTGTTCATTCGCGGGAGGTTGGTCGGTCTGAACCGCGCCATCGACCCAGGCGGCATAGAGCGGAAGGAATTCACGCTTCAGCGCGATCTTCGTCTCTTGGGACTTGGTGGCCTTCAGCGACGCCTGGTGGTCGATCAGCTGGAGCTTCAGCTGAAGGACCTCCCTCTCGGCCGGCGACAGGTTCTCGTTGTCCGCGATCGGGTGAAACTGCTTGCCGAAGCCGCTGCCCGAGGCCGCCAGGATGCGTCCCAGCACCTCCTGTCGGTGCCGGCGCGCCGGCGAGACCGGCGCCTCGGCTGGCGCCTGCGCCGCGTCCCCCTGCCCTTCGACGGCATCGGCCGAGGCCGTCTGCTCATCCACGGTCTGGCCAAGGGCTTCCGGGGTGACAGGAAGACCGGCTTCTTGAAGGGCGCGGATTCTGGCGATCAGGGACATGAAGGTTCTTCTGAAGAGGAAGGCTCAGGGGCGGCCGGAGCCGCCCCGCTGCGTCGTCCGGGCCTGACGGATCAGGCTTCGAACTCGATGTTCTCGACCAGGCAGCCGTAGTCGTAGTCCTCGACCACATAGTCGTCGTTCGTCGACTCGAAGGTCCGCACGCAGTCGAAGTCGGGATCTTCGCGGACGGTGCGGCGGCGCTTGCCCGACTGTTCGTAGATCGACAGGTTCTTCAGGCTGGTGATGAACAGCGACTTGGGCAGCATGAACGGCGCGCGGGCCGGTTGCTTGCCGCCGATACGCTTGGCGCCCAGGATCAAGTCGGCCGCGATCATCTCGGTCGGCTTGTTCTCGCCGTCGATCAACGGGAAGAAGACGTCGTGCTGCAGGTCGTCGCCCAGGATGGCGACCAGGCTGGGGTCGTTGCGCGCCCAGGCGGGCATCAGGTTGTGGGTGGCGTCCATCACCAAAGAGTGGATGTTGCGATAGTCGCCCCCGCCGCTGGCCTTGATCCGCACCTTGCCAGCCGTCGCGCCGGCGGTCAGCACGGCCTGCGGGCGGTTGTCGCGATACTTCTGCAACCAGCCGATATTTACGTCCTGCAGGAGCGGGTTGGCGACCTTGTCGGTGTTGGCGGCGGCCGAGACGCCATTGAAGCCGATCATGATCCGGTCCAGCGCCTGGCGCTGGCGGATCAGATTGCTGATGCGCGTCTGGAAGTCCGAGAACTTGGCCCACATGTCCAGCTTGGCGTAGGTGATGTGGGTGTCGGAGTTGGTCTTGCGGCATTCGTAGCCTTCGACGTCGACGGCCGAGATGTCGGTCGTCTTGCGTCCGGCCGAGCCGTTGACGTTGGTCTGGGTGCGGCTGGCCAGCGGGCCGGAAACGCCCAGCCCCAGCTTCTCGCCCTTCATCTCATCGACCAGGACGATGTTGATGGCGCCCAGGAAGCCGGTTTCTTCCTGCTGTTTGTCGATCAGGCGTTGCTGCACCGAGGGCGTCCCGGCGGCGAACTGGTTCGAGATGGTGAACGCCTTGCCGCTGCGGGCGGCGTCGGGATCGACGCCATTCAGCGCAGCCTGGTCTTCCAGGTACTGGTTCAGAAGGATGCGGGTGGAGTCTTGCATGGATCAGGTCCGGAAGTTTGTGGCGCGGCGTGGAGGACGGGCGGTCTGAGGGGTTCGATCAGCAGTCGGCCTTGACGCGACCGTCGCCGCCGTTCGCGGGGCGGCGCGCCGTGTAGCCACGGCTGGGCTCGCTCTCGAGGGCGGTCTTGATGTCGGAGACGCTCTTCTCGAGCGCGGCGAACTTCTTTTCGGCCGTGGCCTGGTCGGTCTTGCGGTCGGCCGCGAGGGCGGCGGTGAACGCCTGCATGACGGCGGCGAAATCCTGGCTGCCGGCGGCGGGGGCGGGCTTCACCTCGGTCTTGGGCTCTTCCTTCTTGGCGTCGTCCTTCTTGATCAGGCCGCTGAACATCTCGACCAGCTTTTCCAGGGCGCCGGGCTCCGAGGCGGCGCCGTCTTCGAACTGGAAGGACGTGGCGTAGGCCGACGAGAAACAGTTGGTGGGACGCTGCTTGCGCCCATCCAGTTCGGCCTTCAGCTGCTTGGCGAAGGCGTCGTCGGTGCGGGTCGAGAAGGTGATCGCCTCGGTGCCGAGCGAGGCCGGATTGTCGGAGGCCGCGAAGCCGACCAGGTAGGCCGTGCCGGTGCCGGAGAAGTTGTCGTCCACCTCGATCGAGGAGAACTTCTTCTGATCGGCGGCGATGTAAGCCTGGAACGTCTCGTTGCCCTCGATCTGAGCGTAGAGGGCGAGGCGCTTTTCGGTCTTGCCGGCGATCTCGATGTCGTCGGTCTGGACCTTCAGCGCCTTGACGTCGCCCAGGGCCGGAAATGGTCCGCTGGCGGATACGTTGCGATAGTGCTCGACGTTGACGCGCGCCGTGAAGGTCGCGGGGTTGTAGTTCGCCGCCATTTCCGTGAGCCACCTGGGCTCGATCGTGCGGCCGTCGGTAGCGGTCTGGCCCGCGACGGCGACGCGGACGAACTTGGTGAGCTTCTTGGACATCGTGCCTCGGGCGATCTGCAGGACGGCTGGACGAACCAGCGATTGAGGCCGCAGATCACCGCCTTGCGCCGCCGTTTCTCAAGGCGGCCCTGTTGTGCGGTGCGGTCCTGACAACAGGGCTAAGGCGGGTCGCGCGCGGTCGCGCGGTTAGCGTCCGCCGCGATGAGGCAGCGCCCGAAAAAGCAGGAAGAGCCGACCGGCGGCGAGGACGACCTCGGCGCCCTGATCAGCCGCAACGGCGGGTTCGGTTTCCCCGTGACCGACAGCCTGGACCCCCGCCGGGCAGCGAAGTTCCTCTACTGGAGCTGCTGGCGTCCCTGCGACATCGCCGAACTGCTGGGCGAATCCGAAAACACCATCGCCAGTTGGAAGCGGCGCGACGGCTGGGACGTCGCCTCCACCCTGGAGCGGATGGAAGGGATCGTCGAGGCGCGGTTCATCGCCCTGGTCCTGAAGACCGTCAAGGACGGGCGCGACTTCAAGGAGATCGACCTCCTCGGCCGGCAGGCCGTCACCCTGGCGAAGATCCGTCGCTACGAGCAGCCAGGCGGGCATAGCGGCCATCTGAACGACAAGGTCGCCAATCGGAACGCCGGCGAGAAGAAGAAGCCGCGCCGCAACGTCATCACCGAAGAGCAGCTGGAGATCCTGCGCCAGCGGCACCTGGACGAGATGATCGGCCATCAGAAGGTGTGGCACGAGCATCGCCTTCAGCGTCACCGGATGATCCTGAAGTCGCGCCAGATCGGCGCGACCTTCTACTTCGCCCGCGAGCAGCTGATCCACGCCCTGGACACCGGCAACAACCAGATCAACCTGTCCGCGTCCAAGAGCCAGGCGCAGGTGTTCCGCACCTACATCGTGGAGTTCGTCAAACTGACGATCGGCGTCGATCTGACGGGCGAACACATCACCATCGATCGCGGCGAGGATGGCGAAACGGGCCAGCTGAAGACCCAGCCCACCCTGTATTTCCTCGGGACCAACAGCCGGACCGCCCAGAGCTATCACGGGGATCTCTTCTTCGACGAGTTCTTCTGGGTCCACGGGTTCAAGAAGCTTGAGGACGTCGCCTCGGGCATGGCGTCGCACAAGCAGTACCGACTGACTTATTTCTCGACGCCGTCGTCCATCAACGACGAAGCCTATCCGTTCTGGACCGGCAAGGCGTGGAACGCCGACCGGCCGAAGTCCGAACGGTTCGACTTCGACGTGACCCATGCGGCGCTGAAGGACGGCCGCCTGTGCGAGGACGGGATCTGGCGTCACATCGTCACGATCGAGGACGCGGTGGCCCTGGGCTATCCGTTCTTCGACGTCGCTGGGCTGAAGCTGCGGAAGTCGGCCGCCGCCTGGGCGAACCTGTACATGTGTCAGTTCGTCGATGATTCGATGTCTGTCTTCCCGATGGCGGCGCTGCGGCCGTGCCAGGTCGATCATGACGCCTGGACGGACATCGACTTCAGCCGTCAGCTGCTGGGCTATGGTCGGCCCTACGCCGGCGAGGTCTGGCTGTCCTACGACCCGAACGGCGACGGGGAAAATGCCGACAACGCCGGCCTGGTGTTGGTCGCGCCGCCGGAGACGCCGGGCGTCGGCAAGTTCCGGGTGATCTGGAAAGAGCAGTTCAGGGGTTCGGACTTCACCGAACAGGCCCTGCGGATCCTGGCGCTGTGCGAACGCTACAACGTCACCAAGATCGACATCGATGAGACGGGGTTGGGCAAGGCGGTCCTGCAGCTGGTGGTGCAGAAAAAGCCCTGGGCGCGCGGCCATCGCTACGACCCCCTGACCAAGACCCGCATGGTTCACAAGGCCCTGGACGTCGTCGGCAAGAAGCGCCTGGAATATCTGGTCGAGTGGATCGACCTGACCAGCGCCCTGATGTCGATCCGCCGGACGCTGACTGGCTCCGGCCGCCATCTGACCTATGAAGCGCCGCGCACCCGTCAGAGCGGACACGGCGACCTGGCTTGGGCGCTGTTCCAGGCGCTCGACAACGAACCGCTGGAGGCCGGCATCGGCATCGAGCGCAAATCCCGCGTGAGGATCTACGACTGATGAGCAAGACCGCCTCCTCCAGGGCGCGCGCCCGTGCGCGCGGCCGCTACGACTTCAGCGTCGGGACCGGCGCCTCCACCGGGACCAGCACGTCGATCTCGGGCCGTTCCTTCAGCTTCGGAGATCCCGAACCGATCCTGTCGCGGCGCGAGCTGATCGACTATCTGGAATGCTGGACCAACGGCCGCTATTACGAGCCTCCCATCCCCATGGGCGCCCTGACCCGGGCCGAGAACGTCAGCCCGCACCACGCCAGCGCCATCGCCTACAAGGTGAAGCAGCTGACGAAGGACTTCATCCCGCACAGGCTACTGGACCGGCCAACCTTCAGCGCCTGGGCTCATAACTACTGCGTTACGGGCAACGGCTATCTGGAGGCGGTGCCGAACCGGCTGGGCGGCATCGCCCATCTGAAGAACAGCCTGGCGAAATACACGCGGCGCGGCCTGGTGGACGGGGAGTTCTTCTATGCGCCGAACGGCCGCGACATCCATGCCTACGATCCGGGCTCGGTGTTTCACCTGGCGCGCCTGGGTCTGGACCAGGAGATCTATGGCGTCCCCGACTATCTGAGCTGCCTGCAGTCGGCCTTCCTGAACGAGGCGGCCGTGCTGTTCCGCCGGAAATACTATCTGAACGGCAGCCACGCCGGCTTCATCATGTATGTCAACGAGGAGAAGCTGAGCGAAGCCGACGCCGACGAGATCGAGGAGGCCCTGGACAAGTCCAAGGGTCCAGGGAACTTCCGGAACTTCTTCCTCCACATCCCCGGCGGCAAGGAGAAGGGCGTCCAGCTGATCCACCCGGGCGAAGCCGCCGCCAAGGACGAGTTCGTGGGCATCAAGGGCACCACGCGCGACGACATCCTTGCGGCCCACCGCGTCCCGCCGGTCCTGATCGGGGTGGTCCCGCAGAACGCCGGCGGCCTGGGCGATCCGGAGAAGGCGGACGCCGTCTATTACCGCAACGAGACCCAGCCGCTGCAGCAGGAATTCATGGCCCTGAACGACTGGCTGGGCGAGGAGGTGGTGCGGTTCTTGCCGCGCGAGATCCCGGCGAAATGAGCGCCTTCACCGCACCGCACAACACGACCGGCTATTCAAAACGCCGTCGACGTCCGATCCAGTCGCCGCCCGCGCCCTAGACGGCGGGGGCCGGGTGTTACCAGCACCCGAGCCGCCGAGACAGACGCTCAGCACGTCGGGGGGTGCACCTCCCCTTCGCCCCGCCACCGGCCTGACCGGCAGGGGCTCGCTTGGGTTGAGTCTCAGATGACTGCAAAGGTTTTTTCCGCCTCCCGCGAGGCGGTTCGCTGCGCCAGCTGTTCGGCGCTGCTGTTCAAGTCCGAACCCGGCGCCCTCGCCGGCGTCGTCGAAATCAAGTGCCGGCGCTGCTCGGCCTTGAACGTCCTGAGGCCCTCGAGCCCTAACCCGATCGCCTCGAGAGCGGCCGAAGAACGGAACGAGCACCATGGCTCGAGATTCCGGGGGTCTGCATGACCCCCATGGGACAGGGCTGACGCCCGTCGATCCCGCAAAGCCTGTCGCCCCCTATATCGGCGGCAAGCGAAACCTGGCGCGTCGCCTCACCGCCCTGATCGAGGCGACGCCGCACGACACCTACGCCGAAGTGTGCGTCGGCATGGGCGGGGTCTTTTTCCGCCGCCGCGCACGGCCGAGGCGCGAGATCATCAACGATCTGTCCAGCGACGTCGCCAATCTGTTTCGCTGCCTTCGCGCGCACCCGGAAGCCCTTGTCGAGATGACGGCCCTTCAGCTGCAGTCGCGCGCGGACTTCGACCGCCACATGCGCGAGGACCCGACCACCCTGACCGATCTTCAGCGCGCGGCCCGCTTCTTCTACCTTCAGAAGGCGGCCTTCGGCGGCAAGGTGACAGGCCGGAACTTCGGCGTCGCCTCTGCCGGACGGTCGCGCTTCCGGGCCAGCCAGGTGCGCGAGGATCTGCTCGCCGCCAGCCGCCGACTGGAAGGCGTCACCATCGAGCAGTTGGATTGGAGCGAGTTCATCGCCCGCTACGACCGCGCCGGCGTCCTGTTCTACATCGACCCGCCCTATTTCGCGTCCGAGCGATTCTACGGCGCCGACCTTTTCGACCGTTCGGCCTTCGGCGCCATGGCCGAGCAGCTGGGCCGGCTGAAGGGCCGGTTCATCCTGTCGCTGAACGATCGGCCGGAGGTGCGCGAGATCTTCGCCGCCTTCGACATCGAGGCGATCGACACGCACTACGGCATCGCCGGCCGAGGCGCGCGGGGCGCGCGCGAGGTCATCATCACCGGCGGCGGCTGACGTCCCCTGCGTCGCCCTCCCGGCCGGCCTGGTCGGGGAGGCGCGGTGTTCGCCATCCGAGGCCAAGAGCCCCCACCCGATCGCCCGGAGCGGGCTGGACGGACGATGTTGCCTAATGTCGTCCGTCTATTCGAAACGCCACCGTCGACGTCGATCATCCCCGACTACGACTGTGTCGGCTGAAACGCAGGCTCGACCGAATCGAAAGCGAGGAGGACAATCCCCCCATCTCAAAATTCATGCATATGGCGGCGCGACAGCGCCGCCCGCCCACCGGAGGAACTCATGGGATTCGTTTCGACAGAAGGCAACGGCGCCATCCGTTTTGACGAGATAGTGCGCCATTGGGTGAGCGGCGACCAAGTTCACTTCACAACCAAGCGCGGCGAGACCTTTAGGACCACCCAACATAAATGGGATCTCGCCTACTACCGGGAGACCCAACACCTAATCCCCGCTGCAGCCGGAACATTTTATCTGGAATGGGCCGAGCAAGAGGATGGCTCGTACCGCTGGGACAAGTCCGTGGTCCTGGCTTGGGGCCTAGGCATCGAGGGATACCTGGTCCCGATCGGAACCGATGGGATCGATGAGCGGTCCAGGCCAGTACTCCATCCCAGTGGCCTCGTGACGAAGGGGCTGGAGGGCGAGTGGATGTCATTCGAAGACTTCGCGCGTTGGGATCGCGAATACGGCGTCTCGAAGGGCTGATCTCTTGAAGGCCGGATCGTATGAGTTCGGCCTTTCCCCAGCCTGGAACAAATACGGAACATTTTTCCTTTTCCTGATGCGAAGGGCCGCGTAAGGCGCGCGGGGGTCGGTTGGCGATCGAGAGCGAACCGAAGGCATGGCGACGAGGATTGGTGTTTCTGTCAGGCTGGGAGCGGGCCAGCCCCTGCCCTTCATGGGCGCGAGCCTGTGCGCCGGCTTTCCATCGCCGGCGGACGACTATCTGGAAGAGGCGCTGGATCCGGCGCAGCTGATCGTCACCAACCCGACCGCCACCTTCGTCTGGCGCGTGGCGGGTCGCAGCATGATCGGCCGGGGCATCAACGACGGCGACTATGTGGTGGTGGATCGGTCGCTGGCGCCGCGCCCGGACGATGCGGTCGTCGCCGTCATCGATGGCCAGCCCAGCGCCAAGCGCGTGGTCCGCCTGCCAGGCGGGCGGCTGGCCCTGGACTTCGACAATCCGGCCATGACGCCCCTTGTCCTGGACGAGGCGTCGGAGGCGCTGATCTGGGGCGTCATCACCTGGTCGTTGACGCCGCACCGCCCGGCGCCGCGATGAGCGCCCGCGTCTTCGCCCTGTCGGACGGCAACAGCTTCTACTGCTCGTGCGAGCGGGTTTTCGACCCGGCGCTGGAGGGGCGGCCCGTGATCGTGCTGTCGAACAACGACGGCTGCGCCATCGCCCGGACGCCCGAGGCCAAGGCGCTCGGGATCAAGATGGGCGACCCCTGGTTCAAGATCCGCGACCAGGCCACGGCCGCCGGCGTCGTGGCCCGATCCTCGAACTATGTCCTGTATGGCGACATGAGCCGGCGGGTGAACGACGTCTATCGCCGCTTCGCCCGGGACGTGGAGATCTACTCCATCGACGAGAGCTTCCTGGACTTCACGGGCGACGCGGACCCGGCCGGGATCGCGCAGACGATGCGGGCGACCGTCCGGCGCTGGACCGGCATACCGACCTGCGTGGGCCTCGGCCCGACGCGGACCCTGGCCAAGGTGGCGAACCACCTGGCCAAGAAGCGGCCCGAGCTGGACGGCGTGTGCGATCTGACCGACCCGGCCCGGCAGGACGCCCTGCTGCCGACCCTGGACGTTGCGGACGTCTGGGGCGTCGGCCGCGCCTCGGCCGCCAAGCTGACGGCGATCGGCGTCCACACCGCTGCGGATCTGCGGGCCATGGATCCGCGCGCGGCGCGCGGGCTGCTGACCGTCACGGGCGAACGCCTGGTGCTGGAGCTGCGGGGCATCCTTTGCCAGGACCTGGAGCTGACGCCGCCCGCGCGGAAGGGCATCGCGGTCACGCGGATGTTCGGCCGTCCGATCACTGACCTGGACGAGTTGCTGGAGGCGGTGGCCAGCTATGTGGCCCGCGCCGGCGAGAAGCTGCGCCAGCATGGCCTGGCGTCAGCCGACATGACGGTCTTCTTCCACACAGGCGCTCATGCCGCCGGGCCGCCTCGGTCAGTGAGCGGGCGGGCCGCGCTGTGGAGCCAGACCAGCGACACGACCGAGATGATCGCGGCGGCCGGCGTCGTCGTGCGGCGGCTGTGGGCGCCGGGCTTCCGATACGCCAAGGCGGGCGTGATGCTCGATGACCTGGCGCCGGCCGGGTCCGCCACCGCCGATCTGCTCGCCAAGGTCGATCCGCGCCGCGATCAGCTGATGGCCGCGCTCGACCAGGTCAACCGCCGGCACGGGCGCGGCGCCCTTGTGCCGGCGCGGGCCGGGCTGACCAAGCGATGGTCGACCAGGGCCGACATGCGGAGCCCGGCCTACACCACCAGGCTGTCTGAGACCCCGATCGCCAGGGCCTAGATTGTGGAACCGGCGTGGATGAGGGACGCTGCTGTCGCATGTGCAACGACTACCGCTCTCGCCTGTCGGCCATCCAGATCGCGGAAGCGTTCAGCGAGACCGGTTTCCCCCTGCAGTTCGATGGCGGAACGATACCGAATCTCGAGCCGCGCGACGACATCCGGATTGGCGAGACCGCGCCGATCGTCACGCGCGAGCAGGACGCGCCGGTCCTGCGTAATATGACCTGGGCCTGGAAGGGGCCGGGAGGAAGGCCCGTATTCAACTTCAGGTCGGACGGGCGGAGCTTCGAAGGCTCGCATCGTTGCCTGATCCCAGCCGACGCCTTCTACGAGTTCACAGACGCGGAGCCTGGGCATAAGCGCAAGACCAAGTGGCGCTTCACCCGTCGCGGCCATCCCTGGTTCTGGATCGCCGGCCTGATCAAGAACGATGCATGGGCGATGCTGACGACCGAGCCGGGACCGGACATCGCGCCCTACCATGATCGACAGGTGGTGCTCCTCGACCGCGACCAGGCGATGGCCTGGCTCGACCTGAAGCTGCCCGAGACCGAGCTGCTGGGGCCGTCGCCGGCCGGCGACCTGGACGTCGTCAAGGTCTACCCACGCGCCTGACCGGCTCGGCAGGCCCGAGCGGGCGCCGCCCGGCCTGGCTCCCAAGGCGCGCGCTCAATCCCCCACCTCGCCTGCGCGCTTAATGGGTCGCAATTCTTGCATTGTGGCGCTCCGGGCCAAGCCAAGCCTGACCTGGCGAAATCAGGCCGAGATTTGGGGCAGGCCGCCGTGCAGTTCCTTGCGCCAATGCCCTCAATAGCCCCTAGCGATGTCCGTTTCCAGAACCTCTCGTACCAAGTCGAGATGCGCTTCAAGCGCAGCCGACGCGGCATTCCGTGCAGCCTCAGCAGCTAAACGATCACCAGCCCAAACGTGCGATCCGAACTCCGTGATCTTGGCGTCCATCATCGCGCGAGCTGCAGCGCTGCGCCGCATCGCGTCCGTATAAGCCTGGCGGCTCACCGACCATCCTCTGATTTCAAGTAGGCAGCGAAGGCCCGCTCGAACAGCTCGTTCATGCTGACGCCGGCGGCGTCGGCCATGGCGGCGAAGCGGGCGCGGGTTTCGGGCGTGACCTTCAGGTTCAGTTGGGCGGTCCGGCCTGTGCGATAGCGATGCTGCGTGTCGCCGGGGGCGCGGGTGGTGGCGCCGGAGGTATAGCCGTCCGCCTCCGCGACGCGGCGCGCGGCAGCGGGATCGGGGCGGGCGATGGGGCGCGGCTGGAAATCGCTGGCGCCGAGGTCGTCGGTCGGGCCGGGATCTACGCCGAAGGTCTTACGCCGCTCGTTCATGCTCGATGTCCTTCAGCACCTGGACGACTTCGGCCGCGAACGCGCGGGCGTTGGCGACGGCCTTGTCTGGATTGGATACCTGACGGCTATCCAGTAGCTCAAGGGTGCCGCCGAAACTGAACATCGCCTTGAACGCCTCGCGCTCGACCAGCTGGGTTTCGAAGGTGGCGACGCCGGCGGCCGCCAGTTCTGTCTTCAGGTGACGCAGGGTGCGGGTCTGAATGGCCGTGGACGTGCGGGTGAACAGTATCCGCGTCGCGATCCGTCGCCTCGCGGCGCGCTCCTGGTTCGTGACCTGGACGATGGCGCGCTGCGCCTGGTCCGCGTCCAGCTGGGACGCCTGCAGGGGGATGATGACCAGATCGGCCGCGCTGATCGCCAGCGACGAGATGACGTTGGCGGTGCCTTCAGGGTCGATGAGGACGAACGGGGTGCGCCGCGCCGCGTCGTCCAGCCGGTCATAGAAGTTCGCGTCCGTGACGTCCGAGATCACCTCTATGTTTGACGGAAAGCCCGGCGCTTTCGACCAGGTCACGATGGGTTGGTTCTTGTCAGCGTCGATGATGGCGACCGGCGCGCTACGCGCCAGCTGGGTCGCCAGGACGGCAAGCGAAGTGGTTTTTCCGGCGCCGCCCTTGGGCGAAGACATGGTGATGACCGGCACGGCAAATACCTTTCGGCTAGTGGATAGCTGACAGCTAGTGGATAGCCAATAGCTAGTCGATAGCTGTCAGCTAGTCGATAGCTCTTCGGTAGCTATTTGCGGACTTTTTGGTCCGCGCCTCTTGACTGCGGACAATTATGTCCGCATAACCATCACATGAACCGCGACACCTTCCTCCGTGACCTTCGCGCCTACTGCAAGAAGACCGGCGCGCCGTATCGGTTCGACGCCGCCCACGGCAAAGGCGGGCACGGTCGGGTCTATGTCGGAGACGCCTTCACCACGGTCAAGCACGGCGAGATCAGCAACGTCGTCAAGCAGGGGCTGCTCAAACAGCTCGGACTTCCAAAGGACGCCTTCTGAAGGCGTCCAACCCAACGCAGCGGCCGCGCCAACGGCCCCATCCTCAAGTGAGATCGAGACACATGACGGCCTTCACCTATCCCGCCCGCATCGTCGAGGAAGCCCCCGGCGAATTCCTCGTCACCTTCCGCGACATCCCCGAGGCCATCACCGGCGGCGCGACGTTCGAAGAGTCCTACCAGCTGGCGGCCGACGCCCTGGACGTGGCGGTGGAGGGCCTGCTGCTCGACACCCGCGTCGTTCCATCGCCCAGCTCGGCCGAGGCCGGCGAGGTTCTGGTCCCGCTTTCGCCCGCCGTCGCCGCGCGGCTGGTCCTGGTCAGCACGATGGATCGGCAGCATGTGTCCGGCCGGGCCCTGGCTGAACGCCTCGGCAAGGACGAGAAGAACGTGCGGCGCATCCTGCAGGGCAAGGCCACGGTTGACGCGGCGCTTGAGGCGCTTCGCGAGCTGGGCGTCCGGCCCGCCCTCGTGGTCGACGCCGCCGACGTCGCGGCCTGAAGGCCGGCACGGCGCCCGCCCCCCGCGCGCGTCACCCCGTCGCCGGCGACGCCGGCCTGGAAGATCTGGTCGGGTATGAAGCCCGACCTGAGCCGCTGGGTCTACTTTGTAGGGGCTGGGTCGGCCTGGTCCCGAAACTCGGGAAGGGTGAGGCCGGCGGCCGTTGCGGCGGCGGCGAATTTCGACAGACAAGATACGTTCGCCATCTGACCGTTCTCGATTTCGGCCTTCGCGTCGGAGACGGCGGACGGGCGGGCATCGCCGTTGATGACGCGGCCTAGCTTCTCCATCGCCTGGCCCTTGATGAAGGCCGTCGTGGAGCAGGCTTCACGCGCGTCCAGGAACGCCCGCTTGACTGCCCCTTTCGCGGATTTCGGGGGGGCGATGTCCCTCATGAGCATCATGGCCCGGTTGCATTCCTGCTCAGCCCGCTGGACGGCGGGATAGGCCGCATAGACATCACCCGTTCCAACGATCTCCCCGGCCCGGCGCAACGGATCATCGCAGCGCGCCATCACCACCTTGGTCGCGCCCCACACGGCATTGAACTCAATCTGCGTGACGCCGGGCGGCGGGGCCGCCTTCACGGCCGCCGCAGGTTTGGGCGCCTCGCCCGCCCCCGCGCGCGCCTCCCGTTCTTTCGCCGCCCGCTCGGCCCCGGCCTTCAGGCCGCCAGGTTGGCTGGCGGCGCCCAGAAGTCCGCCGCAGAAAAAGGCGACGACTGCTCCAGCGACCACGGCCGCTGCATAGCGCCGCCGGCGGATACGCAGCAGCCCCAGCGGCTTGACCAGATTGATCAGGCCGAACAGTCCGGCGCCGAGTGACGCCAGGACGATTAGGATCGCGACAGTTTCCATTTCATCCCCCACAGGTTGCGCCCTCTTCGCACGACCTGGACACATCGGGCAACACGTCGCCTGGGGCGGCGCACCGAAATCGAAACCCCTCCGCCCTCGCATAGCCCACGGTGGCCAGGCCAGACGCCGGCGGCCGCCGGCTGTCACGCGACAGCGCGGTTCAATGAGGCCGAGCACTGCTCGGCCCCCTGTCGTGAGGGGGATGAAAACCGCCGTTGGCGGTCGTTGTGGTCCTGGGAAAATGCTGTCGCGCGTCCTAGCGCGACGCCTTTCATCCCTGGATCATGTGGTCGGCCGACCAGGCCGACGCCGAATTAAGATTGAGAGGCCGGATTCAGACCCCTCAGGTGATTCATGACGGCCCTTTACGGCCGAACTGGCTGCCGCGCTCGCTGCGCTCGGCGGCGCTGGCCTTCATGCGACGCAGGCTGGCTTGCAGTTCGTCAGGCATGGCCGCCCAGCGGGCTTCGTCGTCTTCCTCGGGCTGTCGGGGCGCAAGAACCTTGGCGGCGGCCTGGAGTGCTTCCAGCGGCGCCTTCAGCCAATAGGCGTTCGACGTCTGGCGCACCTGTTCTCCGCGCGGCCCTTCGCGGCCGCTAAAGACCCAGCGCCTTCGCCAGTCCAGGAAGCCGTGGCGCTTCAGCTGCGCCTTCCAGGCGTGGATGGATTTGAGTGGCACATTGAGCGCCTTGGCCAGCCACCTGACCGACGGCTCGCATCGGCCGTTCCGCTTGGTGGCGATGCCGACCAGGATCTCCGCCAGCCGGATCGCGCCGAAGCTGACGCCGCCGGGGTCGCCCTTCTTGTCGCGCGGGGCCGTTCCAGTCCGCTCACCCTTCCGCCGTTGTTTCTCCGCGTGGATACGCAAGGCCAGAAGGATGCGACGTCCTTCAGCCCAGCTGAGAGGCCGCCAGTTCTCGCCGCCGGCCGGCTGGCTGCCGCGCCTGACGGGGGCGTAGGTGCGGCGGTGTTCGGGTTCGGGCCGCCGACGACGGTGGCTGTGGTCTATAGGGACGGCCGTCATGGCTGTGCTGTCCCGTGAATGACGGCGCGCAGCTCGGCCGTCTCGCGATCGACGCGCTGAAGGAGGCGTTCGGCCTCCCGGCGCTGGATCTCGGTAAGAGAGCCGCCCTCAGCGGTCGCGCGCCGAAGGAAACGCCAGACGTCATTGCCGGCCTCGTCGACGTCGGCCGCCTCTTGAACGACGCAGGTCGTCTCAGGCCGGGCTTCGACCTGGTTGAACAGGAACGATGAATAGACCGGATTCCCGCACCGAGACTCCAGTGCATCGATCACGTCGGCCGGCATGAAGACGCCAGAGTCGAACTGGCGATAGGCGTAGAGCTGGGATCGCTCGACGCGGGTGACAGGCGCGCAGCAGGCATCGACGCCGCCATTGGCGTCGATGAGAGCCCGCGCCAGCAGCGTGTGCTGGGTCGCGTTCATGGGTGGATTCGTCCTTTGCGAATCCGCCTGACGGCCGGCCGAGTCGGGGCGCAGACATGCGCTCGCCGAGGCGCTTCCCGCCCGGCGTTAGACATGAGCAATCCCGATGACCGTCCGTAAGGCGGCCATGGTTGGCTGTGATGGGGGCAAGCCGCCCGCGCGCACCGCCGCTGGCGTTCACGATCAGCGCTGTAGAAATCCGCCCCCGGCGGGATCACAGGGCTGTGCGCCGGTCGCAGGACCGGGGCCGTCAGGCGGGCGAAGCGGGTGCTTTGCCGATGTGGGTCTGGCGCTGATCACGCTGGCGGGCCGGGCGGCGCTCGCGGTCCAGGCAGAGCCTGGCCAGAAGGCGGCGAAGAAGGGCGGTCAGGCGCGCGCGGCGACGTCGGCCGACCAGGCGCGCGCATCCGCGAAGGCACGTTTCGTTAACCTTCGGGACGAATCGGGAACGGTTGTGAATCAGTCCGGCGCCGTCGCGGGAATCGAGCGGGATCCGGCGGCTCAGCACGACGTCCCGTCAGTTGGCGGGGACGCGGTTGGCATACTGGAAAGGGTCGCCCCGTCGTCGCGCCTGGTCGGGGCCGGGCTGGTAAGAGCGACGACGGAGCTCTCGCCAACGCCGGTCAGGCGATCGGTGGCGGCGGCGAGCGGGAAGCCCAACGACTGGATGTCGTCGGGATTATGGGTCCAGGGGCCAGGGACTGCCTCGGCGGGAGTAAGGGCTTCGCCCAGGAAGACCCGCTTGGGCGGGGCGGACGCCAGTTCGTCCAGCAGCTGGACGGCCTCAAGCGGCGTCAGGTCCAGTCCCAGCAGGGCGACCGGCGACACGAACGGCCGGATGCAGATGCCGGCGGCCTGGCATTCCTGCCAGCCGCAGTCCTCACAGAAGCCGCCTCCCCCGATCTCCATGTCAGGAACCGCCGGGCCGGTCTTCGCTGGCCAGCCAGCGGACGACCTGGCGCGGGTCGCAATCGAGTTCGTGGGCGATCTGACCGTGTGTCCAGCCCTGGCGGTGGAGGGCGATGGACAACCGCCTGCGCCTCTCGGATCTGACGGCCGTAAACACAGGCCAGAGCACGGCCATCCCCGCGACAGCGGCGAACACCAGCAGCGCGACGTGGGTGGGCCCCTCGATCACGCGCCCGCCTCGGGGTGCAGGACGCGGACATCGTGCAGATCAGGACGAAGGTCAGCGACCGTGACGGTGCCGCTCGTCAGACGATCAATGGCGATAGCTAGGTCGGTCGTGAGCCCCACCCCTGACTCGAGGCGGCTGACATGGCCCTTTGACCGCAAGCCTAGCTTGCGAGCGAGATCCGCTTGGGACCAGCCTTTTGAGCGGCGCCATGTTTCGAGGTGAGACACGCGCCGGAGGTTTCTCTAAAGGAAACCCGGAGTCAATAGCTTCTCGGAAAGAAGTTTCTTTACGAGGCGGCGACGTTTTGAACTGCGCTCCGCACTCTTCGATTGTGAGCACGCCTGAGCCAGACTGGTACCTACAAGATTGGATGCGCCATCTAGGCAAACGCCAGGCAGACCTGGTGAAGGAACTCGGCTGGGCGAAGGGTAGGGCCAACAAATTCTACCACGGCCAGCACCCGTATCGTCGAGAGATCGTCAATGAACTCTCGACCTGGCTTGGTATCCCGCCGTACGAACTGCTCATGCCGCCCGAGGAAGCAATCATGCTCCGTCGGCTAAGGGACGCGGCAATGGATGTAGCCGGCCTATCCGGCCGGTGACGCTGAAGCGGCTTTGAGACGCGCGGAGATCTCCTCCGCAAAGGCGATCTCCTCAGGGGCAACATGGCCGTCAGCGTCGATGAGCTTCCTCATTGTCCGCATCAAGGCCGGCGCATCGCCGTCGCGGAAACGGCCCATCCTCCACATGGCCGCTTCGAAGGCGGCTGTGTCAGGGACAATTTTTGAAAGCCGGCGCCGAAGCTTCCCTTCATCAAGCTCAAGATGAGACAGCCGATCATAGACATGTATCAGGATTCGTTCTTGCTCATCCTCGTGAACCACCCCATCCGCCGCCGCCAAAATCACCAGAAGGTTTACCTCCTGTCGGCATACTGAAAGCGCGTAGCCTTCGGGGTCTTTGGGCGAGTTGAGCATTGGATGCTCGGCGAAGTATGTAACCGGATCCGAAAACACCTCTCCGGTTGCGATACAGAAGACCTCGCGGATTCTATCGACGCGAAATTGACGGTTGGCCTCGGCAGCATGGCACCAACAGAAAAGCTTGTACCCACTGGGCGTGGGGTCGATGCGCCGCAAGGTTATGATTCGTATCGACTCATGACCCTCTGAGTCTCGATACGTGATGTGATAGATCAGTGCAGCATCGCCGCCGGCGTCAGCATCCCCAACGATCAGACTGCTGTCCCCATCCCTTATGGATTTTCGGGACGAGCCCACTAGCACAGCAGCTCGGGTCCAGGCCGAGGATCCAGCGAGCACCTGTCTAGCCTTCACGAAATGGGCCGCCGAAAGCGATCGATCAACCATAGAAACCCCCATCAACACGTTACGGTGGCTTCGGCCAAACCAGGGTTCAACCCACTCAAGATCGCAGTTTCTCCGCCGGAAACTTTCTACTTGACTCTAATGTTTCTTTTATGGAAACTCTCCCCACGATTGAGGGAGAGGGTCATTGTACGCAACCGCCGCCATACGTTCAGGGCCGAAAGCGGGGATAATTCGTCGCTATTGCAGCTGCGACCTCGAGCGTATCTGTCGCTGCGACCTGCCCCACACCCTGAGCGGCTGGACGGTCGCCAAGCTCTCCCAGCTTCGCATGACGATGCGGGACCATGGCTCGCTATCGATCGCCGCGGCCGAAGTCTCTGAAACGCGGCAACGCGCGAACGTCGCCCTGGAGGCCCTGCTAGGCCGCACCCCGGTCCAGGCGCTCGCCGCCCTGGAAGCCCGCGCCAGCCGTGAACGCTATGAGGCCGATAAAGCCGCCATGGCGCAGGCGTTGTCGTCGCCGGCGGTCCTGAAGGCGGTCGGCCTGTTGAGGGCGACGGTATGAGCGCGTCCGCCCCCATCGAATGCCCGCGCTGCGGATCTCGCGCGCTCAACCCGATAACACTCGTCTGTTCCTGCTCGGCCGAGTTCACCTCGCAGGGCTACGCCTACTGGCGGTCCCTGCCCGTCCACCAAGCCTTGAGGACCATCCGTTCGTGACCGACGACCACACCCTTCTGAAGCATGAGGCCATCGACCGGATTCACGTCCTGTCGGAAACCTTGTCGCTCCACCTGCTGGACCACCCCTTCGTCCTTCAGCGCCGCGAGGTGCTCGAGCCTCTGCAGGCGGCGTTGACCCTGCTGTCCCAAGCGCATCAGGCGGCCGGAAATTCCGACGCTGGCGACATGGAGCTGGCCCATGGCTGACGACGCCTCATTCGACGCCTCACCCGACGTTCTCACCTCGACGGCCCAGGGCCGCCTGCGCACCATCATCGAGCGGCTGGAGCGCCTCGAGGAGGACAAGCAGGCCGTCATGGCCGACATGAAGGAGGTCTTCGCCGAGGCCAAGGGCGAGGGTTACGACGTCAAGATCCTGCGCAAGGTCATCCGCATAAGGAAGCAGGACAAGGCGAAGCGCCAAGAGGAGGAGGCGATCCTGGACCTCTATCTGTCAGCCTTGGGAGAGGTCTGATGCGCTTCGTAGACCTAGAGGGCAGCCGCCGTGTTCAGGACGCCGCCCTCCACCTGCTCGACACCTGCCGCGAAGTGGCGAAACAGTCACCGTCTTATACAGCCGGCGAGTCCAACATTGACGAAGTGGTCAGCCTCGCCGTCCAGTCACTCTTGATGGCTGACCACTGGTCAGGGCGGGAAGACCGCGTGGCGGCTATCAAACCATCCGAAGCGACGCTTAGGATTAAAGGCATGGCCGAGGCCCTGGGCTTGTCCATTGGGAGCTTGCCCGGGTTGTCCTCCGTACTGGTCCTGGGCATCGCTCTGAAGACCGTGAAATCTTCTACTTTCGAAAGGGTGTCGGTTCAGGGTCGAGAACGGGACATGATGAAGAAGGGGGGGCTGTGAAGACGCCCGACCGCTTCCCCCTGGCCTGGCCCGCGCACCGTCCGCGAACGCCCTCGTCCCAACGACGTCGAGGTCAGTTCAAGAGCGAGGGCAAGCCCCTATCGCCAGCCGAAGCGATGGTGCGGGTCGAAGACGAGCTGGAGCGGGTCGGCGGCCGCCACCCCGTGCTGTCCTCGAACCTGGAGCTTCGTCTGGACGGGCGGCCGCGTGGCGACCGTGCGGCGCCGGCCGATCCTGGCGTCTGCCTCTATTTCGCTCTGAAGAACGAACCCTTCGCCCTAGCCTGCGACACCTACACCGAGGCCGCGCAGAACATCGCCGCCCTGGCGGCGCACCTTCAGGCGACACGGGCCATCACCCGCTATGGGGTCGCAAGCGCGGCGGAGCAGTTGCAGGCGTTTAGCGCCCTGCCCCCGCCGGATTCGGCCGCCAGGTCTTGGCGCGATGTCCTGGGCTTCGAACCCAACTTCCCCGGCGAGCTGTCCGTGATCGAGGCCAAGGCCCTGATCGACATCCGCCACAAGACCCACCTGAAGGCGGCCCATCCCGACAAGGGCGGCACGACCGAAGCCGCCGCCGAACTGAACGCCGCCAAGGATGCGGCTTTTGCGGAGCTAGAAGCCCAATGACCCACAACATCATCGGCACCGAGGCCGACCGCACCGGCCGGGGCGGCGCCCATGTTGAGATCCGCACCGGCCGAGGTCGGCGCGCCAGCAAGGGCCAGGTCGTCGCGGCGCATCTGATCGCGCTGTGCATTGGCGGCGGCGCCAGCCTGATCGACATCCTTGTCGGTCAGCCCATCGCCCTGGGCGTCGTGAGCATCGGGTTTTTGGCCTGGTGCATGTGGCCGACCCGCTGATGCGTCGTCGAGTGAGAGACTGGGCGTTCCTGACCGGCGCGATCGCCTATGCGGCCGTGCTGGTGGCCGCCACCCTGTTCAACCGAGGAGCCTGACCATGGCCAAAGAGAAAATTCTCGACCCCGCCGACGTCAAGATCGGCGCGGAAATCCGTCGCCGGCGAGAGCTTCAGAGGCTCACCCAGGACGCCCTGGCCAAAGCCTGCAATGTTACGTTCCAGCAGATCCAGAAATACGAGCGCGGCGTGAACCGCGTCTCGGCCGCCCGGCTGCTGCAGATCGCCAAGTGCCTGCACTGCCATCCGTCCGAACTTCTGGCCCCCCAGCTGGATGACGAAAGCAACCCTCTGATACAGTTGGGCCGCATCCACGACGGCCGGGATCTGGCGGTCTGCTATCTGGCCCTGCCGCCGGCGGACCGCGAGGCGCTGATGATCGTCGCCCGCGCACTGGCGTCCAAGGCCGAAACGACGCCCTCGCCGGCGCCGGCGCAGCTGCGCCGCGTCGCCTGAACACGCCGATGCTGAGCCCGCCGATCGACTTCGACTGGCTGAAGGCGCTGCACCGCGAAAAGCGGCTGCAGCTGACCTTTGGCGTCGGCATGCAGGGTTTCGTCGCGGTCAACAACGATCCGCAAGCCTTGGTGACGGAGATCCTGCGCCTGGCTGAGATCGGTCAGAAGCTGGAGATCGAAACGGCCGCCACCGTTCGGAGGCTGGACGCATGAGCCGGGCAACCTCGACCTCAGCAACAGTGTCCGCCGGATGCTTCGTGTGCAACGGGGCGACAGCCATGTGGTCCAGCAAGAACGCCCAGGCCGTCGCCGCCCGGCACCACGATGCGACAGGACACGCGACCTGGGCCGACCAGGTGCTGCTCATTCGGTATGGCGAGGCGCAGGCTTCGCATCCCGACCTGTTCGAGGAGATCACAGCATGCGGCTAGATCTCGCCCATCTGCCCCAGCGCCTGGTCTCCATCGTGGTGGGCGGCCCATCCCTGCCGGCGCGGCGATCGGCAGATCGTCGCCGGATCCTCTATCACCAGGTCTTCGGCCTGCGACCGGATGCGGCCTGCCTGCTGGATCAGCTGGTGCAGGCCGACGGCCGGCTCGTGACCAATCAGGACGCACTGCGCATCATCGGCCGGCGCGGTCAGGTGGTCGATCTTCGCCCGAGGTCGCCTGAGGTCTGCATGCTGGACATCAGAACAAAGGTCGGCAGCGACGCTGTGGAAACCGTCCGAGATTGCGCCTGGCGGATAACGCCCCTCGGCCGAATTCGCGCCGCTCGCGCCCGTGGCGTCGTTTTCAATCTCGACAAGATCGGGAGAAAGGGATGAGTCGGACCCGCATCGATCGGACCGCAAGCCGCCCGAACCCCGTCGATTGGGACGATGACGATCCCATGACGCTGGACGAACTCTTGACCGTCTTCGGCGGCAAATACCCCTCTACGGTCTCAACGCTCCGTCTCGAGATCAAGCGCGGGCGCTTGACGGCGTCCTTCGTGAGCGGCGCCTATTGGGTCACGCCAGCGAATCTGAAAGCCCTCTTTGCATGTCCCGTAGCTCCAAAGGCGTCCGCCTCTACCTCCGTAAAGGCCGTAGAAAGCCCAACGGCGCCCGCCTCCCCGACCGCTACTTCATCCGAGACGGCGAGATTGAAATCGGCACAGGCTGCGGCCCGGATCGCCGTGAAGGGCCTGGCGGGGCGGAAGAGCAGCTTGCGGAATACATCCTGCGCAAAAGCGCCCAGCCCGTCCAAGCGGACCCCGACACGGAACGCCAGCGCCGAAGTAATCCCGCTCAGGTCTATGTAGCGGAGGTCCTGGCTGAATACGCCTCGGGGCCTGCGTTGCGCCTGGCGCATCCCGACAAGGAAGCCTCCTTCATCGAGACGCTTCTGCCCTGGTGGGAGGACAAGACCCTTGCAGATGTGAAGCGGTCGAACTGCCTGGCCTACGTCGACAAACGCGTCGCGGATCCGAACCGCGCTTTCAAGGATCCGGCGAGCGCACCCCGTGTCAGCACGTCCACCGCGCGCCGCGAGCTTGAGTGTCTGCAGACCGCCATCAGCAAATGGCATGAGGAACATCACCTCGCCGTCGTCCCTATCGTCGTTCTTCCTGAGAAGCCCGAGACGCCCAGGGACGCACTTACTCGCGACATGGCCGCTCGCCTTCTGAAGGCGGCCCTGGGATATCGGTTCACCGAGGCGGCCGGCCCGGTCCGGCCCGGACGATTGCGGCCGGGAATATGGACACGGCTGTCGCTCTCTTCACGGCAGAACCGGCGCCACCTGGCGCGTTTCCTTCTGATCTCGGTCTACACAGGCTCCAGGTCCGGCGTCACGACAGCCGCCTTATGGGAGGCAAGTCCACGAAACCCATGGGCAGACGTCAACACGGGCGTGATGTATCGGCGCGGCCGAGACGTCCGTGATCATCGGAACAAGCTGCGGCCGGTCGTCGCCTTCCCCGACCGCCTTCTGGCGCATCTCCGGCGCTGGCGGCGACTTGACCAGGCCCGTGGCGTCAACGCCGTGATTCATTTCCATGGCGAGCCTGTCCAACGGTTGAAGCGAACCTTCAGAAGCTGCGTGGAGGACGCGGGCCTCTCCGGAGACATCTCGCCGCACTGGATGCGTCACACGTCCGCCACCTGGTTGATGAAGGGCGGGGCCGATATTTGGGCCGCAGCAGGCTTCCTCGGGATGTCCGCGACGACCCTCGTCAATAACTACGGGCACCATCGACCGGACTTCCAGGACGACGTCCGGAACCGCTTCGGCTACGCCAAACCGGGGACCATTTCGGGGACTTCGGCCGGCGAAAGCGACCGCCGCTTCCGAATAGTTTAGCGCGAACAAAGCGCTAGTTTGGTAGGCGGCGACGGGTTCGAACCGCCGACCCTCTCGGTGTAAACGAGATGCTCTTCCAGCTGAGCTAGCCGCCCCAAGGCGAGCCGCGCTTATGCCCGCGCGGCGTCAGGCGTTCAAGGCGCTTTTCAAGCCTTCGCCAGGGCGAAAGCGCGCGGTGCGCGACGCGGGCCTTGCGACAGCCTCGCCCGTCTGGGGATTGCGGGCGACGCCGGCCTTGCGGTCCACCGAAACAAAACTGCCGAAACCGATCAGCTTCACATCCCTGCCCTGCGCCAGGGCCTCGGCCACGCCATCGGTGAAGGCGTCCAGAGCCGCCTTGGCTTGATCGCGGCTGATATTGGCCTGTCGCGCCATACGCCCGATCAGTTCTGTCTTGGTCATGGCGTCCCTCGCTGTCCCCACTTAAGGGCGAAATCGCCACAACGTCAAAAAGAAGACGCCGCCGGCCAGCGGCCGGCGGCGTTTCTCAGGTGGTCAGTGTCAGTGGCTGACGGTCGGCGTCGTACCGTCGACGGACGGCGCGGGCGTCGGCAACGGTTCGGCCGCCTCGTCCCACTCCACCGGGGTCAGGGTGCCGACCAGCGCCCACTTCAGCGCCTCGTCCGCCGTGGAGATCGGCACGATCTCCAGCGCCGACTTCACATTGTCGGGCACGTCGGCCAGGTCCTTCTCGTTCTCCTGCGGGATCAGCACGGTCTTGACGCCGGAGCGCAGGGCCGCGAGCAGCTTTTCCTTCAGGCCGCCGATGGCAGTGACGCGGCCGCGCAGGGTGATCTCGCCGGTCATGGCGATGTCTTTCCTGATCGGGATGCCGGTCAGGACCGACACCATGGCCACCGTCATGGCGACGCCGGCGGATGGGCCATCCTTGGGCGTGGCGCCGTCCGGCACGTGGACGTGGATGTCGGTCTTCTCGAACACCGGCGGCTTGACGCCGAAGGCCAGGGCCCGCGAGCGGACATAGGAGGCCGCCGCCGAGATCGACTCCTTCATCACCTCCTTCAGATTGCCGGTCACGGTCATGCGACCGCGCCCCGGCATCTTGATCGCCTCGATGGTCAGGATGTCGCCGCCGAACTCGGTCCAGGCCAGGCCGGTGACGATGCCGACCTGATCCTCCTCGTCCGTCTCGCCGTAGCGGAACTTCTTGACGCCCGCATAGTCGGCCAGCTTGGCCTCGTCGACCGTGATCGACTTGGCGCCGGTCTTGGCCATTTCGCGAACCGCTTTGCGCGCCAGTCCGCCCAGAGCGCGTTCCAGCGAACGCACCCCGGCCTCGCGGGTGTAGTAGCGGATCAGGTCGCGGATCGTGTCGTCAGGCACGATCAGTTCGCCGTCCTTCAGCCCGTGGTCTTGAAGCTGCTTGGGCAGGACGTGACGCTTGGCGATCTCGACCTTCTCGTCCTCGGTGTAGCCCGACACCCGGATGATCTCCATCCGGTCCATCAGCGGCTGCGGCATGTTCAGGCTGTTGGCGGTCGTCACGAACATGACCTGCGACAGGTCGTAGTCCACCTCCAGATAGTGGTCGCCGAAGGTCGAGTTCTGGGCCGGGTCCAGCACCTCCAGCAGGGCCGAGGACGGATCGCCGCGCCAGTCGGAACCCAGCTTGTCGATCTCGTCCAGCAGGACGAAGGCGTTGGTGGTCTTGGCCTTCTTCATCGACTGGATGATCTTGCCGGGCATGGAGCCGATGTAGGTCCGGCGGTGGCCGCGGATCTCGCTCTCGTCGCGCACGCCGCCCAGCGACATGCGGACGTATTCACGCCCGGTCGCCTTGGCGATGGACTTGGCCAGCGAGGTCTTGCCGACGCCGGGAGGGCCGACCAGGCACAGGATCGGCCCCTTCAGACTGCCGGTGCGGGCCTGAACGGCCAGATATTCGATGATCCGTTCCTTGACCTTCTCAAGACCGAAGTGATCCTCTTCCAGGATGTCCTCGGCCTTCTGCAGGTCGATCGGCTTCTGCTTGGCCTTGCCCCACGGCACGGACAGCAACCAGTCCAGATAGTTGCGGACCACGGTCGATTCCGCCGACATGGGGCTCATGTTGCGCAGCTTCTTGACCTCGGCCTCGGCCTTGGTGCGGGCCTCCTTGGACAGGCGCGTCTTACGGATACGCTTCTCCAGGTCCATGATCTCGTCGCGCGCGTCGTCGGTCTCACCCAGCTCGCGCTGGATCGCCTTCATCTGCTCGTTCAGATAATATTCGCGCTGGGTCTTCTCCATCTGGCGCTTCACGCGCGAGCGGATCTTTTTCTCGACCTGCAGGACAGAGATTTCGCCCTCCATCAGGCCATAGACCTTCTCCAGCCGCTTGGGCACGTCGAAGGTTTCCAGCAGGCCCTGTTTGTCGGTGATCTTGACCGACAGATGGGCGGCGACCGAGTCCGCCAGCTTGGAGGCGTCGGTGATCTGGGGGATGGAGCTGAGGGCCTCTGGCGGCACCTTCTTGTTCAGCTTCACATAGTTTTCGAACTGCTCGACCACGGCGCGCAGCATGGCCTCGGCCTGGGAGGCCTCGCCCGGCTCGTCGGCGATCTCGACAGCCTCGGCCTCGAAATAGTCCTCGCGGTCGGTGAAGCGGGTCAGGCGCGCGCGGGCCTTGCCCTCGACCAGCACCTTCACCGTGCCGTCAGGCAGTTTCAGCAGTTGAAGCACGCTCGCCAGCACGCCGATGGGATAGATGGCGTCCGGCGACGGGTCGTCGTCGACGCTGTTCTTCTGGGTCGCCAGAAGAATCTGCTTCTCGCCCTTCATGATCTCGTCGAGCGCCTTCACCGACTTCTCTCGGCCGACGAACAGCGGCACGACCATGTGCGGGAAGACGACGATATCCCGCAGCGGCAGGACGGGCAGGATCTTTGGTTCAGTCATGATGCACACTCCCGGGCCATTGCGTATCTCCGGCCCGCCGCCACGGTCGCCCGGACAACAGGCCCGGCCAGCGCGTGACGACCCGTCGATTCCGACGGCGTTCGGATGAGTATGTGGTTTACGGATGACGCGGTTCAAGCGTAACCGCAGAACCACCCACATCTGCGTAGTTTCGGGGCGCCGATGGGCGCCTCAAGCAAAAGGGCCGGAACGGTCGCCCGCCCGGCCCTCGTCTCGCAAAAATCGCCTTGGTCAGGCGGCGCCGTCAGCCTTCTTCTTGGAGGCTTCCGAATAGATGAGCAAGGGCTGGGCCTTGCCGTCGATGACCTCGGCGTTGACCACCACTTCCTCGACGCCTTCGAACGTCGGCAGTTCGAACATGGTCTCTAGCAGGATGCCTTCCAGGATGGAGCGCAGCCCGCGCGCGCCGGTCTTGCGCTTGATCGCCTTGGCCGCCACCGCCGACAGGGCGTCGTCGGTGAAGGTCAGTTCGACATTCTCCATCTCGAACAGGCGCTTGTACTGTTTGACCAGGGCGTTCTTCGGCTCGGTCAGGATCGTGACCAGGGCCGCCTCGTCCAGATCCTCCAGCGTCGCCAGAACCGGCAGACGGCCGATGAACTCGGGGATCAGGCCGAACCGCATCAGGTCGTCCGGCTCGACGCCCTTCAGGATATCGCCCGTGCGGCGTTCGTCGATCTCCTTGACCTTGGCGCCGAAGCCGATCGACGCGCCGGATCCGCGCGCCGAGATCACCTTCTCAAGCCCGGCGAAGGCGCCGCCGACGATGAACAGGATGTTGGCCGTGTCGACCTGCAGGAACTCCTGCTGCGGATGCTTGCGGCCGCCCTGCGGCGGCACGGAGGCGACGGTGCCTTCCATGATCTTCAGCAGGGCCTGCTGAACGCCCTCCCCCGACACGTCGCGGGTGATCGAGGGGTTGTCGGACTTGCGCGAAATCTTGTCGATCTCGTCGATATAGACGATGCCGCGTTGCGCCCGCTCGACGTTGTAGTCGGACGCCTGAAGCAGTTTCAGGATGATGTTCTCGACGTCCTCGCCCACATAACCGGCTTCGGTCAGGGTCGTGGCGTCGGCCATGGTGAAGGGCACGTCGATGATGCGCGCCAGCGTCTGGGCCAAGAGCGTCTTGCCCGAGCCGGTCGGCCCGATCAGCATGATGTTGGACTTGGCCAGTTCGACGTCGTTGTTCTTCGTCGCGTGATTCAGGCGCTTGTAGTGGTTGTGCACCGCGACCGACAGCACCTTCTTGGCGTGGGCCTGGCCGATGACATAGTCGTCCAGAACGTCGCGGATTTCCTTGGGCGTCGGCACGCCGTCGGACGTCTTCTTGAAGCCGATCTTGTGCTCTTCGCGGATGATGTCCATGCACAGTTCGACGCATTCATCGCAGATGAACACGGTCGGGCCCGCGATGAGTTTGCGCACCTCGTGCTGGCTCTTTCCGCAGAACGAGCAGTACAGAGTGCTTTTGGCGTCAGAGCCGGCGGCTTTGGTCATGGACCCTTATCTCACTCCCGCGGTGCGGACCGAAATGGCCCGAAACGCGCTTCCTTCACGCTGATTCCACTATCGTGGACGCAAAGGTCTTCAAAAAATGACAATCACCCATCGCACGTTCCACGACAACCCCGAAGGCGGAAGGGGATTGTCGCAGCGCGTGGATGGATCAGCATCCCAGGGGATCGCGGCGAATGTCTGACATGGGAAGCCTGCACGATTTGCGCCAGTCCGACGCCGCCGGCCGCCCCATCGTCGCCTTCGACTTCGACGGCACCCTGACGATTCGCGACAGTTTCACCGAATTCCTGCGCTGGCGGGCCGGACCCGGCGGCTGGGCCCTGGGCCTGGTCAAACTGGCGCCGGCGGTGGCGGCCTATGCGCGCGACCGCGACCGGGGACGAATCAAGGCGGCCTCGGTGCGCGAATTTCTGCTGGGCGTGGACCGGGCGACGCTGAAAGCCGAAGCCGCGCGATTTGCCGACGAAATCTGGCCCCGTTTCATGCGGCCCGACGCGCTGGCGGTCTGGAACGACTGGGGCGTCCGGGGCGCGCACCGGGTGATCGTGACCGCCTCCCCCACCATCACCGTCGCCCCGTTCGCCCGCCGCCTGGGCGCCGAAGCCTTGCTGGGCACCGAAATGGCCTTCGACAGCCAGGACCGCGTCACCGGCGCCTTCGTCGGACCGAACTGCCGCGGCGAGGAGAAGGTGCGCCGGCTGAAGGCCGCCTATGGCCAGGACATGGTCCTGACCGCCGCCTATGGCGACACCTCGGGCGACGCCGAAATGCTGGCCATGGCCAGGGAGGCGGGCTTTCGGGTATTTCGCCGCAAACCGTAAGGTTCAGCGGCCGTCGGCGTCCACGTCGAAGACGACCGGCTTGCCACGCGATGTCGGATTCCACCCGGCCTCGATGGCGGCGGCGACGGCGTTGCGCACGGCGTCCACATTGACCCGCTGCTTTTCCAGGTCCGGCCGTCCGTTCGCGCGCATGGGCATGGGGAACTGGACAATGGCCTCGCGCTTGAAGTCCTGATGACGCAGCGAGACGGCGATGCCGTCCCACTGTCCGCCGCCCTTCGGCTGGGGCTGTCGGCGCAACTCCCATTCGTAGGTCTCGCCATCGACCTCGACGACGCCGCGCTGATCTCTCGTGTGCTGCATGACCGGCCTGTTAGCACAAAAGAAAAGAGGCGCACCGTTTCCGATGCGCCTCGCTTCTGGACCGAACGGCCTGGATCAATTGCCCGGCGTCTTGACGCCGTCGGCGTCGGCCTGTTCGCGGCGGTCATAGACGTGGTCCACGATGCCCCAGGCCTTGGCCTCCTCGGCCGACATGAAGTGGTCGCGATCCAGCGTCTTCTCGACCTCCTCGTACGTCCGGCCGGTGTGGTGGACATAGATCTCGTTCAGGCGACGCTTGGTGTAGCGGATGTCGGCGGCGTGCAGTTCGATGTCCGACGCCTGGCCCCGGAACCCGCCCGACGGCTGGTGCACCATGACCCGCGCGTTCGGCAGGGCGATCCGCTGGCCTGCCTCACCGGCCGTCAGGATCAGCGAACCGGCCGAGGCCGCCATGCCCATCACCACGGTCGACACCGGGCTCTTGATGTATTGCATGGTGTCATAGATCGCGAGCGCCGACGTCACCTGACCGCCAGGGCTGTTGATATACATGCTGATTTCCTTCTTCGGATTTTCCGATTCCAGGAACAACAGCTGGGCGCAGATCAGCGACGCCATGCCGTCCTCGAACGGCCCCGTCAGAAAGATGATCCGCTCGCGCAACAGGCGCGAAAAGATGTCGAAGGACCGCTCCCCCCGGCTGGATTGCTCCACCACCATCGGGACGAGGTTGTTGGAAATGTAGTCGATAGGATCGCGCATTAGGGCCTTCTCGGGATGCCGTGAGCGCGATTCAACCGCGCTCTTCGTGTCTAGCATATCGCGTCCGCCAGCCCTCGACGCAAGGCAGGCTGTCGAAGACCTATTCGCGACCGTCGGGCGCAGCGCTTCCACCGTCCTCTTCCAACCCCTCGCGCTCGCGACGCTGCTGGATCAACGCATGGGCTACGCCCGCGTCCTGCTGACGGCCGTTGGCTCGATCCGTGGGTGCGGCATACAGCGCGGCGAGATAATCCTTGTCCCATTGGGTCAGGCCGGAAACGTCCTGGGGCGCCCGAAACAGATTCATGACGGTCGACTGACCACTGAGGTCGGCTGCGGGATCGACCTGAGCTAGAGACACCATCGACACATAATCCGCCAACACGCCGAGCGGCGCTCCGTTTGTCCGGCTCATGTCGATGATCACGATGGTCCAGGCCATGTCGTAGCGGACATTGGACCGCAGACGCGATCCGTCACGAACCGTGACCGTGCGCGGCGCTTCATCGCTGCGCAACGTAATCGCGATGTCGCCGGTATCCGTGGTGACGGGCATGGTCACATTCCACCAACGCACCGGCGCGTCGGAATTCTGGAAGTCCTGCAGTGCGTTGCGTCCAAGATCCGTATGGTTGATCGCGGCCTGAAGCCGATCCCGATTTCGCTTACGAGCTTTTTCGCCAGGGCTGGACCGTCGCCGGTCGCCAAGATGATCACATTGGGTTTGCAGCCCGGCTCGCCCACGTCGACGCCGACATTGAAGGCGTTCACAGCGATGCGGTCGATCACGAACTGGGCAAGGCGGGGCTGCATATTGGTGACGCTGACGCAGACGGGACGGTTCCAGCGCGCCAGACGCGTTCCGCGCGGCGGCTCGCCGACCTGTTCGATAAAGGCGCGCGCCGCCTCCTCGATCCGGCGGCCTTCCACGATGATGGAATCCAGTTCGGTCGCGGCGGCGTCGGAAGTCGGCTGCTGGCGCGGCTGTTCCACCTGAATCGACCCGGACAGCAGAGCGGCGGACGCAAGGGCGGCTAGAATGCTCACGGCTAAGGTCTCCGACAACCGTTCGATGCAAAAAGGGCCCGCGAGGCGGGCCCTTTCGCAGTAACCTTTCCGAGGAAGGTTGGACAGTTACGCTTCCGTAACGAGAAGGCTTACGCCTCTTCGTCTTCTTCCTTCAGCAGCTCTTCCTTGGTGATCGGCTTGTCGGTGACGTCGGCGACGCCGACGATCAGGTCGACGACCTTCTCTTCATAGATCGGCGCGCGCATCTGGGCGGCGGCGTTCGGGTTCTGGCGATAGAAGTTCAGGACGGCCTGTTCCTGGCCCGGATAGTTGCGGGCTTCCTGCAGGATGGCGGCGTTCAGCTCCTGGTCCGTGACCTGGACGTTGTTGGCGCGGCCGATCTCGGCCAGCACCAGACCCAGGCGCACGCGACGCTCGGCGATCTTGCGATATTCGGCCTTCAGCTCGTCGTCGGACTTCTTGGCGTCGTCTTCCGGCAGACGGCCGGCGGCCTTGTCGGCCTCGACCTGCTGCCAGATGCCGTCGAACTCGGCGTCCACCATCTTGGGCGGCAGCGGGAAGTCATGAGCTTCGTCCAGTTGGTCCAGCAGGGCGCGCTTCAGCTTGAAACGGGCGGCGCCGGCGTATTGCTGGTCCAGGTTGGACTTCAGCAGTTCCTTCAGCTTGTCCAGCGATTCCAGGCCGATGCGGGTGGCGAACGCGTCGTCGATCTTGGCTTCGACCTCGGCCTTGATGGCCTTCACCTTGATGTCGAAGGTGGCCAGTTTGCCGGCCAGATGGGCGGCTTGATAGTTCTCGGGGAAGGTGACTTCGATGGTCTTCTCTTCGCCGACCTTGGCGCCCGTCAGCTGCTCTTCGAAGCCGGGGATGAAGCGGCCCGAGCCGATCACCAGGTCCGCGTCCTCGGCGGCGCCGCCTTCGAAGGGTTCGCCGTCCAGCTTGCCCAGGAAGTCGATCGTCAGCTGGTCGCCCTCGGCGGCCTTGACGGTCTTGCCCTTCTTGTCCTCGTAGGTCTTGGCCTGACCGGCCAGTTCCGTCAGAGCCTCGTCCAGATCGGCGTCCGACGCCTCATAGGTCGGGCGTTCCAGCTTCAGGGTCTTGGGATCGACCGGGGTGAAGTCCGGCATGATCTCCAGCGACATTTCATAGGCCAGGTCTTCCTGACCGGCGATGACCTTGTCCATGTCGGACGTCAGCTTCATCTCGGCCGGGGCGGCGGGACGGATCTTGGCTTCGTCCAGCGCCTTCTGGCTGGTTTCGTTCAGCTCGGCGTTGATGATCTCGCCCATGAACTCACGGCCGAAGGTCTTCTTGACGTGGGCGACCGGCACCTTGCCAGGACGGAAGCCCTTCAGCTTCACCTGCGGGGCGACTTCCTTGACGCGGGCGTCGAGCTTCTCGTTCAGCTCCGCGACGGGAATGGTGACCGCGATCACGCGGCTGAGGCCTTCGTTCGACTTTTCGACGACTTGCATGGTCGGGATTCTGACGCTCTGGGGCGCATGAGCCGTCGAGACGGCCGGCGCGGAATGGATAAAGCAAGAAGGCCGCCCCGTGTGGAGCGGCGCCTCGAAGCCCGCCCTTATGTCGAGAAGGGCCCCAAAGGTCAACGCGAGCGTGATCTCAGCCGGTGGTTTCGCGCATCGACCGGCCCTATGTTGGCCCGATGAGCCAGCCCGCCTCCCCCATCGGCGTCTTCGTCACGCCCGTCACCCCGCTTCAGCAGAACTGCACGACCGTCTGGTGCACGGCGACGAACAAGGCCGCCGTCATCGATCCCGGCGGATCGGTGGATGCGGTTTTGGGCGAGGTCCAACGGCGCGGCCTGACGCTGGATCAGATCTGGATCACCCATGGCCATCTCGATCACGCCGGCGGCGCCGCCGAGATGCAGGAGAAAACGGGCGTTCGGATCGTCGGCCCGCAGAAGGCCGATCAGTTCTGGATCGACCGCATCGTCGAGAGCGGCCGGATGTACGGCCTGCCCGACGCCCGCCCGTTCACGCCCGACCGCTGGCTGGAGGACGGCGACAAGGTCAGCCTGGGCGAAACGGAATGGGAGGTGCGCCACTGTCCCGGCCATACGCCCGGCCATGTGATCTTCTTCAACCGGGCGGCGCGATTCGCCCAGGTCGGCGACGTTCTGTTCAAGGGATCGGTCGGGCGCACCGATTTTCCGATGAGCGATCCGCCCGCCCTGATCCGTTCGGTGGTGGACAAGCTGTGGCCGCTGGGCGACGACGTGACCTTCGTGCCGGGCCACGGACCGATCTCGACCTTCGGCGAGGAACGCCGCACCAATCCGTTCGTGTCCGATGCGGCGATCAGGCGGGCGCCGATCCAGCGCGAGCCCATCGGCCCCGCCTGACGATCAGCGACGCAGCAGCATTCCGATAAGGACGCCGAGGCCCAGGGCGTAAAGCGTGGTGCGCATCGGCTCCTCGCGGATACCGTCACGCGCCTGGGCGACGCGCTGGTTCACCCTTTCGCGAACCTGCGCCGCATCCTCGCGCACGGCCTGGCGAACCGAGGACACGCGGGCGGAGGCCCGATCTCCCCTGGCCAGCAAGGCGTCGGCCTCTCGGTCGAGGCGCTGGGTCAGGCCTTCGTCTTCCAGAACAATGTCGTCGGGCGAAGGCGGTGCGATGGGCGACGAGGTCATTTCGGCGGACTCTCTGCAAGGTGATGAACTTGCGCCATCAACCGCTGGGCCGGAGACCGGTTCCTCTGAACGACGACACGTGCGACGCGTTGGTCCTCCGGTAAGGAGAAACTTCATGTCCCACGTCGAACCGCAGCCGACACCGCAAACCCCGCCACCCGAGATCCCGACCGAGCCCGCGCCCGGTCCGGAACTGGACCCTTCAAACGCACCGAGCGAGATGCCGCCCTGGTCTCCGGAGGAGCCGTCGTCGCAGGAAAACGACCGCTGACAAGGCCGCGACAAATGGGCGCCGTTCGGACGGTAAAAAGCAGCGGTTGGTGCGGAACCCTGCGGGATTCATCGTGTTGATCACGCAAGCGAAACGGCAAATCGGAAAGGACGAACCCCATGGCGGAAGGTCAGCCCACCCGCGGTTCCGGCGTCTCCAAGAGAGGATTCGCCTCCATGGACCCCGAACGTCAACGTGAGATCGCCCGCAAGGGCGGCGCCAGCGTTCCCAGCGAGAAGAGAAGCTTCTCTCAGGACCGAAGTCTGGCCGCACAGGCCGGTCGAAAGGGCGGCGAGGCGTCGCACGGCTCTCGCAAGGACGAGACCAGCAACCCGACGACCTGAACAGTCTGTCGACGATCCGCCGGCCAAACCATCAGGGCGGCGAACTTCGGTTCGCCGCCCTTTTCATGTGTCCCTCTCGTCAGGCCGACATCAGCACCAGGGCCACGGATGGCGCTGGCGAAACGTCGAATCGAACCACCCGCCAACCGGCCGCCTCGGCCATGTCCGTAACCGCGGCCTCGGTGAACTTACGCGAGTTTTCGGTATGGAGGGTTTCGCCCGCCGCGAACTCGAACCGACGCCCTTGGATGTGGGCCACGCTCGGACGCGCCGCTTCCAGATGCATCTCCATCCGCGACTTCTCGGCGTTCCACACCGCCCGGTGCCGGAAGGCGTCCAGGTCGAAGTCGGCGCCCAGTTCGGCGTTGGCGCGAACCAGAAGGTTGCGGTTGAACGCCGCCGTCACACCGCTGACGTCGTCATAGGCGGCCACCAGAATCTCCGGCGCCTTGACCAGGTCCACACCCAGGATGAACAGGGCGTCCTCTCCTAGCAGACCCTTGGCGGAAGTCAGGAACCGCACGGCCTCCGCCGGCTCCAGATTGCCGATGGTCGATCCGGGAAAGAAGCCGATCCTGCGGCCCTTGGGCAGATCATCGGGCAAGGGCGCCAAATTCTCGAAGTCGCCGAGCACCGGCTGCACGCGCAGCGCCGGATAGGCGACCCTAAGGCGGTCCGCCGCCTCCGACAGGGCCGTCTCGCTGATGTCCAGCGGCACATAGGCGCCCAGGTCCGGCGCAGCGTCCAACAGAAGGCGCGTCTTCTCGCTGGCGCCGGAACCGAATTCCACCAGAACGGCGTCCGGGCCGAACTCGGCCGTCAGGGCCGCCGCCTGGGTTCGCAACAGGGCCGTCTCCTGGCGGGTCGGATAGTATTCGCGCAGCTCCGTGATGTTCTCGAACAGGCGCGAGCCTTCGGCGTCATAGAACCACTTGGGCGGCACGGCCTTGTGCGCCCGCGACAGGCCCTCGATCAGGTCTTGGCGGAAGGCGGCCGTGTGATCCTCGTCCGTGGCCGCGCGTCCTTCCATGACGTCGGCCGCCAGCCTTACACCCGCAAACGCCCAGCGCTGGTCCGGATAGAAGAAGTTGCGATAGGTCACGCGCGCGTGGCCTTCCGGCGTGGCGAATGAACCCCCGCGCAGAACCATCTGATTGGCCATGAATTTCCCGTTGTATTCGGCGGCCGTGCCCGGCGTGGGTCGAAAACCGGGATAGGGGGCGTAGGCGCTGGCCGTCCACTGCCAGGCTTCTCCGCTCAGGTTGGAGAAAGCTTCCGCATTCGCGCGCGCCGCGTGTTCCCATTCCGCCTCGCTGGGCAGCCGCTTTCCCGCCCAGCGCGCAAAGGCGTCCGCTTCATAGAAGCTGACATGGCGAACGGGTTCCGCGGGATCGACAGCGATCCGACCGGTCAGGCCCATCGTTGTCCAGCCGTCGTCGTCCCGGCGCCAATAGAGAGGCGCGGTCCAGCCTTCCGACTTCACGACGGTCCAACCGTCCGACAGCCAGAACTCGGCCCGGGCGTAGCCGCCGTCTTCGATGAAGGCGATCCATTCGCCGTTCGTGGTCAAATCCGCCGCCAGGGCGAACGGCTCCAGCCATACCTTGTGCGCCGGCCCCTCGTTGTCGAAGCCGAACGCCAGCCCGTCATGGCCTATGGTCGTCAAACCGCCGTCTAACGACAGCATCCCGCCACGCGCAGCCTGGCGCGATGTCGCGCGCGGCTCCTCGGCATAGGCGGCGGGATCGAGCGGCGAACGGGCCATCAGGTTCAGCATATCCATCAGGAACAGTTCCTGGTGCTGCTGGTCGTGATGCAGACCCAGTTCGAACAGATAGAGCAGGCGTGCATCCGTCGGCTCGCGCCCAAGCCAGTCGACCATGCGTCGATCGATCTCTCGACGATAGGTCAGCACCTCATTCAAGGACGGGCGGGTCATCGAGCCGCGTTCGTGCCGGGCCACCCGTTCGCCCAGCGCCTCGTAGTAGGAGTTGAAGATCTGCTGGAACCGCGCATCGACGGGTTGGTAGCCCGGCTCGGTCGCCAGAATCATGGCTTCGAAGAACCAGCTCGTGTGCGCCAGATGCCATTTCCCCGGACTGCAATCAGGCATGGACTGCGCCGCCAGGTCTTCCGGCGACAAGCTCTGAGCCAGACGCGGCATGACGGCCCGCACCCGCCTGTAGCGGTCGGCGTTCGTCAGGTTGGAAGAGATCGCCCGGCCAGGCGCGTCCTTGTCCGGCAGTCCGTCACGCGCCATCGCCAGTTCCTTGTTTATGACCACCAAACGTCAAAACAAGATCAAGGTTCCCAAAGACTTGTGTACGGATTCAGGTCTTTAGCGTCTGGCGCCTCCGCCATGCTTGGCGTATTCCAGCCGGGCGATGGTGCGGTTGTGAACCTCGTCCGGGCCATCCGCGATCCGCAGCGTCCGAACCCCGGCGTACAGTTCGGCCAGGGGCGTATCGCCCGACACGCCCGCGCCGCCGAACGCCTGGATCGCGTCGTCGATGACCTTCAGCGCCATCTTGGGCGCCGCGACCTTGATCTGGGCGATTTCGGAGCGGGCGTTCTTGGCCCCCACCTCGTCCATCATCCAGGCGGCCTTCAGCACCAGCAGGCGGCACATCTCGATATTGGTGCGGGCTTCGGCGACGCGTTGTTCCCACACCGAATGTTCGGACAGGTGTTTGCGGAAGGCCGTGCGGCTCAGCAGGCGTTCGACCATCAGGTCCAGCGCCCGCTCGGCCGCGCCGATGGTGCGCATGCAATGGTGGATGCGGCCCGGCCCCAGGCGCCCTTGCGCGATCTCGAAGCCCCGGCCCTCGCCCGCGATCAGGTTCTCGACCGGCACGCGGACGTTTTCCAACACCACCTCGGCATGGCCGATGGGCTTCTCGTCATAGCCGAACACAGACAGCATCCTCTCGACGCGGAAGCCGGGCGCGTCCACCGGCACGATGATCTGGGACTGCTGGGCGTGGGTGGCGGCGTCCGGGTCGGTCTTGCCCATGACGATGGTCATGGCGACGTTCGGATGGCCCATATTGGTCGACCACCATTTGCGGCCGTTGATGACATAGTGATCGCCGTCGCGCTCGATCCGGGTCTGGATGTTGGTGGCGTCCGACGAGGCGACCTCCGGCTCGGTCATCAGGAAGGCCGAGCGGATTTCACCGGCCATCAGCGGCTTCAGCCAGCGGTCCTGCTGGGCCGCGTCGCCGTACATGTGCAGCACTTCCATATTGCCGGTGTCGGGGGCGTTGCAGTTGAACACCTCGGCCGACCACAGATGCCGCCCCATCATCTCGGCCAGCGGCGCATACTCAAGGTTCGTCAGGCCAGCGCCGTGGTCTCCGGGCAGGAACATGTTCCACAGGCCCGCCTCGCGCGCCTTGGCTTTCATAGCCTCCATGACCGGAGGTTGGCGCGTGGAGTCTTCGCGCACCTGGGCGAAATACGCGCGTTCGTTCGGCACGACCTCGGCGTCCAGGAAGCGGCGAACCCGATCCTGCCATTCAAGAGCGCGGTCGGAATGTTTGAAATCCATGGTGTTTCCTCTTGCCGTTCGCGCCTCTTGCCGGGCGCCCGATACGAAAACGGCGCGGCCCCGATCAGGAGCCGCGCCGCCATAACTGGTCGTTCAGACCGGCATCAGCGCTTCAGCAGCGGCGCCAGCTTCTGCGCGATCATCATGTCGCCGGCGATCTTCAGCTTGCCCTGCATGAAGGCCATCATCGGATCCAGCTTGCCTTCCGACAGGGCCAGGAAGTCGTCCCACTTGATGGAGACGGTGGCGTCGGCGGGCTTGTCCTCGTTCGTCACCGTGTTCGGCGTGGAGGCGCCGTCGATGAAGATCTTGCCTTCGTCGCCCAGGTCCAGCTTCACGGTCTTGCCCAGACCGGAGTTGTCGCCGACGGCGTTGCGGATGTGTTCGGTAACTTGAGCCAGATCAGGCATAGGGGCGTCTCCCATAGGACGGTTGAACCCCAGCCCTACCCCGCCCTCGCCGGGGCGCCAAGATCACGTCGGGTAAAGCTGGCGTCACTTCTCGTCCGACGAACCGCTGTAGAGGCTGGCCGCCCCCACAGCGATCATGAAGAAGGCGAAGGCCGCGACAATGGCGGCGACGAAAGGCACGGCGGCTTGGGGCATGGAGGTTCTCCTTCGCCCCTTGCTGCGCCCTATCGCCGCGCCACGCCTTGACGCCGATCAATTCTTACGGCGCCCGCTTGCCGATGGTTCGGTCCAGGAAGTCCAGATAGGTGCGCCATTGCTGCAGCTGGCGCGGATCGCCGCGCACGCCGTGGCGCTGGCCAGGATAGAGCATCATCTCGAACGGCACGCTCTTGGCCTGCAGCGCGTCGATGACGCGCGTGGCGTTGCCGAAAATGACGTTGTCGTCGGCCATGCCGTGCAGGATCAGCAGCCGCCCGGTCATGTCGTCCAGGCGCGGCAGGATGTCGGTGGCGGCGTAGCCTTCCGGGTTGTCCTGCGGCGTCGACATATAGCGTTCGGTATAGTGGGTGTCGTACAGGCTCCACTGCGTCGGCGCCGCCCCCGCCAGGGCCGCCGCCAGGTTCGCGTCCTTGTCCGTCAGGGTCAGCAGGCTGAGGAAGCCGCCGAAGCTCCAGCCCATCACCGCGATATGGTCGGGATCGACATAGGGCAGCGTCTTCAGCCATTGCGCGGCCTGGGCCTGATCCTCGACCGCCGGAATGCCCAGGCGGCGATAGATGCTGGTCTCGAACGCCTGCGACCGATCGCCCTCGCCGCGATTGTCGACGCGGAAGACGATATAGCCCGCCTCGGTCAGCAACTGGTTGGTCAGGGGCTGCCAGCTCTTCTGCACCCCCGCCCCGGTGCCGGGGCCGCCATAGACCTGCATCACCACCGGATATTTCTTGGACGGATCGAAGCCGGGCGGCGTGGTCATGCGCCAGACCAGGGTCTGGCCGTGGCTCTGCATCGTGCCGAACTCGGGCGCGCGCAGGCGCGAGACATAGGGGGCGAACGGATGGCTGGCGTCCAGCCTGTTCTCTTCGATCCAGCGCACGCGCGTGCCGTCGATGCGGTACAGGGCCGACTGCGGCGGCGTCGCCGGGTCGGAATAGTTGCCGACATAGGCGGTCGCAGGCCCGTTGACCGACACCGTCCACCAGCCGCCGCCCGGCGTCACCGCGACCGGATCGACCGTGCGGTTCAGATTGGCGCGGAACATCTGCTGCTCGATCGGCAGTTCCTTGCCGTCGCGCATCGAGGCGGTGAAATAGACGTCGCCGGTCTGTTCATTCACGCCGTCCAGATGTTTGACCGGATAGTCGCCACGCGTGATGGCCCGGATGCGCCGCCCGTTGCGGTCGTACAGATACAGGTGCCGCCAGCCCGAATCCTCGTTCGACCAGATGAAGCGGCCGTCGGCCAGGACGCGGAAATCGTCGTTCAGATCGACCCAGGCCGACGCCCTCTGGCTCAGGATCACGCGCGAGGCGCCGGTGGTCGGATCGACGCTCAACAGGTCCAGCGTCTTCTGGTCGCGCGACTGGCGCTGCACGTACAGGGTCTTGCCGTCGCCGGACCAGTTGACCCGCGCCAGATAGATGTCGGTGTTGGCCCCCAGGTCCACCTTGACCCGCGCCCCGCTCTGCAGGTCGCGGACATACAGTTCGACCACCGCATTGGGTCGGCCCGCGCGGGGATAGCGCTGCTCGACCATGGTGGCGCCGCCGCCGGTGATCTCGAAGCGCGGCACGATGTCCACCGGGCTTTCGTCCACGCGGGTCAGGGCGATGTAGCGTTCGTCGGGGCTCCACCAGTATCCGGTGTCGCGGTCCATCTCCTCCTGGGCGATGAACTCGGCCGTCCCCCAGCTGATCAGGCCCGCGCCGTCGTCCGTGATCGGCGTTTCCTTGCCACTGGCCAGGTCATAGACGATCAGGTTCTGGTCGCGGACATAGGAGACATAGCTGCCCTTGGGCGACACCTTGGCGTCGATCTCGTCGGCGGGCGTCTCGGTCAGGCGGCGCACCTTGCCGTCGGCCCGATTGGCCAGGAAGATGTCGCCCTCCAGCGGCGCCAGGATATAGCGCCCCTGCTGGTCCCACGAATACTCCACCACGCCGCGCGCGCTGATCCGCATCCGCTCGCGCCGGGCCTTTTCGGCCTCCGACAGCTCGCCCGCATCGGGAACCAGCGCCCGCGCGTCGATCAGCTTATAGGGTTCGCCCGGCCCCGTCGGCGCGGCCCACAGGTCCTGGACATCCACATTGTCCTCGCGCGAGCGCAGGAAGGCCACCAACTGCCCATCGGGCGACAGGCTGACCCCCTTGGCCACCGGCCCGTTCAGGCTGGGGCTGGAGAACACCCGCTCGGGCGTCAGGATGTTGGAGGGCGTCTCCTGTGCGAGCGCCGAGGTAGCGGACAGGAGAATGGTCGAAGCAAGGAGAACGGTGCGCATGGCGCCGGACGCTAATCGCGCTTGATCGACCCGTCACGCGGAAAGTCGCGCGCCGCGATGCGGCTTGTCCTTCCCTGCGAAGGGTTCTCACATTAGATAGCGCGCAATGACCGACGTCTCCCACTCCCCTGCCCCCGTCAAGGCCAGCCCGTTCAACGAACTGGAGGTTCTGTGGGTCCGCCACTGGACCGACAGCCTGTTCAGCTTCGGCGTCAAACGGCCCGACGACTTCCGTTTCCGCTCGGGCGAGTTCGTCATGATCGGCCTGCCGGGCGAAGACGGCGGCAAGCCGGTGCTGCGCGCCTATTCCATCGCCAGTCCCGGCTGGGCCGAGGAGTTGGAGTTCTTCTCCATCAAGGTCGCCGACGGCCCCCTGACCTCGCGCCTGCAAAAGATTCAGCCGGGCGACACGGTGCTGATGGGCAAGAAGCCGACCGGCACCCTGGTCCTGGACGCCCTGACCGGCGGCGAGCGACTGTTTCTGATCGGCACCGGCACGGGTCTGGCCCCCTGGCTCAGCGTGGCGCGCGACCCGGAGACCTATTCCCGCTTCGGCCATGTCTATGTGATCCACACGGTGCGCGAGGTCGCCGACCTGGCCTACCGCGACTTCTTCACCCGCGAGATCCACGACGATCCCCTGATCGGCGACGAGGCCAGGGCCCAGCTGACCTACTACCCCACCGTGACCCGCGAGACGTTCGAAACGCCGGGCAGGATTACCGACCGCATCAAGTCCGGCGACTTCTTCCGCGACCTGGGCCTGCCCGAAGGCTTCGACCCCGCCCGCGACCGCGCCATGCTGTGCGGCTCCATGGCCATGATCAAGGAAGCGGGCGAACTGCTGGAGACCTATGGCCTGAAGGAAGGCTCCAACGCCGAACCCGCCGACTACGTCCTTGAACGCGCCTTCGTCGGTTGAACGTCTTGGCTTGAACGGTCTGACCCGCTAACCCCACGGCCATGTCGAAGCCCGCTCCAGTCGCCGTCGATCCCCGCGTCGATCCCGCCGAATGCCAGTCGATGACCGAGGTCCGCCAGGGCGTCGACGCCCTGGACCGCGCCCTGGTCGCCCTGCTGGCCGAACGTCAGCGCTACATGGACGCCGCCGCCCGCATCAAACCCCACCGCGACGCCGTCTTCGACCAGGCCCGCATCGACGACGTGGTGGCCAAGGTGCTGGTCGCCGCCGAGGCCCACCACCTGTCGCCCGACATCGCCGAACCCGTCTGGCGTCTGTTGATCGACCGCTGCATCGCCCACGAGTTCGCGACCTGGGACCGGACGCGCGACTAGATCCGGCCGACGAAACCCGGCGGCCATCCATCACGCTTCTGGCGATTTAGAGGCTGAAATTCAAAGCCTTGGGCGTCACGTTGCGCAATCGACCTCCCGGGCCTCCATTGCGAACTATAGTGGGCGCCCGGTCTTTGACATCGCCGCCTTCCCTTGAGGCACCCGCCAAGCGAAAGAGAATTCGGACTCTTCGGACTCTTCGGACTCTTCGGACTCTGTTTTTTCCTGGCCCCGCCGTCCAGCCTTCAACGCGGTATAAGTCCGCCTAGCCTTTCAGGCCCCGCAACATCAGTTCGTGGCGATAGGCGGCGACATCCGCCAGGGCGGCGTCCATCGCCGTCCGCACCCGGTCCAGGGCGGCGGGAGCCAGAGGCTGGTCGATCTTCTCCGCCTCGGCGCAGACCGCCGCCAGTTCGCCCGCGCCGATGCCCGCCGACGCCCCCCGAATGGTGTGGACCGCGTCGCGCCAGCCTTCGGCCCTGGGGTCCAGCATCGCGGACCATAGGCCGGCCTGCTGCACGAACAGGCCCAGCACCTCCTCGTTGATGGCGTCGTCTCCGCCCGTCATGTTCTCCAGCACGGCGAAATCGACCGCCCCGCTCAGATCTCGCCGCGCCATCAGGCCGCCGTCTCCTCGCCCCTGGCCAGGCGCGAGTTCCGCGACGACCACAGCAGATAGATCGCCACCCCGATCACGTTCCAGACCAGAAAGCCGATCTGCGTCACCGGCTTCAGGCTCAGGAAGAAGACGATGCAGCCGATCATTGTGATCGCCCCGACCAGCGGCCACAGCGGCGCCTTGAACACCCGTTTGCGTCCCGGCTCGCGCATCCGCAGCACGATCAGGCTGACGCCCACCGAGCAGAAGGCCGCCAGCGTGCCGGCGTTGGCCAGCGACGCCAGTTCGTCCAGCGGCAGCAGACCCGCCAGGATCGCCACCACCACGGCGGTGAACACCGTCACCACCGCCGGCACGCCCCGGCTGGACACCTTGGCCAGACGGCGCGGCAACAGGCCGTCGCGCGCCATGCCCAGGAAGATGCGGCTCTGGCCGAACAGGAAGGCCAGCAGCACGGTCGGCAGGGCCACAACCGCCGCCGCCGCGATCCACTGGGCCGCCGTCCCCTGCCCCATCTGGCGCAGGATCAGGGCCAGGGGCTCGGGGCTGCTGGCGAAGGTCGCGACCGGTCGCGCGCCGATCGCCGCCGCCGCCACGACCAGATACAAGGCCGTGCAGATCAGCATGGAGCCCACGATGCCGATGGCCAGGTCGCGCTCGGGCTTCTTGGTCTCCTCCGCCGCCGTCGAGATGGCGTCGAACCCGTAGAAGGCGAAGAAGATGATCGCCGCCGCCGCCATCACGCCCGTCTGGACGAAGGGCGCGCCGAATCCGTTGGGCATGAAGGGGGTGAAATGCTCGGGCTTGAACGCCGGCAGGGCGATGGCGACGAACACCGCCAGAGCCGCGATCTTGATCAGCACCAGGACGGCGTTCAGCGTCGCGCTCTCCTTGGTGCCCAGGAGCAGCAGACCCGTGATCACGCCGATGATCGCCACGGCCGGCAGGTTGACGATCCCGCCCGCGTGCGGCCCCGCCGTCAGGGCCGTCGGCAGGTCGATCCCCAGACCCGTCAGGAAGCCGACCGCATAGCCGGACCACCCCACCGCCACGGCGCTGACCACCAGCGAATACTCCAGGATCAGGCTCCACCCCACGATCCAGGCGATCATCTCGCCCAGCACCGCATAGGAATAGGTATAGGCGCTGCCCGCCGTCGGCATCATGGTCGACAGTTCCGCATAGGCCAGGGCCGCGCAGGCGCACACCAGGCCCGCCAGCCCAAAGCTGATCAGAACCGCCGGTCCCGCCAGACCCGCGCCCACACCGATCAACGTCAGAATGCCGGTGCCGACGATGGCCCCGACCCCCAGGGCCAACAGATGCGGCCAGCTCAACGTCGGCTTCAGTCGCGGCCCGTCGTGCGGCGCCAGCATGGCGTCGATGGATCGACGTCGGTTCCAGAAGGCCATGGCGTTCACTCCCCCGCCGCTGACACGCGGCTGATTCCGCGTGAACCATAGCCCGCCCAAGAAAGTTTGCGAAAGGCGCTTGCCAACCCCGCCTCCGCTGGGTAGTAGGAGCGCCCTTCGGCAAGGGCGCTCGCCCCGCCGAAGACATGACGATCGGTGTGGGTGATTAGCTCAGTCGGTAGAGCAGCTGACTCTTAATCAGCGGGTCCACAGTTCGAACCTGTGATCACCCACCATCGTCATCTCATTCAAATTTAAGTGGCTTCCACTTCTGCGCTAGCGGAACAGATGGCGAATGAACCTCGCCGTTTTGCAGTTCATTTTGCAGTTTCGTTCTCGTTTCGAGCTTCTCGATCGCCGACCATGCGAGACCATAGTCCCGGTTCAAATAGTTGGAATCGAGGATAGCGCCGACATCCCGCAGGCTGTGACCGGTGATGGTTGCAATCTCGGGAACGGAACAACCGGCGAGCGCCAAGCGTGTGACCGCAGTCCCCCTGAGGTCATGAAAGGTCAGATCGGTGATGCCCGCCTTAGCGCACGCCTTGGCCCACGACGTCCGAAATCCATCTTCCGTCCAGCTCCGCCCCTGAGCCGTCGTCAGAATGGTCACTGCGGTTGCGTCAGCACGCTGCGCATCGAGCGCAAGCTTCAGGGGCGCACCGACTGGAATGAGGATGCGGGCTCCAGTCTTGCTCTGTCTTAACCTGAGCTTCTCACCATCGTAAGCAGACCAAGTGAGACGTAGAAGATCGCGGGGTGATGGTCGAGGCCAGCCCCTCGTCGCGGCGCTGCGCAACCGCGGCGCGCACCACGTCCGTTCGCGGCGTAAGCCCCTGAAGCCAGCGCCAGGGTCATCGCCCCCAGCCCCCGAAACATCTTGCCCGCCATGGCTTCTCTCCTCTTTTGACAGGAGATACGCACGACGGCAGCCAGCAGATTTACGGGCGATGCCGAGTTTGATGCAACAGAGCGAGATCATAACCAAGCTCTGCCGCCCGGCTCAGGATGGTGGCGCGAACCTCTTGGGAAGGTTTCGCCGTCCGGCTCATCAGCCAGAGATATCGGCCGGAGGGTTCGCCGACGATGGACCAGGAATAGTCGTCGGCATGGTCCAGCACCCAGTAGTCGCCGAGGTAGAAGGGTCCAAAGAAGGAGACTTTCAGCCGTGCATCGCCGCTGTCGGGCACCACCCGGGCCCTGCCCTCGACCGTATTCACCGGGCCGTCGACGCCGCCCTGACGACAGGTGTTGAGCACGCCGACAAGACCATCGTCGCGTCTTGTGTATTCCGCCGTCACCCCCTCGCATCCCCGCTCGAACCCGTTTTCGTAGCGGCCGATCTCGTACCAGAGCCCGGCATATCGGCTCAGGTCGACCATCTTGGTCGGCAGGTGAACATTCGGATTGCCGATTGGGCCACGCTGAAGCGTGGCGCAGGCCGATAGTCCAAGGCCGCACGTGGCTGCGGCGACAAGAATGACTGAAGGGCGCTTCAGGCTCATCGGCATATCCGTCATCAACAGGTCAGGGTCAGCAAGGCGCGTTCGTTAGTCGCGACTCAGGCTCATCTGGATCACATCGGTCCGGGCCGACCGGAAACCGGCCTCGCAGTAGGCGAGATAGAAGCGCCAGAGACGGCGGAAGCGCTCGTCGAAGCCTGCGTTCCTTCGAGCGATATCGGTCCAGGCGCTCTCGAAACCTCGCGCCCATTCAGCCAGGGTGACGGCGTAATTGTCGCCGAAACGCTCGACACCCGTTTTTTTCAGGCCGGCCTGCGCCAGCACGGGCGCCAGCCTCGCCTCGGAAGGCAGGCACCCACCGGGAAAGACATACTTCTGGATGAAGTCGGTACGCGCATCATATTCGTCGAACAGGTCGTCCTGGATGGTGATGATCTGCAGGGCCGCACGTCCTCCCGCCTCCAGGACGTCGTGGACCTTCTGGAAGTATACGGGCCAGTATTCGCGCCCCACCGCCTCGAGCATCTCGATCGAGGCGACGCGGTCGAAGCGGCCCTCCACGTCGCGGTAGTCGACCAGCTGGATATCCGCTCGCTCCGCCAGCCCCGCCTCGAACAGGCGGCGACGCGCATAGTCGTGCTGTTCGCGAGAGATGGTGACACCCGTGACCACGGCCCCGACCTCTCGCGCCGCGAACTCGGCGAACCCGCCCCAGCCGCAGCCGATCTCCAGCACGCTATGCCCCGGCTGAAGGTCCATCATCCGCGCCAAAGCGGCGTACTTGGCGCGCTGGGCGTCCTGCAGCAGCTGTCCCGGCGCCTCGAAACGCGCCGAGGAATAGGTCATCGAGGGGTCCAGCCAGGCGCCATAGAAGGCGTTGCCCAGGTCATAGTGGGCGTGGATATTGCGGCGCGATCCCCGGCGGCTGTTGCGGTTCAGCCGGTGTCCGATCCCGTTGACCAACTTCATCAGAGGGTTGCCGTCGAACAGGCGACGAATGTGGTCGTAGTTGTTGACCAGGGTCTCCAACAGGACCGCCAGGTCAGGCGTGTCCCACTCCCCCGCCATATAGCCTTCCGCAAAGCCGATATCCCCGTTCTTCAGCACACGAGCTGCGCAGCGAGGATCCCGGATGGTCAGGACGGCGGCGTGGCCGGATGTCCGGCCCATCAGCTGATGACGGGCGCCGTCCGGTAGAACGAGGGTGAGCCGCCCCCAGGTCCAGTTGGCGGACAGCAGGTGCACAAGCAGGCCCAGAACCGGAGCCCCCATCCGCTGATCGTTTCGCTCGCCATAGAAGGTGGTGGTCATTTCGTCGGGCGGCCTTTTATTCGGGGACGGCGGATGTTCAACGCGCGACACGGCTCTCTCGAGCCCGCCGCTGGACTGTGACTGCCTCACGGGCCGGCAGCGGCTGGCGCGTCAGGCGAACGCCCTTGAGCCAGAGTTTCAGGGCCTCCCAGTGGATGGCGGCCACGACCTTGAGGGTCATCAGCGGCAGGACCAGCGCCGCGGTCCACAAGGCCCTGTCGTCTAGCGGACGGCGCTCGCCACACATGACGGCGGTGATCAAGAGCCCCTGGGCGTCCACGCCGTCGATGGTCATGTCCAGCCGGGCGCCCGGCGCGTGACCGCGAAAAATGTAGTCCATCTCCATCCCCATGAAGGGCGAGACATAGAGGGCCTTAGCCGCGCCCTGACGGATCAGGCCCGCCGTCTGGTCCGTTTCCGGCACCGGAATGACATAGGCGTGGCGCACGCCGAAGGTGCTGGTCACCTCATAGACCATGGCCGCCAGCCGACCGTCACCGTGATGGCAGTAGTAGAGGCTGATCGGATTGAAGACGTAGCCGAGCACACGCGGCATGGTCAGCAAGCGCACCGCCCCTTCGCCGATGTCGATCCCTGCACGACCGAGGAAGGCCTCGATCTGGGGGCGCAACGCCGCGCCGGAGCCGTCGCCGTGATCTCGATCGTGAAAGGACAGCAGGTTGAAACGGTTGCGCGAAAACCAGCTCAGGCTGCGGTCCAGATCGTCGATCTCCGCCAGATCCAGCAGCAGCCAGAAGACGCGATAGTAAAACCGATGCGCCCTTGGCCGCAGCCGCCGATGCATGACGTCTCCGCGATAGAGGGCGGAGGCCTGGGTCACGCCGCCCTCTCCAGGACAGTGGCCGAAGACGGCGACAGGTGGATGCGGCCGCTCTCGTTCTTTACCGACCAGGGGCGTCGCACGCCGCCCAGTTGCTCGGCCACGGCGAGACCGGACTGCAGGCCATCCTCATGAAAGCCCGCGCCGAAGTGGGCGCCGCAGAACCAGACGCCGCCCTGCCCCTGCAGGCTCCACAGCTGTTTCTGGGCCTGAAGGGCGGCGGGGTTGAAGACGGGGTGCTCATAGAGCTCGCTGCGCAACAAGGTGTCGGGCTTGGGCGGACGCGGCGGGTTCAGGGTGACGAAAAGGTCCTGCCCTGGCAGGCCCTGAAGCCTGTTCATCCAGTAGGTGACGCACAGGTCGTCGTCAGCGCCGATATAGTTCCAACTGGCCCACGCGCGGCGGCGACGCGGCATCAGGCCAGCGTCGGTGTGCAGCACCGTCAGGTTGCGGCTGTAGCTGAAGGCGCCCAGCACCTCCTTTTCCTGCGCGGTTGGCTCGTCCAGCATGGCCAGGGCCTGATCGGCATGGGCGCCGATGACGACCTGGTCGAAGCGCTCGACGCCGCCCTGGATGTCGTGGATCATGACGCCCTGGCCTGTGCGCCGCACCGCCGTCACGCCGTGGTTCAGCCGTACGTCGCCTATGGCCCGGGCCAGCCGTTCGACATAGGTCCGGCTTCCACCCTCAACCGTCCGCCACAGCGGTCGGCCGATCAGCTTGAGCAGGCCATGGTTGCCGCAGAAGCGGATGAAGGCCTCTGCCGGATAGTCCAGCAGCGTGTGGGCTGGCGAGGACCAAATCGCCGCCGCCATCGGCAGCAGATGGTCGTCACGGAAGGCCTCGCTGAAGCCTTCGCGCTTCAGATAGTCGCCCAGCGTCAGGTTTGGGTCGCTCAACCCGCCCAGATCAATCGGCGCCTCACGATAGAAGCGCAGGATCTCGCCCAGCATTGACCAGAAGCGCGGGCGAAGGACATTGCGGCGCTGGGCGAACAGACCGGGCGCCGCGTATTCAAACCGGCCGTCGTCCAGCGACACGGCGAAGGACATGTCGGTCGCGCGGGCCTGCACGCCCAGGTGCTCGAACAGGGCGATCAGATTGGGATAGGTGGCGTCGTTGAAGCAGATGAAGCCGGTGTCGACGGCGACATCTCCGGTCGCCGCCCCTGCGGTCACGGTATGGGAATGCCCGCCCAGACGATCCGCTTTTTCATAGAGCGTCACCCTGTGGCGCTGCGACAGCAACCAGGCCGACGACAGGGCGGCCACGCCCGATCCGACCACGGCGATCTTGAGCGGGCCATCGGAAGGACGAGCGGACGAATGCGACATGACGGCTCCGAAACGCGCCCGCGCAATCGCTGCAGGCCTGATCGGATTACGCAGCGGCGTCGCAATCGGATTACGAATGATCCAGACATTTTGCCGAAGCGTATTAGGCTGCATGCATGTCGAGGCCGCCTCTTTCAAATCGTCTGACAGGACCCTGCGGCGCATGAGCGCGGACGGGTCCTCGCCGGACGCCTTTGCGCATGACCGCCTGATCGAGGCGGTGGCGTTGCGGCGGGATCGCGAAGCCTTCGCTAAACTGTTCAGCCATTATGCGCCGCGCCTGAAGGCCTGGCTGATCAAGTCAGGCGCGCCCCCTGCCGCCGCAGAAGACTTCGCCCAGGACGCCATGCTGACGGTCTGGCGCAAGGCGGACCTGTTCGACGCGCGCAAGGCCCGGGCCGCGACCTGGATCTTCACCATCGCTCGCAACCGCCGGCTCGACATGCTGCGCCGCGACGCCCGCCCCCTGCCGACGCCCGAAATCGATCTGGCCGAGACCGAGGCGCAGCAACCGGATGACATCCTGTCCGCTTCACAGGACGCCGAACGCATTCGCGACGCCCTGTCGCGCCTCAAGCCCGATCAGGTCGAGGTTCTGCGCCTCGCCTTCTTCCTGGACAGCCCTCATTCCGAAATCGCCCGGCGGCTCGACCTGCCTCTGGGCACCGTCAAATCCCGCATCCGCAACGCCATGATCAAACTTCGTCTCATCCTCGAACCGTCCGAGGAGGCGCCCCGATGAACCCCAACCGCAACCCATCCGAAGAACGGCTGCTCGCCTATGCCGCCGGATCGCTCAGCCCGCCCGTGGCCGTGGTCGTCGCCGCCCATCTTGCCTTGCGCCCCGCCAACGACGCCTGGGTTCGCCGCCTTCAGGCCGTGGGCGGTGAGTTTCTGGAGGAGGCCGCGCCGGTGGACCTGTCCGACCACGCCCTGGCGCACGCCATGGCGCTCATCGAAACCGATGCAGGCGAAGCCAGGCCGCCGGCACCGCTCAACGACATGCCCGAACTGCCCGAGCCGCTGCGGCGCTACGCCCTCGGGCCCTGGCGCTGGATCGGCCCCGGCATCCGCGCCCGCGACGTCCACGCCCCGCGCGACGGCGCCTGCCGGGTCATCCTGCTGAAGATCGATCCGGGTCGCGAGACGCCGCGTCACACCCATGGCGGGATCGAACTGACCTGCGTCCTGTCCGGCGCCTACGCCACCGAGACCGAACGCTTCGACGTCGGCGATCTGGAGGAAGCCGACCACGACGTGCTGCACCAGCCGCGCGTTGTGTCGGACAGTCCCTGCCTCTGCGTCGTCGCCCTGGATGGAGAAATCCAGATCGACGGCTGGCTGGGGCGGCTGATGCAGCCCTTCGTACGGCTGTGATCGCCCTGCTTCCGCTCTGGTTTGCGGCGGCCCTGTTTCTCGTTCTGGTCATGAGCGCGGCCTGGGCGGTTCAGCGCCGCACCGGCCAAGGCGGATGGGCCGACGCCTTCTGGTCCTTCGGCCTCGGTATGGCTGGCGTCGGCGTCGCCCTGTTTCCTCTCGGCGGCGTGGCGCCGTCATACCGCCAATGGCTGATCGCCAGCCTGATCGGGCTCTGGGGCCTGCGGCTGGGCCTGCATATCGCACGCCGCGCCGCCGGCGAAAACGAGGACGCGCGCTACGCCCGGCTGCGCACCGAATGGGGCGACAGATTCCAGGCCCGGATGTTCGGCTTCCTGATGCTTCAGTCCGGGGCCGCCGCCTTCCTGGCGCTCAGCGTACTGCTGGCGGCGCGCAACCCGATGCCCGGGCTGACCCTGCAAGATGGTTTCGCGACCCTGATCTTCATGTCCGCCCTGCTGGGCGAAGGTGTGGCCGACCGTGAGCTGGCCGCCTTCAAGGCTGATCCCGCCCATCGAGGCCGCGTCTGCGACACCGGCCTCTGGGCCTGGTCACGGCACCCCAACTATTTCTTCGAGTGGCTGGGCTGGTGCGCCTGGCCGGTGTTCGCCATCGACGTCAGCGGCGCCTGGCCCTGGGGCTGGCTGGCACTGACGGGTCCTGCCTACATCTACTGGCTGCTGAACCATGTGTCGGGCGTCCCCTTGCTGGAGGCCCATATGCGCCGTTCGCGACCCGACGCCTTCGCCGCCTACGCCGCCCGCACCAGCCGCTTCTTCCTTCGGAAACCGCGTTAGACGACGCGCAGCAGGCGCATGGCCAGGGCGCAGGCGATCGATGACGAAACGGCGCTGACGCAGACGCCCCAAGCCATGTCGATCAGCGACAGTTTCAGACTCCAGGTCTTGAGCGTGGCCAGATTGGTCAGGTCGTAGGTCCCATATGCGAACAGGCCGAACAGTCCGCCCCACAGCAGCGCCTTCTTCCACCCGCCTTCGGCAAGGCCTGGCAGTACCGCGAAGAGCGTCAGGCCCCCAGCATAGAGCGCATAGAAGGCCACCGCCGGCGCCAGCCTGAAGTTGTCCGCCAGCATCGAGCCGATCAGGGAGCGGTAAAGCCGGTTCCCCATGCTGCCGAGCCAGGCCGAGTCGATCACGGCGAAGACGAGGAGGGTCAAAATGTAGGGGGCAGCTATATTCACGGCTCAACTCCATAAGCTCCTGACCGATACGCCCCGAATGCGCTGACGGATCGATCTTCGGGATATGAATGTCTGAATTGCGCCGATACCGTTGAAAAAGTCGGCAATTGCCTCGGACGGCGGGGGCTGATTCACTCTGGTCATTGAAGCCGGAGACAGCG
>QFQU01000009.1 GCA_003248965.1 Brevundimonas sp. | reverse complement strand
AAAAACCTGGAGCGGGTAGACGGGATCGAACCGACATCCTCAGCTTGGAAGGCTGCTGCACTACCATTGTGCTATACCCGCGCGGAGACTGCGGAAGTTCTTGGGGAACGCCGCAGCCGGTTCCTCTCCGTCGTCCTGATCCGTCGTGTCCGTCGAAGGCGCGTGGTGGGGGAAGAAGGACTCGAACCTTCGAAGCTTACGCAGGGGATTTACAGTCCCCCCCCTTTGCCGCTCGGGACATTCCCCCAGCGCGCCTTGTCGAACCGCCGGACCCCTCCGTTCCGCCCATAAAGAAGCGGGACGAAACAAAAGCCTTCGGCTTGCCGCCTCCTCTGCGATAGAGGGAGCGCCCAGACCCGAAAGCCCTTGGGGCTCCAAATCGGAGGGCGTCTTATAGTGTCGTCGAAATCAGAACGCAACGACCGTAAAAGCGGTAAAAAACAGGCTTTCGGAAGCCGCACTTCCGGGCCGCGAGAAAGAGGCCAAAAGCCCGCCGTGCAAGGCTTTGGCGGGCGCGAGGAGACGCCGCGCCCGCAGCGTTCGCCCGACCGGAGCCGCGCCGACGCGGATAATTTCCTGTGGGGCCGCCACCCGGTTCTGGCGGCTCTGGCGAATCCCGCGCGGCGCGGCATGGGCCGTCTTCTGGCTACGCCCGAGCGCGCCGCCGAGATCGAGGACGGCAAGTTGGCCCACGGCCACCGGATCGAGACCGTCGACAACCAGACCCTGACCCGGATGCTGCCGCCCGGCGCGGTCCATCAGGGCCTGGCCTTCAAGGTCCAGCCGCTGGAAGGCGTGGCGCTGGAGGACCTTGCCGAACCGGCCGAGGGGGTCATCGTCATGCTGGACCAACTGACTGACCCTCAGAATGTCGGCGCCATCTTCCGCTCGGCCCTGGCCTTCGGCGCGCGGGGAATCATCGTGCAGGACCGCCACGCCCCGGCTCTGGCGGGCGCCCTGGCCAAGGCGGCGGTCGGCGCCACCGAACGCCTGCCCCACGCCCGGGTGACGAATCTGTCGCGCGCGCTGGAGCGGCTGGCCGACCTGGGCTGGCGCGCAGTCGGCCTGGACGGTTCGGGCGAACAGACGCTGGAACAGGCGCTGGACCGCCAGCCCACCGTCCTGGTCATGGGGTCGGAGGGCGACGGCATCCGCCGACTGGTCGCCGAACATTGCGACGTCCTGGCCAAGATCCCCATGCCGGGCGGATTCGAGAGCCTGAACGTCTCCAACGCCGCCGCCGTGGCCCTGTACGAGGCCGCCCGCGCGCAACGCGGCTGACAGACGGTCGCGGCGCGGCTAGAGAGCGGGCATGGAATTCCTCTCCTCCCCCGAACTCGCCAGCCAGGCCACGGCCCTGGGCCAGGTCGTCATGATGGATCTGGTCCTGGCCGGCGACAACGCCGTCGCCGTGGGTCTGGCCGCCGCCGCCCTGCCCCAGGATCAGCGCAAGAAGGCGATCCTGATCGGCCTGGCCGCCGCCGTCGTCATGCGGATCGGTTTCGCCCTGATCACGGTTCAACTGCTGGCCCTGGTCGGCCTGCTGCTGGCGGGCGGACTTCTGCTGCTTTGGGTCTGCTGGAAGATGTGGCGCGAGCTGCGCGAACAGGCCACCCACGACCAGGCCGAGGCCGAGGCCGAACTTCAGTTGGCCATGAGCATCGAGCACGGCACCGGCCCGTCACCCGAGGAACTGGGCATCAAACGCAAGTCGTTCGGCGCGGCCCTGATCCAGATCATGGTCGCCGACATCACCATGTCGCTGGACAATGTCCTGGCCGTCGCAGGGGCGGCGCATGAGCACCCCTGGGTCATGGTCTTCGGCCTGATCCTGTCGATCGGCCTGATGGGCGTCGCCGCCACCTATATCGCCAAGCTGCTGCACCGTTTCCGCTGGATCGGCTACATCGGCCTGGTCGTCGTCCTCTATGTCGCGTTGCACATGATCTGGGACGGCGCGCGTCAGGTGATCGTGCGCACCGACAACACCGAACGGTTCAACGCCGCCGCCCCCGCCCTGCTGGACATCAAACCCGAAGAGGTCGCCAAGCACCGACGCCACGGCGGGACGGTCGACGCCCCTCCGCCCACGACGGTCGCCGCGCCGGAGCCCGCCGCATGACCGTCTCGACCGTCACCGTGGACGAAGCCGCCGCCTGGCTGGAAGCCGGCGAGGCGGTGCTGATCGACGTGCGAGAGCCGGACGAGTTCGCCGCCGCCCGCATCGACGGCGCCATCCTGGCCCCGCTCAGCCAGATGCCCGCCGCCTGGGAGGCGCTGGACATGCCCGCCGACAAGAAAATCATCGTCCAATGCCTGAAGGGCGGGCGCAGCCATCAGGTCTGCGCCTTCGTCGGCCCAACCGCCGCCCAGGGCCAGCCGGTCTTCAACCTGACCGGCGGCATCCAGGCCTGGCACGCGGCCGGCCTTCCCGTGATCTTCGCCGACCGCTAGGCCGCCTCGGCGAACTGGTCGAACGGCCTCAGGGCGTCGGCCGCATACATCAGCGCCGGTCCGCCGCCCATATAGACGCACATGGCCATGACCTCGGCGATCTCGTCGCGGCTCGCCCCCAGGTCTTTCAGCGCCTTGGCGTGAAAGCCGATGCAGCCGTCGCAACGCTGGGTCACGCCGATGGCCAGGGCGATCAGCTCCTTCGTCTTCTTGTCGACCGCCCCCTCCGCCGAAGCCCCCTTCGCCAGGGCTGAAAAGGCCTGCATCGGCTCGGGCTGGGCACGGCGTAGTTCGCCGATATAGGCCGAGATGTCGCGCGTCAGCGCCGTATAGTCCTTGGCCATGAGGGCCTCCTTTTCATTTTGTGTTTTTATGATATGATTGAAACATGAAATGTAAAGACGCTCTGGCCGCTGATCTGTCCGACGCCCTGCCGCCCCGCGCGGACGCGGCCGCGGCCTTTCTGAAAAGTCTGGCCAATCCCCATCGGTTGCTGATCCTGTGCGCCCTGGCTCAGGGGGAACGAAACGTCTCGACCCTGATCGAGGAAACAGGCGTGGCCCCCACCTCCATGTCCCAGCACCTGGCCAAGCTGAAGGACGAGGGCGTCGTCGACTTTCGTCGTGACCACCGCACCCTGACCTATTTCATCGCCCATCCAGCGGCGATCGAGATCATGGGCGTTCTGTACGCCCACTTCTGCGCCAAGGATTGAATCCATGACCGACACCGTTTCCCCCCGTCAGGCCCTGGAGTGGCTGAACCAGGGCGAGGCCGTCCTGATCGATGTGCGCGAACCGTCCGAGTTCGCGGCCGCCCACATTCCCTACGCCCTGTCCGCCCCGCTGAGACAGACGACCGACATCCTGCGCGGCCTGGGCCTGCCGAAGGACCGCAAGCTGGTGTTCCAGTGCCAAAAGGGCGGGCGCGGCGGTCAAGCCTGCGCCGCCGTGGGCGCCGTCGCGCCGGGCGGCCAGCCGGTCTTCAATCTTGAAGGCGGGATCGAGGCCTGGGCCGCCGCCGGACTGCCGGTCGTCTCTGCCGCCGCCGCGCCACGCCTGTCGATCTTTCGGCAGGTCCAGATCGCGGTCGGCCTTCTGGTGGTGATCGGCGTCCTGGCGGGGTTCGCCTTCGGCCCGGCGGGCTTCATCGTCGCCGGCCTGTTCGGCGCGGCCCTGGCCACGGCCGGCGTCACTGGCTGGTGCGGCCTGGCGATCCTGCTGAACCACGCGCCCTGGAACCGGGCCTAGGCGCCTCGGAGCCAGCCCGTGACCGAAATCCGGTCCGCCGCCGCCGACAGCGCCACCTGCGTCACCGAATGGGGCGAAGGCACCTTGAGCAGGTTCAGGGTGTTGAAGCGCGGGGTGAAGGCCTCGGCCACATTGCCGTCGTCGCCGTGGAAGGCCAAGAGGCCGCCCCATTCGATGCGCCACACCGGCGTCAGGTTCAGCACATAGGCGAAGAAGCGGTTCTTGCCCTCGGCATGGTCGTCGTGCTCGGTCAGAAAGTGTCCGGCGCGATAACGAGTCAGTTGCGCGTCCGCCAAGGCGATCCGAGCCTCTCCGGTCAAGTCGCGCATCAGGTCCAGAAAGGCCGCGCCGTTAAGAAAGGCCAGCAGGTCGCGCCACACCGGCCTCGCCTGCCCCGCCTGGACCAGATCGTAGATCGGGTGATTGTCGTACAGATACTGGAAGTCGCTCTGAGCCGAGGCCTGGACCGCCTGCCCCAGGGCCTGCTTCTGATCCGGCGTCAGAGAGGCCAGCCAGGCAGCCGGCAGATCGACATGGCCCGTTCCACGTCGCGTCACGACATTGAAGTCCGCCGCCGTCGCAGCCTCGTAAAGACCCAGGGCGTCAGACGGCGTCAGCACGCCCTCCACCTGCGCCCTGCCCGTTCGCGCCAGGCGATCACGAATGGAGGCGCGCCGGGCCGGATCCTGGATCGCCAGCGTCGGCGTCATCCCAAGCCCTCTCGCCGCCGGCTCATTGATCCGCGCCGCCGAAGCGTTCGGACCATTCCGCGACCTGCGCGTCCTCGATCTTGGCGAACAGCACCCCTTGCGCCTCCACCTTGCCGCCGACCGGCAAGGCGTTCAGCAGATCGGCGTCGGCCGCCGGCCAGCTTAGGTCCGTCATCCCGACCGAGGCGGCGATGCGCGGCGCGGTGAAGGGCAGGATCGGCGCGGCCAGACGGGCAAACAGGGCGACCATGTTCAGGCCCGTGCGCACGCCGACCGCCGCCCGGTCACGGTCGGTCTTCAGCGCCGTCCAGGGCGCGGCTTCCTGCAGATATTCATTGCCCAGAACCCAGGCGGCGCGCACGGCGGCGGCGGCCTTTCTGAACTCCATCGCCTCGAACTGCTCGGTCGCCTCGGCCACCGCGGCGCGCAGATCGGCCTCCAGCTTGACCTCCAGCGGACCGGCCTCGCCGCCCTCGGGCACGACGCCGTGGAACTTCGACTCGGCGAATTTCACGATGCGATTGACGAAATTGCCCAGCACGTCGGCTAGGTCCTTGTTGATCGCTCCCTGGAACTGCTCCCAGGTGAAGGCCGCATCGGAGTGTTCGGGGCCATAGGCCGTCAGATACCAGCGCCAGTAGTCGGCCGGCAGCAGCTCCAGCGCCTGGTCCATGAAGACGCCGCGTTTCTGACTGGTCGAGAACTTGCCGCCGTACCAGTTCAGCCAGTTGAAGGCCTTCAGCTGGTCCACCGTCTTCCACGGCTCGCCCGAGCCGATGATGGTCGCCGGGAAGCTGACGGTGTGGAAGGCGACGTTGTCCTTGCCCATGAACTGGACATAGCGGACATCCGCGGCGCCCTCGTCCAGACGCCACCAGTCGCGCCAACTGTTTCCGGTCGCTTCGGCCCATTCCTCGGTCGCGCCGATATATTCGATGGGGGCGTCGAACCAGACGTAGAAGACCTTGTCCTCCATGCCCGAACGCGGGAATCCGTCCTTCGTCACCGGCACGCCCCAGGCCAGGTCGCGGGTGATGCCCCGGTCGATCAGCCCTTCGTCCAGATGCTTGTTGGCGATGGACTTGGCCAGAGGTTGCCAGCCGGACTTGCCGTCCACCCAGGCGCGGATCTGCGGCTCGATCTTCGTTTGCAGCAGATACAGGTGGCGGGTGTCGCGCACCTCCAGGTTCCGCGATCCCGAGACCGAGGAATAGGGGTCGATCAGGTCGGTCGGGTCCAACAGTCGCCCACAGTTGTCGCACTGGTCGCCGCGCGCCTTGTCGTAACCGCAGTGCGGGCAGGTCCCCTCCACATAGCGGTCGGGCAGGAAGCGCGCGTCGTCGATGGAGTAGATCATCCGATCCACCCGTTCCTCGATCAGGCCGTTCTTCTCCAGCGCCTCGGCGAAATGCTGGGTCAGGCGATGGTTCGGCGGGTTCGAGGACCGGCCGAACCAGTCGTAGCTCAGTCCGAACGCCTGTCCCGCCGCCTTCTGAATCTCGTGCTGCTCGTCGCAATAGGTCCGCACGTCCTGACCGGCGGCGGCGGCGGCCAGTTCGGCCGGCGTGCCGTGTTCGTCGGTGGCGCAGATATAGAGGACCTCATGCCCCTGCCCCCGCTTGAACCGCGCCCAGACGTCGGCCGGCAACATCGACCCCGCCAGATTCCCCAGGTGCTTGATGCCGTTGATATAGGGCAGCGCCGAGGTGATGAGGATGCGGGCCATGGTCGTCCAGTCGTTCGGGGAAGCGCAGGGATATAGAGCGGCTAAGCAGCCACGTCACCTCCGCCTTACCCGGCGGAGTTCGCCGGCAGTCGCCGCGCAATCCGCAAAAACCGCCCCGTCAGCAAGGCGCCGGAGATGACGCTGGCGACGATGACCGACCAGACCAGGCCGTCGACGCCGATCCGGTGCGCCAACCACCAGCCCAGCGGGATCATGACCACGGCGTAGGAAAAGACGTGCATCAGGGTCGGCCAGACCACGTCACCGGCGGCGCGGTTGGCCTGGGCCGCGACCACCTGCTGGGCGTCCGCGACAAAGAACAGGGTGGCCAGAACCAGAGCCGGGGCGGCGATGGCCAGGATCGCCGGATCGGTGGTGTAGGCGCCGACCACCGGCCGCGCGGCCAGCCACAGGCCGATGGCGATGAGAAAGGCCAGGACCGTCACCACGCCGACGCCCAAAAGGCCGCTGCGCATCACGCCCGCCTTGTCCCCGGCCCCATAGGCCCGGCCGACCAGAACGGCGGTCGCGGACGACAGGCCCATCGGCACCATGAAGACGATGGCGGACACATTGATGACCACGGCCCAGCTGGCCGTCTCGGCCGCGCCCAACTGACCGGCGAACAGGGTCATGGCGGCGAAGGCGCCGACCTCGACAAAATTGGACGATCCGGCGCCGATACCCACGCGAATCTGCTCCACCTCGGTCGAGCGGTCGCGGCGCGGCTTGGCGAACAGGCCCCACTGGCGCGCCTCGGGCAGGCGGAGGATATAGACGGCCAGAAACACCGCCAGGGCCGTCCGCGCGCCGAACGTCGCCCAGGCCGAAGCGACCGCCCCGTGCACGCCCAGCCCGAACAGATCGGGCACCAGCACCAGGTTCAGCGCCAGATTGACCGCATTGGCGACCCACATGGCCACCATGCCCGCCTTGGGCCGATGCAGGCCCTCCAGGAAGAACTGCGCCGCCACGGAAATCAGATAGGCCGGCATCGACAGGGCGAAGACCATCAGCACCGGCGAGGCGCCCTCGGCCAATCCATCCTCCAGCCCCATGTGAACCATGCCGAACGGCCCCAGCAGCAGAAGCGCGATCATGGAGACCACGCCGATCTGCAAGGCATAGACCAGGCCGCGCCGCAGCACGGCCCCGACCTCGTCGTGCCGTCCCTCGCCCCGCAGGCGGGCGGTCATGACCTGGACCCCCATCATCAGACCAACCGCCGTGGTCAGCACCACCGACGACGGCGCCCAGGCCAGAGAGTGAAAGGCCAGTTCGCGGCTGGAATAATGCCCCACCACGATGGCGTCGGTCAGGCCCATGGTCATGATGCCCAGCCGCGCCATGACGACCGGCCAGGCCAGGGTCGTCAGTTCACGAAGGGTGGATCGGGTTTGGGCGCTGAAACGGAGCATGGGACGCGGCACAGGCCATGGGCGACCGCCGGGGTCAACTCCCAAAAACTTTGTGGGTTTTACGCTACCAGGCGCCCAGTTCGCGCAGCTGCCGCACCAGGCCCTCGGGCGCCTCGCCCGCGTCCAGCGTGTCCAGATCGGCCGGGGCGTCCTTGGGCTCCAGATAGCGCCAGCCCTGGAACGGCCGTCGCGCCAGGGGGGCCGTGCGGATGACCCGAGGCTCCAGCATGATCTCGCAACGGCTGGCCTTGCCCTCGCCCAGGGTGGCGATGTCCAGGATCGGCTGGCGGCAGACGATGGTTCCCTTGACCACCCAGTACAGCGATCCGCCGTCCTCGATCTCGGTCGCGCGCTTGGGCGTCATCCGGGTATGGACGATCAGCGGCTTTCCCGATGCGGCGCGGTTTTCCAGCCATTCGACGTCGGACACCCCGACGCAAAGCTTGATCATGTGAAGCGGCATGGCGACCACGTAATGTCCCTTAGGCGGCTTAGCCAGATTCTTAAATCTTCGGACCGTTAGGAACAGCTGTTCGCGCTCCCGTTCCGGCGCCCAAGGATCTGCATGTACGGCTTGATTACGAGATTGACGGCGCATCCCGGTCGTCGCGACGACCTGGCCTTCTGTCTGCTCGATCCCGGCGTGAAACGACCCGGCTGCCACTCCTATGTGGTGGCCCATGACGCCGTCGATCCCGACGCCCTTTGGGTGACGGAGGTCTGGTTCAACAAGGCGACCCACACGGCCTGGTCGGCCCATATCCACGAAACGGCGGAACTGCGACCGGCCCTCAGTCTGATCGCCGTGTTCGGGGAAACGACCTATACCCGCCCCATCGGCGGCGTCGGTCTCTAGGTCGAGGCCTTCACCACCGCCAGGACCGCGCCCTCCACGACCTGGTCGCCGACGGCGGTCGAGAAGCTCTCGACCACGCCGTCGAACGGCGCGGTCAGGGCGTGCTCCATCTTCATGGCCTCCAGCACCACGACCGGCTGGCCCTTGGTCACGACATCCCCGACTTTTGCAGGCGCGGCGACGATCTTGCCCGGCATGGGCGCGCGCAGGCCGCCGTCGGAGATCGAGCCGCCCGACGCGTCCGCCTGGCGAAAAGCGGAAACGGCGAACGCCACGCCGCCTTCGAAATAGATCCCCTTGTGATCTGTCAGCGGGAGATAGGGCGCCGGCGGATACTCATCCGGCGTCATCGAGGTGCGATGGGCTTGGCCATCGACGACCACCGTCTGATGCGTTTCCGCTGCGCGGTTGAGGCGCAGCCCTTGCGGCCCGTTCCAGGCGTCCCAGGGACTGAAATGATCCTCGCTCATGGTGAAGACGCCGCGGGTCCGCAGGGCGCGCGCGACGCTTTCCAGGCCGAATTCCGAAAGGGGCTGCGCCTGAAGTCCCTCGTCCTCTGCCGCTATGAAGCCGGTGTCGACGTCGCCGGCGACGAAGCGAGGGTGTTCCAGGCAACGTTTCAGGAAGCCGGCGTTGGTCTTGACCGGCCAGACCTCCACCTCGCCACAGGCGTCGGCCAGACGTTCGGCGGCGGCTTCGCGGCTGTCTTCGTGGACGATCAGCTTGGCGATCATGGGGTCGTAGAACTGGCTGACTTCGCCGCCCTGTTCCACGCCGGTATCGACGCGGATGTCGTCGGGTAAGACGAAATGCTCCAGGCGACCGATGCTCGGCAAAAAGCCGTTGGCCGGGTCTTCCGCATAAAGCCGCGCCTCCATGGCCCAGCCCTTCATCGGGATGACTTCCTGTTTCAGCGGGATCGGTTCGCCCGCCGCGACACGCAGCTGCCACTCGACCAGATCGACGCCGGTGATACTCTCCGTCACCGGATGCTCGACCTGCAGCCGGGTGTTCATCTCCATGAACCAGATGCGGTCGGCCTTCAGCCCGTCGGAGGCGTCGGCGATGAACTCGATGGTGCCCGCGCCCTGATAGTTCACGGCCTGTGCGGCGCGAACGGCGGCGGCGGTGACGGCCTGGCGCGTGGCGGCGTCCATGCCAGGCGCGGGCGCCTCCTCGATCACCTTCTGGTGGCGGCGTTGCAGCGAACAGTCGCGTTCATACAGGTGGACGACATTCCCATGGCTGTCGCCGAACACCTGAACCTCGATGTGGCGCGGGCGGGTGATGTAGCTTTCGATCAGGACGCGCGGATCGCCGAAGGACGACTGGCCCTCTCGCTGGGCCGAAGCCAGGCCGTCGGCGAAGTCCTCGGGCCGGTCGACCTTCTTCATCCCCTTGCCGCCGCCGCCGGCGACCGCCTTGATCAGAACCGGAAAGCCGATGCGGTTCGCCTCGGCCGTCAGGGTCTCAAGAGACTGGTCCTCGCCCTGATAGCCGGGGGTGACGGGCACGCCCGCCTCGATCATCAGTTTTTTCGCCGCGTCCTTCAGCCCCATGGCGCGGATCGAGGACGGTTGCGGGCCGATCCAGACGATGCCCGCCGCCATCACCGCCTCGGCGAAGTCGGCGTTTTCCGACAGGAAGCCGTAACCCGGATGGATGGCCTCCGCGCCCGTCGCCTTGGCCGCCGCCAGCACCTTTTCCGCGTCCAGATAGGATTCGCGCGCCGGGGCCGGCCCGATCAGCACCGCCTCGTCGGCTTCCCGCACATGCAGGGCGTCGGCGTCCGCCTCGGAATAGACGGCGACGGTGCGTAATCCCATCCGCTTGGCGGTGCGGAAGACACGACAGGCGATTTCGCCGCGATTGGCGACAAGGACGGACTTGAACATACGCCATCCTTAGCCGGATCGTGCGGACCGCGCGAGAGGCCGCGCACAAGCCTTCTCAGGCGCCCTCAACACCTTTAAATCCGGCTCATGTCCTTGCGCCCTCTCTTCGTCACCCAGGTCTACGAAGCCTCTCTCGCCGAGGGGCGCGGCTGGACCGACTTCAACGCCCAACTGATCGATGTCATCCGCATGATGGCCGAAGAAGACGAGGCCGGTCGGCGCTGGTGCCGGGCCAACGCCTATCGTGGCTACACCTCCTATGGTTCGCTCAACGACCTGCCACAGCGGTTTCCTGAATTCGCCGAGTTGAAGCGGCACCTGGATCGCCACGCCGTCGCCTACGCCCGCGCGCTGAACTTCGATCTGGTCCGAAAGCCGCGCCTGGATAATCTGTGGGTCAATGTCCTGAAGCCCGGCGGCGGCCACACCGGCCACATCCACCCGCACGCCTTCCTGTCCGGCACCGTCTATGTCGACGTGCCGGATGGCGCCTCCTCCCTCAAGCTGGAGGATCCGCGCCTGCCCTTCATGATGGCTCGCCCGTCGATCACGGACGACGCGCCTGAAGCCGAACGCCCCTTCGTCTATCTGCGTCCCCAGGCGGGCACGGTCCTGATGTGGGAAAGCTGGCTGCGGCACGAGGTGCCGACCAACCAGGCCAAATCCGACCGCATCTCCGTCAGCTTCAACTACGCCTGATCCGGCCCGGACGCGCGGCCGCCTTATTTGCCCTTCGCGCGCCGGGTCGCTACATCGGGCCAACTCCCCAATCAGACGAACCCGAAGGGCGAAACCGCACCTCATGGCGCAGCAATATATTTTCCAGATGCAGGGTCTGACTAAGACCTTCCCCGGCGGCAAGAAGATCTTCGAGAACATCTGGCTCAGCTTCTACAACGACGCCAAGATCGGCGTCGTCGGGGTCAACGGCTCGGGTAAGTCCACCCTGCTGAAGATCATGGCCGGCCTGGACAACGAGTTCTCGGGCGAGGCCCGCGCCGCCGACGGCGTCAAGCGCGGCTATCTGGAGCAGGAGCCCCAGCTCGATCCCGCCCTGAACGTCCGCCAGAACGTCGAGGCCTGGTGCGAAGAGAAGCAGTGGGTCAACCGCTTCAACGAGGTCGCCGCCGAACTGGGCGAAAACTACACCGACGAACTGATGGAGGAGATGACCGCCCTTCAGGAAAAGATCGACGCCGGCGACGTCTGGGACATCGACAGCCGCATCGACCAGGCCATGGGCGCCCTTCGCTGCCCGCCCGACGACTGGGAAGTCACCAACCTGTCCGGTGGTGAAAAGCGCCGCGTGGCCCTGGCCCGCCTGCTGCTGTCCAAGCCCGACATGCTGCTGATGGACGAACCGACCAACCACCTGGACGCCGAATCCGTCGCCTGGCTGCAGCACCATCTGGAGAACTTCCCCGGCTGCGTCATCCTTGTGACCCACGACCGCTATTTCCTGGACCAGGTCACGAAGTGGACGCTGGAACTGGACCGCGGCAAGGGCCACCCGCATGAGGGCAACTATTCGTCCTGGCTGGAAGCCAAGCAGAAGCGGGTCGTGCAGGAGCAGTCGGAATCCGAAGCCCGCCAGCGCGCCCTCACCCGAGAGCTGGAATGGGTCCGTTCGGGCGCCAAGGCCCGTCAGGCCAAGTCCAAGGCCCGTCTGGCGGCCTATGAGAAGATGGTCGCCGAACAGGAGAATTCGGCCAAGGCCCAGTCCTTCGCCGTCATCCAGATTCCGCCCGGCCCGCGTCTGGGCAATGTGGTGCTGGAGGTCGAGGGGCTGCAGAAATCCTACGGCGACAAGGTCCTGTTCGACAATCTGACCTTCAAGCTGCCGCCCAACGGCATCGTCGGCGTCATCGGCCCCAACGGCGCCGGCAAGTCGACCATGTTCAAGCTGATCACCGGCCAGGAAACGCCCGACGGCGGCACGATCCGCGTCGGTGAGACGGTCAAGCTGGCCTATGTCGACCAATCGCGCGACGACCTGAAGCCGGAAGAAACCATCTGGCAGGCCATCAGCGGCGGCACCGACGTGATGATGGTCGGCAAGCGCGAGATCAACACCCGCGCCTATGTCGGCAGCTTCAACTTCAAGGGCGGCGACCAGCAGAAGAAGGTCGGCCAGCTGTCGGGCGGTGAGCGCAACCGCGTCCACCTGGCCAAGACCCTGGCCTCCGGCGGCAATCTGATCCTGCTCGACGAACCGACCAACGACCTGGACATCGAAACCCTGCAGAACCTTGAAGAGGCGCTGGAAGAGTTCGCGGGCTGCGCCGTGGTCATCTCCCACGACCGCTGGTTCCTGGACCGTCTGGCCACCCACATCCTCGCCTTCGAAGGCGACGGCCATGTGGAATGGTTCGAGGGCAATTTCGAAGCCTACGAACAGGACAAGATGCGTCGCCTGGGCGCCGACAGCATCATCCCCAAGCGCGTCCAGCACCAGAAGTTCGGCCGCTGATCGCCTGACTTGAAAAAGGAGCCGCTGCATGACCCAACGCCCCGCCGTTCTCATCATGCAGCGGCATCTGGCTCCGCTCTCCGGCTTTCTGGAGAGCGCCTATGACGTCTATCGCTTCTGGGAGGGGCCGCCGGTCGAGGCCGCCCACGACATCCGGGCTCTGGTCGTCGCCGGGGAATATCCGCTCGACAAGGCCCTCATCGAGCGTCTGCCGAACCTCGGCCTGATCGCCTGTTTCACCGCCGGCTACGACGGTATCGACATCGATTGGTGTCGGACGCGCGGCCTGCCCGTAAGCCACGCGCCAGGCGTGAACCACGAGGATGTCGCCGACCACGCCCTGGGCCTGATCCTGGCCGCCCGCCGTCAGATCGTTTCCGGCGACCGTCAGGTCCGCAACGGCGAATGGAAGGTCGAAACCCGCACCATCACCCCCTCTTTGGCAGGGCAGAAACTGGGGATCGTCGGCCTGGGCCATATCGGCCGCGCAGTGGCCCAACGGGCCGGCGTGTTCCGGATGGAGGTATCCTGGTGGGGGCCGCGTCCGCATGAGGCCGATTGGCCCCGCGCCGACAGTCTTCTGGCCCTGGCCCAGGCCAGCGACATACTGGTGGTCGCCTGCAAGGCCGACGAGACCAATCGGGGCCTGATCTCGCGCGAAATCCTCCGGGCCCTGGGACCGGACGGTCTCCTGGTCAATGTCTCGCGCGGGCAGGTCGTGGACGAGGACGCCCTTATCGAGGCGCTGAAGACCGGCGCCCTGGGCCAGGCGGCGCTGGACGTCTTCCAGGACGAACCGACCGATCCGGCGCGCTGGGCGGACGTTCCCAACGTCGTCCTGACGCCCCACACCGCCGGCGCGACCACCGCCGGGGTGCAGGGCATGCTGGTCCTGCTGATCGAAAACCTGCAGGCCCATTTCGCGGGCCAGGCGCTGAAGACGCCCGTGGCCTGATCAGTTCGGGCGCTGAGGCCGTTCGTCAGCGGTCACGACGCCGTCGCCGTTCTTGTCCAGCGTCTTGAACAGGGCCTGTACGCCCGCGTTCATCTCGTCGCGCGTGATCCGGCCGTCCCCGTTCGCGTCAAAGCGCGTCAGCATCCGCCCGCCCCGCGCACTGGCCAGTTCGGCCGCGTCGATCACGCCGTCATGATTGGCGTCCAGACGGTCGAACAGCCGTCCGGTCCGCGCCTGCGTCTCGGCCAGGGTCTCGCGCTCAGGCGGACGCATCATACCCATGCGCGGCCCCGCCTGATCGCCGGACATCTGCGGCATGGGCGGATCGGGAAAATCGCTTTGCGCCAGGGCGGGGCCTGCAGCGGCCACGACCAGCGCCGTGATCAGAAGAAGACGCATTAGATTTCTCCAAAGGGTGACGTCTTCATCAAACGCGCGCACGAAGTTTTCCCGTCGCCGGATTTCCAGGGCCGCGTTTTTTCCTTGCTTAATCATATAAGGATATCTTTATATGACCTCATGAGCCTGTCCGCCGATCAGACCGTCGAAGCCCTGCGCGCCGCAGGCGAACCGACCCGTCTCCGCATTCTTTCGCTGCTGGGCGGCGAGGAACTGTCGGTCATGGAGTTGTCGCGCATCCTGGACCAGAGCCAGCCGCGCGTGTCGCGCCATCTGAAGCTGATGACCGACGCCGGGCTGATCGAACGTTTCCCCGATGGGGCGCGGGTCTATTATCGTCTGTCGCACGACGCCCAGGCGCGTCGGCTGATCGACACCGTGCTGGACATCCTGGCCGACGACGCGGGCGAGGCCGACCATCGCCGCCTGGACGACGTACGCAAGGAGCGCGAGGCCGCCGCCGCCGACTATTTCGAACAGGTCGCGCCCCAGTGGGACCGGCTGCGCTCCCTCTATGTCAGCGAAAGCGCCGTCGAGGCGGCGCTGGAGCGGGCGGTCGGCCCCGGCCCGTTCGAACGGGTCGTGGACCTGGGCACCGGCTCGGGCCGGATGCTGACCCTGTTCGGCAAGAAGGCGAAAATGTCGGTCGGGCTGGATCTCAGCCAGAACATGCTGAACATCGCCCGCACCAATGTCTCGCGCGCCGGACTCGACAAGGTCGAACTGCGCCACGGCGACATCTTCTCGACCCGCCTGCCCGCCGCCAGCGCCGATCTGGTGATCGTGCACCAGGTTCTGCACTACCTCGCCGATCCCGCCGCCGCCGTGTCCGAGGCCGCGCGCCTGGTCAGTGCGGGCGGTCGTCTGGTCATCGTCGATTTCGCGCCCCACGACTTCGAACACATGCGCGAGGCCCATCAGCATCGCCGCCTGGGCTTCTCGGACGCCGAGATTTGCGACTGGCTGACCAGCGCGGGCCTGACCCCTTCGGCGCCCATCGCCCTGCCCCCCGACAACGAGGGCCTGACCGTGACCATCTGGACGGCCGAGCGCCGCGCCCAATCCGACCGAAAGACCGCCTGATGGCCGCCCCCGCCCTGAATCTGGCCGAAGCCCGCGCCCTTCTGCTTTCGCCGCTGGGGCCCGTCGCGCGCGCGGGATCGAACCACAACGCCGTCAATGTCTCCTTCGAATTCTTTCCGCCCAAGTCGGACGAGGCCGAGGCCAATCTATGGAAGGCGATCCGTCGGCTGGAGCCGCTGAACCCCGCCTTCGTCTCCGTCACCTACGGCGCCGGCGGCTCCACCCGCGAACGCACCCACCGCACGGTCCAGCGCATCATAAGCGAGACGACCCTGCGCCCCGCCGCCCACCTGACCTGCGTGGAGGCCAGCCGCGACGAGGTGGATGAGGTGATCCAGGGCTACAAGGCCATCGGCGTCGATCACATCGTGGCCCTGCGCGGCGACCCGCCGGGTTCGGCCGGCATCGGCGGCGCCTATCAGCCCCGCGCCGACGGCTACGCCAACGCCACCGAACTGACCGCCGCCATCAGCCGTATCGGCGGGTTCGAGGTGACGGTCGGCGCCTATCCGGAAAAGCACCCGGAAAGCCCCTCCATCGACCACGACATCGAGGTTCTGAAGGCCAAGGTCGATTCGGGCGCCACCCGCGCCGTGACCCAGTTCTTCTTCGACATCGAGGCTTTCCTGCGCTTCCGCGACAGGGTGCGCTCGGCGGGGATCAAAATTCCGCTGGTCCCCGGCATCATGCCCGTGTCGAACTTCGCCGGACTGAAGCGGATGACGGCGGCGTGCGGCGCGGCCCTGCCCGACTGGCTGGCGGCCCATTTCGACGGCCTGGACGACGATCCCGAGACCCGCAAGTTGCTGGCCGCCTCCATCGCCGCAGAGACCTGCGCGCGTCTTCAGGAAGAGGGTTTCTCAGACTTCCACTTCTACACGCTGAACCGGGCCGAACTGGTTTACGCCATCTGTCGGGTGCTGGGCGTGCGCGAACACAAGGCCGTCGCCTGATGCCCCTTTCCCGTGTCGAACGTATCGCCGCCCTGCATCAGGCGGCCAAGGAGCGCATTCTTGTCCTGGACGGCAGCTGGGGCGTCATGATCCAGCGTCGTGGGCTGGACGAGGCCGATTTCCGCGCCGACCGCTTCGTCGCCGCCAACGGCTATGACGAAAAGCACCAGATGAAGGGGAACAACGACATCCTCTGCATCACCCGGCCCGACATCATTTCCGACCTGCACGACCAGTATTACGCAGCGGGCGCCGACATATCCGAGACCAACACCTTCTCAGGCACCACCATCGCCCAGGAGGACTACGCCCTAGACGCCCAGGCCGTGTGGGACATCAATCTGGAAGGCGCGCGGCTGGCCCGCGCCGCCGCCGACCGCTGGACGGAAAAGGAGCCGTCGAAGCCCCGCTTCGCCGCCGGCTCCATCGGCCCCTTGAACAAGATGCTGTCCATGTCGTCCGACGTGAACGACCCGGGCGCCCGCAGCGTGACCTTCGACCAGGTCTATGACGCCTATCGTCATCAGGTGAAGGCGCTGAACGAGGGCGGTGTCGATCTCTATCTGATCGAGACCATCACCGACACGCTGAACTGCAAGGCCTGCATCAAGGCGATCAAGGATCTGGAGGACGAGGGTCTGGAACCCCTGCCCATCTGGATCTCGGGCACCATCACCGACCGCTCGGGGCGGACCCTGTCGGGACAGACGGCCGAGGCCTTCTGGAACAGCGTGCGGCATGCCAAGCCGTTCGCCGTCGGCTTCAACTGCGCCCTCGGCGCCGACCTGATGCGGCCCTTCATCGCCGAACTGAGCCGCGTCGCCGACACCCTGGTCGCCGCCTATCCCAACGCGGGCCTGCCCAACGCCATGGGCCAGTACGACGAACAGCCCCACGAGACCGCCCACTTCATCGAGGAATGGGCCGCCTCGGGCCTGGTCAACATCGTCGGCGGCTGCTGCGGCACGACGCCGGACCACATTAAACACGTCGCCGAGGAGGTGGCGTCGCTCAAGCCGCGCGTCATCCCGGCACGCCCCGTGGCCTTGCGCCTAAGCGGCCTGGAACCCTTCGAGTTGGCCTCCTGATGCGCCCCGTCTTCATCAACGTCGGCGAACGGACCAATGTCACCGGCTCGGCCAAATTCCGCAAACTGGTGGTCGAGGGGAACTATTCCGCCGCCCTGGACGTCGCCCGACAGCAGGTCGAGGCCGGCGCCCAGATCATCGATATCAACATGGACGAGGGCCTGCTGGACGGCGTCGTCGCCATGCGGACCTTCCTGAACCTGATCGCGGCGGAACCCGACATCGCCCGCGTGCCGATCATGATCGACAGCTCCAAATGGGAGGTGATCGAGGCGGGCCTGAAGTGCGTCCAGGGCAAGCCCATCGTCAATTCGATCAGCATGAAGGAGGGCGAACAGGCCTTCCGCGATCATGCGGTCAAATGCCTGCGTTACGGCGCCGCCGTCGTGGTCATGGCCTTCGACGAGGCGGGTCAGGCCGACACCGCCGCACGCAAGATCGAAATCTGCACCCGCGCCTATCGCATTCTGGTGGATGAAGTCGGCTTCCCGCCCGAGGACATCATCTTCGACCCCAATATCTTCGCCGTGGCGACGGGGATCGAGGAGCACGACAACTACGCCGTCGACTTCATCGAGGCGGTCAGAGTCATCAAGACCACCCTGCCCTACGCCCGCGTGTCGGGCGGGGTGTCCAACGTCTCGTTCAGCTTCCGCGGCAACGAGCCGGTGCGCCGGGCGATCCACAGCGTCTTCCTGTACCACGCCATCAACGCCGGCATGGACATGGGCATCGTCAACGCCGGGGATCTGCCCGTCTATGACGACATCGATCCAGTGCTGAGGGAAGCCGTCGAGGACGTGATCTTGAACCGGCCCCAGCGGACCAACGTGTCCAACACTGAGCGGCTGGTGGACATGGCCCCGTCCTACAAGGGCGAAAAGGGCGCGGCCAAGGTTGTCGACCTGACCTGGCGCCAGGGCACGGTCGGCGAACGCATCACCCACGCCCTGGTCAACGGCGTGACCGAGTTCATCGAAGCCGACACCGAAGAAGCCCGCAGCCAGTCCGAGCGCCCGCTGCACGTCATCGAAGGCCCGCTGATGGACGGAATGAACGTGGTCGGCGACCTGTTCGGTTCGGGCAAGATGTTCCTGCCCCAGGTGGTGAAATCCGCCCGTGTGATGAAACAGGCCGTCGCCTATCTGGAACCCTTCATGGAGGCCGAAAAGGCCGGTCAGGAACGCACCTCCAACGGCCGCATTCTGATGGCCACGGTCAAGGGCGACGTCCACGACATCGGCAAGAACATCGTCGGCGTCGTTCTCCAGTGCAACAATTACGAGGTCATCGACCTGGGCGTCATGGTCCCGGCCGACCGCATCCTGGACGAGGCCAAGACCAATAACTGCGACATCATCGGCCTGTCCGGCCTGATCACCCCGTCGCTGGATGAAATGGTCTTCGTGGCCTCAGAGATGGAGCGGCGCGGCTTCGACATACCCCTGCTGATCGGGGGCGCCACGACCAGCCGCACCCATACGGCGGTCAAGATCGAACCGGCCTATCGTCGCGGCTCGACCACCTATGTCATCGACGCCTCACGCGCCGTGGGCGTGGTGTCCGGCCTGCTGTCGCCGACCGAAAAGGCGAAGAACGAGGCTGCCACCCGCGACGAATACATCCGCATCCGCGAACAGTATGCGCGTGGCCAGGAGGTCAAGGCTCGCGCCACCCTGGACCAGGCGCGTGACAACCGCTTCCGCCCCGATCCCGACCAACCCATGCCGGGCAAGCCCTCCTTCATCGGGGTGAAGGCGTTCGACGCCTGGGATTTGCAGGACCTGGCCGACCACATCGACTGGACCCCCTTCTTCGCCAGCTGGGAGCTGATTGGCCGCTATCCGCTGATCCTGGAGGACGAAATCGTAGGCGAGGCCGCCCGCGACCTGTTCAAGGACGCCCAGACCATGCTGCAACGGATCATCGAGGAGCGCTGGTTCACCGCCAAGGGCGTGGTCGGCTTCTGGCCCGCCAATGCGCGCGGCGACGACATCGTGGTCTGGACCGACGAGAGCCGCACCATCGAGGCCGCTCGCTTCCACGGCCTGCGCCAGCAGATCGCCAAGTCCAACGGCAAGCCGAACCTGTGCCTGTCCGACTTCGTCGCCGAGGACAGACACGACTATATCGGCGCCTTCGCCGTGACCGCCGGGCATGGGGAACTGGAGAAGGCCGCCGCCTTCAAGGCCGCCGGCGACGACTATTCCGCCATCATGGCGACCGCCCTCGCCGACCGCCTGGCCGAAGCCTTCGCCGAACGCCTGCACAAGGAAGTCCGCACCCAACTCTGGGGCTACAGGGCGGACGAGGCTACCAGCGTCGACGACCTGATCGCCGAACAGTATCAGGGCATCCGCCCTGCCCCCGGCTATCCGGCCCAGCCCGACCACACGGAAAAGGCCACCCTGTTCCGCCTGCTAAACGCAGGCGACAACGCCGGCATGGCCCTGACCGAGAGCTTCGCCATGACGCCGCCGGCCTCGGTCTCGGGCCTCTATTTCGGCCATCCGGGCAGCCACTATTTCGGCGTCGGCAAGATCGATCTGGATCAGGTCGAGGACTACGCCCGCCGCAAGGGCTGGGACGTCGCCACCGCCGAACGCTGGCTGGCGCCCATCCTCAACTACGACCCCTACGCCCTGAAACGCGAAACGGCGGCCTGACCGAGGCCAGACCGCCGCTTCCCGTCGCTTCACCCGTGGATCAGTTGGCGCTGGAAGGCGCAGTGGCAGGGGCTTCCAACCCGACCTCCGCCGGCGTCGCCGGCGGGGTGGTGATGTTCTCGCGGATACGACGCGCCGCGTGTTCGCAGCGGCCCGGCAGGCCATAGAACAGGCCGAACGACTGGCTGCGCGCCGCCTCGTCCTGGCTTGCCAACAGCGGCGCCCATTGCGCCTTCACTGCTGCGACGGCACGCGCGGCTTCGGCCTTCGATGCGGCGTTCTGGCGCGGCTGGGCGACGGCCAGGGCGCTACGAAAATCCTGCGCTTCCAGACGACCCAGACGGATCAGTTCCAGGTCTTCCGGCGCATGGTCGGTCAGGGTCTCCCCCAGATCGGCATGGCCTGTCACCAAGGCGTCGCACCAGGCGACAAGCGGATAGTCGGACGTCGGCGCACCACGCGGCAGAGGATTGGCGTAGGCGATGGCTTCGCGCACCTTCAGGGCGTCCACCGTCTCGGCGGGTCGCGCGCGTGTCACCACGGGGCCTTCGGCCTCCTGAGCGAACACGGGGCTGCTCGCGCCGATCAGCGACAGGGCGGCGACGCCGCCAAGAAGGGTCTTCAACATGATGGTCCTTGAACTCTGCGCCACGACTGCGGGCGGCGAAGCTTAACGCTCTCAGCCCCAGATGGTTTTTCTGCGACCGCGCCCCAACGAAAAAGGCGGCGGAGCGTTGCTCCACCGCCTCAGTTTCAATCGATCCTGGGTGGATCAGTATTTCAGACGTGCACCCACGAAGAAGTAGCGACCGACCACGTCGAAGTTATTCGGATCGGTATTGCCGTCGTTGGCGTTGTCGAACACAGGCGGGGCCTTGTCCGCCAGGTTGCGAACCCCACCGAAGATCTCGATGTTGTCGTTGACATCATACGAGGCGCTGACGTCGTGGTACCAGTAGGCTTTGGTGCCGACATAGCCACCATCTTCGAACGCCGGGATGTTGCCCTGGTTGTCCATCGCATCGATGTAGGTGCCGGAATAGTTCACACGGACCGGACCGAAGTCGTAGCCGAGCGAAACATTGGCCTTCCATTCCGGCAGGCTGGCGCTGATGTTGTAGGCGCCCACCGTGCCCTTGTACTCGATTCCGTCCAGCTCGTAGCTGTCGAGATAGGTCAGGTTGACGGCGATATCGAGCTTGTCACCCCAGAAGCCGCCGGCCCACGGCACATTCCAGCCATAGCGCGTCGAGAAGTCGACGCCGCTGGTTTGCAGTTGGGACACGTTGCCCAGAGGCGCGCGCGCCTTCAGGTTGCCCGCCGGGTCACGATAGATCAGCGGCAAGCCGATGCCGGCGTTGTTGCACTCTGCAACCGCCGAGACCGGGGCGCCCGTCGTGCCGGACGCCGCAGCGCCGGCCGCGAAGCACTGGTTCACAATGCCCGACACGCCGCCGAAGATGGTGCCGATATAGTCCTCGACCTTGATGTCGTAGTAATCGAGCGACATCGACAGACCGGGCACAAAGGTCGGCTGCCAAACCGCGCCTAGCGTGACGGTATCAGACGTTTCTTCCTTCAGATTCGGGTTCCCGTAGAAGAAGGATTCCGTCTGCGTATTCTGGGCGACAAAGCCGGTGGTCACCGGATCGAAGCCAAGTTGCGTGGTGCAGAAGTTGCGCACGCCGGTCGACAGAGTGCGAGCCGCACCCGTCGACGGGTTCCTGGTGGTGCAGGGATCGAGCACGGCCGGGAAGCCTTGGTCGTTCGCCTGGAACAGCTCGAACACGTTCGGCGCACGGACGGCGCGCTGATACAGGCCGCGGAAGCGCAGGCTATCGACAGGCTCCCACGAACCGCCAGCCTTGTAGGCGTAGATCTTGCCCACCGTATCGTAGTCCGCCATGCGAACGCCAAGTTCGAGTTCCAGCGACTTGACGAAGGGAACGTCACGCACCAGCGGCACGGCCGCCTCTGCATACAGTTCCTTAGATTCCGTACGACCGGCGACGGGGCGCTCGGCGTTGAAGCCGAAGATGTCCCCCGAAGCCTTGGCGGCGTCGGGCGTAAAGCTCAGCTTGTCTTCACGATATTCGGCGCCGAAGGCGACGGACAGCGGTCCCGCCGGCAACTCAAACGCGGTGCCGGTGACGTTGAAGGTCAGGTTCTGGCGCTCGAAAATGCTGGTGTCGGCGAAGTTCAGGCGAATGAAGTTGGCCGCCTGCGGGGTAATGGTGCCCGCGCCGAACAGATTGACGGGAACGCAACCAGGGAAGATCTGCAGCATAGAAGCAGCGCAGCTCGTCGCGGTGCCACCCGCGGCCAGAGCGGCCGCCAGACGCGAACGAGACACGTCGTTCTCGATCGACGTGCGTAGTTCGGTGCGACCGTAGGCGTAAACACCCTCCGCCTTCCAGTCACCGCCCAAGTCGGCGCGAAGACCGCCGTTGAACTGCAGAACATTGGTGTCGTGGCTTTCGACGCGAGCCCCGACTTCGGCCATACGACGGTCAAAGTTCAGGGGGGCGGTCGGATTGGGACGCGAGTTGGCGTAGGACAGGAGCGCCGGGTAATTCTGCACGAAATAGTTGCCGTACGGAATGTTGATCCCTGTCGCCGGCGTCGGCGCCAACTGAATGTTGTTGCGTGTATTGGTATAGAAGACTTCGGTGAAGGCCGTCACCTTATCGGTGATGTCGTAATGTCCCAGCAGTACCGCGTTGTAACGCTCGGAGGGCGATTGCAGCAGGTTGACCGGCGCGAAGTCGTAACGGTCGCTGGACGGACCGAGGCCGAAGTCGTTGTTAAACGCGCCAGGAACCCCCGGGGTGCGGAACGAACGGCGGCAGGGGCTAGCCGTCGGACAGCCAGCAGCGGTGTAGGGATTGGTGCCCAGGTTGTTCAAGCCGCCATAGATGCCGGTGCCCGAACCGCCTGCGTTGCTGCTGAGCGCCCAGGAACGATCTTCATTCGGCAGGAAGCCGTCACGGTCGGCATAACCGACGAAACCGGTCACGTTGCCGCGGCCGTCGGCGATATTGGCGCCGAACATCGCCGAAGCGTTGAACTGCTCGCCGTCGCCATAGCCCGAAATGCCATATTGGGTGCTTACGGCCAGACCTTCGAAGTTATCCTTGAAGATGAAGTTGACCACGCCGGCCAGGGCGTCGGAGCCGTAGGTCGCCGAGGCGCCGCCGCTGACGACTTCCACACGCTCGATCAGCGCCGCCGGGATGCTGTTCAGGTCGACGGCGTTGGACTTGTCGTAGGGCACGAAGCGGCGGCCGTTCACCAGCACCAGGGTGCGGCTCGGGCCAAGGCCGCGCAGGTCGACTGTGGCCGAGCCGTTCGCAGGGTTGTTGGAGTTGGCCGAAAGGCCGGGAACCACCTGCGGCAGCTGGTTCAGGATCTGTTCGACGTTCACATCGCCGCGCGCCTGAATCTGCTCGGCGCTGACCGTGGCGACAGGGCTGTTGGCGACATAGTCCTGTCGAACGATGCGCGAACCGGTGACGACGATTTCGCCCACTTCGGTTGTACCGTCCTGCGACTGCGCAAAGGACGGCGTGGCCGCAAGCGCCAGCGCTGCACCACCGATGATGGTGCTGGCAAGCAGGCTGCGGCGATAGATAAGATTGGTCAAGGACACTTCTCCCGAGGGCGACCGAGACACATGATGTCCGGCCGAATCCTGTTCACTCCAGTCCCCACGACTGGTCGGGAGGAGACGATACCAACCCTGACGACAAGTCCAGTAGCAAGACACAGTACAGCCACAAGCATGACGCAACTGTCACAGTTGCACCACACTGCCGTTCCGTCGCGGAAGGTGATTTTCAGCCCCGCCTGAGAGAAGAAAATTCCTTATGTGCTTGGACTCCAAATGCGTCTTCGATTTTCACCGCTGAATCGCCGTCCGCGTCGCATAGGGCGCGGGTTCGGGCGTGCATGAGGCCGTCACCAACTGGATCGCCATGAGACACAGTAGGGCCGCGACGAGGGACTGGAGCCGTTTTGAGACAGCGAAGGCGATCAAACGGGCCAAAGGGAAAGCTCCGGAAAGGGTTGCCAACATCCTAACGCAAGCCTGGGGCCACCGGTCGACGCCATGACAATTCCCTTCGTGCGCCAATTCGACTTCACCTACGGACGGCGCGACCAGGCGTCGCTGTTGATCCAGCGCGTCGTCGCCGACAATCCAGGGCCTTTCACCTTTACGGGTACAGGAACCTATATCGTGGGACGACCGGACTCAGAGGCGTCCGTGGCGGTCGTCGATCCCGGTCCGCTAGACGATTCGCATCTGGAAGCGCTGCTGCGAGCTGTTTCGGACCGCACGGTCAGTCATGTCTTCGTGACCCATACCCATCGCGACCACGCCCCCCTCGCCCGTCCTTTCGCCCAGGCGACGGGCGCCGTGATCCTGGCGGCGCGGCCTCCGCTACAGGAAACCCACGCCTCGGGCATGCTGGACGAGGACGAAGACGCCGATTTCCGCCCCGACATCGTGCTGTCGGGCGGCGAGATCGTCGTGGGCGACGGCTGGACGATGGAGGCGGTCGCCACGCCCGGGCACGCCTCGAACCACATGGCCTTCGCGCTGAAGGAGGAAAACGCCCTGTTCAGCGGCGATCACGTCATGGGCTGGTCCACCACCGTCGTCGCCCCGCCGGACGGGAACATGCGCGATTATATGGACAGTCTGAACCGGGTGATCGCCCGCGACTTCGAGACGATCTGGCCGACCCATGGGCCGCCGATCACCCAGGTTCGACCTTTCCTGAGCGCCTATCGCGCCCACCGTCTGGACCGCGAGGCCCAGATCCTGGCGCGGCTTCAGGCGGGCGACCGCACCGTCGCGGAGATCGTCCCGACCCTGTACGCCGGCGTCGACCCGCGCCTCTGGCCGGCCGCGTCCTTGTCGGTGCTGGCCCATCTGGTGAAGTTGGTCGGCGAAGGGCGCGCGACCGTCGTGGGCGAACCGACCCTGGGCGCTGTCTTCGGCGCGACCTAACGCTGAGCCTCAAGGTTCGCGACGATCTTCGCCGTCAGGCGGCAGGCGGCGCCGCCGTCAGGGCGGGGGTCGCGGGCGACGACCCGGACGTCGGTGCGGCCTGGGCGAATGCGGACCACGGCGTCGTAGGGAAAGCCGAACCAGGCGCCTTCGTGCACGCCCTCGACCTCGAAGGTCGCGGCGCGCGCCACCGGGAATCCGGCATCGACCAAGGCGGAAACGGCCTGTTGGGCCAACATCTGGCTGGGCACGGCCTGAGCCCCCGGACAGGCCGGCGCGCCCTGGACGTCGGCGGCGCCGGGATGAAGGTCGGCCAAAGCGTTGAATCGGGGCGCCTCGCCCACATTGGTGCTGACGTCGCGGGGGTTCGGCTGCGCCAGGCGATAGGCCTGGAACTGGAACACCCCGACCGTGCCGCCGGCCAGGGCCAGGGCGATCAGGGCGAAGACGCCGCGTCGACGCAGGTCGCGCAGCGCCAGAACCCCTACCGCCACAGCCGCCGCTAGAGCGACCCAGCCCAGACCCCGCGCCACCGTCCAGGTCAGCAGGTCATAGGCGACGGCCAGAGACACGCCGCCGAACCGCGTCGCCGCCACGGCCGCCACCACCAGCACCGGTGCTGCGGCGGTCAGGGCCGTGAGCCACAGGATCAGGGGCGGAACAGGCTTTCGGGACGACATCGACGCTCTCGGCACACGATCAGGCGGATTCGGGCAGACGGTAGTCCTTCATCCGTTCGCGCAGAAGCTTCTTGTCGATCTTGCCCGTGGCGCCCAGCGGGATTTCCGCGACCGACACGACGTCGTCGGGCATCCACCATTTGGCGATCTTGCCCCTCAGGAAGTCCAGGTGCTCCTGCTTGTCCAGGGTCTCGTCCGGCTTCAGCTTCAGGATCAGCACCGGCCGTTCGTCCCATTTGGGGTGGGCCGCGCCGATCACGGCGGCGATCTCGACCTTGGGGTGGCCCACGGCGATGTTCTCGATCTCGATGGAGCTGATCCATTCGCCGCCGGACTTGATGACGTCCTTGGCGCGGTCGGTGATCTGCATGAAGCCGATCTCGTCCACCGTGGCCACGTCGCCGGTGTCGAAGAAGCCTTCGTCGTCCAGGATCGAGCCTTCTTCCTTGAAGTAGCCCTTGCTGATCGTCGGTCCCTTGACCATCAGCCGGCCGAAGGTCTCGCCGTCGTGCGGCAGTTCGTTCCCGGCCTCGTCCTTCAGCTTCAGCTCGACGCCCAGCGGCGGCACGCCCTGTTTCAGGCGATATTTCATCTGCTCGTCATAGGGCAGCTTCAGGATTTCGGGCGGCAGGTTGCCGATGGTGCCGATGGGCGAGGTCTCGGTCATGCCCCAGGCGTGGGTGACTTCGACGCCGAAATCGTCCTGGAAGCCCCGGATCAGGCTTTCCGGACAGGCCGAACCGCCGATCAGAACCCGCTTCAGGGTCGAGAAGCCCAGACCGTTGGCCTTCATGTGCGCGAACAGCCCCTGCCAGACCGTCGGCACGGCGGCCGAGAAGGTCACGCCCTCCTGCTCGATCAGTTCGTAGATCGAGGCTCCGTCCATCTTGGCGCCCGGCATGACCAGCTTGGTCCCGGCGGCCGGGCCGGCGAAGGCGATGCCCCAGGCGTTGGCGTGGAACATCGGCACGACCGGCAGGATCACCTCCTTGGGCGTCGCGCCCATGACGGTGGCCTGAAGCCCCATGAAGGTGTGCAGGAAGTTGGAGCGGTGCGAATACAGCACACCCTTCGGATTGCCCGTCGTGCCCGAGGTGTAGCACAGGCCGCAGGCGGTCTGTTCGTCGAAGTCGCCCCAGACCACGTCCGCGGACTGGCCCGCGATGACGTCCTCATAGGCGACGGCCTTGGGCAGGCTGGTCTGCGGCATATGGGCGGCGTCGGTCATGATCACGACGCGTTCGACCTTGGGGATGTGCGGCAGGATGGCTTCCAGCAGCGGCACGAAGGTCAGGTCGACGAAGATGATCCGGTCTTCGGCGTGGTTGATGATATAGACGAGCTGTTCGGGGAACAGACGCGGGTTCAGGGTGTGGCAGACCGCGCCGATGCCCATGATGCCGTACCAGGCCTCGATATGATTGCCAGTGTTCCAGGCCAAGGTCGCCACCCGGTCGCCTGGTTTGATCCCCCAATCCTTCAGGGCGTTCGAGACCCGCTTGGCCCGATCGTGAATCTGGGCGTAGGTCGTGCGGACGATCGGTCCCTCGACAGAACGGGTCACGACCTCGCGCGCGCCGTGCCAGTTTTTGGCGTGATCGATGATCTTGTCGACCGTCAGCGGCCAGTCCTGCATCAAGCCCAGCATATGCGTTTCCTTGTGTCCTTTGGTTGCGTCGGCTTGGATGCGACGCTTGAGCAGACGCTATCATTGGTTATCAGCGATAAGCAACGTGACCTTGCGTCACCTTCGGCGCGGCCGATCGTCCCTTGTGGCGTCGGCGGGCGCGGCGCCCTAGAAGGCCCGGATGGCTATTCTGATTGCGATCACGGGGGGGTCGGGCTCCGGCAAGAGCACCCTGGCCGAGGCCCTGGTTTCGGCCCTGCCGGACGGCGCAGCGGTTCTGGTGCGCGAGGACTCCTACTACCGGGACGCGGCCTCCCTGCCTGGCTTCGACGCAGCGACGTTCGACTTCGACGATGTGGCGGCGCGCGATCATGACCTGATGATCCGCGACCTGCAGGCGTTGAAGGCTGGAGAGGGCGTCGTCGCCCCCGTCTATTCCTTCATCCATCACGGACGCGAGCCGGGCGGAGAACCCGTGCCCGCCGCCCAGGTCGTGATCGTGGAGGGCACCCACGTCCTGTGCACCCCCGCCTTGACGGCCCTGTTCGATATCCGGGTGTTCGTGGACACGCCGGCGGACATCCGCTTCATCCGCCGCCTGCTGCGCGATCAGGCCGAACGTGGCCGGTCCGCCGATTCGGTCGTGGCCCAGTATCTCGCGACCGTGCGTCCCGGCCATGAGCGGCTGACCGAACCGTCTCGCACCCACGCCGACTTCATCGTCGCCGACGCCACCGCCGCCGTGCGCCTGGAAGACCCGCAGGCCGTGGTGCGCCTCGCCGCGCCGGTCCTGGCCCATCCGCTGCTTCAGTCCCTGCTGGACGCATAGAAGGGCGCAAGCCAGCCAGGATAGCTTGCGGCGGGTTTGGAAGCCTGTAATCTCCAAGTCGCGTAACGGAGATATCGACATGCATCGGCGCAGTTTTTTGGCGATGGCGGCCTTATTGACGGCCACTCCAGCCTTCGCGCGGGTCGATGATCAGGTGGCGACCGTTCAGGCCGAGGTCGAAGACATCGTCCGCCGTTTCATGATTGAAGCTGGACCTTTGGTGAAGGACTTTCCGACGCCCAAGGTCGTGCTGTCCTTCACGCCCGCATTGTCCTGGATAAAGGAAGACGGGTCCGAAGTTCACACAGTCGCCTGGACACAATGCCCGCCTGACTTCCAAGGCTTCATCGCCAGCCTGCTGGGCCAACCTCCGGTCGCTGATCCGGCCTGGTTCTTCACCGAGGTTTTCAACGCCTTTCTGGTGCCGCACGAAATGTCTCATTTCGTCGATGCAAAATCAGGCCGGTTGGAAAATGGCGGTCGTCTCTATGACGGGGAAGTACACGCCAACCGAGTGGCCGTGGCGTTCTGGCTGACGCAGCCCGGCGGCGAAGCGCGGCTGTCCAAGCTGATGGATGTCGTGCGTGTGGTGCAGGGCAATCTGCCCAACCCCGTCCCTGCCGGCGAAGATCGTGTCGCCTTTTTCCAACAGAATTACACCGCTCTCGGATCCAACCCGGCAGCCTACGGCTGGTATCAGTTTCAGATGTTCCTCGACGCCTGGGCCCTTAAGGATCAGAAAGACTTCAGGACGCTGCTCGCAGAAGGCGCGTGAAACCCCAAGACATTCGCCTGTCGCCAACGCTTAGGCGGACCGTCTGAACCGATAGAGTGGCCATTCGCATCGAGAGGGACTAAATCCCGCCTCCCAACGGCATGAGGCGCCTTCTTTTTGTTTGAGCGACTACTCCCCGACCTGCATGAGGGCCTGATCGCCGTCGGCGAGGCGGCGCAAGGCTTGCGTGAGCCCTGGTGGATATTCGGCGGCGCGGCCATGGCTCTCTATGGCCTGACCGACCTGCATGTGCCCGACATCGACGTGCTGTGCGCGCGGCGCGACGCGCCTGTGCTGTTGGACGCCTTGGGAGGCCAGGTGATGCCCGATCCGGGCGAAGGGCTGTTCCGCTCGGCTGTCTTCGGCCGCGCGTCGGACCAACCCCTGCTGGTCGAGGTGATGGCCGAACTGGAGACGCGCGACGGGGCCGAATGGCGCCCTGCCGGCTTCACCTCGCGACGTCGGATCGTTCTGGACGATGTCGATCTGTTCGTGCCCGACATCCGGGACCACATCGCCCTTTACCGCCTGTTCGGCCGCCCCAAGGATCTGGTGCGCGTCGAACAGCTTGAACGACTGATCGCCTGAATGCCCTTTCCCTTCCAGATTTCCGCCTTTGAGGGCCGCGCCCGCACCGGGGTGCTGAAGACCGCGCGCGGCGACATCCGCACCCCCGCCTTCATGCCCGTGGGCACGGCCGCCACGGTCAAGGCCCTGACGGTGGACCAGGTCAAGTCGACCGGCGCCGACATCATCCTGGGCAATACCTATCACCTGATGCTGCGCCCCGGCCCCGAGCGGATGGAGCGTCTGGGCGGGCTTCACAAGTTCATGGGCTGGGACAAGCCGATCCTGACCGACTCGGGCGGTTTTCAGGTCATGTCCCTGGCCGGGATTTCCAAGGTGAAGGAAGAGGCCGTCACCTTCTCCAGCCATATCGACGGCTCCAAACACGTCCTGACGCCGGAACGCTCCATCGAGATTCAGGCCGACCGCATCGGCGCCGACATCTCCATGCAGTTGGACCAGTGTGTCGCCTTCCCAGCGGAGAAGGAGGCGGCCAAAAAGGCGATGGAGCTGTCGATCCGCTGGGGCGCCCGGTCCAAGGCCCGATTCGGCGAACGTGAGCATCAGGCCCTGTTCGGCATCCAGCAGGGTTCGACCTTCGAAGACCTGCGTCGCCAATCGTCGGAGCAGCTTCAGGAGATCGGCTTCGACGGCTACGCCATCGGCGGCCTGGCCGTGGGCGAAGGCCATCAAGCCATGTGCGAGGTGCTGGACTATGCGCCCGAGTTTCTGCCCGCCGACCGCCCCCGCTATCTGATGGGCGTGGGCAAGCCGGTCGATCTGGTCGAGGCGGTGTGGCGCGGCGTCGACATGTTCGACTGCGTCCTGCCGACGCGGGCCGGTCGTCACGGCCAGGCCTGGACCTGGGACGGCCCGCTGAACCTGAAGAACGCCCGCTTCGCCGAGGATCAGGACCCGCTGGACCCGGCCATCGCCGGCCCATCGTCGCAATATTCAAAGGCCTATCTGCATCACCTGATCCGCGCCGACGAAATCCTGGGCAAGGTGCTGCTCAGCTGGCACAACATCGCCTTCTATCAGGCCCTGACGGCGGCGATGCGGGCGGCGATCTCGGAAGGTCGGTTCGAAGCCTTCCGCCGCGACTTCCACGCCCGGCATACGTCGAACGGCTAGCGCCTCGGCTGGAACCAGCCGGGCGCGGCCGGCGGGGCGCAGTTCCGCTGCATGCCGACGCCCTTCAGGAAGGCGCGCCGCATTCGGCCGGCCTGAATGGCGGATTGGACGTGCCTGGAATGCTGGTCGGCGCCGCTGAGCCGACGGATCCAGCTGCGTCCCGGAATGAAGTCGGTGGTCGTGTTGCGGATGGCGTCCAGCGCCGCCCTGGCCGCCGCATCCGCCGCCTGCTCGCTGCGGTACGACCCGTCCTGGCGCGGCGGTTCGTCGGTGTCCGACCCAAGGGCCTCATCCAGCCGCGCCACTTCCGCGCCGATGGTCGTGCACTGGTTCAGATTGCGCAGATCGTAGGGATTGGCCTAGGCCTGCAGCAGGACGGTGGGAATCAGCTGACGTCTCAGGTTCAGATCGTCCAGCGGCGCCGTGACCGCATCGCCCAGCCCGGTCCGCACCTGCTCCACCCCGCCCAAGGCCGAATGACCGGCGTTGCACCCCGCCAGGACGAGGGCGACAAGACTTACGGAGACGATACGCTTCATGCCGCCCTTAGACCACGTGGGGCGACGGGGATCAAAAGCCCATAGGCCCAGACAGCAAAAAGCCCGCCGAAGCGGGCTTTAGATGGTACGTCCTCTCGGGCTCGAACCGAGGACCCTCTGATTAAAAGTCAGATGCTCTAACCAACTGAGCTAAGGACGCACCGCGCGACGTCCGGGCTGGCCCGAACCGTCGAAGGGCGCCTTCTGTTGCAATCCGCTCTTCCGGTCAAGTGCGCCGCTGGCTACTCATGAAGAATGCAACCCCTATCCGGCCTGCGCATCCTGGAGTTCGACGGTCTGGGCCCCGTCACCTTCGCCGGCATGATGCTGGCCGATCTGGGCGCCGAGGTGCTGCGTCTCAGCCGCGCGGCGTCCGTGGGCGCGGGCGCCTTCGATGAGGTGGGCGGCGCGGTGCTGCACCGGGGTCGCGCCTCCGTTCCCGTCGATCTGAAGGACGCGGCCGACCGGGACCGCATCCTGGCTCTGGTCGAAAAGGCCGACGCTGTGATCGAGGGATTTCGACCCGGGGTGATGGAGCGCCTGGGTTATGGGCCCGACGTCCTGCAGCAGCGCAATCCCGCCCTGGTGTTCGGTCGCGTCACCGGCTGGGGCCAGACCGGCCCCCTGGCCCAGATGGTGGGGCACGATCTGAACTACATCGGCCTGTCGGGTCTGCTTCACGCCATGGGGCCGGCGGATCGACCGCCCGCCCCGCCGCTGAACGTGGTGGGCGACTATGGCGGCGGGGCGATGATGCTGGTCGTGGGCGTGCTGGCGGGGCTGATCGAAGCGCGCACCACGGGGCGCGGCCGGGTGGTGGACGCCGCCATGACCGATGGCGCGGCCTTGCTCGGCGGTCTGTTCCAGGCCTTGCGCGGCCAAGGCGCCTGGAGCGACCGACGCGGGGCCAATCTGCTGGACGGCGGCGCGCCCTTCTATCGCTGCTATCGCTGCCGCGACGGCGGGTTCGTGGCCGTGGCGGCGCTGGAGCCGCGCTTTTACGCCGCCCTGTTGCACGGCCTGGACATCGCGCCCGAGACGGCGCCGCAATACGATTTCGCCGGATGGCCGGCCCTTCATGCCCGGCTGGAGCAGATCTTCGCCCAGCGCGACCGCGACGACTGGGCCGCCGCCTTCGCCGACACGGAGGCCTGCGTCACCCCGGTCCTGTCCCTGTCCGAGGCGCCGGACCATCCGCACAACCTCGCGCGGGCGACGTTCGAGGACGGTCTGCCGACGCCCGCACCCCGATTCGACGGAGCCCCGGTTGGCGCAGCCGCGCCCCCACCCTCCGTGACGCTTTCAGACGCCGTTCAGGCTTGGTCACACACAGGATGACCTCGGACATTTTGCTCGTTATGGAACGGCGCAAGACCCTGAGACGTTGCAAGGGGTCTAAGCCGGGGACTTTTGTGATGAAACGCTCGATCCTTGTTCTGGCCGCCACGGCTCTCGGGGCGCTCAGCCTCTCGGCCTGCGACGACCGTCGGTCGAGCGACTACGACGATGACCGCACCCCGCCCGTCGATGTCGCCCCGCCCGAACCCGCCCCGCCGGAACGACCGGTCGAGACGCCCCCCGTCACCGACCCCGTGCCGACCCCGCCGCCGGAAAAGCTGAAACCTGACGAACGCAGTTCCGAACAGTCGGTCCAGCCCGACAGCGAAACCCTCTTCTACTGAACCGCGCGAGGCGCCGGGCCCGGCGCCCGGCGATGACATCCGTTGACGAAGGTTTCCTTTTGAAGTTCCGGCCGACCCTGATTCTCGCCGCCATGGCCGCCTGGACGGCGTGCGCCGACGCCGCCTCGGCGGAGCCGCGCGCCCAGATTCGGGGCGACATGAGCGGCGATCTGCGCCGGATGCTGGAACGCGCCGTCGGCACGGTGGACGACGCCGCCGAGAGCCGGTTCGAGGCGCGCCGCCGCGCGCGTGGCGCGATGGACGCCGCCCTGGCCCTGTTGCGGTCGGAAGGCTACTACCAACCCCTGCTTGAGGATCAGGTCGAGGGCGAGCAGACCCCCGTGGCTATCGTCGACGTCACCCCTGGGCAACGCTTCCTGCTGACCGATCCGGCCGTCCGCTGGAACGATCCCGCGCCCGACGCCGACAGCGCCCGCGACGCCATCGCCGCCATCGGGCTGAAGGCCGGCGATCCCGGTCGCGCCGTGGACATCATCGCCGGCGAGGGCCGGATCGTCGCCAGCCTGACCCGCGAAGGCTACGCCGACGCCAAGGCCGAGCCGCGCCGCGTCGTCGTCGATCACGCTGCATTCACCGTCGCCCCCGAATACCACATCGCCTCGGGCCTTCTGGTCCGGTTGAACGGTGTGCGTCTGGTCACGCGCGGCGGCACCAATGCCGATTGGGTCGCGGGCCTGGCGCCCTGGAAGGAAGGCGACCGCTACGATCCCGACGAGGTGGCCGAGCTGGAGCGTCGGCTTCTGGACACCGGGGTCTATGACAATGTCGGCGTCGCCCTGGCCCCCGTCGATCAGACCACCGAAGCGGGCTTGCGTCCCGTCATCGTCACTCTTCAGGATCGACCGCGCCGCATTCTGGAAGCCGGCGCCACCTGGTCCACGGCCGAGGGCGCGGGCGTGGATGTGATCCAGACCCGTTACAATCGCTTCGGCCGGGCCGACACCTTGCGGCTTGAGGCCCGCCTGGCCAACATCGACAGCCGCCTCGGCGCCGACCTGTCGCTGCCCCACTGGCGCCGTCCGGGCCGGACGCTGAAACTGAGCGCCGCCCTGGTCAATCAGGAAACCGACGCCTTCCACCGCGCGGCCGTGGTCCTGGCCGCCGATCTGCAACAGCGCATCGGCAAGACCTCCTATTTCAACTACGGCGTCGGCCTGGACGCCGGACGCTACGCCGAGAGCCGCTACGACTACACCACCGTGCCGCCCCGCTCGGTCAAGCTGGACCGCGACCTGGCCATCCTGACGGGCCGGACCAGCGCCTATCTGGATCGGTCGAACGATCCGCTGAACCCCACCACCGGCTGGCGCGTGAACCTGTCGGTCCAGCCGACTGCCGTGACGGGCCAGGACACCATCGTCTTCCTGCGCACGGAAGGGCAGTCCACGGCCTATTTCCCGATCCAGAAGGGGCGAACCGTCCTGGCCGGCCGCCTGCGCATTGGCTCCATCGTCGGCGGCGGCGAGCTGACCGTGCCGTCTGACCGCCTGTTCTATTCGGGCGGCGGGGGTTCGGTGCGCGGCTATTCCTATCAGGGCGTCAATCCCCAGTTGCCGGATGGCACGCCGCGCGGGGGCCTGTCGTTGTTCGAAACCTCGTTCGAGGTTCGACGCGACATCGGCGAAAGCTTCCAGGCCGTCGGCTTCGTGGACGCCGGCGCCGTCGGCTTCCAGGCGACGCCGAACCTGACCAACACCCGCTATGGCGTCGGGGCGGGCGTGCGCTACAAACTCCCGTTCGGCCCCATCCGCGCCGACGTAGCCATGCCGCTGAACCGGCGTCCGGGCGACGCGGCCTTCCAGATCTATGTCAGCATCGGCCAGGCGTTTTGACCGACACCCCTCCCCCGCCCCCGACATCCGAGGACGCCCCGACGCAGGAAGCCCCGAAGACGCCTGCCCGGCGGGAAAGGGTCCGCAAGGCGGCCTGGCGGGTTTGGACCCGGCGTCTGGCCCTGATCGCGGCGGGCGTGGTCGCGGTCCTGTTGGTCCTGACGGCCGCCGCCCTGGTCGGGGGCCGCTACTACATCGGTTCGGATTCCGGCCGCGAACGGGTCGCCGCCCTGCTGCAGAACCAGAAGCTGAGCCGGTATGGCCGGCTGAACGTCTATGGGGTGAAGGGCGACCTTCTGCATGACTTCAGCATCGACCGGCTGACAGTTTGCGACGCCCAGGGCGTCTGGCTGGAAGCACGCAACGTCCACATGGACTGGTCCTACTGGCCCCTGCTGGGCCGGCGTTTTCACGCCAAGGACATCAGCGCCGACGTCATCCGCCTGATCCGCCAGCCGGTGCTTGAGCCGGACACGGGCCAGCCGGGCGGCCCGCAGCCGATCTCCATCGCCATCGACCGCTTCTCGACCCACGTCGAACTGATGGAGGGCTTCTCAAAGGAGTACGGACGCTGGGCCCTGTCGGGCAAGGCCGACATTCCACGCACGGGCGTCAAATCGGCCGTCGTCGACGCCGACAGCCTGAACCGACCCGGCGACTTCCTGCGTTTGAACGCCAGCTTCGGCGGCAAGCTGGAGGACACCCGGCTGAACCTGCGCGCCAACGAGGCGCAGGGCGGCCCCCTGGCGGGCAGCCTGGGCTATTCGCCGGACCAGCCCTTCTCGGCCGTCGCCGTGCTGAACGACGAGATCGTTCACGCCAGGGTCCAGACCGGTCGATTTACCCCCCTGACGATCGAGGGGCAATTCGGCAAGAACGGATCACGCGTGTCGGGCTTCGCCGACTTCAGCGGCTCGGAACTGCTGGCGCCCTTCATCACCAAGATCGGCCGCACCGCGCGCTTCGGCTTCGCCATGGTCCCGTCGAAGGACAAGGCCTACCAGGGCGTCGGCTGGAAACTGATCGCCGACAACGTCGCCTCCCAGGCCTCGGGCGTCATCCGCATGTCGGACCGCAGTTCGCCCGACGGGATCAAGCTGGATTTACAGATCGCCTCGCTCAGCCGCCTGGCCGGTTCGGACGTGGCCGGCCCCGCCGCCTATTCCGGCGTGTTCAAGGGCGACGCCGCGAACTGGAGCCTCGAGGGACAGGCCACCGTGCTGAACGCCAACCTGGCCAGCTACCGCGCCACCCGCATCGCCGGTCCGCTGAACGTCCAGGTCAAGAACGGCCGCATGGACCTGGACGGCGACATCCGCGCCAATGGCGGCGTCGCCAACGGCATCATCGGCGGCCTTCTGGGCTCCAGCCCGCGCGTGCAGCTTCAGGCCGCGCGCATGAAGGACGGCGCCCTGCTGCTGGAAAAGGTCGATCTGACGGGTCAGGGTCTGACGCTGAAGGGCTCGGGCGGACGCAATCTCCTGGGCGGCATGAGCTTCCGCGGCGACGTTCGCCTGACCGACGCCTCGCGCATCCTGCCAAAGGCGCGCGGCGCCTTCGGGGGCCCCTTGCGCGCCTCTACCGCCCGCACAGGCGCGCCCTGGGTGCTGAACTTCGACGGACGCGGCCGCGACCTGTCGGTCGGCCTGCCCGAACTGGACCGGATCCTGGGCAAGACGCCCCGCCTGCAGCTGGACGGTCGTCTGAACGGCGGCCGTATCGAGGTCACGCGCGGCGAACTGACCGGCGCGGCCGGACGCGCCGGCGCCAAGGGCCTGATCGAGACGGCCGGACGCCTGCGCCTGGCCCTGGACTGGAACGCGCGCGGTCCCTTCAACGCCGGCCCGGTCGAGATCGGCGGCGACATGAAGGGTCAGGGCGCCCTGACCGGCAACCTGTCAGAGCCCCGCGTCGATCTGACCGCCGGCTTCCAGACCATCACCGCCGGCGCCCTGGTGCTGAACGACGCCGACATGGTGCTGAGCTTCCGCAAGGGCACGGACGCCTCCGACGGCCGCATCACCGTGACCAGCGGCTCCAACTACGGCCCGGCCCGAGCGCAGGGGAACTTCTTCCTGGGCGGCGACCGCATCCGCCTGACCGATCTGGACGTCAACGCCGGCGGAGTGACGGCCCAGGGCGCCGTGGCCCTGTCGAACAACATTCCCTCCAGCGCCGACCTGACCTTCACCGCACGTTCCGGCGCCTTCCTGGCGGCGGGCGAGGCCAACGGCCGGGTGCGCCTGACCGAGGGCGGCGGCTCCGACACCGCCGTGCTGGACGTCACGGGCCGCAACGTGCGGCTTGCAGGCCAGACCTGGACCCTGCGCACCCTGAACCTGAAGGGCCAGGGAACGTTGGCCCGCCTGCCTTTCACCCTGGCGCTGGACGTCGGCGGCGATACGCCGGCCCAGTTCAACGGCGCGGGCGTCTATTCCCGCCAGGGTCAGGCGCACAATCTGACCCTGCAGGGCGGAGGGCGCGTGCGCGAAGTCGCCTTCACGACCCGCAGCCCGGCCTCCGTCACCCTGAACGGCGCCGAACGCTCGGCCCATCTGGACCTGGGTGTCGGCGGCGGCGTGCTGCTGGCCGACATGCGCCAGGACGCCCGATCCGCCCAACTTCAGGCCGATCTGACAACGGTGGACGTGGGCTCCCTGGCGCCGGACCTGCGCGGCACGGCCACCGGCCGGATCACCGTGCGCGGCACGGGCGACGACCTGTCGGGCACGGCCAATCTGGTCCTGGCCAAGATCCGCAGCATCGACGCGCCCGCCGGCCTGGCCGTGGACGGGCGGCTGGACGCCGTCCTGGCCCGCGACACCCTGACCGTGCGCGCCACCGCCGTAGACGAGGGCGCCGTCCAGGCCTCGGCCGACCTGACCTTGCCGGTGGAGACCTCGGCAGCGCCGCTGCGCCTGGCCATCGCCCGCACCCGTCCGATGTCGGGCAACGTGGCGATCAACGGCCAGATTCAGCCGATCTGGGACCTGTTCCTGGGCGGTGAACGCAGCCTGTCAGGCCAGGTCGCTGGCCGCGCCGTCCTCGGCGGGACCCTGGCCGAACCCCGCATCAACGGCCGGTTCGACCTGAGCCAGGGTGCCTATCGCGAGAACGCCGTGGGTCTGGTTTTGGGTGATCTGACGCTGCGCACCAGCTTCGACGACACCACCGCCCAGATCGAGATCTTCACCGCCAACGACCGCTCGGGCGGCACGGTGACGGGTCAGGGCCGGATCGGCCTGCGCGAAGGCTCGGGCTCCACGGCCCAGCTGACGCTGAACCGCTTCCGCGTCATCGACAACGACATCGGCGAGGCCCGCGCCTCGGGTCCGATCACCATCGTTCGCGGCCAGGACGGCAACGTCCAGCTGACGGGTCAGATGAATATCGACGAGGCCCGGATCGAACCCGAAGTGCCCGGCTCCACCGGCATCGTCTCCATGGACGTGGTCGAGATCAACCGTCCCGGCGGCGATCCCGTCGACACCGAAAAGAAGGCGCGCGGACCGCAGATCGGCATGAACATCGCCCTGCGCTCCTCGGGCGGCAAGGTGCGGGTCAGCGGTCGCGGCCTGAACGTCGTGCTGGACGTCAACGCCCAGGTGCGCGGCACCATCGCCCAGCCCCAACTGACCGGCGTCGCAAACGTGGTGCGCGGCGACTACGAGTTCGCGGGCAAGCGTTTCGTCTTCGACGACACCGGCCGCGTCACCCTGTCGACCGATCCCAAGCTGATCCGCCTGAACCTGTCGGCGACGCGCGAGGACACCGCCCTGACCGCCTCCATCAACGTCACCGGCACGGCGGCCGAGCCCAAGATCGCCCTGACCTCCACCCCCTCCCTGCCCCAGGACGAAATCCTGTCGCAAGTGCTGTTCGGCCGTTCGGCCTCGCAGTTGTCGCCGTTCGAGGCGGCCCAGCTGGCGGCGGGGGTCGCGGCCCTGGCCGGCGGCGGCGGCTTCGACGTGATCGGCAACCTGCGTGAACTGGCCGGGCTGGACCGGCTGTCGTTCGGGGGCGAGGCCTCGGCCGTCACCATCTCGGGCGGCCGCTACATCACCGACAATGTCTACCTGGAAGTGATCGGCGGCGGCGAAGGCGGGGCGGCGGTCAAGGTCGAATGGCAACCCCGTCGCAACATCGCCGTGGCCTCGCAGTTCGGCGGTCAGGGCGACACCAGCCTGTCGATCCGCTGGCGGCGCGAGAGCCGCCCGCCCGGCGAGCAGCGCGACCGGCGCCCCAACCGGCGTTAGAGAACCTCGAGCACCCGTTCGACGGGCCGGCCGATCCGGGCGCCCTTGTCGGTCTCGATGATCGGGCGTTCGATCAGGGCGGGCTCGGCCAGGACCGCCTTCAGGATATCGGCGTCCGAGGCGTTCGCCTCCAGCAGGGCCTTGGCCGCCGCCTCCTTGGCTCGCAACAGGCCGCGCAGACCCAGGCCCGTGTTCGACGCCAGGCGCTCCAGCGTCGCCTTGTCCCAGCCGGTCTTCAGATATTCGACCACCGTCGGCTCTATCCCCCGCTCGCGCAGCAGGGCCAGGGCGTTGCGCGACGTGCTGCATTTCGGATTGTGGTAGAGGACGACGCTCATGCTCAAGGCTCCTGCTTCAGGCGATGCAGCACCAGGGCCCCGCGCAGGGCGGCGACATACAGCACCCCACACACCAATTGGATCGCCCACGTCAGCACGCTCATCGTCACGAAGCCCGGGGCCATGCCGTGATACTGGCCGGTGCTCAGCCCCACCAGGCCTGTCACGGCGCTGTATGCGATCAGAATCAGCAGGATGATCGGAATGGCGCGGGTCATGAACTTCCATTGAACCCAGGCCAGGACCAGGCAGATCGCCACGGTCACGACCATGCCGCCCACCATCGCCCACGGCATGATGGTCGCCATCATCGTCTGCTGGACCTGCTGCATCTCGTCGGACATGCCCATTCGGGCGTACTGATTGGCCATGATGGTCGCCATCCATTCCGGATGCATCGCCATCAGTCCCGCCGAGGCCAGGCTGGACGCCGCCGAGAGGATCAGGGCGAAACTGGCGGTGCGCGCCGCCCGCTGCGCCTCGGCCATGGCGCGGGGGCGATTGAAAGGATTGGCGGCGCGCAGCCAGGATTCGAGCATGACGATGTCCCCTTTCCCCCGAAACTAGCGCCTGTTCATGCCCTGTCCAGCCAGTCCCGGCCTTCACCTTTGCGGTCCGTCCGTCTAGGGTCTGGCCGATGCGGATTCTGACCTCCGACCAGGCCGTCCTCGACCACGTCGCCGCGCGACGCGAGGCCATCATCGGACGCACCATCGACTGGGCGAACATCAACTCCGGCAGCCGCAACGCCGCCGGGCTGAACATCATGCTGGATGTGCTGGAGGCCGAGGCCCGTCGCCTGCCCGCCGTGGTCGAGCGCATCCCGACCCAAGGCTCGATCACCGTCGCCGACGACGGTTCGGTGCGGACCGAGGCCCATGCCGACGCCCTGAAGATCACCGCCCGGCCGGATGCGCCCATCCAGGTCGTGCTGACCGGCCACTATGACACCGTCTTCCCCGCCGACAGCAGGTTCCAGACCGTCACCACGCGGGCCGACGGCGCCCTGAACGGGCCGGGAGTCGCCGACATGAAGGGCGGGATCAGCGTGCTTCTGGCCGCGCTGGAGGCGTTCGAAACCCATCCAGACAGACACGGCGTCGGCTGGACCGTGCTGTTGAGCCCCGACGAAGAGATCGGCTCGCCGGCTTCGGCCCCGCTGCTGGCCGACCTGGGCGCGCGCGGCCATGTCGGCCTGACCTACGAACCGGCGCTGGCGGACGGCACGCTGGCGGGCGCACGAAAGGGCAGCGGCAACTATCATCTGATCGTCACGGGCCGCGCCGCCCACGCCGGGCGCGCCTTCGAAGAGGGTCGCAATGCGGTGGCGGGCGCCGCCATCATCGCCGCCGCCCTGCATGGGCTGAACGGCCAGCACGAGGGCGTCACCGTCAATGTCGCCAAGATCGCGGGCGGCGGCGCCCTGAACGTGGTCGCCGACAACGCCGTGGTGCGCTTCAACGTGCGTGTGCCGGACAAGGCCGCCGCCGACTGGGTCGACGCCCAGGTGCGCAGCCTTGCCGCGACGCCGCCGTTCGAAGGGCTGACGCTGGACCTGCATGGCGGCTTCACCCGCGCGCCCAAACCGATGGACGCCGCCCAGACCGCCCTGTTCGAAGCGGTGAAGGAAGCCGGCGCCCTGCTGGGCCAGCCCATCGCCTGGAAGCCGTCGGGCGGGGTGTGCGAGGGCAATAATCTGCACGCCGCGGGCCTGCCCAATATCGACACCCTGGGCGTCCGGGGCGGCGACATCCATTCGGATCAGGAGTTCGCCTGGCCCGACAGCTTCGTCGAACGCGCCCAGCTCTGCGCCCTGATCCTATGCAAGGTCGCCTCGGGCGAGATCGACGCCGCCAAACTGAAATCCCTGCGGATGGAAACCCTGTAGAATGCTCATCGTCCGTCCCGCCGGTCCCGCCGACCTGGATCACCTGCTGGAACTGGCCATCCTGTCCGGCCCCGGCTTCACCAGCCTGCCCGAAGACCCCGACGTCCTGTCCGACCGGCTGGAGCTGAGCCAGGCCAGTTTCCGGGGCGAGGTCACGCCGCAGGAGGCCTGGTACACATTGATGCTGGAGGACGGCGACACCGGCGACATCGACGGTATCGGCTCGGTTAAGGCGACGGTGGGGCTGAAACGCCCCTTCTTCTCGTTCCGCGTCGTCAACAACACGGCGTCGTCGCCGTCGATCGGCGTCAAGCTGGACCACCAGACCCTGGTGCTGGTCAATGAATGCACCGGCTGGACCGAGGTGGGGTCGCTGTTCCTGAAGGCCGACCGGCGCAAGGGCGGCGCGGGCCGCCTGCTCAGCCAGTCGCGATACATGCTGATCGGCGCCCAGCCCGATCTGTTCGCCGAGAATGTTCTGGCCGAACTGCGCGGCGTCTTCACGCCCGACGGCGCCTGCCCCTTCTGGGATCATGTGGCGCACAAATTCTTCCCGATGGAGTTCGACGACGCCGACCGGATGACCGGATCGACCGACAAACAGTTCATCCTCGACCTGGCGCCGCGTCATCCGATCTATGTCGAACTGCTGCCCGAACCCGCCCGCGCCGTGATCGGCAAGGTCCATCCGCAGGGCGTGCCCGCCATGGCCCTGCTGGAAAGCGAGGGTTTCCGACCTAATGGGCTGGTCGACATCTTCGACGCCGGTCCGACCGTCGCCTGCGGCCGCGACAACATCCGGACCGTGCGCGACGCCCGGCGCCTGACGGTCCAGATCGTCGAGGGCGTCGAGGCCGAGTTGCCGGCCCTGATCTCCACCGACAGCGTCGCCGCCTTCCGCGCCGTCCGCGCCAAGGCCAATATCGATGGCGACGCCGTTCGCCTGACCGCCGAAACCGCCGCCGCGCTCAAGGTGCGCAGCGGAGACACTGTGCGAGTAAAATCATGACCCGTTTCACCTCCACCGACCCCGCCACCGAAGCGACCAACTGGGAGGGCGAGGCCGCCAGCCCGGCCCAGGTTCAGGCCGCCGTCGACGCCGCCCGCGCCGCCTTCCCCGACTGGGCCGACCGACCGCGTCAGGATCGGATCGACGCCGTCAAACGCTATCAGACTGTGTTGAAAGGCCGCGCGCCTCAGATCGCCGAGGCCATCAGCCGCGAGACCGGCAAGCCGCTGTGGGAGACCAACACAGAGGCCGCCGCCATGATCGGCAAGGTCGACATCTCGATCCGCGCCTATGACGAGCGCACGGGCGAGCGCAGCAACGACACCGCCTTCGGCCGCGCCGCTCTGCGCCACCGCCCGCACGGCGTGGCGGCGGTGCTTGGCCCGTTCAACTTCCCCGGCCATCTGCCCAACGGCCATATCGTCCCGGCCCTGCTGGCGGGCGACACGGTGGTCTTCAAGCCGTCGGAAGAAACGCCGCTGGTCGGTCAGGTGATGGCCGAGGCCTTCGCCGCCGCCGACCTGCCGACCGGCGTGGTCAATGTGGTCCAGGGCGGGCGCGAGACCGGCGCGGCCCTGCTGGACGCGGGCATCGACGCCCTGATGTTCACCGGATCGGGCGCGGCGGGCGCGTATTTCCGCAGGAAGTTCGCCGACGATCCGCACGTCATCCTGGCGCTGGAGCTGGGCGGCAACAATCCGCTGGTCGTCTGGGACGCCGCCGACGCCGAGGCCGTGGCGGGCATCGTGGTGCAGTCCGCCTTCGTCACCACCGGCCAGCGTTGCTCCTGCGCCCGCCGCCTGATCGTGCCGGAAGGGCCGCAGGGCGACGCCATCGTCGAGGCCGTGGCGGCCCTGTCCGACCGCCTGATCTTCGGCCCGTGGAACAGCGATCCCGAACCCTACGCCGGGCCGCTGATCTCGGCCAACGCCGCCCAAGGCGCGCTTCAGGCCCTCCAACAGCGCATCGACCTGGGGGCCAAGGTCATCCGCGCCTCCGGCCCGGTGGGCAATCTGCCCGGCGCCTTCGTCCGCCCCGCCATCATCGACGTGACCGGCTTGAACGTGCTGGACGAAGAGATGTTCGCGCCCTTCCTTCAGGTGATCCGCGTCCCGTCGTTCGAGGCCGCCATCGCCGCCGCCAACGCCACCCGATACGGCCTGTCCGCCGGTCTCGTCAGCGACGATCCGAAGACCTGGGACCGCTTCATCCGCCGCATCCGCGCGGGCGTGGTCAACTTCAACCGACCGACGACCGGGGCGGCGGGCGACATGCCGTTCGGCGGCCTGGGGGCCAGCGGCAACCACCGGCCCAGCGCCTATTACGCCGCCGACTATTGCGCCTATCCGGTCGCCAGTTTCGAGGCGGACGCGGTCGCCAATATCGAAGGCGAGATCAAGGGGTTGCGGGCGTGACCTCGCACCGCGCCTCTCCCTCCCCGTTCCGGGGAGGGAGAATCCTGATGACCGCCGTCGAAGCCAACGCCGATGGCCTGATCGGTCCGACCCATTCCTACGCGGGCCTGAGCCCCGGCAATCTGGCGTCCAGCCTGAACAAGGGCGAGGCGTCGAACCCGCGCGCGGCGGTGCTGCAGGGTCTGGACAAGATGAAGACGCTGGCGGACCTGGGCCTGCCCCAGTTCGTCCTGCCGCCGCATGAGCGGCCGAACATTCCCTTCCTGCGGTCGCTGGGGTTCGCCGGTTCGGACGCGCAGGTGCTGGACAAGGCGTGGCGCACCGCCCCGTCTTTCGCCGCCGCCGCCTGTTCGGCCTCGCCCATGTGGGCCGCCAACGCCGCGACGGTGACGCCCAGCGCCGACGCCGCGGACGGCCGGGTGCATTTCACGCCCGCCAATCTGCACACCAATCTGCACCGCAGTCTGGAACACCGGCAGACGAAGCGGGCGCTGGACGCCCTGTTCCCCGATCCCGGCCGGTTCGCCGTCCACGACGCCCTGCCCGCCGTGGCCCATCTGGCCGACGAAGGCGCGGCGAACCATGTTCGCCTGTGCGCCGCGCATGGCGGTCGCGGGGTCAATCTGCTGGTCTGGGGCCGCGAGGCGTTCGAGCCGTGGGACGGCCCCTTCCCTGCGCGCCAGACGCGCGAAGCCTCAGAGGCCATCGTCCGCCGTCATGAGGCGGGCCGCCCGGTCCTGGCCCAGCAGTCGCGCGCGGCCATCGCGGGCGGAACTTTCCACAACGACGTGGTCTGCGTCGGGGCGCTGGACACCCTGTTCTTCCATGAACTGGCGTTCGAGGACACGGAGGCGACCAAGGCCGCCATCCGCCGCGCCGCCGACGGCCTGTTCGGGCCGCAGTTCGTCGAGGTTTCGGACGCCGACCTGCCGCTGGCCGACGCGATCAGCAGCTATCTGTTCAACTCCATGCTGATCCAGGTTCCGGGCGAGGACCGCCTGACCCTGATCTGCCCCACCGAGACGCGCGACAATCCGCGCAGCCATGCGGTGGCGCAAGGATTAGCCGCCTCCAATGGTCCGATCGGCCGGGTGCAGTATGTCGATGTGCGCCAGTCGATGCGGAACGGCGGCGGCCCCGCCTGCCTGCGTCTGCGGGTCGTCTTGACCGAGGCGGAGCTGGCGGCGACCAATCCGGCCATGCGCCTGACCGACGCCCTGAATGCGCGTCTGTCGGATTGGGCCGGGCGCTGGTATCGCGACGAACTGCGTCCGACCGATCTGGCCGATCCTGACCTGCTGGTCGAAAGCCGCGGCGCGCTGGACGAACTGACGGCGATCCTGAAACTCGGCGCCGACTTCTATCCCTTCCAGAGAGGTTGACGCGCCGATGACCGCCGATGCGACCCCGAACGCACCCATGACCCCCGCCCGTCGCCTGAAGAACATCGTCGGCGGTTCGGCCGGCAATCTGGTGGAGTGGTTCGACTGGTACGCCTATGCGGCCTTCACCCTGTATTTCGCGCCCGTCTTCTTCCCGAGCGAAGACCCTACCGCCCAGTTGCTGAGCGCCGCCGCCGTGTTCGCGGTCGGCTTTCTGATGCGGCCCATCGGCGCCTGGATCATGGGCGTCTACGCCGACCGCAAGGGACGGAAGGCAGGCCTGACCCTGTCGGTGACGCTGATGTGCACAGGCTCGCTGATCATCGGCCTGACGCCCGGCTATGCGACCATCGGCCTGGCGGCCCCAGCGCTGCTGCTGTTCGCGCGCCTGCTTCAGGGCCTCAGCGTCGGCGGCGAATACGGCTCCAGCGCCACCTATCTGTCGGAAATGGCCGACCCGCATCGGCGCGGCTTCTGGTCCAGTTTCCAGTACGTCACCCTGATCTCGGGCCAGCTTATCGCGCTGCTGCTGTTGATCGTGCTGCAGAACACGCTCAGCGAGACGGCGCTGGCGAGTTGGGGCTGGCGCATCCCCTTCTTCGTGGGGGCCGCGCTGGCGGTCGTCGTCTTCTGGCTGCGTCGGCGGCTGGACGAGACGCACAAGGCCGAGGACGTCAAGGACAAGCCCAAGTCCAGCGCCGTCCAACTGTTCGTCAAACACCCCAAGGAGGCCTTCATGGTGCTCGGCCTGACGGCGGGCGGCACCCTGGCCTTCTATACCTACACGACCTATCTGCAGAAGTTCCTGGTCAACACCACCGGCTTTCCAAAGAACACCGCGACCGAGATCAGCGCGGCGGCCCTGTTCATCTTCATGCTGCTGCAACCCGCCGTCGGGGCGCTGTCCGACCGGATCGGACGGCGGCCGGTCATGGTCGCCTTCGGCGTGCTGGGCGTGCTCTGCACCGTGCCGATCATGACCCTGTTGTCGCGGGTCGAAAGCCCGCTGGCGGCCTTCGGACTGGCGCTGGCCGGGCTGGTGATCGTGTCGGGCTATACGGCGATCAATGCGGTGGTGAAGGCCGAACTGTTCCCCGCCCACATCCGCGCCCTCGGCGTCGCCCTGCCCTACGCCATCGCCAATGCGGTGTTCGGCGGCACGGCCGAATATGTCGCCCTGTGGTTCAAGGGCGCGGGGATGGAGAGCGTCTTCTTCTGGTATGTGACCGGCATGATCGGGGTGTCGCTGATCACCTTCATCCGCATGCGCGACACGCGGCACAACAGCCTGATCACCCACACCTGACGGCGGTCAGGCCGCGAACCGGCCGCCGCGTTCCGCATAGGCCTGGGTGCCGCGCGTGAAGACCTGGTCGCTGGGCAGGATGGTCTCGATGGCCAGATCGTCCTGTCCCTTCAGCGCGGCGTAGACCGGGCCGAAATCCTGGAGAGTCACGGCCTTCAGCGCCTCGATGCTGTCGATGACGAAATAGACCTGCTGGAAGTCGTCGATCCGGTACAGGGTCCGCATCACCCGCTCCAGGTCGAAGCCCAGGCGGTTCGGCGACGGGTCGTCCAGCGCGAACACACTCTCGGTCGCCGAGGACACGATGCCCGCGCCATAGATGCGAAGGCCGTCCGCCTCCTGCATCAGGCCGAACTCGACCGTGTACCAGTACAGCCGCGCCAGGTTGGGCAGCATCCCCAACGACGCCGCCCGCTGTCCGCCCTTGCCATAGGCCTCCATATAGGCAGCGAAGTCCGGGTCGGTCAGCATCGGCACATGGCCGAAGACGTCGTGGAAGATGTCCGGTTCCTGCAGATAGTCCAGTTGATCCGGCTTACGGATGAACTGGCCCGAGACGAAGCGGCGGTTGGCCAGATGGTCGAAGAAGACCTCGTCCGGCACCAGGCCCGGCACGCAGACGACGGTCCAGCCGGTCAGGGCCTGAAGCTTGGGGTTGATGACGTCGAAGTCGGGGATGCCGCCGGCGTTCAGGTCCAGCGCCTTCAGCCCGTTCAGAAAGGCCTCGCAGGCGCGGCCCGGCAATATCTTCATCTGGCGCGCGTACAGGGTGTCCCAGGTCTGGTGCTCGACCTCGGTATAGGCGGCCCAGTTCTGGGGGATGGTCCAGTCGGCGGCGGCGCCTTCCGGCGGCTGTTCGAAGACGTGTTCGAAGTCGGACATGGGACGCTCCTCTTTGGGCCCATCCTAGGCCCGGCGACCGGGCCTTCCAACCGTCAGTGCAGGCCCGCGTCAAGCGGGGCGTGATGGCCTTGGTCATCGGTGGCGAACCAGCGTGCGATCTCGCCAGGGTCCAGGGCCCGACCGCCAGCCTCCAGCGACGATTCGGCGGCATAGGCGATGAAGCCGCCGTCGTCGCCCAGGGCGAACACGCGATAGAAGGGCTGATCGGCCTGCAGAAGGCCCAGATCGACGGCAGGACCGGCATAGGCTTGGTCGACATCCATGACCACGCCCTTGAAGGCGTCGTCGCGGTGGCGGACGGCCTGGCCGATGGCGAAACGGGCGGTGCGAATCTGGGTCATGCAGAGACCTTGCGCCTCGCGCCATGACCCCCGCCGGTACGGGCCGTTCATCTTCCTGACAGAATGGCTTGGCGCGGACGATCCCGCCGCGCTAGGCTGGTTCCGACGGGCGCCGCTTCGGACCGCCCACATCGGATGACGGCCCATGCCGGAGACCCACGGCGCGCCCGCACGGCGCGACGAGCGGTCCCAGCCTTCCCGTTCGCGGGATGCGTCGGGTCGGGACGCGCCGCTTTATGGCGCGCTCGATCTGGGGACCAATAATTGCAGGCTGCTGATCGCGCGGCCGGCCCGCGAAGGCTTTCGCGTGGTCGATAGCTTCAGCCGCATCGTGCGGCTGGGCGAGGGCTTGTCGCGCACCGGCTTTCTGGACCCGCGCGCCATGGACAGGGCCTATGAAGCCCTGGCCCTGTGCGCCGAACGGATCATGCGCAAGGGCGTCGAGTCCGGCCGCCTCGCCGCCGTGGCCACCCAGGCCTGTCGCGCGGCCGAGAACGGCGCCGAATTCGTCGAACGGGTGCGCAAAGGCACCGGCCTGCGGCTGCGCATCATCGACCCGGCCGAAGAGGCGCGCCTGGCGGTCGAGGGCTGCCTGAACCTGATCGACGCCAAGGCCGAGGCCGTTTTGATCATCGATGTGGGCGGCGGCTCCACCGAAATGTCCTGGCTGAAGCGCGACGGCGCGGACTGGACCACCACCGCCTGGATGTCGGCGCCGCTGGGCGTCGTCACCCTGGCCGAACGCCACCCCGAGCCCGCCGACGCCGGAGAGGCCTGGTACGAGGCCATGGTCGCCGACATGGGCGCGGCCATCGCGGCGGGCGGCGTCTCTGACCCGGCCATGCTGGAGCTGTTTCGTCAGGATCGCGCCCATCTGGTCGGCACGTCAGGCGCGATCACCAGCCTGGCGGGCATCCATCTGAACCTGCCCCGCTACAATCGCGACCGGGTCGATGGTCTGTGGATGACGCGCGGCGACTGCGAGGCGGCGGCCGAACGGCTGAAGGCTTTGGGGCCGGACGGGCGGGCGAAGGAGGCCTGCATCGGCCCGGATCGCGCCGACCTGGTCCTGGCCGGGGCCGCCATCCTGGAGGCGGTTCAGCGCGCCTGGCCCTCCAACCGCGTGCGCGTGGCGGACCGGGGCCTGCGCGAGGGTTTGCTGCTCCAGCGGATGCGCGAGGACCGCAAGCCAAAGCGCCGCCGACGCCGGCGCGGGCGTGGAAACGGCGCGGGCCGCAACGGCGGTTAGGCGGCCGGCGTCTCCCGCGACGGGATTTCGATGTCGCAGACCGAGAAGTCGGCCCCGCGCGCCTGCCGCGCCTGCTCCACGATGGTGCGGAAGGTGGCCGAGGCGGTGTTCAGCACCTGCAGGCTGGGCCGTTCGGCCGTCGGCAGGTCGGCGGCGACACGGACCCGCGTCATCTGATCGGGACCGTCCACGATGCCGTCGGGGTTGGGGCTGGCCTTCAGCGCCCGCACCACGTCCAGTCCTGACACCACCCGCCCCCAGACGGTGTAGCGCTTGTCCAGCGCCGGATAGGCCTGGCGCATCAGGAAGAACTGGCTGTTGGCGGTGTCGTTTCCCTCGTCGCGCGCCATGCCGGCCACACCCGGGCAATACAGACCCCAGCCGTGCACCTTGTGGTCGCCCGTGCCGGCCATCAGGGCGTCGGGCTGGGTCTGAACGGGCACGGAGCCGATGAAGCCGACAAGGGCGCCGGCCGGTGCCGCCACCGGCGTGAACGCCATGTCCGCCCCGCGTCGGAAGGTGAATTCGGCCTTCAGGTCCGGATAGAAGCTCTGGCCGTCTCCGGTGCCCAAGGGATCGCCCGTCTGGGCCATGAACCAGTCGATGACCCGGTGCCATTTCAGCGTGTCGTAAAAGCCGCGCGCGGCCAGCAGCCGGATGCGCTCGACATGCGCCGGCGCGATCTGGGGCGCCAATTCCACCAGGATCCGCCCCTTGTTCGTGTCGATCACCAGCAGGTCTTCCGGCGCAATGGTGCGCCATTCAGCCGGCGGCGGCGGCGGCGGCGGGGTCGCGGCCTCCTGGGCCACGGCCGCCGACGCGCATAGCCCGAAGATCAGGCTCGACCACAGGCCGGTCAGGCCCTTCGCTCTGAATGTCCTCACAACGGTCCCCTCCCCAGGGAATCTCAGCCGCCCGTCACCTCGACCACCGGCTGCACATCGCAGATCGTGAAGCCTGCGCCGTGCTGGGCGCGTTCGGCCGCCAGGCGTTGCGCGAAGGCGGGGCTGCGGGCGTCCATCACCCGCACCGTCGGGCGTTGCGCCTCCGGCAGGGCCGAGGCCATGCGCACATGGGTCATGACGTCGGGATCCGTCACCTTGCCGTCGTCGGCCTCGCCGCCCTTCTTGAGCGACTTGACCACGTCCAGGCCGGACACGATGCGGCCGAAGGCGGTGTACTGGCCGTTCAGCAGATCCTTTTCGCCGGTCATCAGGAAGAACTGACTGTTGGCGCTGTCGGGCTGGCCGGAGCGCGCCATGCCCAGCACGCCGGGACAGAACAGGCCGTGCGCCTCCACCTTGAAGTCGGCCGTGATCATCATCTGGGCGTCGGGCTGGGTCTGGACCGGCAGGGTTCCGACAAGGCCGAACACGCCGTTTCCGACGTCGGGAACCTGGGCGAAGCCCGCGTCACGCCCGCGACGGAAGCTGAACTCGGCCTTCAGGTCCGGCAACTCGCTGCCGCCCTCGCCCGTGCCCTTGGGATCGCCGGTCTGGGCCATGAAGTCGGGGATGACCCGATGGAATTTCAGCCCGTCGTAGAAGCCTTGGTTCGCCAGGGTGCGAATGCGTTCGACATGGTTCGGCGCCGCCACGGGCGACAGCTCGACCAGGATGCGGCCCTTGGCCGTGTCGATGACCAGCAGGTTTTCCGGGGCCACCGTGCGCCAGTCGGCGGTCGCAGCCGCTGTCTGCGCCCTGGCCGGGGTCGTTCCCAGATCCGACAGCATCAGGCCCGACGCCGCCAGCACGGCCGTCGCCGCCATCATTCCCAGACGCATGCCCGTCCTCATCCCAGACCCTTGACCTTGGCCCGCACGCGCTCGGCGACGGCGGGACTGACGAAACTGTCGATCGCGCCGTCCAGACGGGCGATTTCCTTGACCAGCCGCGAGGCGATGGCCTGGTGGCGCGGATCCGCCATCAGGAACACCGTCTCGATGTTCTGATTGAGGCGCTGGTTCATCGCCGTCATCTGGAACTCGTATTCGAAGTCCGCGACGGCCCGCAGGCCGCGCACGATGACATTGGCCTCAACCTCTTCGGCGAAATGCATCAGAAGGGTCGAAAAGGGCCGCACCACGATGTCGCCGCCGAAGGCCGCCATCTCGGTCTCCAGCATCTCGACCCGCTCCTGGGTGGTGAACAGGGGCCCCTTTTCATCGTTCTGGGCCACGCCGATGACCAGCCGGTCGACCAGCTTCAGCGCGCGTTTGACGATGTCCGTATGCCCGTTCGTCACGGGATCGAAGGTGCCCGGATAAAGGCCGATGCGCATGGCGTGTCTCCCCGGCGTTTCACCTGCCGTTTGTGGTCGTTTAGCAGGTGCGAAATCGGCGGCCTAGCGGCCTGACGCCTTCGTCATCCCAGGATCTGCGGCGGCTGAGCCGTCCAGGCCTGGGCGATCCGGGTCAGGATCGCCGGATCGGGCTGGAAGACGACGGCGTCGACGGCTGTGATCGGACAGACGGGCGTGGCGCTGTTGCACAGGAAGGCGCCGTCGAAGGCGGCGACGTCCGACAAGGCGACCGGACGACGTTCAGAGACCAGGCCCTCCCGGGCCAGTCCTCGCTGGATCAGCGCCTGGGCGACGCCGGCCAGCATCGACGCCTGCGGCCAGACGATACGATCCCCCTGGACGAAGCCGATGTTCCACAATGCGCCTTCGGACACGCAGCCGTTCCGATCCACAAACAGGGCGTCGTCGAAGCCGGCGGCCCGCGCCGCACGCCGGGCGTGGATCAGGCCCAGGGTGGCCAGATGCTTCAAATGCGGGGCTTCCCGTTCATAGGGCAGGCTCATGACCCGTGCGCTGGTCGCCAGCGGCGGCGGCGCGGGCGAAACCACCGTCATCACCCTGGGCCGCCCGACGAAGGACGGCGCGCGATGGCCGATCTCGGGCGAAAACAGGCTGACCCGAAGCCAGCAGGCGTCACGGCCGCCGACCGCCAGCGCCATCAGACGGCGCAGTTCGTCCTCGCCAGGGCTGTCGCCGAACAGTTCGACCGCCGCCTGCTCCAGCCGCGCCAGATGCAGATCGAGGCCGCGCACCGCCCCTGCCTCGACCCGGAAGGAGGTGTAGGCGCCGTAGTTGACCAGGGCCTGGTGAGCCAGGTCGGCGGGCGTGGCGGGCAGACCGTCGATCAGGATGTCCACTGGCGGCTCCATTCCGCCTATCCCGGCGAAGGCGGGGATAGGCGCGGCTGATCAGCCCTCGCCCTCGTCGCCCGCGACTTCCGCATCGTCGCCGCCGCTTTCCGGCAGGCGTTCGACCGAGACGACCTTTTCGTCCTTGCCGGTGCGGAAGATGGTGACGCCCTGGCTGGAGCGGCCGACGATGCGGACCTGATCGATACGGGTGCGGATCATCTGGCCGCCCGATGTGACCAGCAGCAGATCGTCGGTTTCCTCGACCGGGAAGGCCGCCGCAAGGCGGGTGCCCGCGCGACCGCCCAGACCGTGCGCCGTCAGCCCCTGCCCGCCGCGACCCGTGCGGCGATACTCATAGGCCGAGGACCGCTTGCCGAAGCCGGTGTCCGTGACCGTCAGGATGAACTGTTCGGCCGCGCCCAGTTCGGCGATCCGTTCGACCGACAGGACCGCGTCGGCCGTCGCCTCGTCATCGGCCTCGACCGGGGTGGCGTCTTCCTCGCCCTCGGCCCCGGCCAGCGCCTTGCGCATGGCGTTGGCGTGTTTGACATAGGCCGAGCGTTCTTCCGGCGTCGCGTCCACCCGGCCCAGGATGGCCATGGAGATGACCTCGTCGCCGTCCTGCAGGCGCACGCCCCGGACGCCGGTGGAATCCCGGCCCTTGAACACCCGCACGTCGTCGGCCTTGAAGCGGATCGCCCGCCCCAGGGCCGTGGTCAGCAGCACGTCGTCGTCGGCGGTGCACAGGCCGACGCCGACCATCCGGTCGTCGCCTTCCAGCTTCATGGCGATCTTGCCCGCGCGGTTCACCGTCGCGAAGTCCGACAGCTTGTTCCGGCGCACGTCGCCCGAACTGGTGGCGAACATGATGTCGTAGTCGCCCCAGGTCGCCTCGTCCTCAGGCAGGGGCAGGACGTTCATGATGCTGTCGCCCGGTTCGATCGGCAGCAGGTTGACGAAGGCCTTGCCGCGCGACTGCGGATTGCCCAGCGGCAGACGCCAGGTCTTCAGCTTATAGGCCTTGCCGTTGGTGGCGAAGAACAGGACCGGCGTGTGGGTCGAGGCGCTGAACACGCCCGTGATGGCGTCTTCGTCCTTCATCGCCATGCCGCTGCGGCCCTTGCCGCCGCGATGCTGGGTCCGATAGGCGTTCAGGGCCACCCGCTTGACGTAGCCGCCGTGGGTGACGGTGACGACCATGTCCTCGCGCGGGATCAGGTCTTCGTCCTCCATCTCGCCGTCGCCTTCCCCGATCAGGGTGCGACGCGGCACGGCGAACTTGGCCTTCACCTCCAGCAGGTCCTCGCGGATGATCGCCAGGACGTTCTTGCGGTCCGACAGGATGGTCAGGTGGCCCTGGATGGTGTCCGATAGGCCGTGCGCCTCGCCGAAGATGTCGTCGCGCCCCAGGCCGGTCAGGCGCGACAGGGTCAGGGCCAGGATGGCGCGGGCCTGTTCGTCGGTCAGGCGGATCTTGTCACCCTCGACGATGACGGTGCGCGGGTCGGCGATCAGCTCGACCAGGGCCATCATGTCGCCGACGGGCCACGCCTTGGCCTGCAGCCGCTCCCGCGCCTCGGTCGGATCGGCCGAGGAGCGGATGATGTGGATCACCTCGTCGATATTGGCGACGGCGACGGCCAGACCGACCAGCACGTGGCCACGGTCGCGCGCCTTGGCCAGTTCGAACTTGACCCGGCGGACCACCACCTCCTCGCGGAAGTCCAGGAAGACCTCCAGCAGGGCGCGCAGGCCCATCTGCTCGGGCCGTCCGTGGTTCAGCGCCAGCATGTTGACGCCGAACGAGCTCTGTAGCGCCGTATAACGCCACAACTGGTTCAGGATCACATCGCCCGAGGCGTCACGCTTCAGCTCGATGACGATCCGCATCCCCTGGCGGTCGGATTCGTCGCGAACGTCGGAAATGCCTTCCAGACGCTTTTCGCGCACCATTTCGGCGATGCGCTCGATCAGGGTCTGTTTGTTGACCTGATAGGGCAGTTCGGTGACGACGATGGCCTCGCGGTCCTTGCGGATTTCCTCGATGGAGGCGCGGCCGCGCACGACCACAGAGCCGCGGCCGTCGCGCAGGGCGTTTCGCGGCGCCGTGCGGCCCATGATCTCGCCGCCGGTCGGGAAGTCCGGACCGGGCACGATGTCCAAGAGGGCGTCGTCCGAAACGTTCGGATCGTCCAGCAGGGCGATGGCCGCGTCCACGACCTCGCCCAGATTGTGCGGCGGGATGTTGGTCGCCATGCCGACGGCGATGCCGCCCGCGCCATTGACCAGCAGGTTCGGTATCCGGCTCGGCAGGACGACCGGCTCCAGCTCCTTCTCGTCGTAGTTGGGCTGGAAATCGACGGTGTCCTTGTCGATGTCCGTCATCAGGGCGACGGCGGCGGGCGCCATCCGGGCCTCGGTGTAACGCATCGAGGCGGGCATATCGCCGTCGACCGAGCCGAAGTTGCCCTGACCGTCGACCAGCATCAGCCCCATCGAGAAGGGCTGCGCCATCCGCACCAGGGCCATATAGACCGAGGCGTCGCCGTGGGGGTGGAACCGGCCCAGCACGTCGCCGACCACGCGGGCGCACTTCGAATAGGCGCGCTCGGGCGTCATGTTCAGGTCGTGCATCGAATACAGGATGCGCCGATGCACCGGCTTCAGCCCGTCGCGCGCATCAGGCAGGGCGCGCGAGACGATCACGCTCATGGCGTAGTCGAGGTACGAACGCTTCAGTTCGTCCTCGATCGTGATCGTGGAAATGTCGGAGCCGCCGCCTCCGCTATTAATCGGGGTTGCGGCGTTTTCGTAGCTGTCGTCGGTCAATGAAGCGTGGCTTTATGCGGCCGGAATCGGAACGTGATCCGTTGTGACGATTTCTAGCATTCAAGGGGCCCGGTGGCAAAGCGACGCCGCCGTGAAAGCCCGTCTCTGAAAGGACTTTTCGCATGCGCGCCTCCCGTCTCGCCGTCCTCCTCGCCCTCGCCTCCCCCCTGGCCGCCACCGCCGCCTGCGCCTCGGCCGGCGACGCCGCCCATGTTCAGGCCGAACGCGCCCCTGTGGGCGCGACCGGCCAGGCTGTTCTGGTCAACGCCCAGGGCGCCAACATCGGCCGCGTCGACCTGCGCCAGGGTCCGACCGGCCTTCTGATCAAGGTCGAGGCCTCGGGTCTGACGCCCGGCTGGCACGGCATCCACATCCACGCCACGGCCGCCTGCGAGGCGCCCTTCACCTCCTCCGGCGCCCACATCAATCACGGCGAGCCGAAACAGCCGCACGGGCTTCTGAACCCCGCAGGCCCTGACGACGGCGACCTGCCCAACATCTACGCCGGGCCGGACGGCAAGGTGAACGCCGAACTGTTCACGACGCGCGCCCGGATTTCCTCGGAAGGCCCCGGTCAATGGCTATGGGACGCCGACGGCTCGGCCATCATCATCCACGCCAATCCCGACGACCACTCCAGCCAGCCCATCGGCGGCGCGGGCGACCGGGTTGCCTGCGCCGCCCTGACCGCCAGTTGACGCTCAACGCTCGCGTTCGGCCAGCAGGCGGCGGATCAGTTCGGTCTGCTCTTCCTGTCTGGCCGTCAGGTGTTCGACCTTGTCCAGCAAGGCCATGATCTCGATCTCGGCCTTCAGATTGACCTGGTAGTCGTTGCCCGCGTCCAGCCTGTCGCGGGCCGCCTGTCGGTTCTGGCTCATCATGATGACGGGGGCCTGCACCGCCGCCAGCATGGACAGCACAAGGTTCAGGAAGATGAAGGGATAGGGATCGAACGCTTCCTTCCGCAGAAGCAGGTTCAGCCCTGTCCATGCCGCCAGAAACAGGCCGAAGGCGATGATGAAGGGCCAGGAGCCGCCAAAGGACGCCACTCGGTCGGCCAGCCGCTCTCCGAACGTCAGATGATCGTCGAACGTCTCGTTTACGTCCTCCGACACCGGGCGGCGGTCGGCGGCGCTGCGCACCACCTCGGCCTCGTTCTCAGGCAGGTCTCGCGTAGCCTTGCCCAGCCAGCGGCGGGAAACATGTTCGGCGTCGATTGGGGCGTGGGTCATCATGGGCTCCGAAATCTTGCCCGCCCAGATCAAGCCTTCGCCGCCCCCGCACGCAAGCCTCGTTCGGCCAGGGCCACCAGCACAACCCCGCCCATGGCGATGGCGGCGCCGGTCAGAATCTGCGGCGTCAGCACATCGCCCATCAGCCCCCAGCCGATGGCCATAGACACCACCGGCGTCGCCAGCAGATAAGGCGTCACCCGCCCGGCCTCTCGCCGCTGCACCAGCCAGAACAGCAGGGTCGTGGCCAGAACCGACGACACCACCCCGGCCCAGATCAGGGCCAACCAGACCACCGGCGGCGCGGCCTGGATCGCCTGAATCTGATCGTGTTCGAACACCAGGGAGCCGAAGGCCATGACCGGCAGGGTGCCCGCCGCCAGCAAGCCCTGCATCTTCAGCGGCGGAATGGAGGTCGTGCGCCGCGCCACCACCGTCGCCAGGGCCCAGGCCGCGCCCGCCGCAATCCCCACCAGAATGGCGCGCCAGTCCTGCAGGGCGTGGGCGTCCAGCGTCATCCAGGCCACGCCGACGAAGGCCACCCCCATGCCGATCATCGCCCCCCGGCTCAGCCGCTCGCCCAGCATCAGGAAGGCGAACAGGGAGGTGAAGGGAATCCAGAGTTGGTTGGCCACCGTCACCGGGCTGACGTCATGGGCCAGCCAATAGGCGATATAGACCAGGCCGTACTGAATCGGGCCGCCCACCAGAACGATGATAAGCAGACTTTTCCAGTCGGGGAACGGCGGTCGGACGAAGGCGAACAGACAGGCGCTGGCGATGCCGAACCGGATCGCCCCGACCAGAAGCGGGCTCAGATGTTCCGTCGCGACCTTGGCCCCGGCGTTGTTGACGCCCCAGACGACGATGATCGCCAGAATGGCGGCGATCTCCAGCCCGGTCAGGGCATGGGGCTTGGCGGGCGCGGGCGGGGCGGCGTCGGTCATGATCCACCTATGTCATTCTCGCGGGCGCGCGTCGGTTCACATTGGATGACCCGAAGTTTCCTGTTCAGAAATTCGGCTTGGCCACCATCAGCCAGTATATGGCCAACACGCCTGCGAAGGCGGGCCAGCCCAGAGCGAACCACCAGCGGAACAGTCGGTGATAGGCGGCCGGCAAGGGCGCGCCCTGCCCCGCCGCCTGTTCGGCCAGCTTCATCATCCGATACTGGATCCACACCACCGGCAGCCAGCACACGCCGATCAGCACATAGAGGCCATAGGCGGCCAGCAGCCACGGACTGGTCAGGGACCAGCCCTGCAGATGGATCAGCCCCAGACCGCTGATCGGCTGGACCACCACGGCGCTGGCGGTGAAGACGAAATCGGCCAGAACCACGATCCGGCCGACATCCGCCACCGTCTTCGCATCCCTGGTCGCATTGGCGCGCAGCATGAAGAAGGCGATGCCCGCGCCCGTGCCGAACAGCACCGCCCCGGACAGGATGTGAACGATCTTCAGCAGGACATAGAGGCTCACCGGCGGGCGTCCGTCGCGGCGACGAACAGGCACAGCGCCATCATCGGCAGAACCTTCAGCCACGGCCCCAGAGGGTCGATCCAGTAGTGCGGCAGGCTGAGTGTCCCCGCGATCAGATAGCCGACCGTGGCCAGACACATGAAGACGGCCACCCGCGCCGTCCACGGCCGTACGAACAGCATCAACCCCAGCACCACGTCCAGCAGCGCGCCCCACCAGGCGATGGGACCAGCCAGTCGGCCATAGCCGCCTTCATGCAGGATGGCGACGGCACGGTTCCAGCCGGGGCCGAAGCTGATCAGACCGGTGGTCAGCCAGAACAGTCCCAAGGTCACGATGGCGACCGGCCGCACGAACCACAGCCGCGCATGCCAGACGTCCTGAACCGAGGCCGGCGTCTCGGCCAGAAAACGGGAGAATCCCCTCGCCTCGACACCCAGACGTTCGGCCCAGCCGCTGTCGCGACCAGCCACGTCGTGATCCATCTGACGGATCGCCGTGGTGCGGATCGGCGACGACCAACCCAGCCGTCCCAGCAGGTCGCCGACCGCCAGGACCGGCGCGGCCAGGACCCGCGGCACGCGCACCACCGGCGCCGGCTTCAGCCCCATCCAGCCGCGATACAGCCGCACAGTGTCGGCCATGGTCACAGCCTCCGGCCCCGGCATGTCCAGCGTCAGGCCGGACGGCGCGTCGGGCTTCAGGGCCGCGACCACGGCGGCGCTGACGTCGCCCAGAGGGATCGGGCGGAAGGTCTGGTCCCCGCCCACCACCGGCATGACCAGCGGAAAGGCCGCCAGCGCCCTGATCAGGCCCGTTCCCCCGAACGCCGCCCGATCCACCACCAGCGACGGCCGCAGGATCAGCCAATCCAGGCCGCTGGCCTCCACCAGCCGTTCGGTCTCGGCCTTGGTGCGGGCGTAAGCCGTGCCCGCCTCGGCGTCCGCGCCGACGGCCGAGATATGGATCAACCGCCGCACCCCGGCCGCTTCACAAGCCGCGATCAGGGCGCGCGGCCCGTCGACATGGGCGGCGCGCGTGCTGTCGCCGCCGCCGTCCTGAAGCACGCCGACGCAGTTCACCACCGCCGACACGCCCGCCAGCAGCGGCGCCCAGGCCTCGGCCGTCGTCAGCCTGGCGAAATCCGCCGCTGCCCAGTCGAAGGCCGGCGCACGGCGGGCGGGCTCGGCTATGCGGCGCGCCCCGGCCCGCACCGTCCAGCCTTCGGCGGACAGGCCCGCCGCGACGTGCGACCCGATGAAACCGTTGGCGCCCAGCACCAGCACCCGTCCGCTCATCCCAGCACCCGATCCTTCAGGTCCACGCCGTGGGGCGGCAAGGCGCACCAGGCCTGACCGGGAAATCGGCGACGGCGCCGCGCGATAAAGTCATAGGCCGTATCGCGGATGACGCGCGGCACGATCCGTCCCACGACCGCCAGCCGCCACGGCAGGGGCAATCGGGCGGCGATCGCCAGAACCCCGTCCGACCGCTCGCGCGCCCGGCCGTCCTGGACGATCAGCATTGTGTAGGGATCGTCGGGGTCCACCCCGTAATGGACCAGCAGCGCCCGTCCCAAGTGCGACTGCGTCGGGGCCAGGCGGAACACCCCGGCCCGGTCATGCTTCAGAATCTTGCGCGCCGAGCCTGAGCACAGGGCGCAGTCCCCGTCGAACAGGACCAGGGGCCGGTCGTCCGGAAAGTCCGGCACGGCGGGATCGTCGCGATAGCTGTACGGCCCCCGCCCCACGCCGAAAACCTTAGAACGGAATGTCGTCGTTCAGGTCGTAGCTTTCCTTGGGGCCGCTGGGCTTGTTGGCCCCGCCAGTCGAGAAGCCCGAGGAATAGTCGTCATCGCCGCGACCGCCGCCGTAACCGCCGCCCGACGAACCGCCTTCCGAACGGCCGCCCAGCATGGTCAGTTCACCCTTGAAGCGGCTGACCACGATCTCGGTCGAATATTTCTCAACGCCCTGCTGGTCGGTCCATTTGCGCGTCTGAAGGGCGCCCTCGACATAGACCGTCGAGCCCTTCTTCACATAGTTCTCGACCACCTTGACGATATTGTCGTTGAAGATGACGACCCGGTGCCACTCGGTCTTCTCCTTGCGCTCGCCGGTCGACTTGTCGCGCCAAGTCTCGGACGTGGCGATCGACAGATTGGCGATCCGGTCGCCGTTGGGCATGGAGCGGATTTCCGGATCACGCCCCAGATTGCCGACCAGAATGACCTTGTTGACGCTGCCCGCCATGGAAACTTCCTTTTCTCGAAGGGCGGCGCGTTTCTCGCCCGCCCCGTAATTCAGCCGGATGTCTTAGGGCCGAAGCGGATCACCGCCAGACGCATTCGACATCAGACCCGCCAAATCGGTGGATTAACGAAATGTTCCACCTTTGTTCACGCTACGTAAGCCTGCGACGCGTTTTCTATTTCGCCTCGGGCTCGCCGGCGACGGCGATGGGCCGCCCCGTCTCGTCGCGGGTGATGGCGCCCGGAATGGCCAGACGGCCGTCGCCCGTGCGGGCCATGGCGAAGAAGCGGCTGCCGTTCAGGCTCTTGCCGAACTTCACGCCTTCGCGGTCGATGAAGATGAACCGGCCCTGATAGGCGCCCGTGACCTCCTGGTTGGAGCCGCCCATGCGCAGGAAGCGCAGCCGCATCTCTTCCAGACGCGCGGCGCACAGTTCGATCTGGGCGACGTTCTCGCCCAGCTTCTGCAACTCGGGCGGCTTTCCGGCGGGCTGGGTCACATAGTAGCAGGTCTCGGGCGTGAACTCGAACTTGGGTTCATTGCTGCAGGCCGCCAGGGCGGCGGCGCCGGCGACGAGGACAAGGGCGGTCGCGCGCATCAGTTCAGCTCCGGAAATTGGCAGTTGCGATCCTGTTCAGCCAGGGTGCGGAAGCGGGTGTTGTCGCTGGACTGTTCGACCCGGCGCGGCACCAGCCTCAGGGTGGTGTCGCCCCAGCGGCCGTACTGCGCCTCGCCCGGCCGCACGCAGGTCCCGGCGTACAGGGCCTGGACGCAGGCGGCGCGGCTCATGCCGTTCGACAGGACCCGCCAGTCCGACCCGGTATAGCGCAGGCAGGGGCTGCCGGCGGCGGGGGGCGCGGCGGTCGGCTTGGGCGAGATCGGTTCGACGCTGGGGGTCGCCTGCGGCGTCTCGACCGTCTGGACGGGCGGCAGTTGCGGCGGCGGGGCGAAGGCGGCGGTCGGGGCGGCGGCCAGGGCCCCCGTCTCGTCCAGACCCACGTCCAGGGCGTCGGTGGCCAGCCCGTTGCGCCGGGCGCAGTCCGCCAGGGTCGCCAGACCCACGAACTGCCCGTCCACGAAACATTTCAGCTCTCGCGTCGGCTCCAGCGACGGCGCATCGGCCAGATCGACCGTCAGCCCCCCCTTGGAGGCAGGGGGCGCCTCGGGCGTCTTGTCTCCGCCGCTGGTGAAGATCAGGGCCAGAACGACGGCGACGACGATCACCAGACCGGCGCCGACGGCGATGATGACACGGTTGTCTTTGGGCGGAGTCATGGACGCCTTTCACGATTGCCGACCCAATAACCCCGAGCCGGCGCCGGGCGTCAACCGCCGATCCTAGCCTGCGCCCGCGCGCTGAGGCGATCAGGCGCTCAGACGATTGAGCGCCGCCTGGAAATTCGCCAACTGCGTCTGCTGATAGGCGGTGGAGGCGCCCTTGCCGGACTGGCTGTTGGTCTGGGGCGTGGTCTGCGGCCCCAGGGCGCGGTAGGCGGATCGCACCGCCGTCATGGCCTGGGCCAGGGCCTCCGTCGCCGCCTTGATCGAGGCGGGATCGTTCAAATTCAAAGTGTTGGCCAGGTTCAGGCCGAAGGTCTTGATCGACTTGTCCGCCGTGTTTCCGACGAAACCAGGCGACAGCCCAAGCGCCGCCAGGGCGTCCTTGCCCACGGCGCCGGCCGATATCACCGCTCCGGCCTTGTTGTCGGCCGCGACGATCTGAAGCCTCTGGACGGGCGGAACCACCTTGGAATCGGTGATCACCGTCGCCTTCAACTGCCGATTCGAGGCGGTCATGATCTTCTTGGCCAGGGTGTCCAGCGTGTCCTTGGCGTCGATGGTCACGGTCACGGCCCGGCCGCCCCCCGCCGGCGAGATCGAGAACTGATCGCCCACCCGCGCCGCAGTGGCGACGGTCAGCAGCTTGGATTCCGCCTGCATGATCTCGCCCTGCGGCAGGCCCAGACGATCCAGCACGCTGGCGCCGCCCTCCGCGATGCTCAGGCTTGTGGGCGTGACCTGATCGCCGTCGCCGCGCCAGGTGCGATTGTATTCCACCGCCCCGCTGGCCAGGTCCAATCGGGCCAGATAGGCCCGCGTCGGATCGGTCTTGGACGCGCCCGCGTCGCGGTTCGTGCCGGTGATCCAGACCTTGCCGTCCTTGATCTTGACGTCGGCCGCCGTGTCGTTGCCGGATCCGCCGAAATAGGTCAGCCGATCACCCGCCCCGGCCTGAAGATCGCCGGACAGGCTGGCGACGAAGACATCCGTCCCGCCCGCATGGGGGTTCGTCACCGTCCCGGCGTCCAGGGCGGCGTTGTCGGTCTGGCCCGTCACGACCACCCGGCCGTTCTCGACCGAGACCCCGGCTATGGAGCCGCTCAGAAGTCCCAGATCGCGCGTCGCCGCCAGGGTCGGAATCCCCGCCGCATCCAGGGTGAACCGGCGCACGACGGCCCGCCCGTTCTCGACGCCTGCGGTGTAGAGGTCCGACCCCGACACCGTCATGGCCTGGACCGAATCGTCGCCGGAGGAACCGAACTGCAGGGTCGAGACATTGACCCCCGCCACGGGCCCGATGACCGTCAGCGGCCTCTCCTCGAAGGTCTGCAGATAGCTGTCCCATCCGCCCAGGGCCGCCTGGCCAGGCATGGCCGACTTGGCCCGCCCGGCGACATAGACGCGCCCGTCGTCGCCGAAACGGACCTCGGTCGCCTCGTCGGCGGCCTTGGCGCCGCGTCGCTGGGTCCACAACTCCTTGCCGGTGTCGTCGAACACGGTGACGAAACTGTCGGCTACGGTGGCGACATCGCCGCTCTTGCCGGGTTCCAGTGCGCCGGTCACGGACCCGGCCACCGCCACGCGCCCGTCGGCGTCCACGGCGATGGAGAAGCCATTGGCCGATCCGGCCGCGCCCAGCAGCTTGGTCTGCGTCAGATTGCCGGCGGAATCGTATTTCATCAGGGCGACGTCGCGCGCGCCCTTGATCGGCTGATTGTCCAGCCCCTCGGTCAGGTCCGCCACGACCCAGACCGAGCCGTCGGGCGCCGTCGCGCTGGCGCGCACCGCCGCGACCCCGTCCGGCAGATTGGTATGGCCCACCCGGTCCGCGACCCAGAAGGGATCGTCCACCCCCTGCTGGGCGGCCGGGGCGTCGCCGCCGTCGGCCTGGAACTTCAGCAACTGGCCCGCGCCCTTGGCCCCGACCCCTTGCGTCACATAGACGGCGTCGGAGGCGGCCGCGGCCGTGAAACCCACCGTCTCTCCCACCCCGCCCCAGATCTTCAGCGCCCATTGGTCCGGCCCCGCCGGCAGGGTGATGGTCTTGTCGCCGCTCTTGATCGTCTTCGGCTGGGCCTCGATCGCCTCGCGCCCCACCCGCGTGGCGACGCCGGCGTTCTCCAGGCTGTCGTTGATGTGGGCGATGACGTTGTCCATCGTGCGCGGCGTCGCGCCCATGTCCGACAGGTCGATGTCGACGCTCCGCGTCCCCACCGCCGTGCGGATGGTCATGGCGAACTTCACGTCGCCCTCGAACGCCTTGACCGGATCGCTCAGGGCGCCGTCGTGGATCGGCTGGGTGACGAAGCTGGAGGGCGCCTTCTCCTGGGCGAAGCCGGTCTTGACCTTGGACTGGGACACGCCCTGCACCAGGCGCAGATCCTCGAACTTGGAGGTCTTCAGATAGTCCGACAGTTCCGCCAGGCCCGAGGCGAACCGCTTGGCGACCTGCCCGGCCTCTGCGGCCGACAGGCCCTTGACGTTGGCCCGATCCGCCAGGGCGCTGAGGGTGTTCAGCGCCTGATAGGTCGCGAACAGCTTGCGATAGTCGGCCGAGGCGCCGGCCAGATCCAGATTGACGGCGGATTCGTCGACGATGCGTCGCCCGCCCAGGGCGGCGCGCACCATGTCGCTGGCCTTGGGGGCGGTCGTGGCCTTTGACGACCACGGCGCCGTGGGCTGGGTCTGTTTGGCCTTGGCGGTCCCTTGCGAGGTCTGGGCCGAGGTCTGCGCGCCGAACAGCGAGGACGTATCGGTCGTCCCGCCGTACAGGCCCAACAGATAGCTGTTGTTGATCATCATTCGGCTCCGCCCCTCCACATTGCGGCGCGGGCCGATAACGAACCCTTAAGCGGCCATCAGCCCTTGAACAGCGACAGGATGATCTGCGGCGACTGGTTGGCGATCGACAGGGCCTGGACGCCCAGTTGCTGTTGCACCTGAAGCGCCTGCAGCCGCGCGCTTTCCTTGGCCAGGTCGGCGTCCACCAGATTGCCGATGCCGGCCTCCAGCGCGTCGGAGAGCTTGCCCACATAGGTGGTGTGCCGCTCGATCTGCTTGGCCTGGGCGCCCAGTTCCGCCAGGTTCGCCGTGCTGGTCGACAGGGCCGTGTTGATCCGCGTCAGCGCCGCGTCGGCGTTGGCCTTGGTCAGCAGGTCCGGCGCGGCCGGCGTCGTGCCCAGCCCCAGGCCGTTCAGCGTCATGTCCTGGCGGTTCAGCGTGATCGTCTCGGTTCCGTCGGCGCTGGCCAGGAAGTTGATGCCGGCCGTCGCCGATCCGTCCAGGATGTTGGAGCCGTCGAAGATGGCGTTGTCGGCGAACGACTGGATCGACTTCAGCAGCGACTGGAATTCGTCGTTGTAGGAGGTCCGCATCGCCAGGGTGGCGCTTTCGTCGGACGCCGCCGTGGCCTTGGCCTTCAGCTCGGTCAGCAGGTCCGAAATCTGTTCGCCCGCCGCCAGCGACACGTCGGCGATCGAGGTCGCGCGGTTCAGGCTGGTGGTGACGGCTTCCAGCGCCCCGCGGTCCGCCCTCTGCCCCTGCGCCACCGCCCAGACGGCGGCGTTGTCCTTGGCGCCCTGAACCTTCAGGCCGGTGTTCACCCGGCTCTGGGTCGCGGCCAGCTGGTCGCTGGTCTTGTTCAGGTTCTGCAGGGCGATCATCGCCGAGGTGTTGGTATGGATGCTGGTCATGGCTTCAAGCCCCGGGACTTCTGTTCCGTGCAGCATTAACCATGAGTCGTGAGCGGATGGTTAACGGCCCGGAAACCATGAATGCGCCGTCCGGCGAGCCGGCGGCGTTCCCAAGCCTCGATGCGACAGCGACCTCTAGGCCGTGGTGTCGACGATCTTTCCGCCCCGATAGGTCGGGTCGCTGCCCAGCTTCTCGACCTCTTCCCTCGGCAGTTGGCGGATCACCTCGCCCGTCACCCGGTCCAGGACCTTGTACACATAGCGATGATCCCCGACGGCCTCGATGGTCAGCCGGTAGCGGCCGGCGTCGGCGTTGTCGTTGCGCGGCTCGGGCTGGACCTCGGGCGTAGCGACGACGGTCGAAGGCAGGGGCGAAGGCGCGCTTGTTATTCTGGCGACATTCTCTGTCATGGCTCCCAGCGCGGACAAACCCGCGCTCCTCTAAGGAAGTAGGAGACGTTCGGCCGGGCGGCCGTTCATGATCGCCCGGCCGTTCGCCTTAGCGGAACAGGCCCAGCAGGATCGAGCTGGACGAGTTGGCGATCGACAACGCCTGCACGCCCGGCCTCCGTGGCGTCCTGCAGCTTGTTGACGAACGTCAGTTGACGGCCGATCGACTTGGACTGGGTGCCCAGGGTCGCCAGGCTGTCCGTGACCTTCTTCAAGGCCGCGTCGACGTTCGCCGTGGTGGCGTTCGCCGCCGTGATCGCGCCGGTGTTCACGGCCGTCAGCGCCGCGTCCGTCGAGATGTTGGCCGCGAAACCGACGCCATAGGTGCCGCCCGAGGTGTTGGTCGTCACATTGGTGACGCCCTGTAGTCGGCCAGATAGGCCGTCTGCGCGTCGCCGGTGGACGAAGCGATGTTGACCGCCAGGGCCTTCATCTCTTCCAGAGCCGAGGTCGCCGTGTCGCCGGCCGCCAGGGCCACGTCGACCAGCGACTGCCCCCGTTGCAGCGAGTTCTTGACCGCGTCCATCGCCCCCATGTTGGCGCGCTGGCTCGTGGCGATGGCGAAGATCGCGCCATTGTCCTTGGCCGACGACACCTTCATGCCGGTGTTGATCCGGTTCTGGGTCGTTTCCAGCTGGGCGTTGGTCTTGTTCAGGCTCTGCAAGGCGACCGCAGCGCCGTAGTTGGTGTTGATGCTGTTAGCCATTTTGGCTCTCCTTCTTCACTTCGTGACGGCCGACGCCCTTTTGGCGACGGGAGCGTTTTGCTCGGGGTTTCAGACCTTTGGCCGGGACGCCGAAACGCCCCGGCCTTCCGGGCCTTAGCGGAACAGGCCCAGCAGGATCCGGCCTCCGTGGCGTCCTGCAGCTTGTTGACGAACGTCAGTTGACGGCCGATCGACTTGGACTGGGTGCCCAGGGTCGCAAGACGCGTGGTGACTTCCTTGATCGCAGCGTCCACGGCGGTGGTGGTCGCCGTGGCGGCCGTCGCCGTCGTGGTGACGCCGGTGATGCCGGTCGCCGCCGCGATGTCGGTCGTGCCGAAGCCGACCTGGTAGGTGCCGCCCGAGGTGTTGGTCGTCACATTGGTCGCCGTGGTGGTGTTCCACAGGTTGACGCCGTCGAACGACGCGCCCTTCAGCGCGGTGTCGACTTCCTTGCCCAGGGCGTTGTAGTCGGCCAGATAGGCCGTCTGCGCGTCCGAACCGGTGGCGGACGAAGCGATGTTGACCGCCAGGGCCTTCATCTCCTCGAGCGCCGACGTGACCGTGTCGCCGGCGGCCAGGGCCACGTCCACGATGGACTGACCCCGTTGCAGCGAGTTCTTGACCGCATCCATCGCCCCCATGTTGGCGCGTTGGGTCGTGGCGATGGCGAAGATCGCGCCATTGTCCTTGGCCGACGACACCTTCATGCCGGTGTTGATCCGGTTCTGGGTGGTTTCCAGTTGGGCGGCGGTCTTGTTCAGGCTCTGCAGGGCGACCGCAGCGCCGTAGTTCGTATTGATGCTGTTAGCCATTTTGGCTCTCCTTCTTCACTTCGTGATGGCCGCCGCCGTTTTGGCGACGGGAGCGTTTTGCTCGGGGTATGAAGGCCGACCGTGATCGACCTCCGGTTTCAAGGCCATGACGCGACCGCCCAAGGCGGATCACTCTGCAGGGCGGTCAGACGGGCGCTTTCCTTGGCCAGGTCGGCGTCCACCAGATTGCCGATGCCGGCCTCCGTGGCGTCTTGCAGCTTGCCCACGAAGGTCAGCTGACGGCCCACCGACTTGGACTGGGTGCCCAAGGTCGCCAGGCTGGTGGTGACGGTCTTGATCGCGGCGTCCACGTTCGTGACGGTGGCGTTCGCCGCCGTGATGGCGCCGGTGTTCACCGCCGTCAGGGTCGCGTCGGCCGACGGCGCGGCGGCGAAACCGATGGCGTAGGTGCCGCCCGAGGTGTTGGTGGTCAGGTTGGTGACGGTGTAGTCGGCCAGATAGGCCGTCTGCGCGTCGCCGGTGGACGAAGCGATGTTGACCGCCAGGGCCTTCATCTCTTCCAGGGCGGACGTCGCGGTGTCGCCCGCCGCCAGGGCCACGTCGACGATGGATTGGCCGCGCTGCAGCGAGTTTTTCACCGCATCCATGGCGCCCATGTTGGCGCGCTGGGTCGTGGCGATGGCGAAGATCGCGCCGTTGTCCTTGGCCGACGACACCTTCATCCCGGTGTTGATCCGGTTCTGGGTCGTCTCCAGCGAGGCGTTGGTCTTGTTCAGGTTCTGCAGCGCGATGGCCGCGCCGTAGTTGGTGTTGATGCTGTTCGCCATTTTGGCGGGTCCTTTTTCACTTCGGTGATGGCCGGCGTCCTTTTGACGCCAGGAGCTTTTTGCTCCGTGGGGGTGAAGCAATTGCCGGGCCAGGAAATGGCCGCATTGCCGGTCGTAACGTACTGATTTTACACGTTAACTCTTGATTTACCGTCCTTTCTGCCCGGCAGTTTCTGCCGAGCGCCCCCGATCACCCGGCAGAATTTACCGGGCGCGCGCTGAAGGTCGGGCGAAGACGCGGATCGTCTCGGCCTGAAATGGGAGGATCGAGCTCCGCTTAGTTGCGGAACAGGCTCAACAGGATCTGGCTGGAGGAGTTGGCGATCGACAGCGCCTGGACGCCCAGCTGTTGCTTGGTCTGCAGCGCGGTCAGCTTGGCGCTTTCCTTGGCCAGGTCGGCGTCCACCAGATTGCCGATGCCGGCCTCCGTCGCGTCTTGCAGCTTGCCCACGAAGGTCAGCTGGCGGCCCACCGACTTGGACTGGGTGCCAAGGGTCGCCAGATCGGACGTGATTTCCTTGATCGCGGCGTCGACGATGGTGGTCGTGGCGCCCGCACGCGCGGCCGTGCCGGCCGAAACGGCGGTGACGGCGGCGGCGGCGGCCTTGTCGGTCGTGCCGAAGCCGATCTGATAGCTGCCGCCGCTCAGATTGGTCGTGACATTGGTCGCCGTGGTCGTGTTCCACAGATTGACGCCGTCGAAGCTGGCGCCCTTCAGCGCGGCGTCGATTTCCTTGCCCAAGGCGTTGAAGTCGGCCAGGTAGGCGGTCTCGGCGTCGGAGCCGGCGACGGACGACTGGATGTTGACCGCCAGCTGCTTCATCTCTTCCAGAGCAGCGGTGACGGTGTCGCCGGCGGCCAGGGCCACGTCGACGATGGATTGGCCGCGTTGCAGCGAATTCTTGACCGCGTCCATGGCGCCCATATTGGCGCGCTGGGTCGTCGCGATGGCGTAGATCGCGCCGTTATCCTTGGCGGTGGCGACTTTCAGGCCCGTGTTGACACGGTTCTGCGTGCGAGCCAGCTGATCGTTGGTCGCATTGAGGTTTTGCAGCGCGATGGCGGCGCCGTAGTTCGTATTGATGCTGTTAGCCATTTTGGCTGTCCTTTTTCACTTCGTGTGATGTCCGGCGCCATTTTAGCGCCAGGAGCCTTTTGCTCGGGCTCTTCAGGAGCAAGGTCGGGGCCAATTCGGAACGGCCCGTCCGACATATTTCAACGTTGATTTTTATGTACTTATTCCGAAGGTAGACGAACCGACTCGGCAAAATCCGGTCACATGCGGCAGAGATTGCCGAGTCGTTTCTGCCCCCTTCACCGGGGCCGGGCGCCGGCCTTGATCCAGGCGTCCTGCATCGCCCGCTCCGCCAGCAGCGTCTCGACCGCCAGCCGCCGCGCGCCGTCGCAGGCCGCGATCTGGGCGCCGCGCCGCATATAGGCGACATCCAGATCGCCGGTCGTCGGCTCAGCCGGCAGGGTCGCCAGGTCGCACGGCCGCGTCGCCGCCTCGGGCAGGGTCAACCGTGGCGGCGTAACCGCCAAGGTCGGGCGCGAGACGGCGCAGCTCGCGATCATGGTCGCGCAGGCGATCGGCCCTGCGGCTTTCAAGAGGGATGTCGGCGTCATCGGCGCTCCTCGCCTGTTCCACGGCGGCGGCGGTCGCCCGCTCCGATGCCGTGCGTTGTCGTTGATGGTCCTCCAGTCGGCGCATCTGCGCGGCCGCCCCTTCGGCCTCCAGGCCTCGGGCCCGGCGTTCGGTCTCGGCGACGGCGGCGCGGGCCTGGGCCGCCTGCGACCGCCGCCGCTCCAGCCCCAGCGGATCCCAGTGGAATCCCAGCCCGGCCAGGGCCGCCAGCATCAACACCAGGCCGACGCCCAGCACGACCGCCCATCCCAGCGGTGCGAGACTCTTCATGGGAACGCCCCCCGATCCAGTTCGAAATGGGGCCCGTCCCTCAGGGTGCGCCAGTCGCCGCCCCAGACGATGGGAACCTTCAGCTCCAGGGCCGCCGTCTTGAAGGCCTCGGCGATCCGGCCATACAGCGGCCAGTCCCACCGAACCTGCCCGTCGACCAGCGCCGCCACATCGACCGCGTGCCCGGTCAGGTGCCGCGATTTCAGGGTCCGGCTGGCTCCGGCCCTGACCAGGACCGCCTGGCGTTCGGGCGTCCTCAACCCCTCGACGATCATGAAATCGACCGACGTTCGGGCGATGGCGCGCTCGACCACGGCGATCAGGGCCGGATGCACCCCGCTCAGCCGCGCGCGGGACCGCGCCGACAGGCGAAAGCTCATGGCCGTCCTCCCGCCAGACGCAGCTTCAGCTCCGCGATCATGGCCGCCAGTTGCTGCGCCGTCGGCGCCATCAGATAGAGCACCAGCGTCAGGGCCAGCAGCCCCATCAGCCCGTCCGCCGCATGGACCAGCCTGTCGGGCGGCATCCGCCCCAGCGATCTCAGCAGCAGCAGCCATAGCCCCGCGCTGACCAGAAAGACGTAGAGCCTGCGCCACAGCCATCGCCCCTCGGCCAGCGGCTGTCCCGTCATCCGTCTGCTCGCCCTCATTCCTCATCTTCCCCTTCGGCGAAACGGCGGCCGCACAGGCCGTCCATCCCGCTCTCCATCCGCCATTCGCCCGCGCTCAGACTGTCGGGCGTCTCCCAGGCCTCGGCGTCCAGCACCTCGACCGGCTCCATCGGATCGAACGGGCTCATCCGACCGCCGTGACGCGGACCAGACCCGCGCCCCCCTGGCCGCCGACGCCCGCGCCCGTCTGCCCTGCCCCGCCGCCGCCGCCGCCCGCGCCGAAGGCGCCGCCTGCGCCGCCCGCCTGTCCGGGTCCGGCGGCCGAGGCGTTGCCACCGCCGCCGCCCCCGCCGCTGGGCGACAGATCGGGGTTGGAAGCCGCCTGTCCCGCCGCGCCCGCCGCGCCGCCGCTCGTCGCGCCGCCGCTCAGCCCCCCGTTTCCGCCCTTGCCGCCGGCGCGCGCGGCGTTGGACGCATCCAGACCGCCGCCGCCCCCGCCGCCGCCCGGACCGAAGGGATCGCGCCGCTCCTCACCGTCCGCGGCCGCCCCGCCGGTCGAAGATCCGCCTCCGCCGTTCGCGGCCAGCCGCCCCAGGCCGCCCAAGCTCGCCGTCGTGCTCCCCCCGTTCCCCCCTGCACCGCCCGTCGCGCGCAACAGGGTCTGCCCCGCCAGAACCACTGTCGTCTCGCCGCCGCCCTGGCCGTTCGCGCCCGAACCGGACCCGCCCGCGCCGCCACCGCCCGGCGTGACGGTCAAATCTCCAGTCAGGGCCGCGCGCGCCCACCGCCCCTCGCTGCGTCCGCCGGCTCCGCCTCCCGCGCCGCCCAGGCGCGCGGTCCCGGCCGCGCCCGACTGGCCCGCACCGCCGCCTCCGCCGCCGCCGATGCAGACCGCCTCGATCCACCGCGCCCAGGCCGGGGGCGAATAGACGCCGGCGCCGGTGAACACCGTCGTCTCCAGCCGCGTCGCGCCCTGGTCGAAGGCCACACGCCCCGTCGCCCGATCCACCGCAAAGGCGCGCCGCCAGGTCCCGCCGTCCGCGCTGACCTTCAGGCTCAGATCGTCGTCGCCGATCAGGCCCAGTTCCGCCCGGCCGCCCCAGCCGCTCTGGAACAGCAGCGACAGCACGTCGTCCCCCGCCTCCTTGTTGACTTTGATCCGCAGATCGCCGTCGCCCCCCTCGCCTGTCCCACGCGCGGTGATCAGGGCGGCGTTGACCTTCATCGCCACCGGATTGGCCGCGTCCGCCGTCGTGCCGACGCCCAGCCGCGTCAGGTCCTGCGCCACGCCCAGCCGTTCGCCCAGCGGCCGCCAGTCGCCGCCCACGCGCACCACCGCCTCGCCCGCGTCGGCCACCATGGCGATCAGGCCGTCCGGCGTCGGCACGACGGTCCAGCCGCCCGCCTCGAACCGCATCAGCGTCCCGGCCGGGCGTCCGCTCCAGGCGCTTCCCGTCGCGCCCTCGGGCAGGATGTAGAGGGCGCCGTCCGCCGGACCTTCGGGCTGCGCCGTGATCGTCCGGCTGACCGCCAGGGTCTGCAACAGGGCGTCCAGCCGCGTCAGGGCCGCGTTCAGGGTTACGTGTTTCTGCATCTGCCCCGCCGCCAGATAGGGCAGGGCCAGACGCGCGCTGAAATCGTCGCTCATGGGATCTCCGTCGTTGATGGAGATCAGTCTGGAACGCCCCGCGACCAGGGCTGGCGGATCGGGCCAAGTGAGAACCACGCCGCTGTTTTCGCTAGCTTAATTTTCCCGAACTCGGCGCGCAGGCTCTGTCCTGCGCGCATATCAGTCGTGCAGATAGACGATGCGCTTCAGCTTCCGGTCGTTCTTCACAGTCTCCAGATGGCGCTCGTGGTCGCCGCTGGCGCGCGCCGCCGCCTCGCTGTCCTCGACCCAGTGGGTGGCCTCGATATGCTTTTGCAGGGCGCCGGCCGCCATCAGCTGGCCGGGAAAGAAGGTGTCGACCACGTCGCCCGCGATGGGGACGGAACCCGTGGCCGTATCGATCGCCATATAGGCCGCCATGCGCGCCAGGGTCGCCGGAGGCGCCTTGGCCCGCACGGCCTGCATCAGCAGCCAGCCGCCGGTTCCCGCCGTATAGACCGTGCCCACCACCGGGATCCACGTCAGCAGGGCGTCCAGACCCAGGCCGAACGGCCCGAAGCCGATCACCCGGTCCGACAGCTTCTTGACGCCCTCGACATTGGACCAGATCTTCTCGATATCCCGGATGGACCGTTTGGCCATGTCGCGCTCCAATGGTCACGCTTAACGCGCCTGTGGCGTCGATGTTCACCCTCAAAGGACCGTTCATGTCCCTGCTGAAGACGGCGGCCAATCTGGCGGCCGGCCTGACCCTTCTCGGCCTGGCGACCATCGCCGCGACGGCCCTCAGCGGCGTCGGCCATCGCTGGGTGGACATCCTGGCCCAGTTCACCGCCCCGGCCCTGACGGCGGCGGTCGGCGTCACCCTGATCTGTCTGCTGCTGCGCCTGTGGCCGGCGGCCGGAACCGGCGTTGTGACCTGCGGCCTTCTTCTGCTCGCGGTCTGGCCCCAATGGTCCCCGCCCCGCGCGCCTGCGCCTCTGCCCGGTCAGCCGGTCGTGCGCGTCTATTCGGCCAATCTGTGGGTCTATAACGCCGATGTTCAGGCCATGCGCCGCTCCATCGCCGCCGCCGATCCCGACATCGTCATGCTGGTGGAGATGGGGGCTGTCGCCACCGCCCGGGCCGACACGATCCTGGCCGGCTACCCTTACCGCACCGATCTGCACCAGCCGGATCGCGGCCGCGACGCCCGCTCTATCGTGGCCTCGCGCTATCCCATCGTCCGGACCCTGCCCTCGCCGCCCGACGGCCTCAGCGCCGCGGGCGCGGTGATCCAGACGCCGCTTGGGCCGCTGGACGTCTTCGCCGTCCACCTGACCCGGCCCTGGCCCTATCAGTATCAGTGGGGTCAGATCACCCAAGTCATGGCCCTGACCCAGCGCCGGTTGGAGGCTCCCGTCCATCCGGTCATCGCCGCCGGCGATTTCAACAGCGTCTCCAGCGCCCGCATCGGCCGCCAGGTCCAGGCCGACATGAATTTGGTCGCCGCCCCGGCCTGGCCCGGCACCTGGCCGACGCGCCTGCCCGCCTTCGCCGGCATCACCATCGACCAGGTCTATCATTCGCCGGACCTGGCCCTGGTGTCGCGCCGCCTGGGCGAACCCACCGGCTCGGATCACCGCCCGGTCGTGACCCAGTTCACCCGCGCGGCGCCATAAGGCGTTTCAGCCGGTCCTCGTGCCCGTCCACGGGAAAGTCGTCGGCGATCCAACCGTCCTCGAACGCCTTCAGCACCCGCCCCGTCTCCGGTCCCGGCTTCAGTCCCAGCCGCGCCAGGTCCCGCCCGCCGACCGGCAGGGCCGGCGCCGTCCAGGTCTGGGCCATATCCCGCAGCCGCGCGCTGCGCCCTTGCGTCGCCTCGGCCCGCGCCAGCCGATCCTGAAACGCCCGCCGCCCCAGACGATACAGGGCCGCCCGCGCCTGGGCGTCCGTCAGTCCCGTCGAAACCGTCGCTCCCCCCGCCACCGCCGCCGCCAGCCGATCCCGCACGACGTTCGACAGCCGCAGGCTCCCCGCGATCCGCGCCACGGCCTCAGCATCGGCGGGCGCCAGGGCCGACAACCGCATCACCGGATCGTCGCTGACGTCGCACATCCCCTGGAACAGATTCAGCGGCTGAACCTCGGGCAACACCTGCGCCAGCACGCCGGTCTCGGCCATCGCCGCCACCGCCGGTCGCGGATCGGGGGCCGCCAGCAGTTTCAGCAACTCCTTGGACACCCGTTCGGCCGACAGACGCGCCATGCCGTCCTTCAGCGCCGCGCACGCCGTCAGCCCCACCGCGTCCGGCGCCCCGCGCCCGTACCAGGCGTAGAATCGAAAGAAGCGCAGTATCCGCAGATAATCCTCGCGGATGCGCGTCTCGGCCTCGCCCACGAAGACGATCCGCCCGGCCGCCACGTCCGCCAGCCCCCCCCCGGTCGGGTCGTACACCGTGCCGGCCCGGTCGGCGTAGAGGGCGTTCAGGCGAAAATCCCGTCGCGCCGCATCCTCGGCCCAGTCCTGGGTGAAGGCCACCACCGCGCGCCGACCGTCGGTCTCCACGTCCCGCCTCAGGGTGGTGATCTCATAGGGGCGTCGCTCCGACACGCCCGTCACCGTGCCGTGCTCCACCCCGGTCGGCACGGCCTTCAGCCCCGACGCCTCCAGCGCCCGTATCGTCTGGTCGGGCGTCAGCCGGGTGGCGATGTCGATGTCGTCGACCGGCTGGTCCAACAGGCTGTTGCGCACGCAGCCGCCGACGAAGCGCGCGCACCCTTCGCCCCCGGCCGCCTCCAGCGCCGTCATCACCGCCTGGGTCGCCGTCGCCGCCAGCCACGGCTGTCCGGCCATGGAGACGCTCACGCCGCGTCCTCGTCGGCCGCCGCGACCGGCTGGGCCTCGTCGCCGTACAGCCGGGCGTGCAGCCCCTTGAGAATGCCCGCCGTCACGCCCCAGATGTAGCGTTCGCCCCACGGCATGGCCCAGAACCAGCGCCGCAGCCCTTCGTCCAGATCGTAGAAGTCGCGCCGATGGTTGGCCGCATCCATCAGAAAGTCCCAAGGCGTCTCGAACACCTCGGCCACCTCGTCGGGCGAAGGCGTGGTCAAGGGCGGGCGGTCGAGCCAGCCGATCACCGGCGTGACCAGAAACCCGGTCCCCGTCTCATAGGCGTCCGACAGGCCCAGCACCTCGACCGCCTTCGGCTCCAGCGCCACCTCCTCGTCCGCTTCGCGCAGGGCCGCCTGAACCGCCGTCTCGCCCGGGTCCAGCCGCCCGCCCGGAAAGGCGATCTGGCCCGTGTGCCGCGCCAGGGTGTCGGCCCGCCGGGTCAGCAGCACCGTCGCCCCCTCGGGCCGCGCGATCACGGGAATCAGAACCGCCGCCGGCCGCAGGTCCTTGACCGTGCGCGCGGCCTTGGGGTTCAGGTCGAAGTCCGATCGGTGGGCCGTCAGATCGGGCCGCCAGCCGTTCACCGGCTCCAGCCGTTCCGCCAGCCGCGTCTTCAACGTCTCCAGGCTCATGCGACCGCGCCCAGGGAAAAGGTCTCGCCGCCCGAACGAACAACCATCCGCCCGTTCTCCGCCTCGGCCATCTCGACCAGTTCGTAAAAGACCGGCCGCGCGATCCGCGCCCACAGTCCGCGCCGCACATGGACGCGCGGCGCCGGCTCGCCCGTCTCGGGATCGGTCTCGACCACGATGGGATCGTCCGCCCCGGCCCGAGCCACATCCCCGACATCGGTGGTGAACACCAGGTCGTCGCCGTCCCGCTCGACCGCCACGGCCCGGAAGGGCAGGTCCTCGACCGCGATCTTCAGCTTCTCGACCGGCGTGACCAGATGATAGCCGTCCGGGTCCTTCCTCAGGACGGTCGAGAACAGCCGCACCAGTTCCTTGCGGCCGATGGGCGATCCTTCGTGCATCCACACCCCGTCGCGGCGGATCACGATGTCGATGTCGCCGCAGTGTTCGGGATTCCACAGATGCACGGGCGGCAGGCCGCGCCCCGGCGCCTGTAGCGCCGCCTGGTTCGCGGCCTTGGCCACCGCCGACAATCCGCCGTTCGAAGTCTGATCCGTCATGGACGAAGACTTAGGCGCGCGGGGCCGGTTCGTCACCCCGCGCGCCGTCGTCGCCCTTACGGCGGCGTCGTCAGAACTTGCGGCCCACGCCCACCGACACGACCCAGGGGTCCAGGTGCACGTCGCTGTTCATGGCGCCGTCGTTGATGTCGGCGTCGGTCTTGAACCACACCTTCTTGACATCGATGTTCAGGCTCCACGGCCCTTTCAGCCCTAGGTCAGCCCCGGCCTGCAGGGCGTAGCCGAAGCCGTCGTCCAGCTTCACCTTGAAATTGTTCTGATCCTTGCCGTCGAAGAAGACCATGTAGTTCACCCCGGCGCCGACATAGGGGCTGAACCTTCCCTCGGTCAGCGGTCGGTACTGCAGGGTCACGACCGGCGGCAGGACCCAGGTCTCGTGCACCGCCACATCGGTCGTCCCGCCCTGGGCGCGAATCTCGTGCTTGGTCGCGCCCAGGATCGCCTCGACCGCCAGATGGTCGGTCAGGAAATAGGTGAAGCCCAGCGTCGGCATCACGCTGTCGCCCACATCGACATGTAGGCCGGTGTCGGCGGCGGCGGCGGTCTTGATGGCGTCGTCGGCCTGAGAGAAGACGTCCGTCACCCGTCCGGTCACGATCCAGTCGCCGGCGCGCGGGACGGTCCAGGCCTTGTCGCTCTGGGCCAGGGCCGGCGTGGCCAGCACGGCCGCAGCGGCGGCCAGCATAAGGGTCTTGAAGGCGTTCACTTGCAGTATCCCCGACGTCCAGGCCGCCTCATGCGGCCGATATCCGGCGTCGTGCGGGGCATGCGCGCACCTGATCGGCCGCGCCTTGATCCAGCGCAAATCCGTCAGCGGTCGATCCGCACAGGTCCTTTCGCCTCGGCGTCGCGCGCGGCCAGCCACATCACCCGACGACGATCCACCGGTCCGGGCAGGACCGCTTCCGGCGCGGGGCGAAAGCCGAATCGTTCGAAATAGGCGGCGTCCCCGACCAGCAGCACGCCGCCGACATCCAGCGTCCTCGCCCGCTCCAGGCAGGCCTCGACCAGTTCGGCGCCCAGTCCGCCGCTGCGTCGCGTGGCGTCCACGGCGATAGGCCCCAGGAACAGGGCCGGCGTCTCTCCGACCCGGATGGGCCACAGCCGCACCGAGCCGATCACCGCCGCCTCGTCGCGCGCCACAAAGCCGACGCGCCAGTTCGACCCTTCGCGCAGCCGCTCGGCCGTCTTGGCGAACCGGCCCGGCCCGAAGGCTGCGGCGACCAGGGCGGCCACGCCGGCGGCGTCGGCCGGGGTCTCGGCGTCGATCCGGCGATCAGCCGTGGTCAGGGCAAGGGCGTGCGACATCGGCGCTCCGGGAAGGCGCGCGCACTAGACCCAACCGGGGTGCGAATTCAAGTCAAGGTCGGATGAAGCGGCTCAGCCCGCCTTGGAAAAGTCCGGCGCCCGCTTCTGGCTGAAGGCCATGAAGGCCTCCATCGCCTCGGGACTGCTCATCTGCGATCCGAAGGCCTCGCCCTCGCGCTGCATCAGGGCCCACAGCCCCTCGGCGTCGCGCATCAGCCGCTTGGTCTTGCGGATCGAATTCGGGGCCCGCGCCGCCACCTTGGCCGCCAGTTCCGCCGCCGTCGTCTCGACCTGGTCGGCCGGAACCGCCCGGTTCGCCAGCCCCCAGGCCAGGGCCGTGCGGCCGTCCAGCGGCTCGCCCAGGGCGAACAGTTCGAACGCCCGCTGATGACCGATGGTCGCCGGCAGCAGCAGGCTGGACGCCGCCTCGGGCGCCAGGGCCAGATTGACGAAAGGCACGGACAGCAGGGCGTCCTCGGCCACCACCACAAGGTCGCAGTGCAGCAGCATGGTCAGGCCGATGCCCACGGCCCGCCCCTTCACTGCCGCCACCGCCGGCTTGTCCAGGTCGGTCAGCGCCTTGAGGAACCGGAACACCGGCATGTCGCCCGGCCCCGCGCTCTGCGACCCCAGCGAAATGAAGTCCTGAATGTCGTTGCCGGCCGAGAAACTGTCGCCCTCGCCGCGCAGCAGCAGCACCCGCACCGCATCGTCGGTGCGCGCCCGCTCGGTCGCCTCGGCCAGGGCCGCATACATGGCCTGGGTGATCGCATTCTTCTTGTCGGCCCGGTCCAGCGTCACCGTCAGGACGCCGTCGGCCAGCGCGGTGCGGATATGGTCGCTCATGGCGTCTCCTCCTCCGTTGCGACGGCCGACCACCAGTCGACGCCGTCGGTGTCGCGCGTGCGTGTGATCCGCCCGCGTCGTTCCAGATAGTTCAGGTGCGCCTGGGCCTCGCCCGTGGCCATGCCCAACACCCCGTCGCCGACCGCCCTTCCGAAGACGGCCGGGAAGCCGTCGATCACCCTAGACGGTTGACGCAACGTCCGCTCAAGCCGTTTCAGCGCGACCTCGTGTCCGCGCTTCAGCGCCTCCAGCCGCGCCTGCACGCCCGTGAACGGCTCTCCATGCGCCGGCAGCACATAGGTCTCGGCCGGCAGCAGGCCCGCCAGCCGGTCCAGCGACGCCATCCAGTCGCCCAGGGGATCGGCCTCCGGCTCCGTCGACCACACCGACACATTGGAGGAGATACGCGGCAGGATCTGATCCCCCGACAGGAAGACCCCGTCAGAGCGCCGCCACAGGCAGACATGCTCGGGGCTGTGGCCCGATCCGACCACCACGGTCCAGTCGTCCTCGCCGATCCGCACCACCTCGCCTTCGGACAGCCGGCGATAGCTGCGGGGCATGGGGGCCACCCCCTTGCCGAACCCGCCGTAGTCGTCGCGCCAGCGCGCGATCTGCGCCTCGCTCCAGCCCGCTGCGCGATAGAAGACCTCGCCGTCCGCCGGGGCGTCGCCCGCCTCTTCGGCCATCAGCATCCGCGCCGTCACATATTCCAGCCGCGACATCCACAGCGGCGCGCCCGACCGCTCGCACAGCCAACCCGCCAGGCCGATGTGATCTGGATGCATGTGGGTGCAGATCACCCGTCGCACCGGCCGCCCGCCCAGCGGCCCCTCCAGCGCCGCCTCCCAGGCCGCCGTCGCCTCGCGCGTCCTCAGCCCCGTATCGACCACGGTCCAGCCGTCCCCGTCGGCTAGGGCGTAGGCGTTCACATGATCCAGTTGAAACGGCAGGGCGAACCGCAGCCACAACACGCCCCGCGCCACCTCCACAGCCTCGCCGGGGGCCGGAACCGCCGGCCCCGGATAGGTCAGGCCCCGCCCATCCTTCGTGGTCTGCGTCGCGCCGTCGGCCAAGTCCGTCTCCAATAACAACGGACGAACTCTAGGCCGTATCACGCCTCCACGTCCAGCCATGCCTTGACCCGGCCATGTTGGAGCGCCACACGATCTCATACGCAGACACAGTCCTCGAGGTGTTCTTCATGAAGCTCTCCATCGCCGCCGTCACCCTTGCGGTTCTCGCCATCGGCGCCGCAACGGTCGTTCCGGCCGCCGCTCAGACCCGCCCGGACGATCCTCGGGAAAACGCCACTCGCGGCTCTGGCAACGCCCGCATGGGCCGTAGCCGCGACAGAGCCCCGCAGATGACTCCGGAACAGATCACCGCCGCCGCGCAGGAACAGGCCACCCTGGCCCAGACGGGCTGCCAGGTCTCCGAGGCCAAGCTGCTTGGCACGACCGCCGAGAAGACCTCCATCTACGAAGTGGCCTGTGCAGCGGGCCCCGGCTATCTGATCGAGACGAAGACGCCCCCGCTGGCGACGGATTGCGTGCTTCTGGCCCATACGGCGACGACCGCCCGCGCGGCGAACCCGGAGGCCGCCGTCGGCCCGCAATGCACGATCCCCGCGAACCAGGACACCCAGAAATTCCTGCGCGAATACGCCCAGCAGGCCGGCGTGCCCTGCACGGTCGACCAGGTCGCGGTAGTGGGCAAGTCCAATGACGACGCTGTGGTCTACGAGGTCGGCTGTTCCGGGGACCAGGGTTACTGGATCAAGAAGATCAACAACGCCTGGACCAAGACCGCCTGCATTCAGGTCCTCGCCGAGAGTGGAACTTGCCGGTTCACGACCACGGGCGAAATCGCCGCCTCGGTGAAGACATGGCTGGCCGGTTCGCCCGCCGCTTCGTGCAATGTGACCGAGGCGCGTCTGATGGGTCGCAACGCCAACGGCGTCTTCTACGAAGCCAAGTGCGACGGCGCCGACGGCGTCATCGCCCGCCTCAACGACCAGAACGCCGTCCAGCAGATCTATCCCTGCGCCACCGCCCAGCAGATCGGCGGCGGCTGCAAGCTGACGCCGGCCCCGGCCGCCGCGCCCGCGCCGGCCTCGGGCGGCCGCCTCTAGGGGCCCGTCCATCCAAAGCCGAAAGGGCCGTCGGAGAGATCCGGCGGCCCTTTTCTTTTCGACCGCTCTTTTCCGAAGCGCAGACGCAGCCTAGCGTCGCCGTCATGCGCATCGCCACCTGGAACGTGAACTCCGTCAACGCCCGCCTGCCCACCGTCCTGGCGTGGCTGGAGCAGGCCGCCCCCGACGTCGCCTGTTTCCAGGAAATCAAATGCGTGGACGAGAAATTCCCGCGCGAGGCGTTCGAGAGCCTAGGCTACAATGTCGAGACCCACGGGCAAAAGACCTATAACGGCGTCGCCCTGCTGTCGAAACACCCGCTGTCCGACGTCCGGCGCGGCCTGCCGGGCGACGATGCGGACGATCAGGCCCGCTATCTGGAGGCTGTGGTCGAAGCGCCCCGCCCCGTCCGTGTCGCGGCGATCTATCTGCCGAACGGCAATCCGATCGGGACCGAGAAGTTCGCCTACAAGCTGGCCTGGTTCGACCGCCTGAACCGTCACGCCCAGGACCTGCTGAAGTTCGAGGAGCCGCTGGCCCTGTGCGGCGACTACAACGTCATCCCCGAGGCCGAGGACGCCAGGAGCCCCGCCGACTGGACCGGCGACGCCCTGTTCCAGCCCGAGAGCCGGCGCGCCTTCCGCGCCCTGAAGAATCTCGGCCTGGCCGACGCGCACGAGATCGGCGGCGAACCGGCCGGAACCTACACCTTCTGGGACTATCAGGCCGGCGCCTGGCAGCGGAACAACGGCATCCGCATCGACTTCGCCCTGCTGTCGCCCCAGGCCGCCGACCGATTCCGGGGCATCGAGACCCACCGCGACGCGCGCGACATGGACAAGCCCAGCGACCACGTCCCGGTGGTGATCGACCTGGACCTGTCGCCGGACGCGGAGGCCTGACGCCGATGGCCGACGCCTTGCGGGTGGTTCTGCTGATCGCCCTGGCGGCCGCCGTGCTGACGACCCTAGCGCTGGCCCTGTCCTGGTGGATGGAGCCGCAACGCCGCCTGCGTCGCGCCATGTTGAAGGCCCTGGGCGCACCGCCCGAGGTCGAGGCCCTGTCGCCAGGCGAGGGCCGCGCCTGCGCCCTGAACTTCGACGTCGAACAGGTGGTCGTGCTGTGGGCCAACGGCGCCCACGGCCTGGCCTACGCCTTCGAAGAGGTCGAGGGCGGCGAGATCATCGTCGACGGCCACGTCGTGGCCCGCATCCGGCGGGGCGAGGCGCGCAAGTCGCTGGACGTCATGGCCCCCGACGCCGAACAGGTCGTGCTGCGCCTCATGTTCGCCGACGCTCGCCATCCCGAGTTCGAAATGGCCCTGTGGGACGCCGCCTTGCCCGCCCAGACCGGCTCTCCCGGCGAGGCCCTGCGCCTGGGCCGTCGCTGGCTGTCGCATCTGGAGGCCCTGCTGAAGGGCTAAATGCGGCCGAACGCCCTTTGCGCTCCGCGCGCGGGAGCGTTAGAAGCGCCCGCTCATTCTACAGACCAGCCTTTATTCAGGGAGGCCGCCTTGGCCCGCCTTTTCGACGCCTATGTCGTAGCCGACTGGACCGCCGCCGAGACCAGGAAACTGGGCGACACCTCGCTGTGGATCGGCGTGGCCAAGCGCGACGTGCGTTTCCGCCTCTATGCCGAGACCCACAACGTCGCCACGCGCGCCGAGGGCGAGGCGCTGCTGGCCTCCATCCTGGCCGATCACAGGAAGCGCGGCGACCGGGTCCTGGTGGGGCTGGACTTCAACTTCGGCTATCCGGCCGGCACGGCCGCGCGCCTAGGGTTGGACGGAACCCCGTGGCAGGCGATGTGGAAATTCATCGCCTCCAACATCGTGGACAAGGCCGACAACACCAACAACCGCTACCAGGTGGCGGCCAAGATGAACCGGCTGATGACGGACGAGGCCTGGCCCTTCTGGGGCGCGCCGGCCAAACAGGCCCAGCGCTGGCTGACCACCACCAAGCCTCCCGCAGGGGCGGGCGCCGACATCCCAGAGTTCCGCGCCACCGAGGACGCCGCGCGCAGGGGCCGTCTCCAACCCAAGAGCGTGTGGCAGATGCACGGCGCCGGCGCCGTGGGCGGCCAGACCCTGGTCGGCGTGCCCGCCGTCCGTCGCCTGTTGGACAGCCTGGGTCCGTCTGGCGCCGTGTGGCCCTTCGGCACGGGCTGGCGCGAACTGACGCCTGACGACGTGGAGCCCCTGTCGGCCCTGGTGGTCGAGGTCTGGCCCTCGCTCTTCCCGACCAAGCCCGAACCGGGCGAGTTCAAGGACCAGGCCCAAGTCCGCACCACCGCCGAGGCGCTGGCCCGCCTGGACGAAGCCGGCGACCTGGCCAAGGCCTTCGCCCCGCCCAAGGACGCCGCGCCCGACCTGATCCAGAAGGTCGAACAGGAAGAAGGCTGGATCCTGGGCGTCTGATACGGTCTGGGCGCGCAACGCCACGAAAAGGGCGTCGCGTTTTCAATCACCTGAAGACGCGACTGCGCCTTCGACACGCCCTGGTTCAAAGCCGTGCGACACTGTCCGCCGGTCTTTGACAATCCCATCCTTTCAACGCAGTCGGACTGTTCGGACTCCGTTTTCACAGTCCGATCCGGATAAATCGGACTGGTCGGACTGTTCGGACTCCTTTTCCGACGTCCGCCTCTGCGCCTACCCGATCAGGGCCCGCGCCGCCGCGCGCGCTTCGTCGGTGATTTCGGCGCCGGACAGCATCCGGGCGATCTCCTCGCGGCGACGGTCCTCGTCCAGGGCGACGACCGTGGTGGTGGTCAGGCCGTCCTTGTCGGCCTTCATCACCTTCCAGTGGGCATGGCCGCGCGCCGCCACCTGGGGGCTGTGGGTCACGACCAGGACCTGGGCGCCGGCCGACAGCCGCTTCAGCCGCGATCCCACCGCCTCGGCCACGGCGCCGCCGACGCCCTGATCGACCTCGTCGAAGATCATCACGGGCTGCAGCATGTCCTCGCGTCCGGCCAGGGCCGCCTTCATCGCCAGGGCGAAACGCGCCAGTTCCCCCCCGGACGCGATGGCGTCCAGCGGGCCGAAATCGGTTCCGGCGTTGGTGGCGATCTGGAACCGAATCGTCTCAACCCCGTCCGGTCCGCGCCGCCCCGGGATCGGCTCCAGGGCCACCCGGAACCGTGCCCGCTCCAGCTTCAGCGGCCCCAGTTCCTCCATGACGGCGGCGGTCAGCCGTTCGGCCGCCGCCTCCCGCGCCGAGGTCAGGAAGGTCGCCGCCAGGTCGTAGCCTTCCGCCGCCTCGGCCGCCTCGCGCCCGGCGTTGGTCAGGGCCTCCTCCCCGTCTTCGATCAGCCGCAGCTGTTCGCGCAACCGCAGCCGCAGGGTCGGCAGGCCGTCCACCGTGACGTGCAGCTTGCGCGCGGCGGCGCGCAGGGCGAACAGCCGTTCCTCGGCCTTGTCCAGCCGTCCGGGCTCGTAGTCGAAGGCGTCGGCGGCGGCGTCCACGGCGGCGATGGCCTCCTCGGCCTCCACCAGGGTCCGGTCGATGGCGTCCACAGCGGCCGACAGCCGCACGATGACCGGGTGATCCCCCTCCACCCCGGCCTGGCCCGCCCGCTGGCGTGCATGTTCGACGGCGCGCAGGGCCGCGCCCAGCTTCTGGCTCAGCTTGTCGCCGCCCAACTGGGTCCGGGCGTCGGCCAGGTCGGCGATGGCCTTTTCGGCGGCCCCCAGCACGGCACGCTCTCCGGCCAGCTCGGTCTCCTCGTCCGCGCGCGGGTCCAGGGCGTCCAGTTCGGCCAGGTTCAGGGCGATTTCCTCGCGCCTCGCGGCCGCATCCGCCGCCTGGGCCTGCAACTCGGCCAGCTTCGCCTCTGCGGCCTTCAGCTTGGTCGCGGCGGCGGCTACGGCCTGAAGCTGGGGCTGCACCCCGCCATAGGCGTCCAGGAGGCCGCGATGGTTGCGCCAGTCCAACAGGCCCACCGTCTCATGTTGGCCGTGCACCTCGACCAGGGCCGCGCCGATCTCTCGCAGGGCCGTGACCCCGGCGGGCTGGTCGTTGACATAGGCGCGGCTGCGGCCGTCGGCGCCCAACACCCGGCGCAGGATCAACGCCTCGCCCGGCTGAGCCTCGAACCCCTTGTCCGCGATCAGGGCCATCAGATCGGCGTCGTCCGGGGCGGTGAAGACGGCCGTGGCCACGGCCTGTCTGGCGCCCGTCCGCACCAGGCCGGCGTCTCCGCGTCCGCCCAGGGCCAGGCCCAGCGCATCCAGAATGATCGACTTGCCAGCGCCCGTCTCGCCGGTCAGCACGGTCAGGCCGTCCTGAACCTCCAGGTCCAGCGCGTCCACCAGGACGACGTCGCGAATGGAAAGGGCGGTCAGCATCGGGGTCGGCAGCCGGCGGAACGAATCGGGACCGCAGAATCGACAGACGCGCGTCCCGGCGCAAGGCCCGAACGCGCATCCATAAGGCGGCTGGATCTGGCGATCAGCCCGGGATCAGCCGGTGCAGCCAGCCCTCGCGCTTGCCCTCCGGCGCCTTGTCCGGCGTGTGACCGTTCTCGGTCAACAGGGCGTAGGCCTCGGCGTACCACGGGCTGCCCGGATAGTTGTAGCCCAGCACCGCGCCGTTGCGGGTCGCCTCTTCCTTCAGGCCCAGCTGCAGATTGACCTCGACCAGGCGGTACAGGGCCTCGGGCGTGTGCGAGGTGCGCTGGAAGTCCGGGTTGGCGATGACGGCCTTGTAGCGGTTCAGCGCCGCCAGCGGCTGGTTGGCGCGCTGATAGTAGCGGCCGATGTTCATCTCCTTGCCCGCCAGCTGGTCGTTGACCATGTCGATCTTGACCGCCGCGTCCTGGGCGTAGGGCGTGCCGGGATAGCGGCGGGCCACGTCGCGCAGGCCCGCAAGCGCCGCGTTGGCGTACCCTTGGTCACGGCCCACGTCGGTGATCTGCTCGAAGTTGCAGACCGCCTTCATGTAGAAGGCGTAGGCCGCCGACGGATTGCCGGGGAACAGCTGGATGAACCGATCCGCCGCCGCGATGGCCTCGGCGTAGTTGTTGTTCTGATAGTAGGCGTAGATCTGCATCAGGATCGAACGGCGCGCCCAGTCGGAATAGGGGTGCTGGCGTTCCACCTCCTGGAAGTAGTCGACCGCGTCGGTCCAACGGCGCTGCTGCAGCCGCTCGTAGCCGGTGTTGTACAGCGCCTCGACCGGGCGTTCCTCATAGGCCAGCTTGGGGCGAGTCTTGCCGGCGCAGGCCGACATCGTCATGGCGACACAGGCCACGGCCAACAGCACCAGGCCGGAACGGAACTTGGAAACGAGCAAGGACGACCCCATGACGAGCGGAGGCCGACCCTGCGGCCAAGCCTCCTGAAACGAACGTGGCGATCTCTAGCACCCGCGACCGAGCCGCGCCATGCCGACGAAATCTATCGCCGCACGACTTGCCCTGCCCGGCTCCGCTGGTAAAGAGCGCGCCAACCGACTGTCGTTCATGAGGGTCGGATGACGGCGAAAGGATGACCGGCCGATGAAGCTGCTCTCTGGCAACTCCAACCGTGCGCTTTCCCAAGCCATCGCCGACCACCTGGACGCCCCGCTGACCAAGGCGCAGGTCAAGCGGTTCGCCGACAACGAGGTGTTCGCCGTCATCGAGGAGAACGTGCGCGGCGAGGATGTCTTCATCCTTCAGTCCACCTCCTACCCCGCCAACGACAATCTGATGGAGTTGCTGATCATGACGGACGCGCTGGTGCGCGCCTCGGCCCGTCGGATCACCGCCGTCATGCCCTATTTCGGCTATGCCCGTCAGGACCGGAAGACCGGCGGCCGCACGCCGATCTCGGCCAAGCTCGTCGCCAATCTGATCACCCGCGCCGGCGCCGACCGGGTCCTGACCATGGATCTGCACGCGGGCCAGATCCAGGGCTTCTTCGATATCCCGACCGACAATCTGGTCGCCACGCCGGTCCTCGCCCAGGATATCAAGGAAAACTATCCGCGCGGCGACGACCTGATGATCGTCTCGCCCGACGTGGGCGGCGTGGTGCGCGCCCGCTCGTTGGCCAAGCGGCTGGACGCCGATCTGGCCATCGTCGACAAGCGCCGCCCCAAGGCCGGCGAGAGCGAGGTCATGAACATCATCGGCGACGTGGAAGGCCGCCGCTGCATTCTGTTCGACGACATCGTCGATTCGGGCGGCACCCTGGTCAATGCGGCCAAGGCCCTGATCGACCAGGGCGCGACCGAGGTTTCGGCCTACATCAGTCACGGCGTCCTGTCCGGCCCCGCCGTTCAGCGCATCACCGACGGCCCGTTGAAGGAACTGGTGATCACCGATTCCATCGAGCAACCCCACGAAGTTTTGAACTGCTCGAAAATCCGAACGGTTTCCGTGGCTCCGCTTATCGGTGAAGCTATCCGTCGGATCGCCAACGAGGAATCGGTTTCCAAACTGTTCGATTAACCATCGGATAACCACTTTCCCCGCGTTATAAGCGGCTTCAGTTACACGCGCTTCCCCCGGCGCCAGAGTTCTGTGGACGCTCCCTATGCCCAAGGCCTTCATGACCCGCGGCCTGTCGATCGCCGCCCTCGCTGCGGCCGTCGTGCTCGCCAGTTGTTCGACGAAGACGGAGACGGCCAGCGTCGCGCCGCCGGCTCCGCCGCCCCCGCCGCCCGTCACCCTGAACCAGAGCGTGGCCGAGGCCGCCGCCGTTTATGTCGCCTTCCTGCGCCAGGCCCAGACGATTCAGCCCGGCGGCTTCCCCGACGCCGAATCGATCCAGGCCGAAATCCGCAAGGGCGCGTCCTATGAACCGCTGGAGCTGTCGCGCGGCCTGATCGCCTATGGGTCGGTCATCGCGCTGCAATCGCCCGAATTCGTCGCCGGCGTGCGCCAGTTCGCCGTCGATCCGACCCAGCGCCAGCAGATGGTCGCCCGCATCGTGGCCGACCCCGCCTACGCGGCCACCCTGCCCGGCGCCGACGCCGCCGCCGGCCTGATCGCCTCGACCATCAACAAGGACGCGGTCGCCATGCGCGCCATCGCCGACGCGGTGGAGCAGGACGCCTACACCGTCCAGGGCCGCACCGACCCGCGCCGCCGCTGGGCGATCACGCCCATCCCCCACCGCGAGGTCCGGCTGGAAAGCGCCAAGACCCTGTCGGCGGTCGACATGCTGCCGTCGCCCGAGGAATCGGCCCGCCTGTTCGCCGCCGCCAATACGGGCACGGGCCTTCAGGTCGAGCCGTCGCGCAAGGCCCCGCCCTATACCCCCGCCATGGTCCGCTCCCTGGCGATCGCCGCCCTGGCCGCCCTGGGCGCGGCCGGCGACGAGGCCAAGGCCAACACCGACGCCCTGGTGTCCGAGCCGAACAGCGAATTCTGCCTGAACATGTCCAAGCTGATGCTGTTCCAATGCCTGGCCGCTTCGCGCCCCAGCTATGAGGACATGTTCTGCCTGGGCCGCCACGTCGCGCGCGACCTGTCCAGTTGCGCCACCCAGGCGGTCTTCGCCCCCATCATCACCGTGGGCGATCCGACCGAGACCGGCACGCCCGTCGCCACTCCGGTCGCCGCCTCCGCGGCCGCCGTGCGGACGCCGGCTCCTGCGGGCGGCTGAGCCCAGGCGAAAACCGCACGATCAAAGGCCCGCTCCGAGCGATCGGAGCGGGCATTTTTCATTCGGTGCGCCTCAGCCTATTCGTAGCCGTGCGCCGCCTCGTTGATGACCTGCGACGGCATGGACGAGAAGTCGACCGCCACGGGATTGGCCACCTTGGCCTGATAGGTGCGCAGGACGTGCGTCAGGCGACGCCGCACCTCGCGCTCGGCCTCCGTGCCTGCGTCCAGCGCCAGAGGCGCCAGGCAGAAGTCGATGATGGCTTCGGTTCGGGTCAGCGGTTCCATAAGGGCTTTCCTTTTCTGATCAGGCCGCGTGGGTGAACTGGGCGGTTTCGGTCGAGTCCTTCAGGGCAGTCGTCGAAGACTGTCCCGAGGAGATGACCGTGGCCACGTCGTCGAAATAGCCTGTGCCGACCTCGCGCTGATGACGCGTGGCGGTGTAGCCGATCGCCTCGTTGGCGAACTCGCGTTGCTGAAGCTCGGAATAGGCCGCCATGCCGCGATCGCGATAGCCGCTGGCCAGCTCGAACATGCCGTTGTTCAGGCTGTGGAAGCCCGCCAGGGTCACGAACTGGAACTTGTAGCCCATGGCCCCCAGCTCGCGTTGGAACTTGGCGATGGTGTCCTTGTCCAGCTTGGCTTCCCAGTTGAACGACGGCGAGCAGTTGTAGGCCATCAGCTTGCCGGGGTGCGCCTTCTGGATCGCCTCGGCGAACTTGCGCGCGTCGTCCAGATCCGGGTGCGACGTCTCCCACCACAGCAGGTCGGCGTATTTGGCATAAGACAGGCCGCGCGCGATGCAGTGGTCCAGCCCCGTGCCCGGCTTCAGGCGGAAGAAGCCTTCCGGCGTGCGGTTCTCGCGATCGATGAAGGGGTGGTCCCGCTCATCGACGTCCGAGGTGATCAGCTGGGCCGATTCCGCATCCGTGCGCGCCACCGTCAGGGTCGCCACACCGCAGACGTCGGCTGCCAGACGCGCAGCGATGAGGTTGCGCTCGTGCGCCTGGGTCGGGATCAGAACCTTGCCGCCCAGGTGGCCGCACTTCTTCTCGGACGCCAACTGGTCCTCGAAATGGACGCCCGCCGCCCCGGCCTCGATAAAGGCCTTCATGATCTCGAAGCTGTTCAGCGGGCCGCCGAATCCGGCCTCCGCATCGGCGACGATGGGTGCGAACCAATCCCGCTTGGCGCCGCCCTCGGCGTGCTCGATCTGGTCGGCGCGTTGCAGGGTGCGGTTGATGCGGCGGCACAGCTCCGGGGCGGCGTTGGCCGGATACAGCGACTGGTCCGGATACATGGCCGAAGCGGTGTTGGCGTCGGCCGCGACCTGCCAGCCCGACAGATAGATGGCCTTCAGCCCCGCCCGGACCATCTGCATAGCCTGGTTGCCGGTCACGGCGCCCAGGGCGTTGATGTACGGCTCGGTGTGCAACAGGTCCCACAAGCGATTAGCGCCGCGTTCGGCCAGAGTGTGGGTGATCGGCACCGAGCCGCGCAGACGCAGCACGTCTTCGGGCGAATAGGGGCGTTCGATTCCGTCGAAACGGCCGGTGGGCGAAGGAACCAGATCGGCGAAGGTGGTCATGGTCGAACTCGTCTGTCGAAAGCGCGGCGGCAGCCGCCGTCTCCAGACAGAAACACGCTGATGTCATGAATGATACCGCCATAGCTGCATCATAGAAGTCATAATGTCACATTATGACTTGGCTTCCTTGGTCCATCTATGACAACCTTCGACCATGGACGTCGCCGCCGACCGCAAGCTGTTCCTGGGCGCCCGCCTCAAGCGGCTGAGGCGGGACCTGGGCCTCACCCAGACGGCCATGGCCGCCGATCTGGCGGTTTCGCCCAGCTATCTCAATCACATCGAACGCAACCAGCGCCCCGTCTCGGCCCAGTTGCTGCTGCGTCTGGCCGAGACCTACGACGTCGATCTGCGCCATCTGAATCAGGGTGGAGAGGCCGACGCCGCCAAGCTGAGCGAGGTGTTCAGCGACCCGGTCTTCAAGGGCCTGACCGCGCCGCGTCACGAACTGCTGCATCTGTTGGACGAGGCGCCGGGCGTCGCCGACGCCCTGCTGCGGCTGTATCGCGCCTTCGACGACCAGCGCACGCGCGCACGGGCGGCTGTCGGCGCCGGCGAGGCACTGAGCGACGACAGCCCGGCCGAATGGGTGCGCGAATACGTCCAATCGCGCGGCAATCACTTCCCCGAGTTGGACACGATGGGAGAAGCCCTGGCCGACGCCCTGGCGGCCGACGCCCCCGCCCACGGAGACGGCTTCGAGCCCGCCGCGCGACGACGGCTGGCGGCCAAGCACGACTTGGCGGTCCGCACCCTGCCGGCCGAAGTGATGGTGGAATGGACGCGGCGTTTCGACCCGCACCGCCGTCGCCTGTTGCTGTCAGAGACCTTGACGCCGCCGTCGCGCGCCTTCGCCCTGGCCTATCAACTGGCCCTGGTCGAGCACGGCGTCGACCTGAACGGCCTGGTCGAGACGGCGGGCGCGCCGGACGGGCCGACGCGGTCCTTGTTGAAGGTGGCCCTGACCAACACCCTGGCCGGGGCGATCCTGATGCCCTACGGCGCCTTTCAGCAGGCGGCTGAGGCTTCGGCCTATGATCTGGCGCGGCTGCAGGCGCGGTTCGGCGTCAGCTACGAACAGGCGGCGCACCGGCTGACCACCCTGTCGCGACCCAGCGCGCGCGGCGTGCCCTTCTTCCTGATGCGGGTGGACCAGGCGGGCAATATCTCCAAACGCTACGCGCCGGGCGCCTTCCCCTTCTCGCGCTTCGGCGGGGCCTGTCCGCGCTGGCGGCTGCATTCGGCCTTCCGCACGCCCGGCCGGATCGTGACCCAGATCATCGAGACGCCCGACGGTTCGCGCTGGTTCACCTTCGCCCGCACGGTCGAGCGGCAGGGACAGGACGGCTTTAGCGAGGGCCACGACCTGGCCATCGGTCTGGGGTGCGAACTGCGTCACGCCCACCGCCTGGCCTATGCGCGCGGGCTTGATCTGGACCGGCCCGAAGCGACGCCCATCGGCGCCGCCTGCCGCCTGTGCCACCGTCACCCCTGCGCCGAGCGTGCGGCGGCCCCAATCGACCGGCCGCTGGCCGTGGACGACTGGGCCAAGTCGGTCAGCCCCTATCCGTTCGTCGACGCCTAACGGCGCTGATCGGAAGAGCGGTCGCGGATGGCGTTGAACTCGGCCGTCGGCTTCCAGGCGGGCCAGGTCGTGCTGTCGGCCACCGTCAGACCCAGCCGGTATAGCAGGTCCAGGTTCTGAAGCGCGGCGGTGAAGTCGTAGTCGGGCCGCCACTCGTCCTTCAGCTGATGGTAGTATTTCGCCATTTCGCCCTCGTAATAGAGCTTGCCCGCCTCGATCCCGCCCTCGACGAAATCGCGGCCGGTCCAGGGCATCAGCGCCGGCACGCCGCCGGCGGCGAAGTTGAAGTGGTCGGAACGGTAGTAGAAGCCTTCCTCGGGATAGCCGTCGCCGGTCACGACGCGGCCCTGAACGGCGGCGAACCGGCCCAGGATGTCCTCCAGCTCCGACTTGCCGACGCCGAAGATCGCCACGTCCCGCGTGGCGGGCGTGAACGGCAGCATGTCGATATTGATGTCCGCCGCCGTCCTTTCCAGCGGATAGACCGGGTCGGCGGCATAGGCTTCCGAGCCCAGCAGCCCCTGCTCCTCGGCCGTGACATGCAGGAAGACGACGGTGCGTTCCGGCGCCGGGCCCGCCTTGAAGGCGCGGGCCATCTCGATCAGGCCGGCGGTGCCCGAGGCGTTGTCCCAGGCGCCGTTATAGATGTCGTCCCCCGTGGCGTCGGGCTGGCGCGCCTTGCCCACATGGTCCCAGTGGGCGGAGTAGATCACATATTCGTCCGGCCGCTTCGTTCCGGGAATCTTGGCCAGCAGGTTGTTGGAGTGGATGACCTCGGTCGTTTCGTCGATGTCGACCGAAAGCGTCCCATCCAGAGACACCGGGCCGCCCAGGCCGCCGGCCTTGGCGCGGGTCAGGACGGAAGCGAAGGCGGACCCGCCCAGGCGTTCGGCCGTAGCGGCGTCGATCGCGCCGGTGAAGCGGGTCTCCTTCCAGCCCTTGACGGTCATCTGGGGTCGCGTCGCCCCACCGACCGCGCGCCGCCAGCGCCCGGGCTCCTCCTGCAGGGTGATGACCCCGACCGCCCCGCGCTTCAACGCCTCCTGCATCTTGTGGGTGGCCGAGCCGTAGAAGTTCGGATCGGCGCCCATGGAGGCCGGCTGGCCCCGCAGCACCACGACGACCTTGCCCGTCAGGTCGGCCGCGCCGTAATCGTCCCAGCCTCGCTCGGGCGCAACGACGCCATAGCCGGCGAAAACGACCGGCAGGCCGTTCAGCTTCACCTGCGGATCGGCCGGACCGGCGCGCAGGGTGATGTCGGTCCCGCTGGTCAAAGACACGGTCGCGCCGTCGGAACCCGTCCAGGTCGCCGCGGGCGCATGCGCAGGCGTGAAACGGACCAGATCGACCGGCTGGAGCCACGATCCGTCGCGCCCGCCGGGTTCAAGCCCCATCGCCTCGTACTGAGCCTGCAGATAGGGCAGGGTCAGCCGTTCGCCGATCTGGCCGGGAAAGCGGCCCTCCAGTTCGTCGGAGGCCAGATATTTGATGTGGTCGGACAGGCGCTGGGCGCTGAACTGCGGATGGGCGGCCGAGGCGACGGCGAAGGCGTCGGTCGGCGCGCCCGCCGGCAAGGGTGCTGTGGCGCAGGCCGACAGGGCCAGGGCCGCTAGGATCGGCAGAGCCGAGGCGGCGAGGAAGGAACGGCGGATCATGCGCAGGCTCTAGTAAAGGCGGAAACGATGACGGGACGGACCGTCGCCCACCCCCTCTGGCTATTGGATCGGAAAGGTCAGCGGCGTTCGGCGGCCGTGGTTTCGCGCACCGGCCCGAACTCGGACCCCGGCTTCCATTGGGGCCAGTCGCGGCCGTTCGCCAGGTCGCGGCCGACGTCGTAGAAGACCGTCAGATCCTCAATCATGCCGCGATAGTCCCAGTCGGGCGACCATTCGTCCGCCGCCTGGTGATAGCGCTTGGCCCCGTATTCGCTGCGGGCCGCCTCACGCGCGGCGACCGGTTCGTCGCGGAAATCGCCGCGGCTGCCGGCATAGGCCATCGGCACGCCGCGCTTGGCCAGGGGGAAGTGATCCGAACGATAGTAGGTGCCGGCCGCATTCTCGTGGTCGGGAACCAGGGTCCGTCCCTGCGGCTGGACGGCGGCGGCCAGCCGTTCGTCGAAGTCCGACTGGCCGTAGCCGGTGACGCCCAGGCCGGTGACGCGACCATAGACGTTCATCGAGTCCATGTTGAAGCCGCCGACCGTCTTGGCCAACGGATAGACCGGGTTCACCGCGTAGTATTCCGAGCCCAACAGACCGCTTTCCTCGCCGGTGAAGCTGATCATCACGATGGAGCGTTCGGTGCGCGGCGCGCGGCCGAACATCCGCGCCAGTTCCAGCAATCCTGCCGTGCCCGAGGCGTTGTCCACCGCGCCGTTGAAGATGCGGTCGCCGGTCGCGTCCGGCTCGCCCATGCCGATGTGATCCCAGTGGGCGGTGTAGAGGACCGTCTCGTCCGGATAGGTCGTGCCCGGCAGGCGGGCGATCACGTTGTGTGTCGTGACCTGGTTGGTCGCCACGTCGAACTCGGTCGAGAAGGATGCGCCCGGCAGGGCCACGGGCTGGAAGTCACGGCTGCGCGCCTGGACCTTCAGGGCGTCGAAATCCAGGCCCGCGCGGCGGAACAGGTCCACAGCCACATCGCGCTGAATCCAGCCCTCCATCGGCACGCGCTCGGCCGCCGCGTTCTGGCGCAGGATATCGAACTGGGGCACGCCCCAGGAGTTGGCCACCGTCTGCCAGCCATACGACGCCGGCGCCGTCTCATGGACGATCAGCACGCCCGCCGCCCCCTGACGCGCCGCCTCCTCGTATTTGTAGGTCCAGCGACCGTAATAGGCCATGGCCTTGCCGCCGAAGGTGTTCAGCGCCGGCTCCTCGAAGTCGGCGTCGTTGACCAGCACGACCAACACCTTGCCGTGCAGGTCTTGGCCCTTGAAGTCGTTCCACTGACGCTCGGGCGCATTGATGCCATAGCCGACGAAGACCAGGGGCGCGTCCTTCAGGCTGACGTGTTCGGCCGGCCGACGGGTGGAGATTGCGACCTCCCGCCCCTGCGTCAGAGGCAGGCTCCAGTCGCCCAGCTTCAGCGCCGCGTGAACATTCGACTGGGTGAAGCGGTTCAGGATCACGTCCTGGGTCCACTGGCCGTTCGGTCCGCCAGGCTCGAAGCCGGCGGCGGCGTATTGGCGGCTGAGATATTCGATCACCTTGGCCTCGGCCGGGGTGGCGATGCCGCGACCTTCGAAACTGTCGTCGGACAGGACGCGGATGTCCTCTGAGATCCGGGCCGCGTCGAAGGCGGGCGCGGTGTTCTGCGCGGCGGTCGTGGCGCAGGCGGACAGGGCGACGCCGGCCAGCAGAACGGCGGCGAAGGAAGAGACAAGACGCATGAACTTAAGGCCCCACAGCCAAGAAGAAGACCGACGAACCCTAGGGGCCGATCCCGCCCATGTCGATTCCGTGACGGAGGCGATTGGTCGCAAGCAAAAGGCCCGTCGGCGCGGACGCCGACGGGCCTGAAGGTCTCCGATCGGGATGAGCGGCTTAGTGGGCCACGCCCTTCCAGATGCGGCGGTAGCTGGCGTAGGTGATCCCCGCGAAGATCAGCAGATAGATCAAAACGCCGAAGCCGGCCTGTTTGCGCTCCACCATCTTGGGCTCGGAGGTCCAGGCGATGAAGGCGGCCACGTCCTTGGCGTACTGGTCCACCGTCTGGGGCGAGCCATCGTCATAGGTGACGAGCCCGTCCTTCAGCGGCGGCGGCATGGCGATGAAACCGCCGGGCGGGACGTGTTTGTGATCGCCGTTCCAGAAGGGCGTCAGGTCGCCCGCCATATAGGGGTTGTAGTGCTGACCGTCGCGGATGGTCAGGCCCGCCGGCGCGGCCTTGTAGCCCGACAGCAGCGAATAGATGTAGTTGGCGCCGTCGTGACGGGCCTTGGCCATCACCGACAGGTCGGGCGGGGCCGCCCCGCCGTTGCCCGCCGCCGCCGCCGTGGCGTTCGGATAGGGGCTGCGGAACTTGTCGGCCGGGGTGGCGTCGCGCTGGATCGGCTCGCCCGTCTCGCTGTCGATGTCGGGAACCTGAACCTCCTTGGCCAGAGCCTTCACGACCGGGTTGTCGTTCGGGTTCGGGTATTTGGGATTCCAGAACGGCCCATGAGCGTCGCCCAGGTTCCGATAGTGCATGAGGTTCATGCTGTGACAGGCCGAGCAGACCTCGTGATAGACCTTGTAGCCACGCTGAAGCTGGCCCTGGTCATAGGTTCCGAACGGTCCGTCGAAGCTGAACCCGCCCGAGCGCGGATGGGACGCGCCGCCCGACGCCAGGGCCGGCGCCGCAGCGGCCAGCCCCAGGATGACGGCGGCCGAGGCCAGGATGGTCTTGATCGACACGGTCTTCATTCCAATCGTCATGACGCTCAGCCCTTCTGCTCGACGGCGTCCGCGCCGGTCAGCACCGGCTCGGAGATCGTCGCCGGAATCGGCAGCGGCGTTTCCTTCAGCCCCACCAGCGGCATGATCACGAAAAAGAACAGGAAGTAGTAGGCCGTGAACAGACGCGTGAGCCACAGGTAGGAGTTCAGCGCACCGTCGAAGAGGACAGGGCTGGGCATGCCCGGAATGACCGGCGCGTCCGGCAGCTGCCCGCCGCACCAGCCCAGACCCACGCCCACCACCAGGAAGATGATGAAGAAGGTCCGCATGGTCGGGCGATAACGCATGGAGCGCACCTTGGACGTATCCAGCCAGGGCAGGACGAACAGCACGCCGATGGCGCTGAACATCGCCACCACGCCGCCGAACTTGTCCGGGATGGCGCGCAGGATGGCGTAGAAGGGCAGCATGTACCATTCGGGCACGATGTGCGCCGGCGTCTGCAGCGGGTTGGCGGGGATATAGTTGTCCGCGTGGCCCAGGGCGTTCGGCTGATAGAAGACGAAGATCGCGAACAGGATCAGGAACAGGATGATGGCGAACCCGTCCTTGACCGTGAAATACGGGTGGAAGGGCAGCGTGTCCTTGGCCTGACGATCCTTGGGGATCAGGATGCCGACGGGGTTGTTCTGACCCGCCGCGTGCAGCGCCCACAGGTGCAGCACCACGCAGCCCAGAATGGCGAACGGCAGCAGATAGTGCAGCGAGAAGAAGCGGTTCAGCGTGGCGTTGTCGATCGCCGGGCCGCCGCGCAGCCAGATCAGGATCGGCTCGCCCACGCCGGGAATGGCCCCGATCAGGTTGGTGATGACCTCGGCGCCCCAGAAGGACATCTGCCCCCAAGGCAGGACGTAGCCCAGGAAGGCGGTGGCGATCATCAGGAAGAAGATCACGCAGCCGATGATCCAGATCATCTCGCGCGGCGCCTTGTAGGAGCCGTAGTAGAGACCCCGCAGCATGTGCAGATAGACGGCGATGAAGAACATCGACGCGCCGTTGGCGTGGACGTAACGGATCAGCCAGCCGCCGTTCACGTCGCGCATGATGCGCTCGACCGAGGCGAAGGCCAGGTCGACGTTCGGCGTATAGTGCATGGCCAGGACGATGCCGGTGACGATCTGCGTCACCAGGCACAGGGCCAGGATGCCGCCGAAGGTCCACCAGTAGTTCAGGTTCCTGGGCGTCGGCAGGGACATATAGTCCGCGCCGAAGCGAATGATGGGCAGACGGCTGTCCAGCCATTTCTCGACGCCCGTCTTCGGGACGTAGGTGCTCTCGTGGTCGCTCATGATCCCCCCTTGTCCTCAGCCGATCTTGACGCGGGTGTCGGACAGATAGTCGTAGTCCGGCACCACCAGGTTCAGGGGCGCGGGCCCCTTACGGATGCGGCCGGAGGCGTCGTAGTGCGAGCCGTGGCAGGGGCAGAACCAGCCGCCGTAATCGCCCGCGCCGAAGGTCGGCACGCAGCCCAGGTGGGTGCATGACCCGATGACGACCAGATATTTCTCATGCCCCGGCTTGGTGCGCTCGGCGTCGGTCTGGGGCTGTTTCAGGTCGGGCGCATGGTCGTCGGCGATGACCCGCTGCAGCTCGGCCGGGGTGCGATAACGCACGAACACCGGCTTGCCCTGCCATTTGATGACGACCTGCTGGCCTTCCTGAACCTTGGTCAGGTCGAATTCGATCGACGCCAGGGCCAGGGTGTCCGCCGCCGGATTCATCTGGTTGATCAGCGGCCAGGCGACCATGACCCCCGCGCCGACGGCCGCGGCGCCGGCCGCGATATGGATGAAGTCACGGCGATTGGGATCGCCGCCCTCGGGGCTTTCAGCATGCACGACCGATTCGGCCACGTTTCACCTCCCGCACGCCGTCGAATGGACCCGAAAGCCTCTTGTTCGTGACGGCTAAACCAAAGAACGAGGCCGGAGATCTCCAGCGGCCCGACGCCGACGCCCCCTCGGCGCAAGCTGCTGACGTTTCTTGCGAAACGCTCGCAAAACAGGCCGCGACAAACCCCCTGGCCGCGCGTATGTCAGGGCTTAGAATGCGTCTCGCCCTTTTTCAACCGGACATTCCTCAGAACGTCGGAGCCTGCATCCGATTGTCGGCCTGTTTCGGCGTCGATCTGCATGTGATCGAGCCGACGGGCTTTCGATTCGACGACCGCGCCATGAAGCGGGCGGCGCTGGACTACGGCCCCTTGTCGCACATGACGCGGCACGCCGACTGGGACGCTTTTTTGCGGGATCGACCGCGGGGACGGCTGGTGCTGTTCACCACCAGAGGGGCGACGCCCTTGACCGACTTCGCCTTCCGACCCGACGACGTCCTGCTGTTCGGCAAGGAGAGCGCGGGCGCGCCCGACTACGTCCACGCCGCCGCCGACGCCCGCGTCGTCGTACCGTTGAGACCCCAGGCGCGCTCGCTCAACCTGTCCGTCACGGCTGGCGTCGCCCTGTGGGAGGGATTGCGCCAGACGGGTCAGGTTGGCGGGACGCCCCGACCCGTCTAGGACCATGGCGATGAGCGACGCCATGCCCCCCGACTCCCTGGACCTGAAGAAGGTCGAGACCCGCGCCTGGTTCGAGGCGTTGCGCGACCGTATCCATGCGGCGTTCGAGGCGCTGGAGGAGGCCGCCCCCGCCGATCTGTTTCCGGGCGAACCGGGGCGGTTCGTGCGGACGCCGTGGGAGCGGCCCGAGGGCGGCGGCGGGGTCATGGGGATGATGCACGGGCGGCTGTTCGAGAAGGTCGGGGTCCACGTCTCGACCGTGCACGGCGCCTTTCCCGCCGACTATGCCAAGTCGGTGCCGGGGGCGCAGGACGATCCGCGCTTCTTCGCCACCGGGATCAGCCTGATCTGCCATCCGGTCAGCCCGCGCGTGCCGGCGGTGCACATGAACACCCGCTTCATCTCTACGACCAAGAGCTGGTTCGGCGGCGGCGGCGACCTGACGCCGGTGCTGATGGCGGATCGTCGTCAGGATCACCCCGACACCCTGGCCTTCCACGCCGCCATGAAGGCCGCCTGCGACGCCCACGATCCGGACTGGCACACCCGCTACAAGGCGTGGTGCGACGACTATTTCTACCTGCCCCACCGACAGGAGCCGCGCGGCACCGGCGGCATATTCTACGACCACCACGACAGCGGCGACTATGACCGGGACTTCGCCTTCACCCGCGATGTCGGTCTGGCCTTCCTGGACGTCTATCCGCGCATCGTCGCCGGACGGATGACCGAGGCCTGGACGCCGCAGGAGCGCGAGGAGCAGTTGATCCGGCGCGGACGCTATGTGGAGTTCAACCTGCTGTACGACCGCGGCACGATGTTCGGCCTGAAGACCGGCGGGAACGTCGAATCGATCCTCAGCTCCATGCCCCCGGCTGTGAAATGGCCGTGATCGGCGGTCAGGCCAGCGCCTGAACGAAGGCGTCGCCGGCCCGGCTACGATAGCGGTCCGAATGGCGCAGCAGCCGAAAGGGGCGTTCGGGCAGGGAAAACGGCGCCCGGACCAGGCGTCCGGCTGCGACCGAGGCCTGGGCCACGCTTTCGGACAGAGCTGTGGCGCCCGCGCCCGCCTCTGCGGCGGCCAAGACCGCCTCATTGGCCGGCAGGGTCATGGCGACCAGCAGATCGGCCGGATTCACACCCGCCTCGCGCAGCGCCGCCTCCAGACTGGACCGGGTGCCCGAGCCCGGTTCGCGCAGCACCCAGGATGATTCGATCAGGTCTCGCGCCGACAGTCGCTTCGCAGAGGCCCAGGGATGGTCGGGCGTCACCACCACCGCCAGCCGGTCCGAGCCGACCTGAACCTGCGTCAGGGCCGGCGCATCCACGACGCCCTCGACCAGGCCGATTTCGGCGTCGCCGTTCAGCACCGCCTGGGCGACTTCGCGCGTATTGCCGATCTGGACGTCCATTTCGATGCCGGGATGGGCGACGTGGAAGGCCACGAGCCGGCGCGGCAGCCAATAGCTGGCGATGGTCTGGCTGGCGAAGACGGCCAGACGTCCGCGCCGCAGTGCGCTCAGGTCCGCCAGCGCCGCCTCGGCCGCCGCCGCACGGGCCAGCACAGCCTTGGCCTCGGGCAGGAAGGCGCGGCCGGTGGCGTTCAGGGCCACGCCTCGACCGACGCGGTCGAACAGACGCACCTGATGCTCGGCCTCCAGCGCCGCCAGGGCGTTGGAGACGGCCGACTGGGTCAGGTTCAACGCCCGCGCCGCCGCCGTCACATGGTCGCGCTCGGCCACGGCGACGAAGATGCGCAGACGTTCTAAGGTCACAACCAATCTCCAAATCGGATTGAAACGACCATAACTATCCGTTGGACCGCTGTCGATGCGCGGCGCATCAGGCTGAGGGATGAAGCCCGCCGCCCTGCCCTCGCCCGTTCCCGCGTTTCATCCGACGGCGCCGATGGCGTTTCTACGCCGTATCGCCCCCGGCGTCGGCCTGTCCATCGTGGTCATGGGAGCGGCCATCGGCCTGGCGCGGGTGGAGCATGGCCTGGTCGGCCACGCCTGGCTGGAGCCCTTGGTCCTGGCCATTCTGCTGGGGGCGGCGGTACGGACCGTCTGGACGCCGGGCGCGCGCTTCAAGCCCGGCGTCGACTTCAGCGCCAAGATTTTGCTGGAGGTGGCGGTGGTGCTGCTGGGCGCATCGGTCAGTGCGGCGACCCTGGCGGCGCTGGGCGTCTCCTTCGTCTTCGCCATCCTGGTTCTGGTCGTCGTCGGGATCGTCGTCGGTTTCGGCGTGGGACGAATGCTGGGCCTGAACCCGCGCATGGCGCTGCTGGTCGCCTGCGGCAACGCCATATGCGGCAACTCGGCCATCGCCGCCGTGGCTCCGGTGATCGAGGCGGACGGCGAAGAAGTGGCGGCCTCCATCGCCTTCACCGCCGTTCTGGGGGTGATCGTGGTTCTGGCCCTGCCGCTGCTGGGGGGCCTGCTGCACATGAGCGCGCCGCAATACGGCGCCCTGGCGGGTCTCGGCGTCTATGCGGTGCCGCAGGTTCTGGCCGCCGCCGCCCCCTTTGGCCCCGTCGCCGTCCAGACGGGCACGGTGGTCAAGCTGGTGCGGGTGCTGATGCTGGGCCCCGTAATCCTGGTCCTGTCGCTGATCGCGGGGCGCAAGACGGACCCGGCGGCGCAGGACGGCGCCCGCGCCAAGGGGCCGGGCCTGCATCGGCTGCTGCCCTGGTTCATCGTCGGCTTTCTGCTGATGATCGGCCTGCGGTCCCTGGGCGTCATCCCCGAGACGTGGCTGGCGCCGACGGCGGCGGCTTCCGGCCTTCTGACCGTGCTGGCCATGGCGGGCCTGGGATTGCAGACCGACATCCGGGCCGTCGCGCGGGCGGGCGGGCGCGTTGTAGCGGCGGCCGTCCTGTCGCTGGGCGCCCTGCTGGCGCTGGCGGTGCTGCTGATCCGGATGCTTGGGCTCTAGATGCCGCTGCCCTGCTGCTCGACCGGGGGCGGGGTCAGGAGCAGGAAGGCCCTGATCCAGGCGGTCAGCACGGCCCGGTCGTTGGGGCGTTTCAGACTGGCGACAGCTTCGTCGGCCAAGGCTTCGGGGATGCGATGACCGCGCCGGCCCTCGATCAGGGCGGCGGCGTAGTCGGGCTGAAACTCCGGATGGCACTGGAAGGAGATGGCGTCCTGCCCCCAGGCCAGGCCGGCGTATGGGGTAAAGCCGCTGGAGGCTATGACCCGCGCGTCGGCGGACACGGCGACCACCTGATCCTGGTGCGACACGGGTATGGCGATTGTGCGCGCGCGCGGATGCATCCACGGCTCTTCCGTACGCACGTCGTAGCGGTGCAGGCCGACGCCCCAGCCCTTGTTCGATTTTTCGACCATGCCGCCGAAGGCGTGGGCCAGGACCTGATGGCCAAAGCAGATGCCGACCAGCCGGGTCCGGCCTCGCGCCGCCCTCAGCCAGTCGATCAGCGGCGGAATCCAGGGCAGGTCGTCATAGACCCCCGCCGCCGAGCCGGTGACGATGGCCCCCTGGAACGCCGCCGGGTCCTCCGGCAGATGGCCCGACTGCACGTCGAACCGCGTCGTCGGCACGCCCTCTCCCAACAGCGCCCGAAAGCGTGCGGGATAGTCGTCGAAGTCATCCTTCAGATGCTCGGGCGGATGGCCGGTTTCCAGAATGGCGATGCGGGTCATGGGGTCAGCCTAGAGAACGCCGTCAGAAGGTCCAGACCTCGGCCCGGGCGCCGGGATCGCCCAGGGCGTCCGCGACCCAGCCGCAGATTTCGCGCGCGGCGGCCTCGGCGCCTGCGGGCGGGTTGATCACCACCAGGGCGCAACCGTTCATCTTCATCGGATTGGTCAGCGGGCGCAGGCGCGCCTCGGCCACCAGGGTCGGGCCGACCTTGCCCTGGAGCCGGCGAATGAAGGCGTCGAAGGTCTCCAGGTCCTTCAGCGGCGTCCAGATCGCCACGGTCGCGGACAGATCGCGGCGCACGACGGCGACGGCGGTCTCGGCCGCGCGGGCATAGTCGTCCGGCCGTTCGAACGGCGGGTCGATCAGGATCAGGGGCGCACGGCTTCGGGCCGCCTCCGTGACCGCGCCGTCATAGCCGTCCCCCTCGCGCGCCTCGGCGTTCGCACGGCCGGCCAGGGCCTCGGCCAACAGGGCGCGGACGGGCGGGTTCAGTTCGAAACCGACATAGCGGCCGCCGGCTGACAGGGCGTCGGCGATCAGACGCGGCGAACCGGGATAGAAGCGCGTCGCGCCATCGGGATTGAGCGCCCGAACCTCGTTCGCCAGGGCGTCCATCAGGGGCGGGCGACCCTGGGCCGTCATCAGACGCGCCACTCCAGCCTCTGCCTCCTTCGAGCGGGCGGCGTCACCGGACAGGTCGTAAAGGCCTGCGCCCGCATGGGTGTCCAGCACCACGACCGGCCCCATCGCCTGGCGCGCCTGGACCAGCCACAGCACCAGGGCGTGCTTGACCAGATCGGCGAAATTCCCGGCGTGAAAGCTGTGGCGATAGTTCATCCGCCCTCGTCCCCTGCGTCGTCGTCCGGGTCAAGCGGAACCGGCGGGGACGGCGCGACGTTGCCGCCACGCATGAACGCTCGCTCCCCCCTCTCCGACAAACAGCGCATCCCGCCCAAGGCCGTCGCGGACTGCGCCGCGCTGGGCCTGATGCTGCGGGAAAAACATCGTCGCGGCGGCACGGAGGTCGGCCATGCGCGCGGCCTGCAGCTGAAGAACCGCGAGCCCGTCAGCGACCGGGACATCAAGTCGATGTACAGCTATTTCGCCCGGCACGAAGTCGACAAGCGCAGCCTTTACTGGGGCATGAAGGACAAGCCATCGGCCGGCTATATCGCCTGGCTGCTGTGGGGCGGCGATCCGGGACGCGACTGGATCGAAGGCCTGCGCGACGCACTCAGGGACGCCGAGTAATGGCGACCGACGTCGCCACGGTTCCGCAAGGGCTGAGCTATTGCAGCGACGAACATCCTGGCCTGACGCGACGGCGCGTGGGGACGGGCTGGTCCTATCGCGACGCGCAGGGACGGACGATCAAGGACGCCAGGGTCGTGGCCCGCATTCGCGCCCTGGCCATTCCGCCCGCCTGGACCGAGGTGTGGATCTGCCCGAAGGCGAACGGTCATATCCAGGCGACCGGCCGCGACGCCAAGGGGCGCAAACAATACCGCTATCACGCCGACTGGAGCGCCGCGCGGTCCGAAAACAAGTTCGAGCGCCTGCCGGCCTTCTCTCGCGCCCTTCCCCGGTTGAGAGAGAAGGTGGAGCATGACCTGGGCCTGCGCGGCGTGTGCCGCGACAAGGTTCTGGCTACCGCCGTGCGCCTGCTGGAGATCACCCTGATCCGGGTCGGCAATGCGGTCTACGCCAAACAGAACCGCAGCTATGGCCTGACCACCCTGCACAAGCGGCACCTGGACGTCGACGGCGCGGCCCTGACGTTCGAGTTTCGGGGCAAGAGCGGCAAGGACCATGTGGTCAGCGTCAAGGACCGGCGGCTGGCGGCGGTGGTGCGCGCGCTGGAGCACCTGCCGGGCCAGCAACTGTTCAAATACCGCGCGACCGACGGCACACTGTGCCCCGTCGATTCCGACGATGTGAACGCCTACATCCGCGAAGCGATGGGCGAGCAGTTCTCGGCCAAGGATTTTCGCACCTGGGCGGGCACGGTCTCGGCGGCGCGGGCGCTGCGCGACATGGAGCCGCCGACCTCGCCCACCGACGCCAGGCGCAAGATCACCGTCTGCGTCAAGGCGGTGTCGGGGCTGCTGGGCAACACCCCGACCGTCTGCCGGGCGTCCTACGTCCACCCCAAGGTGTTCACCCTGTTCGAGGCCGGTCAGATCGGCGACGTCCTGCCGGGATCGGACACCAAGGGGTTCGAAAAGGCGCTGATCCGGCAGTTGCGCGCCTGAACGGTTCTTCCGATCAGGCCGCCTGATCCCAGTCCAGCACCACCTTGCCCGACTGGCCCGACTTCATCGCCTCGAAACCCTGGCGGTAATCGGTATAGGCCAGCCGGTGGGTGATCAGAGGGCTGAGGTCCAGACCGGCCTTCAAGAGGCCCAGCATCTTGCGCCAGGTCGTGAACATCTCGCGGCCATAGACGCCCTTGATGGTCAGCGCCTTCAGGATGATGGCGCCCCAGTCGGTCTCCATCGGCTTGGCCGGAATGCCCAACATGGCCATGCCGCCGCCCATGATCAGGGTGTCGACGCACTGTTTGAAGGCGACGGGCGAGCCTGACATCTCCAGCGCCACGTCGAAGCCGACCTTCAGGCCAAGCTCCTTCATCACGTCCTGGATGTCTTCCTTGGTGGTGTTCACCGTTCGGACGCCCGGCGCGACCTTCTGCGCCAAATCCAGCCGGAAGTCGTTGATGTCGGTCAGGACCACGGTGCGGGCGCCGGCGTGGCGCGCGACGGCGGCGGCCATCATGCCGATGGGGCCCGCCCCTGTGACCAGCACGTCCTCGCCCAGCAGGTCGAACTGCTGGGCTGTGTGAACGGCGTTGCCGAACGGGTCCAGGATCGCGCCGATCTCATAGGGCACGTCATCGGGCAGTTCGATCACATTGAAGGCCGGGGCCACGACATATTCGGCGAAGGCGCCCTGGCGGTTCACGCCGATGCCCATGGTCGCCGGGTCCAGGTGGAAGTGACCGGCGCGGGCGGCTTCGGAGTTCAGGTCGATGACGTGACCCTCGGCCGAGACCCGCTGGCCCACCTTCAGGCGACGGTCCACATCCTTGCCTATGGCCACGATCTCGCCGGCGAATTCGTGGCCGGTGATCATGGGCGTCGGGACGTTCTTCCGGGACCATTCGTCCCAGTTCCAGATATGGATGTCGGTGCCGCAGACGGCGGTGCGGTGCACCTTGATCAGCACGTCCTCCGGTCCCGGCTGCGGGATCGGCGCGTCGATCAGCTCAAGACCTTCGACGGGGCCGGTCTTGGCCAGGGCTTTCATCATGTCGGTCATACTCTCAACTCCCTAACAGAAGTCGTCGCCCCAGGCCTTGCACCTGGGATCCGGACTTCCGGCGCCCGTCGCGACCCCACGTTCACGACGGAGTTTATGGATCCTCGCCACAAGGGCGAGGATGACGACGTTTCGAGGGCGTCAGATGACGCCCAGTTCGCGGCCCGCCTGTTTGAACGCCTCGACCGTCCGGTCGATCTGATCGAAGGTATGGGCCGCCGACATCTGGGTGCGGATGCGGGCCTGGCCGCGCGGCACCACGGGAAAGGAGAAGCCGATCACATAGACGCCCAACTCCAGCGCACGGGCGGCGAAGTCCTGGGCCAGTTTGGCGTCGCCCAGCATGACCGGAATGATCGGGTGTTCGCCGTCCAGCAGGGTGAAGCCCGCGTCCGTCATGGCGCCGCGATAGCGATGGGCGTTGGCGGACAGGCGCGTGCGCAAAGCGTCGCCCTCCTCGCCCTGAGCGATGCGAATCGCCTCCAGGCTGGAGCCGCAGACGGCGGGCGCCAGGGCGTTGGAGAACAGATAGGGCCGCGCCCGCTGTTTCAGCAGTTCGACCACCGGCCTACGGGCGCAGATGAAGCCGCCCATGGCGCCGCCCAGGGCCTTGCCGAAGGTGCCGGTGACGAAGTCCACCTTAACGTCGTGATAGGCGAAAGAGCCCCGCCCCTTGGGCCCCAGGAAGCCAGTGGCGTGGCAGTCGTCGACCATGATCAGGGCGTCGTACTTGTCCGCCAGGGCGCGGATGTCCTTCAGCCGGGCGATATAACCGTCCATCGAGAAGGCGCCGTCGGTGGCGATGATGATGTCGCGCGCGCCGGCCGCGCGGGCTTCCTTCAGCCGGCTCTCCAACTCGTCCATGTCGGAGTTGGCGAACCGATAGCGCTTGGCCTTGCACAACCGCACCCCGTCGATGATCGAGGCGTGGTTCAGGCTATCGGAGACGATGGCGTCGTTTTCGCCGAACAGAGGCTCGAAAATCCCGCCGTTGGCGTCGAAGGCGGCGGCGAACAGAATGGCGTCCTCGAAACCCAGATAGCCGGCGATGGCGGCTTCCAGTTCCTTGTGGATTTCCAAAGTGCCGCAGATGAAACGGACCGAGGCGGTGCCCGCGCCCCATTTCTCCTGCGCCGCCATCCCGGCCTGCGCGACGCGTTCATCGCCCGCCAGGCCCAGATAGTTGTTGGCGCAGAAGTTCAGCACTTCGCGGCCGCCGACCCGGATCACCGGCCCCTGGCGCGAAGCGATGACGCGTTCGGGCTTGGTCAACCCTTGCGCGTCGATATCGGACAGTTCGCCGGAAACGCGGTCGTAGAAGGACCGGGTCATGATGGCCGACTTAGACCATTTCCCGCACGATTCCATCCGAAATCAGGAGGTCGGCGGCACGGCTGACGCGCTGCGGATCGGACTGACGCGAATCTTGCCGCCGCAGGGCTGAGCGTCGAACGGGGTGCTGAGGGCCGCCGTATCGCCGGGAACCGTGGCCTTCAGCGTCGCGGCAAGCGGACAGGTCATCTGGCCCATGGCCTCGTTGGGGATGACGTTCCAGGCGACCTCGAAATAGGCCTTGGCCTGGGCCGGCAGGGTGACGGGACGCGGCGCCTCGCCCTGACGGAAATAGCTGCCGGGGCTCTGGTCGGCGCGGATCGAGCCGATCGTGCGGCCGCGAGCATCGGCTAAGGCGACCATCGGATAGCCATCCAGGCGACAGGCCTCGCGGCCCAGGTTCTGAAGGCTGAAGTTCAGGACGCGGTTGCCGGCGCCGGCGTCGCCCTCGCCCGAGGCCAGTTTCAACTGCGGGGCCAGGCAGGCCGGGATCTTGTCGGCGACCGGGGCAGGCGTCGGGGCGCCGCCGGCCAGGACCGGGGCCGTGCCGACCGAGGCCAGGGGACGGACGCATTGCTCCACCACCGACAGGGCCGTCGATTGATCGGGCGACAGCAGGCTGAGCGTGCCGGTCTCCTCAGTCTCGGCGGCGCTGGTGGCCCATTCGACGCCCTGGCCGATATAGCGCGCGCCCGTGGCGGCCGGCGCGCTGCGCAGCACGAAGTCCTGGCCCTTGTAGGTCAGACGGGCGGTGGTCTTGTCCGGATAGCGGGCCTGGATCAGTTGGCCGCTCTGACAGGCGTAGGCGACGGCGGCCACATCGGCGACGGTCGCCGACGCAGGCTCGGCCGGCGCCGCGGGCTGTTCGGGTGCGTTCTGCTGGCAGGCGGCCGTCGCGCTCAGGGCGGCGATGGCGACGAAGGCGGTCAGACGGCGCGGCATGGTGAAAATCTCCCGTTCTGCGCTTCAACGGCGAAGCTGACGAAAGGCTCCGCGCTCGCCTTCAGTGCTCCCCTTTCGGTGTCTCCATCAGCTCGATCAGCACGCCGCCCATCTCCTTCGGATGCAGGAAGACGACAGGCGTGCCGTGGGCGCCGATGCGGGGTTCGCCGGTCCCCAGGACGGTCACGCCCTTGGCGCGCATTTCGGCGACGGCGGCGTGGATGTCCGCCACCTCGAAACAGACGTGATGCTGGCCGCCCTTGGGGTTCTTGGCCAGAAAGCCGACGATGGGGCTGGCGTCGTCATAGGGTTCGATCAGTTCGATCTGGGCGGTCGGGGTGTCGATGAAACAGACCTTCACCCCCTGGGCCGGCAGGTCGAAGGGCTCGCCGATCCTGGTCGCGCCCAGCACGTCGCGATAGAGGCGGATGGAGTCAGCGATGGAGGGCGTGGCGACGCCGACATGGTTCAGATTGCCGATCATGCCGGCTCCTTTCGCGGCGCGGGCTGGGCGTAGCCCAGGCGCTGGTTCAGCTTCTCGATCAGATCCGCCGCCGTCTCGGCGATCACCGAACCCGGCGGATAGACGGCGGCCGCCCCCATATCGAGCAAGGGCTGCACGTCCGACGGCGGAATGACGCCGCCGACCACGATCATGATGTCCTCGCGGCCCAGCTTGGCCAGTTCGGCGCGCAGTTCAGGAACCAGGGTCAGGTGCCCCGCCGCCAGAGAGGAAGCGCCGACTGCGTGGACGTTCTTTTCGACCGCGTCCCTGGCCGCCTCGGCGGGCGTCTGGAACAGGGAACCGGCCGTCACGTCGAAGCCGATGTCGCCATAGCCGGTGGCGACGACCTTCTGGCCCCGGTCATGGCCGTCCTGGCCCAGCTTGGCGATCAGGATGCGCGGCGGGCCGCCGTCGTTCTCGATAAAAGTCGCGACCATTTCGCGGGCGCGGGCGATCTTGGGATCGTTCCCGGCCTCCTTGGCGTAGACGCCCGAGACCGTCTTCACCGTGGCCACGTGGCGGCCGAAGGCGGCCTCCAGAGCGTCGGAGATTTCGCCCACGGTGGCCTTGGCGCGTGCGGCCCGCACCGCCAGCTCCATCAGGTTCTCACTGCCCCGCGCGCCCTCGGTCAGGGCGTCTAGAGCGGCTTGCGTCGCCGCCTCGTCCCGCTCGGCCCTGAGGCGTTGCAGCTTCTCGATCTGGCGGGCGCGCACCTCGGCGTTGTCGACCTTCAGCATCGGAATGTCGTCGACGACGGGGTTCAGATATTTGTTCACGCCCACGACCGTCTGCTGGCCGGTGTCGATCCGTGCCTGGGTCTTGGCGGCGGACTCCTCGATCCGCAACTTGGGAATGCCCGCCTCGATGGCCTTGGCCATGCCGCCGTAGGCCTCGACTTCGTCCATCAGGGCACGAGCCTTCGTCGCCAGTTCCTGCGTCAGGCGCTCGACGTAGAAGCTGCCGCCCCAGGGGTCGATGACACGGGTCAGGCCCGTCTCGGCCTGCGCCAGAATCTGCGTGTTGCGCGCGATTCGGGCCGAGAAGTCGGTCGGCAGGGCCAGGGCCTCGTCCAGGGCATTGGTGTGCAGGCTCTGCGTCTGGCCGCCCGCCGCCGCCATGCACTCGACCATGGTGCGGCTGACATTGTTGAACACGTCCTGCGCCGCCAGCGACCAGCCCGAGGTCTGGCAGTGGGTCCGCAACGACAGGGACTTCGGATCGACGCCGCCTTCGCGACGCACCGCCTCGGCCCACAGCAGGCGGCCGGCGCGCATCTTGGCCACCTCCATGAAGTAGTTCATGCCGATGGCCCAGAAGAAGCTGAGGCGCGGCGCGAAACGATCGATCTCCATGCCCGCCGCCTTGCCCGCGCGCAGATATTCGATCCCGTCCGACAGGGTGTAGGCCAGTTCGATATCCGCCGAGGCCCCCGCCTCCTGCATATGATAGCCGGAGATGGAGATCGAGTTGAACTTGGGCGTTTCCTTCGCCGTCCACTCGAAAATGTCAGCGATGATCCGCATCGAGGGCGCAGGCGGATAGATGTAGGTGTTGCGGACCATGAACTCCTTCAGAATGTCGTTCTGAATGGTCCCGGTCAGCTTGGCGTGGTCGACGCCCTGCTCCTCGCCCGCCACGACATAGAGGGCCAGGATCGGCAGCACCGCCCCGTTCATGGTCATGGACACCGACATCTGGTCCAGCGGAATGCCGTCGAACAGGGTCCGCATGTCCAGAATGCTGTCGATGGCGACGCCCGCCATGCCGACATCGCCCTTCACCCGCGGGTGATCGGAATCGTAGCCCCGGTGGGTGGCCAGATCGAAGGCGACCGACAGGCCCTTCTGACCGGCGGCCAGGTTGCGGCGATAGAAGGCGTTGGATTCCTCGGCGGTCGAGAAGCCCGCATACTGGCGGATCGTCCAGGGGGCACCCGCATACATGGTCGGATAGGGCCCGCGCACAAAGGGGGCGAAGCCCGGCAGGCCATGGATGAAGTCCAGCCCGTCCAACGCATCCGGGCCGTAGGCGGTCTGGACGGTTAGCCCCTCGGGCGTCGTCCATGGGGCGCGGTCGGGGCCGGCAGCGGTCGCGCCCAGGTCCAGTGCGACCTTGGAGAAGTCGGGAAAGGTCATTGAGCGGCCTCCTCGAAGGCGGCGGCGAAGCGGACAGGCGTCAGGGCCTCGAACGTCCCGATGGCGGTCACGGCGGGCGCGGGCGTCACGGGCGCGACACGAACGTCGGGATCGACGAATTTGGTGACGCCGACGATCTGGGCCGCCCCGGTCTCGAAGGCCTTTTCGGCGACGGCGCGGGCGCGGGCGATGCGGGGCTGGATCACCTCGCCTTCCAGACAGGCGATGACGCCGCCTTCGGCTTCGATCATCTGGAACTCGGCCCAGGCGGCCTCGGCCAGCTCGCGGGTGCGGGCGTCCAGATACCAGGAACCGCTGGCCGGATCATCGACGCGGCCCAGATTGGCCTCCTCCATCAGGATCAGCTGGGTGTTGCGGGCCTGGCGCCGGGCGAAGGCGTCGGGCAGGCCCGCCGCCCGGGTGAAGCCGTCCAGCACCACCACGTCGGCCCCGCCCACGGCGCCGGCGAAACCGGCGGCGGTCAGACGCAGCATGTTCGGCCACGGATCGCGCGCCGACAGCATCCGCCGCGACGAGCGCGCTTCGACTTTCGCCTGAACTTCAACGCCGAAGGCCTTGGAAAGGCTCGCCCAGACCAGGCGCAGCGCGCGGATCTTGGCCAGGGAATCGAAATAGGCCTGATCCACCGCAACGCCCAGCACCACGCCCTTCAGCGCCGCCGGGACAGTAAGGCCCGCCTCTACGGCGGCTTTCACATAGGCGACGGCCGACGACGCGGCGAAGGCCAGTTCCTGAGCGATGGAGCCGCCCGCCTCATGCGCGACGCGGCCCGAGGCCAGAAACAGGGTAGCCTCCGGATAAGTCCCGGACTGGGCCACGGCCGCCTGCGCCGTCGCCGTCATCAGGGCGGCGAAATCACCCGGCGCCCCGCCCGCCTGGGCGTAGGCGGAGATCGGGTCCAGGTGAAAGGCCAGTTTCGCGCGGGGCGAACCCTTGGCGACCGCCGACAGGGCCTCGGCCGCCTTCACCCCGTCGAAGCCGGCGTCCAGGGCGACAGGCGCCAGCTCCAGCGCCACCCCGTCCAAGGCGCGGGCCAGTCGGCCGGCATCCGCCGCGACCGGCCCGGCGATCAGGACCGAGGCCGCGCCGTTCTCCAGATCGGTCAGGACGGCCTGATTCAGGGCGTCGGCGTCCTCTCCCTCGTTCAGCGTGCGCACGTCCCAGGCCCGGCCTTCGGAATCCGACGGTCGGGGCGCGAAGACGGGCGCGCCGCCGGTCGCCGCCCCATAGAGGGGCCGCGTCGCCAGCTGGTCGGCGTCCAGATGGACCAGGCTTTCCAGCGGGCGGTCCTTTAGCGCCTTGACGGCGGCCTCGCGCCACTCCAGCGGGGTCGGGACGGCGAAGTCGGTCATTCAGTCGAACTCCACCAGAACGTCGTCGGCGGCGACGGGGTCGCCCGCCTTGGCCTTGACCGCCTTCACCTTGCCGTCGCGTCCGGCCTTGAGGATGTTCTGCATCTTCATGGCTTCGATGATGGCGACGGTCTCGCCGGACTTGACCTCCTGGCCCTCGGTCACGGGGATGTCCACCACCAGGCCCGGCATGGGAGAGAGCACCAGTTTGGAGGTGTCCGCCGCCTGTTTCTCGGGCAGCAGGGCGTAAAGGTGCGCCACGTCGGGCCGCAGCACGCGCACCCGCGCCCTGACCGCGCGGTGACGGATGTCGAAGCCGTCGGCGACGCGTTTGACCTCGGCGGTGAAGGCGTCGTCGTCCAGCACCGCCTTGAACAGCGACAGACCCGGCCGCCAGTCGATCTCGGACAGGGAAACCTCTTCCCCGTCGATGACGACGACCAGGTCTTCGGCCTCGTCATAGCCGACCTCGACCGCATGGGCCGTCTTGTCGAGCAGGACGGTCCAGTCGGTGCGCTCGCTGGGGTCGCCGTCCTGTTCGGCGATCACCTCGTTCATGGCGACGGCGCAGGCGATCAGGATCTTCACCTGCTCGGGCGTCGGCGTCAGGCCGTGGAAACCCTCAGGAAACTCGTCCTTGATGTAGCTGGTCGAAAGCTGGCCGGACTGGAACCGCTCCTGGTCCATCACCGCCGCCAGGAAGGGCACGTTGTGGCCCAGACCCGCCAGATGGGTGTCCTCCAGCGCGCGAGCCATGCCGCGCACCGCGTCGTCGCGCGTCTCGCCCCAGGCGCACAGTTTGGCGATCATGGGGTCGTAGAACATCGAGATCTCGTCGCCCTCGCGGACGCCGGAATCGTTGCGGACGGTGTAGTCGCCCTGATCGCCCTCTTGCGGCTGCTCATAGCGGACCAGCCGCCCGATGGAGGGCAAGAAGCCGCGATAGGGGTCTTCGGCGTAGATGCGGCTCTCGATGGCCCAGCCGTTGATCGCCAGGTCCTTCTGTTCGAAGGCCAGTTTCTCGCCCCAGGCCGAGCGGATCATCTGTTCGACCAGATCGACGCCGGTGATCAGTTCCGTCACCGGATGCTCGACCTGCAGACGGGTGTTCATCTCCAGGAAATAGAAGCTCTTGTCCTGACCGGCCACGAACTCGACCGTTCCGGCGCTGTCATAGTTCACAGCCTGAGCCAGGGCGACGGCCTGCGCCCCCATGGCGGCGCGGGTGGCCTCGTCCAGCAGGGGCGACGGCGCCTCTTCGATGACCTTCTGGTTGCGGCGCTGGATCGAACATTCACGTTCGAACAGGTGAACGACATGGCCGTGCTTGTCACCCAGCACCTGGATCTCGATGTGGCGCGGATCGACGATGAACTTTTCCAAAAAGACCCGGTCGTCGCCGAAGGCGTTCAGCGCCTCGGCCTTCACCGCCGCGAAGCCCTCGGCCATGTCGGCGTCCGAATGGGCCACGCGGATGCCCTTGCCGCCGCCGCCTGCCGAGGCCTTGATCATGACCGGATAGCCGATCTCGCGCGCGATCTTCACCGCCTCGTCCGGCGTCTCGATCAGCCCCATATGGCCCGGCACGGTCGAGACCCCGGCCTCGGCCGCCAGCTTCTTTGAGCTGATCTTGTCGCCCATGGCCTCGATGGCCTCGGGGTTCGGGCCGATGAAGGCGATCCCCTCATCCCTCAGACGCCGCGCGAACCCGGCGTTCTCGCTCAGGAAGCCGAAGCCCGGATGCACGGCCTGCGCCCCCGTCTGGCGCACCGCCTCGACGATCTTGTCGGCCAGCAGATAGGACTGCGCCGCCGGCGCCGGCCCGATCAGCACCGCCTCGTCGGCCATCTCGACCGCCAGCGACCCGGCGTCGGCCTCCGAATAGACCTGCACCGTCTTGATGCCCATCTTGCGGCTGGTCTTGATGATCCGAACCGCGATCTCGCCCCGGTTGGCGATGAGGATTTTGGAGAACATTCTAGGCTTTGCGGTCAACGCCTCTTCGACGACTTCTCTCGCAGACATTTTCGCGCGTTTCGCAGCAACGGCAGCAGCGCCCTTTTCAGCACGTAGCCCCCAGAAGCCATGATCTAAATGCTCAAATAAATCTTCAGCGCGGTGATTTGCTGAATCACTGGAGTGATCTTCAATCGTGCGACGTACCGTCGCTTTCCACTCTGCCGTAAGTTTACGAGACGTCGTCTGTTCGACGTAGGCATACAAGTCTTCGTATCGAGCAGCGCCGCCCAAAGCATGGAACGCTGACACGAGTTCATCAATCCAACGCATCTTCGCTCCTACAGCGGAATATTGTCGTGCTTCTTCCAGGGGTTCTCCTGGACCTTGTTCTTCAGCGTTCGCAGCGCCTTCACCAGCCGCCGCCGCGTGCCGTGGGGCATGATGACGTCGTCGATATAGCCCAGGCCCGCCGCCACGAACGGGTTGGCGAAGCGGTCCTTGTATTCGGCCTCGCGCGCCGCCAGCGCCTCGGGATCGCCGGCCTCCTTGCGGAAGATGATCTCGACCGCGCCCTTGGCGCCCATGACCGCGATCTCGGCGGTCGGCCAGGCGTAGTTGACGTCGCCGCGCAAGTGTTTGGAACTCATCACGTCATAGGCGCCGCCATAGGCCTTGCGCGTGATCAGGGTCAGCTTCGGCACGGTCGCCTCAGCGTAGGCGAACAGCAGCTTGGCCCCGTGTTTGATCAGGGCGCCATATTCCTGCTTGGTCCCCGGCATGAAGCCCGGCACGTCCACCAGCGTCACCAGCGGAATGTCGAAGGCGTCGCAGAACCGCACGAAACGCGCGGCCTTGCGGCTTGAATCGATGTCCAGCACGCCCGCCAGCACCTGAGGCTGGTTAGCGACGATGCCGACCGTCTGGCCGTCCAGCCGGCCGAAGCCGCAGATGATGTTCTTGGCGAAGTCGGCCCCGATCTCGAAGAAGTCGGCCTCGTCGACCACCTTCAGGATCAGCTCCTTCATGTCATAAGGCTGGTTCGGATTGGCCGGCACCAGAGTGTCCAGCGACGGCTCGTCCCGCTCAGGGGCGTCATAGGATTCCCGCACCGGCGGCTTTTCGCGGTTCGACAGGGGCAGAAAGCCGATCAGGCGGCGCACCTCCGACAGGGCCTCCAGATCGTTCTCGAACGCCCCGTCCGCCACGCCCGACTTGCCCGCATGGACCCGCGCCCCGCCCAGGTCCTCGTGGCTGACCACCTCGTTGGTGACGGTCTTCACCACATCGGGGCCAGTCACGTACATGTAGCTCGTGTCCTTCACCATGAAGATGAAGTCGGTGATGGCCGGTGAATAGACGTCGCCGCCCGCGCACGGGCCCATGATCACGCTGATCTGGGGAATGACGCCGCTGGCCAGGGTGTTTTGCAGGAAGATGTCGGCGTAACCGGCCAGGCTCTCGACCCCTTCCTGAATCCGCGCGCCGCCCGCGTCGAACAGGCCGATGATCGGGGCCCCGGTCGTCAGGGCCATCTTCTGCAGCTTGACGATCTTGGCCGCATGGGCGCCCGACAGCGAGCCGCCGAACACCGTGAAGTCCTTGGAGAAGACATAGACCAGCCGACCGTTGATCGTGCCACGCCCGGTGACGACGCCGTCGCCGGGGATGCGCTGGTCCTGCATGCCAAAGTCGTGGCTGCGGTGCTCCACGAACATGTCGGTCTCCTCGAAGGAGCCCTCGTCCAGCAGCACGCCGATCCGTTCGCGCGCCGTCAGCTTGCCCTTGGCGTGCTGGGCGGCGATACGCTTTTCCCCGCCGCCCAGCCGTGCGGCGGCGCGACGACGCTCCAGTTCTTCAAGGATGGCTTGAGTCATGATGAGTTTGCGCCTCTTGTTCGTGAGGCAAGGCGTGGCGCCTTCATCGCAAATACGCAAACGCAACTTTGCAAAAAGTGTGGAACTGCGCCGACTTGCAAAGGACGATCCGATGATCTGCAAAGTTGCGAATGGCTGAGAAACTCTTTTTGGGAGCCAAGCTGCGCAAGCTGCGCGAGGCGCGCGGCTGGACGCTGGAGGCCTGCGCCGAACGACTGGGCCTGTCGCCCTCCTATCTGTCGCAGTTGGAAACCAACCAGCGGCCGGCGACGGCGCGAGTGCTGATCGCCCTGACCCGCGCCTTCCATGTGGACGCCAGCCTGTTCGATCTGGAGGGGGACGCCCGGCTGATCGCCGATCTGCGCGAGGCGACGACCGACATCGTCGGGCCGGTCAGCGGCGGGGCCGAACCGCCGTCCGCCGCCGAACTGAAACAGGCGGTCGCCAACACCCCGCGCCTGGCCCGCCAGTTCCTGGCCCTGCATCAGACCTTCCGCCGACTGGACGAACGGGTGAAGGCGCTGGACGACACCCTGGGCCGAGACGAGCGCGGCGCGGCGGCCGCCCTGCTGCCCTATGAAGAGGTGCGCGACTTCTTCCACTATCGCGACAACTATATCGACGGACTGGACACGGCGGCCGAGGCCCTGGCCGACGCCTTGCCGCCGGACGGTCAGCTGGAGCGGCGGCTGGAGGCGGCCCTGGCCCAGATCCACGGCGTGCGGGTGGTCAATGTGGCGGGCCAGGCGGCGCTGCGCCGCTACGATCCCGTCAGCCGGGTGCTGTCGCTGGACGCCTGGCAACCCGGTGCGACGCGCGCCTTCCAGATGGCGCACCAGTTGGCCCTGCTCTCGTTCCGCGATCTGATCGAAGCCGAGCTGGACCGCGCGGCCTTCCGCACCCAGGCGGCGCGCGACGTGGCGAGGGTCGGCTTGGCCAACTATGCGGCCGGCGCCCTGCTGCTGCCCTATCGCGCCTTTCTGGAGGCGGCGCGGACCGAGCGGCACGACATCGACCGGCTGCGCACCCGCTTCCAGATCAGCTTCGAACAGGTCTGTCACCGGCTCTCGACGCTGCAAAGGCCCGGCTGGCGCGGCGTGCCCTTCTATTTCGCCCGCGTGGACATGGCCGGGAACATCACCAAGCGGCACAGCGCGACGCGGTTCCAGTTCGCCCGTTTCGGCGGCGCCTGCCCCCTGTGGAACGTGCACGAAGCCTTCGCCGCCCCCGACCGGATCGGGGTGCAGCTGGCCGAGATGCCGGATGGATCGCGCTACATTTCCATCGCCAGAAGCGTATCCAAGCCCAGCGGCTCCTACCTGGCCGAGGACCGGCGCTACGCCCTTTCGCTGGGATGCGAGATCGAACACGCGGGGTCGCTGGTCTATGCAGCCGGGCTGGATCTGAACGGGCCGGCGACGCGGATCGGCGTCAGCTGCCGCATCTGCGAACGCACCGACTGCACCCAGCGCGCCTTCCCGCCGCTGGACCGGACGCTGCACGTCTCTGAGAACGAACGCGGCGTGGTGCCCTATCGCTTGGAGGGGCAGGAACCGGATCGCTGACAAGAAGGGCTACGGGCGGTCATCCGGGCTCGACAAGATGGTGTCGGAGCGTTTGGATCGGGTCATGATCCCATCCCCCTCCTCCGCCCCACTGGGCGTCGCCTTGATCGGTTATGGCCTGGCGGGCCAGACCTTCCACGCTCCCCTGATCGCCGCGACGCCCGGCCTGGCCCTGCGTGTCGTCGTCTCTTCCCGGCCCAAGGCGGTGCAGACCGAACTGCCCGAGGTCGAGGTTCTGCCGGACCTGGACGCGGCCCTGGCGCGCACCGACATCGACCTGATCGTCGTCGCCACACCGGATGCGCTTCACGCCGAGCAATCCATCGCCGCCCTGAAGGCCGGCAAGTCGGTGGTAGTGGACAAACCCTTCGCCGCCACGCTTGAAGAGGCCGAGGCGGTCGCCGCCCTGGCCGCCCAGGCGCCGGGCGTGTTCAGCGTGTTCCAGAACCGGCGCTGGGACGCCGACTTCCTGACCCTGCGCCGGCTGATCGCCGACGGCGCCCTGGGCGAGATCGCGGTGTACGAAAGCCATTTCGACCGGTTCCGCCCCACCGTGACCGATCGCTGGAAGGACCGGCGCGACGGCGGGATCTGGGCCGACCTGGGGCCGCATCTGGCGGACCAGGCGGTCCAGCTGTTCGGCCCGCCCCTGGGCGTCTACGCCGACCTTCAGCCCCAACGTCAGGGCGCGACCGGCATCGACTACGCCCACGTTCTGCTGCGCTACGACCGGATGCGGGTGATCCTGAACATAAGCCTTCTGGCCGCCGACAGCACCTTGCGCTTCGCCGTCCACGGCACGGGCGGCAGCTTCATCAAACACGGTCTGGATCCGCAGGAAGATCAGTCCAAGGCCGGACTTCGTCCCGGCGATCCTGCCTGGGGCGTCGATCCGTCGCCTGGCGTCCTGGTTCGCGTGGTCGAGGGGGAAGCCAAGCGCACGACCGTCCCGTCCGAACGCGGCGACTACCCCGCCTTCTACGCCGCCATGCGCGACGCCATCCGGGGCGAAACCCGTCCGCCCGTCCCCGCCGACCAGGCCCTGACCGTCATGCGGGTGTTGGACGCCGGCCTGCGTAGCGCCGCCGAGCGCCGCGAAATCCGGTTATAGCCGCACCCTACCGCGAGTTCATCTCGCCGCCTCAATCCCGCCCCAATCCGTTACACATGTAACGCTACAAATGTAGCGAACATGAAACGGAGAGACCCGTGTGATCGAGTCCCTGCCCCGACGCGAGCGAGAGGTGTTCGAAATCCTCTGCCGACTGGAAAGCGGCACGGCCGCCGCAGTCCGCAACGCCCTGTCCGATCCGCTCAGCGATTCCGCTGTCCGAACCCTGCTGACACGGCTGGAGGGAAAGGGGTTGGTGATGCGGACTTCCGGCCCCGACGGCTTCGTCTACAGCCCGGCCCAACGCACCGAGACGGTCGCCGCCAACGCCATGCGGCGGATGATCGACACCTTTTTCGCCGGTTCCGCCGCCAGCGCCGCGACCGCCCTGCTGGGCCTGGGCCAGAGGCTGACGCCGGAAGAGGCCGCCGCCCTGGAACGCGCCATCGATCAGGCCGTGGAGCGCAAGTCGTGACCTGGACCCTGCTGCTGTCCCTGCTGGTCAAGTCCAGCCTGATCGCCGGCGCCGGCCTGATCTGCGCGCGGGTGTTGAGCCGACGCCCGGCGGAACGCGCCGACATCCTGCGCGGCGTGGTCTGTCTGTTGCTGACCCTGCCGATCTTGATGGCCGTCCTGCCGAACCTGACCCTGACGCTGCTGCCTGCGGCGCCGACGCCCACGGCCGTCTTGCCGATGTGGCGGGGCGAGGTCGGTCCCGTCGCGGGACTGGAGGTTTCCGCAAGCCTGCCGTGGCCGACGGCGGCGACCGCGGTCGGCCTGCTTTGGCTGCTTGGCGTCGCGATGCTGGCAGGGCGGTTGCTGCTTGGACTGCACACGCTGAACCGCTGGACGCGCGACGGTCGCGCAGTGAAATGCGCCGCCTGGTCCGCGCCGCTCGATGTTCTCTCGCCCTCGGCTCGGCCGCGCCTGGTGGCCAGCGACCATCTGTCCAGTCCGTTGAGCTGGGGCGTGTCGCCGGGGGTCATCCTGGTCGATCCGGCCAGCCTGGCCGAGCGCCAGGCCGCGCCGGCCATCTTGGCTCACGAACTGGCCCACCTGCGGCGCAACGACTGGATCTTCCTCATCCTGTCGCGCCTGGCCCTGGCGTTGTTCTGGTTCAATCCACTGGTCTGGCGGCTGCACGCGGAACTGGTCGCCCGCTCCGAGGAAGCCGCCGACGAAAGCGCGCTGCAGACCGTGGATCGCCGCCTCTACGCCCGGACACTGGTTCGTCTGGCCGCTCAGCCTGCCCCTTACGCCGCGACCGCCATGGCCGCGGACGCCCGAACCCTCAAGACAAGGATCGCCTGCATCATGTCCGATACCAACGCCCGTCGTCGCCCGCTGACCATCGCCCTGTCGGTTGTCGCCTTGGCCGCCGTCGCCACGCCCCTGGCCGCCCTGGAGCTGAGCCGCAAGAGGGCCGAGACGCCGGTCGCCGTCGACACCATGCGTGAAGCCACGCCTGAGGCCGCCGTTCTCGTTTTGACCGGGCGAGCCGCTGAAACGACGCCGCTGCGCCTGATCAGGACCGTGTCGGTGAAGGCGCCGCCCGCACCGCCTGCGCCTCCGGCCCCACCGCCTGTCCCGTCCTGGTCTTCGAGCGCCGCGGTCCCGGCTCCGCCCGCGCCTCCGTCTCCGCCCGCGCACCCCGCTCCGCCTTCAAGGAGCGTCAGCTACACCTACACCGTCAACGGCTCGCCGGAGGACCAACAAATGGCCGAGGAAGCGCGCCAGATCGCCGCCGATGTCCGCGCCCGCGCCGCAGACGCCCGCCGACAGGCCGTCGAGACCAGACGACAGGCGGTGGAGGCGCGACGCCAGGCCCAAGACGCCCGCCTCGCCGGAGAACGGGCGCAGCAGCAGGCTCGCCAGGCTGAACGTCGCGGAGGCGCGGACCTGGCCCGCGGCGCCGAACAGATGCGGGCCGGCGCGGCCCAGATGCGGACGGAAAGCGTCCGCCTCCAGGACCCGACCTATCGGGCGCGCCAGATCGCCGAGAACCGCGCGCGCGGAAATACGGTGACGGACGCGGAACTGCGCGCCCTGTCCGCCTCCCTGCCCGCCCGCGCCGATGAAATGCTGCGCCGCGCCGACGATCTGGAGCGCCAGGCCGCCCGAATGACCGGGCGTTGAGGCGAAGAAGGGACGCTTCTGGACGAAGTCGGCGGATGGTGCGGGCAGCCGGGATCGAACCGGCAAGGGCTTGCGCCCGGCAGATTTTAAGTCTGCTGCGTCTACCAGTTTCGCCATGCCCGCGAACCGGCCCGGCTGTATAGCCAGAACCGATCCGAAGGGCCAAGCGCCTCAGTGGCCCGAGGGAGCCGCTGGCGCGGCGGCGGGCTTCATGGCGCGGAAGTCGACGTCGGAATCGGCGATCAGCCAGATCAGACCGGCCCAGGCAGCGACGTTCTGGCTCAGTTGGGCCGGGTCGATCTTGTCCAGGGTGTCGTTGGCCGTGTGGTGCAGGTCGAAATAGCGGGTCCCGTCCTGGGCCAGGCCGAAGAAGGGCACGCCCAGCGGTCCCATCGGTCCGACGTCCACGCCGCCCTCGGTTTCCACCTGCTGGGAGGCCAGGACGCCGATCGGATAGAGGACGCGGTTGGCCGCCTTCTGAAAATCCGAGCCTTGCGCCCCGGCCGGGAGACGCAGGGCGTAGACGCGGTCGGCGCCGAAATCGCTTTCCCCGGCGACGATGTGCTTGTCCAGGGCCGCGCCTTGCGCCCGGGCGTAGACGCCGCCCCCGTTGCCGGTCTGCGGCGTCGGCTGGGCCACTTCCTCGGAGCCGTAGAAGATGACGCGGATGGTGCGGGCCGGACGTCGGCCGCTGTCGGCGATGGCCTTGGCCGCCGCCACCGTTATGGCGCCGCCCGCCCCGTCGTCGATGGCGCCCGTGCCCAGGTCCCAGCTGTCCATGTGCGAACCCAGGACGATGATCTCGTCCGGACGGCTGGCGCCGGGCAGGTCGCCGATCACATTCTGGCTGTGGGTCTCATAGGTCCGGGCGGTCGAGGTCAGGCGCATCCGCACCGGCTGGCCCATGGCGACCAGACGGCTGACCTGGTCGGCGTCGGGCGCGGCCAGGGCGAAGGCGGGGATGGTCGGCTTCCCATCGACGTAGCGGGTGGTGCCGGTGTGGGGCATCCGATCCATGTCCGACCCGACCGAGCGCATGACGAAGGCCGCAGCCCCCTTGGCCGCCGCCACACCCGGCCCTGCGCCGCGCACCCGTGTCTGGGGGCCATAGCCGGAACCGTCCTGCATGGGTCGCATCTGCCCCAGGTCGATATAGACGATCTTGCCGCGCACGGCCGCCTCGGGCGCGGCTTGGAGATCTTCCAGCGTCGTGAAGCGAACCACGTCCGCCTCCACTCCGCCGCGCGGCGTGGCGGGCGAATGGCCCAGGGCGGCGGCGACAAGGGCCTGCGGATGGTCGCCGACGATGGCGGCCGTGCTTTCGCCTCGCTCCCAGCCGATCAGCGGGAATTCCTCGATGCGGACGTTCTGGAACCCGCGGGCGCGCAGATAGTCGGCGGCCCAGGCTGCGGCCTGCTGTTCGGCGGCCGAACCGGCGGGACGAGCGCCGAAACGGGTCGTCAGCTGGGTGACGTAATCCAGGGCGATGTTGGAACGGAGGGCGGCATCGCGGATGTCGCTCGCGCGCTGGATGGTGGCGGCGTCCTGCGCCTGGGCCAAGGGGGCGGTCATCGCCACGGTCAGGGCCAGAACGCCGGGAACCAGGAATCTGCTGGTCAGGGTGCTGGCGGTCGGCAGGCGAAGGGACATGGCGGGCTCCGAAACAGGGAGCCGGACCCTATTCCCGATTCAGCCGTGCTGGAAATAGGGTTCGACCGGACCTTGCAGCTTGACGGTCAGAGCCTTGCCCTTGCGATCCACGCGGTTGCCCAGGGCCAGACGCACCCAGCCCTCGGACACGCAATATTCCTCGACGTTGGTCTTTTCCTCGCCCTTGAAGCGGATGCCGACGCCGCGCTGCAGCACGTCCGCATCGTGATACGGGCTGGTCGGATCCACCGAGAGGCGGTCGGGAGGCGTGTCGGACATGGTTGCGGTACGCTCGGGTCGTTGAAAGGCGCGGTGATAGCCGGACGCGCCGCGCCTGCCAACCGAAACCGCCGCCTGGGTTATTGCACCGTCTGACGGGGCTGGGCGTTGGCCGCGCCCGAGGGCTGATACGGCTGGGGCGTGGTCGGAGCGGGCGTCGCCGCAGCAGCCGGGCGACGCGCCGGCGGACGGGCGGCCGGGCGCGAGGCCGGACGGGCCTGGGCCGAGCGGGGCTGAGCCGGACGCGCGGCCGGGGTCGCCGTCGGCGTCGCGTTGGGCGCGGCGTTGGCGGCGGGCGTCGCGGCAGGGGCGGCTGTCGGGGCGGCGTTCTGGGCCGGCGCAGGCGTCGGCGGCGGGGTCGCGGCCTCGGCGGCGGCGGCGCGGGCGGCCATCTGCTGGGCCTGGAAGCGGGCGGCCAGTTTCTCGGTCAGTTCTCGGGCCTGGGCCGGCGTCATCTGGGCCATGATGGCGGCCAGGGTGCGCGGGCGCATGGCGGCGGCGACGGGCAGGCGCACTCGGTCCTCCAGCGTGGCCATGACGGGTGCGGCTTCTTTCGGCCGCATGGCGGAATAGACCTGGACCAGACGGTCGATCTCGGCCTTCTCGCGCTCGTCGACCTGACCCAGCATCTGTTTCATCTCGGCCTTCAGCGCCTCCAGCGCCTGGACCTTGGCGTCCAGCTTCTGCTCGGCGGCGACCATCAGAGGAAGGGTGGTGGCGAAGTCCTGATCGCGCGCGTCCAACTGGCTGCGGCGCTGCGACAGGGACTGGATGATCTTCAGTTCGGCCGGCGAAATGCCCGCCTGCTGGGCCAACTGTTCCGGCGTCAGGGCGCAGGCGGTCGGCAGGGCGGGCTTGGGCGCGCCGCCCACGGCGGCTGCGGCGGTCGCATCCTCGGCCCAGGCCTTGGCGCCGTCGAACAGGCCGGGCGCCACGCCGATGGCGCGCACGGCGACGACCCCGCCAATGGCGACGGCGATCAAGGGCAGAAGGCGGGGGATGCGGGCCATGGACTAGGGGTTCCGAACTCAGGCGGCGAACAGATCGTCGTCGAGATTACGACGCGCGGCGTTGAGGCTTTGTTTGGCGGCATGGTTAGCGGAACGACCCGCCGTCAGCGCCTGGACGATGGCCGCGACGTTCTCGCGACCGGCCGGCGCCGCACGCTGGGTCGTCGCCGGCCCGGCCATGCCCTGTATGCGCTCGGCCAGGGCGGCCATGCGCCGTGCACGTTCGTCGTCTTCGGGCAGGGCTGGGGAGATCGGGGCTGGGGAGACAGGAGCGGCGGCGACGGTAGGCTGGCGCACGACCTCCAGGCGAGGCGCGGCCTCTTCGGTCCGCGCGGCTTGAACGGGCGCGCGGGCGATCAGGGTTTCAAGCTGCGCCTTGACCTCGCGCGCCTTGATGATCCGGTCGTGCAGCAGGTCCGTCTCCTGGCCCGACGCCCTGAGGGTGGCCAGGGCGTTCTCCGCCCGGCCGGCGGCGGCGTTCAGCTCGCCGACCGCCTGGGCGAAGGCCAGTTGCCCGGCGCGCAGGGCCGCCAGCTTGCGCTCCAGCTTGACGCCATAGCCCACCGCCGCGACGAGCAGCAGCATCAGCACCGCATCCATGATCATTCCGGCCATCAGCGGGGTCCTTTCAGGCGAGTGGCGACTTCCGGATTGACCGGACCTTCGACGCGGACAGCGATGTGCTGGCCCTTTCGGCCCATGCGGCCGGTGGTCAGGGGAATCGAGCCCGCGCGGATCGACACCTCCGAATCCGGCGTGGCGTTCAGCATCAGGGTGTCGCCGACCTTGAGGTTCAGCACATTCGACAGCGGCACCTGCTGCTCGTCCAGGACGGCGCGCACCTCGGTCTCGGTGGTCCAGATCTCGGTGGCCAGGTGGCCTTCCCAGATGTTGTCGCGGCCGAACTTCTCACCCATGAACTGCTGCAGCAGCATCTTGCGGATCGGCTCCAGCGTCGCATAGGGCAGCAGCAGCTCGATCCGGCCGCCGCGATCCTCCATGTCGATCCGCAGCTTGATCAGGATGGCCGCATTGGCCGGACGCGCGATGGCGGCGAAGCGGGGGTTGGTCTCCAGCCGGTCCAGATTGAAATGCACCGGCGTCAGCGGCTCGAACGCCTGACGGGCGTCGTTCAGCACCACCTCGACCATCCGCTGCACCAGCACGCGCTCGATGGTGGTGTAGGGCCGCCCCTCGATCCGCAGGGCGGCGGTGCCCCGACGTCCGCCCAGCAGCACGTCCACGATCGAATAGATCAGGTTGGAGTCGACCGTCAGCAGGCCGTAATTGTCCAGTTCCTCGGCCCGGAACACCGCCAGGATGGCCGGCAGGGGGATGGAGTTCAGATAGTCGCCGAACCGGATCGAGGAGATGTTGTCCAGCGACACCTCGACGTTGTCGGAGGTGAAGTTGCGAAGGCTCGTCGTCATCAACCGCACCAGGCGGTCGAACACGATCTCCAGCATCGGCAGGCGTTCGTAGGACACCAGCGCCGAGTTGATGATGGCGCGGATGCCTGATTTTTCGGACCCGTCGTCATCGCCCAGGTCGAAGCCCAGCAGGCTGTCGATCTCGTCCTGGTTCAGGACGCGTTCGGACAGGCTGTCGCTGGGATCGCCCAGACCGCCGAACGGATCGAGTTGCGCCGCGTCGGTCATCGGTTACTGCACCAGCATTTCTTCGATCAGCACGGCGTCGACCTTGCCCGGTGCGGCGATCAGATTGACGCGACGCAGGATTTCCGCCCGCAGCTGATAGGTGCCGGCCGAACCGCTGAGGTCCTCGGGCCGCAGTTCGCGCATGAAGGTGGTGAACATGTCCTGCAGACGCGGCATCTCCTCCTGAAGATGGGTCGCCACAGACGCATCCTGCATTTCCAGGGTCAACTTCAGCTTAAGGTAAGTCGCGCGGCCGTCCGACGACTGGATGTTCATCGTCATGTCCGGCAGGGTGTAGAAGGTCACGCCGTCCGGTCCGTCCGCGATCTTGCCAAGCGCCGGATCGGCCTCGCCGCCCCCACCGCCGTGACCGCCCTTCTTCTCCTCCTTCTTTTCCGGCTTGCCGTGCTCGCCCTCGGCGGCCTTGTCGCCGTCCGCGCCGTGCGCCTCGGCCGGCTTGGGCTGCATCATGAAGAAGGCGGCCGCGCCGCCGCCGCCCAGCACCAGAAGCGCGACCGGCGCGATGATGAACAGCAGCGGCAGTTTCTTTTTCTTGGGCGCGGCGGTCTCGCCCTCTGCGGCTTCGCCCTCCTGAACGGCGGGCAGGGCCGCGTCCGCGCTCGCGTCGCCCTTCTTCTTGCCGAACTTGAACATGCGCGCGCCCCGGAGAATCTCATGGGGAAGATCGACCGGGTTTGGTTAACGCGGCGTTTACAATGGGCAGGATTTGCCGGGCTCCGACCGGGTCTCTACCGCTCAAAGCCGCTCTCCGCCTGAATTAACCCTGTTGGCACGGCCGTTGCGAGACGATGGACGAAGGAGCACGCCTCTCGTGGAAAACGCCGCCTATATCGGACTGTCGCGTCAGATGACCTTGCGCCGCGAGCTGGACATCGTGGCCAACAACGTCGCCAACGCCGACACGACCGGCTTCAAGGTCGAGCAGCTGATGGTCAGCGCCGAAGTGGGTCAGCGCGCCCGCAACGACGCCATCCGTCCCTCCGCCAGCTTCGTTCTGGACAACGGCGTGGGCCGCGACTTCCGCCAGGGATCGATGGCCCAGACCGGCCGTACCCTGGACTTCGCCATCGCCGGCGAAGGCGCCTTCTTCACCGTCCGCGATGGAACGAACGGCGAGGCCTACACCCGCGACGGCGCCTTCACCACCGATCCGGAAGGACGGCTGACCACCAAACAGGGCCAGGCCGTGCTGGCCGACGGCGCCGAGATCGTCCTGGACACCGAACGCGGCCCGCCTACGGTCGGCGCCGACGGCACCATCACCCAGCAGGGCCAGGTCACGGGCCGTCTGTCGGTCGTGCGGTTCGAGGCGCTGGGCGCCCTGGAGAAGGGCGGCGACGGCCTGTACCGCAACCGTTCCAACACCAAGCCGATCGAGGCGGCGGACGCCCAGATTCACCAGGGTTCGCTGGAGTCCTCCAACGTCAATCCCCTGATCGAAATCACCAATCTGATCGAGATCAGCCGCGCTTACGAGAGCGTCACGCGGATGATCGAAAACACCAACGACCTCAGCCGTCGCGCCGTCGAGCGCCTCGGCAAGGCCGCGTAAGGGAGCCTAAGAAGATGCGCGCACTTCGCACCGCCGCCTCGGGCATGGCCGCCCAGCAGCTGAACGTGGAGGTCATCTCCAACAACATCGCCAACATGAACACGGTGGGCTTCAAGAAGCAGCGCGCCGAGTTCCAGGACCTGCTGTATCAGAATGTCGAGCGCATGGGCGCACAGTCGTCCAGTTCGGGCACCGTCGTTCCGACCGGCATCCAGATCGGCGCGGGCGTCAAGGCGGGCGCCGTCTATCGTCTGACCGAGCAGGGCACCCCACAGGCGACCGGCAATCCCTACGACATGGCCATCGACGGCAAGGGCTATTTCCAGATCACCCTGCCTTCGGGCGAAAAGGCATACACCCGCGCCGGCAATCTTCAGGTCAATCCGGAAGGCCAGATGGTCACGGACGACGGCTATCTGCTGGAGCCGGCGGTCACCATCCCGCAGGACGCGACCAAGGTGTCCATCTCCAAGACCGGCTTGGTCCAGGTGACGCAGTCGGGCCAGCCGACTCCGACCACCGTGGGCCAGATCGAACTGGCGAACTTCTTCAACGAGGCGGGTCTGGAAGCGATCGGGGACAATCTGCTGCTGGAGACCGCCGCGTCCGGTCCGGCCATCGTCGGCACGCCCGGAGACGTCGGCTTCGGTCAGATCATGCAGGCCTACACCGAGGCCTCGAACGTCGACGCCGTCACCGAGATCAGCGACCTGATCGTCGCCCAGCGCGCCTATGAGATGAACTCCAAGGTCATCAGCACGGCCGACCAGATGCTGTCGGTCACCTCGCAGATCAAGAGCTAGATCATGGCCCGTCTTCGCCGCATCGTCGCCCTGAACGCCGCGCTGAGCGCGATCCTGGTCGCCGTCGCCGCCCCTGCCCTGGCCGCGCCGGTCGTGCTGCGCGCCAACCCCGTCGACGACGACGGACGCATCACCCTGGGTGATTTGTTCGAGGGCGCCGGGGCCGCCGCGAACGTTGCGGTGGCCGAACGCGTCGGCCCATCCGTGGTGCTGGAAGCCGGGCAGCTTCAGGCCTTGGCCAGCCAGGCCGGGCTGGAGTGGAGCAATCCCAACGGCCTGCGCCGCGTAGTCGTTCGCCGCGCCCTGGCGCCCGTTCAGACCGCAGACCAGGCGCCCGCGACCGCCGCCAGTCTGGAAGCCGCCGCTCCCCAGATTCGCGCCGCCTATCGTCCGGCCGGCGCCGGCCAGCAGGTCATCGCCCGCAACGACATGGTCCGCGTGACCTATCAGGTGGGCGGCGTGAACCTTAGCGTCATGGGCAAGGCCATGCGCAACGCCGCGGCCGGAGAGCCGCTGGCGATCATGAACGTCTCGTCCAACCGCCTTATCGACGCGGTCGCCACCGGACCGGGACAGGCCGTCGCCGGCCCCGCCGCCGACCAGGCTCGCGCCAACCCCCAACAGTTCGCCGCCCGCTAGGGAAATCCAGTCATGCGTAAGACCGTCCTGATCCTCGCCGCCCTCGCCCCGCTGGCCGCCTGCTCCACCGCCATCGAGGCCGTTCGCGGCCCGGAGCTGGCGCCGATCGGCTATCCCGCCGCCCTGGTGCCGACGCAGCAAGCCTATCTGCCGGCGCCGGCGACGCGCGAGGCCACGCCCGCCAGCGCCAACAGCCTGTGGCGCGTCGGCGCGCGCACATTCTTCGGGGACCAACGCGCCCGCCACGTGGGCGACATCCTGACGGTCAAGATCGACATCGACGACCGCGCCCAGACGCAGAACTCGACCCAGCGGTCGCGGTCCAACGAGGCGTCGGGGGGCGTGTCGCACCTGTTCGGCCTGGAAAGCAGCCTGGGCCGCGTCCTGCCCGGCGCCTTCGATCCGTCGAACATGATCGGTCTGGAAGGTGACTCCAAATCGGCGGGAACCGGATCGGTCAACCGCGCCGAAAAGGTTTCCCTGACCATCGCGGCCGTCGTGACCGACGTCTTGGCCAACGGCAATCTGGTGATCCAGGGTCGCCAGGAGGTCCGCACTAATCGCGAGGTCCGCGAACTGACTGTCGCCGGCATCGTGCGGCCCGAGGACATCTCCTCGGCCAACGCCATCAACCACACCCAGATCGCCGAGGCGCGCATCTCCTACGGCGGTCGTGGCGACATCAGCCGCATCCAGTCGGCCCCGGCCGCGCAGAGCCTGGTGGAGCGGTTCAGCCCCTTCTGACGCCGAACGGCGCCCGGCGACCGCCGTCGCCTATTGCAGTTCGCGCCGCGCCCGACGACATTCGGCGCGGCGCGGCGTTTCGCGTCGTCTGCGGAACCGACGCATGGGTGTCTTCCTCCCGGCCCTGCTGGCCCTGGCGCTGCAATCCTCCGCTCCGGGTCCCAATCCCGCCTCCGCCGGTTGGACATGGACATTGTATGAGGGATCGGGCCCCATGGTCCTGGCCAACGAAAGGCCCGACAGCCCCGACCTGAAGGCCACGCTGCAATGCCAACCCGGATCGGGCGTGGTGACTGTCGCGGTCTATGGTTCCGACCCCGTTTCGGGCTTTGCGCGGATCACCGCAGGCTCAGCGACCGCCACGGCCGAAGCGCGAGCGGGGCGCGGCGACAAGCTGGAGACGACCCTGCCCGTCGATCACCCCGTCTTCGCCGCCTTCGTGGTCGGCGGCCGCATGACCGTGGCGGTCGGGGAGAGCCAGAACCTCGTCACCGTCGAGCGGTCTCACCTTGCCAAGCTGCGTCGGTTCGCCGACCGTTGCTCGGGATAAGGAATCGACCATGCGCCTGCCGTCTTCGCCCCGTTCGACCCTGTCGCTGTCGAGCCTGGCGGCCTTGGCCGCTACCCTCTCGGCCTGCGCCAGCGGCGGCGGCGTGGCGACGCTGTCCCCCCAGGCCGCCTCGACCGGGGCGCCGGGCCCCACGCCCGGCTACGACTGGCTGCTGGATCAGGACGGGCAAGAAATCACCCTGGCCTATGGGCAACCCGACAGCGACGACCTGAAGCTGCAGCTGATCTGTCAGGGCGGCACGGGCCAGCTTGAGCTGGCGGCCGTTTTCGACAAGCCCGCGCGCGTCCTGCACATCGAATCCGGCGGCGACGACGAACGCTATCCGGCCCGATCGGAGCCTGCCGGCATCCACGAGGGGCAGTATGTCACCGCCGACGCCCAAGCCAAGGACCCCGTGTTCCAGCGGTTCCGTCGCCTGGGATGGCTGGCCCTGTGGCAGGGCGACAGCCGCGAGCCCCTGGCGGCCCAGCCGGGATCTCAAGCCAACGTCGAGCGGTTCTTCGCCGCGTGCGGATGACTTGACGCACCCTTCCCTGTCGCGTTGCCTGCGCGAACTGTTCGGAAGGGGTTTCCATGAAGATTTCGCACCTGGCCGTCGCGGCCGCCCTGTTGTCGGGCGCCGCGCCCGTCGTCGTCATGGCCCAGACGCAGAGCCCGCCGCCCGCCGCCGCCACCGCGGCCGATATGGCGCTGAACGGCCTGATCGCGGACTATGAGACCTATCTGAAGGCGACCGACCCCTTCACCGCCGCCAGCGAGGGCGACGTCGCGGCCATGGCGCGGACGCCGGACCTCAGCCGATCGTTCGAGTTGGCCCAGCGCGCGCCGCTGGAAGCCTTCGTCTCCAGGCTGAACGCCATAGACCCGGCAAGTCTTTCCCACGCCGGCACGATCAACCGCGACTTCCTGCTCTACACCCTGAACCGCAGCCTGGAGGGGCTGGACTACGACACCGGACGACTGGCCTTCGACAGCGAAGGCGGGCCGGGAACCTGGGCGATCTACATCGGCGGCTCGACGCGGCTGAACTCGATCGCCGAAGCCGAGGCCTACATCCAGCGCATCCGAGGCTTCGGAACCCTGTACGCCCAGACGACTGAGAACGCCCGGCGCGGCCTTCAGACCGGCATGCTCCAGGCCCGGTCCGTAACCGAAAGCGCCATCCAGCTGGCTCGCAACGACGTGGCGACGACGTCCGACGCCGAGCCCCTGATGAAGCCCTTCGCCACCCTGCCCGCCAGCGTGCCCGCCGCCGAAAAGGCCCGTTTGCAGGCCCAGGGCGCCGAGGCCGTCGCCTCGGTCATCGTGCCGGCGCGGCGCGCCTGGCTGACCTTCCTGGAAACCGACTATCTGCCCAAGGCGCCGGTCGAGCCGGGCCTGGGCGATCGGCCCGGCGGCAAGGCCATGTACGCCTATCTGGTGCGCGGCCACACCACCACCGACCTGACGCCGGACCAGATTCACCAGATCGGCCTGGACGAGGTCGCCCGCATCCGCGCCCGCATGGAGATCGAGATGCGCGCCGCCGGCTGGACCGGCGATTTCGCGGGCTTCCTGAACTTCCTGCGCACCGATCCGCAATTCTACGCCCATAGCCGCGAAGAACTGCTGGAGAAGGCGTCGGAAATGGCCAAGCGGGCCGACGGCGGCCTGCCGCCCCTTTTCGCCACCCTGCCCCGCCTGCCCTACGATGTGGAGCCGGTCCCGCCGCAGATCGAAGCCAACTACACCACCGGCCGCTACAATCCCGGCTCGATGCAGAACGGCGTGGCGGCCCACTACATCGTCAACACGTCCAAGCTGGACCAGCGGCCGCTGTACGAACTGCCGGCCCTGACCCTGCACGAGGCGGTGCCCGGCCACCACGTCCAGATCGCCCTGCAGCAGGAGGCGGCGGACCAGCCCTATTTCCGACGTCAGGCCAACGTCACCGCCTTCACCGAAGGTTGGGGCCTGTATTCGGAGTTCCTGGGCGAGGAAATGGGCTTCTATCGTACGCCTTACGAACGGTTCGGCCGCCTGTCCTATGAGATGTGGCGCGCCTGTCGCCTGGTGGCCGACACAGGCCTGCATTGGTTGGGCTGGTCCGAAGAGCAGGCGCGCGCCTGTTTCCGCGACAACTCCGCCCTGGCCCCGCACAATATCGAGACCGAACTGCAACGCTACATCGGCTGGCCCGGTCAGGCGACGGCCTACAAGATCGGGGAAATCCGGCTGCGCGAAATCCGCCAACGTGCCGAACGCGAACTGGGACCGAAGTTCAACGTCCGCACCTTCCACGACGCCCTGCTGACCGAAGGCCCCCTGCCGTTGGACCTGCTGGACCGCCGGATGGACGCCTGGATCGCGGAGGAGAAGGCGAAGTAGCGGTCAGATCCACCCCGGAACCGGCAGGCCCTTCGACCGCAGGAATTCGGGGTTGAACAGCTTGGACGCATAGCGCGAGCCCGGATCGCACAGGCAGGTCACGATGGTCTTGCCCGGCCCGATGTCGCGCGCCAGCCGCACGGCCCCGGCGATGTTGACCCCCGCCGAGCCGCCCAGCGACAATCCTTCGTGCTGCACCAGGTCGAACAGGATCGGCAGAAACTCCGCATCCTCGATTCGATAGGCGCGGTCGGGCCGGAAGCCTTCAAGATTGCCGGTGATGCGCGCCACGCCGATCCCCTCGGTGATGGACGACCCCTCGCCCGCCATCCGGCCTTCCGTGTACCAGTTGAACAGGGCCGCGCCCGCCGGATCGGCCAGGGCTGTCGTCACCTCGGGCTTGCGTTCCCGCAGATAGGCCGAGACGCCGGCCAGGGTGCCCCCCGACCCCACGGCCGAGACGAAGGCGTCGATCCTGCCCCCCGTCTGGGCCCAGATTTCCGGCCCGGTGCCATGATAGTGGGCGTCGCGATTGGCGGTGTTGTCGAACTGATTGGCCCAGATCGCGCCGGCCGCTTCGCTGTCGTTCAACTCGGCGGCCAGACGGCTGGAATAGTGGACGAAATGGTTGGGACTGGAGAAGGGGGCGGCGTCCACCTCGACCAGGCGCGCGCCCAGCGAGCGGATGGCGGCCTTCTTCTCTTCGGACTGGGTTCGGGGCATGACGATGACGACCGGATGGCCCAGCGCCGCCCCGACCAGGGCCAGTCCGATCCCGGTGTTGCCCGCTGTGCCTTCCACCACCGTTCCGCCGGGCTTCAACGCGCCCGAGGTTCGCGCGGCGCGCACGATGGACAGGGCCGCCCGGTCCTTGATCGAGCCGCCGGGGTTCATGAACTCGGCCTTGCCCAGGATCTCGCACCCCGTCTGGTCAGACAGGCGGTTCAGCCGCACCAGGGGCGTGTTCCCGATCAGGTCGATGACGGACGGCGTAGCGGACAAGGCGGTGCTTTCTGGCGAGAAATTAGGCGTCGCCTAAGTGACGCCGCCGCCCCCGCTTGTCCATGGGCGGCGTCAAGCGCATTGCCATCGCCGCATCGATAGGATTTCTAAAGCCTATGGCCCGTCCCCTGCTTCCCCTGAACGCCCTGCGCGCCTTCGAGTCCGCGGCCCGACATCTGAACTTCTCGCGCGCCGCCGACGAACTGTCGGTCACGCCCGGCGCCGTCAGCCAACAGATCCGCCTGCTGGAGGAGACGGTGGGCGGCCCTCTGTTCGTGCGCGAGGCGCGCGGCTTGCAGCTGACCGACCTGGGCCGGTCTTCGGTCCCACTGCTACGCGAGGGGTTCGAGCGGCTGATGGACGCCTCGGCACTGTTGCGGGAGCCGCCGCGCCGCCGTCAGGTGTCGATCAGCGTGGCGCCCAGCTTCGCCTCCAAATGGCTGATGCCGCGCATGGACGACTTCCACGCGGCCCATCCCGAGATCGAGCTGTGGATTTCCGCCGACATGGAGCCGGCCGATCTGTCGGAAGGAAAGGTCGATCTGGCCGTCCGTTACGGCCCCGGCGACTATCCAGGCCTGATGGTCCAGCGGCTGATGACTGAGACGGTCTTGCCGGTCTGCGCGCCCGCCCTCATGAATGGTGAGCCGCCCCTACGTTCGCCGGCCGACCTGGCGCGCCATACGCTGCTGCACGACATGTCCAACGACGGCGACCCCAGCCGCCCGGACTGGGCCATGTGGCTGAAGGCGCGCGGGGTGCGCCATCCCGATCCCCGTCGCGGTTCGCGGTTCAACCAGTCCGGTCTGTTGATCGAGGCGGCGATGGCCGGACGCGGCGTCGCCCTGGCCAAGCGCACTTTGGCCCAGGCCGATCTGAACGCCGGCCGGCTGGTCGCGCCCTTCGCCGACGGGTCCGAAGCGGTGGGCTTCGCCTATTTCGTGGTCCAGCCGCGCGACCGGCCGCCGTCGCCCAGCGCCACCGCCTTCGTCGCCTGGCTTAAGAAACAGGCCGTCGACCACGACAACACCATGGGCCAACTGTAGGCTGTTCTCTTCCTCCGCCAACGCAAGGATCCCCACCTCATGGCCAATGGAAAGCCGGCGCGCCTCGCCGTTCTGATCGACGCGGAAAACGCCTCGGCCCGTATCGCGGAGGCTCTGTTCACGGAAATCGCGACCCTGGGCGAGGCTTCGGCGCGGCGGGTCTATGGCGACTTTTCCAGCGCCCAGATCGCCGGCTGGACCAAGGTTCTTGCGCGCTGGGCCATCCAGCCTCAGCAGAATTTCGCCAACACCAAGGGCAAGAATTCGGGCGACATCGCCCTGGTGATCGACGCCATGGACCTGCTGCATTCGGGGCGGTTCGACGGTTTCTGCCTGGTGTCGTCCGATTCCGACTTCACCCGTCTGGCCGCGCGTATCCGCGAGGAGGGCGTGGACGTCTATGGCTTCGGCGAACAGAAGACGCCCGAAAGTTTCCGCCAGGCCTGCACCCGCTTCATCTATACCGAGAACCTGACCACCCAGGCCGAGCCGGACGGCGACGCCGGCAAAAAGACCGCCGCCGAGCCCGCGCCGGCCAAGCGCAAGCCGACCGAGGCGACGCGCCTGATCGCCTCGGTCATCGCCGACATGGACGAGGACGGCGACGGCTGGGTCTCCGCCGGGGCCATCGGCAATCGGCTGCGTAACGCCTATCCCGATTTCGACCAGCGCACCTATGGCTACGCCAAACTGTCCGACCTGATCCGCGCCACGGGCCGGTTCGAGGTCGACAGCAAGGGACCAGGCGGAATGCGCATACGCGACCGGGCCTGAAGGCGCTCGTCAGGCGCGTGCGGCTCGCGTCGCCTCGACGCCCAGGGCCGTCAGGGAGGCGGCGGCGATGTGTTCGGCGTTCAGTCCGGCCTTGGCGTACATGGCGACAGGCGAATCCTGATCCTGGAAGATGTCCGGCAGGTTCAGGGTGCGGACCTTCAGGCCGCGATCCAGCGCGCCCTTTTCCGCCAGAAGCTGCAGCACGAAGGCGCCGAATCCGCCCATGGCGCCCTCCTCCACCGTGATCAGGGCCTCGTGCTCGCGCGCCAGACGCAGGATCAGATCGGCGTCCAGCGGCTTGGCGAAACGGGCGTCCGCCACGGTCGCCGACACGCCCCTGGCCGCCAGCAGGTCCGCCGCCTTCAGCGATTCCTGCAGGCGCGTGCCCAGCGACAGGATGGCGACCGAGGTTCCCTCGCGCACGATCCGGCCCTTGCCGATCTCCAGCGGCGCGGCCAGTTCGGGGATGTCCACACCTACCCCGTCGCCGCGCGGATAGCGGAAGGCGCTGGGGCGGTCGTCGATGGCCAGGGACGTCGAGATCATCGCCGCCAGTTCGGCTTCGTCCGAAGCCGCCATCAGCACCATGCCCGGCAGCGCGCCCATGAAGCCGATGTCGAACGAACCGGCGTGAGTCGAGCCGTCGGCTCCGACCAGACCGGCCCGGTCCATCGCGAACCGCACCGGCAAGGACTGGATGGCCACATCATGGACCACCTGGTCATAACCGCGTTGCAGGAAGGTCGAATAGATGGCGCAGACCGGCTTCATCCCGTCCGCCGCCAGCCCGGCCGCAAAGGTCACGGCGTGCTGTTCGGCGATGCCCACGTCGAAGGTCCGCTCGGGGAAGGCCTGGCCGAACAGGTCCAACCCCGTGCCGGACGGCATGGCGGCGGTGATGGCCACCACGGTCGGATCGATCTTGGCGTGTTTGATCAGCTCGGTCCCGAACACCTTGGTGTAGCTGGGGGCGTTCGACACGGCCTTGGCCTGTTTGCCCGACACCACGTCGAACTTGACCACCGCATGGAGTTTGTCGGCGCTGGATTCGGCGGGGGCGTAGCCCTTGCCCTTCTGCGTCACGACGTGAACCAGCACGGGCCGGTCCTCGATGGCCGCCGCCTTTTTCAGAATCGGCACCAGATTGTCCAGGTCGTGCCCGTCGATCGGCCCGACATAATAGAAGCCCAACTCCTCGAAGAAGGTGCCGCCCGTCACCATGCCGCGCGCATATTCCTCGGCCTTCTTAGCCGCCTTGCGGAACGGACGCGGCAGATGCTGGGCCACGGTCTTCCCCAGTCGACGGACGTTCTGATAGGCGCCGCCCGACACCAGCCCGGCCAGATAGGCGCTCATCCCGCCGACCGGCGGGGCGATGGACATGTCGTTGTCGTTCAGGATGACCATCAGCTGGCCGTTGGTGGCCTCGGCGGCGTTGTTCATCGCCTCATAGGCCATGCCTGCCGACATGGAGCCGTCGCCGATCACCGCCACGACGCGGTTCTTCTCGCCCTTCTGGTCACGCGCGGCGGCGAAGCCCAGGGCGGCGCTGATCGAGGTCGAGGCGTGGGCGGCGCCGAACGGATCGTATTCGCTCTCGCTGCGCTTGGTGAAGCCGGACAAGCCGCCGCCCTGGCGCAGGGTGCGGATGCGGTCGCGCCGCCCGGTCAGGATTTTGTGCGGATAGCACTGGTGCCCGACGTCCCAGATCAGGATGTCCTTGGGCGTCTCGAACACATGGTGCAGCGCCGTGGTCAGCTCGACCACCCCCAGACCCGCGCCCAGATGCCCGCCGGTGACGGACACCGCGTCGATGGTCTCGGCCCGCACCTCTTCGGCCAGCTGTTTCAGCTGGGCGATGTCGAAGCCCCGCATGTCGGCGGGAATCTTGACGGTGTCGAGCAGGGGGGTGTCGGGCATCAGGCGGAACCTTGAAGGTCTTCTTGTCTCAACCCGTCGAAACGGGTCAGGTTTCCTATCAGGACCGGCGCTTTAGCACAAAGTCCACGCTGGCCTTGAGGATTTCGGCGTCCTGGCCAAACGGCTCCAGATGCGAGCGGGCCTGATCGGCCAGATGGGCGACCCGGTGCCGCGCCTCTTCCAGACCCAGCAGGGTGACGAAGTTTGTCTTGCCCAAGGCCGCGTCCTTGCCGCCCGCCGCCTTGCCCATTTCTTCGGCGGAACCTTCCGCATCCAGAATGTCGTCGACGATCTGATAGGCCAGGCCGACGTCGTGGGCGAAGCCGATCAGGGCGTGGCGATGCAGGGCCGAGGCGTCGGCGACGATCAGCGGGATTTCAAACGCATAGGCGAACAGGGCGCCGGTCTTCAGCCGCTGCATCCGCGCCACCCCGCCCAGGTCGTCGCGCACGCCCAGAAGGTCGATCATCTGGCCGCCCGCCATGCCCCGCGCGCCCGACGCCAGCGACAGCCGCGCCGCCAGTTCGCAGCGCACGGCCGCGTCCTCGTGCGTGTCCTCGTGCAGGATGATGTCGAAGGCGGCGGTCTGCAGCGCATCGCCGGCCAGCACCGCCGTCGCCTCGTCATAGGCGCGGTGGACGGTCGGGCGCCCCCGCCGCACGTCGTCATCGTCCATGCACGGCAGGTCGTCGTGGACCAGGCTGTAGGCGTGGACGCATTCCAGGGCGCAGGCGGCCCGCAGCACCGACCGTTCGTCGATGTCGAACAGCCGCGCGGCCTCCAGCGCAAAGAACGGACGCAGCCGCTTGCCCGGCCCCAGGGCCGCATAGCGCATGGCCTCGGTCAGACGCGATTCCGGCCCCTCGGCGCGCGGCAGCAGTTCGTCCAGCGCGACCGTGACCAGATCCGCGACCTCTCCCACGCGGTCGATCACCGCCTGTTCAGGCGAGTTGGCGGCGATGACGCGGGTCAAGACGACCGACCGCCCTTCGCCGCCACGAGACGATGAAGGCTCATTCGAACGACGCCGCCTCGACGCCCCTGGCCTGGCCGTCGGGGCCGACGACGATCTTTTCGACACGCAGTTGGGCGGCCTTCAGCCGCGCCTCGCAATGCGCCTTCAGCCGCGCACCCTCTTCGTACAGGGCGATGGATTCCTCCAGCGGGGCCTGACCGGATTCCAGGCGGGACACGATGGTCTCCAGCCGCTGCAGGGCGTCTTCGAAACTGAGATCGGCGGGAATGGCGGGGGCGGCGTCGGTCATGGCGCGGACCCTAGAGGGCGTCGCCGCGCGCTTCAACGCCAGAAGCGGCTATCGCTTCTCGTAGCGACGCTGCGACCAGTATTTGAAGCCCTGGTTCTGGACCAGTTTCCAGCCGTCGGCCTTCAGCCGCCCGCCGACCATGTGGTTGAAATAGCCGTGGGCGAAGACCAGAACGTCCTGCCCCGCCTCGGCGCGCGCGATCAGCTTCTGCGCCGCCTCTTCCGCCCGGCGTTCGGCCTCGGCGCGGGTTTCCTGACCGCCGTGGTGGTCGAACGCATGCCACCAGAAGCGCGACACCACGCCCCACCATTTGGGCGACAGCTTGAACCAGTCGGGAAATGGCGGCGGCGGCAGGGGCGCCTCGATGAAAAGAACGTCCGACATCACCTCGCGCCCGGCGGCGACCGCAGCGGCGGTTTCCTGGGCGCGCGGCCGGGTGGAGGCGTAGATGACCCCCGCACCTTGCGCCGCCGCCACCAGGGCTGCGGGCGGGGTCTGGCCGGCCAGCAGGCCGCCGATCTCGTACTTGGCCCACCAGTCGCCGTACTGGCGCGCCGTGATCAGGCATTTGCGCGACAGGGCCGGTTCGCCGTGACGAGTCAGGATGATGGCGCCGGGGCGTCTCACGCGGGCGGCGGCTGCGCCGGTCGGCGCGGTTTCAGGCTGCGGCGACTCGGGCGACAGGGCGGCGGACAGGGGCGGAAGCGGGGCGGAGATCGACATGACGCGCGGACGGACCTTGAAAATCCAAGGCTTGACGGTCCTCTGTCCTCCCCGACGCAAACTGGTGTCGACCGCCGACGCGATCCAATCCTCAAGGTCGTAAACGGCCTGGCGCGCCGACACAACCTCGCCTGATCACGGGGCCTTCGCAGGGTCAAGATCGCCCCCGCTCGCCTCGGCCGCCACAGGGCGCTAAGGATCGTAGCATGACCGACGCCGTGATCCGCCTGGCCCGCCCCGACGACGCCGACTCCCTGGGCGCCCTGGGGCGCCAGACCTTTGTCGACACCTTCGTGACCGGCTTCGGCATTCCCTATCCGGCTGCTGATCTGGAGGCCTTCCTGGACGCCAGTTTCGCCCCCGAGACGTCGCTGAAGCGCATCGTCGATCCCGACTGCGCCCTGTGGGTGGCGGACCGCGACGGGGAGTTGCTGGCCTTCGCCAATGTCGGCCCCTGCACCCTGCCGCACCCGGAGGCGCGCCCCAGTCATATGGAACTGCGACGCCTCTATGTCGCCAAGGCTGCGCAGGGGCTGGGCCTGGGCACGAAACTGCTGGCGCTGTCGCTGGATTGGATGCAGGCCCGCAGCGACGGCCCCCTGTGGATCGGCGTCTGGAGCGGCAACGAAAAGGCTCGGCGGCTCTATGCGGCCCATGGGTTCGAGAAAGCCGGCGAGTACGATTATCCCGTTGGGGCCTGGATGGACCGCGAGTTCATCCTGCGGCGCGAGACGAAACGCCAGCCCGGGGGGAAATCCTGATGCTCCTGCCCTTCTTCACTGCCCTGCGCGACGCCAAGGTTCCGGTGTCGATGAAGGAATGGCTGCATCTAATGCAGGCGATGGACCGCGACGTGGCGGATCACGACGTGGAGGCCTTCTACCACCTGTCGCGCGCTGTTCTGGTCAAGGACGAGAAACACTACGACCGCTTCGACCAGGTGTTTGGCACGGTGTTCAAGGGCGTCGAGACGGTTGGCGCGGGCGAGGACCTGACCGCCGACATCCCCGAGGACTGGCTGCGGCTGCTGAACGAGAAATATCTGTCCGACGAGGAAAAGGCCCAGATCGAGGCGCTGGGCGGGTTCGACAAGCTGATGGAGACGCTGAAACAGCGTCTGGAAGAGCAGAAGGAACGCCATTCGGGCGGCTCCAAATGGATCGGCACGGGCGGGACCAGCCCGTTTGGTCACGGCGGCTATAACCCCGAGGGCGTGCGGATCGGCGGACCGGGCAAGCACGGCCGCGCGGTCAAGGTGTGGGAGAAGCGCGAGTTCAGGAATCTGGACGACACCGTCGAACTGGGCACCCGCAACATCAAGGTGGCGTTGCGCCGCCTGCGCCGTTTCGCGCGTCAGGGGGCGGCGGACGAACTGGACATCGACGGCACCATCGACGGCACGGCGCGTCAGGGCTGGCTGGACATCCAGATGCGGCCCGAGCGGCGCAACACGATCAAGGTGCTGCTGTTCCTGGACGTCGGCGGCTCAATGGACGGCCATATCAAACTGGTCGAGGAGCTGTTCTCGGCGGCGCGGACCGAGTTCAAGAACCTGGAATTCTTCTACTTCCACAACTGCCTCTACGAAGGAGTCTGGAAGGACAACCGCCGCCGCCACGCCGAGCGCACCCCGACGTGGGAGGTGCTGAACAAATATCCCGGCGACTGGCGCGCGATCTTCGTCGGGGATGCGACCATGTCCCCTTATGAGGTCACAATGCCCGGCGGCTCGGTCGAGCACTGGAACGAGGAAGCCGGGGCCGTCTGGATGAAGCGCGCCCGCCAGCAGTGGGAAAAGTCGGTCTGGCTGAACCCCGTCGCCGAACGTTACTGGAGCTATACCGCCTCGGTCGGCCTGCTGAACGAGATCATGGATCACCGCATGTATCCGCTGACGCTGGAGGGATTGGACAGCGCCATGCGGGCCCTGACGCGCTGAACGAAAAGCGCCGCCCGCGATGGCAGGCGGCGCCTTCATCCGATCACCAAGAGCGATTAATGCTTGTCGCGCAGGCTGTCCTTGGCGCCGCCGATCGCGTTCTGAACCTTGCCTTCCAGCTGTTCGGCCTTGCCTTCGGCCTGAAGCTTTGTGTCGCCCGTCACCTTACCGGCGACTTCCTTGATCTTGCCGCCGATGTTCTTGGCGGCGCCTTCGATGCGGTCGTGATCAGCCATGGTCGTTCTCCTGTCTGCGGCGGACCGAAGGGTCCGACCTGTCTGGAGAAGAACGGGTGCGCAAAGACCCCGTTCCGTAAGGCTCAGCTTGGATTCAGCGGGGACGCCGCAGCCAGACCGCCACCGCCCAGGCGTGCGAATCGTGGCGCAGCCGCGAGATGGCGAAGGTCGGGTCCAGCCAGACCAGCGTATGATCATCTTCCAGCTTGGCTTCAGGATGTTCGGCCAAGATCGTCGCGGTCCAGAAGCCGCCGACGTTGTTCACCGGCTCATCCGTCGAGCGACGGAAGAACTGGCTGGCTTCGGCGATACGGTTCAGCGGCGCGATATCCAGGCCCGTCTCCTCGACGAACTCGCGCACCAGGGCCTGGACCTCGCTCTCCTCGCCATCGACGCCGCCGCCAGGCAGGTCGAAATAGGCGCCGCCCGGCCGCTCCACCCGAACGCAGGCGATCAGGCCGTCGCGCTCGGCGACGCCGAAGGCCGTGGCCCGGCGGCGATAGTCGAAAACGGGATTGCGAACGCCGAACTGCAGCATGGGAATGGCTTAAAGGTCGAAGGCCATCTGGGCGCGCACGCCCTTGTGGCCCGGATCGAAATTGACCGAAGACCGCAGGCCCGACGCCATGGCCGAGATGATCTTGGACCCCAGGCCCGTGCCCTTGGGGGCGCCGTCGCCCAGGCCGGGACCGTCGTCCTCAACCGTCAGAATCGCCCGCCCGTCCTCCGACCGCCGCAGGGCGATGCGGATCTCGCCCCCCTGCCCCGGCGCATAGGCGTATTTGACGGCGTTCGTGACCAGTTCGGTGACGATCACGCCCAGCGACACGGCCTGGTCGGTCGAGACCGACATTGGGGCTGCGTCCAGAACCAGTCGGGGGGTTCCTCCCGCGTCAGGCCCGATCGACTTGGCCAGTTCGTCCATCAAACCCGCCAGATAGTCGTCCATTGCCACCTGGCTGACGTCGCCCGAGGTGTAGAGCCGCCGGTGCACATGGGCCACCGCCTCGATCCGCGCCTGGGATTCGCGCAGCGCCTCCTTGGCGGCGTTATCGGTGATATGGCGCATCTGCAGCGACATGAAGCTGGACACCAGTTGCAGCGAATTGCCGACACGGTGGTTCACCTCGCGCAGCATGGCCTCGGCGCGGTCGCGGGCCAGACGGATCTGTTCGTGGGCGGCCTCGTTTTCACGCTGCAGCCGACGGCGGGTCAGCGCATCCTCCAGCGCCGAGCGCAGCAGGGCGGTGAAATCCTCGGACACGTCCTTGATCACATAGTCGGCGGCGCCGGCGCGCAAGGCCGCCACGGCGATGCGTCCGTCCTGCGCCCCGGTTACATAGACCACGGGCGGCGGCTCGGGCAGGGCCATGATCTCGGGCAGGACGTCCAGTCCGTCGCGCGACGGCATGTAGTGATCCAGGGCGCAGATGTCGTAGCCCCCTGGCGCAACAGCTCCAGCCCCACATCGCCGTCCGGGGCGGTGGTCACGACATAGCCGTTACGGCCCAACTCCTTCTCGACCAGACGGGCCAATCCCCGATCGTCGTCGATATAGAGCAGACGAATAGGCCCCGAGGATTCAATCACTGGATGTCGGGCGCCTGAATGACGGACAGGAACAGGCCCAACTGACGGATCGCCCCGGCGAAGGACTCATAGTCCACCGGCTTGGTGATGTAGACGTTGCAGCCCAGGTCGTAGCAGCGCTGGATCTCGACCTTGTCGTCGGTGGTGGTCAGAACCACGACCGGCGCGCGGCGCAGGCGCTCGTTGCCCTTCACCTTTTCCAGAATATCCGTTCCCGACATATCCGGCAGATTCAGGTCCAGGAGGATCAGCAGCGGCCCGTTGGCAAGGATTTCTTCGCTGAACAGATAGTCCAGAGCCGCGGTGCCCTCGTCGAAATGCTTGATCTCGTTGTTGATGTTGGCGCGGCGAATATTCTTCTCGATCAGCTTCGCATGGCCATGATCGTCCTCGACCATGATGATTTTGACGGGTTGCGTCACAGGGAAGCTCCAGTTTCCGGAAGGATCAGTCGTTTGGGGAATTTAAGCACGAAAGTCGAGCCCTTGCCGAGTTCGGACTCGACATCGATCGTACCGCCCAGGCGCCGGACGCTGTTGCGCACGAATGCCAGCCCCAGCCCCTCGCCGGTCCGGTCCTGTTTGCCGGAGCGCCGGAACAACTCGAAGATTCGTTCGTGGTCGCGCGGCGCGATGCCACGACCGTTGTCGGCGATGCGATAGACGGCCCAGCCGCCCGCGACTTCCTCGCCTGAAACCACGATGCGGCCCGGACGTTCGGCGTCCAGATATTTGACGGCGTTGTCGATCAGATTGCCCAGCACCTGCTCCATCGACAGACGGTCGCTTTCGATCTCGGGCAGAACCTGGACCTCGATGCGCGCGCCCGACGCCTCGGTCTGGTGGTGGACGCTGTCGGCGATTGCCTGGGTCATGGCCGTCATGTCCAGCGCCTCGGGCGAAAGGTTGCGCCGACCTTCGCGCGACAACTTCAGGATGGCGTTGATCAGCCGGTCCATCTTGGCCGTGGAGGCGCGGATGAAGCCGATGGCCTCGGGCATGTCCTCGCGCACGGCCATGACGACCTCGGGATCGACGGCGCGCGTCTTCTCGGCCTCGACGATAGCCTTGTCGACCACCTTGCCGGCCTGCTCCAGCTCCGAGGTGTAGCCCATGACGTTGACCAGGGGCGCACGCAGATCATGGCTGACGATATAGGCGAAACGCTGGATTTCCTCGTTGGCTCGCATCAGGTCGCCGGTGCGCTCCTGCACCGTGGCCTCCAACCCTACGTTCAGCGCATGAACCTCCTCGCGCGCCGACTGCACCTCGTTGACATAGCGGCTCACCATCCAGCCCGACAGCAACGCCAGCACCAGCAATAGAACCCCCGTGATCGCGTTCATGGTGAAGGTCAGGGCGCCGAAGGCCCCCATCCGGTGCGTGCGACTGGCGATGCGGGCGGACTTGATGGCGTCGAAATCGTCGATCGCCGTGCGTAGCTCATCCATGTAGCGCTTGCCTTCGCCGGATCGCACGGACTGGATGGCCTGGCCGATCCGTCCCTGGCGCGCCAGATTCAGCGTGGCCTCCATCTCGGTCCACTTCTGATCGGCCAGGATGTGGATCCGTTCGATCGGCGCCTTCAGGGTCGGGTCGCGCGCGGCTCCCTCGTCCAGAAAGGCCACCGCCGGTTTCATCTTTTCTTCGGCGTCCAGAAACGGTTGCAGAAAGTCGCTACGCCCCGTCAGCAAATAGCCGCGCTGCGCCGTCTCCGCGTCCAGCATGGCGATCAGCACGGTCCGCGAGGCGCGCCGCATCTGCTGGGCGTGTTCGATGGTGCGGTTCACCCCCGCCGTGCGCTGAATCATCACGAAGGTGGTCACATTGACCAGGATCAACGCGGCGAAGGCCACCACCAGCATGGTCGCGACGGACCGCCCCAGCGACGGCGTCCGCGCGAAATCGCGAAAGCGGAACCAGGAGGTTTGCGAAGCGAGCATCATCATGACCGAGCTTTAGCCGCGCCCGCCCGCGCGTCAAACTACAAAGGCACGCGCGGCCTCAGACTTGGCCCAGTGTGCGCAGCTTGGCCTTGGGATGGACCTCGTTCTGGCTCATCACGACGGTCTGGCCGCGGAACCGCTCGATGATGGAGCGGACATAGGGGCGGATCAGGGGACTGGTCAGCAGGACCGGGTTCTCGCCCGTCATGGCGATGCGTTCGAACGTGTCGCGGACGGCGCGGATGAAGTCCTGCAGGCGCGAGGGCGCCATGGCCAGTTGCTTGTCCTCGCCCGCGCCGACAAGGCTCTCGGCGAACGCCGCTTCCCATTCCGGCGACAGGGTCACGATCGGAAGGGCGCCGTCCGCCCCCTGATGCTGCCAGCACAGCTGGCGCGCCAGTCGCGCCCGCACATGTTCGACCAGGGTGGTGACGCTGGAGCTGTGCGGCGCGGCCTCGGCCAGAGCCTCCAGGATCGCCGGCAAGTCGCGGATCGACACCTTCTCGCGCAGCAGAGCCTGCAGCACGCGTTGCAGGGTCGTGACCGTCACAACGCTGGGAATCAGTTCCTCGACCAGCTTCTTCTCTTCGGCCCCCAGGTCCTTCAGCAGCTTCTGCACCTCGCCATAGGACAGCAGGTCCGCCATGTTCTCCTTCAGGATTTCCGTCAGGTGCGTGGTCAGGACGGTCGACGGATCGACCAGGGTGTAGCCCCGGAAGGTCGCCTCCTCGCGCAGGTTCTCCTCGATCCAGGTGGCGGGCAGGCCGAAGGCGGGCTCGCGCATGTGTTCGCCGGGCAGTTCGACCTGGCGACCCGACGGGTCCATCGCCATCAGATGGCCCAGCCGCACCTCGCCCGCGCCGCTCTCCATCTCCTTGATGCGGATGGCGTAGCCCTGGGTCGGCAGGCGCATATTGTCCAGTATGCGGACCTGGGGAATGACGAAGCCGTATTCCTGGGCCAGCGACCGGCGCAGGGCGCGGATCTGGTCGGTCAGTCGCCGCCCCTCCAGATCGTTGATCAGGCTCAGCAGCGAATAGCCCAGTTCGATCTTGACCTCATCGATGGTCAGGACATTGGCGATGGGCTCTTCAACATCCTCCTTGGGCTGGGCGGACGCAGCGGCCAACTCCGCCTCTGTCGGCTGGGGCTTCAGCCGATCCCGGCCAAGCTTCCAGGCCATGAAGCCCGACCCCATAGCCAGAGCCGCGAACGGGATCAGCGGCATTCCGGGGATCAGGCCGATCAGGCCCGCGGCCCCCGACACCACGCCCAGCGACACGGGGTTGGTGGCCAGCTGCCTGACCAGGGCCTTGTCCGCCGTGCCCTCCACACCGGCCTTCGACACCAGAAAGCCGGCGGCGATGGAGATGATGATGGCCGGCACCTGCGTGACCAGGCCGTCGCCGATGGTCAGTTGCACATAGGTGTTGGCCGCATCCGGCAGCGCCATCTTGTGCTGCAGGGTGCCGATCAGAATGCCGCCGATCACATTGATGAAGGTGATGATCAGGCCGGCGACCGCATCGCCCCGCACGAATTTCGAGGCGCCGTCCATGGCACCGAAGAAGGTCGATTCCTGCTCCAACTCCTTGCGGCGCAGCTTGGCCTGTTCCTCGTTGATCAGGCCCGAGGACAGATCGGCGTCGATGGCCATCTGTTTGCCGGGCATGGAGTCCAGGGTGAAGCGGGCGGACACTTCCGCGATCCGGGTCGAACCCTTGGTGATGACCACGAAGTTCACCACCAGGATGATGGCGAAGATGATCACCCCGATGATGAAATTGCCTCCCATCATCAGCTGGCCGAAGGCGTTGATCACCTGACCGGCCGCATCGTGCCCCTCCTGCCCATGGGTCAGGATCAAGCGTGTGGAGGCCAGGTTCAGGCCCAGCCGGAACAGGGTCGAGACCAGCAGCACCGTCGGGAAGATGGCGAAGTCCAGCGGCCGCTTCATCATGACGGCCGTCATCAGGATCAGCACGCTGGACACCAGCGAGATCGCCAGCAGCAGGTCCAGCAGGAACTTCGGAACCGGCAGGATCAGCAGCATGATCACGCCGATCACGCCGACCGCCATCAGCACTTCGCCGCGGTTGACCCAGCTCAGGACGTCGCGCCCGGTCGGGCGCGCCATGCCGTCCTTCATCATGATGGGCGTATCAGTCACGGCCCAGCGCCTTGAAGACGCGACGGGTCGCCTCGGCGATCACGGCGTCGCGCTGGTCGTCGCTGGCCTGTGTCGCGCCGGTGAAATAGGTCGCCAGCACCACGGGCGATCCCGATACGGGAAAGGCCACGCCGATGTCGTTGGCGGTCCCGTTCACGCCGGTGCCGGTCTTGTGGGCCACGGTCCAACCCTGCGGCGCGCCGGCCTTGATACGGTTGGGGCCGGTCGGCGAGGCCGTCAGCCAGCCCTGGATCATCTGGTCGTGTTCGGGCGTCAGCCGGTCGCTGAAGGCCAGCTCGCGAATATTGGCCAGGGTCTGATCCGGCAGACAGGTGTCGCGCGGGTCGTCAGGCAGGGCGGTGTTCAGGTCCGGCTCCAGGCGCGAGATCAGGGTGGTGATGTCGCCGAACGTCGGCCACCACGCACGCCATACGGCGATTCCGCCCATTTCACGGATCAGGATGTTGGCGGCCGGATTGTCGCTGACCTCCACGGCGGCCTGCATCAGTTCCCGAATGGTCAGGGTTCGGCCGATGGCCTTTTCTGTCACCGGCGCATGGGGGATCATGTCGGCCCGCACCACCGGCACGGCGCGGTCCAGCTGTTCCTCGCCCCGCTGCACCCGCTCCAGGACAGCGACAGCGAGAAAGGCCTTGAAGGTCGAGCAGAACGGAAACCGCTCCTGGCCCCGCCAGGACACCCGGCGCTGGCTGCCGACGTCGAGCGCCGCCACCCCCAGTCGTCCGCCGTGGCGCGCCTCCAGGTCCGCCAGCAGAAAATCGGGCTGATCGTCCTCGGCCTGGGGCTTCTCGCGCTTCGGATAGCAGCCGACGAGCGCCAGCGCGCCCGCGCCGCCGATCACCGTCCTGCGATCAAAGCCCCGAACCATCCGTCAGGCCGCGTAGCCCGCAGCGGAAACACCGCTCTGGGGCGCCGGGATGGCCGTGCCCTCGTCGGCGTATTCGTTCAGCTTGTTGCGCAGGGTGCGGATGGAGATGCCCAGGATATTGGCCGCATGGGTCCGGTTGCCGAGGCAGTGGCTCAGGGTGTCCAGGATCAGCGTCTTCTCCATCGCCGCCACGGTCTGGCCGACGAAGCTGCGGGTCACGGCGTCGGCGGCCTGGGCCGCGCGAGCGGCGACGCCGCCGCCATAGGCGGCCTCATAGCCGGCCGTCTGCGGCGCGGCGGGGGAACCGCCGCCCAACAGGGGCTGGCCGTCCGGCAGGCGGATGGCGTCTGCGTCGATCTCGGGCCCGACCGCCAGCAGCACCGCGCGGTGCATGGCGTTTTCCAGCTCGCGCACGTTGCCGGGCCAGCGGTGGGCGGCGACGGCCTGACGCGCGGCGGCCGACATCGGGCGCACCGGCACGCCGTTGGCGGCGGCGTATTTCTTGATGAAGTGATCGGCCAGCACGCCGATGTCGCCGGGCCGTTCGCGCAAGCTGGGCAGGCGCAGGTTCACCACGTTCAGCCGGTACAGCAGATCTTCGCGGAACGTGCCCTCCGCCACGGCCTTGGACAGGTCACGGTTGGAGGTGGCGATGATGCGGATATTGACCGGCACGGGCTTGGAGCCGCCGACCCGGTCGATGACGCGTTCCTGAATGGCGCGCAGCAGCTTGGCCTGAAGCCGGGCGTCCATCTCCGAAATTTCGTCCAGCAGCAGGGTGCCGCCGTCGGCCTCCTCGAACTTGCCGATCCGGCGGGCCACCGCCCCGGTGAAGGCGCCCTTCTCGTGGCCGAACAGCTCGGATTCCAGCAGATTGTCGGGAATGGCGGCGCAGTTGACGCTGATGAACGGCTTTTCCGACCGGCGCGAATGTTCGTGCAGATAGCGGGCCATCACCTCCTTGCCGACGCCGCTTTCGCCGGTGATCAGGATGGAGGCTTCCGACCGCGCGACCTGATCGGCCAGTTGCAGCACCGCCTTCATGGCCGGGTCGGCCGAGATCATCGGCTTCTCGTCGTCAGCGACGGCCGACAGCACGGCGGCGATCAGTTCGGCGTCCGGCGGAAGGGGAATGAACTCCTTGGCGCCCGCCTTGATAGCGGCGGCGGCCTCTCGCGCATCGGCGTCGACGCCGAAGGCCACCACCGGAATGGTGATGCGTTCGGCCTCGTTGGCGGCGATCAGGGCGGCGATGTCCAGCTGATAGTCGACCATCAACAGGTCCGCGCCCTGCCCTCGCCGCAGCTGTTCGGTGGCCTGATCCGCACGTTCGACATGATTGACCTTGGCGCCGTGCGCCATGGCCATCTTCACCGCCGACGCCAGTTGCCCGCTCAGCCTGCCTACCACCAGAAGACGCATCGTTCTTCTCCTCTAATCTCTCTGTCGGACGCCTCGCCCCGCCTTCCGGCAGGACGCGATTTCTTCGAAATCGCTTAAGCGCCGCCGTCCTCGCCCTTGATGATTTCCGTCATGGTCACGCCCAGCCGATCCTCGACGACGACGACCTCGCCGCGTGCGATCAGACGGTTGTTGACGAAGATGTCGATGGCTTCGCCGACCTTGCGATCCAGCTCCAGCACCGACCCCTTGTTCAGCTTCAGCAACTGGGCCACCGACATGTGCGACTTGCCCAGCACGGCCGAGATGTTGACCGGCACGTCGAAGACCGTGGCCAGATCGGCGGCGGTCTTCTCGCCCGCCTCTTCCAACGGCGCGAGGCCGGCGGACTCGGAAAACTCTTCGAGAGCCAGGTCGTCGGCGTCCATCAGACATCACTCCTGTCGGCGGAAAGGGTTTCGGCGTGGCCCGCCTCGGCGGCCAGGGCGGCGCTCAAGGCCTCGGCCACCCGCTCGGCCGAGGCCTGGGGATCATGATCGGCGCGCCCGTCGGCCCACTCCAGCTGGAAGACGGCCAGAGCCATGCCCGGCTCGTCGCGGAAGGCCACCGCGCCGGTGAAGCCGCTTTCGGCGCAGGCCTGTTCGATGGCCGCTCGCCTCTCGTCGTCCAGGCCAGACGCCCGCACCACCAGACGCGGCGAAGCGTCGATCTCCTGAGCCAACACCTCAAGCGCGGCCCGGAGCGGCGCGTGAGGGAAACGGTCCAGCGCGGCGCCGGCGATGGCGCGCGCAGCGGCCAGCGACAGGTCGGCGGACTGTTCGCGGTGCGTCTGTGCGGCGTTGCGCAGCAGCGGCATGGCCGTGGCGACGGACTGGGCGATATTGGTCAGCGCCATGGCCTGCAGGTGCGCGACCTCCGACAGGGCCTGCTGGCGCGCTTCCAACCGCGCCTGGGCGACCAGGGCCTCGACCTCGGCGGGCTGATAGGACCGTTTGGCCGGCGCCCAGGCGCCTGGCCGAACCACGGTCCCGTCGGCGTCAAACTCGGTGTCGAAGACGAAGGGGCGTCCGATGTTGGAGGTAGGGCTCATGTCAGTAGATCAGTTCGTCGTCGGCGCCCTGGCCTGCCAGCATGATCTCGCCGCGCGCGGCCAGATCCTTGGCGACCTGGACCATGGCCATCTGGGCGGCGTCGACGTCCTTCAGGCGCACCGGCCCCATCGATTCCATGTCCTCGCGCATGATCTTGGAGGCGCGCTCGGACATGTTGGAGAAGAACATCTCGCGCAGACCCTCGGAGGCGCCCTTCATGGCCAGGCCCAAGGAATCCTTGTCCACCGCGCGCAGCAGGGTCTGCACCCCGCCCGGATCCAGCTTGGACAGGTCCTCGAACACGAACATCAGGGCGCGGATGCGTTCGGCGGATTCGCGGTTCCGCTCTTCCAGAGCGCCGATGAAACGCGCCTCGGTCTGGCGGTCGAAGCTGTTGAAGATGTCGGCCATCATCTCGTGGCTGTCGCGCTTGGACGTGCGCGCCAGGTTCGACATGAATTCGGTACGCAGCGTGGCTTCGATCTTGTCCAGAATCTCGCGCTGCACCGGCTCCATGCGCAGCATCCGCTGCACGCACTCCAGGGCGAAATCCTCCGGCAGGCTGGTCAGCACGCGAGCGGCGTGATCCGAACGCACCTTGGACAGGATGACGGCGACGGTCTGGGGATATTCGTTCTTCAGATAGTTGGCGAGGACGGCCTCGTTCACATTGCCCAGCTTGTCCCACATGGTGCGACCGGCCGGACCGCGGATTTCCTCCATCAGGCCGTCGACCCGCTCCTTGGGCAGGAAGGCGCTGAGCAGCTTCTGCGTCTGTTCATAGCTGCCCATCACCGAGCCGGAACCCGCCAGGCCCGACACGAACTCGATCATCAGAGCCTCGACCGCATCGGCCGTAACATTGCCCAGGGTCGCCATGGCCTGGGAGATTTCCTTGACCTCCTCGTCGTCCAGGCGCTCCCAGAGGGCGGTGTGCTCCTCGCCCAGCGCCAGCAGGATGACGGCCGCCTTCTCGGGCCCCGTCAGCTTGTTCGGGTCCTCGATCGCCTGCTTCTTGTTGACCAGCTTCGCCATCAGCCTTCGGCCACCCAGGACCGCAGGATGCCGGTGGCCTCATCGGGATGGGACTGAACGAAGTCGGCGACCTTCTTGACCGAAGACGCCTTCACCTGGCCCTCGATACGGGCGATGTCGATCTTCTGCTCCATCTCGCTGGGCGGCGGCAGCTGGACCAGCTGCGGCTGTCCGTCCGGCCCGATGATCGTCGTGGTCAGGGGCGTGACCGGCACCCCGTCGGCGCCGGCGAGCGCAGGCAGGTTCGTCCCGCCCGTCGCCGTCTTCAACAACGGACGCAGGACGAAGAAGATCAACAGGACGCCGGTGATCAGCAGGACCAGCAGTTCGACCCCGCGCATGATGTCGTCCTTGGAGAAGTCGAACATCGACGAAGCGCCGTCCAGGCCGCCGGCGACGCCGGCGTCTCGGTTGAAGCGGACGTTGATCACCTCGATCTTATCGCCGCGCGTCTCGTCGATGCCGGCGGCGGCGGCGACCAGAGACTTGATCTGGGCGATCTCCTCGGCCGAGCGCGGGGCGTAGGTCGCTTCGCCCTTGCCGTCCTTGGCCGGCGTCCATTTGCCGTCGACCGCGACCGCGACCGCCAGCTTCTTGACCTCGCCCGGCTCCTTGGTGGTCGTGGTGGTGGTGTTCGAGATTTCGTAGTTCGTCGTCTCGGCGTTTTCGGCGCTTCGAGAGCCGGCCTGGGTCGCGTCCGGCGCCGCGCCGCCAGGAATGTTGTTGGTCGCGGTGACGCCGCCGTCGGGCTGGGCCGTAGTATCGCTGGATTGCGAACCGTTGGTTGTGGTCGAACGCACGACCTGGCCGTCCGGATCGAACTTCTGCTCCTGGGTGGTGGAGCGGCTGTGGTCGATGTCGGCCGTCACCTGGACGCGCGCGGCGCCCACGCCGACGACGCCTTCAACGATATCCTTGATGCGCGCCTGAAGCTGGGCCTCGGTGTTGCCCTTGGCTTCTTCGGCCGAGGCGGAGGTGAAGCCGTCCTCGCCACCCGCCGCCAAGGTGCGGTTGTTCTGGTCCGCCACGGTGACGCGGTCCGGCTTCAGGTTCGGCACGGAAGAGGCCACCAGATTGCGAATCGCCCGCACCTGATCGCCCGTCAGGTCGCGCCCGCCCAGCCCCACCAGGACGGCTGCGGTCGGTTCGCCCGCGGCCGAGGTGAACATCTCGCGGCGCGGCATGGTGATGTGGACGCGGGCGGCGGTGATGCCGCGCATCGACATGATGGTGCGCGCCAGCTCGCCCTGCAGGGCGCGCTGTTCGTTCAACTGCTGCTGGAACTCGGTCTGGCCCAGCACCGACTGGTTGTCGAACAGTTCGTATCCGACCGATCCCGACGTCACCAGGCCCTTGCCGGCGACCAGGATCCGCGCCGTGCCGACCTCGTCGCGGTTGACCATGATGGTCGAACCGTCGCCCTGGGACTTGTACTTGATGCCGGCCTGGTCGAGGGCGGCGGTGATCTCGCCGGCTTCCCGCAAATCCAGGTTGGAATAGAGCAGGGCGTCGGGCGCCTGGCCCATCCGCAGCATGACGGCGACCAGCACGGCGGCCACGCCCGCGGCGACGCCGAGGACAGCGGCCAGCCGACCGATCCCGAACTTCTGCAACGCCGCCGTAAAGCCGCCCACGCGTTCCCGCCCCATACTCGCGGGAGACACTCACGACCCGCTAGGCAGAAAATGCCGCCTGGATGGTAAACGGGCCGTTAAGAGACGACGGCCAGGCGCCCCGCGCCCGCCGCCGAACGCCCCTCTAGGCGGCCGCCTTGCGTTTCTGTTCCCCGGCCGCCGCGATGCGGGCCTCGGCGATGGCGTCGGCGATTTCGTGGGTCGGACGGTTTTCGGCGGCCGAACGGTCCAGGATTTCCTCGAACGTCTCGATCAGGCGCGACAGCTTCGCCTCGACCCAGGCGGGATCGAAGGCGCCCTTGGTCTGACGGGCGTTCATCTCGGCCGCCACATTGATGATCCCGCCGCCGTTGACGACATAGTCGGGCGCATACAGCACGCCGCGTTCGAACAGGATGCGCCCGATTTCGGGCGTGGCCAGCTGGTTGTTGGCGGCGCCGACCACAGCCCTGGCTGTGATCCGGTCCAGGGTTTGCGGGTTCAGCGTCGCACCCAGGGCGCAGGGCGCATAGATGTCGGCCTTGACGTCATAGATGGCGTCCGGGGCCACGATCTCGGCGCCGGTGCGGGCGGCGACCTCGCCCAGGGTGGCGGCGTTGACGTCGGTCATCACCAGCCTTGCGCCCGCAGCCGCCAGCTTGTCGGCCAGATAGCCGCCGACGTGGCCGACACCCTGCATGGCGACGGTCAGGCCGGTCAGGTCGTCCTGCTTCCACAGCCGCCGCGCCACCGCCAGGGTCGCGCGATAGACGCCCTCTGCCGTCACAGGGCTGGGATCGCCCGAGGCTTCCGGCCCGTCCTTCAGGCCCAGGACGCGCGTCGTCTCCTTGCGCGCCTCGGCGATGTCGGCGACCGACACGCCTACGTCCTCGGCGGCGTAGTAAATCCCGCCCAGCGTATCGACGGCGCGACCGAAGGCGCGGAACAGCTCGGGCGTCTTCTGCGTGCGGCTGTCGCCGATGATCACCGACTTTCCGCCGCCCATTTCCAGGTCCGCGACGGCGTTCTTGTAGCTCATGCCCTTGGACAGGCGCAGCACATCCTCCAGCGCCTCGGCCGCAGAACCATAGTTCCACATCCGCGTCCCGCCCACGGCTGGACCGCGCGCGGTGGAATGGACCGCGACAATGGCCTTGAGGCCGGTTTTTTCATCGAAGAAGGCGTGGACGCCTTCATGATTCGAGAAAGACGGCGAATCGAACAGCGTTCCACTCATGACAGGCGCTCCCTAGGCAATATTATTTTGGGTCGCTGATAGGCCCGGCGCCGCCGCCGATCAAGCGTGGGCGTAGAGGGCGGCCGCCGATCGGACTCTACTTGCGACCGGCCTTGATCAGCTCAGGCAGGACCGGCGGCGCGCCGGAAGGCAGGGCCGCGCGGGGATCGCGCAGCCAGGCGGCGACGTCGCGATAGACGATCTGGGCGTCCAGATCGCGGTTCAGCAGGTGCCAACTGTCCGGATACCAGGCGGTCTGCAGCGTGCCGCCCTGCCGCTGGGCGGCCTGCAACGCCGCACGCATTTCACCGCGCTTCACGATCTCGTCGTGGGCGCCGTACATCAGAAGCGCGTCGCCCCGGATGCGGCCCAGGCTGGTCGATGCCGTCTGCATCAGGTCGACCAGGCCGTAGATGGTGTCGAACCGGGTCGCCAGGATGCTGAGCGGATCGCGGGTGTTGCGCACCAGCTCCAGCGTGTTGGACGAGGCGTGGATGTCGCGGGTGATGAAATCGGGCGGCTCCAGCGCCACCCCGCCCGCCAGCCGCGCCGCCAGATTGATGGCCGCAGTGTTCAGCGGCCCCTGCGCCGACCAGCCCCAGACGCCGGGCGACAGCAGGACCACCCGATCCGCAGCCGGCGGATCGTCCGAGCCGAAGGCGGCCGCCGCAACCGAGCCGCCCATGCTTTCACCCACCACCGCGATCACGGCGTGCGGATGACGGGCGCGAGCCATCGCCACCGCCTCGCGCAGGTCGTCGGTCATGCGCTTCTGTCCGGCCCAGACGCCCCGTCCCGGCGCCTTGCCGAAGCCGCGCTGATCATAGGCCCAGGTCTCGATCCCCTGCTCGGCCCACCAGGGTCCGGCCAGACGAAAGCTGGAGGCATGGTCGTTCATGCCGTGCAGGGCGACGATGACGGCCCACGGCTCCTGCCCTTGCGGCGCCCAGCGCATCAGCGGCAGGCTGGCCCCGTCCGACATGATCAGGGCGCGCGCCTCGACATGCGGGCCGACGAAGCCCGGCGGCGGGGTCATAGCGGGCTGGATATGGGGCGTGGCGCAGGCCGAAAGAGCCAAAAGGCCCGCCAACGATCCGATCCGTCTGAACACGCCACGCCTCATGCCTGCCCCGACCCTGCCGTTCCGGATCGGGGACCGTTTTCTTGCGGATAATCCAGGATGGCCCGAACCCGTTCCCGCAGATAGGGCACGACCTCCACCTCGAACCAGGGGTTCTTTCTCAGCCAGGCCGTGTTGCGCCAGGACGGATGCGGCAGAACCAGCAGACCGGGCGCATAATCGCGCCACGCCCGCACCGTCTCGGTCATGTTGCGTTTCACCCGCTCGCCCAGCGCCCAGGCCTGGGCATAGCCCCCGACCAGCAGTGTCAGTTCCATCTCCGGCAAGGCCGCCATCAACTGGGGTCGCCAAAGCTCGGCGCAACGCGGCGGCGGCGGATAGTCCCCCCCTTGGGGCGCTGTCCCCGGATAGCAGAAGGCCTGCGCCGCCACTCCGATGCGGCGGTCGGCGTAGAAGGTCTCGTAGTCCACGCCCATCCAGGCGCGCAGTCGGTCGCCCGACGGATCGGTGAACGGCAGGCCGCTTTCGTGCACACGTCGCCCCGGCGCCTGGCCGCAGATCAGGAGCCGCGTCTCGGGAAAGACCCGCACCACCGGACGAGGCGTGTGCGGCAGCGCGCTTGCGCAGGCGCGGCAGGCCCGGATGTCGCCCAGAACCTCTTCGAGGTCAGTCGTCATCGTCCTCACTGACCACCGGCGGACGGCGGCTAAGGGCCAGGGCCGCCTCTTCCGGCGTCGCCTGACGCAGGCGCGTCACGCCGCGGAAGTTGTCCGGATCGACCGGCTTGCCCTTCTTGGTGATGGTCAGCCTGCCCTGGCGCATCAGGTGCAGCGCGATGGCGCGAACCTTTGGCAGCATGCGCTGCCATTGTTCGGGCTGCAGTTCCTTGGCCACCTCGGCGGGCTCTATGCTCTTGCCCGGCTCCAGGGAGGCGATTTTATTCAGGATTGCGGTTTCGATCGGATCGCTCATTGCGCCTATATGCTGCACCGCACGCCCAGAAGTAAGGCCAAGTCTGCATGCCGAAGAAAATCACCATCACCGAAGGCGAGTTCGCCGGGTGGCAGACCTATGATTTGCACGACACCTTCGACACCGTGGTTGGCCCCTTTTACGGCCGGCCGGACCCCGACGGACATATGCGCTGCGCCTTCCGCGCCGAGCAGAAGCACATGAACGCCGGCGGTCGGATGCACGGCGGCTGTCTGATGACCTTCGCCGACATCGCCATGTTCCAGATCGCCTATCAGGAGATGGAGGGCGCCTCGGGCGTCACCGTGCAACTGGACTCGACCTTCATCGACGGCGGCTATGTCGGCGAACTGATCGAGGCCACGGGCCAGGTGACGAAGGCGGGCAAGAGCCTGATCTTCGTGCGGGGCCAGATCAACACCGGCGAACGGCTGCTGATGACCTTCTCGGGCGTCATCCGAAAGTTCACGCCGCGCGGCTGAACCGCGCGACCAGCGACAGGCTCAGGGCCAGGATGGCGGCGGGCCACAAGGCCGCCAGTCCCAGCACCCCATAGGTCAGGGCGCCCAGCACGGCGCCGGCCGTCAAACCGGCCCACAAGGCCAGATAGGGGCGATAGGCCGTGCGGTCGCGCCCTGTCGCGCGGGCGGCCAGCGCCTGGCCCAGCTTGACCAGGGTGCCGGTCATATAGGTCAGGCTGACGCCCACCTCGCCGTTTCTCAGGAAGACAGAATTCTCGGCCCCCATGGCAGTGACCATCAGCAGTATGGCCAGGGGCGTCAGGCCGAACACCGCCGCCAGGGCCGCGCAGGCCAGCAGCAGTCCTTCGAACAGCAGAACACGGCTGCGCGACCGCGTCCCCTCCCCGCCCGCGATCAGCGCCCCGAGGAAGGAGCCCAGGACAAAGACCGCCAGAATGGCCATCAGACGCCCCGCCGCCAGCCACTGTCCCGACGCCACGCTGGCGGCCAGGCGCGTGGAATTGCCGCTCATGAAGGAGACGAACACTCCGCCCAACTGCAAGAAGCCCAGGCTGTCGACATAGCCCGCCAGGCCCGCCAAAAGCAGCGCCATTCCGCGATCCAGCGGGGCCAGGGCGCGCACCGGTGTCGGGCCGCCCTGCTCAGCGACCGAAGACGACGGCGGGCATGGCGCCGACAATGGAGGCGGTCATCAGGGTGGCGAGGAAGCCGGCGAACAGCCCCTTCCACACCATGCCCAGAACCTCTTCTCGGCGCTCTGGCATCAGGACCGACAGGCCCGTCACCGTGATGCCCACCGAGCCGATGTTGGCGAAGCCGCACAACGCATAGGTCATCAGCATCCGCGTCCGCTCGGTCATCTCGCCAGCCGGCACCTTGCCCAGGTCGATGAAGGCGACGAACTCGGTCAGGGTCAGCTTGACGCCCAGCAGCCAGCCGGCGACGTCGGCGTCCTTCCATTCCACCCCGATCAACCAGGCGACGGGGGCGAAGATCCAGCCCAGGATGCGCTCGACCGTTAGGGGCGCGTCGAAGACGACGAAGCCGCCCAGCATGACGTTGACCAGGGCCACCAGGGCCACGAACACGATCAGCACCGCCGAGATGTTCAGGACGACCATCAGGCCGTCCGACGTGCCCTTAACGATGGCGTCGATGGCGCTGTCGTATTTCAGCGCCGAGTCATAGTCGGCGACCGCGCCGCCCAGACCTTCCTTTTCGGGAATGATGATCCGCGCCAGCAGCACCCCGGCCGGCGCCGAGACGATGGAGGCGACCAGGACGTGGCCCGCAGCATTGGGCAGGACCGGCGCCAGGATGGTGGCGTAGGCCACCATGGTCGAACCGGCGACGGTGGCCAGGCCGACCACCATCATCAGGAAGATTTCCGACCGGGTCAGCTTGTCCAGATAGGCGCGGATGACGATCGGGCTTTCGATCATCCCCAGAAAGATGTTGGCCGCGACCGCCAGGGCCGAGGCGCCGCCCAGACCCATCGTCTTCTGGAACAGGAAGCCGAAGCCCAGGGTGATCCACTTCAGGATTTTCCAGTGCCACAGCAGGGCCGACAGGGCCGAGATCACCAGGATCAACGGCAGGACCTGGAATGCGAAGGTGAACAGGGCGCCCTGGTTCTGCACCGCATAGGGCTGGTCCCCGCCGGCCAGATATCCGAACACGAACTTCGTTCCCTCGGTCGTCGCCACCGCCAGACCGTCAACCGCACCCGTCACCGCCGCCAGCACCGCCTGCGACCCCGGAATGGCGAACAGCGCCAGCACCAGCGCCGCCTGCACCGCGATGGCGCCGACGGTCAGCCGCCAGGGAAAGGCGCGCCGGTTCTCCGAGATCGCCCAGCAGGCGACGACGACGACGACCAGGCCCAAAAGGCTCTGGAGGTTCAGAAGGCTGAACATGAAAACGGTCCCTCGCCGGCCCGCGCCGGTCTCCGATCTCGCTTCAAGGACAAAGTGACGCGGCTGGCAAGCAAAACGAAAAGAGGCGGCCCGTGCGGACCGCCCCTTTCGTCGATTTCCGCGCCCGACCTTACAGTTGGCGGCGCACCAGCCTGCCGTAATGGTCCATCAGGTCCAGCGACAGGGCGCCGGGGGTGAAGCGATATTCGCCCACTTCGGCGACCGGCGTCACCTCGACGGCCGTGCCGGTCAGGAAACATTCGGTGAAATCCGACAGCTCTTCCGGCTTGATGTCGCGCACCACGACCTCGATGCCTTTTTCGCGAGCGATCTCGATCACCGTCTGGCGGGTGATGCCGTCCAGGATGTGTTCGACCCTGGGCGTGTGGATTACGCCGTCCCTGACGAAGAAGACGTTGGCGCCGGTCGCCTCGGCGACATAGCCGCGCCAGTCCAGCATCAGGGCGTCGGCGAAACCGCGTCGCTCGGCCGCGTTCTTGGACATGGTGCAGATCATGTACAGGCCCGCCGCCTTGGCCGTGGTCGGGGCGGTCGCGGGATCGGGCCGGCGCCACTTGGACCATTCCAGACGCAGGCCGCGCGCCTTGACCTCCGGGTCGAAATAGCTGGGCCAGTCCCAGACCGCGACCGCCAGATGGACCTTGTTGTTCAGGGCCGAAACGCTGGTCTGTTCCGGCCCCAGATAGGCGACGGGACGCACATAGCAGTCGGTCAGGCCGTTCTTGGTGCAGGTTTCGTTACAGATGGCGTCGATTTCGGCGACGCTGTAGGGTATTTCGAAATCGAGCAGGTTTGCGGACCGCTTCAGGCGCTCCGAATGCGGCGTCAGCTTGAAGATTTCGCCGCCGTACATACGCTCACCCTCGAACACCGACGAGCCATAGTGGAGGCCATGGGTCAGAACGTGCGTTTTCGCTTCCCGCCAGGGCACGAATTCGCCATCAAACCAGATCCAGCCGTCACGATCGTCGAAAGGAACGAAGGCCATTGAAACACGTCTCCCGCGGAACTGCCGGTGTTAGAGCCGCCCGAATCGTTCAGGTCAACGCCTTGAACGCGGAGAACGTCGCATGAGCATGACGGAATCGCGCCCGCATGGCCGCTCGGGCCCCATCGCCGGACCCGGCGTGGGCCGTCATCTGCTGATCGTCGACGACGACGACCGCATCCGCGAGCTGCTGAAGGAGTTCCTGGCGCGCGAGGGTTATCGCGTCACCGGGGCCGCCCACGCCGCCGCCGCCAAGCGGATGATGGAGCTGATCGAGTTCGACCTGGTCGTGCTGGACGTCATGATGCCCGGTGAAAGCGGTTTCGACCTGACCACCTGGGTCCGCAGCAAGGCCGAAACCTCCAAGACCCCGGTCCTTCTGCTGACCGCCAAGGGCGACGCCGAGGATCGGATCGAGGGCCTGGCGCGCGGCGCGGACGACTATATGTCCAAACCCTTCGAACCACGCGAACTGGTGCTGCGGATCGAGGCCATTCTTCGTCGCACGGGCGGCAAGCCCATCGGCCCGCGCGAGATCAAGCTGGGAAGCGCCGTCTTCGACATGGAACGGCTGGAGCTGACCCGCGACGGCGCCCCCCAGCGCCTGACCGAGGCTGAGGCGCAACTGCTGAAGACGCTGGCCCTGCACGCCCACGCCCCGGTCGAGCGCATGAGCCTGTCGCCCGACACCGCCGACATCACCGGCCGCGCCGTGGACGTCCAGGTCACGCGCCTGCGCCGCAAGCTGGAGGCCGACCCCAAGAACCCGCGCTATCTGCAGACCGTGCGGGGCGTAGGCTATATGCTGGCCCCCGACTGAGTCGGCGACGAGAGCGATGCGGCTGCTGCCCGCCTATCTGTGGCCGCGCTTTCTGAAGCGGCGCCTGCCGACCTCGCTCTGGGGTCGCTCGTTGCTGATCATCGTCCTGCCGGTGCTGGTGATGCAGGTGGCTGTGACCTGGGTCTTCTTCGACGCCCACTGGCAGACCGTGACCGCCCGCCTGTCCGAGGGTCTGGCCGGCGACATCGCCTGGGCGGTCCAATCCTACGAGGACGACCCCTCCCCGGCCAATCTGACGCGGATCGCCGACAGGGCCGAACGGTCCATGTCCCTGTCCATCGCGCTTCAGGACGGCCGCACCCTGCCGACCGAGAAGCGGCGCGGCCCCATCGGCGTGGTCGACCGGGTGCTGGACCACGCCCTGGACGCCCGACTGGACCGTCCCTACTGGTTCGACACCACCCGCTACCCGGCCTACGTCGACATCCAGGTGCAGGAGCCGCAGGGCGTCTTGCGCATCATCGCCCCGCGTGAGCGGGCCGTGGCGACCCAGGCGCACATCTTCGTCCTGTGGCTGACCATCGCCACAGTTCTGCTGATGGGGGTGGCGATCCTGTTCATCCGCAACCAGGTGCGCGCCATCGAGCGACTCGCCGACGCGGCCGAGGCCTTCGGCCGGGGCGAGACCGTGCCGCGCTTCAAGCCGCACGGCGCGCGCGAGGTGCGGGCGGCGGCGACCGCCTTTCTGGCCATGCGCGACCGAATCCAGCGCCACATCGACCAGCGCACCGCCCTCCTGGCATCCGTCAGCCACGATCTGCGCACCCCCCTGACCCGGCTTCGTCTGGAACTGGCCCTGGCGCCGCCCTTCAAGCGTCAGGACGCCATGCGCGGCGACCTGGACGAGATGGAGCACATGATCGACGAATACCTGGACTTCGCTCGCGGCGAGGCCGGCGAACCGCCCCAGCCCGTCTCCATTCCCGATTTGTTGCAGGCGGCGGGCGAGGACGCCAGACGCGCCGGCGCCGAGGTCGAGGTGATGGTCCCCGCCGGCCTGACCGCGTCCCTGCGCCCCCTGGCCTTCAAGCGCGCCCTGGTGAACCTGGCGGGCAACGCCGCCGCCCACGGCGAGCGCGTCCGCCTGTCCGCCCGCGCCCTGGCGTCCGGCGGGTTGGAGATCGCGGTCGAGGACGACGGCCCCGGCATTCCCGAGGATATGTATGAAGAGGCTTTCCGCCCCTTTTCCCGCCTGGACGCCTCGCGCAACCAGAACCGAAAGGGCGTCGGCCTGGGCCTGGCCATCGCGCGCGACGTGGCGCGCGGTCACGGCGGCGACGTGGTTCTAGACCGCAGCGACATGGGTGGACTGAAGGCCCTGATCCGCCTGCCCGCGCCCGTCACCGCGCCGCCGCCTTCCGAGCCCAAGCCTGGCTGAAAATTCATGCACGCGCCTCTTTCGGAAGAGGCGATGGAGGATCATCTTCGATCCGACAGGGCTTGGAGATGAATTCGATGCGTAAACTCGCTTTTCTCGCGCCTTTGGCCGTGACGCTCGCTGTCGCGGCGACCGCCCAGGCGCAGCCGGTCGTCAACGTGACCGTCGGTCCCGACCTGACCCGCGAGATCAAGAAGCTGGGCGACCGCGATGTCGATCAGCAGATTTCCGATCTTCAGGCGCAGGTGTCCAAGGCGTTGGAGCAGGCCTATCCCGGCGCCACCGCCGATCTGGTGCTGACGGACCTGAAGCCCAATCGCCCCACCTTCCAGCAGGTGCGCGACACGCCAGGCCTGGATCCGATCCGCAGCGTCTCGGTGGGCGGTGCGGCGGTTGAAGGCCGGATCGTCACCGCCGACGGTCGGACCCTGCCGGTGCGGTTCTCCTACTTTACGCCGAACATCACCGACGTCTGGGGCTTCGCCACTTGGCAGGACGCGCAACGGGCCTTCGAACGTCTGGGCAATCAGATCGAACAGCGCCGCTTCTAGAAGGCGTCAGCCCCCCATTTCACGGTTGCAGCGCACGGCCGCCGCGACCGTGTCGTCCAGCATGGCTGTCAGGCGTCCGTCGCGCTGCATCGCCTCAAGGCCTGCGCGGGTCGATCCGCCGGGCGAGGCGATACGGCCGATCAAGGCGTCCAGCGCCTCGTCGCCCATGGCGTCTGCGGCGGATTTCAGCGTCGCGCGCGCCAGGGTTTCGGCTGTGGCTGCGTCCAGACCGGCCTTCACCCCCGCATCCGCCAGAGCCTGGATGAAGGCGTAGACATAGGCCGCGCCTGAACCGGCGACGGCGGTGGCCGCATCCATCAGGGCCTCGTCCGGCAGATCGACCGTCTCGGCCATCGGTTCGAACAGGGCGCGTCCCAGGGCGCGCGCGGCAGGGTCGGCCGCCCAGACCGAGGCCACGCCCTTGCCGCGCGCCACGCCGGTCGTCGGCATCACCCGCGCTATGGGCCAGCCGCCCAGCCCTTCGGCCAGCGCGGGGGCCGTCACCCCGGCCATGACCGAAACGATCACGGCCTGATCGTTCAGGAAGGGCGTCAGCGGCGCCATTGCCTGTCGCCACAGGGCCGGCTTGACCGCCACGACCAGCGCCCGCGCCGTCGTCAGCGCCTCCAGCGGCGGATTGATCCGCGCGCCCCGCGCCCGCGCCGCCTCGGCAGCCGGCTTCTCGGACGGGCTCAGGATCATAAGGTCGGGCGGCGCGACCGTTCCGGTCAGCAGCCACCCCTCCAGAATGGCCGAGCCCAGCCGGCCGCAACCGACCAGGACGACCGGCCCATCGACCGGCATCAGGCGGTGCCGACCGTTTCGAACAGGCAGGCGTCGATCGCCTCCTGCGGCTTCTTGTTGCCCCGGACCATGAAGTCGAAGGCGGGATAGTAGCGATCCGCCGCCTCGATGGCCGCATCGATCATCGACGCCGCCTGGGCCAGGGTCGGGCGTTCGCCCATCGGCAGGGCCAGGGAGTGACGGAAGACGATCTCGCCGTCCTCGGCCCAGACCTCGAAGTGACCCATCCAGGTGCGCTGGTTGATCAGGCCGACCAACTCATAGGCGGCTGTCTTGCGGCTCTTGGCCACCTTCAAATCCAGGGCGCAGCACAGTTGCAGGCAGTCGCCCTCGGGCCGCCAGGCGAACCACAGCTCATAGTCCTTCCAGTCGCCGGCCAGGGCGAAGGCCAGGTCGCCGTCGTCGGTGCGGTCGAACGGCAGATTCTCGGCCGTGAGAACATGCTCCACGACCTCCAGCGGGTCGAAGGGCACGTCCGTTTCTTCGGGCCGGGCGATATCCATCAATGGTCTCGATTCGAACTGCGGTCGCGCGAGTCGCGGCCGTTAACGGAACGGTAAGCCTGTTCGCAGATTCGGCTCAACCGGCTGCGTCCCCGGGTTGAGTTCCATCTGTGGACGTTCCCTTCAGAGGCTTGTCCGACGCCTTCCTGGCGGGCGCCGCACCCGCTTTCAGCGCCGCGATCTCGGCGCGCAGGGCGGCGATCTCGTCCTTCAGCACATCGAATTCGTCGCGACGGACCAGGTCCATCTCGGCGGCGATCCGGTCGGCCTGGGCGCGCCAGGCGGTCTTGGCCTCTTCGCCCGCGGCCTGAGCCAGGCCCATCGCGCCCGTGGTCAGTTTGGCGAACTCGTCCAGGAGGGGATTGCGGGTCTGCATGGCGGGCTCCCACCGATCAGGGTTAACGAAGGTTCACCGAATAGGGTGAACGAAACCTTTCTTTCCGCTGCTTCGGGGGCGCCATCAAGGCGTCGTGATGCGTCTTCCCAGGCGACGAACGCCCCGACCCTTGCTAGACCGCAGTCAAGAGACAGGTCTGAACAGGAACGCCCCTTGCCCTTTCCCGAATTCGATCCGGTCCTGATCCACCTCGGACCGCTTCCGATCCGCTGGTACGCCCTGGCCTATGTGGCGGGCATCGTCCTGGGCTGGTGGTACGCCGCACGCCTGATCAAGACCGGACGCCTGTGGGCGCCGGGCAAGCCGCCGTTGACGACGACGCAGTTGGACGATCTGGTTCTGTGGATCGTGCTGGGCATCATCCTCGGCGGCCGATTGGGCTACGCCCTGTTCTACAAGCCGGTCATGTACGCCCAGTTGTTCACCGGCCAGAGCCTGGGCGAGCGGTTCGAGCTGTTCCAGCTGTGGACCGGCGGCATGAGCTTCCACGGCGGCTTCATCGGCGTGGCCCTGGCGATCATCCTCTACGCCCGCGCCAAGAAGATCGACATGCTGCGGCTGGGCGACCTGGTCGCGCCGGTCGTGCCGATCGGCCTGATGTTCGGCCGACTGGCCAACTTCATCAACGGCGAGCTGTGGGGCCGCGAGACGACCGTTCCCTGGGCCATCCGCTTCTGCAACGCCCGCATGCAGCAGATGTACGGCTTCTGCCCCGCCGGAGAGGCGCCGCGTCACCCCAGCCAACTCTACGAGGCGGGGCTGGAAGGCGTGTTGCTGTTCTCGCTGCTGTCGCTGGCGATCTGGAAGGGCGATCTGCTGAAGAAGCCGGGCTATGTCACCGGCCTGTTCCTGGTCGGTTACGGCGTCTGCCGCGCCCTGCTGGAGAATGTGCGCGAACCCGACTTCGGCATGCCGAACTTCCCCCTGGGCCTGACCATGGGGATGATGCTGTCGATCCCGATGATCCTGGTCGGCGCCTGGCTGATCTGGCGCGCCTGGAACCGCCCGCCCGCCGCAGGCCCCGCCTCGCAGGCATGAGCGGCCAGGAGACGCTGAAGGCCCGCCTGGCGCGCGAGATCGCCCTGACCGGGCCGATGACGGTGGCGGACTACGTCACTCGCTGCCTGCACGATCCCAAGGACGGCTACTACGCCTCCCGCCCTTCGCTGGGCGAAGGCGGCGACTTCATCACCGCCCCATTGGTCAGCCAGATGTTCGGCGAACTGATCGGCCTGTGGGCGGTCGAGACCTGGAACCGGCTGGGCGCGCCCGAACGGTTCCGTCTGGTCGAGGTCGGCCCCGGCGACGGAACCCTGATGAGCGACGCGCTCAGGGCCGCACGCCTGGTCCCCGGCTTCCTCGAAGCCTGCGACCTGATCCTGATCGAACCCAGCGGACCTTTACGCGATCTGCAGGCCAGGGCCCTGGCCGACGCCGACCTGTCGCCCCGCTGGGTCCGCGATCTGACGCGGATCGAGACCGACGCCCCCGTCATCCTGATCGCCAACGAGGTGCTGGACTGCCTGCCCGCGCGCCAGTTCGTCCGCACCGAGGGCGGCTGGGCCGAGCGGCGTGTGGGCGTCACCGACGACAACAGCCTGATCTTCGGCCTGACCGCCATCTCCGGCGGTTTCGAAAAGCCCGCCTTTCCCATCGAACCCGGTCAGGTGTTCGAGATTTCCGAGCAGCAGGCGATCTTCGGCCGCGACCTGGGCGCCTTGGTCAAGGCCGCCTCGGGCGCCGCCCTGCTGATCGACTATGGCCGCGCGCGGCCCGAGGCGGGCGACACCCTCCAGGCCTTGCACCGGCACCAGAAGGTCGATCCGCTGGACGCGCCGGGCCAGGCCGACCTGACCCAGTGGGCTGACTTCCCCCTGGTGCTGGAGGCGGCCATCCGCGCGGGCGCCGACGTCACCGGCTGCCTGCCCCAGGGCGACTTCCTGCGCCGGCTAGGGATCGAAGCGCGCGCTCACGCCTTGAAGGAGGGTCGGTTGAAGTCGGGCCAGCCCCAGGCCGCCGCCGTCATCGACCGCCAACTTAACCGCCTGACCGCCGAGGACCAGATGGGAACCCTGTTCAAGGCCGCCGCGATCTTCTCGCCTCGCTCTCTTATCGTGCCCGGGTGGGACCTGTGAGCGATCTCGACCCCATCACCCATCCGCTGCTGACCGCCGCCGGCTTCGACCACGGCTTCTTCACCCGCGCGCGCGGCGTCTCGACCGGAATCTACGCCGGGCTGAACGCCGGCGTCGGCTCCAAGGATGACCCGGCCGCCGTGGCCGAGAACCGCCGACGCGTCGCCGCCCATTTCGGCGCAGACGCCGATCACCTGAACGGCTGCTATCAGATCCATTCCGCCGTCGCCCGCGTCGCCGATGGCCCCTGGCGTGGCGACCGGCCCGAGGGCGACGCCGTCGTCTCGGTCGAGCCCGGTCTTCTGTGCTCCGTCCTGACCGCCGACTGCGCCCCCGTGCTGCTGGCCGATCCCGAGACCCGGGCTGTCGCCGCCGTTCACGCCGGCTGGAAAGGCGCCCGGGGCGGCGTCGTCCACTCGGCCGTCACGGCCATGGAGGCCCTGGGCGCGGACCCGCGTCGTCTCCTGGCCGTCGTCGGTCCCTGCATCGCCCAGGCCAGCTACGAGGTCGGCGTCGATTTCCAGGACCGCTTCACCCACCACGATCCCGGCAGCGACCGCTTCTTCAAACCGGGCGCCGCGGACGACAAGCGCCTGTTCGACCTGCCGGGATTTGTCCTGTGGCGGCTGCAACAGGCCGGCGTGGGCCAGGCCGTCTGGACCGGCCACGACACCTGCGCGGACGAGACGCGCTTCTTCTCCAACCGCCGCGCCTTCCAACGCGCCGAGCCGGACTTCGGTCGATTGATCAGCGTGATCTCGGCCTGACAGCCAAAATCAGTCCGCCTGGGTCAGCCCGCCTGGGCCAGTTCCGGCACGCGGGTGACTTCGCGCCAGGCGCTGGGCGTGGCCAGCAGCTGGCGCACCAGCTTGTTGTTCAGTGCGTGGCCGGCCTTGTAGCCTTCGTATCGGCCCAGCAGCGGCGCGCCCAGCACATACAGGTCGCCGATGGCGTCCAGCGCCTTATGCCGCACGAACTCGCGTTCCATGCGCAAGCCGCCGGGGTTCAGGATATCGTCGCCGTCGATCACCACGGCGTTCTCCAGCGACCCGCCGCGCGCCAGACCGGCCTGACGCAGCGCCTCGACCTCATGGGCGAAACCGAAGGTGCGGGCCGCCATGATGTCCGTGCGGAAGGTCGCCTCGTCCACCGTGAAGTCGATGACCTGATTGCCGATCGCGGCCGACGGGAAGTCGATCTCCATCCGCATCTCGTAGCGGTCGCACGGCATCAGGGCGGCGTGCTTGTCGCCCTCGACCACATGGACCGGCTCCAGAATCTCGATATAGCGTTGCGGCGTCGATTGAGGGCGGAAACCGGCGCGGTCCAGCAGCTTGACGAAGTCGCGCGCCGACCCGTCCAGGATCGGCAGTTCCGGCCCGTCCACCTCGACCACGGCGTTCGACACGCCCAGGGCCGCAAAGGCCGACATCAGATGTTCTATGGTCGACAGGCGCACGTCGGCGGCGTTGGCGATCATGGTGTTCAGGCGCGCGTCCACCACTGCCTCGCCCGAGACCGGAATGCGGTTGTCCCGGTCGGTCACATCGGTGCGCACGAACACGATTCCCCTGCCCGCCGGCGCAGGGCGGACCGCCAGCCGCACGCGGCGGCCGGTATGCACCCCCACCCCGGCGATGATCGCGGGGGCGACGATGGTGCGTTCGTGATGGTCGTTCCTGACCTGCAAACTCAAACTCTCTGCTTTGCGCGCGTCCGCCTCTTTCGTGCGGATTGCGCCTTGCGTTGGATTTAGCGACCCGCCCGCAAGTGCGAAATGAAAGTCGGGTTTCGGATTGTTTCGTTCCGGAACAGGCCTCGGCCCTGCAATTGAAGACGCCCCGGAGCCGAAACTCCGGGGCGCGATCTCAGAACTTGGTGCGATCAGTTCGCGAGGCGCCGAAGAAAGGACGGGATTTCCAGGTCGTCGTCGGCCTGTCCCGCCTCCTGTTGCGGCTGAGGGGCCGCCTGGGCCGATGAGCGCATATGCGGGGCCGGACGGGCGCCATAGCCCGGCTCGGGCTGCGGCTGGGCGCGTTTGCCACGACCGAACAAGCTCCAGCCGCTGCGGCGGTGATCCCGGTCGTCATAGTCGTCGACCGCCGGCTGGGGCGCGCGGTTGGCGTAGAGGTCGTCCTGCGACTCGGCGCGCGCCGGCTGGGCCGAGGCGGCGGGCGCGCGGGTCTCGTACTCTTCCACCCACGGATCGACGATCGGCTCCAGATTGCGGGCCTGGGGCTGGGGTTCGGCGACGCGGATCACCGGCTCGGGGCGCGGTTCCGGCTCGCGGGCCTGAAAGGTCGGAACGACCGGCGCCGGCTCGATGCGGGGCTCCGGCCGGGGCTCGGGCGCGCGTTCGGCGCGAACCGGCTCGCGATAGGTTTCGCGCGTCGGCTCGGGCGTACGGGTGGAAGAGGCGCCGTACATCCCGCCGGCCGATCGGCGGGCGTCGTGGCCCGGCAGGGTGGCCGCAGGCGCGATCGGCTCGATACGACGCGCCTCGCCCTCGTCCATGCCGGTGGCGACGACCGAGACGCGGATCTTGCCTTCTAGCGCCGGATCGAACGCGGCGCCGAAGATGATGTTGGCGTCGCCGTCCACCTCGGCCGAAATGGCGTTGGCGGCCTCGTCGACTTCCAGCAGGGTCATGTCCAGGCCGCCGGTGATGTTGACCAGCACGGCCTTGGCGCCTTTCAGGCTGGTCTCGTCCAGCAGCGGATTGGCGATGGCGTTCTGGGCCGCCAGCAGGGCGCGGTCGTCGCCCGAGGCCTCGCCCGTACCCATCATCGCCTTGCCCATCTCGGACATGACGGCGCGCACGTCGGCGAAGTCCAGGTTGATCAGGCCCGGCAGGATCATCAGGTCGGTGATCGAACGCACGCCCGAGTGCAGCACCTGGTCGGCCATGCCGAAGGCGTCGGCGAAGGTGGTGCGTTCGTTGGCGACGCGGAAGAGGTTCTGGTTCGGAATGACGATCAGGGTGTCGACATAGCGTTGCAGCTCGGCGACGCCTGCGTCGGCCAGGCGCATCCGGTGACGGCCTTCGAAGGTGAAGGGCTTGGTTACGACGCCGACGGTCAGGATGCCGCGATCGCGCGCGCATTTGGCGATGACGGGCGCCGCGCCCGTGCCGGTGCCGCCGCCCATGCCGCAGGTGATGAACACCATATGGGCGCCTTCGAGGTGCTGATGGATCTCGTCGGCGGATTCCTCGGCGGCGTTCATGCCCACCTCGGGGTGGGCGCCGGCGCCCAGGCCCTGGGTGATGGTCTCGCCCAGTTGGATGCGGCGATCGGTCTTGGCGAAGCTTAGGTGTTGCGCGTCGGTGTTGGCGACGACGAACTCCACGCCCTCCAACCCAGCGTCGATCATATTGTTGACGGCGTTGCCGCCCGCCCCGCCGACGCCGAACACGACGATCCGGGGTTTCAGTTCCGTGTGCTGCGGCTTGACCAATGAGAGCGACATATTCGTGTTTCCGACCTGCTGACCCGCCCCTTCAAACCAACCGACCGCCCCGCCGAATCGCTTTGGTTATGAGCGCGTTAAGGATTGCGCCCACGAGGGTTAAGAGAAGGTTACGGCGATAATGTGAGTCGGGGCGATTGAAAGCCGCTTTTCAGTAGCTTGGCCGTGGAATTCAGTGACTTTTGCACCTTTCCCTTCCCGTGCTCCATTGCGGACGCGCGTGGCGTTTGGTTGAGTGCCCCCAATTGAAGAGCCGACTACATTTGGAAAATCGGTTCAGGGGAGCTGCTACCAAAATGCGTCTTGTCTCAACCGCCGCCTTGTTCGCGGCCATCGCCTGCGGGGGCGCATCGCCCGCCCTGGCGCTTGACATCGCCGCCGCACCTGCGGGCGCAGCGGCCGTCGCCGCGCCGACTATCCAGGACTTCGCCGCATTTCCGCGCATGTCCAGTTTCACCGTCTCGCCGGACGGCAAACATATCGCCGCGCTTCAAGCCCGCGGCGAGGCTCAGGTGATCCTGGTCTGGGACGCCGAGCATCTGGATCGCGATCCAACCGTGATCGGCGCCTCGCAGATGAAAATTCGGGGTGTGACCTTCGTCAAGAACGACGTGTTGGGCGTGACCATGTGGCAACCCTACGATGTCGCGCAGGACTCGATCATCAAGACCTTCCTTAGCAAGTTGATGCTGACGGATCTGGAAGGCCGCAACTGGCGCGATCCGATCAACTCTTTCCGCCCGCGATCGGACGACGAAGCCGAATTCCTCAAGACGCAAAGCCCGTCCGTCCTCGATTCGCTTCCCAACGATCCCAACAACATCCTGATCCAGATCAACGGCGATGTCCTGCGCCTGAACGTGCGGACAAATCGCGCCGATCGTATCCAGCGCTCCAGCGAACGCGTCATCGGCTATTCCACAGACCTGAACGGCGACCTTCGGGTGCGCAGCATCGCCGACCGTGACGGCGAGGGCCTCTATATCGCGACCCAGTTCCGCAATGCATCCGGCAGTTGGGAAGAGCATTTCCGCAGCCACGTCAAAAACCGCGAAGTCTTCTCGGTGGCCGGCTTCAGCACCGATCCGAACATCGCCTACGTCATCTCGAACCGTGGGCGGGACAAGGCCGCGATCTTCGAGTACGACGTTGCGCGCCGCCAGTTGGGCGAAGTCGTTTTCGAACACCCGTTGTTCGAAGCTACCGGCATGAGCATCAACCGCACTCAGGGTCCGAATTTCGGCGAAGTGCGTTCCTTCACCTACAACGGCCCACGCGAGACCGAATATCCCATCGCGCCTGGATATGAGTCGCTCGTCGCTGGGTTGGAGCAGGCTCTGCATATCGAAAAGCATCCTCTTCAAGTCACCGATCCGGCCACCGGAGCCACACGCACCATCCCGTATGCGTCGGATCGCTACATGGAGATGATGGCGGCCTCCCAGGATTGGGGCACGGTGGTGGTGTGGGCCGGCGCATCGAACGATCCCGGCGCCTACTCCATCTTCCGAAACGGCCAGTTGACCCCGTTGGGACAGCCCTATCCGCAGATCAATCCGGCGTCGATCGGTACGACGGAACTGGTCTATTACAAGGCGCGGGACGGCCTCGACATTCCGGCCTTTCTGAGCAAGCCGCCGGCCGAAGCCTTCGGCCCCGGTCCCTACCCCACCGTCATCATGCCTCACGGCGGTCCCTGGGCGCGCGACGAACTGACCTGGGACTATTCGTCGTGGCGCGCCATGATGACGTCGCGCGGCTACGCCGTGTTGCAGCCTCAGTATCGTGGCTCGGACGGATGGGGCAAACGCCTCTGGATGGCCGGTGACAATGAGTGGGGTCAGAAGATGCAGGACGACAAGGACGACGGCGCCCTGTGGCTGGTTCAGCAGGGCGTGGCCCAGCGCGACCGTATCGCCATGTTCGGCTTCTCGTACGGTGGTTATGCCGCCATGGTGGCCGGCATCCGTCCCGAAGGCATCTACAAGTGCGCCATCGCGGGGGCCGGTGTGTCCGACCTGACGAAGATTCGGTCCAGCATGTTCCAGAACCCGTATACACGGGAAGCTCAACGGGACACCGTCAATGGTCTAAACCCCATCACGCGGGCCAATCAAATCCAAATTCCGATGATGGTCTTCACTGGCGACCGCGACCGCACGGTCACTCAAGATCACTCGGATCTGTATGTTGCGCGCGCGCGCAACAGCGGTCAGGATGTCCAGTATCACTTGATCAAGGACTACGCTCACGGCCCAGCCTGGACGCGCGAGATCATGGCCGAGCAACTCGGATATATCGACTCCTACTTGCGCACGGGGTGTGGAGGCTCCGGCCTCTAGGACTTCCCTGTCCTAAAGTTGGAATGAAAAGGCCGCTCCCAGGTCGGGAGCGGCCTTTTTTCGTGTGTCGTCCGACATTGAGGCGCCCCCTTCCTGATCCCTCGTTTTGAGTGAGAGTCCGTTTCATCAAAGGAGACGGACGTGAAGAAGAGCAGGT
>QFQU01000008.1 GCA_003248965.1 Brevundimonas sp. | reverse complement strand
GCCCGAACCCCTGGCCGCCGCACCCGATCCGGCCGCTGGACCCGGAGACGACCTCGTCCTCGCAGACGACTGAACGGGCCTTCAAACCATCAACGAAACGACCGCCAAAAACGGCGGCGACGGGAGGAAACCATGACCTACTCTTCGAAGATCGCCCTGATGGCGACCACGGCTACGGCTGTTCTGTTCGCCGGCGCCGCCATGGCGCAGGAAGCCTTGCCGGCTGAACCCGCGCAAGTGGACGAGATCGTCGTCGTCGGGACCAACATCAAGGGGGCGCGCACGACCGCCGCCCTGCCGGTGGTCGTCGCCGACCGCGAACAGATCGAAGCGACGGGGGCCACGACCGGCGACGAATTGTTGCGCACCATTCCGCAGATGGGCGACGTGCTGTTCGATTCCGCCAATAATCCGCAGACATCGAACTCGGCGCGCGGAGACGTCAATTCGGTGAACCTGCGTTCTCTGGGCGTGGGCAACACCCTTGTGCTGCTGAACGGCCGACGTCTGGTCCAGCACCCGACCAGCCAGGGCACCTCGGACACGGGCACCGTGCCGGTGCTGAGCTACAACTCCAACGCCATTCCGGTGGCAGGGCTGGAACGACTGGAAGTCCTGCTGGACGGCGCGGCCGCCATCTATGGCGCGGACGCCGTGGCGGGCGTGGTCAACACCGTTCTGCGCACCGACATCGACGGCCTTTCCTTCAGCGCCCGTTACGGCGGCGCGGAGGGGACCCAGATGCGCGACACCGAGCTGAATCTGTTCGCAGGCAAGACGTTCGATCGGGGCAATGTCTCGCTGTTCGCGAACTATGCCGAGCGCACGGCCCTGTGGGCTTCGGACCAGGATTACACCCGGTCCGACGACTTGCGTCCCCTCTTCGCCGACTATTCCGATTTCGCGAACGTCCAGTCTCTGGACGGCCGGTCCTCGCACACGCCGTGGGCGCGCCTGTCGGTCGGATCACGGGCGGTGATACGTTCGAACGGCGTCAACGTGACCAACACCGCCGGCGCCTTCCACTATCAGCCGTCCAGCTATGGGTGTCCGGTGAGCGTCGGCAACGACGTCTGCCTGGCCAGCGGCAATTTGAACTTCAACGGCGCGAACCGAGAGATGCGGTACGACACGCGCTATGAGACCACCGTGCGTCCGTCGGTGCAGCGCGGAAATCTGTTCCTGACCGGACGCTACAATCTGACGCCGGACATCGAGGCGTTCGGGGAGCTGGGCTATTACACCGCGCACAGCCGAGCGGTTCAGCCGCCGGTGGTGAACCTGAACCAGGTCTGGATCCCGGCCAGCAACTATTACAATCCCTTCGGTCCGGTGCGCTTCGCCGACGGATCGCTGAACCCCAACCGACTGCCCGGTCTGACGAATGTGCCCACAGGGGGATTGCCGGTCCTGATGACCAACTATCGCTTTGTCGATGTCGGCTTCCAGGTGGTCAAGGTCGACAACTACCAGGCCCGAGCACTGGGCGGGCTGCGCGGCGAATGGCATGGTTTCAATTGGGAGACGGCCCTGCTGTATTCCGAGGCTGGGGCCAAGGACATCTCGCCCAACGTCAATATGACGGCGCTCCAGCGTCAGCTGGCCTTGTCCACGCCTGACGCCTACAACCCGTTCGGCGGCGGGTGTTCGGCCACGCCGTCGTACGGCGACTGCCTGCCCAGCTCTCAGGTCGCCGCCGACGCCGTTCGCTTCGACTTGCGCCGGGTGTCCAAGACCACCCTGACCCTGGCCGATTTCAAACTGTCTCGGAGAGACCTGTTCCACCTGCCCGGCGGCGCGGTCGGCATGGCCTTCGGCCTGGAGGCCCGCCGCGAGACCCAGAAGGACGACCGCGACGCCAATGTGGACGGCACATTCACCTTCACCGACATGGTGACGGGCGAAACCAACCTCTCCAATGTCTCCGCCGTCAGCCCGAACCCGGACACCTCCGGCAGCCGGGAGGTCTTTTCGACCTATGTCGAGTTCGCCGTGCCCCTGGTGTCGCCGGAGATGAACATTCCGCTGGTTCATAGCGTGGATGTGCAACTGGCGGGTCGATACGAGCACTATTCGGACTTCGGTTCCGTCGCCAAGCCCAAGATCGCCGTGGCCTGGGACGTCGTGCCCGGCGTGCGGGTGCGCGGTTCCTATTCGGAAGGGTTCCGCGCGCCGAACCTGGAGCAGACCAACGCCACTCAATACGGTCGTCTGGCCAGCGGCGTCGACTACATCCGCTGCGAGGCGGATCTGAGGGCCAACCGGATCACGACCTTCGCCGCTTGCGCACAGAACCTTTCAGGCGCCCAGTTGCTGGTGGCCGGCAACCCGGACCTGAAACCCGAGGAAAGCACCAACAGTTCGTATGGTCTGGTGCTGCAGCCGTCGTTCATTCCGGAACGGTTCGGCGACTTCACCTTCACCATCGACCGCTGGCGGATCGAGCAGGAGAAGATCGTGGGCCTGCTGGGCGCCCAGACGGCTCTTGCCCTGGATTATCTGGAGCGGGTCGGAGGCGGCTCCAATCCGCTGGTCAACCGTCGCGCGCCGACGCCCGAGGACATTCTGCTGTTCCAGGGCACGGGTCTGACGCCGGTTGGCGAGGTGGTGTCGATCAACGATCGCTTCATCAATCTGCAGCCTCAGACGGTCGCGGGCCTGGATGTGTCGATGAACTGGTCGCTGCGCCGCACGCGCTACGGCACCTTCGTCGTCAATGTGAACGGCTCCAAACTGGAGAAATTCACGCGCGACCCGGGCGATATCGTCAATCAGCTGTACGCCGCGCGTGCGGCCGGGACGATCAACGCCGGGACCACCCTGCCGGACTCCTCGCAACTGATCGGGCAGAACGGGCGGCCGGAATGGCGGGTCAACGCCAGCCTGACCTGGCGAAAGGGCCCCTGGCGCGCCGGGGCGTCCAGTCAGTACGTCAGCGCCTTCGACCAACCCGACCTGCTGAGCAGCGCCAACACCCCGTGGGAGGTGAAGGGCCGCAACACCATCAACGCCTACGTCGACTATGAATTCCCGGACGACACCCGGGTGCGTGTCGGCGGCCGCGACCTGACCGACCAGGGGCCGCCCCTGGCCGACGGCGGTTATCGCGGCTCAGTTTACAGCCCCTGGGGTCGGTACTGGTACGTCAACGTCTCCAAGACGTTCTGACGGGGAGGAGACGGCGATGACGATGCAACACTGTTTGAAGGCCTGGTTGATATCGGGCGCGGCGTGCGTATTCGCGCCCGCTACGGCCCTGGCCCAGGACGCCGCGACGCAGCCTGTCGTGTCGCGGCCCGCTGCGGCGGCCGCATCGCCTTCGTCGTCTCCGACACCCGCCGCCTGCCCCGACTTTCTGCCGCAGAAGACGCGGTGCTGGTCGGGACGCGGCGTGCGCGGCGACTATTATTGGATCGCCGTGCCGGATCAGTGGAACGGGACCCTGGTGGTGCACGCCCATGGCGGCCCGCGCACCAGCGCCCCACGACCCGATGACCCGTTGGAGGACCTGAATCGCTTCTCCATGACGGTGAAGGAGGGCTTCGCCTGGGCGGGCTCCACCTATCGGCGTGGAGGTTATGGCGTACGGATGGCGGCCGAAGACACCGACACTCTGCGCCAGCTGTTCTGGGACGCCTTCGGCCGGCCGCGCCGAACCCTTCTGCACGGTCAATCGTGGGGCGGAAACGTCGCGGCCAAGGCGGCCGAACTCTACGCCCGCGACGCGGAGGGCAAGGTGGTTTGGGACGGGGTGGTTCTGACCAGCGGCGTGCTGGCGGGCGGGACCAGGGCCTATGGGTTCCGCGCCGATCTGCGGGCCGTCTATCAGTATGTCTGCCGCAACCACCCCGCCCCGGACGAGCCGCAGTATCCTCTGTGGCAGGGCTTGCCGGAGGGATCGCGCATGACGCGCGCCGATCTGGCCGAACGGGTCAAGACCTGCACCGGCGTCGGCCTGCCTGAGGCACGACGCACGGCCGTGCAGAAGCGGAACCTGGCCGACATTCTGGCCGTGACGGGCGTACAGGAGGACGAACTGGTCGCCCATCTGGCCTGGGGCACCTTCCTGTTCCGCGATATGGTTCAGCGCCGTCTGGACGGGTTGAATCCCTTCTCGAACATTGACCGCGTCTATGCCGGATCGCACGACGATGCGGCCCTGAACGCCGGCGTGCAGCGGTTCGCCGCCGATTCCATGGGTGTGGCGCGCCTGGCCTATGACGCCGACCTGTCGGGCTTGATCGTGGCGCCGACCATCACCATCCACGGCAAGGCCGACCCCACCGCCTTCGTCAGCAACGAGGCCGTCTATCGAGATCGGGTGGCCTCGGCCGGCCGTTCGGATCTCCTCGTCCAGACCTTCACCGACGAAGCGGAACACAGCGCTCTAAGCCCGCCGGAGTACGTCGCCGTGTTCGCGGCCATGATGGCCTGGCTGGACTCAGGGGTCAGGCCGGACGCGCATTCGGTATCGACCTTGTGCGAAGCCGCAAGACCGCGATACGGGGCGGCCTGCCTGTTCGATGTGAGTTATGATCCCGAGCGGATACAGGGCGCGGCGATCCCGGCGTCACAGTCGGTCGGCGGCTCACCCGATGCGGCTCCTCGCCCCTAACCCAGAACGATACGGGATATCCATGACGCGCCGAGCCTGGAAAAGAACTCTGCGCGTCATGGGTCGCGTCATCTCTTTCCAGGGGCGGGCTGGCGGTTCCACAGGGCGGCGAGGACGGGTAGGACGATCAGGGTCAGCAGGGTCGCGGTGCTCAACCCGCCGATAACCACCGTCGCCAAAGGCTTCTGAACCTCGGCGCCGGGACCGCGGGCGAAGGCCATCGGGACGAAGCCCAGAACCGCGACCAGGGCGGTGGTCAGGACCGGGCGCAGACGATCGACCGCGCCCTCCAGCGCCGCCTGCGAGGCGAGCGCGCCCTCGCTCAGTCGCCCTCGGATCGCCTGCATCAGCACCAGTCCGTTCAATGTCGCCACGCCGGAAACGGCGATGAAGCCGACCGCCGCGCTGATCGACAGAGGCATGCCCCGCGCCGCCAACGCGAGGGCGCCGCCGACCAAGGCCAGGGGCACGCCCGCGAACACCAGGGCTGCGTCCTTCCATGATCGCAGCGCCAGGACCAGCAGACCGCCGATCGTCAGGAAGACGATGGGCACGATCAGCCCCAGCCGGGCGGAGGCGCGTTGCAGATTCTCGAACTGACCGCCCCAATCGATCCAGCCCGAGGGCGGGGGCTGGACCTGATCGGCGACCTTGGCCTGGGCCTCGGCGACGAAGCCCCCCAGGTCGCGGCCGCGCACATTGGCCTGGACGATCATGCGCCGCTTGCCGTTCGAGCGGCTGATCTGGTTCGGCCCTTCGGAAACGTCGAAGCGGGCGACCGACGACAGGGGCACGGTGGGCGCGCCGGCTTCGGCGTTTTCAGGCATGACGGGCAGCTGTTCCATGATCGTGGGGTCGTTGCGGAACGGGTCGCCCAGACGGACCACCACGTCGAAGCGGCGGTCGCCCTCGTTGATCTGCCCCGCGCTGCGGCCCGCAAGCGCGATGGACAGAGCATCGGCGGCGTCGGAGGCGTGCACCCCTTGCGCCGCCGCGACCGTGCGGTCGACGCTGGCGGTGATGGTCGGCTGGCCCGACACCTGTTCGACGCGCTCGTCGGCGGCGCCGTCGACGCCGTTCAGGATCGTGGCGACCTGGCGGGCGGTGCGATCCATCGCCGCGAAATCGTCGCCATAGATCATCACCGCCACGTCGGAGCGGACCCCGGCGATCAGTTCGTTGAACCGCATCTCGATGGGCTGGGTGAATTCGTAGGTGTTGCCCAGAAGGGTCGAGAGCCGCTGCTCCATGCGGCCGACCAGGTCTGCCTTGGACAGGCGTGGATCGGGCCAGTCCTTGCGATCCTTCAGCATGACGAAGGTATCGGAGATGGAGGGCGGCATGGGGTCGGAAGCAACCTCGGCCGTGCCGGTCCGGGTGAAGACGCGGGCGACCTCGGGCATGGCCTTCAGGGTCTTTTCGACCCGGAACTGCATGGCCTGGCTCTGCTCCAGAGACGTGGACGGGACGCGCAGGGCCTGGACCAGGACGTCTCCCTCGTCCAGTCGGGGCACGAACTCGCGACCCAGAGTGGCGAAGGCGACGGCGCCGGCCAGCAGGGCGACTGCTGCGCCGATCAGGACCGCGCGAGGGCGAGCGATGGCGGCGCGCAGCAGGGGGGCGTAGCGGGCCTTTGCGGCGCGGGTCAGCCGGGGGTCCGCGTGCTCGGCCTTCGGCTCCCTGACGATAAGGGCGGCCATGGCGGGCACGAAGGTGAAGCTGAGGATGAAGGCCGCCAACAGGGCCAGCATGACGGTGGCGGCCATCGGGCCGAACATCTTGCCCTCGACACCCTCGAACATCAGCAGGGGGGCATAGACCAGAAGGATGATGGCCTGGCCGAAGGCGGCGGGGCGCGACATCTCGCGCGCTGAGGCGGCGGCGACCGACAGGCGTTCGGCCAGTGTCAGGGGGCGTCCTGTCTCGGCACGGGCGAGGCCGAGGCGGCGCAGGGTGTTTTCGATCACCACCACCGCGCCATCGACGATCAGGCCGAAGTCCAATGCGCCCAGGCTGAGCAGATTGGCGCTGATGTCGAACCGGTTCATGGCCGAGGCCGCAAACAGAAAGCTGAGCGGGATGACCAGGGCCGTGATCACCGCCGCCCGCACGTCGCCCAGGGCGAAGAAGAGAACGGCGATGACGAGCAGGGCGCCCAGGGCCAGATTGTGTTCGACGGTCCTGATGGTCGCCTCGACCAGATCGGTTCGGTCCAGTTCCGGGCGCAGGACGACGCCGGCCGGAAGGCTGGCCCTCATGGTCTCCAGCTTCTGGCCGACGCGACGAGCGACCTCGCGCGAGTTCTCGCCCTGAAGCATGAGGGCGGTGCCGACGACGGTTTCTCGGCCATCGGCGCTGGCCGAACCGAGGCGGGGGGCACGGCCGATCTCCACGGTCGCGACGTCGGAGACCCGAATGACCTGGCCGCCCCGGTTCAGGATCGGCGTCTGGGCCAGGTCTTCCAGGCTTTTCAGGCGGGCGTCGGCGCGGACGATATAGGCCTCGCCCGCGCGGTCGACATAACCGGCGCCGGCGATGCGGTTGGCGTGCTCCAGCGCTTCGACCAACTGGACCAGACCGACGCCATAGGCGGCGAGACGGCCGGGATCGGGATGGACGGCGTATTCCTTCACATAGCCGCCCAGCGCATCGACGCCGGCGACGCCGGGAACGGTCTTCAACTGCGGCGCGACGATCCAGTCCTGGACGGTGCGGAGATAGGTGGCCTTTTCGGCGTCGGTGGTCAGGCGTTCGCCCTCGGGGGTGACATAGGGAACGCCGGAACGCGCGGCCGGCCCGGCTAAATCCAGCGTCCAGATGTAGACCTCGCCAAGACCGGTCACGACAGGCCCCATGGACGGGGAAAGACCTCCGGGCAGGTCCGCGCGCGCGGACTGGAGCCGCTCATTGACCAGGTTGCGGGCGAAATAGATGTCGGTGCTGTCGGCGAAGACGGCGGTGATCTGGCTGAAGCCGTGGCGCGACAGGGAGCGGGTCTCGGTCAGTCCCGGCAGACCCGCCAGCGCCGTCTCCAGCGGGAAGGTGACTTGGCGCTCGACCTCCTCGGGCCCCAAGGCGGGGGCGACGGTGGTGATCTGCACCTGACGGTTGGTGATGTCCGGCACGGCGTCGATGGGCAGGCGCAGAAGCTCGCGTCCGCCGGCGACGGCCAGGACGACGGCTAGTCCGACGACCAGCCAGCGAAAACGCACGGAGGCGTCGATGATACGGTCCAGCATGATCAGTGCCCGTGTTCCGCTTCGCCCTTGGCCAGTTCTGCCTTGAGCAGGAAGGCGCCGGCCCCGGCGATCCGCTCGGCGCCGGTCAGGCCGGACAGGATTTCGATGCGGCCGTCGGCGGTGCGACCGGTGACGACCGGACGGGCGCGAAAGCCCTTCTCCTCGACGACGAAGACCGAGGGAACGCCATCGACCGTCTGGACGGCGTCAAGCGGAACGACCAGGGCGCCGGTCCCGCCGCCGGCCGAAAGACGGGCCGACAGGACCGATCCGGCGGGCGGCGCCGCGGTGTCGGGGCGGGCGCGGACGACCACCACGCCGTTCGCATTGGCCGGGGCCACGGCGACCACGACGCCGGACACGGCCTCGGCCCCGGCCAGCGTGCTTTCAAGTCGATCACCCGGTCGCAGCAAGGCGGCGGCGGACGGCGGGGCCTCGAACACCAGTTCGACGCGGCGTGGGTCGGCGACGGCCGCGACCTGCAACGCCTCCTCGTGCAGCACCTGTCCGGGTGCGACGCTGATACGCGTGACGACGCCGGCGATGGGGCTGCGGACGACGGTCAGGCCGTCGGGGCCCGGCGCGCCAAAGGCGCCGACGCGGGCGCGCGCGGCGCGCAGTTCGGCCTCGGCGCGCCTGGCCTCTGCGGCGGTGACGTCCAGCCGGGCCTGAGACACCCAGCCGCGCTCGAACAGGGTCCGGTCGCGGCGTTCGGCGGCACGGGCGGCGTCGACGGCGGCCTGAGCCGCATCGGCCGATGCGCGCGAGGCGGCGCCGTCGGGACTTCTCATTGTGATCAGCGGCGATCCGGCTGACACATGGTCGCCGATCCCCACATGGACCCGCGCGACGGCGCCAGCCAGCGGCGCATCGACGGCGGCTTCGGCCCCGGGGACGAAGCTGACGCGGCCCGGCAGCTTCAGTTCCGCTCCGCCGCCTCTTTGCGGGGCGACAACGGCGACGCCGGCCTGGGCGGCTTGTTCCAGTGTCAGGGCGACGACCGCGCCGTCCCCTTCGCCTTCGGCGTGATCATTCTCGGCGGGCTTGGCTGCGGGGGTGGAATGGTCGATCCAGCGGGCGGCGCCGAAGCCCACGCCCAGGGCGGCGACGACGGCGGCGCCGGTCGTCAGCCAGTGTCTTTGCAACGGCATCTTAAATTCCTCGCCCGGTACAAGATCGGGCCCAGAGTTCGGGACGCGCGGCGTCGCCGCCGCGCGAGGCTCTAGAACGGCCGGTTCGAACTCCGGCCGGAGGTCAGAAGCGTGGAGGGCGTTCCGGTCCGCCGGGCGCATCCAGGGCGCGGCCGACGCGATGGGTCCAGACAGCGGGGACCGAGAAGGTCGGCGTCGAGACGGTGGACGCGACATCCGGCGCGGTGGCGGCGTGAGGCGCATGGCAACACCCCCCGGCGCAGGCCGGTCCGCAATCGGGACATTGCTTCTGATCGTCGCCGGCGCCGCCCTGGTCGAACACGGCGGCGGCATACGACGGCTCAGCCGCGCAGGCGTGGCTCTCGAACGCAGGCAGGGCGAAGACAAGCGCCAGCAGCACGCCGCCGACGAGTCCCAACTCTCTGATCATTCGGCGCGCAGCCCTGTGCATGACCGCGCCCATAACACGCTCGATGACGGCTGTCTTGTGCCGGAAAAGGCCTGCGCACGGCGCCGCTGGATTTCGCTTTCGTTGGAACGTATCATGAACATATGGCGCAGATCGATCTTCGACGAAAGCTGGCGGTTCTGGCGGATGCGGCGAAGTACGACGCATCCTGCGCCTCGTCCGGGACGGCCAAACGCGACTCGATGGGCGGGCGCGGCGTGGGGTCGACGGAGGGGATGGGCATCTGTCACGCCTATACGCCGGACGGGCGGTGCGTCAGTCTGCTGAAGATATTGCTGACCAACTTCTGCATCTACGACTGCGCCTATTGCATCAACCGGGTGTCGTCGAACGTCGAACGGGCGCGATTCACCGTCGACGAGGTGGTGGATCTGACGCTGGCCTTCTATCGGCGGAACTATATCGAGGGCCTGTTCCTGTCGTCGGGGGTCATCCGCAACGGCGACTACACGATGGAGCAACTGGTCGAGGTTGCGCGACGGTTGCGCGAGGATCACGACTTTCGCGGCTATATCCATCTGAAGCTGATCCCGGAGGCCGACGCGCGCCTGGTGGAACTGGCGGGGCTGTACGCCGACCGGCTGTCAGCCAATATAGAACTGCCCCGTGACGAGGCTCTGGGGCGGCTGGCGCCCGAGAAGGACGTGCGGACGATCCGCAAAACGATGGGCCAGGTCCGATTGAAGATGCAGGAGGCCAGGCCCGAACGGCGCGACCGCAAGCGCCCGCCAGCCTTCGCCCCGGCCGGACAATCGACCCAGCTGATCGTCGGGGCGGATGGCGCGCCCGACACCGAGATCATGGCGCGCAGCGCGTCGCTTTACGGCGGCTACGGTCTGCGCCGGGTTTATTATTCCGCCTTCAGCCCCATTCCCGACGGCTCCAGCCTGTTGCCGCCGACCAAGCCGCCGCTGATGCGCGAACATCGACTGTATCAGGCCGATTGGCTGATGCGCTTCTATGGGTTCAGCGCGCCCGAGATCGGGGAGGGAACCGACGGCGGCATGCTGGATCTGGCGGTCGATCCCAAGCTGGCCTGGGCGCTGCGGCGGCGAGACGCCTTTCCGGTGGACGTCAACAAGGCTGCGCGCGAGACCCTGCTGCGGGTGCCGGGCCTGGGCGTTAAGGCGGTGGACCGCATCCTGTCGGTCAGGCGATATCGGACGCTGAGGCTGCAGGACGTGGGACGTCTGACGCGGTCGATCGAGGCGGTGCGGCCCTGGATCACGGCGCTGGACTGGACGCCGGGCGGGCTGACGGACGCCGCCGATCTGCGGGCGCGGCTGACCCCGCGCGCCAAGGTCGAACAGTTGAGCCTGTTCTGATGCGAACGGCGATCTTGACCGATCCTCTGGATTTCGACGGTTGGCGGACGGCGGCGCGGGCCTTTCGTCTGGCGGGGGTGGAGCCGGCCCAGGCGCGGTTTGTGGTCGGGTCAGGGCAGGCCGCCTTGTTCGAAAATGGCGGGCCTTCATTTGAAAAGGACGGCGCCTTCACCGCGCCGCGCGCCTTTCTCGAGACGGCGAAAGACCTGATCCAGCATCGGTCCGAGGATCGGTTCGACCTGATGTATCGTCTGCTGTGGCGACTGAGGGACCAGCCGGATCTTATGGCGGTTCTGTCCGATCCCGACGTGGCCGAAGCCGCCGACCGGATGAAGGCGGTGCGTCGGGCGGCGCACAAGATGAAGGCCTTCGTCCGCTTTCGTCAGACCGAGGATGCGCAAGGAGAGCATTGGGTCGCCTGGTTCGAGCCGGCGCACCGGGTGCTTCGGACCACGGCGCCCTTTTTCGCACGGCGCTTCAGCACCATGCGCTGGACGATCCTGACGCCGGACGGGACGGCGACTTGGGATGGCGACCTGATGCGCTTCGGGCCCGCCGCCGACCGCAGCCAGGCGCCGGCCGAGGACGAGATGGAGGCGTTCTGGCGCACCTATTACGCCTCCACCTTCAATCCGGCGCGGCTGAAGGTGAAGGCGATGCGGTCGGAGATGCCGAAGCGATATTGGAAGAACCTTCCCGAGGCGGCGCTGATCCCGGAACTGACGGCGGCGGCGGCGGTTCGCACTGATGCCATGGTGTCCCAGCCCGCGCCCCAGCCCAATGCGCGGTTTCAGCGCGCGCGTGCGCCTCTGGTGGATCGTGCCGCCACCGACGACCTGGTCCCGGAAACCTTGGCCGACCTGGCGCGCGGGGTGCAGGGGTGCCGGCGCTGTCCACTGTGGCGCGATGCGACCCAGGGCGTCTGCGGCGCGGGGGGCCAGGCGGCGGAACTGATGGTCGTGGGCGAACAGCCGGGCGATCGGGAGGATCTGGCCGGCCAGCCCTTCGTCGGCCCGGCGGGCCAGCTTCTGGACCAGGCGATGGTGGAGGCGGGCCTGGATCGCGACGCGCTGTACCTGACCAATGCGGTCAAACACTTCAAGCATGAGCCGCGCGGCAAGCGCCGCCTGCACAAAACGCCGAACGCGGGCGAGGTTCAGGCCTGCCGCTGGTGGTTGGACCACGAACGGCGGCTGGTGAAGCCGCGACTGATCCTGGCTCTGGGCGCGACGGCGGGCCTGGCTGTGCTGGGACGAAAGGTTGCTGTCCAGACCGAGCGCGGCGCGGTCATGACCCAGGCCGACGGGACGCGCGTGCTGCTGACCGTCCATCCGTCCTATCTGCTGCGGTTGCCGGATGCGGAGGCGAGGACGCGGGAACGGGCGTTGTTCGTGCGCGATCTAAGGGCTGCGATTCACGCGGTCTGAAGGCCGGGTCGGATCGTCCGATTTGCGCCGGGGGCGATGCAGGCTATCGTGGCGCCGATGTTGGAACTCCGCTCTCTTCCGGTCGAATGCGCGCAGCGGCGACGCGATTCCGCCTGCGCCACCTGTGGGGCGCGGGCCTTCAGCGTGTGCGACAGCCTGCCGCCCGAAGACCTGGACCAGCTTGACTCCATCGCCGAACAGACCCGTTTCGCCACGGGCGAGGTGCTGGTGCGCGAGGGAGAGCGCGCCGATCATCTGTTCAACGTCACCTCGGGAGCCTTGCGAATCTACAAGCTGATGCCGGACGGTCGGCGCCAGATCACGGGCTTTCTATTCGCCGGGGACTTTGTGGGTCTGGCCACGGGACCGACCTACGCCTTCTCGGCCGAGGCCATAGAGGACACGACCGTCTGCCGCTTCCGCAAGGCCGACTATCTGGCGCTGTTGCAAGAGACGCCGGCCTTGGGATCGGCCTTGCTGGAGCGCGCGCGGCACGAACTGGCGGCGGCGCAGAACCAGATGCTGCTCTTGGGGCGCAAGTCGGCGCAGGAACGGATCGCCTCCTTCCTGCTGGACCTGCCCGGCCTGGACCCGGCGCGTCCCCTGGAGGACGGCCACGTCCATCTGCCGATGACCCGGGCCGAAATGGCCGACTATCTGGGCCTGACCATAGAGACAGTCAGTCGCGGCCTGACCAAGCTGAAGACGGCGGGGATCATCCGGCTGCTGTCCCTGCACGAACTGCGGGTGGAACAGCCCGAGCGCCTGCGCGCCATCGCCGAAGGCGAGGCCTGAGCGCTCAGGCCTCGGCCGGCGCCGGTTCGGCCTGTCGCGTCATGCGGACCCGCCCGTCGGCGTCGACGCCCTCGATCCGCAGGCGGATGTCGCAGGCGGCCATGGGCGGCAAGCGGTGGCTGACCAGGATCAGGCCCTGACCGCGCTCGGACAGACGACGGGTCAGGGCGGCCAGAACCTGCGCCTCGGTCGCGGCGTCCAGTCCCTCGGTCGGTTCGTCCAGCACCAGCCAGGGCGCGTCCCGCAGATAGGCGCGCGCCAGACCCAGTCGCCGCCGCTCGCCCCCCGACAGCCGCTCGCCGTTGACGCCGACAGGAGCATCCAACCCCAGGGGATCGGCGCGCACCCGTTGGGCCAGGGCGGCGTCGTCCAGAGCACGCCACATCGCGGCCTCGTCCGCGGGACCGGCCAGGATCAGATTCTGACGGATCGTGCCCTCTATCAGCCGCACGTCCTGGGCGGCGTAGGCGAACAGGGCGCGGCGCGCATCCGGCGCCAGATCCGCAATGTCGATGCAGCCCAGTCGCGCCTCGCCTTCGGGGGCGGTGCGCAGGCCGATCAACCGTTCGACCAGGGTGGTCTTGCCCGCGCCCGATGCGCCGAACAGCCCCAGTCGCACAGGGGGCGACAGGTCCGTCGCCAGCGCGTCCAGGCGCATCGTTTTGTCGCGCGGCGCGGCGCGGACACGCGGCGCTTCATCGGGCAGAAGGTCGTCCAACCGGTCCTGGGCCTCGGCCGCCGCGCCGTTCTGATGCAGGGCGCCGATCAGGCCGGCGAGGGACTCCAGGCCCATCACGGCCGCGAGGGCCGCCAGCGCCGTCAGGGGCAGGGGCGCGCCGTGGGTCGCCGGCACGACGGCGGCGACCGCGAGGCCCGTGACGCCCGCCTGCCAAGCCGCCATCCAGCCGCCGGCCTGGGCCTGGTCGATCAGGGCGCGGTCGCGGACGGCGGCGGCTTCCGCCACCTGTTGCGCCGCCCAGCCATCCAGTGCGTAGGCCTTGAGTTCGGGCGCGACGGCCTCGAGCGCCGCCAGGCGATCCTTCAGCAGGGCGACAGCCGCCTGGGCCGCGCGACCGGCGGGTTCGGCCCGACGACGGGCGATCACGGCCGCTCCGCCCCAGGTCAGGCCCATGGCGCCCAGCAACACAAGGGCGGCCAGGGGCGTCGCCATGGCGGCCAGGAGGACGGAGGCCGCCACGCCGGCGCCCAACGCCCAGGGCGCCGACAGCCTGACGAACAGGGTCTGGACGGCATCCACGTCCTGCACCAGTCGGGCCGAGGCGTCGCCCGAGGACAGGGCCAGGGCGCGTTCGGGCGGGGCCGAGGCCAGGGCTTGGAACAACTGGGGCCGCAGGCGGGCCAGAGCCTTCAGCGCCGCCTCATGGCCGGCGACCCGCTCGATATAGCGAGCGCCGGTGCGCAGGATGGCCAGAAGGCGGATGATCGCGCTGGGCGTCAGATAGTTGAAGCTCTGGACCGCCAGGCCGCCCGCCGCCCCGGCGAAGGCCGCGCCGGTGATGAACCAGCCTGATAGACCCAGAAGGCCCACGGCGGCGACCGAAACGACGGCGCCGGCGGCGGCGGCCAGGCGCAGGCGTCGACGCTGGGCCTGGCGCTGGGTCGCGATCAGGGCGGCGACGCGGCCTGTGGAACGGCCGCTCACAGCCGCACCACGCGATCGGCCAGGGCGGCGACGGCGGCGGAATGGGTGGCGATCAAGGTCGTGCGTCCGCGCGCCGCCTCCCGGATCGTCTCCAACATGGCCTGTTCGGAGGCGGGGTCCAGATTGGCGGTCGGTTCGTCCAGCAACAGGATGGGCGCGCGTTTCAGCATGGCGCGGGCCAGACCCAGACGGCGGCGCTCGCCGCCGGACAGACCGCCGCCGCGCTCGTCGATCGGGCGTTCGAGGTCGCCCGTCAGGCCAGCCGTCTGGGCGGCGGCCTTGACGCGGCCGGGGCAGGCGGTCGGATCGGCCAGGGCCACATTGCGGGCCAGGGAGCCGGGCACCACGACCGGCGCCTGACTGGCCCAGGCGATCTGGCCCGAAAGATCGACTCCGTCGCCCAGTCGGACCCCGCCGATCTCGACCGCGCCGGCGGTCAGGGGCGACAGGCCCAGCAGCAGGTGCAGCAGGCTGGACTTGCCCGCCCCGCTGGCGCCGACCAGGGCGACGATCTGGCCGGGCCGGACATCCAGATCGAGCCCGTCGATCACCGGCGCAGCGCCGTCATAGGCGATGGAGACGGCGAGGAACCGGATCGACGGCGCCGTGTCCCCCAGCGTCAGGCGCACCGGCTTGGTCTCGTCGGGCGTGATCAGGGCGGGGACGGCGGCCTCGGCGGCCTGGCGGTCGTGATAGGCGGCGGCGAGGCGGCGCAACGGTTGATAGACCTCGGGCGCCAGGGCCAGGACGAAGAAGGCGCGACCCAGGTTCAGCGTCTCGGGAACCGGGAAGGGCAGCAGCCTCAGCAGGTTGAACCCGCAATAGACCGCGATCAGGGCGACCGACAGGGCCGAGAAGAACTCCAGCACGGCCGATGAGGCGAAGGCGATCCGCATGACGCGGGCCGTGCGATGCTCCAGTTCGTTGGAAGCCGTGGTGATTTCTGCGGTCACGCGGTCGGTGGCGCCGAAGGCCAGGACGGCGGGCAGGGCGCGGACCCGGTCGACGAACAGGCCCGAGAGCCGCTCCAGCGCCTGAAACTGACGTCGGCTCTCGCCGGCGGCCGCCGTGCCGGCCAGGATCATGCCCAGGACGAAGGGCAGGAGGGTGAACAGCAGAATGGCCGCCGAAACCGGGCTGGCCACGGCGGCGGCGGCGATGATCAGCAGGGGCGACAGGCCGGCGGCCAGACGCAGGGGCGTGAACCGGGCGTAGTAGCCGTCCAGCGCCTCCACCCCCTCGACCACGGCGGTCAATCGGTCGCCGGAGCGTCGGCCGCGTCCGAACAGGTCGGTCAGAAGCCGGTCGCGCACGTCCCGTTTCACCGCACGGCCCAGACGGGCGCCGACCGCGACGCCGGCTTGGCTCAACAGGCCGCGCGCAATCAGGCTGGCGGCCGCCAGGGCCAGCCAGGGCGCGGCGGCGATCGGAGAGCGGCCGAACTGGTCGATGCCCAAGGCCAGGCCAGCGGCGAAACCGATGGCGGGGAGGACGTCGGCGACGGTCAGGGCGGCGGCCAGCATCGCCGGCCGCCGCCACGCGCGGCCGGTCTGTTTCAACCAGGCGGCGGGGGCGAACGGGGCAGGCGAGACGGCGGTCATCGTCGGACTCCAGCGCTCGACAATCGCCGTGCGCCATGGGACAAAACACCGTTGGACGAAATGTCCAAGGACGAAACGTCCAGTAGAACGGACGATAGGCGCTCGCTTTGATCGAGATCAAGGCGACCGTCCCGCCGGACTTCTAGGGCGTGTGAAACGTCGGCGCCTGGTCCGGCGTGACGGAGCAACGCCATGATCGACCTAGCGGTCGTCGACCTGTCCCGGCTGCAGTTCGCGCTGACGGCCCTCTATCACTTTCTGTTCGTGCCTCTCACGCTGGGGCTCAGTTTCATGCTGGTCATCATGGAGTCGATCTATGTGATGACCCGCCGCCCGATCTGGCGGACGATCACCCGCTTCTGGGGCGTGCTGTTCGGCATCAACTTCGCCCTGGGCGTCGCGACCGGCATCACCATGGAGTTCCAGTTCGGCATGAATTGGAGCTATTACAGCCATTATGTCGGCGACATCTTCGGGGCGCCTCTGGCGATCGAAGGACTGATGGCCTTTTTCATGGAGGCGACCTTCGTCGGGCTGATGTTCTTCGGCTGGGACAAGTTGAAGCCGTCGGCGCACCTGTTCGTCACCTTCATGGTGGCGTTGGGCACCAATCTGTCTGCCCTGTGGATCCTGATCGCCAACGGCTGGATGCAGAACCCGGTCGGCGCCGCCTTCAATCCCGACACCATGCGGATGGAGGTCACGGACTTCATGGCCGTGCTGTTCAACCCGGTGGCCCAGGCCAAGTTCGTGCACACCGTCTCGGCCGGCTATGTCTGCGCCTCGGTCTTCGTGCTGGGCGTCTCGGCCTTCTATCTGCTGCGGGGCAAGCACGTCGGCTTCGCCAAGCGGTCGATGACGGTGGCCTCGGCCTTCGGCCTGGCGGCCTCCCTTTCGGTTGTGGTTCTGGGCGACCAGTCCGGCTACGCCCTGACCGACAACCAGAAGATGAAGCTCGCCGCGCTCGAAGCCATGTGGCACACCGAGCCCGCGCCGGCCGACCTGACCCTGATCGGCATCCCGTCGATGAAGGACCGCGAGACCCACTATGGCGTCCACATTCCCTGGGTCATGGGTCTGATCGCGACGCGCACCATCGACAAGCCGGTCGCCGGCATTTTCGAACTGGTCGCCACCGCGCAGGACCGCATCGAATCCGGCGTCGTCGCCTACGATGCGCTTCAGACGGTCAAGGCGAACCCGCAGGACATGGCGGCGCGCGCGGTGTTTGAAACCCACCGCCGCGACCTGGGCTACGCCCTCTTGCTGAAGCGTCACGTCGCCGACCCCCGTCAAGCCTCGCCCGAATTGATCCAGAAGACCGCCTGGGAGACCGTGCCGAACGTGCCGGCCCTGTTCTGGAGCTTCCGCATCATGGCCGGGATCGGGATGTTCCTGATCGCCTTCTTCGCCACCGCCTTCGTCCTGTGTTCGGTGCGGATGCATGAGACGAAATGGTTCCTGCGGATCGCCGTCCTGGCCATTCCGCTGCCGTGGATCGCCATCGAGTTCGGCTGGATCCTGGCCGAGTTCGGACGTCAGCCCTGGGCGGTGGACGGGGTGCTGCCGACCTTCCTGGGCGCCTCGTCCCTGACCGTGCCGCAGCTGTGGGCCACCATCGTCGGCTTCACCCTGCTGTATGGCGCCCTGGCGGTGGTCGAGGTGCGGCTGATGCTGTTCGCCATCAAGAAAGGTCCGTTCCACGAACAGGAGACCTTCGGCGAAACCGACCCGCAGCAGCCCGACCCGCGCCCGCTCGCGCCCGCCGTCGCCTGACCCCCTAGCTTTCAGGACATCCGACAATGGATATTCCCCTCGACTTCGCCACGCTTCGCCTGATCTGGTGGGGGCTGCTGGGCGTGCTTCTGATCGCCTTCGCCCTGACCGACGGCTTCGACCTGGGCGTCGGCGCCCTTTTGCCCTTCGTCGCCAAGACCGACGAGGAGCGCCGCATGGTGATCAACACCGTCGGCGCCACCTGGGAAGGCAACCAGGTGTGGTTCATCCTGGGCGGCGGCGCGATCTTCGCCGCCTGGCCCTTCGTATATGCGGTCAGTTTCTCGGGCTTCTACCTGGCCATGTTCCTGGTGCTGTCGGCCCTGATCCTGCGGCCCGTGTCGTTCAAATACCGCTCCAAGCGCGCATCGGCCGGCTGGCGGTCGTTCTGGGACTGGTGCCTGTTCATCGGCGGCTTCGTGCCCGCCCTGGTGTTCGGCGTGGCGGTCGGCAACGTCCTTCTGGGCGCCCCCTTCCACCTGGATGGCGATCTGCGCGCCTACTATGACGGCAGTCTGCTGGGCCTGTTCACGCCCTTCAGCCTGATCGCCGGCCTGCTGTCGGTGGCCATGCTGGTGCTGCACGGCGCAGCCTGGCTGTCGGTCAAGGCCGAGCCGGGTCCGGTGATGGAGCGCGCCCGCCTGTTTGGTACGGTCGCGGGCGTTCTGGCCCTGATCCTGTTCGCGGTCGGCGGCCTGTATGTCGCCTATGGCGGCCTGGGCTATCGGATCACCGGAGCGCTGGACGTCAACGGCTTCTCCAACCCGCTGCGCACGACGGTCCAGGCCGCGCCCGGCGCCTGGCTGGACAACTACGGCCGTTATCCCTGGATGCTGATCGCCCCGACGCTGGGCTTCCTGGGGGCGCTGGCCGGCCTGTTCGGCATGTGGCGGCGTTCGGCCCCTCTGGCGTTCGGCGGATCGTCCCTGTCGGCGGTCGGGATCATCTCCACCGCCGGCCTGTCGATGTTCCCCTTCATCCTGCCCAGCTCGATCAATCCGCAGTCCAGCCTGACGGTTTGGAACGCTTCGTCCAGCCATCTGACCCTGTTCATCATGCTGATCTGCACGGCGGTCTTCCTGCCGTTGATCCTGATCTACACGGCCTGGGTCTATCGGGTCCTGTGGGGCCGGACCTCGACCGCCGCCCTCAAGACCAACCCCGACCTGTACTGAGCCCGAAGGAACCCCTGCAATGTGGTATTTTTCCTGGATCCTGGGTCTGGGCCTGGCGGTCGCCTTCGGCGTCCTGAACGGTCTGTGGCACGAGTTCCGTCTGTTCGACGAAGGCGATGTCGGCCTGTCGCGGCCAGACGCTTCGAAAGAGGAAGATGTCCCTCTTTGACGCCGAAAGGCTGGCGACGCGGGACCTGATCGACCGCTACGACGCCCATGCGCCGCGCTACACCTCCTATCCGACGGCCGTGCAGTTCACGCCGGCCGTCGGGGCCGAGACTTGGGGCGACTGGCTGGCGACCGCTCCGCGCGACCAGGCCGTGTCGCTGTATCTGCACATCCCCTTCTGCAAGCGGCTGTGCTGGTACTGCGGCTGCAACACCCGGGCGGTGAACCGGACGGGGGTGATCGTTAGCTACGTCGATCTGCTGCTGCAGGAGGCCGACCTGGTGCTGGCGCGCATGAAGGGGCCGGTGCGGGTCGGGTCGATCCATCTGGGCGGGGGCACGCCGAACATGCTGCCGCCCGCCGAGCTGGAGCGGCTGTACGCCGGCCTGGCTGCACGGTTCGACCTGGGCGACTGTTTCGAGGTCGCGGCCGAGCTGGACCCCGAGGTCCTGACGCCCGAATGGATGGAGGCCGCCGGCCGCATCGGCCTGAGCCGCGCCAGCCTGGGGGTGCAGGACCTGTCGCCGCGCGTCCAGGCCGCGGTCAACCGCCCCGAGACCTTCGACAGCATCCAGGCGGCGGTCGAGGGGCTGCGGACCCAGGGCGTGACCTCGGTCAATCTGGACCTGATGTACGGCCTGCCGCTGCAGACCGTGGAAAACCTGATCAACACCCTGGGGCGGGTGACGACCCTGTCGCCCGAACGGATCGCCCTGTTCGGCTATGCCCATGTGCCGTGGATGAAGCCGCATCAGAAGCTGATCGACGCGGCCGATCTGCCGGACGCCGAGGCCCGCTTCGCCCAGAGCCAGGCTGCGTCGCGTTACCTGGCCGCCAAGGGCTGGCAGGCGATCGGTCTGGATCATTTCGCCCTGCCGCACGATTCCATGGCGGCGGCTGCGCGGAGCGGCCGGCTGCGCCGGAACTTCCAGGGCTATACGACCGATGCGGCCCCAGTGCTGATCGGCCTGGGCGCCTCGTCCATCAGCCGCACGCCGAGGGGATTCGTCCAGAACCACGCGCAGGAGCGGGACTGGCGCGCGGCGGTCGTCGCCGGGGACCTGCCCGTGGCGCGAGGCGTGGCCCTGAACCCGTGTGACGCCTTCATCGGCGCGATCATCGAACGGCTTATGTGCGACTTTCAGGTCGATGTGCCCGCCCTGGCCCAAGCTCATGGACGGGGACCGGCCGACACGGCCCCGGCCTGGCCGCGTCTGGCGCGGTTCCACGACGACGGGTTGATCACGGTGGAAGCGGGACGCGTGAGCGTATCGCCGCGCGGCCGGCCCTTCGTTCGCGCCGTCTGCGCCGCCTTCGATCCCCACACGGTCGGGGAAGGGCGCCACGCACGGGTGGTCTGAGCGGCGGAACCTGCGGCGATGGGTGATCGACAATCGCCGCCGGGCCGCATAGGCAGGTGCGGTTCGTTGATTGAGAAAGACGCCGCCCGATGCCCTCCGGATTGATCGCCCTGCTCGACGACGTGGCCGGGATCGCGCGTCTGGCCGCGGCCTCCATCGACGATGTCGGGGCGGCGGCAGGCAAGGCCTCGGCCAAGGCGGCGGGGGTGGTGGTCGATGATGCTGCGGTGACGCCCCGGTATGTGACCGGCCTGTCGCCCAGCCGCGAACTGCCCATCATCGGCAAGATCGCGGTCGGATCCTTGCGCAACAAGCTGCTGCTGATCCTGCCAGTGGCCCTGGTGCTGACGGCCTTCGCGCCCTGGGCGATCACGCCCCTGTTGATGTGCGGCGGGACCTATCTGTGTTTCGAAGGGGCCGAGAAGCTGCTGGAGGCCTTCGGTCACGGCGGCCATGAAGAGGCCGCGCCGAGCGAGACCGATCCCAAACTGCTGGAGAAAGCCACCGTGTCCGGCGCCATCCGCACCGATCTGATCCTGTCGGCGGAGATCATGGCCATCGCCCTGGCCGACGTGGCGGCCCAGCCGGTCCTGACCCAGGCCGTCGTTCTGCTGGTGGTCGGGGTGGCGATGACCGTCGCCGTCTATGGAGTGGTCGGGCTGATCGTGAAGATGGACGACATCGGCCTGCATCTGGCGCAGCGTCCGAACAGCGGCGTGCGAACCGTGGGGCGCGGCCTGGTCAAGGGGATGCCGGTGGTGATGAACGCCCTGGGCGCCATCGGCACGGCCGCCATGCTGTGGGTCGGCGGCGGCATCTTGGTGCACGGAACGCACCGGTTGGGCCTGGCCTGGCCGGCCCAGCCGCTCGAGCATCTGGCCCATGGCGTCGGCCAAGTGTTCGGGCCTGTTGGCGGCTTGGTCGCCTGGCTTGTGACGGCGTTGGGCTCTGCCCTGATCGGCCTGGTCGTGGGCGGGATCATCGTCCTGATCGTGCAGCAGATCGGGCGGATGCGCGGTGCGTCCGCGCACTGAATCAAGCCGTCGTCATGCGTCTGCAATGTGGCTGGGCTAACGCCCCCAGGATTGTTCTGGAGTGAAGAGATGTCTCTGTCGCGTGTCGCTGTCCTCGCCGCCGTCGCCGTCACGCTCGGCCTGACGTCGGCGCCTGCCGTCGCCCGCCAAGCGCCGCCTCAGACCGTCGCCGCCGTCGCGCCGCCGAAGCTGATCGTGACCATCGTGGTCGATCAGTTCAGCGCCAATCTGTTCAACCAGTACCGCAGCCGGTACACGGGCGGCCTGCGCCGCCTGGCCGATCAGGGGCTGGTGTCGATCAACGGCTATCAGACCCACGGCCTGACCGAGACCTGCCCCGGCCATTCTACCGTCCTGACCGGGATGCACCCGGTCGAAACCGGCATCCCCGCCAACGACTGGATCGACGCCGCGACAGGCAAGGAAGTCTATTGCCTGGCCGCGCCGCAGAACCATCTGGCGCACGGCCGTGACGACACCGACAACGGCCCCGTCGGCCCGGACCAGCTGCGCGCCACCACCGTCGGCGACTGGCTGAAGGCTGTCAGCCCGAACAGCAGGGTCATGGCCGTCTCGGGCAAGGATCGCGGCGCCATCAATCTGGCGGGGCATCAGGGCCAGGCCTTCTGGTTCACCGACGGCTTCGGCCTGACCACCTATGTCGAGCCGGGTCAGACGGCGGAGGCCAGGCTGGCGCCGGTGACGGCTTTCAACACCGGGTTCAAGGCCTGGATGGCGGCCAATCCCCTGACCTGGGATTATCAGCACGACGACTGCCGCGCGCGGGCGGGCGACTGGACCATTCGCGGCCAGACCTTCCATTCGGTCCTGCCGCCTGCGGGGCTGAAGTTCGACACCTCGCCCCTGCTGGACGAACAGACGCTGAAGGCCGCCGAATATCTGCTGGACAGCCAGCGGCTGGGGCAGGGCGCGACGACCGACATGCTGGGCGTCAGCCTGTCCGCCACCGACCGCATCGGCCACGCCTTCGGCACCCAGGGGCCGGAGATGTGCGAACAGATGTATCGTCTGGACGCGGCCCTGGGCGCCTTCCTGGACAAGCTGGCTCAGGTTCCGGGCGGCGCGCTGGTGGTTCTGACGGCGGACCACGGCGGATCGGACTTTGTCGAACGCCTGCACCAGCACGGCTATCCGAACGCGCACCGCGTCGATCTGGCCCCGATCGCCACGATCAACGCCACGCTGCGCCAGCGCTTCAATCTGGACGCCAACCCGTTGCAGATGGGCGGCAGCGGCCTGATGGTGGCGGACAAGGAACTGCGCTCTCTGCCCGATCCGTTGCGGACCCAGGTGGCCGAGGCCGCCGTCGAGATGCTGCGCGCCGTGCCCGACGTCGCCTTTGTCGAGACGCGCGACCGACTGCTGGCCGATCCGCTGCCCGACACGCGCCAGCCCGAGATGATGACGGTGCGCGAGCGGATGCGCCTGTCGACCGTGCCGGAGCGTTCGCCCGACATCATGATCGCCTTCGCCCAGGCCGCCAATCTGGGCGGGCGTGTCGGCGGCACCCTGGCGGGACACGGCACCCCGTGGGAGTTCGATCGCCGCGTGCCCGTCATCTTCTGGTGGCCCGGCGCCCATGGCGAGGAGCGGTTCCTGCCGATCCGCACCGTCGACATCGCCCCGACCCTGGCTCACGTGATGGGCGTGCCCGCGCCGAAGGTCGAGGGCCGCTGCATGGACCTGAACGGGTTCGCGGTTTCGGACTGTCCGGCGACGGAATCGACGCCTGCGCGATAAACTCCTGTTTCGGCGCCATAAACTCGTGTTTCCCGCCGGGGCGGCGGTCTTACGCTAAGGAAGTTTCAAAGGCACAAGGGGGCAAATCGCCCATGTCGTCCGCAAGGGTGACATCTGAGAGCTGACAGGAAACGTCCATGAACAGAGCCCGCCGCGCCCGCATCGTCGCGACACTGGGGCCCGCCAGCCGTGCGCCCGGCACGGTCAAGGCCCTGGCTCAGGCCGGGGTGGACGTGTTCCGCCTGAACTTCAGCCACGGCTCGCACGAAGACCACGCCGCCGCCCTGAAGGCGGTGCGCGGCGCCGAGATGGCCTTGCAGCGGCCGCTGGGCGTGCTGGCCGACCTGCAGGGGCCGAAACTGCGGCTGGGTCGGTTCAAGGACGTCGAGATTTCGGTCAAGCCGGGCCACCGGATGCGTTTCGACCTGAATCCCGAGCTGGGCGACGAAACGCGGGTGCAGATGCCGCACCCCGAAATCTTCAAGGCCCTGCGCACCGGAATGCTGCTGCTGCTGGACGACGGGCGGGTGCGCCTGCGCGTGGGCGAGCGCACCGACGACTGGGCCGATGTGACGGTCGAAAGCGGCTCCAAACTGTCGGACCGCAAGGGCGTCGCGGTGCCGGAGGCGGTCATTCCCGTGTCCGCCCTGACCCCCAAGGACCGCGAAGACCTGGCTTTTGCGCTGCGTCTGGGCGTCGACTGGGTGGCCCTCAGCTTCGTTCAGAAGCCCGAGGACATGGCCGAGCTGAAGCGGATCGTGAACGGCCAGGCCGCCTGTCTGGCCAAGATCGAGAAGCCTGCGGCCCTGGCCGATCTGGAGGCGATCCTCGACTACTGCGACGGGGTCATGGTCGCGCGCGGCGACCTGGGCGTCGAACTGGACCCCGAGGACGTGCCCGTGGCGCAGAAACAGATCGTCCGCGCCGCCCGCAATCGCGGCGTGCCGGTGATCGTGGCCACCCAGATGCTGGAATCCATGACCAGCGCCCCGGCCCCGACCCGCGCCGAGGCGACGGACGTGGCCAACGCCGTGTACGAAGGCGCCGACGCCCTGATGCTGTCGGCCGAGACGGCCTCGGGCGACTATCCGCTGGAATCCGTCGGCATCATGAGCCGGATCATCGAGCGGGTCGAACGCGATCCGATGTGGCCCAGCCTGATGCGGGCCGAACAGCCCGGCATGGACGAACAGGACGTGGACGCCCTGGTGGGTGCGGCGGCGATGGCGGCCAGCGCCCCGTCGACCGGCTGTCTGGTGGTCTTCACCACCCTGGGCGGCACGGCGCGGCGCATGGCGCGCGAACGGCCGCTGAAGCCGATCCTGGTTTTGACGCCCAATCCGAACACGGCGCGGCGTCTGGCCCTGGTCTGGGGGTTGGAGACGCGGCTGGGCGACCAGCCGGACTCGCTGGAGGCCGTGACGGACGACGCCGTCAACGGGGCGGTCAAATATGGTCTGACCGAGCCGGGGCAGAGGGTGCTGATCCTCGCGGGCACGCCGTTCGGCGCGCCTGGGGCGGCGAACCTGCTGCGTCTGGCCCATGCGCCCAGCGTCAAGGGCGGCCGCAAGGGGCGCTGAAGGCGGACACGGTTCCTATCGCGGACGTCAGGCCCTAGTCTCGGGGTATGAGTCGGCGGGCGGCATGATCAAATACATCGGCTCCAAGCGCGCCCTGCTGGGCCGGGTGACAGGCGCTGTGTCGGGCGTGCTGCCGCAGGGCGGGCGGGTATGCGACCTGTTCTCGGGCACGGCGCGGGTCGGTCATGCGTTGAAGAAACAGGGTTTCTCGGTCTGGTCGAACGACCACAACGCCTATGCTCACGCCCTGGCCACCGCCTATGTCCAGGCGGATCGGGAGCGGTGGGCCGACAAGGCCGAAACGGTTCTGGCTGAACTGCGGAGCGTGAAACCCGAAGCGGGCTGGTTCACCCAGACCTTCTGCCACGATGCGCGCTATTTCCACCCCGACAACGGCGCGCGGATCGACGCCATGCGCGAGCGGATCGAGACCCTGGCGCTGGAGCCGGAACTGAAGGCCGTGGTCCTGGTCAGCCTGATGGAGGGGGCGGATCGGGTGGATTCCACCGCCGGGGTGCAGATGGCCTATATGAAACAGTGGGCGCCGCGGGCCCTGAAATCCCTGGATCTGCGGCTGCCCGACCTTGTCCCTGGCGTTCCGGGCGGATGCCGCGCCACCTGCGCCGATGCCGTTCAGATGGCCGATCAGGTGGAGGCGGACCTTGTCTATCTGGACCCGCCCTACAACCAGCACTCCTATCTGGCCAACTACCACTGCTGGGAAAGCCTGGTGCTGTGGGACAAGCCCGAGACCTATGGGGTGGCGAACAAGCGGGTGGACGTGAAGACGCGCAAGAGCCCCTTCAACAGCCGCCCCGGAATCGGCCCGGCGCTGCGGTCCGTGATCGAACGGGTCAAGGCGCCTAATCTGATCGTCAGCTTCAACGACGAAGGCTATCTGAATCGGGCCGAGCTGGAGGCCATGCTGGCGGCGCGCGGACATGTGCAGGTGGTGGAGATCGGCCACCCCCGCTACGTCGGGGCGCGCATCGGCATCCACAATCCGAAGGGCGAAAAGGTCGGCCAGGTTGGGCGGCTGAGGAACGTCGAATATCTGTTCGTGGCGACGGATCGGCCCGTGACCCTGGCTGTCGCGGCCTGATTCTTTTCAGGTTTCTGGCTTGGCCTTAGGAACCGTGGGCTGGATCCGCCGTTTCCGGGGCATGATGTCGCCGCCGCCCACGACCGGATCGTCCGCCCGTCAGGCGAACCCCGCCATGATGCGATCGCGCGATACGGGGGGCGTCCAGACCTTCGGCCGGCGCGAAACGGTGGATGAGATCGACGCCGAACCCCAGCTGCGCCCGCCGCCGCGCTGGCTCATCATCCTGGCCGGCGTCGCCATTGCGGCCCTTATGGGCGCGATGCTGGGCGCCTTCATGCACGTCTGACGTCGGCTTTCAGTCCTGGGCCAGCAGGGCGCGGATCGGGGCCCAGGTGCGGCGATGCGCCGGGCAGGGACCAAGGCTGTGCAAGGCCGCCTGATGGATGGGCGCATTATAGCCCTTGTGTCTGGCGAAGCCGTAGCCGGGATGGCGGTCGTCCAGTTCGATCATCAGCCGATCCCGCGCCGTCTTGGCCAGGATGGAGGCGGCGGCGATGGATAGGGACAGGCTGTCGCCCTTGACCACCGTCTGAACCTCGCACGGCAGGGCGAAGCGATAGTTGCCGTCCACCAGCGCCGCGACCGGCGTGACCGCCAGCTGTTCGATGGCGCGACACATGGCCAGGCCCGTGGCCTTCAGGATGTTCAGTTCGTCGATTTCCTCGACCGACGCGAAACCGACGCCCCAGGCGACGGCCCGCGACTTGATCTGGATCGCCAGTTCGTCGCGGCGTTTCTCGGTCAGGGCCTTGGAATCGTCGATGCCGGGCGGCAGGTCGTCCGGGTTCAGGATCACCGCCCCCGCCGACACCGGCCCCGCCCACGGCCCGCGCCCCGCCTCGTCCACGCCGCAGACAGGGCCGTTGACCCTCTGGGCCAGCAGGGTCTCGAACGTCAGGGTCGGGGAAGCGCGGGAAGGCGCGGGCGACTTAGCCATGGCCGCCCATCGCACGAACCTGGGCGTGACGGAAGCAGGTCGTCTGGTGATCGTTGACCATGCCGACGGCCTGCATGAAGGCGTAGACGATGACGGGGCCGCAGAAGTTGAAGCCGCGCTTCTTCAGCGCCTTGGCCATGGCGACCGATTCCGCCGTCTGGGTCGGCGCCTGGCGATAATCGGCGAAGGACGCGTGGATCGGTTCGCCGCCGACGAAGGACCACAGCCATTCGGAGAAGTCTTCGCCCTTGTCGCGCATCTCCAGCCAGATCTGGGCGCCCCGGATGGCGGCCTTGATCTTGGCGCGCGAGCGGATGATGCGGGGATCATTCAGCAGGCGCTGGATGTCGTCTTCGTCATAACGGGCGACGATCTCGGGATCGAAGCCGTCGAAGGCGTCGCGGATGCCCTCGCGCTTTCTCAGGATGGTGATCCAGGCCAGACCCGCCTGAAACCCGTCCAGGGTCAGCTTTTCCCACAGGGCGCGCGGATCGCGTTCGGGCACGCCCCATTCGGTGTCGTGATAGGCGATGTAGAGCGGGTCCGTGGTCCCGCACCAGCCGCAGCGGCCCTGGGCGTTCGAATCGATCATGCGCCGATGTTGCCAGTGTGTTCCGGTCGAGGAAAGGCGCGATCAGTCCCTGACTAACCCGCCGTCGACCACCAGGTTCTGCCCCGTCACCGCGCGGCTCCACGGCGAGGCGAAGAACAGGACGGCGTCGGCGAACTCTTCCGGCGTCGTCACCGAGCGCAGCGGGGTCATGCCGGCGATCAGGTCGAAGACGGCCTCGGGCGTGGCGGCGCTGGCGTCGGTGGTGCGAAGCAGGCCGCCCGAGACCATGTTGACGGTGATCCCGTCAGGGCCCAGGTCGCCGGCGGCGGTGCGGGTCAGGGACAGAAGCGCGGCCTTGGCGGCGGTATAGTCGTGATAGGGCACGACCGGATTCTGGAACAGGTTGGTGCCGATGTTGACGACGCGGCCGAACCGGGCGGCGGCCATGCCGGGCGCCGTCGCCTGAATCAGGTTCAGGGCGCCGCGCACGACGGTCGAAAACTGGCGGTCCATCTCGTCCCAGCCGATGGCGGTCATCCGGGAGCGGGCGTCGCCGTTGAAACTATAGTCCAGGGCGTTGTTGACGACGGTGGTGACGGGGCCGCCGAAGTGGCCTTGCGCCGCCGCGATCATGGCGTCCACGGCGGCGCGGTCGGTCACGTCGGCCTGGAGGGCGAGAGCGCGTTCGCCGATCTCGGCGGCCAAAGCGTTCGCCGTTTCGCCGCTGTTGCGCCAATTGATGACGACGCGGGCGCCTTCATGGGCGAAGGCGCGGACGCAGGCGGCGCCGACGCCGCGCGCGCCGCCGGTGACGAGGACGATCTGATCGGCGAGCTTCATGGGGCGGGTCTCATGCGTCGGAGGAGGGGAGAACGTCCTCGCCCATCCAGGCGGGTCTGCGCAAGCGCACCGGGCGGCCGTCCACCGTCAGGTCGCCGTCGAGCCGGTCGATCCGCAGCAGGGCCATGACCGAACTGTCCCGACCCGAAAGGACCTCGCCCGCGCGGAGTTCGCCCTTCAGCACCTCGGCGCCGAAGGCGGGGGGCGGGCCGTCGAAATCCAGCGGCAGCATCCGGTTCTTGATCGTGCCTCGGCGCTTCATGCGCGAGGTCGTTTCCTGGCCGACGAAACAGCCCTTGTGGAAGTCGATGCCGTTCAACAAGTCGAAGTCCGCCTCGATCGGATAGGTCTTGTCCTGCGGGGCGTCGGCCGTGGGATCGGGCACGCCGACGGACAGGCGGTGGGCGTCGTAGTCGGCCTCGGAGGCGTCCGGAATCGCCTCGCCATAGAGACGGCCGCCCATCAGGGGCGTGCGGGGGTCGGGGATGAAGCCGGCGGGCGCATCCGGCCAGGCGGCGAAGATCGGGCGGTCGTGGGCGGCGACCTCGACCTTGGCGCGCAGCTTGTACATCGACAGGCGCTGGATCAGGGCGTCGCGGCGCTCGGTCGCGACGTCCAGCAAGACGCCGTCAGCCTGTCCCAGAAGAAACAGGTCGAACAGCAGCCGGCCGGGCGGGGACAGAAGGGCGCCGAAACGCAGTTCGCCGTCGGTCAGCGTCTCCACATCCTGGGTCAGCAGAGTGTGCAGGAAGGGTCTGGCGTCATCGCCGGTGATCGAGATCAGGGCGCGGCTGGAAAGGCGGGCGATGGGCATGGCGGCTAGATAGGATGTTGAGAGCGTTTCTCAAACCATCGCGTAACGCGCTGTGACGCCGTCGGGCTGGAAGTCGTGTTCGGCCAGGGTGTCGAGCGAGCGGATCACGCGGGTCACGAAATCCTGCGGATCGCCGCCCTCGATGGCGGGGCGCAGCCAGTCGGTGACGACGGCGCGGGCGGGATAGGTTCCGACCGGGCCGGGAATGCTGAGCGCGACCTCGATCCCCTCGGCGATCCAGCCGGCGACGGTCACGAACAGGTCGGTCGAGGCCAGGAAGTCCGAGCGGCGCAGGACATAGAGCGTGATGATCCCATCCTCGATCCCGTCCGGGCGCACGATGACGCCGCTGCGATCCGGCCGCCACGCCTCGTCCAGTTCGATCACCCGCCACAGGCAGAACCAGATGCGGCAGGTGTCCGGCCGGATCTCGTGAACCGAACAGCCGGCGCCGTCGACGCAATAGGCGCAAAGCTCGCCGGTCGGCTTGGCCAGCTCCGGCAGGGCCAGCGGAATGACCCGGCAGCACTCGACGCAACCGCCGCAGGTCCGGTCGGGGAGGAGGGGAAGGCTCACCCCAGGGTTCGTTCCAGCTGGGCGATGCGGCGATCCATGTCGGCGACCATCTGTTCCAGCCGGGCTTTTTCGGACGCCATGTCGACCGGCGTGCCGTCCTCGTAGGAAATCACAGCCCCCTTGGCGATCAGGTCCAGCCGATAGATGGCCGTGACGCGCTGGGCCCTGAAGCCGTCGAGGGCGGCGAGGGAGGCGGGATCGGGCGTGGAGGGCGGCTGGCTCATCCGCGTCGCTGTAACGCAGGACGTCCGCCTGTGGAAACAGTCGTTTGGCGCTGAACCTGCGATAGAATCCCTGTATTCCACACGTCATGATCGGGCGGTTTCCCATCCTGTACATCGCCGAGGCGGACGCCGAGGACGCGATCCTGTCGTCGGGCGTGCTGGCGCATCTGGTCGACAGCCTGCCGCAGGCGGTCTTCACCATCGTCGGATCGGCCGCCTCCGCGCCCCTGTTCGCCGACACCCCGCGCCTGGCGAAGACCATCGTTCTGGAGCGCGAGGGTCATTTCGAATGGATCGCCCTGTGGAACCAGGTGCGCGGGACCAAATGGGGCCTGATCGTGGACATGCGCGGCTCGGACCTGTCGGGCAAGCTGCGGCGCGAACGACGGGCGGTGCGCGGCAAGACGCCGGAGGGCCTGCACGCGGTCGAGGCGGCGGCGGCGGTGCTGAAGCTGGAGCCCGAGGAGACGCCGGCCCCGCGCCTGTTCTTCTCCCACCAGACGCTGGACGAGGCGAAGGCGTTGTTCCCGACCACGGGCGGCGACGGGCCGATCCTGGCGGTCGGTCCGGGCGTGGAATGGATGGGTAAGCGCTGGCCGGCCGAACGCTACGCCAAGGTGGCGACCAAGCTGCTGGCCGACGACGGGCCGCTGGCGGGCGGTCGGCTGATGATCGTGGGCGAGGAGGTGGACCGCGAGGCGGCCCACACCATCCGCTACGCCGTGCCGCGCGCGCGGGTGATCGAGCTTCAGGGCAGGTTGACGCGGCTGCAGACGGCGGCGGCGATCTCTCAGGCGGCGCTCTACATCGGGGCGGATTCGATCTGGACGCATTTGGCCGTGGCGGCGGGCGTTCCGACCATCGCCGTCTTCGGCCCCTCGGACGAGACGACGCGCGGCCCGTGGAAGGGCCATGCCGTGCGCGGACCGCGCACCTATCAGGAGTTCAAGACCCTGGACCCGCGCCTGAACCAGGCGATCCAGCACATGATGGACCTGCCGTGGGAACGGGTGCTGAAGACGGCGATGAAGGTGCTGACGGCGCGGGCTCACTGACTGTTTTGCTGCGTCATCCTCGGGCTTGACCCGAGGATCGGGGGTTCCGCAAGCAGACTGGATTCCGGTACAAGCGGCTTGCTGACGCGTCGATTTCTGCGATGCGGACGTTCCGATCCTCGGGTCAAGCCCGAGGATGGCGGTGAATGGATTGAGGACGTGCGGCGATGACCCAGACCTATGACCTGATCGTCCGTGGCGGCGAGGTGGCGAACCATGCGGGGCGCGGCATGGCCGACGTGGGGGTGATCGACGGCAAGATCGCCTTCATCGGCGACCTGTCGCAGGCCTCGGCGGGCGAGACCTTCGACGCCACGGGCCTGACGGTCCTGCCGGGCGTGATCGACACCCAGGTCCATTTCCGCGAGCCGGGGCTGGAATGGAAAGAGGATCTGGAGACGGGCAGCCGCGCGGCGGCCCTGGGCGGCGTCGTCGCCGTGTTCGAGATGCCCAACACCAATCCCAACACCACCGACCCCGACACCATGGCGGACAAGCTGGCGCGGGCGAAGGACCGGATGTGGACGGACCACGCCTTCTATATCGGCGGCACGCACGAGAATGCGGACTATCTGGGCGAGCTGGAGCGGTTGCCCGGCTGTTGCGGGGTCAAGGTCTTCATGGGCGCCTCGACCGGCGACCTGCTGATCGCCGACGACGAGGGGGTGAGGAAGGTTCTGTCGAACGTGCGCCGCCGCGCCACCTTCCACTCCGAGGACGAATACCGTCTGGTCGAGCGGCGCGGCCTGGCCCGCACCGGCGACTGGACCAGCCACCCCGAGGTGCGCGACGCCGAAAGCGCCATCCGCTCGACCCGCCGTCTGGTCGGTCTGGCCAAGGAGACGGGCGCGCGCATCCATGTGCTGCACGTCACGACCCGGGACGAGATGGAGTTCCTGCGCTTCCACAAGGATGTCGCCACGGTCGAGATCACGCCCCAGCACCTGACCCTGGTCGGGCCGGAAGCCTATGAACGGCTGGGTTCCTATGCCCAGATGAACCCGCCGATCCGGTCGCAGGAACATGTGGACGCCCTGTGGCTGTGGGGGATGCAGCAGGGCGTGGCCGATGTGCTGGGCTCGGACCACGCGCCGCACACCAAGGAGGAGAAGGCCAAACCCTATCCGGCCTCGCCGTCCGGGATGCCGGGGGTGCAGACTCTGGTGCCGCTGATGCTGACGCAGGTGGCCAATGGGCGTCTGTCGCTGGAGCGGTTCATCGACCTGACCTCGGCGGGGGCGCAGCGGGTGTTCGGCACCGCCAACAAGGGGCGGATGGCCGTCAGCTATGACGCCGACCTGACCATCGTGGACCTGAAGGCGAAGCGCACGATCACCCATGACCAGCAGGCCACGCGCTGCGGCTGGACCCCCTTCGACGGGGTGGAGGCGACCGGCTGGCCGATGGCGACCATTGTGCGTGGCCGGGTGGTGATGCAGGATGGCGAACTGATCGGATCGGCGCACGGCCGGCCGGTGCGGTTCATGGAGACGCTGTGAGTTCGTTTCGCTCCGCCTTCCATCCCCACGCCGTCATCCTCGGGCTTGACCCGAGGACCGGAGGGGACGCCGCATTGCGTCAGCGGCAGGCGCACAGCTCGATCCGCGCCCGGTCCTCGGGTCAAGCCCGAGGATGACGACGGTAGTGGATAGGGCGGCGGTGGGTGTGGCGAAACCCCGTCTCGGCCTGATCGGCTTCGGCGCCTTCGGGCGGCTGACGGCGCGACACCTGGCGCCTTGGTTCGAGGTGATCGCCCACGATCCGGCGACGACGGATGGCGAGGGGGTGGCGACCCTGGCCGACCTGGCGACGGCGACCGCCTGTCCGACGGTGATCCTGGCCGTGCCGGTCGGGACGCTGGAGGAGACACTCCGCGCGATCACGCCGCACCTGCGGCCCGACGCCCTGGTGATCGACGTCGGCTCGGTGAAGGTGAAGCCGGCGCGTCTGATGGCGGACATCTTGCCGGACACGGTGCGGATCGTCGGCACGCACCCGCTGTTCGGTCCGCAGAGCGCGCGCGACGGGATCGCGGGGCTGAGGATCGCCGTGTGCGAGGTACGGGGCGGGAATGACGCTCGGCGCGTCGCCGCCTTCTGCCGGCGCGCGCTGAAGCTCAGGGTGTTCGAGGTTACGCCGGAAGAGCACGACCGCGAGGCCGCGACGGTTCAGGGGCTGACCCATCTGATCGCGCGGGTGCTGCTGAAGATGGAGCCCCTGCCGACGCGGATGACAACGGCCAGCTTCGAGCGGTTGATGCAGGCCGTCGACATGGTCCGCCACGACAGCCCCACCGTCTTCCACGCCATCGAACGCGACAACCCCTATGCCGCAGAAGTGCGCGAGCGCTTCTTCGACCTGGCCGAGATGGCGCGGGAGCAGTTGGACGAGGGGTAGGTTCAGACCGTCCGTGGCCTGGCCCGCAGCGACAGACAGTAGCCCAGCGTCACCGCCATGCCGGCGATCACCGCGCCGCAGCCGCCGATCAGGGCGGCCGGGAAGGGGGCGAAGGCCCACAGGGCGGCGTAGGTCAGGCCGCTGATCGCCATCGACCAGCCGGCGACGCGATTGACGCGGCGGGCGTGGGCGCTGGGGGCGAAGGTCTTGGGCAGGCGGTTGCCGTACCAGGCGATCAGCAGGCCGGTCGCGCCCAGGACGATGCGGTTGACCGTGTCGCCGTCGAGATAGCCCATGTTGCGCGCGGTCGAGGCGGTCAGGGCCACGGCGATCAGGCCGCCGGCCCAGATCAGGCTGGGGATCAGGTCTTTTCTCATCGTGTGGTCTCCTCCGCGGACCGGGGCGTTTCCGCGCCGGGTTCAAATGATTGGACGAAGCCCAGCAGCGCCTCTTCGAGCACCGATAGCTTCAGGTGATAGAGGACGGACTTTCCGGCCTTTTCCGCATGAACCAGGTCGGCCTCCTTCAGCACCGCGAAGTGCGCCGACATGGTGGGCTTGGAGACGTCGAACCGGTCGCTGATCTCACCCGCGCTCATCGGTCCCCGACGCAGGAGCTGAAGCACCCGGCGACGGGTAGGATCGGACAGGGCCTTGAATACCGAACTCATGATGTGATGATTAGCTAATCATCGAAATGAATCAGGCGGATTGTTTCCGCGTTCGTGTCCCGCCCGAAATCAGCGGGCGGCGTTCGTCCTGATGAAGGCCGCCACGTCCTGCGTCACGCCCGGGGCCAGCGGTAGGTCAGGGTCGGCGTAGGTCGCCAGATTGCCGGCGCGGTCGGCGGGGGCGGTCTTGAGAACGTGGTTCACGCCGTCCCACAGCTTCAGGGTCGCGTCCGGGTCGGCGGCGGCCAGGGCCTGGGCGTCGATAACCCCGACCTGGATGTCGGTGGTTCCCTGGCCGATGAAGACCGGGCCGTCATAGGCGGCGAGCAACATGGCGGGGTCCAGCGGCAGCCATGAGATCAGATAGGGCTGGACCGACGGGCGGAACAGCGCGGCCAGGGCGGCGGGCGGCTCGGCGACCGTGCGGCCGGCCTCCAGTTCGGTCAGGGCGTCATAGGCCTGGGTCTTCAGCGGATCGGGCAGGGCGGTCAACTGTTCACGCAGCATCACCCCCGCCGGGCGGCCGGCGCCGGCCAGCAGGATCAGGCCGCAGACCTTGCTGGATTCGGGGTCGTCACCGCCCGCGACCGCCTTGAGGGCGACCAGGGCGCCTTCGCTGTGGCCGATCAGCCAGGCGCAGGGCTTGCCGGCGCGCGCGGCGGCCTCGGCGGCCCAGGCGCGGGCGTCGGCGGCATAGGCGTCGAACCGCAGATCGGCCTCGGCCGGGCCGGCGGCGGCGCTGGCGGCGATGCCGCGCTTGTCGATCCGCAGGGTGGCGATCCCTTGATCCGCCAGCCCCTCGGCCAGCAACCGATAGGTTCCCGCCGCGACGCCCATCGGACTGTTCCCGTCGCGATCCGTGGGGCCCGAGCCGGGTAGGATGACCGCCACGGCCGAGGCGCCCGGCGGCGTCAGCAGGGTTCCATGCAGCGGCGCCGGCTGGGACGGCAGGACGATCTCGGTCGAGACGGGGGCGGCCAGGGCGGCGAGTGCGACGGCGAGGCTGAGCATGGGGCAGACTCCTTGGCGAGGATCAGAAGGGCTGGCGGTTCGGATCGGCGCGCCACACGCGCCAGCTCTCGGCGACCGACAGACCGGCGCTGAGCAGCACGCCCCCGACCAGGGCGTTGATTCCGAGGGGCTGACCGATCCAGGGCGCGGCCATCAGACCGGCCAGGCCCAGCAAGCAGAACAGACGCCCGGCCAGACGGTTGGAGCGGTCCCAGGCGAGGCGGCTCTTGTAGCTCCAGGGCGTGCGGACACCGACCAGCGGATTGGGCGCGACGCGACCGAGGAAGGCGCCTGTGACCAGAAGGATCAGCGACACCGCGCCCATCATGACGAGGGGGCCGGTTTCGGTCGTGGCGCGCCCGAGCCCCGCCCAGCTCATCAACAGGCCGATGGCGGTGAAGACGAACAGACCGATGCCTTGGCCGATCCGCATGGAACGGCGACGGGCGTGGTCGCCGGTCGCTTCGGCGCGCAGAGCCGCCAATCCCAAGCCGGCGCTCGCGATGAAGCCGATGACCGTCATGCCGCCAAGTGCGACGGCGAACTCATTGCGGCTTCCCCAGCGGTCGACCTGCCAGTCGCCGTTCCAGTGCAGCGGGATCGGCGTCGTCGGCCCCATCAGCGCGACATAGGCGGCGAACCCCGCCTGCACGACGAAGGCGGCGATGGTCAGATGATCAAGCAGCGACAGGCGGGGCTTCATCTACGCGGCGCCTTTGCAGCGCAGGGCTGGGCGGCGTGGGGCAGGGCGGCTTCGCCCTGGCCGGTTCCGGCGATGTCCATCAGAAAGGCCATGGCCTCTTCCACAGCCGAAATCTCCAGCCTGTAGCGGATGGTTTGACCCTCGCGCTCGGGACTGACCAGGCCGGCGTCCTTCAGGGCGTTCAGGTGCCCCGTGATGGTGGGCCAGCTCATGTCGAAGGCGGCGGCGATATCGCCCGAGGCCAAGGGACCAGAGCGCAGCATGGCGATGATGCGACGGCGCACGGGGTGGGACAGGGCTTTGAACAGAGTGTTCATAGGAGTTTTCCTAATTAGGAACATTGCTAAATGCAAGGCGAATTCAAGCGGTCCGGCCGTGGGCCAGACGCATCCCAATCCGGACTCTACGTCACGCGCTGCAGCGGCAGGATCACGCGGAACAGGCTGCCGACGCCCGGTCGAGTCTCGACCTCGATCCGGCCACCCATCAGACGGGTCAGATCGTGCGCCGAGGTCAGGCCCAGACCCAGCCCGTCCGCCGCGCGGGTGCTGCTATCGTCGGCTTGGGCGAAGGCGTCGAACAGGCGCTCGGCCTCCGCGGGTGTCATGCCGGGACCGGTGTCCTGCACCTCCAGGACCAGACCGGGCTCGGCGTCCAGCGCCCGCAGCACGACCTCTCCCTTGCGTGTAAAGCGCACGGCGTTGTCGGTCAGCGCAGCCATCACCTTCTCGACGTGGACGGGATCGCCCAGCCATTCGCCCTTGGCCGCCTCGACCTTAAGCCCCAACGCCTTGGGCTTGGCGGCGTCGCGGAAATCGAGGGCGATGCGGCGCAGCAGATTGTCCGGTCGGAACGGCCGCGTCTCCAGTTGCACCGCGCCGTCGCGCAGCCGCACCACGTCCAGCAACTCCTCGATCAACCGCAGTTGCTGACGGCCCGACGCCTTCAACACCTCCAGCCGGTCGCGCTGTTGGGGTGTGACCAGGTCTGCGCCGATCACCTCGGCCATGCCCAGGACTCCGTTCAGGGGAGTGCGCAGCTCGTGGCTGACGTTGGCCAGGAACCGCGTCTTGGCGACATTGGCCGCCTCTGCGCGCTCCAGAGCCGCAGACAAGGCCGCTTCCGACGCACGCAGCCGACGCACGTCCGCCGCCGTGTTCCAGGACAGGGCGGCCATGCCGACGATCAGCACGACGAACAACAAAAGCAAAAGCGGCCCGGCCTGTGTCAGGATCTGATAGCCTGGCCGTTCGGGGGTCCATACCACGCGGCCCAGCAGCCGTCCGTCCAGATCGCGCACATCCGCGCCGACCATGCCGGGGGGCGGTGCGTCGTCGCCGGGCTGGAACCGCACGTTGCCGAGTCCAAGCCGCGTCCGCAGCGGCGTCAGTTCAGCCTGGAACGGCTTGAAGGAGGCGACGACCGGGTCGAACGCCGGAACCGGACCTTTGGGCGTGTGGCGCACGACGGTCGATGCGCCGATCACATAGATATCGCCGTCCACCTGAGCGAAGGCGGCTTTCAGCCTGACCGCCGCATCCGCGTGGGCGCTCCGATCTCGTTGGGCCGCCTCGGCGCGCAACTGGTCGACCACAGGCCGGGCGGCGCGTGCGAATGGATCGTCGTCGCCGGCGTCGGTCGCGCGACCGTCGCGGCTGAGGCGGAACAGGCTGCCCTGTCCGTCGTAGCCCAGGGTCGCGACGTGGCGGTTCTGGGCGGCGTACATCTGGCCCAGGAAACGGTCGTACCAACCCGTATCACGGGCGTTCATGCGACCGACCGCTTCATCCCATATAGAGCCCGCGATCAGGGTCTCGCCCATCGCCTCCTGGGCCCGGTTCAGATGCATCTCGACCAGCGCCTGTTCCTTTTGGGCCTGGTGGGCGTCGATGCCGTGGCTGACGATGGCCAGGACGCCGGCCATGCCGATCATCGATGACAGCGCCAGGATCAGGGCGACCCTGAAAGTGCTCCACGTCCGCCAATCCGACTTAATCACCACGCTACTCATGGGTTTCGCATAGACGAAGACGGCTAAGACGGAATGAACGGCGTCAGCGGTCCTCGGCCACGAAGTCCTGGGCGAACTCGGGCGCGTCGTCTTCCAGCGGCAGGCTGCCGTCCTCGTCGTCGGCCTCGGACGCCTTGGTGGGGTCCGGCACCTCGAAGCCGACCGGCAGCGACAGGTCCAGCAAACCCGCCGCCTTCATCTCCTGAACGCCGGGGAGGTCGTACAGGGTCGCCAGGCCGAAGTGCTCCAGGAACCGATCCGTGGTCGCATAGGTGACGGGCCGCCCCGGCGTCCGCCTGCGCCCGCGCAGCCGCACGAACCCCATCTCCAGCAGCAGGTCCAGCGTGCCCTTGGAGATCGACACCCCCCGCACGCTCTCGATCTCGGCGCGGGTGACGGGCTGGTGATAGGCGATGATGGCCAGGGTCTCCAGCGCGGCCTTGGACAGACGGCGCGGCTCCTCACGCTCCTGCGTCATCATGAAGGCCAGGTCCGGCGCGGTGCGGAACCGCCAGCGGTCGGCGACGCATTCCAGCTCCACCCCCCGCCCCTCGTAGCGGGCGCGAAGCCCCGCGATGGCGCGCGCGACATTGCAGTTCTCGGGCAGGCGGGCGGCGATCTCGGCGGCGGTCAGCGGCCCGGCGGCGGCGAACAGCAGGGCCTCCACCCGCCGCTCGATCTCGGCTTCGTCGGGCTGGAACGACAGGTCGCTCACGGCGTCAGCTCCAGCGGCTGGCCCGGTCCGCGCCGCTTCAGATACAGGTCCGCGAACGCCTCGCTCTGCCGAATGTCCATCGCCCCCTCCTTCACCAGTTCCAGACTGGCCGACAGGGTCGAGGCCGTAAAGCTGGCTTGGCTGGGCCCCTCCTCGTCCTCACGATGGGGCGCGACCTGTTCCAGCGGCGTCCAGTCGGCCAGCTTGGGCATGATCTCGCGCAGCCAGTCGCGGGCGGCTTCCAATGGAAAGGCCTCGACCCGCTGGCCGGGGGCATAGCGACGGGCCTCCTCGCGCCGACGCTGCACCACATAGGCGCTCATCAGTTCGTACAGGCTGGCGTCGATACGATCCGACGGCACGATCACCGTCGCTTCGGGATCACCTCGCGTGAAGACGTCGCGCTTCAGCTGGGGTCGGGCCATCAGCTGTTCGACGGCCTTTCGCATCGCCTCCAGCTTCTGCAGCCGGAAGGCCAGGGCGGCGGCCATCTCTTCGGCCGGCGGCTCTTCGGCCTTGCCCTTTTCGGTGCGCGGCAGCAGCAGGCGCGACTTCAGATAGGCCAGCCACGACGCCATCACCAGATAGTCCGCCGCCAGGGCGAAGTTGCGCCTGCGCGCCTCATGCACGAAGGCCAGATACTGTTCCGCCAGCTGGGTGATCGACAGCTTCAGCAGATCGACCTTCTGATTTCGCGCCAGGGCCAGCAGGACGTGCAGCGGTCCCTCATAGCCCTCCAGATCGACGACGAAGGCTTCGCGCTCCTCGACCTCCTCGGCGTTGAAATCCAGATTGGGCTGGAAAGACTCCGTCATAGGTCCTTAGGCCTGCGCCTCACCCACATCCGGTCCCTTGGCGGCGTCCATCCGACCGCCCATGGCCTTGAAGAAGCGGTCGTGCCCCGCGACCGGCTCCAGCGGTTCGGGCGTTCGCACGATCCGGGCCAGTGCGGCTTCCGCCCGGCGGCGCGCCCCGCCCTTCAGCGGTCCGACGCCCTCGGCGACCTGGCGCATTTCGTCCATGTCGCCGTTCCAGTGGACGACGAGATCGCACCCCGCCTTCAGCGCCTTGTGCGCGCGCTGGGTCAACGAGCCCGAAAGGGCGTTCATCACCAGATCGTCGGACAGCAGCAGGCCGCCGAATCCCAACCGCTCGCGGATCAGGCGAATCGCCTTCTTCGACTGCGTCGCCGGATGTTTGCGATCGATTGCGGTAAAGACGATGTGCGCCGTCATGCCGATCGGCATGTCCGACAGGGCCTTGAACGGCGCAAAGTCCCAGGCGTCCAGCGTGTCCAGATCGGCATGAACCGTCGGCAGATCCTTGTGCGTATCCGCAAAGGCACGGCCGTGGCCCGGCATGTGTTTGATGCAGGGCAGAACCCCGCCCGCCAGCAGCCCCTCCGCCGCCGCCCGGCCGAGCACGGCGACAGTCTCGGGATCGACGCCATAGGCGCGGTCGCCGATGATGTCGTGGGCGCCGGGAACCGGCACGTCCAGCACCGGCAGCAGATCGACGGTCACGCCGACCTCGCGCAGATCGTGCGCCATCAGGCGTGCGCCCAGCCGCGTCAGCTCACGCGCCTGCGCCAACTCGTTCGTCGCCTTCAGATAGGCGTTACCCGGCGGATATTTGGGCCAGTGGGGCGGCCCCATCCGCTGGACCCGACCGCCTTCCTGGTCGATCAGGATCGGCGCGTCCGGGTCGCCCAGGACGGCGCGCATCTCTTCGGTCAGGGCGCGCACCTGTTCGGGCGTGTCGATGTTGCGCCGGAACAGGATGAAACCCCACGGCCGCGCCTCGGCGAAGAAGGCCCGTTCGTCCTCCGTCAGCCGATGGCCGGCGCAGCCGTAGATCGCAGCCGATGTCACCGAACGATGCAGTCCCGGCCGGCGGCCTTCAGCGCGTTGCAGAAGGCGACGGCCCGTTCCCGCGACAGGCCCGTGAAGGTGGTGCGATACAGCGTCGATCCGTTGGCCGAGGTCACTTCGGTCACGCGTTTCTGCGCACCGGAGGCGTACTGGCCGAAGCGGCCGGCGACGGCGGCGTATTCGCGGTCGGCGATCTCGGTGGAGGAAAAGGCGCCGATCTGGACGCCGGACGATCCGGTCGCGGCGGCGGGCGTCGTCGCCTTGGTCGAAGGCGCGGCGGTCGGGGCCGCCGGCGCCGGGCGCGGGCTGGCGGGAGCCGGAGCCGGCGTCGCGGCAGGCGCGCTCTGGGCGGGCGGCAGACCCTGTCCGGTCGGAGCGATCGGCGCCGGTGCGGCCGGGCGGGCCTGCGGCGCCTCAGGCGGCGGCGTGAACGTTACGGGCGCGTCGGTGGTCTCGCCCTCGTCGCGATAGACGCGCACGCCTTCGGCCGGGTCGATCGGCTGGGCGTCGATGGGCGGGGCGGACTTCATCTCGCCCACAGGCTGGCCCACGGCGGGCGGCGCGTCGGTCGAGGCGCGCATGCCGGAACGATAGAAGAAGATCACCGCCACGATCAGCAGGAGCAGCACCACCGCGCTGACGATCAGGGTGACGGGCGGCGGCTTTCCAGCGCCCGAGCCGACATTGCGGCCGCTGCGCGGGTCGTAGGAATTGCGGCGGAACGGCAGGTCGTCGTCTGTCGGCGGCGTATAGGCGCCCCGGCCCGGTCTGTCGTCGTCTTCAAAGGACATGGTCGCGCTCCGCCGTCTGTCCGGCGCCGCGAATCGCGCGCCGAACGCCTAGTCTACGCCCCCCGCGTCCATCTTTCGAATCACAGATCGAGCGCCAGGTCGAGGCTGAACAGCTTCTGGTGCACCTCGATGGCGTAACGGTCGGTCATGCCGGCGATATAGTCGCAGACCGCGCGCGAGCGCCGGGTTCGGTCCTCGGTCAGGGCCGGCGCGCCCCATTCCGGCGGCATGACCTCGGGCTCGGCCATGAACAGGGCGAACAGTTGCGACAAGACGCGCCGCGCCTGGCTGCGGGTGCGATTGACGCGATAGTGACGATACATCCGCTCGAACAGGAACCGTCGCAGGATCGCCAGATCCGCATGCATGGGCCGCGAGAAATCGATCAGGGTGCGGCTGGCGGTCCGCACGTCCTCGGTGGTGACGATCCGGTCGTCCTCCAGCCGCCGTGCGGTCTCGGCCAGGACGTCCTCCACCATCGCCCCGATCATCCGCCGAACCGCCTCGATGCGCAGCATCCGGTCGTCGATGGCGGGCCAGTCTCGCCGCACCTGGGCCAGCATCGGTCCGATCAGCGGCACCTCGGCCAGGTCCGCCAGGGTGAACAGGCCCGCCTGCACCCCGTCGTCCACGTCGTGATTGTTGTAGGCGATGTCGTCGGCGATGGCCGCGCACTGGGCCTCCAGCGAGGCGAACGTCCCCAGCCGCAGGTCCCACCCCGCCTCGCCGCCGGCCGCATAGGGGCGCACGACCGACCAGGCCGGTTCGTCCAGCCGATGCGAGACGGGGCCGTTGTGCTTGATGACGCCCTCGACCGTCTCCCAGCTGAGGTTCAGCCCCTCGAACTGCGGATAGCGGTTCTCCAGCTCGGTCACGACGCGGAAGCTCTGGACGTTGTGGTCGAAACCGCCGTAGTCGGCCATCTGCACCACCAGCTCGTCCTCGCCCGCATGGGCGAAGGGCGGATGGCCCAGGTCGTGGGCCAGGGCGATGGTCTCGGCCAGATCGTCGTCCAGACGCAGCGCATGGGCCAGTGACCGCGCGATCTGGGCCACCTCCAGCGAATGGGTCAGGCGGGTGCGGTAGTGGTCGCCCTCGTGCGCCACGAAGACCTGGGTCTTCTCCTTCAGCCGCCGGAACGCCGTCGCATGGATGATGCGGTCGCGGTCGCGCGCGAAGGCGGTGCGGGTCCGGCTGGGCGGCTCGAAGAAGCGGCGCCCTTTGGTCTGGCTGGCCCGTTCGGCATAGGTGGCGAGTTCGGTCTGGCTCACGTCGTCAACTTTGAAACGGCTTTGATGCGGGCGGCCCTTTGCGAACGCCCGCAAGCGCCTCATATAGACAGGCGTGAGCACCGTCCAATCCACAGAACCGTCCACACCCGCCTTCTCCGTCGCCCCGCGCGCGCCGGAGGGCATCGTTCTGGCCGCCAGCGCCGCCGGGCGCCTGGCGAAGCTGAGCGCGGCCGAGGGCAGGACGCTGATGCTGCGCGTCGCGGTGGACGGCGGCGGCTGCTCGGGCTTTCAATACCGGTTCGAACTGGTCGAAACGGCGGAGGACGACGATCTGAGGGTACAGACCGACGGCCAGACCGCCCTGATCGATCCGGTCTCCATCCCCTTCCTCAAGGGCTCCGAGATCGCCTATGTCGATGAACTGGCCGGCGCCCAGTTCGTGGTGCGCAACCCGAACGCCGCCTCCAGCTGCGGCTGCGGCGTCAGCTTTTCCATTTGAGCCTCGCCGGCGCCGCGGGATACCGGCCATTACGACCGGCGATCTCGCCAGACGACCGGGCCTTGGCCGTGCCCGTCTAGGACTGCGGATGGGCGCTGCGGAACAGGGCCCACTCCTCGACCGTGCGGCCGTCGGGCAGGATGCAGACGCCGTATTGTCCGCCGTCCGCCGCCCTGCGAATCTCGCTGCGCCCGCCGCTGTCGACACAGTATTTGGAAGCCGGGTTCGGCATGCCGATGGGCTTCGGCTGAGGCGCGGGCTGGGCGCAGGCGGCGACCGTCAGGATCGGAGCGGCGATCAGAAGCAGGCGTTTCATCATCGGATCTCGATTGGGGCGGGCCGGGGAACAGGCGCCACCCTGCGCCATCGTCGTCCCGGCGCCTAGGCCGTCAGCAGGCGCGGCAGCTTGAAGGTCACGGTCTCGCGCGCGCCGCCGTCCTCGGTCACGGTCGCGTCGAAGCGGGTCGCGATGGCGTCGACCAAGGCCTCGATCAACGGCTCGGGCGCCGAGGCGCCGGCGGTGACGCCCACGGTCCGCACCCCCTCGAACCAATCCCATTCGACCTGGGAGGCGTCGTCCACCAGATAGGCCGCGCGGGCGCCGGCGCGCACCGCCACCTCGACCAGCCGCGCCGAGTTGGACGAGTTCTTGGATCCGACCACCAGCACCAGTTCGCAGCCTTCGCCCAGCGCCTTGACCGCCTCCTGCCGGTTGGTGGTGGCGTAGCAGATGTCTTCCTTGTGCGGATCGGGCAGTTCGGGGAAGCGGCGCTTGAGGATGCGCAGGATGCCGGCCGTGTCATCCACGGACAGGGTCGTCTGGGTGGCGTAGGCGAGGGGGGCGTCGCCCGGTCGTTGGAAGCGCTCCGCATCCGCCTCGGTCTCGACCAGGCTGATGGCGCCCTCGGGCAACTGGCCCATGGTGCCGATCACCTCGGGGTGGCCGGCGTGGCCGATCAGGACGATGTGACGCCCGGCGGCGTGGTGGCGTTCGGCCTCGACATGGACCTTGGACACCAGGGGGCAGGTGGCGTCCAGGAACAGCAGTTCGCGCGCGCGGGCGTTGGCCGGCACCGACTTGGGCACGCCGTGGGCCGAGAACACGACCGGCCGGTCGTCCGGGCATTCGTCCAGTTCCTTGACGAAAACCGCGCCCATGGCCTTCAGCCGCTCGACCACATGGCGGTTGTGGACGATCTCGTGGCGGACATAGACGGGCGCGCCGAACTTCTCGATGGCCCGCTCCACGATCTGGATGGCGCGATCGACCCCGGCGCAGAAGCCGCGCGGCGTGGCCAGGCGGACCGAAATCGGGCGGCGCGCGGGTGAGGGGGCAGGAGCGGTCGAACTCATGGCCGGCAACCTAGTGGGTCGTGGACCGGATCGCCATCATCGTGGCGAGGTCGCGGCGGGGGATTCTCACGGATTTGAGAGCGACGCTTCGTCACGGCCGGGGATGGATTGGTGAAAACTCATTTCCGACAAAGGTTTAGGGGGTGCGAACGACGCCTTGACCTGACCGCCGCTCACGATTAGTTTCCGCGCCGAATTCAGACCCCGTCGCGGCTTGGCCGGGACGCTGAGCAAACACAACCCATGTCCACCCCGACGGAATCGCGCGAAGAGGCGATCAAACGCCTCAACGACCGTGCATCCGAACTGGCGGAGGCCACGGCTCCGAAGACGTCTGAGCACCTTACGGCCCAGTCGGTTTCGAGCGAGGCCTACAAGATCGTCGCCGAACTGCTGGGCGGCGTCTTCATCGGGCTGGGGCTTGGTTTCGGAGTGGACCGACTGTTCGGGACCAATCCGTGGGGGCTGATCGGCGGGGTCCTTCTGGGCTTCGCCCTGTCGATTTACATGGCGCGCCGCACGGCCAACCGGCTGATGGCGCAGGCGAAGGCGAGCGGGATCGAACCGAAATCGATCCCTTTCGACGACGAGGAAGACGAGGACCGATAGGCTTATGGCCGATCCGATTCATCAGTTTCAGATTCAGAAGATCGTCGATTTCGGCGCGGTGAATCTGCCCGTGTTCGGTCGCACCGAACTGGCGATCACCAATTCGCACATCGCCATGACGGTCGCCTTCGTGCTGATCGTGCTGTTCATGCAATTCGTCACCTCGGGCGCCAAGGTCGTGCCAGGACGTCTGCAAACGGCGGGCGAGAGCCTGTTCGACATGATCGACGGCGTCACCGACTCGATCATCGGCCATGAAGGCCGCAAATATTTCCCGTTCGTCTTCACCCTGTTCCTGCTGGTTCTGGTGATGAACCTGTTGGGCATGTTCCTCAGCTTCACCGCGACCTCGCAGCTGGCGGTGACGGCGACCTTCGCCGCCCTGACCATCCTGCTGGTTATCGGCATCGGCTTCGCCCGGAACGGCCTGGGATTCTTCAAGCTGTTCTGGCCCATGAGCGCACCCTGGTACATGCGGTTGCCGGTTGGCCTGATCGAGTTCTTCTCCTTCCTGCTGCGTCCGATCACCTTGGCGCTTCGTCTGTTTGGCAACATGCTGGGCGGCCACATCGCGCTGAAGATCTTCGCCGGCTTCGTCGTCGCTCTGGGCGCGGGCGCCATCGTGGGCGAAGGCATGGGCCTGTGGGGCCTGCCGGTCGCCGCCCTGTCCATGAGCATGGTCGTCGCCCTGACCGCGCTGGAATTCCTCGTCGCCTTCCTGCAAGCGTTCGTCTTCGCCGTTCTGGCCAGCATCTATCTCAACGATGTGGTCAACCTGGGACACGGCCACTAAGGCCGGGCTCCAGTCCGAACTCCCCGTTTTTCAACCCACCTGACTGAAACAAGGATACTCACCATGGAAGCTGAAGCCGCCAAATACATCGGCGCCGGCCTGGCCACCCTCGGCATGATTGGCTCGGCCATCGGCGTGGGCAACATCTTCGCCAACTTCCTGAACGGCGCCCTGCGCAACCCGTCGGCCGCCGGTTCGCAAGTCGGCAACCTGTTCGTGGGCGCGGCTCTGGCCGAAGCCCTGGGCATCCTGGCCTTCGTGCTGGGCATCCTGATCCTGAACGGTTAATCCGACCAAGGTTCAGGGCGGCGGCGGTCTCTAGCCGAGGCCGTCGCCGCCTTTCTGCTATTCAGAACGAACGGACATCATGGCCGCGCCCAATTCTCACGACACGCACGCCACGACCGAGGCCGAAGGCCACGGCGGCGGCCTGCCCCAGTTCCAGACCCAGCACTGGGCCGGTCAGATGGGCTATCTGCTGGTCCTGTTCTTCCTGCTCTACATTCTGATCGCCAAGGTCTTCGCGCCGCGCCTGCGCCGCGTGATGGACGAACGCCGCGACACCATTTCCGCCGCTGTCGCCACCGCGCGTCAGGTCCAGGCCGAGGCCGCCGCCCAGGCCGCCGCCGCCCAGGCCGAGGTCGCCAAGGCTCGCGCCGACGCCCGCGCCACCGCCGCCGCCGCCAAGGCCCGCGTGACCGAAGAGGCGAACGCCCGCCAGGCCGCCGAGGAAGCCGCCGTCAACGCCCGCATCGCCGATGCCGAGGCCGCCATCGGCAAGACGCGCGACGCCGCCATGACCAATGTGTCGACCATCGCCGCCGATGCGACGGCCGCCATGGTTGAACGCCTGACCGGCAAGGCCGCCAGCGCCGCCGAACTGGCCGCCGCCAAGGGAGCCGCCTGATGAACCTGATCTTCGAACCGGGCATCTGGAGCTTCGGCAACCCTGAAATCTGGGTCGGCATCGGCTTGCTGATCTTCTTCGGCATCCTGATCGCCGCCGGCGTGCCCAAGCTGGTCGCCGCCCAACTGGACGCCAAGGCCGCCAAGATTCAGGCCGACCTGGACGAGGCCGCCCGTTTGCGCGCCGAGGCCGAAGCCTTGCTGGCCCAGATCCGTCAGGAGAAGGTCGAGGCCGAGGCCCAGGCCGCCGAAATGATGGCCCAGGCGGAAGCCGACGCCCGCCGCCTGGAAGTCGAGACCAAGGCCAAGCTGGAAGAGACCCTGGCCCGTCGCCAGAAGATGGCCGAGGCCCGCATCGCCCAGGCCGAGGCTCAGGCCTCCGCCGAGGTCAAGGCCGCCGCCGCCGACCTGGCGGCCAAGTCGGCCGAGCAGATCCTGACGGCCCGCGTCGCCGGCCAGGCCAAGGATCCGCTGCTGGACGCCGCCATCGGCCAGATCGGCGATCGCCTGAACTGATCGGCGTTTCGCAGTCCCGGAATGCAGAAAGGGCCCCGGCGACGCCGGGGCCCTTTTTCGTGGGCGGACTCGCCAGCCTCAGTGGGCGTGGGCGCCCCCGACATAGACGGCGCCGCGCTTCTCGCGCGCTACCAGCCGGGCGTAGACATTGCCCAGCACGATGCCGAACACGGCATGGGTGATCAGCAGCCAGGCGATGGTGCCGAAGCCAGAGCCCGCCGTAAAGGTCCGGTAGTTTCCGAAGGCCACCACGCCGATCATCATAAGCACCCAGGCGCCGACGGCGAAGACGATGCCCTTGGTTTCGGGCGTGTCCGTCGGCAGTCGGGGACACAGGACGCCGAACAACGGTCCCAGGATGAAGACCCCGCTGACCACATGGATGGCCCAGCCGACGGCCAGATTGCCCGGCATGCCGACCATGCTGGCGATCACCCCCTGAAAAGGGTCGAACCAGTTCAGGAACAGGTTGGGGATTTCCAGCAGCGATGCGACCAGGGTGGCGGCGGCGCCGGCGACCATGCCTTTTTGTACGCGTGACATCATGACCTTAGCGCCTCCCAACGCTGTTGTGGTTCTCTGATAACGCGACGACAGGATACGCCTGAGTTGGGAGAGCGGCGTTCACGTTCCTGTGGTTAGCGGTTGCGACAACGCAACCGCGAGATCGAGCATCAGCTAGCGGAAAAACTTGCGGAAATACCGGCGCAGACCTTTTCGCGTCCGCATCAGACGGCGGCGCGGGCGTTTCAGCACGACCTTTTCGGCCCGCAGCGCCTGTTGCCAGAACACCGGCGCGATTTCCGGCTTCTTCCGCATCAGGCGGCGGAAGGGATAGACCCAGCGGGGGCGGGCGTATTGGGCGCGGATGAATTGACGTTTGGCCCAGTAGGATCCTTTCAGGATCATCATCAGGCCGACGGCGATGACGGGCACGCCGCCCGGACCCGGCAGGGGCGCGATCAGCACGCCCAGCAATACGACCAGCGCGCCGCCCATCATCAGGGCCCACCGTTTGAGACCACGCAGGGGCCGCCGCGCGCGGGAAGATCGGGGGATGAAGACGGGCAGGGTGGTCAAGGCGGCGCCGGGGAAGCGGAGAGGAAGGTGCTTGTGACAACGGCCGCCTCGGCCGCGCGATCCCTCGTCGGGAAAGGAAAGGGCGACCGTGGCGACGTTGTCACAACCCCCTAACAGCCTGCTTCGATGGCGTATCGGTGTCCGGCGAATGAAGCTTTGGTCATCTTCGGCCTCAGCCGAAGGCTACGCCTGTCATCTGCTCCGACAGCGACCACAGACGACGGGCCGTTTCGGCGTCGCGGGCCTGGGGCCGGATTTCGGCGCGACCGGGCTGGCCCTTCATCTCCATGAAGCCGGTGGGACCATAGTAGCCGCCGGGCGTCGCCTCGGCCTGGGTCGCGGCCATCAGGATCGGCAGAGCGCCTTGGGCGGCCGAATGGCTGGCCAGCGGCGCAAGGGCGGTGCTGACCCTGGCGAACAGACTGGTCGGGCCGCCGGCGTGGCCGTTGGCGATCAGGTCGGTTCGGGCGAAACCCGGATGGGCCGCCACGCTGGTCAGGCCCCAGCCGTGGGCGTCGCTGCGCCGCTGAAGCTCCAGGGCGAACATCAGCATGGCCAGTTTCGACTGCTGATAGACCGGCCACGGCCGGTATCCGGTCTGATAGTTCAGGTCGTCCAGACGGATGCGGCCGCCCCTGTGGGCGATGCTGGCCAGTTGCACCACACGCGCCCGCCCGGCGCTCAGCAGCGGCAATAGCCGCCCCGTCAGGGCGAAGTGCGAAAGATAGTTGGTCCCGAACTGCATCTCGAACCCGTCGGCCGTGGCCTGGCGCCGCGGCACGGCCATGACGCCGGCGTTGTTGATCAGGATGTCGATGGGCCGACCGTCCGCCAGTTGACGCTCGGCGAAGGCGGCGACGGAGGCCAGGCTGGCCAGATCCAGCGCATCGAACCGCACCTGGGCGTTCGGGAACCGTGCGCGGATCAGCCGTTCGGCCTCGGCCCCCTTTTGCGGATTGCGGGCGGCCAGGATGACCTCGGCGCCCTTGTCGGCCAGCACCAGAGCGGTTTCCAAGCCCAGGCCGCCGGTCGCGCCGGTCACGATGACCCGCTTGCCGGTCTGATCGAGAATATCGTCTGTGGTCCAGGTCGTCATGGGGCTATCCTGTTCGTGAAAAGAGTCGTCGTGAAGGGCTCCGGCTTGCATATCTGCATCCGGTGCAAATATGCAATAAGTGCAAGATAAGATTTCCGACACGGACCGGGGCCTGCGCGACCGCAAGCGCGCCAACACTCACGCCCGTATCCAGGCCGAGGGCCTGCGCCTGTTTCTTGAGCGGGGGTTCGAGGCAACCACTCTGGACGAGGTGGCCGAGGCCGCAGAGGTGTCGCGCCGCACCCTGCTGAACTATTTTGGCTCCAAGGAGGAGATCGTCCTGTCGGCCAAGGCCGGTTTTCCGCAGCAGGTGGCCGACGCCGTCGCCGCGCGGCCGGCGGACGAACCCCTGCTGGACATGGTGGAGAATGCGCTGCTCGATCTGGCGCGGCAGCCTCTGTCCGACGAGATGAAGGCCGTGGCCGTCCTGATCCACGCCACGCCCTCGCTGATGGCCGGGGATCAAGCGAAATATGCCCAGGTTGAGCGGTTGCTGGCCGAGGCGCTGGCGAAGCGCAAGGGGCTGGCGCCGGACGACATCGCCTGTCGCGTCGTGGCGGGCGCGGCGGTCAGTATCCTGAAACTGTCGGTCGACGCTTGGCTGGCCCAACCCGACGCGCCGCCCGAGACGTTCGGCCGCGCCGCCTTCGCCGCCTTGAGACAGGCGGCGGGATAGGTCCCGGGGGCGAACCCCGGGACCACAACCGTCGTCGGCGGTCAGGCCGCCTGGTTCGACCCTTCCGGCGCCGTCCAGCGCAGCACCGGGGAGCGGGCGGCGCGGGTTTCGTCCAGACGACGCATCGGGGCATGGAAGGGCGCGCCCTTGAAGCGATCCACGTCGCCCGCCTTTGCGGCCTGGGCCAGCAGGCGCATGGCTTCGATAAAGCGGTCCAACTCGGCCTTGGATTCCGTCTCCGTCGGCTCGATCAACATGGCCCCGTGGACGACCAGCGGGAAATACATGGTCATAGGGTGGAAGCCCTCGTCGATCATCGCCTTGGCGAAGTCGAGCGTGGTGATGTCCGTGCCCTTCAGCCATTCGTCGTCGAACAGGGCCTCGTGCATGCAGGGGCCGTCGGGGAAGGCGGCCGACATCAGGTCCGACAGGCGGGCCTTGATGTAGTTCGCGTTCAGGACGGCGTCCTCGGCGACCTGACGCAGGCCGTCGGCGCCGTGCGACATCATGTAGGACAGGGCGCGCGTGTACATGCCCATCTGGCCCTGGAAGGCGCACAGACGGCCAAAGGCTTGCTCGGCCTCGTCTTCCTCGCGCTCGATCAGGCGATAGCCGCCGTCGTCATGCACGACCCACGGCGCCGGGGCGAAGGGGGCCAGGGCCTCGGACAGGACAACCGGACCCGCGCCCGGACCGCCGCCGCCATGGGGCGTGGAGAAGGTCTTGTGCAGGTTGATGTGCATGGCGTCCACGCCCAGATCGCCCGGACGGACCCGGCCGACGATGGCGTTGAAGTTGGCGCCGTCGCAGTAGAAATAGGCGCCCGCCTCATGCGTCAGGCGGCTGATCTCCAGGATGTCGCGCTCGAACAGGCCGCAGGTGTTGGGGTTCGTGACCATGATGGCGGCGACGTCGTCGCCCAGCTTGGACGCCAGGTCGGCGACGTCCACGCGGCCGTCCTCGGTCTGGGCCACTTCCACCACCGAATAGCCGACGAAGGCGGCGGTGGCCGGGTTGGTGCCGTGGGCGGACGTGGGCACCAGAACCTTGCGGCGCTTCTCATGCTGGCCCGAGGCTTCGTGGGCGGCGCGGATGGCCATCAGGCCGCACAGTTCGCCATGCGCGCCGGCCTTGGGCGACAGGGCCACGGCCGGCATTCCGGTCAGGGTCTTCAGCCAGTGGGCCAGCGTATCCATCAGCTCCAGCGCGCCCTGAACCGTCGAGATCGGCTGCAGCGGGTGGATGTCGGAGAAGCCAGGCAGGCGCGCCATCTTCTCGTTCAGGCGCGGGTTGTGCTTCATCGTGCACGACCCCAGCGGATAGATGGCCAGGTCAATGGCGTGGTTCTTCTGCGACAAGCGCACATAGTGGCGCATGGCCTCGGGCTCTGACAGGCCGGGCAGGCCGATCGGGTCCTTGCGGACCAGGTCGCCCAGGTCGGCGCCGTCTGTCCTGGGTTCCGGCAGATCGACGCCGCTCTTGCCCCAGCCTTCGCCCTCGAAGATCAGGGCCTCGTCCTGCAACAGGCCGCGTCCGCCGGTCAGGGTGGCGGGCTTTGTGGTCACGGCGTTCGGGGCGGTCGGACGGCCGACGGTGTTCATGGTGCTCATGATCGGTTTCCCTTAGGCGGCCAGGACTTTGGAGAGGGACTTGGCGAGGATCTGGATGTCCGCATCCAGCGTTGTCTCGGTCGCGGCGACCAGCAGGACGTCGTCCATACCGGCGTCGGGCGCCAGGCGGCTGTAGGGCACGCCCGCCAGGATGTGATGGGCAGCCAGAGCATCCACCACCTCGGCGGCGGGTTTGGGCAGGCGGACGGCGAACTCGTTGAAGAAGCGCGGGGTGAGGACTTCCACGCCCGGAATGGCCGCCAGCGCATCGCGCGTGGCGACGGCTTTTTCGTGGTTCAGCAGGGCCAGTTTACGCAGGCCCGTCTCGCCCAGCAGGCTCATGTGGATGGTGAAGGCCAGGGTGCACAGGCCCGAGTTGGTGCAGATGTTCGAGGTCGCCTTGTCGCGGCGGATGTGCTGCTCGCGCGTGGACAGGGTCAGGACGAAGCCGCGCTCGCCGTCCGCGTCCACGGTCTCGCCGGTCAGACGGCCGGGCATCTGGCGGATCAGCTTCTCGCGCGTGGCGAACAGGCCGACATAGGGGCCGCCGAAGTTCAGGGCGTTGCCGATCGACTGGCCTTCGGCGGCGACGATGTCGGCGCCCATCTCGCCGGGCGATTTCAGCAGGCCCATCGACACGGCCTCCGTGACCACGACGATCAGCAGGGCGCCGGCGGCGTGGGCGGCCTCGGCGATCTTGGTCACATCGGTGGCGGTGCCGAAGACGTTGGGGGTCTGGACGACGACGCAGGCGGTGTCGGGGCCGATCTGGTCGATGACGGCGGCCTCGGCGTCGAAGGCCGGGGCCAGCACCTGCGTCTCCACGCCGACGGCGTGAACAACGGTCTCGGTCGCCTTGACGTAGTGGGGGTGAACGCCGCCCGAGATCACCGCCTTGTTGCGGCGGGTCACGCGCGTCGCCATCAGCACGCCCTCGGCCATGGCGGTCGAGCCGTCATAGAGGGATGCGTTGGCGATCGGCATTCCGGTCAGGTTCGCGACCTGGGTCTGGAACTCGTACAGATACTGCAGGGTCCCTTGCGCGATTTCCGGCTGATAGGGGGTGTAGCTGGTCAGGAACTCGGACCGCTGGATCACGTGATCCACCGTCGCCGGGACGTGGTGCTTATAGGCCCCCGCGCCGCAGAAGAAGGGCACGGCGCCGGCCGTCGCGTTCTTGGCGGCCATGGCGGACAGGGCGCGCTCGACCTCCAGCTCGCCCGCCACGCGGGGCAGATCGACGGGACCGGCCAGGCGCGCGTTTTCCGGCACGTCCACGAATAGATCATCGATGGATTTCGCGCCGATGGCGGCGAGCATCGCCGTGCGGTCGTCGGGCGTCAGGGGGAGGTAGCGCATGTTCTAATCCGCTCATCCCCGCGAAGGCGGGGACCTGGTGCTTTGGGCGACCGATGTGGCCGGAGGAGTTTTCCGCTCGTCCCAGCGCCGTTCTCGCGAAAGAGCTGGGTCCCCGCCTTCGCGGGGATGAGCGGATGAAATTACAGCGTGGCCAGGAAGGCGTCGTAGGCGGCCTGGTCCATCAGGGCGTCCAGTTCGGCGGCGTCCGAGACCTTGATCCTGGCGAACCAGCCGTCGGCTTCGGCGGCCGCGTTGACGGTCTCCGGGGCGGTGGACAGGGCGTCATTGGCCTCGATCACCTCGCCCGAGACGGGGGCATAGACGTCCGAGGCGGCCTTGACGCTCTCGACCACGGCGAAGCTGTCGCCCTTGGAGACGGTCTTGCCGACCTCGGGCACTTCCACGAACACCACGTCGCCCAGAGCGTCGGCGGCGTGTTTGGAGATGCCGACGGTGGCGATGTCGCCGTCCAGGCTGACCCACTCGTGATCCTTGGTGAATTTCATGGTCTGATCTCTCAGGCTTTGGGTTTGCGGTAATAGCGTTGCGCCACGAAGGGCATGGCGACGACCTCGGCGGCGGCGGACTTGCCGCGCACGATGACCTTCAGTTCCGTGCCCAGCGCCGCGAAGGCGGGCGGGACGAAGCCCATGGCGATGTTTTTGCCCAGGGTGGGGGAGGGGCCGCCCGATGTGACCTTGCCGATGACATCGCCGTCCATGTCGGCGATCTCGGCGCCTTCGCGGGCCGGGGCGCCTTCCTTGACGATCAGGCCGACGCGGACGCGGGAGGGACCGTCGGCCAGTTCCTTCAGGATGCGTTCAGCGCCCGCGAAGTCGGCGCGTTCCTTACGTGACTTGGACAGGGCGAAGGTCAGGGCGCCTTCGACGGGCGAGGTAGTCGGGTCGATGTCGTGGCCGTGCAGCGGCAGACCGGCTTCGAGGCGAAGGCTGTCGCGGGCGCCCAGGCCGATCGGCTTGACGCGGGCGTCTTCCAGCAGGGTGTTCCAGATGCGCTCGGCCTGGTCCGCCGGGACCGAAATCTCATAGCCGTCCTCGCCGGTGTAGCCCGAGCGGGAGACGTAGCAGTCGACGCCGAACAGCATCAGCCGGGCGGTCTCCATGAAGCCCATCTCGGCCAGAACCGGCTCGTGCGCGGCCATGACCTCGGCGGCCTCGGGGCCCTGGATGGCGATCAGGGCGCGGTCCAGCACAGTCAGTTTGGCGTCGCCCTGCAGATTGGCGGTCCAGAAGGCGAAATCCTCGTCCTTGTTGCCCGCATTGACGACGACGAACAGGCCGTCATGGTCGGGACGACCGGCCATCAGGTCGTCGATTATGCCGCCGTCCGTGTTCAGCAGAAGGCTGTATTTCTGCTTGCCCGCCTTCAGAATCTCATAGTCGCCGGGCACGAACCGTTCGAACTGGGCGACGGCGTCCGCGCCCGTGATCTTGCACTGGCCCATGTGGGACACGTCGAACAGGCCGGCGTGTTCGCGGGTCCAGCGGTGTTCGGCCAGCACGCCTTCATATTGGACCGGCATGTCATAGCCGCCGAAGCCGACCATGCGGGCGCTCAGGCGCCGGTGGGCGGCGTTCAGGGGCGTGGTTTTCAAGGTCTGATCGGTCATGGTTCAGGCTTTCACGGTCGCGTCTGGGGGCGGAGCTCCGCCGTCTTCGCGCCCCCGCTGTCCTGAAGCCTGAGAGATTCCGGCGCCGATACCATGGCGCCTTGCTCCGTCGGCGCGCCCCCAGATCCGATGAATCCTAGGCGGCTTTCCAGCGTCCGTGTGCTTCGCGGTCCGTTTGCCTGAGCGTTTCCGGGGCGGTTGCGCCTTCGGCGTCGACCCGCCGAGGCGCGCCGATCTCTCCCGCGAGAGCGAACGACCTAAGCCACCGACTCCGGTCCCAAGTCAAGCGCGGGCGCGGTTTGGCGGGGCCTGGTCACAGTTGACGGCCTCTGCCGACCGCTCGCCCTTGCTCTCCATGCCTGCGCCCGCCAAGAACAGGGCGACCTCTTCGCTGCACCGGACCGACCGCATGACCGCCGACCGCACCCGCCTCGACGCCCACATCGCCGCTTTGGACGCGCCCGAGGGGCTGAAGTCGGTCCTGACCGTGGTCGCCGCCACCTGCACCGAGATCAGCCGGGTCGTCGCCGGCGGCGCACTGGCGGGAGTCCTCGGCGCATCGGGCCAGATCAACGTCCAGGACGAGGAGCAGAAGAAGCTCGACGTCATGACCAACGACATGCTGACCGACGCCCTGCTGACCTGCCCCGCCGTCGCCGGCGTCGCGTCCGAGGAGATGGACGAGGTTCAGCCGGCGACCAATCCGTCCGGTGAATACCTGGTGCTGTTCGACCCCTTGGACGGGTCGTCCAACATCGACATCAACGCCCCGGTCGGAACCATCGTTTCGGTGCTGCGGTCCGTCACCCCGACGCCGACCGAGGCCGATTTTCTGCAACCGGGCCGCCGGCAGGTCGCCGCCCTCTACGCCCTCTATGGGCCGCAGACCATGCTGGTCCTGACGACCGGCGACGGGGTCAAAGGCTTCACCCTGGCGGGCGACGGCGACTGGATCCTGACCCACGACGCCATCGCCATTGCGCCGGACACCAAGGAGTTCGCCATCAACCTGTCGAACCTGCGCCACTGGGCCGAGCCGGTGCAGACCTATGTGGGCGACCTGCTGAAGGGCGTGGACGGTCCGCGTGGGAAGAACTTCAACATGCGCTGGGTCGCGGCCATGGTCGCCGATGTCCACCGCATCCTGATGCGCGGCGGCGTCTTCTTCTATCCGTGGGACAAACGCGAGCCGAACAAGCCCGGCAAGCTGCGCCTGATGTACGAGGGCAATCCGATGGCCTTTCTGATCGAACAGGCGGGCGGCAAGGCCACCACAGACGGCGTGCAAGCCATCCTCGACGTTCCGCCGACGCAGCTGCACCAGCGCATTCCCGTCGCCCTGGGCTCGGCCAACGAAATCGACGCCTTCGCGGGCGCCTGATCTGGAGCCTCAGCCATGATCCTCGGTCCAGCCGACGCCCTTCTGGTCATCGACCCGCAGAACGACTTCTGCGAGGGCGGGGCGCTGGCGGTTCGGGGCGGTGCGGGGATCATGCCCCTGATCAATCAACTGTCGGAAAGGTTCGCCAAGGTCATCGTGACCCAGGACTGGCACACGCCAGACCAGATTTCCTTCGCCTCCAACCACCCCGGCGCGGCCCCCTTCACCGAGATCGAGGTCGCCTATGGCCGCCAGATGCTGTGGCCGGATCATTGTCTTCAGGGCTCGGTCGGCGCGGATTTTCACCCGGAGGTGAAGCCGACCCTCGACCGCGCCGTCGCCGTGATCCGCAAGGGGTATAATCCGGCGGTCGATTCCTATTCCGGCTTCTTCGAGAACGACCACCGGACGCCGACGGGTCTGGCGGGTCTGCTGCGCGATCTGGGCGTGAAACGGGTGTTCCTGGCCGGTCTGGCCCTGGACTACTGCGTCCGTTTCACCGCCGAGGACGCGGTGCGCGAAGGGTTCGAGGCGGTCGTCATCGCCGACGCCAGCCGCGCCATCGCGCCGCAAACCGAGTCCGCCGCGCGGGACAGCTTCCGCGCGCTGGGTGTGACGGAGATCGTGGCCGACAGGCTTATCTGATCCTTCCTTTCGTCATCCTCCGGCGCGAAGCGACCGGGGGACCCAGCGGCGCGCGAGAGCGCGACCCTGTCGCGGACTCCGTCTCGTCATGTCGTGGATGGATTTCGCCTTCGGCGCCGCTGGGTCCCCCGGTCTGCGCCGCAAGCGGCTTGCCGGAGGATGACGAAAGAGATTGGCTCACTCCCAGAAGTCCTCCTCGTCCGGGATGCGGGTGAAGGCGATCTTGGCGCCGATATAGTCGGGCAGGCCCGCCTTGGGGCCGATGCTGACCGTATCCTTGCCGAAGCGACGGTTCAGCGCATCCAGCGCCTGCGACAGACGCAGCGACGGCGCCTGGCCGTCCTGATCCGGGCCGGTCGCGAACAGGTCGGCGGCGAAGGCGTCGCGCGATTGCAGGCCGTGAATGGCGACGCCGACATAGCTGAGGCGGCCGGCCTCCATCTCGGGCTCCAGCTGGCGCCACAGGCCGTCCAGCGCACGCAGCAGGGCGAAGGTGTCCTGGGTCGGGGACAGGGCGCAGTTCAGGGCCGCCGTCTCCCATCCGCGCCGCGCGCTGCGGGGCGTGGTCTTTGGTCCCATGTCCAGATGCAGGCTCAGCGTCGCCCCGGTCAGCCCCATCCGCCGCAGCCGCGCGCCGCATTTGACCACCAGCCGCCGCGCCACGGCCCGCGCCTTGTCCGGGGTCCGCATCTGCTGGGCCAGGACATGGCTGTGGCTGATGGAGGCGGGCGGCTTTTCCGGCGTCGGTTCGCTGTCCAGCCCATGCAGGCCGCGCCAGATGCGTTCGCCCTCGATGCTGTTCCAGACGGCGCGGGCCTGTTTCGCGCTCATGGCCCACAGGCCCGCCGTGTCGGTCACGCCCGCCGCCTCCAGCCGCACACGCATCCGCGAGCCTATGCCCGGATATTTCGACAACGGCAGGTCCAGCAGCGGCCCCGGCAGCTCATGGGCGCGCAGCACGGTCAGGCCCGCCGGCTTCTTCATGCCGCACGCGGTCTTGGCCAGGAAACGCGACGGGGCCAGCCCGACCGACGACCGCAGGCATTCGCCGACATTGGCCATGATCCCCGCCTGTATCCGCCGGGCCAGGGCGATGGCCTCGACCTCGCGCCGTTCCAACCCCAGCAGTTCGCACGAACATTCGTCGATGGAGCCGACCTTCCACACCGGCACATGGCGGTCGATCTCGGCCATGATCTGTTTGTGAATGCGGACATAGAGGTCCGGCCTTGCCTCGGCGACGATCAGGTCGGGGCACAGTTTGCGCGCCTCCGATACCCGCATCCCTGTGTGAACGCCCCAGACCTTGCTCTCATAGCTGGCGGCGATGGCGCCGGTGTATTCGCTCATCGCCGGCCGCACGATGACCGGCTTGCCCCGCCAGTCCGGGTTCATCTGCTGTTCGACGCTGGCGAAGAAGGCGTTCAGATCGACGAACAGCCAGCGTAGGTTCGCATCATCTGTGTGGTCCCGCTCCATAGCCGGAACATAACAGGAACAAGGCGCGATCTAAAGGGCGTGGATCACCAAATAACCAGGCTTAAGACGAATGCAGCGAGGAGGGCGGCGGCCAGAACAAAAGCCGCCCGCGAGACTTTGACGCAACGCGTTATGAAGCGGCTGTTATAGTGACGGTGCGCGTGGGAAAAGATCGTCCTGAACGACGGCCCTATGCCGAAGTAGAAGACATTTTTCGAGAAGCCGTAGAAGTCCGGCGTCTTTCGGGGAACGAGCCCGTTTCGCCTTCTGTGGTCGGCCGCGAGATGTGCGCCCATGCTGCTGATCATGCCTGTCGCCATACTCAACCAGCCAGCGATGCCCAAAACGGTTTGAGCGGTATTCATCGCTTCGCGTAGGCCTCGACCTCGGCCATGAACGCCGCCTTCTCCGCCTCGCCCAGGAACGAGCCTTCGAAACTGTTCTTGGCCAGTTGCGTCACCTGATCGCGTGTCAGGCCGACGGCCTCAGCCAGCCGGCTGTAGTTGTCGTTCACATACCCGCCGAAATAGGACGGGTCGTCCGAGTTCAGGGTGACGTGCAGGCCCCGGCGCAGCATTTCGGGCACGGGGTGGTCCTTCAAGTCCTTGACCACGCACAGTTTCAGGTTCGACAGCGGGCAGACGGTCAGGGTCATCTGCTCGGCGGCCAGCCGCTGCACCAGCGCTTCGTCCTCCATCGAGCGATTGCCGTGGTCCATCCGGTCGATATTCAGAAGGTCCAGCGCTTCGTGGACATAGGCGGGCGGGCCTTCTTCTCCGGCGTGGGCGCACAGTTTCAGGCCCAGGTCGCGGGCGGCCGCGAAGACGCGCTGGAACTTCGACGGCGGATGGCCGACCTCCGACGAATCCAGCCCGACGCCGATGAAATGATGCAGATAGGGCTTGGCCATCTCCAGCGTGGCGAAGGCTTCCTCCTCGGTCAGGTGGCGCAGGAAGCTGAGGATCAAGCCGCTGGTCACGCCCAACTCCGCCTTGGCCCGGTCCATGCCCGCGATCAGCCCCTCGACCACCACGCCGAACGGCACGCCGCGATCCGTATGGGTCTGAGGGTCGAAGAAGATTTCGGCGTGGCGGACGTTGTCCGCCGCCGCGCGCTGGAAATAGGCGAAGGCCAGATCCTCGAAATCCCGGCGCGTCAGCAGGACGGCGGCGCCCGCGTAATAGATGTCCAGAAAGTCCTGCAGGTTCGAGAAGTCATAGGCCGCGCGCACGGCCTCGACGCTATCGTAGGGGATAGCGACGCCGTTCCGCCGCGCCAGTTCGAACATCAGCTCGGGCTCCAGACTGCCCTCGATATGCAGGTGCAGTTCGGCCTTGGGCAGGCCGGCGATATAGGCGTCGAGCGACATGGGCGGTCTCCGGGAGGATTCCGCTCCAGTCTAGCCTACATCCGCTCCGGCGTGTCGATGCCCAGCAGGTTCAGCGCGATCTCCAGCTGGCGCAGGGCCGCCGCCGACAGGGCCAGGCGTGAGCGTTTGGTGGCCTCGTCCGGCGCGACCAGCACGGGGCAGGCGGCGTAGAATTTCGAGAAGCTCTGCGCCACGCGATAGGCGTGTTCGGCGACCAGATGCGGCATCCGCTTGTCATAGGCGTCCGAAACGGCCGTCGAGAAGGCGTCCAGCGTCAGGGCCAGGTCGCGTTCGGCCGGTTCGGCGATGAGGATGGGGCCGGGTGCGACGCCCTGTTCGGCGGCTTTGCGCAGCAGGGATTTGATCCGCACCGCCTGATACAGCAGATACGGCCCGGTCTTGCCCTCGAAGCTCATGAAGCGGTCGAGGTCGAAGACGTAGGAGGTGGTGCGCGCGTTCGACAGGTCGGCGAACTTCAGGGCGGCGATGGCTACCTTGTGCGCGATGGCCTCGAACTCGTCCGGCGACAGGTCGTCGCCCAGCTTGGCCTCGTGCAGGCGCTCGCGCGCCTTGTCCGTCGCCTGATCGATCAGGTCGCGCAGCTTAAGCACCCCGCCCGCGCGGGTCTTGAACGGCTTGCCGTCCTGCCCGTTCATGGTGCCGAAACCCAGATGCTCCAGCGACTTCTCGGGGGCGTATCCGGCCAGATAGGCGGCGCGGAACACCTGTTCGAAATGCTCGGCCTGGCGTTCGTCGACGACGTACAGAATCAGGTCGGGCGACAGGGTCTTCTTGCGGTCCAGGATGGTGGCCAGGTCGGTCGTGCCGTACATGGCCGAGCCTTCCGAGCTGATGACCAGCAACGGCGGGGGCGAGGGCGCCTCGATCACCGAGCCGTCGGCCAGCTTCTTCTTGCGGGTCTCGCCCGGCTTGGCGACGTGGACCACCTGCGCGCCGTCGTCGGGGACCAGCAGGCCGGTTTCCTTCAGATGCGCCAGCATTTCCGGCATCAGGGGATCGGCGTCGCTCTCGCCGTTCCACAGGTCGAAATCGACCGACAGGTCGCCGTATTCCCGCTTCAGCGCCTCTCGGCTGACGGCCACGAAATGCGACCACAGGGCGCGATAGCCGGGACGGCCGTTCTGAAGTTCCGCCGTCGCCTTGCGGGCGCGGTCGCGGAAGGCCGGGTCTTCCTTGGCCTTGCCGGCGGCCTGCGGATACAGCCGGTCCAGATCGGCCAGCGTCACCGGGCTTTCGGCCGGGAACGGGCCGTCGCCTTCGACCATGAAGTCATTCGCCAGGCCTTCATCGCCGCAAGCGGTGATCAGCAGCCCCATCTGGAAGCCCCAGTCGCCGAAATGGGCGTCGCCGGTGACGTGATCGCCGCGGAAGCGGAACAGGCGTTTCAGGCTCTCGCCGATGATGGCGCTGCGCAGGTGGCCGACGTGCATCGGCTTGGCCACGTTCGGGCCGCCGAAGTCGATGACGACCTTGCGCGGATCGGCGACGACGGCCGCGCCCGCGTGATCGGCGTCGGCGGCGACTTCCTCGGCCCGTTCGGCCAGGGCCGCGTCGGCGATTTTCAGGTTGATGAAGCCGGGACCGGCGACCTCGACCGAGGCGAAACGCGGATCGGCCGACAGGCGTTCGGCGATCCGGCCCGCCAGTTCGCGCGGATTGGCCTTCAGCGCCTTGGCGGCGGCCAGGGCGCCGTTGGACTGGAAGTCGGCCAGATCGGGACGGTCGGACGGGGTGACGCGGGCCAGGGCCGCATCCACGCCTTCGGCGGCGAAGGCGGCGCCGACCGCTTCGCCGAGGACGGTCTTCAGATCAGCCATTTATTCGCTCAAAGGAGAAGCGGCCGGAGCGGGGGCGGGGGCCGCCGGGGTCGTGCCGGCGTTGACGCGGAAACGGCTGCCCGAACGGTTGAACTCGGCCATTTCCGGCGTCACGTCGAAACCGATCAGCACTTCGAAGCTGGCGCCGCTGGTGGTGATGGAGGCGCGCGGGATGGTGATGGTTCGCTCCTCCGTGACCGCCGCCGTGCGTTCTCCGCCGAAGTTCACCGGCAGGTCGAAATATTCCTTGGTCAGGATGGCGCTGTTCCGTTCGGTGACGGCGATCCAGTAGCGATAGGTTTTCTGGTCGCCCGTCGCCTGCGGCCCGCGCCCCAGACGGAACAGCATGGAGATATCCAGACGAATCGGTTCGGCCTCGCGATAGGCGCAATCGGCCGAGACGCCTTCCAGTTCGCCGGTGTAGCCGACGTTGGACACGGCGGCCCGTGCGCCGTCCAGTTCCACGTAACGGGCGGCGTCGTAGAGGATCTTCACATAGGGGCAGGGGCCGGCGTTGACGCGGCGGCGCAGCGGGGCGAACCGTTGGGGCCTGGGCGTATCGGCGCTGTCGCCCGAGGCGCTCTGACCACTGGGCCGGCTGCCGCCGCGCTGACGGCCGGACTGGGCGTCGGCCGCAGTGGGAACGAGAGAAACGGCGACCGCAACAGCGGCGAGGGCGGACAGAACGCGACGCATCAGCTTATTTTTCCGACAGCGAAAGGGCGCGCGCGACGATCGGCGGCCGATCATGGAACGCTCGCCGCTGATAGCGGCTAAAGCGAGGCGCGGCAAACCTTCGCTTCAGCGCGCCATCACCAGACAGGTCGAGGTGGCGGTGGCGTACAGCTTTCCGTCCACGCCCCTCAGGTCGGCCTCGGCGAAGCCGGCGCGACTGCCCATCTGGACGATGCGGCCCTCGGCCCGCACCGGCACGCCGGCCGTCAGCGCCTTGTGGAAAACGGTCTTCAGTTCCAGCGTCGTATAGGTCTGGCCCGGCCGCAGCATCGAATGGACCACGCAGCCGCAGGCCGAATCCAGCAGGGTCGCCATCCAGCCCCCATGCACCGTGCCCAGCGGATTGTAGAAGGCGGTCGTCGGCACGCCCTCGAACACGACGCGGCCCTCCTCGATCTCGACCAGTTCGAAACCGACCGACCGGGCGATGGGCGCGACGAATCCGCCGGTGAGTCCCAGGCGTAGCTGCTCGACCCCGGACAGGGCGGCGATGTCTATGGCGTCTGTCATGCGAACGGCTCCGAAACAGAAGTCCGTTCACAATAAGGACGGACGTCGCCTTGGCAAGCGTCCGTCAGGCCGCAGGCGACTTAGAGGCCCGGCAGCTTGAAGCCGGTGCTGCGGCGCGGCTGGATCGTGATCTGCTGACCGCCGGTCAGGGCCTGCAGGCGCGCGGCCTCGGTCGTCGCGTCGATGGTGGTCTGCCCGTTGGTCGTCTGGCGCGTGGTCGGCGCCTGGGTCGAAGGCTCGTTCTTGCGCCAGAACATCAGGCGGTCGGCGAAGCTCTCATCCTTGTGGGCGATGTCGCCGAACTCGTCGTCGACGACATAGCGGGCCAGGGGGTCGGCCTGTTCGGCGCCGGCCTGGGCGACCAGAACCTGTTCGCCGGCGGTGCGGGTGACGGCCTGGCGCTGACCCAGCAGAATCTGGCGGGCGGCGCTTTCGGGCGCCAGTTCCTGCGGGCGCGGCTGGCCCGGCGCCGGCGGACGCAGGCCGTATTCGGGCGGCACGGTCAGCGGAGCGGTGGAGACGGTGACGAACTCGTCCGGCACGACCTTGGTCAGGCCGATGCCTTGCTTCAGGCTGCCGCAGGCGGACACGGCGAGCGCGGCGGAGGCGGCGAGGGTCAGGACGGCGACGCTGCGGATACGCATGGGTTCAGACTCTGTTCGGCGATGCACGGAGGGCGCCGCAGGCGGGCGCGTTGGCATAGTGAAGACGGGGTGATTACGACTTTTCGGGGGCCGCGCCAACCTTGGCGGCGTTGTCCGACATCAGGCTGTCCAGAATCAGCAGCACGACGCCGATGGTGATGGCGCTGTCGGCGACGTTGAACACCCAGGGAAAGACGCCCGTGCCCGAGAAGTCGATGAAATCGACCACATAGCCGAACCTGACCCGGTCGATGACATTGCCCAGCGCCCCCCCCATGACGAAGCCGATCGCGGTGATCAGCAGGCGACGATTGGTGGTGGTCGCCCACCAGGCCAGGCCGGCCGACACCAGGATGGAGAAGATGGTCAGGCCCCAGCGCGCCTCGCCGCCGCCGAACAGGCCGAAGCTGACGCCGGTGTTCTGAACGAAGGTGAAGCGCAGATAGGGCGGCAGGATTTCGGCGAACACATAGCCCATCGGGATCTGATGGATGGACGAAGCGTCCGCCAGGCCCAGCACCCAGGCCTTGGACAACTGGTCCAGCACGATGATCAGAAGGGCGAAAACATAGGCCGTAAGGGCGATGCGGGTGATCTTCATGGGCGGCGGTTAGCAGGAAGGGGCGCCGGGGCGAAGCGCAAAAATGGACGGACGGGTCAGAACAGGTCGCCCTGATCGGCCGCCGGCGGCCTGGGCTTCGGGGTCGGACGGACTGCGGGGCGCGACGCGGCGGGCGTCCCGGCCAGCCCCTCGGGCCCGTCGATGATCGCGCCGCGCGCGCCGTCGTCGAACACCAGCCGCACAGCCTGACCGGGCGCCAGTCCGGCGGCCGAGGCGATCCAGCCGCCGTCCGCATCCTCGACCCGCGCGAACCCCGGCTTGGGTCGCGCGGGGTCCAGGGTGGTCAGGGCCCGCGACAGGGCGGCCAGCCGGTCGGTCTCGCGCTGCATCCGGCGCGGCATGACCCCGCCCAGACGGGCCGAAAGGGCGCTCAGCCGCGCCTCGCGCTGGTCCAACCGGCGATGCAGCGGCTCGGGCGACAGCCGGGCGACGACCTGCAGCAGCCGGCGTTCGCTGCGGGCCGCACCCGCCCGAAGCGCCGCGCCCAGCCGGTCGCTTGCGCCGCGCAGCCGATCCTGGCCGCGTTCGATCCGGCTGCGCAGCAGGCCCGGGCTCAGCCGTCCGCCCGCGACCGCCAGATGCCGTTCGTGCAGGGCGATGTTGCGTTGCAGCCCCGAACCGAGGCGGCTGGCGGCGTGATCCAGCCTCTGTTGCGCCAGGGCCAGCAGGTCTTCGGGGCGGGCCGGCAGGCCGCGCGCCACTGCCCGCAGCCTGGTGCGTCGATCCTCGATCAGCCGCCCGCCCGCCAGAACCAGCCGTCGGTCCAGGTCCGCCACGGCGTAGCGCAGGTCCGACAGGACGGGCGTGGCGATCTCGGCCGCGCCGGTCGGGGTCGGGGCGCGACGGTCCGATACGAAGTCGATCAGGGTGGTGTCCGTCTCGTGCCCCACGGCCGAGATGATGGGGATACGGGCGGCGGCGACCGTTCGGGCCAGCCCCTCGTCGTTGAAACACCACAGATCCTCGACCGAGCCGCCGCCCCGCGCCACGATCAGCAGGTCGGGCCGAGGGATGGGACCGTCGACCGTCAGGGCGTCGAAGCCGCGAATGGCGTTCGACACCTGGCCGGCCGCCGCCTCGCCCTGAACCACCACGGGCCAGACGATGACTCGGCACGGCCAGCGTTCGGCGATCCGGTGCAGAACGTCGCGGATCACGGCGCCGGTCGGGCTGGTGATCACGCCGATGGTCGCCGGGAAGGTCGGCAGGGGCTTCTTGCGACCCGGTTCGAACAGGCCTTCCTCGCGCAGCCTTCCTTTCAGCCGCTCCAGCTGCGCCAACAGGGCGCCGGCCCCCGCCGCCTCCATGCTCTCGATCACGATCTGATAGGAGGACCGCGCTGGATAGGAGGTGATCTTGCCGGTGACGATGACTTCCAGCCCTGCCTCGGGCTGCACCCCCAGACCGCGCACCGCGCCTTTCCAGATCACGCCGTCGATGGCCGACTTGTCGTCCTTCAGCGTCAGATAGACATGGCCCGAGGCGTGGCGGTTGACCTTGGACACCTCGCCGCGCAGCCGCACATGGCCAAAGCGGTCCTCCAGCGTCCGTTTCAGGGCGAACGAGAGTTCGGAGATCGACAGCGGCGGATTGTTGTCGCGCGCCGCCGGCGGCTCGGCCGGGCCTTCGAATACATAGGAGTCGTCGCTCATGGCCCCGTCATAGCCTGCGTCGAAGCGTCCGGGAACGGCCGGGACGCCCCGACGTTGGCCCTTGATGGCCGCCGATCCTCCTGGAACAGACCCGCAAGACCGTGACCCGCGCGAACGCGACCTGAGCCGCCGAAGCGGCGAAGGCGCGGCCATGACGCCCTGGCTGATCATCGGCGGCCTGTTGCTTCTGGGCGTCGTGGCCTATGTCGTTTTCGCCCTGATCTGAAGCGAACGGGCCCTTAAGCGCGCCTGACGCTTGACCGGGCGATGGCGGGCGGTCATTGCCCGGTCTCATGAACATTCTTCTCGTCGGATCGGGCGGGCGCGAACACGCCCTGGCCTGGAAGATCGCCCAGTCGCCGCTGGTGAAGCGCCTGGTCGCCGCGCCGGGCAATCCGGGCATCGAGAAACTGTGCGAACTGCGCTCGGTGAAGGCCGACGACGCGGACGGTCTGGCTGCTCTGGCGCGCGAAATCCGCGCGGACCTGGTCGTGGTCGGCCCGGAGGTGGCGTTGGCGGCGGGTCTGGCCGACCGGTTGGCGGCGGCCGGCATCCCCTGTTTCGGCCCCACGGCCAGGGCGGCGCAGCTGGAGACGTCCAAGGCCTTTTCCAAGGCGTTCCTGGAACGCCACGAAATCCCCACCGCCGGTTACGGCGTCTATGACAGCGTCAAGGACGCCAAGGCGGCGCTGGACGTGTTCCGTCCCCCTTATGTCATCAAGGCCGACGGCCTGGCCGCCGGCAAAGGCGTCGCCATCAGCCCCGACCGCCCCGATGCTGAGGCCGAGATCGAGCGGATGCTGGGCGGCCGTTTCGGCGCCGCCGGCGCCCGCGTCGTGATCGAGGAGTTCATGGACGGGGAGGAGGGCTCCCTGTTCGCCCTGTGCGACGGGAAACAGGCCCTGCTGTTCGGCGGCGCCCAGGACCACAAGCGCGCCTTCGACGGCGATCTGGGCCCCAACACCGGCGGCATGGGCGCCTATTCCCCCGCGCCCGTCTTCACCGCCGACCTGGTGCAGCAGGCCGACGAGCGGATCGTCCAGCCGAGCATCCGCAAGATGGCCGAAGAGGGCGCCCCCTATCGCGGCGTCCTCTACGCCGGTCTGATGGCGACCGAGGACGGGCCGAAGGTGGTGGAATTCAACGCCCGCTTCGGCGACCCGGAATGCCAGGTGCTGATGATGCGCTTCGCCGGCGACATCGTGCCCTATCTGCTGGCTTGCGCGCGCGGCGACGTCTCGGGCCTGCCGGCGCCGGCCTTCAAGCCGCAGACGGTGATCTGCGTGGTCATGGCGGCCAAGGGCTATCCCGACAGTCCGCTGGAAGGCTCGATCATCCGCGGCGCCGATCAGGATTTCGGCCCCCATGTCCAGGTCTTCCACGCCGGGACAAGGCGTCGCGACGACGGGCAACTGGCGGCCGCTGGCGGACGCGTGCTGAACGTCTGCGCCGAGGGCGACGACATCGCCCAGGCCCGCGAGCGCGCCTACGCCGCCATCAGGAAGATCGACTGGCCCGGCGGCTTCAACCGTTCGGACATCGGCTGGCGGGCGCTGGATCGGGACTGACCGCGCCGCGTTATAATTTAGCGGACTGTCATCATCATGCTATGAGCGCCGCCCCTTATAGGCGGCGGCCATGTCGCCAAACGTTTTCAGACTTCGGGAGAAGCCACACATGAGCAGGGTGCTGGTTATCGGCGCAGGCGGCGTCAGTTCGGTCGCTGTCCACAAGATGGCGATGAATGCGGACATCTTCTCGCATATCACTCTGGCGAGCCGCACCAAGTCCAAGTGCGACGCCATCGCCGAATCCGTGAAGACGCGCTTTGGCGTTTCTATCGACACGGCGGCCATCGACGCCGACGACGTGGCGGCGACCACGGCCCTGATCCAGGCGGTCAAGCCTGCGCTGGTCGTCAACCTGGCCCTGCCCTATCAGGACCTGTCGATCATGGACGCCTGCCTGGCCGCGGGCGTGAACTATCTCGACACCGCCAATTACGAGCCGCGCGACGAGGCCAAGTTCGAATACAAGTGGCAGTGGGCCTATCAGGACCGCTTCAAGGACGCCGGCCTGATGGCCCTGCTGGGTTCGGGCTTCGACCCCGGCGTGACCTCGGTCTTCACCACCTACACCAAGAAGCACCTGCTGGACCGGATCGACACGCTCGACATCCTGGACTGCAACGGCGGCGACACGGGCCTGCCCTTCGCCACCAACTTCAACCCGGAAATCAACCTGCGCGAAGTGACCGCCAACTCGCGTCACTGGGAAAACGGCCAGTGGGTCGAAGGTCCGGCGCTGAGCCACAAGCAAGCGTTCGACTTCGAAGGCGTCGGCCCCAAGAACATGTACCTCATGTACCATGAGGAACTGGAGTCGCTGGCCAAATTCTACCCTGAGATCAAGCGCATCCGCTTCTGGATGACCTTCGGCGACTCCTATCTGAAGCACCTTGAAGTGCTGGAGAACGTCGGCATGACCTCGATCGAACCGATGATGTTCCAGGGCCGCGAGATCATCCCGATCGAATTCCTGAAGGCCCTGCTGCCCGAACCCGCGTCGCTGGGTCCGATCACCAAGGGCAAGACCAACATCGGAACCATCGCCACGGGCCAGAAGGACGGCGCGCAGAAGACGGTCTACGTCAAGAACATCTGCGACCACGAGGCGGCCTACGCCGAAACCGGCAACCAGGCCGTCAGCTACACCACCGGCGTCCCGGCCATGATCGGCGCGGCCTTGATGCTGACCGGCCAGTGGAAGGGCGCGGGCGTGTTCAACATGGAGCAGTTGGACCCCGATCCGTTCATGGACATGCTGAACAAGCACGGCCTGCCCTGGACGGTCGAGGAACTGGACGCCCCGCTGGACTTCTAAAGGAAACGAACGACCGATGGAGACCAGGGCCGGCGATCCGGGCGCCTTCGCGCATTTCGACCTGAACCGCGTCGCCTCGCCCGCCTTCGTGGTGGACGAGGTCGCGGTGCGGCGCAATCTGGCGGTGCTGAAGGACGTGCGCGACCGAGGGAACGCCCGCGTCCTCTTGGCCTTGAAGGCGTTTTCCATGTGGTCGCTGGCGGACGTGGTCGGCGAATATCTGGACGGCGTCTGCGCCTCGGGCCTGTGGGAGGCGCGGCTGGCGCGTCAGTTCTACAAGGGCGAACTGACCACCTATTCGCCCGCCTACAGGGCCGAGGATCTGCCCGAAATCCTGCGGTTGTCGGATCACGTCATCTTCAACTCGCCCGATCAGGTGGCGCGCTTCGCCGACCTGATCGCTCAGTCCCGCGCGGTCGGCGAGGTGTTCGAGATCGGTCTGCGGCTGAACCCCGAACATTCGGAAGGGGAGGTCGCCAAATACGACCCGGCCCAGCCCTGTTCACGCCTGGGCTTCCCCGTCTCGCAACTGAAGCCCGAACACATGCAGGGCGTCGACGGTCTGCACATCCACGCCCTGTGCGAACAGGATTTCGAGCCCCTGGCCCGCATCTGGGCGGCGGTGGAGCCGAAGCTGGCCCCCCTGCTGGGCGGGGTGAAATGGTTGAACCTGGGCGGTGGGCACCACGTCACCCGCGCCGACTATCAGATCGACCGCCTGGTCGATTTCCTGAACCAGATCGGCCAGCGCCACGGGGTTCAGGTCTATCTGGAGCCGGGCGAGGCCGTGGCCTTGGACGCCGGCGTTCTGGTCGGGGAAATCCTGGACGTGTTCGACAACGGCATGCCCATCGCCATTACCGACATCTCGGCCACCTGCCATATGCCGGACGTGATCGAGGCGCCGTATCGCCCGGCCATGCTGGAAGAGCCAGAGGAGGGCGTCACCGTGCGTCTGGGCGGGCCGTCCTGCCTCGCGGGCGACGTCATCGGCGACTACGTCTTCGCCCAGCGGCCGACGCCGGGAACGCGCATCGCCTTCCTGGATCAGGCCCATTATTCGATGGTGAAGACCAACACCTTCAACGGCGTGCCCCTGCCGGCCATCGTCCTGTGGAACAGCGCCACGGACGACCTGCGCACCGTCAAGACCTTCGACTGGACCGAATTCCGCGACCGGCTGTCCTGAGCGGACGCCGCCTTACGCCCAGGCGAACAGCAGCCGGCCTTCTCCCATGCGTTCGCGCAAAGCCGGCAGGTCGGTGTGCGCCACCGAGAAACAGCCATAGCTGCGGCCCAGCTTGCCCTCGCGGGCCAGGAAGGCCGGGTCGGCGTAGTCCGCGCCGTGGACGATGATCGCCCGTTCGCGCGCCTTGTCGTTGGAGTATTCCAGCCCGTCCAGCAGGACGTTCGGCCCCTGCTGCGCACCCCAGTTGGCGCCGGCGGTCGCATAGGCGCCGACCGACGACATGTTGGAATCGCGCACGTTCGAGAACCGCTGGGCGTAGCCCGTGTGGCTGGGGTCCGAACCGCGGCCGTGGCAGGTGCGCAGGACCTTGACCTCGCCGCCGATCAGATCGACCTCGTAAAGCCGCTCTTCGCCGGAGTATTTCTTGAAATCGACCAGATACATCCGGTCGCGCAGCGGCAGACGGCGGTGGTGGGTGTCCAGCGCCGTCATGGCGCGTTCCATCAGTTCCTTGCGGACGTGGCCCCGGGGATCGAGGGGCGGCACTTCGACGTTGGCGGTCTGGATCGTCGGCAGGACCACCGCAGGCGGAACGACCGGCGCGACGGTCGCGGCGGTGGTCAGCGGCGCCGTGGCGCTTGCGCTGGCGCACCCGGCCAGCATGGCCGAACCGCCCAGAATGAGCCCTCGTCTCGATAGCCGCATGCGACGCCCTCGTTGCGGTTTGTTCTTGGGGCGTGTTTGTTTCAAATGGTTACGGGAGAGGCAACCTGAGCCTTGCAAGGCATTTTTGGGGCGGCGACGCCGGGGGACGATATGATGAAGACGCTGGGACTGGCTCTGATGGCGCTGGCGGCGACGACCACGGCGGCGTTCGCTCAGCAAACCCCCACGACCGCTGGGGTTTTCGATCCTGGAAGCACGACGTTCGTCGAGGCGGGACGCCTGCTGGCTGACCCGGCGAACGGCGTTGTGCAACGCGATAAAACTCTCGTGATCAGAGGGAACCAAGTCGTGGAAATCCGCGACGGCTTCGTCGGCGACGCCGCCCAGGGCAAGGTGGTGGACCTGCGACAGGCTTTCGTCCTGCCCGGCCTGATCGACAGCCACGTCCATCTGACGGGCCAGCAGAACCCGAATTCGCGCCTGGAAGAGGTCACGCTGTCGGACGCGGATCAGGCCATGGTCGGCGCCCGCTATGCGCGCCGCACCCTGATGGCCGGCTTCACCACCGTCGCGGACCTGGGCGCTTCTAACCAGGCCATCTTCGCCCTGCGGAATGCGATCAGGAACGGCGACGTGCCGGGTCCGCGCATCATCGCGGCGGGATCGGCGGTCTCGATCCATGGCGGCCATGGCGACATCAACGGCTATCGCGAGGACGTGATGCACCTGCTGTCGTCCGAGAGCATCTGCTCGGGGCCAGAGGACTGCATGCGGGCCGTTCGCACCCAGGTTCGCGCCGGCGCCGATATCATCAAGATCACCGCGACGGGCGGCGTGCTGTCCAACACCGCCGCCGGCCTGAACCAGCAGTTCAGCGACGACGAACTGTCCGCAATCGTCGGCAGCGCCCACCGCATGGGCCGCCAGGTGACGGCGCACGCTCACGGGGTGGACGGCATCAACGCCTTCCTGCGGGCGGGCGGCGATTCCATCGAACACGGCACCTATCTGGACGATCAGTCGATCCGCCTGTTCAAGGCGAACGGCGCCTGGCTGGTGCCGACGCTGCTGGCCGGCGACTTCGTGGCCCGCATCGCCTCCAGCCCCGACAACTTCTTCACCCCGGCCCAGACGGCCAAGGCGCTGGAGGCCGGACCGAAGATGCTGGACATGGCCCGCCGCGCGCATCAGGCCGGGGTGAAGATCGCCTTCGGCACCGACACCGGCGTCTCGGCCCACGGCGACAACGCGCAAGAGTTCGCGCTTCTGGTCCGCGCCGGCCTGACCCCGCTGGAAGCCATCCAGGCCGCCACCGTCGGCGCCGCCGAACACCTGCGGATTTCGAACGAGGCGGGCCGGATCGCGCCGGGAATGCCCGCCGACATCGTCGCCGTCTCGGGCGATCCGCTGAGCGACGTGACCGAACTGGAGCGGATGAAGTTCGTGATGAAGTCCGGCGTGGTCTATCGCGCCGACTGAATCCGGTCGGTCAGAAAGGCGGTGAAAGCCGCCTCGTCCTCGAACCGGGCGACGACCAGCCAGGCGGTCACGTCCGCGCGTTGTTCGGGCGTCAGACGAACCCAGTCCTTCTCCGTCGTCACCAGTCCGGCGTCATAGACGGCTGCGCGGTCGGTCAGGAACCGCATGGTCTCGGCGCTATAGGCCGCATGGTCGGGGAAGGGGACGAAGTCGACCAGATCGCAGCCCGCTGCCTTCAGCGACCGTTCGACCTTCCACGGCTTGGCGATGCCGGCGAACCCGACCTGCGGCCCCGACGGCGGCGGCCCCTCGGGCGTCAGGCGGGCGACGAAGACGGGCAGGTCGGCGAACACCGCCAGCAGTTCGGGATCGGCCGCCCCCACATCGGTCGGCAGCATGATCACCACGGCGTCGGCCCGCGCCAGCCCGGCCTTCAGCGGCTCCCGCATCGGGCCCGAGGGGAACACCGACCCGTCCCCGAACGGCCATTCGTCGCCGCGCGTCTCGCCGTCCACGACGATCAGGCTGACGGTCTTCTTCAGCGCCGGGTTCTGATGGCCGTCGTCCAGCACCAGGGCCTGCGCGCCGCCTTCGACCGCCGCCCTGGCCCCCGCGACCCGGTCGCGCGCGATCCAGGCGGGCGACCCTTGCGCCAGCATCAGCGGTTCGTCGCCGACGTCGTCCGCCGTATGCGCCGCCGGATCGACCCGGATCGGCCCCTCCAGCCGCCCGCCGTAGCCGCGCGACAGGCCGTGCGCCTCCACCCCAGTCGCCCGCAGCAGGCGCAGGATTTCGCGCGCGACCGGCGTCTTGCCCGATCCGCCGACCGTCAGATTGCCGACCGAGACCACGGCGCAGCCCGGATCGACCGGCGCGGCGCGGGCGATGCGTCGCGCCGTGACGCCGGCCCACAGCCAGCCCAGGGGTTTCAGCACGGTGCGGGTCAGGCGCGCGTGGTTGCTGTCGCGCACATACCACCAGCGGGGGGTGTTCAGCTTCATCGTCCGGCCCGCTTCGGCGCTGGCGGCGGCGTCAGCGGCTGCAGCGCGGCCCACAGCCGGTCCAGCCCGCCGCCGGCCTCGGCCGCCGCCCGCCGCGCGCGCTCGCCCATCGCCTTGGCCGCCGCAGGGTCCGCCAGCAGGGGCGCGACGGTCGCCGCCAGGTCGGACGGCGCCTGAACCAGCGTCAGGCCGCCCGCGCTGTTCAGCGCCGCCGTCACCGGCGCCCAGTTCGAGGCGTCCGGCCCCGTGATCGCGGGCCGCCCCAGCCGCGCCGGCTCCAGCGGATTGTGCCCCCCGACCGGCGGCAGGCCCAGCGCCGGGGCGAACGATCCGCCCATGATGACCACATCGGCCAGCCGCAGGAACAGACCCATCTCGTTCAGGGTGTCGGCCAGATAGATGTCGGTGTCCGGCCCGATGGTTTCCCCGCGCGACCGCATGGCGAAGGCGTAACCCTCGCGCGCCAGACCTTGCGCGATATGCGGTCCGCGCTCCGGGTGGCGGGGCGTCAGGATCAGGCACACCCGGTCGTCCAGACCGTCCAGGGCGCGCACGATGGCGACCTCCTCGCCCTCATGGGTGCTGGCGGCCACGATCACAGGGCGGTCGCCGATGGCGGCGGACAGGCGGCTGAAGGCGGCGGCGTCGTGGGGCAGGGCCTCGCCCGACAGTTTCAGGTTCACCAGACCGTCGATCCGCGCCCCCATGCCCTCCAGCCGCTGGGCCGACACCGCATCCTGGGGCAGGACCAGGTCGAACGCCCCCGTCACCGCCCGCGCCGAGGCCGGAAACCGCGCCCAGCCCTCGACCGTCTTTTCCGTCAGGCGCGCGCTGACCAGGGCCAATTTGACGCCGCGCCGATGCGCCTCCAGCAACAGATTGGGCCACAGTTCGCTCTCGACGAACACCGCCAGCGCCGGGCGCCAGTGATCCAGGAATCGAGCCACTGTCTCGGGTCCGTCGACTGGCGCATATTGGTGGATCACCCCCGCCGGCAGTCGCTGCGCCAAAATCCGCGCCGAGGTTACGGTGCCGGACGTGACCAGCACGGTCAGATCCGGCCGCGTCTTCACGAACCGTTCGACCAGCGGCAGCAACGACAGGCTCTCGCCCACGCTGACGCCATGCAGCCAGACCAGATCGCCGTCCGGGCGTTCGGCGCGGGTGAAGCCCATCCGTTCGTCCACCCGCACCGGGTCTTCCTTGCCCCGTCGCGCGCGCGCGTCCAGCAGGCGCGGGGCCAGCGGCTCCAGCGCGCGGGTCGCCAAGCGATAAGCGATCAGAGGCAGGGGCGTCACGGTTTCAGGCCCGTGATGGCGTCGGCCCGCGCCTCGACGGCGTTCAGGCGCGGCGTCCAGTCGGCGACCACTTCGGCGATCTCGGCGCCTTCGGGATAGTCGGCCCGGTCCCAGACGATGGCGCCCTTGCCGAAGGGCAGGGGCAGGACCGCCTTGTCCCAGCTGTTCAGCCGGATCGCCGGACTGCACGACAGGCCGATGAACAGCACCGGGGCCCTGGACAGCTTGGCCATCAGCGGAAGCCCCTCGGCCATGACTTTGGCCGGACCGCGCGGGCCGTCGGGTGTGATGGCCAGGGCGCCGAGCTTCAATTGTTTCAGCCCGTCGCGCAGGGCCTGGGTGCCGCCCTTGGCCTTTTCCGCCTTGTCCTTGTTGGTCGACGATCCGCGCACGGCGGGAAAGCCCTGACGCGCCACGGCCTTGGCGATGAACTCTCCGTCGGCCGAAAGGGAGATCAGGGCCTTGGCCGGCTGCGCCCGGTCCAGCGGCCAGCACGAGGGCGACAGGCCGATGCGCGAATGCCAGAAGACGCACAGCACCCCGCCGCCCTGCGCCCAGACCGCCTCGGCGGCCTGTTGGTTCTCGTGGGTCCAGCGGATGGTGGAAAAGCAGAACTGCATCCACTTCGCCAGCGTCCAGGCCAGGGCCGACTGGACGACCGGATTGCGAAGCGGCCTCACGCCACGGTCCCCACCTCGACCGGCGCGCCGTCCAGCGACTGCTGACGCGCCAGACGGGCGTAGAGGCCGCCACGGGCCACCAAGGCGTCGTGTGATCCCTCCTCGACCACCCTGCCGGCCTCGATCACATAGATGCGGTTGGCGTTCTTCACGGTCGACAGGCGGTGGGCGATCATCAGCGTCGCGCGCCCCTCCATCAGCCGTTCCAGCGCCGCCTGCACCAGGGCCTCGCTCTCGGTGTCGAGGGCGCTGGTCGCCTCGTCCAGCAGCAGGATCGGCGCGTCCTTCAAAAAGGCACGGGCTATGGCGATGCGCTGGCGCTGACCGCCCGACAGCCGCAGCCCTGCCTCTCCGGCGCGGGTGTCGTAGCCGTCGGGCAGGGCCGTGATGAAGTCGTGGGCGGCGGCGGCGCGGGCCGCGTCCTCGATCTGGTCCTGCGTCGCGCCGGGCCGGCCATAGGCGATGTTGGCGGCGATGGTGTCGTCGAACAGGAAGGGCTCCTGCGTCACCAGGGCGATATGGTCGCGCAGGTCTTGAATACGCAGTTCCCGCACGTCGCGCCCGTTGATCGTCACCGCCCCGCCCGTCACGTCATAGAAGCGCGGCAACAGGCTCAGGATCGTGCTTTTCCCCCCGCCCGACGGCCCGACCAGCGCCACCGTCTCCCCCGGCGCGACCCGCAGGGACACATGGTCCAGCGTCGGCGCGTCGGTTCCCGCATAGGCGAAGGAAACCCCCTCCAGCGCCACCTCCACCGGGCCCGGCGCCAAGGTTGCGGCGTCGGTCGCCTCGCGAATTTCGGGCTGGATGTCCAGGGCGCCGAACAGGCGGCGCGCGGCGGCGAAGCCCTCGCTCATCACCGTGGCCAGATTGGTCACTTGCCGCAGCGACTGGCCCGCCGCCAGCAACAGGCCGATGAAGGCGGCGAACCCGCCCACCGTCATCTCGCCCGACTGCGCCCGCCATCCGGCATAGGCCATGACGGCGGCGACGACGACATAGGCCACCATGTCGCTGGACGGACCGGCGAAGGCGCGGGCGTTGGCGCCCTTGATGACGTGGCGCTGGCGGCGCGCGATCACCTCGGCGACGCGATCCTGCTCGGCCGCCTCGCGGTTCTCGATCTTGATCAGGCGAACCCCGTCCAGATTCTCCATCAGGGCGGTGGACAGGTTCTCGGTCTCGGCCATGGCCCCGACGGCGGCCTTGCGCGTCTTGCGGCCGAACCGGCGCAGCACCAGCGCCACCAGCGGCACGCCCAGCAGAACCACCACGGTCAGCTGCCAGTCGATGAACCCCATGTAGATCAGCACGGCGATCAGGGTCAGCAGGTTCTGGGTGTAGTTGACCACGCCCGAGGTGAAGGCCTCTCGCACCAGATTGGCGTCGAACAGCACCGAGGAAACGAAGCCGCCGGAATGCTGGCTGCGCAGCCGCGCCAGGTCCGCCCGGATCATGGCCCCGAACAGCCGAATCTGGATGTCGCCGACGATGGTGTGGCCCAGGCGGTTGACCAGAGCCGCCTGTCCGATGGCCGCCAGGGTCCGCACCACCGCCACCCCCAGGATGGCGGCCGGTATGACGATCAGGGCCTGATCGGAGGGAAAGCGGAAACGGTCGAACAGCACGATGGGCTCGTTCCCGCCCAGGAACAGGCCGTTCACCGCCGGCTCCAGCAGTTTCAGCAGGGCGGCGGTCAACAGGCCCGTCGTCGCCGCGCACAGGATCGACAGGATCAGCGATCCCTTGTGGCTGCTCAGATAGTCACGCCAGATCCGCGCCAGCAGGGTGCGAAGGGGCATGGAGGGGGCGGGTTCGCTCATCGGCCTTCGGTCGTCCGAGCCGTCCTTCAAGTCAAGGCTTGTCGGGCGCCGGGACCAGCAGGCGCCCCGGTTCGTCGGCGCGGATCAGGGTTTCGCCCGGCGCCTCCTCGCTCCTGACGGCGGGGTAAAATCCAACGCCCGAACGCGTGGACGGTTGAAGAGGCCGCATAGCTTTTCTAGTTAGAGGTCGCGGGTTCGCCCGCGTTGTTCTCAGGGCGGGGTGCGATTCCCCACCGGCGGTAAGGCGGAGACGCCAAGCCCGCGAGCGCTCCCCCAGCGGGGGAGGTCAGCAGATCCGGTGTGATTCCGGGGCCGACGGTATAGTCCGGATGAAAGAGAACGGGATCACGCGCCACGTCGGCGTGCGCCGCCTTTCGCCGGGCGGCGTGTCGGCGCGTCGTCGCCCGTAACCCTGGGGAAGCTGGTTACGGAAAGGACGACCATTGAACCAGATTTCCTCGCCCGGCTCCGTCGCCGCCTCCATGGGCGCGCTGTCGATGCTGTCGGCCAGCCTGGTGTTCGCCGCCGCGAACACGCTTCAGTCGATCCTGCCGCAGCAGTTCGGCATGAGTTCGACCGGCATGGCCTTCTGGCAATATCTGATCGCCTCGGCGCTGATGGCGCCGGTCGTGATGCGGATCGGGCTGGGCAAGCTGAAGACCCGCCATCCGCTGGCGCACCAGGCCCGAGCCTTCGCCTCGGCCTTGGGGGTGCATGTGTTCGTCTATGGCTTCGCCTCGGGCGTGCCGATCTGGCAGATGGTGACGCTGCTGGCTACCGGGCCGCTGTTCGTCATCGTCGGCTCGACCCTGTTCCTGGGCGAGCGGGTGTCGGGCGCCCGGCTCGGCGCCGCCCTGGCCGGATTCATCGGCGCGGTGGTGGTGTCCGGCGTCGGGGCCGAGCGGCTGGACTGGCCCGCGCTGACGCCGATCCTGGCCGCCGCCCTGTGGGCCGCCACCGACGTCCTGACCAAGGCCCTGGCGCGCGACGAAAGTCCCGAGACCCTGACCGTCTCGCTGCTGGTGCTGATCACGCCTAACCATCTGGCCATCCTGCTGTTGGCCAACGCCTTCGCCTTCGTCCTGCCGGCGGGCGTGGCGACGGGCCTGCCGTTCGCCCTGCCGCAAGGGATCGGGCTTCTGCTGCTACTGGCCCTGGGCGGTCTGACGGCGGCGGCGCAATATCTGCTGGCTTGGTCCTACAAGCGGGCGGACGCGGCCTATCTCCAGCCATTCGCGGACCTGAAGGCGCCGATGGCCGGCCTGATCGGCTGGTCGCTGCTGGGCCAGACGCCGTCGCCGTGGTTCTGGCCGGGGGCGGCCCTGATCGTCGCCGCCTCGGTCTTCATTTTCTGGACAGAAAACCGCACGCCGCAAACGCGCGCGGCCCCGGCCGTCGGCGGAGGATGACGCGGCGGCCCCGGACCGCTATCTGGCCTCCATGTCGCGTTTCGACCTCACCACGGCGATGGGCCGCTTCAAGGCGCATTGGCACTATTTCTGGGCCGACCATGCGTTCCTGCGCCTGGCCTTCTCTAACGCCCACTGGCTGGGACCGGACCTGGTGCGCACCAATCAGCCGTCGCCGCGCCAGTTGGCCTATTGGAAGTCAAAGGGCGTCAGGACCGTCATCAACCTGCGGGGCGAACGCGACGAGGGCTATTACTGGCTGGAGAAACAGGCCTGCGAACGTCTGGGCCTGATCCTGATCGACGCCCCGCTGGATTCGCGCGATCCGCCGCAACGCGACCGCATCCACCGCGCCCGCGACCTGTTTGAAACCATCGAATATCCGGTGCTGATCCACTGCAAGTCAGGCGCGGACCGGGCGGGGATGATGGCGGTCTTCTATCGTCACTTCCATCTGGGCGAGCCGATCTCGGTCGCCATGAAACAGCTGTCCAAGAAATACCTGCACTCGCGCGAGGGGCTGACGGGCGTGCTGGACTATACGCTGGAGAAATACGTCGACGAGGTCGAACCGCGCGGGATCAGCTTCATCGACTGGATCGACAGCCCCGAATACGACCCAAAGGCCATCCGGGCCGAGTTCAAGGCGGGCTGGTGGGGAACCTTGCTGACCGACAAACTGCTCAGGCGGGAGTAGGGGGCCTCAGCCCCAGGGGCCGGTCTTGTCGCCTTCGCCGCGCTCGCGGGCCTCGGCGGCCAGTTCGGCGTCGCGCCGGGCCTTGCGATCGGCTTCCCACTTCTTGAACCAGCGCGCATAGTTCATCTTGTCGCGCAGCGAAAAACTGAACAGCGCCAGCACGGCCAGCAGGCTGATCAGTTGAAAGGTCTGTTGCGGTTCAAGATTCATCGTCGTCCTCGCATACAGATTGAAACGTCGGATCGGGGCGCCGGTTCGGACGCCCCGATGTCGCAGGATCAGGCCGCGTCGCCGCGCGGATCGATCAGCTTGTGGGCGTGCAGGATGAAATAGCGCATGTGGGCGTTGTCGACGGTGGCCTGGGCGCGGGCCTTCCACGCCTTCTTGGCCTCGTCATAGCTGCCGAAGGCGCCGACGAATTCGACCTGCGACAGGTCGCGGAAGGTCGGCTCGCCCAGGTGGCGAAGCTCGCCGCCGATCACGAGGTGCAGAAGTTGCGGCGCGGCGGCGTTCTGGTCGGTCATCGAAAATCCTGAGGCTGGGGAGGTCCTTGACGCGCGACTTAGGCCCAGAACGCCTCAGGATCAATCTTTGCGGGGGTTTTCGCCCTCGCCTCAGGGCGAAAGCGGCACGTTTTTACACCGCTGCACGATCAAAGGCTGCAGCGCGGGGGCCGCGCAGACCAGGCTGGCCTGGCGCGGGTCGGGTCGGTTGAACCGCCAGGGCCGGCCGTGGTGATCGCTGACCTTGGCGCCGGCCTCTTCGGCGATCAGGCAGCCCGCCGCCACGTCCCAGTCCCATTTGGGCGTCAGGGCCAGGGCCGCGTCGAAGGCGCCGGCCGCCACCAGGGCCATGCGATAGGCCAGGGCGTTGCGCTTCTCGAACCGCATCGGCGGCCAGGGTTCGTCGAAATACGGCGCCTCGATCAGCCGCGCGTCGCCCAGGATGGAGGCGTCCTCCAGCGTGTCCAGGTCCGACGCCTGGATGGGCCGGCCGTTGCGTCGCGCTCCGCCGCCGCGCACAGCCACATAGGTCTCCTCGACTTCGGGCGCATGGATGACGGCGGCCACCACCGCTCCGTCCTCGACTACGGCGATGGGCACGCACCACCAAGGATTGCGCTTCATATAGGCCACGGTGCCGTCGATCGGATCGACGACGAAGATACGCCGCTTGGACAGCCGGTCTGGCGAATCCGCCGTCTCTTCCGATAACCAGCCATAGTCGGGGCGCGCGGCCAGCAGCCGGTCCTTCAACAGGGCGTCGACCTTCAGATCGCCGCTGGTGACAGGCGACCCGCCGACCTTGGATTCGATCTTCAGGCCCCGCTCGCGCTCGGCGACGGCCAGGGCGCCGGCGTCCAGCGCCGCCTGGTGAATCAGCTCAAGATCGGCGTCCAGATCGATCATTTGCCCGCGATGGCCACGGCGTCGAACATCAGGCTGGGCACGTTGAAGGCGCCCCGGAACTCCAGGTCCGACCCGCGCACCATCCGCAGATAGAGTTCCGTCAGCTTGCCGGCCACCGTCACCTCGTTGACCGGATAGGCGATCACCCCGTTCTCGAACCAGAAGCCGGACACCCCGGCGGACCAGTCGCCGGTGTTTCCGTTCAGCGACGGGCCGAACATCGACGTGATCAGCAAGCCCGTTCCAGCGTCGGCCATCAGACCGGCCAGGTCTCGCTGGCCCGGCTCCATATGCAGATTGTGGGTCGAGACGCCGGGCGGTCCGGCCAGACCGCGCGAGGCGTGGCCGGTGGTCTCCAGGCCCAGCTGCCGGGCCGCCGCGCTGTTCAGCAGCCAGGTGGTCAGGACGCCGTCGTCGAACAGGGCGCGGCGTTCGACCGAGACGCCCTCGTCATCGAATGGGGTCGATCCCATGCCCCGCCGGCGGAACGGGTCGTCGATCAGGCTCACGCCCTCGGCGAACACCCGTTGGCCCATCCGGTCTTTCAGGAAGGAGGTGCCGCGCGCGATGGACGGCCCCGAGATCGCGCCGATGGCGGGCGAGACGATCTGCCCGGCCATCCGATTGTCGAAGATGACCGGCGCGGTGGTCGAGGCGATCTTGCGCGCGCCCACGCGGGCGGCGGCCCGTTCGCCGGCGGTGCGTCCGATGGCTTCCGCGCCCGGCAGATCGGACAGATGACGGGTCGAACGGCTCTCGCCGCCGCGTTCCATCGCCCCGTCCTTTTCGGCGATGACGCCCACGCCCAAAGAGAAGGCCGACCCCTGATAGGCGCCGTCGAACCCGTGCGACGTGACCAACCGCCAGCGGCTGGACGACCAGGCGGCGTGCCCGCCTTCGGATCGCGCCACGCCGGGCACGGCCAGGGCGGCGGCCTCGGCCTCGGCCGACCGGCGCTCCATCGTCTCGGCGCTCGGCTCGCTGGGGTCGTAGAGATCGAGATCGGGCAGGGGGCCGCGCGCCAGTCGGTCGTCCGGCGCCAGGTCGGCATAGGGGTCTTCCGGGGCCAGCCGCGCCATCGCCACCGCCCGTTCGACCAAGCGCGCCTGGGTCGCCGCCGACAGGTCCGAGGCCGAGACCGACGCCTGACGCCGCCCCACGAAGACTCGCAGGCCAAGGTCGCGCGATTCCTCGCGTTCCAGATCTTCCAGTCGGCCGTTGCGGACGCCCACGGACAGGGCGCGGCGGTCGGCGCTGACGGCCTCGGCCGCGTCGGCGCCGGCCTTCAGGGCCGCTTGGACGATGTCATGAAGAAGATCGGCGGATAGGCGGGTGTCGGTCATGCCCCGATATGGCGGAGGCCCCGGCCCGCCGCAACCGCGTCCTCCATCGCTCAGTCCTCCCGCGCCACCGGATAGAGCAGGTAGCGCTCATCGTAGAAGGGCGTGCGTTCGTAGAACCAGGCCAGACGCGCCTGCGGATCGGCGGCGAAGACGGGTTCGGCCGCCAGCTTGGCCTCGAAGGCGGCCTTCAGCGCCGGATCGGCGGCCAGCATCCGTTCGGCCAGGGGAGCGATGGCGTAGGGCTCGATATATTCGACCCGGCTCATGACCTCGGGGAACATGCCCCAGGCGAAGAAGCTCTCGTTCGACTGCGGCTCCAGCAGCAGAACGACGATGTCGCCCAGCGGCTGGTCGGTCGGCACGCGGACCGAACCGGGGGGGAAGGTCCAGTCGCGGCGTTCGACCTCGACAGACTCGACCGAGGCCTGCACATGGCCCTCGTTGGCGCGCGTCGCCAGTTTGGGCGAAACCAGACGCAGCATGTCGACCGCGACGGCGCGCGGCGCCGTCAACGTCTCCATCTCTATCCCGTGCGCCTTCAGCCGTTCGATCAGATCGGTGCGGTAGCCGGGGATCCAGTAGGCGGTCGGCCGCTTCAGCGTCAGCGTTGGCTTGGAGCCATAGAAGGGCATCCGCCACAGCTCCGGATCGGGCCGGCCCAGCCAGCGGATTTCCTTCCGACCCGAGGCGGGGCTGTCGTACATCTCGTACAGCACGCCGCGGAACGGGCGGGTGGAGGAGGGCGTCGCCTCCTGCTCGAAGTTGGCGGGGATTTCCGCCGGTCTCAGGGCCTTGTCTTGATCGGTCGCCGCCCGCAACGCCGAACCCTTGTCGGCCAGCAGCCGCATCGCCTCCTCGATGAAGACGTATGTGCCCAGCACCCGCTGCTCGTGCGGCTTCAGGCTGTGGTTCTCGATCAGGATGGTCGGCACATGGGCCGCCGCGCCCCAACCGTTGGAATAGCGTTCGCCCAGGCCGCCGTCGTTCAGCCCGGCCTTGGGATCGTCGTCGTCCTGACCGAAGACCAGTTCGCCGGGGATATGGCCCTGCCGCTCCAGCGCCGCGTTCATCGCCGGCTTGAACACCGTGTCCAGCCAGTGTGACCCATTAGGCGACCGGCTGAACGCCCCGTCCTCGCCGTTGAAGCCGAAGGTGACGTCGTACTGGTAATCCATGCCGTCGGTGACGTGGACGTCCACATACAGGTCCGGCCGGTATTTCAGGATCAGGCCGCGCACGGCCCGCATCTCGGGCTGGTCCAGCTTCAGATAGTCGCGGTTCAGGTTCTGGTTGGTCGCGGTGTTGCGCCAGCCCTGGATGCGCGGCCCGCGCTGGTTGGGGCGGGAATAGGCGGACGCCCGCTCATGCCCGTCCACGCTCAGGATCGGGATCAGGATCAGGTTCACCCGGTCCAGCAGGCCGTCCTTGCCATAGAAGGCGATGTCGCGAAGCAGCATCATGCCCGCGTCCTTGCCGTCGATCTCTCCGGGGTGGATGCCAGCCTGGATCATCAGCACGGGCTTGGCCGGATCGAACGTGGCCCCGTCCTTGGACGCGATCACCGCATAGATGGGCCGCCCCTCGGGTGAGACGCCGAACTGTTCGATGCGGATCAGGTCGCTGGCCTGGTCCAGCCGGTCGAACCAGGCGCGGGTGTCGGCATAGTCGGGGCTGAAGTCATGGGCCGGATCGGCCTCGAACGCCGTGACCCACGGATCGCTGGCGCCCCGCAACAAGGCCTTGGACGCCCCGTTCCACGGCAGGATCGGCGGCAGGAAGGGTTGGTCCCAGGGGGCAGCGTTGGGAAGCGACTGTGACATGGCGGAACTCGCGCTACAGGCAAGGGCGGCCATCAGGGCCGTGACCAGGACAGAGAATTTCATGGCTCTTCGTGGGCCGATTGCGTTCGGGTTACAAGATATCACCCGCCGCCGCCCAGCGCCGGCGCCCAGCCGCCGGCCTTGATCAGCATGACCGCCGAATTCGCGACGCCCCACAGGCTGTAAAGCAGCACCGCGATCAGGGCGACTATGGCTACGCGCCGCCACGGCGCGAAGGCGGCGGTCGTCGTGCCGACGACGAAGATCGCCACACCCGTCCACAAACGCACCGACTTCGCAATCCGGGCGAAGTCGGGATTCAACTGCGCCAGGACGATCACGACGAAGGCGACGATCAGGTTGGCGCCCAGGACGCAGCCGAAAACCAGACGCCGATGGCTCCAGAAATGCTCGTCCAGATCGATCCGCTCGCCTGATCCCTCGGCCGAGACGCGCGGGAAGGTGACGCTGGCCGCCACATAGAAGGTCGCCGCGACCGCCAGCGAGACCAGCAGGACGAAGGTGTTGAAGGGCGCGCCGCGAAATATGACCCAGGCCTGGTTCCAGAAGGTGATGATGTCGATGGCCACGAACAGAGCCAGCAGCGGCGTCAGCCAGCCGACCCGGATGCGCGCCTTCTCATGCAGGACACGCGCGAATCCGCCCACCAACTCCGCCACCGACAGACCCAGCAGCAGCCCATAGAAGCTGAAGAAAAACTCGAATGCGCTCACATCGCCCCCCGGCGTAAATCAGGTCGAACCTATTTCCAGATCGGCTTGCCGTCGCCGGGCAGGCCCAGCCGGTCCCACAGGTCGGAAACCCGGTCGATCACGGCTTGATCCATGCGGATCTCCTCGCCCCATTCGCGCTTGGTCTCGGGCTCCCACTTGTCGGTGGCGTCCAGGCCGATCTTGGAGCCAAGACCGCTCTCGGGGCTGGCGAAGTCTAGATAGTCGATGGGGGTCGATTCGATCACGGTGATGTCGCGCGCCGGGTCCATCTTGGTCGAGATGGCCCACATGACGTCCTTCCAGTCGCGGGCGTCGATGTCGTCGTCCACGACGATGACCCATTTGGTGTACATGAACTGGCGCAGATAGCTCCACACGCCCAGCATCACCCGCTTGGCATGGCCCGGATAGGCCTTCTTCATCGACACCACCGCGATCCGGTAGCTGCACCCCTCGGGCGGCAGCCAGAAGTCGACGATCTCGGGGAACTGCTGGCGCAGCAGGGGAATGAAGACCTCGTTCAGCGCCTCGCCCAGCACGCTCGGCTCGTCCGGCGGGCGCCCGGTGAAGGTGGTCAGATAGATGGGGTCTTTGCGCATGGTGATGGCGCTGACCTGGAACACCGGGAACTTCTCGACCGAGTTGTAATAGCCGGTGTGGTCGCCATACGGGCCCTCGTCCTCGAACTCGTCCAGCAGCACATGGCCTTCCAGCACGATCTCGGCCTGGGCCGGGACCATCAGGGGCACGGTCTTGCACGGGACCAGCTCGGCCTTGGCGCCCCGCATCAGGCCCGCGAACTGATATTCGGACAGGGTGTCCGGCACCGGCGTCACCGCCGCCAGTATGGTGCCCGGATCGGCGCCCAGAACCACGGCGCAGGGCAGGGGCTCGCGCTTTCCGGCCTTCTTGTGCCGGGCGTAGTGTTGCGCCCCGCCCCGGTGCGCCAGCCAGCGCATGATGGCCTTGTCCTTGCCCAGCACCTGCATCCGATAGATGCCCAGGTTGAAGTCGTCCTCGCGGTCGTCCGACGGGCCTTTCGTCACCACCAGACCCCAGGTGATCAGGGGCGCAGGCTCGCCCGGCCAGCACGACTGGACGGGCAGGGCGGTCAGGTCGATCTTGTCGCCCTTCAGCACCACCTCCTGCACCGGGGCCTTCTTCACGGTTTTGGGCCGCATCGACATGACGGTCTGCGCCAGCGGCAGCATCTCCATTGCATCGCCCAGACCGCGCGGCGGCGTCGGATTCCTCAGAAAGGCCAGCAGTTCGCCGACCTCGCGCAGTTCCGCCGTCGTGGTGCGCGCCTTGCCCTCCAGCGTCACCCCCATCGCCACCCGCTTCACCGTGCCGAACAGATTGGCCAGGCAGGGGATGGGGCTGATCGAACCGTCCGGCATGACCGGCTTTTCGAACAGCACCGCCGGGCCGCCGTTCCGCAGCAGCCGGGTCTGGATCTCGGTCATCTCCAGCACGGTCGAGACCGGCTCGGACACCCGCACCAGCTCGCCGTCGGCTTCCAGTTGCTGGATGAAGTCACGCAAGGATTTATAGGCCATGAGGCGTGGCTTAGGCGGCTCGCGGCCCGCTGTCACTCGGCTTCGGACACGAAACGATCCACAAAAGGTTAATGCTCATTAACGCGCTTTTGCCCGACTCACGCGATATTCTACCTAACAAGCCAGATCGCTTGATGCCCCGCCAATAAAACTGTCCACCGCCACGAGACATTCGATGACCGTTTTGAAAGACGACATCGCCTCGTTCGAAAGGATGAAGAGCGAGTTGGAAACTCACCACCGCATGGCGTGGGTGGTCTTTCATCACGGTCAGTTTGTGGATGTTTACCCTGACTTCGATGCTGCTGCTTCAGATGCTATTGAGCGCTTTGATACGGGGCCCTTTTTGATCCGTCAGGTGGGGGCTCCTCCTCAAATCCATCTCCCTGGGGGCATGGTGTTCACTCGCGCCAATGCCTAATGAATCCGTAGGCTTCAAGAGCGGCCTCGGCGGGCTTTCGGCGGCTGACATGTTGGTTCAGATTGGCCCTACTGTTCATGTCGATATAGGCCGTAAGTCGCGATCGGAGCCCGGCAAGGCGCCAGATCTAGCCGGCAAACGCATCAAGGCCCTCATCGACACGGGCGCAGGCGGCGATTGTATCGATGAAACTCTGGCTCAGGAACTGAGGCTGCCAGCGACGGAAAAGGGCGTCATCAGCGGCGTCGGCGGCCGGCATGAGGCTGTGATCTATACGGCTCGACTTTATGTTCCCGCACTCGACAGGCTGCTTTTCCAACAGTTCACCGGGGTGAGGCTCGCCGAAGGGGAGCAGTTGCACCGCGTTCTCCTTGGACGAACCTTTCTGAGGCATTATCGAATGTCTTACGACGGAGTCTCTGGACAAGTGGAGCTTTCGACGGGCGAGGATTGAAATTCGCCCAACGCGATCAAAACCGCTCTTGCGTCGATCAGGCGGCAGTCTTGTCCCATTCGAACGCCGGGTCCAGCCAGTCGCCCAGACGTTCGCCGCGATCCAGGGCGTCCATCCGCTGCATCTCCTCGTCCGTCAGGGCGAAGTCGAAGATGTCGAAGTTCTCGCGCGCGCGGCTTTCCTTGGTCGTGCGCGGGATGGCGATGATCCCGTGCTGGATCAGCCAGCGCAGGGTGATCTGGCCGTTGGTCTTGCCGTGGGCCTGGCCGATCTGGCTGATCGTGGCGTCGTCGGCGATCTTGCCTTGGGCCAACGGCGACCAGGCGGTGATCGACGACCCCAGTTCGGCCGCCGTGGCGACCAGTTGATCGACGCCCAGATAGGGGTGGTGCTCGACCTGATCGGTGATCAGCCGCGCCTTGGACAGGGCTTGGGCCTGACGGAATTCCCTGGACGGGAAGTTGGACACGCCGATCGACCGGGTCAGCCCCTGATCCCTGGCTTCGTTCAGGGCGCCCAGAGTCTCCTCGAACGAGGGCGTCGTCTTGGGCCAGTGCAGCAGCAGCAGGTCGGGAACCGTGCCCAGGCTGTCCGCCGATTCCTGCGCCTGACGCAGCAGGCCGTCATGGTCGAAATGCTCGACCCAGATCTTGGTGGTCAGGAAGAAGTCGTCGCGCGCCAGGCCCGAATCCCGGAGGCCTTCGCCCACCGCCTTTTCGTTCTTGTAGATCCAGGCCGTGTCGATGTGGCGGTATCCGATCCTTAGCGCCTCGGCGACCATGCGCCGCGCGTCTTTTGGCTCCAACTGCCAGGTGCCGAAGCCAAGCAGGGGGATTTCGACATCGTCGACGGTGATGGTGGGCTGGTCGCCATAGGACATGAGGCGCTCCTTCGTCGGTCGCGGGAGCCCTGTAATTAGGCGCTCGACCCCGTTCCAGTAAGGCGTGGGTGCTGTTGCACCAGTCTTTTCGGCGCGACCTGCGCCAGCGTTTCGCCAGCGCCGCCTTCAGCCACACGGGATCGACCGTGGCGATGCGCGCCAGCACGATGGCGTGGTCGCGATAATGGTCGGTGAAGTGAAAGGTGGCGGGGTCCATCTCGATCAACAGGTCGCGTTCGTCGCGATTATCCAGATGGACCACGATACTGTCGTCCAGGGCGGGCCGCATCCAGGTGAAGAACTTTCCCCTGACCTTGAACGACGGCTCGCCATAGGACACGCCGTCCTCCACGCCCGGAAACGACAGCAGAAGGGCTCGGACCTCCTCGCGGGTCATTGCCGGGGGGCGTCGCCGATGACGATGGTCGCGGCCTTGGCGTTTTCGGCCGTCTGCAGCAGCCGCAGCTGCGCCAGTTCGGGATTGTCCTTCAACAGGCGCGCCGCATTGGCCAGGGCGCGCAGGGCGGTCTGTTCGCTGCGGGCGCGTTCCAGCGCCGCCAGACCGTCCAGCCGCGCCCGCTCGACATCGCTCATCAGGCGGCGAATCTCGGGCGGCAGGGTGACGGCGGCGATCTCGACCTGTTCGATCCGCGCGGCGCCGACCGTCTCGCCCAGCCGCGCGCCCAGGGCGTCCGCCGTCTCCGGCGCCTGGGCCAGCAGGGTCTCCAGCGGCGTTTCGGCCGCCAGACGGATCAAGGCGGACTGGACCGCCAGATCGAGGCGCGGCTCGACCGGCTCGCGCAGCGAAAGCTCGGCGTTCTCGATGCGGAACAGGACCGATGCGGTCAGGCGCAGGGGCATCCGTTCCGACGACAGGACGTCCGCCCTGATCGAGCGCACCTGCTGGTCCAGGCTGATCGGAACCAGCATCAGGCGTCCGTGACCCTTCCACAGGCGATGAACCCCTGGTTCCAGCAGTCGATCGAACACGCCGTCGACATACACGGCCGTCCGCTCCCAACGGTTGACCCGCACGCGCCGGAAGGCGTTCAGCAGGGCGATCGCGCCAACCAGGATCACGATGGCTGTCAGGATTACGAAGTAGTCCGGCATCTCGCTCATTGTCGCCTCCTGCGCAGACGCCCGGCGCCGTGGCGAAGGGGCGGGGGCGCGAAGCCCTCATGGCCCCTCCACGACTTGCCTTTCGGCCGGCGCCGGGCGTCCTTTGCGTTGTGACCAAACACAGGAGAGACCGCCCCTTTGCGGCTGACCGCGCCCGTGGCCGGGCGTCGCGCCAAGACAATCTCAACGGGGAAGACCCCGCCTGACCTTAGCGCGGGCTGACCCGGCGTCCAGTCTTCAATAGGCCAGGGCGACGCCGTCCTTTCGCATCTCGGTCGCCGCCCCATAGGTCCAGCGGCCGCCGGGGTTCATCTGTTTCATCACGTTCTGATAGCCGCCGAATCCGCCGTCCGGTTCGCCCAGGGTCCAGCCCATGGCCCGCAGCTGGGCCTTGGTCGCCTCGGGCACGCCGCTCTCCAGATGCAGCACCCCGGTCCCTTCCTGCGGCTGGCCGGTCGGTTCGGACGAGCCGTAGTGCTGCCAGCGCGGGGCGTCGCCCGCCGCCTGCGGCTCCAGCCCGTAATCGACCATATTGATGATGATCTGGGCCTGGCCCTGGGGCTGCATGGCGCCGCCCATAACGCCGAACGCCATCCACGGCTCGCCGTCCTTGACCGCGAAACCGGGAATGATGGTCTGGAACGGCCGCTTGCCCGGCGCATAGACGTTCGGATGGCCGTCGGACAGGGCGAACAGTTCGCCCCGGTCCTGGAACATGAAGCCCAGCGGCTCCGACCCGTCGTCCGGCGCCAGGCCCGAGCCCATGCCGCGATAGTTGGACTGAATCCAGCTGACCATCATCCCGTCGCCGTCGGCGACGCTGAAATAGGTGGTGTCGCCATGGTGCGGGGCGTCGCCCGGCATGACGCGGTCCATGACCCGGTCGGGCCGGATCAGCCTGGCGCGTTCGGCGGCATAGGCCTTGGAGTTCAGCCATTCGACCGGGGTCCTGGAGAATCGGTCGTCGGCGAACCAGCGCGCCCGGTCCTCGAACGCCAGCCGCTTGGCCTCGGCCTGGACGTGCAGCGAGGCAGCGGACTGGAAGCCCATGGATTTCAGATCGAACTGTTCGCAGATGTTCAGGATCTGGTTGGTCGACAGCCCCTGGGTGTTCGGCCCCAGGCCGAAGACGTCCACCCCGCGATAATTGGTCTGGATCGGCTGGACCCATTCGGTGTGGTGGGCGGCCATGTCGGCGCGGGTCATCCAGCCGCCGATCCGCTTGAAATAGGCCTCGATGCTTTCGGCGATCGGCCCGTCGTAGAAGGCGTCGCGCCCGCCCTCTGCGATCATCCGCAGCGTCTTGCCGAGATAAGGGTTGGCGAACATTTCGCCCACCTTTGGCGTCGCCCCGCCGGCCGCCCAGATGCGTTTGCGGTTGTCGTTCTCCTCGATTGGAATCCCGCCCCGGTCGAAGGCGGCCATGTTGCGTTCCAGATAGTAGGCGATGACCTGGGGCACGGGCGCGCCCTGTTCGCACAGTTCCGCGACCGGCAGCAGCACGTCTTTCCAGGGCAGTTTTCCATACCGCTCGTGCGCGCTCCACCAGGCGTCCACCGCGCCCGGCACATTGACCGTCACCGCGCCATAGCGGGGCAGATAGCCGTCCACGGCCCTGGATCGCGCGGTTTCCAAGCTCAGCCCGCGCGGACTGGCGCCCGAACCGTTCAGGCCGACGACCTTCCTCTGTTTCGGGTCCCACAACATGCAATAGGCGTCGCCGCCGATGCCGTTGGCGACCGGCTCCAGAAAGCCCAGGGCGGCGTTTATGGCGATGGCCGCGTCGATGGCCGATCCCCCGCGTCTCAGGGTGTCGATGCCGATCAGTGTCGCGGCCGGATGCGCCGTCGCCGCCGCCCCGTTCGCCCCCCAGACGGTCGAGCGGCCCATGAACTTCGGCCCGCTGATCCGGTCGCCGATGCCGATCCCGGCATAAGGATCGGCCGGGCGAGCAGGGGCGGGCGGAACAGGGGCGGCGGTCGGCTGCTGCGCCTGGGCCGCGCTTGTCGCCAGGACCCCGACGGGCAGGGCGGACAGGAAGGTGCGACGACGCATGGGCCAACTCCTCGAACAACCGATGCGCCATCAAGCGGGCGCGGGGTCGATACGGCAAGCCCCAATCCGCCCTCCCGTCGTGCAAAGAAAAAGGCCGCGTCCCTTTCGGAACGCGGCCCAAATCCTGGACAGGACGATGGTCCTATTCGATGTCTTCGTTCAGCAGGCCGACCTTGAAGAAGCCGTTCTCCTGCATCTTGTTCATGACTTCCATGAACTGCTTGTACTTCACTTCCGGCTGGGCGCGGACGAACACGCGTTCTTCCTTGCAGGCGCCGCCGCCCAAGGCCGTGCAGACGTCGATGGGCAGGTTGTCGATCGAGGTCTGCTTGTCCGAGATGAACAGCTGACCGTTCTCCTGGATGGTGATGTAGACCGGCTCTTTTTCCTTGGTCGGATTCACGGGCGGCTGCGCGGGCGGCAGGTCCAGCTTGATGGACACGGTCGCCATGGGCGCGGCGACCATGAAGATGATCATGAGCACCAGCAGAATGTCGATGAACGGCGTGATGTTGATATCCGCCGTCTGTTCGATCGTGTGCTTGTCCCCGCCGGAACCACCGAGCTTGGCAGCCATGCATCGTCTCCGTTACTCGCCGGCGGCTATCCGCGCCGACATTTCCCTATGGATCGCCCGAAGGCTTGCTCGGTTCTTGGCGTCCCGATGCGCGCTTGTAAAGCGGTTCTAAACGATCGGCCCGGTCGCTGCGTCAATTATATGCGACAGAGGGGCGTCTAACCCCGCGCCAGCTTCAAAAACCGGTCCATCAGGGCAGGATCGTCCCTGAACGCCCCCGTGAAGCGGGTCGTGACGGTCGAAACATGCCGATGATGCACGCCGCGCGTGGTCATGCACTGATGCTCGGCGTCCACCAGAACCGCGACGCCGCGCGGTTGCAGATGCGATTCGATGGCCTCGATGATGTCGTTGGTCAGGGTTTCCTGGTTCTGCAGCCGCCGCGCGAAAATCTCGACCACCCGCGCCAGCTTGGAGATGCCGACCACCTTCTCGCCCGGCAGATAGGCGACATAGGCCTTGCCCAGGAAGGGGGCCATGTGGTGCTCGCAGTGGCTCTCCACCTCGATGTCGCGCAGCACGACCATGTCGTCGTATCCGGTCACGTCCTCGAAGGTGCGGCTCAGCTCCTTGCCTGCGTCGGCGTCGTAGCCGTCGAACCATTCGCCATAGGCGTCGACGACCCGCTTGGGCGTGTCGATCAGGCCCGGACGCGCAGGATCGTCGCCGGCCCAGGCGATCAGGGTGCGCACGGCCTCCAGCGCCTGTTCGCGGCTGGGGCGCTTGGAGGCTTCCTCGTTGGCGACGAGAACGGGCTTGGCGGGCGTGAGGCTCATGGAACGATCCGACGGGGGAGGGGCGCGGATATCTGATATACCAGATAATTGGGCTTGGGCGGTCAGCGCTGACTGACTATCAGGCCGCTATATGGGACAGACCGTCCGTCCCGCAAGAAAACCCGCTGAAGACTGATCCATGCCGCTGCACATCCACGACACCCTGCGCCGTGAAAAGCGCCTGTTCGAGCCCCGGAACAAGGATCGTGTGACCCTCTATGTCTGCGGCCCCACGGTCTATGACTACGCCCATATCGGCAATGCGCGCCCGCCGGTGGTGTTCGATGTCCTGGTGCGGCTGTTGCGACGGACCTATGGCGCCGACCATGTGATCTACGCCCGAAACGTCACCGACGTGGACGACAAGATCAATCAGAAGGCCGCGCGTGAAGGCGTGCCCATCGGCGAGATCACCGCCCGCTACGAAGCCGCCTATCTGGCCGACATGGGCCTGCTGAACGTGTCGCCGCCCGACATGGCGCCCCACGTCACCGACCACATCCCGGCCATCGTCGCCCAGATCCAGTCCATCGTCGACGCGGGCTGCGCCTATGCGGCCGAGGGTCACGTCCTGTTCGACGTCTCCTCCTACAAGGCCTACGGCGCCCTGTCGGGGCGGAACCTGGACGACATGATCGCCGGCGCCCGCGTCGAGGTCGCGCCCTACAAGAAGAACCCCCACGACTTCGTCCTGTGGAAGCCGTCCAAGGCGGACGAGCCGTCCTGGCCGTCGCCGTGGGGCGAGGGGCGTCCCGGCTGGCACATCGAATGCTCGGCCATGATCGAAAAGACCCTGGGCCTGCCCATCGACATCCACGGCGGCGGCGTCGACCTGGTCTTCCCCCACCATGAGAACGAGATCGCGCAAGGCGTCTGCGCCCACGGCCATGCCCACGGCGACAACGCCCATGACGAATACGCCCGCTACTGGATGCACAACGGCTTCCTGACCGTGGACGCCGAGAAGATGTCCAAATCGGTCGGCAACGTTCTGCTGCTGCACGATCTGGTTCAGGCCATGCCGGGCGAGGTCGTCCGCTGGGCCCTGCTCAGCGCCCACTATCGCCAGCCGCTGGACTGGAACCAGGGGCTGCTGGACCAGAGCCGCAAGAACCTGGACCGGCTCTATGGTGTCCTGCGCGACGCCGACGCGGCCCTGGCCGACTTCGACGAGACGACGCTGGACGAGGCCGAGAGGGAGTTGGCCGAGAACGCCCTGGACCCGGTGCTGGACGCGCTCGAGGATGACCTCAACACGCCCGGCGCCATCGCCCAACTGTTCGGCCTCGGCGCCGCTCTGCGCGATCTGCTGAACGACGCCGAGGCCGACATCAACGACATCGCCATGGCCCGCTGGAGCCTGAAGGAAGCCGCCGGTCTGCTCGGCGTTCTGTCCTTGACGCCGGACGCCTGGTTCGAGGGCGGCGATCCCGCCCTGAAGACCGAGGTTGAAGCTCTGCTGGAGCAACGCGCCACCGCTCGCGCCGAAAAGAACTGGGCCGAGGCTGACCGCATCCGCGACCGTTTGAACGCCCTGAACGTCGTGGTCATGGACGGCCCCGACGGCGCGACCTGGCGGATCAAGGGCTGAGCGCGATATCTACTGACAGGTCACGCGACCTTGTCTGGCGATCTCGCGGCAACGCTCATAGGCGGCTCGGTCCTGTGGCGACATGGCGGCGAGCCGTTGCGCCAGATCCTCGGCTCGCTCGGCCTGTCCCCGCGCTTCTTCGGCCCGCCGCCTCTGTTCGATAAGGCGGATCGCCTCTTCACGTCTATGGGCGCCCAGCCGCGCCATTTCCTGTTCGACTTGGCGCAATCGCTCTTGCTCAAGGATGCGCCGTGCGTCGTCGCGCGCCTTGTTCATCGCGATTTCGCGCTCGGCGGCCGCGCGCTCCGCGGGCGTCTGCTCTAGACAGCGCGAAACGCCCAAGGCCTGATAGTTGGGGCACGATCGTGTGTTCGCGGGGCAGGTGTTGAAGTAAACCGAATCCGGCGCGAGGTTGGCATGACACTGGGCTACCGAAGGCGACAGCTCCGAAATCCTGGCCTGAGTGGGCGAATGCGGAATCGCTGCGGCGATTAACGAACAAACGGCGGCGGCGCACGCCAAAGATGCGGCACGAGGCATGGCTGTTCCCACGCGAACATTGACCCTGATCATTGTTACGCGGATTGTCGGTTAAGGGAATGGGCGGGCCCCGCTCAGTGGCGGATATCGGTGGAGGTGGATTGTGCGTGTTATCGGCTTGGCGATTGCGGTCGCCTCCTTAATGACGACAGCGTCTGCCGGGGCGCAACCCGCCGAACAGACCATCGACGGCGCTCAGCGCTTCCTGGAAATGGTGTTGCCGGGCGCGGGATATGAGTCGCCTGCCTACAGGTCGGCAGTCGCGGCGGCGAGGGAAGATTCGAACGGCGTTGCGCGCTTCTCGGGACAACCCCGAATTGTCGATGCGTCCGTGGTCTCACGGTGCGTGTCAAAGGCCATCTCGTCTGGCGACGATGTTGTAATGACCGTGCCTGGCGCCGGGACATACAAGCTGGGCGATTACAGCCCCGACATTCGCAGAATGGGTAATCCCAATGGGTTTCATTGGGGACGCGATGTCATGACCGCCAAGGCTCAGGGCGAAATCGTTTCGGTTCGTTTTCGCGGTAATGACAGCGACAGCTACATTTACACTGGCGCGGAGGACATGGCGGCTCGGGTCGCCTACGCCATTACCTTCCTTCATCAACAATGCGATCCCGCCGCGGCGACAGGCTTCTGAAACGCCCCGCCTCGCCTCCTGCTGGCCGAACTCCACACGCTCACTGGAGACGCGCTGCTCGGCTGCGAGCGATCCGGCGGTTAGGGCACGCAATTGCGCGTCCCTGATCGTGTCTTTTCAAGCCTTTGCGGCCGACTCGCCCCATTCACCGCGCCTAGGTTCACGTCGGCGGCAAACTAGGTTCGCTTCGGTTCGCGCACCGGAGCCGCCATGTCGTTTCGGATCGACCAGACTGATCGGACTGTCTGGGCTCCGTTTTTTGGGAGTCCGAACCCTATCCGGCCTTGCGGATCAGTTCGTCGGCCAGGGCCGCCGTCAGATAGCCGTCGGCGATGCGGCCGTTGGCGATCTGCCAGCGGCGCAGGGCCGCGCGGGTGTTCGTGCCGATCACCCCGTCCACCCCTTGCGTGTCGTAACCCAGGCGCGTCAGGGCGCGTTGCGCCCCGATCCGCTGATCGCGCGACATGGACGGATCGTTCGGCCAGGCCTTGGTCAGACCCGGCTTGCCCATGATCCCGTCCGCCGTCAGGCCGATGGCCAGGGCGTAGCTGACCGAGTTGTTGTAACGGCGGATCACATAATGGTTCGGCAGGGCTAGGAAGGCGGGGCCGTTCGCCCCCTGCGGCAGCAGGATGGTCGCCTCTTCCAGCGCCTCGGCCCCGTTCGGCGTGCCCCCTTGCGCCAGACGAACGCCCCTGGCCGCCCAATAGGCCCAGTTGTGCTTGGGGCCTTCCGCCTCGGCGTAGTCGAAGCCGGCCGGCAAGATGACCTCGTATCCCCACGTCTGGCCGCGCTTCCATCCCGCTTGGGCCAAGAGGTTGGCGGCGGAGGCCAGGGCGTCGGCGTCGTCGTTCCAGATATCGACCTTGCCGTCGCCGTCCTGATCGACGCCCAGTCGCAGATAGTTGTCGGGCATGAACTGGGTCTGGCCCATGGCGCCGGCCCAGCTGCCCTTCAGGCCCGCCCGGTCGCGCCGACCGTCCACCACGATGTCCAGGGCGTTCTTCAACTGGTCCTCGGCCCAGTCGCGTCGACGCCCGTCATAGGCCAGGGTCGCCAGCGAGCGGATCACGTCATAGTCGCCCTGCACCTGACCAAAGGCGCTTTCCTGGGCCCAGACGCCGACCAGAATCTCGCTGGGCACGCCGAATCGCTGGACCACGGCCCAGGGCACCCGGTCGATGCGCTGCTTGGCCTGGGCGATTCGAACCGGCGTCACCGCGTTCTGAACATAGGCGCCGGCCGGCTTGGAGAATTCGGGCTGGTTCCGGTCCAGTCGGATCACCGTCGGATCGGGGGTCAGATTGGCCAGCTCCCGCTCATAGGCCGCGCGCCGCGCGCCGCCCTTGCGGGCCAGGAAACCCTGCCTCCACCCCTCGAATCCTTGCTGGTCATAGGCGGCCAGGGGCGGGGCGGTCGGCGTCGGCGCCGGCTGGGTTTCGGGCACGGTCCCGCCTGTCTGCGGAGACGGGCTCGGCGCGGGCAGGGGCGGCCCCGGCAACATGGGCGCGCAGGCCGAAACACAGGCGATCAACAGCAGTCGGTACGAAAAACGCATGGGATTCAGACTATAGGGGCGCGGGCGCGGCGTGAAATGACATCCCCGCGAGAGGCGGTGCGGCCTCTAAAAACGCTCCAGACGCGAATTCGAACCCAAGGCTTACCCAAATGAGCGCATTAACCTTGATTATGGTCGACGCCTTAAGACGGTGCGACCTAATATCGCACCGTCCTCTGAACGGCCTGATGGCGGAGTGGCGACGCGACGGGCGTGCAACCCCGTAAACCCTCCGTTCGACTCGGAGGTCAGGCCTCCATCTCTTTAATCCTGCGTGCTACCGCCCCTTGGGCTGCTTGAGCCCGCTGCTGAAACTCAGTCCTGGAGCAGGCGAGGCCTGGATTTGATGCGGTTTCAGCCTTTGGCGGGTTGACCTTCTGAAGCCGTCTCTCTATACGACCGCCTCCGCCGCGATCCGACCGGGTCAGCGGCTTTCTTATTGGTTTCTCTCAGGACGTCCGACCATGAAGGTCCGCAGCTCGCTCAAGGCCCTGAAGACCCGCCACCGCGACTGCAAGGTCGTGCGTCGCAAGGGCGTCGTCTTCGTCATCAACAAGACCGACCCCCGCTTCAAGGCCAAGCAGGGCTAAGCGACTGGCCTGCGCGCCGCTTCGGCGGCGTGCGCGCAGCGTCTTGCTGACGATCCACAGGCTGCGGATTTTGTCCGCGGCCTTTTTCGTGTTCGCGGTTGTCGCGCGCCGACCGGCATGGTTAGCGTCCGCGCCTGATTTCTGGAGTACTCCCCATGGCTGACGACGCCTCGTTCGACGGCAACCCCGACGTCCTGACCTCGGCCGCGCAAGGTCGCCTGCGCACCATCATCGAGCGGCTGGAGCGCCTCGAAGAGGACAAACAGGCCGTCATGACCGACATGAAGGAGGTCTTCGCCGAAGCCAAGGGCGAAGGCTACGACGTCAAGGTCCTGCGCAAGGTCATCCGCATCAGAAAGCAGGACAAGGCCAAGCGCCAGGAGGAAGAGGCCATCCTGGATCTCTACCTTTCGGCCCTCGGCGAGGTCTGAGGAGATTAGGGGCTGAAGCGCAAACCGCCTTCCGACAGCCCCTTCGAGGCCCAGCGCAGGGCGGCTCAGCGATCGGCCCTGAACGCCCTGAAACGCGCCCGCCGCTCGGCCGAGAAGGCGGGCGTTTCCCTGTCCGAATGGGAGGGCGCGTTCATCGACTCGGTCAGTGAACGCGTGAAGACCCATGGCCGCGCCTTCGCCGATCCCGAAAAGGGCGCGCCGGGCCAGGCGCTCTCGGCCATGCAGGGCCGCAAGCTGAAGGAGATCACGGCCAAGGCCAAGGGCGAAGCGCCGAAACGGCGGTGGGGGCGCAAGACGCCCAAGGCGGGAGTGTCCGAGGAGTGACGCGGTCAGCCCGCTTCCTTCAACTGCTCTTCCAGTCCTTGTTCGCGGACCTTGCGGTACAGGGTCGAGCGGCCGATGCCCAGACGACGGGCGATCTCGCTCATGTGGCCTGAGTAGACCTCGATGGCGTGTTGGATCAGGTCGCGCTCGATCTCTTCCAGCGTTCGCAGATGACCGCGGTCGTCCAGGATGCGGATCGGTTGGTCCGGCTGGGGGGCATGATCCGAATGCGTCGAAACCGTCGCCACGGGAACGACGTCCGGCATCGGGGCGGTGACGCCCGAGATGGCCGGGAAGTCATGCGGTTGCAGGAAGGGCGCGTCGGCCAGGACGATGGCGCGGAACACCGCGTTCTCCAGCTGGCGCACGTTGCCGGGCCAGTCGAAGCTCTGGAGCATGGCCATCGTCTCGGGCGCGCAGCCGGCGATCCGCTTGCCTTCCTCGGCGTTGAAACGGGCGATGAAGTGATCGACCAGGGCCGGGATGTCCTCGCGGCGGTCGCGCAGAGACGGGGCTTCGATGGGGAAGACGTTCAGGCGATAGAACAGGTCCTCGCGGAAGGCCCCGTCGCGCACCTGCTGGGCCGGGTCGCGATTGGTGGCGGACACGATGCGGACGTCGATCTTGACCGGTCGCTTTCCGCCCACCGGGTCGATCTCGCCCTCCTGCAGCGCGCGCAGCAGCTTGACCTGCATGTCCAGCGGCAGTTCGCCGATCTCGTCCAGGAACAGGGTGCCGCCGTCCGCCTCGCGGAACTTGCCCAGGGTCTTGTCGACGGCGCCGGTAAAGGCGCCCTTCTCGTGTCCGAACAGGATGGATTCGACCAGATTGGCGGGCAGGGCGCCGCAGTTGACCGCGACGAAGGGCTTTCCGGCCCGGTCGCTGGCGCCGTGCAGGGCGCGGGCGATGACCTCCTTGCCGACGCCGCTCTCGCCGGTGATCAGGACGGGAATCGAGGATTTGGCGGCCCGCGCGCCCAGCGCCTTGACCATACGCATGGCGGGGCTGTCGCCCACGATATCGTCGAAGCTGGTGCGGCCCTGGGCGCGCTTGGTCAGGCGTCCGACCTCGGCCGTCAGCCGGGTCATCTGCATGGCGTTTCGCACCCCGACCAGCAGCCGCTCTGGCCCGACGGGCTTCACGAAGAAGTCCTGCGCCCCAGCCTGCATGGCCTTGACCACCATGTCGATGCCGCCGTTGGCGGTCAGGACGATGACCGGCTCGTTGACCCCGGCGCTGCGTAGTTCGGCCAGGCATTCCAGCCCCGACATCTCGGGCATGATCATGTCCAGCAGGATCAGGTCGGCGCCGCCGCCCCGGGTCATCCGGTCGATGGCCTCGCCGCCGCTGGCGGCGTGGACCACGGCGTTGCCGTCGCGCTCCAGCACGGCCTGGATCAGCCGCCGCTGGGTCGGATCGTCGTCAACGACCAGAATGGTCTTGGCCATGGGAAGCAGCCCTTCGTTCCTTGGTCCATCCATAACGCGGATGGCCCGTTTCGGGACGATTTCTAGGCCGACGAGGTGAAAATCGCGTTGTTCGGCGTGGTGTGCGGGGGGTTAACGCCCGCCTCGCGGTTGCGGCGGCCGCCCTGCGTCGCCAAAACGGGGTCATGAACGCTCCCTTCAAGACGCCCGACGCCGAAGCTCCGCTTTGGGACCTGTCCGATCTCTACGCCGCGCGCGACGACGCCCGGGTCGGCGAAGACCTCGCCCGGGCCCGCGCCCTGGTCGACCGGATGAACGGCCTGCAAGGACAGCTTATCGCGCGGCGGGCCGACGCGGGGGGGCTGGGCGAGGTCTTGGATCAGGCGATCACCCTGTACGAACAGGCGTCGGATGTGCTGGGCGCCCTGGGCGCCTACGCCTTCCTGGCGGCCTCGACCGCGCGCGACGATCCGGGCGCCCAAGGATTCGAAGCCGACGTGCGCGAGAAGATCACCGCCATCGCCACCCCGACCGTCTGGCTGACGCTGGAAATCAACCAGATCGACGACGCCGAGTTGGAGGCCGCGCTGGCCGCCCATCCGGGCGCGGCGCGTTGGCGGCCCTGGCTGCGGCGGGTGCGGGCGATGAAGCCGCACGAGCTGTCTGCCGAGCTGGAGACCTTCATCGCCGAGCGCGGCCCGATCACGGCCCAATGGCCGCGCCTGTTCGACGAGCAGCTGGCCGCCCTGCGCGCCAGGGTCGGCAAGAAGGGCGCGAACGCCGAGAGCCTGACCCTGGCCGAGGCGCTGAATCGCCTGTCGGACGCCAAGCCCGCACGCCGCAGGGCCGCCGCCGAAGGATTGTCGGAGGCTTTAGCCACCCGCGCCCCGACCTTGGCCCTGGTGCTGAACACGGTCGCGGCCGACAAGGCGATGGAGGACCGCTGGCGCGGCTTCAAACGCCCGGCGGATAGCCGCCACCTAGGCAACGAGGTGGACGGCGAGGCGGTGGACGCCATGGCCGAAGCGGTCGCCGCAGCCTATCCGCGCCTGTCGCACCGCTATTACGCCCTGAAGGCCAGGGCCATGGGCAAGACCCGGCTGGATCACTGGGACCGCAACGCCCCGATCGAGACGACCGCGCCGCGATCCTTCACCTGGAGCCAGGGGCGCCGGATCGTGCTGGACAGCTTCTCCGACCTGGGCGGCGACTTCGCCGAACGGGCTGGCGGCTTCTTCGACAAACCCTGGATCGACGGTCGGGCGCGGCCGGGCAAGCAGTCGGGCGCCTACGCCCATCCGGTGACGGCGGATCGTCACCCCTATGTCTTTCTGAACTGGATGGGCGAGCGGCGCGACGTCCTGACCCTGGCGCACGAACTGGGTCACGGCGTTCACCAGACCCTGGCGGCGGACCAGGGCACGCTTCTGGCCGACACGCCCCTGACCCTGGCGGAAACCGCGTCCATCTTCGCCGAGGGCCTGACCTTCGACCGGCTGCTGGCCACCGCGCCCAAGTCCGAACAGCGCGGGCTTCTGGCGGGTCGGATCGAGGACGGGCTGAACACCGTGGTGCGTCAGATCGCCTTCCATCGCTTCGAGACCCGCTTTCACGACGAGCGCCTGTCCGGAGAGGTGTCGCAACACCGCATCAACGAACTGTGGCTGGAAGAGATGGGGGCCTCGCTGGGGCCGGCGGTGACGCTGAACCCCGGCTATGAGCACTGGTGGAGCTATGTCAGCCACTTCGTGCATTCGCCCTTCTATGTTTACGCCTACGCCTTCGGAGATCTGTTGGTGGCGGCGTTGATGGAGGCGCGGCGGAACGATCCGGCGGGCTTCACGCCCCTGTATCGCGATCTTCTGGCCGGGGGCGGCGCGCGGACCTATGTCGAGGCGCTGAAGCCTTTTGGGCTGAACCCGCGCGACCCGGCCTTCTGGAGCGTGGGGTGCCGGCGGCTGGAGCGGCTGATCGACCAGTTCGAGGCCTTGGGCTAGCCGGGCTTGAGTGCGCCGCGCGCCTCGCTATAAATCCGCCTAACAACCGACTGGGGAGTCTCCATGGCCGATCCGCACCACGCCGACGACGCGAACGCCTATGTGCGTGGCCACATGGCCATCAAGGAACAGATCTCGACCTTCCGTCTGTTCCTGGACCTGGCCAAGTGGGGCTCTCTGGCCGTGGCCTGTCTGGTGCTGCTGCTGACCCTGTGGTTCCACCCTGGCGGCAACTTCGTCGTGGCGTTGCTGGGTACGGTGGTCCTAGCCGTAGCCGGCTTCTTCGCCCTGCGGTCCAAGCACGACGTCGTTCACCGAGACTAGCCGGCGTTGCGCCAATCCCGGCCCGGGAGGGGCGGGAATTCCGGCCTGGGCGCCCGTCTTGGCGTAACCGTGCTTTGACGGCTGTCGCCCGAACGGCCTAACCTTCGTTCAAGAACAGAAACGAGGGGATTCGCTTGGCTGTCGCTATCGCCGCAACCCGGGAACGCCGCGAGGGCGAGACGCGCTGCGCCGTCACGCCCGAGACCGTGAAGAAGCTGATCGCCCTGGGCGCGACCGTGACGGTCGAGTCCGGGATCGGCCAGGGCTCTTCCATCCCCGACGCCGACTACGCCGCCGCCGGCGCGACGGTGAAGCCTGACACCCATGCGGTTCTGGACGGCGCCGACATCCTGCTGAAGGTGCGCGGTCCCACCGCCCAGGAGACCAGCGCCCTGAAGTCGGGGGCCGTCGTTGTCGCCATGCTGGACGCCTGGCGCGACAAGGCGACGGTGGAGGCCCTGCGCGGCGCGGGCGCGACCGCCTTCGCCATGGAGTTCGTGCCCCGCATCACGCGCGCCCAGGTCATGGACGTCCTGTCGTCCCAGGCGAACCTGGCCGGATATCGCGCGGTGATCGAGGCGGCCTACGCCTATGGCAAGGGCTTCCCCATGATGATGACGGCGGCCGGCACGGTCGCCGCCGCCAAATGTTTCGTCATGGGCGTAGGCGTCGCCGGGCTTCAGGCCATCGCCACGGCGCGCCGCCTGGGCGCGGTCGTCACCGCCACCGACGTCCGCCCCGCCACCAAGGAACAGGTCGAGAGCCTGGGCGCCAAATTCCTGGCCGTCGAGGACGAGGAGTTCAAGAACGCCCAGACCGCCGGCGGCTACGCCAAGGAAATGTCGGCGGCGTATCAGGCGAAACAGGCCGAACTGACCGCCAGCCACATCGTCAAACAGGACGTCGTCATCACCACCGCCCTGATCCCCGGCCGGGCCGCGCCTGTTCTGCTGACCGCCGCCCACGTCGCCTCGATGAAGCCCGGCTCGGTCATCGTCGATCTGGCGGTGGAGGCGGGGGGCAATGTCGAGGGCTCCAGGCTGAACGAGGTCGTGACGACCGCGAACGGCGTCACCATCGTCGGCTGGTCGAACCTGCCCGGCCGCATCGCCGCCGACGCCAGCGCCCTCTACGCCCGCAACCTGACCGCCTTCGTCGGCCTTCTGATCAAGGACGGCGCCTTGGCGGTCGACCTTGAGGACGAAATCCTGAAGGCGGCGGTCGTCACCAACGGCGGGGCCGTGGTGCATGAGGGGGTGAAGGGATGATTGGCCCGAACCTGCGTAGAGCCCTTCGATGGGCGGCCATAATCCTAATGCTGTTTGGGCCGCTTTCCTCGGTTTTCTATATCTATGAGATGATTTCGAAGCCGGAGTTCACGCTGGTTGGGTCATCCGGGCAGTTCTGGATTTCCACGCTCGCAACCTTCGCCAGCACGATCGTCCAAGGGGGCGTTTTGCTGGTGCTGCTGAGCATTAATGAGCGACTACAGGAAGCGAAGGCCTGACCATGGAACACGTCGATCCCACCGTCTTCCGCCTGGCCATCTTCGTGCTGGCGATCTTTGTCGGCTATTACGTCGTCTGGAGCGTGACGCCCGCGCTGCACACGCCGCTGATGGCCGTGACCAACGCCATTTCCAGCGTCATCATCGTGGGCGGCCTGATCGCGGCGGCGGCCGTGTCGGGCGATGCGACGGGGCCCAGCGCCTGGATCGCCAAGGGCGCGGGCGTCGCGGCCGTCACCCTGGCCAGCGTCAACATCTTCGGCGGCTTCATGGTCACGCGGCGGATGCTGGCCATGTACAAGAAGAAGGAACGGCCGGAGTCCAAGGCCGCCAAATGACCGATGTCGCCCAGATCGCCGTCGTCGCATCGTGGGTCGCCACCGGCCTGGGGTTCGGTCTGTGGCTCTATGGCTGGTTCGGCGGCAAGGCGCCGCTGCAGCGTCAGCGGCTGCACGACTGCGGCATCGCCCTGGTGTTTTCGGCCATCCTGGTCCGCGTCGTGACGCAGGAGCGGTCGCTGGGCGTCTTCGAATGGGCGTTGTTCTTCATCGGTCCATTGTTCATCGCCGCCGCCCTGTGGCGGCTGGTTCGCACGTCTTGAGGGGAGGGGCGTGATGAACGCATCCTTGGCCGCCCTGGCCTATCTGGTTTCCGGGGTTCTGTTCATTCTGTCGCTGCGGGGGTTGTCCAGCCCGGAGACCAGTCGTCAGGGCAACACCTTCGGCATGATCGGCATGGCCCTGGCCATCGGCGTGACCTTGCTGACGCTGGGGGCGACCGGGGCGCTGGACCCCGTGACCCTGGCCCTGATCGCGGGCGGCGTCATCGTGGGTGGGGGCGTCGGCGCCCTGATCGCCAAGCGGGTGGCCATGACGGACATGCCCCAGCTGGTCGCCGCCTTCCACAGCCTGGTCGGCATGGCGGCCTGTCTGGTCGCCATCGGCGCCATCTATGCGCCCGAAGCCTTTGGAATCCTGTCCGACGACGGCGTGGGCATCAAGACCCTGTCGATCATCGAACTGTCGCTCGGCGTGGCCATCGGGGCTATCACCTTCACTGGCTCGGTCATCGCCTTCGCCAAGCTGAACGGCAATATGTCGGGCGCGCCGATCATCCTGCCCGCGCGCCACCTGATCAATGTCGGCCTGGCCCTGGCGCTGGTCTTTCTGATCGGCATCCTGATCGGCACGGCCGGGGCGGCGACCTGGGCCTTCTGGGGCGTCTTCCTGATCGCCCTGATCCTGGGCGCGACCCTGATCATCCCTATCGGCGGCGCCGACATGCCGGTCGTGGTGTCGATGCTGAACTCCTATTCCGGCTGGGCGGTCGGGCGCGATCCTCAGCTACATCATGTGCAAGGGCATGAACCGCAGCTTCGTCTCGGTCATCCTGGGCGGTTTCGGCGGCGGCGATGCGGCGGCCGGTCCCGGCGGCGCCAAGGAAACGCGGCCCGTCAAACAGGGCTCGGCCGAGGACGCGGCCTTCATCATGAAGAATGCGTCGAAGGTCATCATCGTGCCCGGCTACGGCATGGCGGTGGCCCAGGCCCAGCACGCGCTGCGCGAAATGGCCGACAAGCTGAAGGAGGAGGGCGTCGAGGTGAAATACGCCATCCACCCCGTCGCCGGCCGCATGCCGGGCCACATGAACGTCCTGCTGGCCGAGGCCAACGTCCCCTATGACGAGGTGTTCGAGCTAGAGGACATCAACGCCGAGTTCGCCACCGCCGACGTCGCCTTCGTCATCGGCGCCAACGACGTCACCAACCCCGCCGCCAAGACCGACCCCCAGTCGCCCATCTACGGCATGCCGATCCTGGACGTCGAAAAAGCCGGCACAGTCCTGTTCATCAAGCGCGGCATGGGCTCAGGCTACGCCGGGGTCGAGAACGAGCTCTTCTTCCGTGACAACACCATGATGCTGTTCGGCGACGCCAAGAAGATGGTCGAAGGGATCGTGAAGGCGCTGTGACCCGCTTGCCGAACCGCGCGGACAAGAAGCAAGGCGATGCCCGCTGAACCCAAGACCCGCCCGACCGACATGGCTGTCGCCGACTTCATCGCGGCGGTGGAGAACCCCCGACGCCGCGCCGACGCCGAGACGGTCCAGGCCATGCTGGGCGAAGTGACCGGGATGGAGCCTGTGATGTGGGGCCCGTCGATCGTCGGCTATGGCCGCTATCGCGGTCCGAGCGGCGATTGGCCGATCATTGGCTTCTCGCCGCGCAAGGCGCAGCTTGTCTTCTACATCATGACGGGGTTCGCCGAGAGCGGCGACCTTCTGGCCCGATTGGGCAAGCACAAGGCGGGCGGCGGCTGCCTCTATGTGAACCGGCTGGAGGACGTGGATCAGACGGTCCTGCGAGAGTTGGCGGCCCGTTCCGTGGCCTGGATGCGCGCCCAGCATCCGTTCGCCGACTGAAGCCAGAGCAACCCCCTATCGCGCGACTGCGGGCGGCGCTAACACGCGTTCGTGAACACCGCCGCCGCCCCCGTGAATATCGCCCATCGTCGTTTCGAGGCGCTGGACGCCCTGCGCGGGGTCTGCGCCATTCTGGTGGTCATGTTCCACATGCCCGTCGCCAGCCATTGGCGCGACTGGGGCTTCGTCCAGCATTCCTATCTGTTCGTGGACTATTTCTTCGTCCTGTCGGGCTTTGTCATCGCGCACGCCTACGCCGGGCGGCTGAAATCCTGGCCGGACTCCGGGCGGTTCATGGTGCGGCGGTTCGGGCGCATCTGGCCGCTGCATGTGCTGATGCTGGCGGCCTTCATCGGGCTGGAGCTGGCGCGGCTGATCTTCCATTTCGATGGGGCGACGCCCTTTGCGCGCGATCGCTCGGTCGAGGCGATTTTCACCAATCTTCTGCTGATTCAGGCCTGGCATGTCCATCCGTACCTGACCTGGAACGGGCCGGCCTGGACGTTGAGCGCGGAATGGGCGTGTTATCTGATCTTCGCGGGTCTGGTGCTGATCGCGCCAAGACGATTCCGCTGGATCGGCCTGGTCCTGGCCGTGATCGGCGGGGTGACGGTGCTGCTGTATGCGCGGCGCTGGATGAACACCACCTTCGACTTCGCCGTGCCGCGCGCGGTCTATGGCTTCTTCCTGGGTTGTCTGTTGCAGGGCTTGTGGACCCGGATTCCGCGCCTGAAGGGTTCGGCCGCGACAGGGCTGGAGGTTCTGGTCCTGGCGGCGATCTGCGGCTTCGTCGGCTATGCCGAAGGTCCGACCACCGTCGCCGTCACCCTGATCTTCCTGGTCGTGGTCTGGGTGTTCGCGGGCGAGGAGGGGCGGCTGTCGCGCCTGTTGGATCATCCGGCCCTGGTGACGATGGGACGGTGGTCCTTCGCCATCTACATGGTCCACATGTTCATCCTGACCGTGATGATGATCCTGGCCAAGAAGGCGGGCTGGGTGCCGGGCGGCCGCCGCGTGGACTTCGGCTCGGTGTGGCTGAACGACCTGTTCGCCCTGGCCCTGTTCGCCCTGATCGTCGTCGTCGCGGTGATCGCGCACCGGGGGGTGGAGCAGCCGGCCCAGCGGTTGATCGACCGCTGGACCAAGCCGAAGACCGCCTAGCCGCGCGCCGCCTTGCGCAGACGCAGGGACAGGACCACCAGGGCGGCGCCGAACAGAATGGCCCAGGCGCCGATCAGCCACAGCAAGGCCAGGGCGCCGGGTCCGGGCGCGACCAGCAAGGCCACGCCGAACACGATGCTGACCGCGCCCGCCAGGATCAGCATCCACTCGTTCGGGATCGTCTTGCGAAGACGGATGGCGGCGACGATCTCGAACAGGCCGCGAAAGATCGCCGACCAGCCGATGATCAGCACCAGCACCAGGGCCGTGACGCCAGGCCAGGCCAGGGCCACGCCACCCGCCGCCAGGGCGACAACCCCGATCAGGATCAGCGACCAGCGTCCCTGGCCGTGGCTGCGGAAGGCGGCGACCAGGGCGAATATCCCGTCCACCACCGCATAGGCCCCATAGACCAGGATCAGCGTCAGCAGGCTGATCGTCGGCCAGACAAAGATCAGAACGCCGAAGGCGATGGCCAGGAGGCCGCGCGCCAGAACCGCCCACCAGGCGGCCGTAAGGAATCGATGTGTCAGCGCGTCGAGCGGAGAAGTCATCGGCAAGCTCCCGGATGGAAAGGCGGACTGTCGAACCTTTCCACCAACGGTTGCGCTTGTCGAGTCAGGCGGCCATGCGCCATTCCGGCTGAGCCAGGTCGGCGCGGCCTTCGTCCCACAGGGCGTCCTCGTCGGAGTAGCGGCTGCTGGCGGCGGCGGAGATCACATCCACGACCTGCTCCTCCAACCGGTCCCAGATGACGGCCAGATCCGACGATCCGTCGGCCTCGCAAGGGACGATGATGTAGCGTTCGGCGTTGACGGCGGTCTGGGGGTGGAAGCGGGCCATGTGATGATCTCCTGAAGCGGTCGCCTCTTGTCGATGATCGGTTTATGGGACAGCATTACGCCAGAAACGGACGTATCATTCTGGAGGCGCGGTGAGACACGACAAGGCGGCGATGGTGATCGACCTGGCCCGGCGCATGGCGGCCAGCGCCGAAGGCCTGACGATCGACGAGATGGCGCAGGAAATGCGCGTCAGCCGCCGCACCGCCGAACGGATGCGCGACGCCGTCCTGATGCTGTTTCCCCAGGCGGAAGAGGTCTCCGACCCGCCGTCCAAACGCTGGCGCATCCGGGGCGGCCTGTCGGCGTTTGAACAGGCGCCGACGGCGACCGAAATGCTGGAACTGACCAAGGCGGCGACCGCCCTGCGCGCGGCGGGCGAACCGGCGCGCGCGGCGGCGCTTGAGGGGCTGGAGCGCAAGCTGAAGGCGGCCATGCGATCCACCACCCTGAACCGGATGGCGCCGGATCTGGAGGCGCTGGTGCGGGCAGAGACCATAGCGGTGCAGGCCGGGCCGCGCCCTTCCGCGGACGAGTCGATGTTGACCGCCATCCGCGGGGCGGTTCTGGCGCAGCAGCCGTTGGGCTTCACCTATTCCCGGCCGGGGGCGGAGCCGCGTCGGCGTTCGGTCGCGCCCTGCGGCGTGATGTTCGGGCGCGCCAACTATCTGGTCGCCGCCGATCGGGAAACGGGGCGCATCCAGACCTTCCGCCTGGACCGGATGAGCCATGTGGCCCCTCAGGACGGCGTCGCCACGCCGCCCGCAGACTTCGACCTGGGCGCCTTCGCCAGCCAGTCCTTCGGCATCTATCAGGACCAGATCGAGGACGTGGTCCTGCGCATCGCCCCCGAAGGCGCGGACGAGGCCAGGGGCTGGCGCTGGCACCCGACCCAGACGTTCGAGGACCAGGGCGACGGCGGCGTGATCGTCCGCTTCCGCGCCTCGGGCATGCGCGAACTGGCCTGGCACCTGTTCACCTGGGGCGAACAGGTCGCCATCCTGGAGCCTCGGCGGCTGATGACCGTGATGGCCGAGGAGATCGCCGCCGCACGTCGCGCCCTGGATCGGGCGCCAGACTGACGAAACCGTAAGCTGACCTGTGGCGTTTGGAACGGCTAGGCTTTGCGCCTGCCTTTGTGGAGTTCGTCCTTGCGCCTCAACGCCTTCGCCTCATCCGCCCTGGCCGCCGTGTTGCTGGCAGGGGACGCCTGCGCCGCTGGCCCCATGATGACGTCGCCTCCCGCAGCGATCGACGCCACGCCCCAGGTGACGGTGACGCGGGACGGCGACCATCTGACGGTGGACTATCGGTTCGACCGCGACGCGCCCGTCTGGGCCTTCATGGATTCGGCGCTGGAGACGGATTCGCGCCAGCCCTGGCGACCACGTCAGTGGACGGTCGAGACTCCCGGCCTGGTGATGGAACGTCGCGGCTTCTACGACATCGTCCGCAGCCGCGACGGCGGCCCCGTGCCGCGCGAGGTGCGGTTCCGGGTCCGGCCAAAGCCGGTGGACCTGGAGGCCGAATACCGCACCCTGGTCTTCTCAAACGGCACGGTCGGCCTGCCGACGCGCCAGTTCGACGTCTTCGCCCTGGGGTCCGTCCAGGCGGCTGAACAGGTGCCGGACGATCTGAACCGCGTGCGCGTGGACGGCGGCCCGGCGCGCGTCACCTGGCGCGACGTCGGCGGCCCGGTGTTGTTCAAGGGCCGCCGCGCCGCCGAACTGACCACCACAGACGAACGCAGCTATGTCCTGCTGGGAGAGGCGACCGTGACGCCGGGCGACGGCCTGTCGACGGTGATCGATCCCAATCTGCCGAGCTGGATCGTCCAGGAAATCCGCAGCTTCGCCCCCGAGGTCGGTCACTACTATCGCAGTCGTCTAGGCGACACCGACGCCGGCGGAGACGCCCCCATCGTCATGGCCGCCTGGAACGGCCCCACCGAGCGCGTGACCAGCATGAGCGGCAGCGTCCTGCCGGGCCTGATCGTCATGTCGTTCGAGGGGCGGGGCGTGACCACGCCCCAGTCCGAGATCCGGGAACGGTCGCGCTGGTTCATCGCCCATGAGGCGGCGCATTTCTGGCTGGGTCAGGCGGTCCGCTATCAGTTCGCGGACGAGGCCTGGATCACCGAGGGCGGGGCCGACATGATGGCCGTGCGCGCCCTGAAACGGCTGGACCCCGCCTATGACGACCGGGCCGAGTTGCAGTCGGAGGTGGACGACTGCGTCGCCCTGGCCGGAAAGCCGGTGGCCCAGGCGGGCGAGCGCGGCGAACATCGGGCCTTCTACGCCTGTGGGGCCGTCTTCGCCCTGGCGGCCGAGGGCGCGCAGCGCCAGCGGACGGGCGGCGACTGGTTCGACTTCCTGAAGCCGCTCCTGCGCCAGCCGGACGGGGTGCTCAGCCGCCAGGAATGGCTGACGGCCCTGACGCGGATGTCGCGCGATCCCACCCTGGCCAACGACATCTCCGGCCTGCTGGACCGGGGCGCGGCTGACCCGTCGGCCGTGATCGCACGCTTGTTCCAGCGCACCGGCGTGGCCTTCCGCATGGCCGACGGACGGGTCGTCCTGAGCTGATCGACAAAATTGCGGCGGCCGGTCGCCCGGCCGCCGCAGCAGTCGCCCGCGCTGGGGGATAGTCAGCGCGGGGTCGTGGCCTCGGAAATCAGCGTGCGCGCCTGGGCGATGGCGGCGGCTTCGGCGGTCTTGCCGTCCGCCACCTGCTGCGCCAGGTCCATCAGCGGCGTGCCCGTGACGGCGCCGGTGTCTCCGACCTCTTCCAGATGGATGCCGCCGTGGGCGGCGACGGCCGCATCCCAGGCGTCGCGGACCGCCGCCCAGAAGCCTTGGGTCTTGGCCCAATACTCGTCCCCAGCCCGGGGCGAATAGCCTGTGGTGCGGTCATAGGTGTTGATCACATCCTCCTGGACGATGGCGATCGGCTCGCCGCCGGCCCGGCCCGACATCTTCATATTGTCCTGGATGTGCACCCAGCCGTCCGGCTTCAGGATGTGGCGGTTGGCGCCCAGATAGCGGTCATAGACGGGGTTGCGCACCGCATCGCGCCGCGCCAGCGGACGCCACGTCGGGTTCGACGTCCAGGCCGACAGGCCGTTGTCGTAGGTCCAATGGCCCACGCCGCCGTAGCGGGGCGAATCGTCCGTCTGCCACACCGTCTGGGACCAGGCCCCGGCGCGCTGGTCCGCCGGAACCGGCGTCAGCGTCCACTGGTTCGGCCCGGCGTAGGTCAGGACCGTCTCGGGCTGATAGGCCCAGTCCTGACGCCAGTGTTTGACCACGATGGTCTGGCCGTCGTGCTCCATGACCAGGATGTGCTGCAGGCTGATGCGGTCGCCCTTGTCATAGACCACGCGCACGATCTCGCTGCCGCCGGACAGCTTCTCCTCCAGCGGGTCGTAGTCGGCGCGGAAACTGACGTTTTCGCGCATGTCGAAATGGACGCGGTACTGGCCCGCCTGGGCCAGGATCGACTGGCGATCCCGTTCGAAGGCGTTGGCGGGGGCAGCAGCCGTCGCAGGAGCGGCGGGCGGCTGGGCGGCGGCCTCCAGCGCCTGGGCGGCGGGCGCGGCGGCCAGAAGGGCGGCGGCGATCAGAATGGCGCGCATCGGACGTGTCCTAGAAATGTGAATGGTCATGACGATTACAGGCGCAGCGTCAGGGACAGGCCGAAGTTGCGGCCTGGCTGGGTGTAGGCGTCCTTGACGGTCGAGGTGTCGGACAGGCCGCGCACGTCGCTCCACCAGCCATAGGTCTCGTCGAAGACGTTGAAAGCGCCGGCGCGCAGCGTGGCGCGCTCCGTCACGTTCCAATAGGCGGTCAGGTCCAGCAGGGCGAAGCTGTCGCCTAGATAGCAAGTCGTCCCGCACGACAGATTGTAGGTCGCCTGATCCTTCTTGCCCGACCAGGTGACGGTGGCCGATCCACCCCAGACGCCCGACGGTGCCGCATAGTGGACGCCTGCCACCACCTTGATGGGATCGACGCTGCCCAGTTCGGTGCGACGGCCGCCGGTCGTCTGCTCCCCTTCGGCGTAGGCGGCCGAGCCGATCAGGCTGAAACCGTTGTCCCAATAGATGTCGGCCCGGGCCTCCAGGCCGCGAATGTCGACCTCGGTCAGATTGACGTACTGATAGACCAGCGGATCGACGCCGGGGATGCCTCTGCCGGCGACCACCACCTGATCGATGAAATCGTCGTAGTGGGTGGCGAAGGCGGTGGTGTTCAGCCGCATCTTGCCGCCGGCCACGTCGATGTCGCGCAGGCGGAAACCGGCCTCGAAGCTTTCGCTGGTTTCCGGCGAGAGGTTCGGGTTCGGGATCGAGCGATAGCCGAAGACCGGGTTCTCGAAATAGTTGTTCACCTGCATCGGCGACGGCGCGCGGAAGCCCAGGCCATAGTTGGCGAAGACGCCCAGGTGCGCGCCCGTCCAATAGACGACCCCCAGCTTGGGCGAGATGTGATCGTCGCTCTGGCCCGAGGCGGGGGCGGGGAACTGGGCGTCCACCTTGGGCGACAGGTCGTACCAGTCGTATCGCACGGCGGGAATGATGCTGAGCGCGCCGCCCAGCACCTCGATCTCGTCCTGAACGAACAGACCGGCCAGCTGGAACTCGGTCTTGGGGAAGGCGCGGACGGGGAAGGTTTCGCCGACCGGCGGGGTGACGCCGTCGCGCACGCCCTCTTGCGTGGTCTTGGACCAGTCGCCCCCGAAGGTGACGCGATGCTGGACCGCGCCGCCCGCGCCGAACACCCGCGCCCCCTGGGCTGCCAGGCCATAGACGCTGTTGTCGAAGGTCACGTCGCGGGCGCGGTCCACAGCAGGCGTGCGATCCTCGAAGGTGTATTGGCGGGTCGTGGAGTCCTGCCAGTACAGGCTGACCGAACCGTTGGTCAGGCCGGCGAAATCGCTGAACCGCCAGTCGCCGCTGACCCTGTCGCGCTGGGTCTCGTCGTGGGCGGTGACGGCCAGAACCGTCGAGGACCGGCTGCTCAGCGCGTCTCCGGTCATGTCGGAATCGAGGTGATCGTAGGTCAGGCGCAGGGTGTGTTTGGGCGCGGCCTGCCAGACCAACTTGCCCAGATAGGCGTTGGACGCGAAATCCTGCGGGTTCGGCTGGGAACGGGTCGGGCCGACGCCGCCGGTCGACCCCTTGTTCTCGGTCTCCTGATAATCGCGGCGGGTATAGCCGATCAGGCCCGAGAGCGAACCGGACCGCCCGGCGAAGGCGACGCCCTCGGTCCAGCCCTCGTCGGCGGAGTTGTAGGCCACACGTCCGCGCGCAGCGAAGTCCTGACCGTCAACCAGGAAGTCGGACGGATCCTTGGTGCGGAAAGCCACCGCCCCGGCGACGCCGTCCGAGCCATAGAGGGCCGAGGCGGGGCCGCGCAGAATCTCCACCGACTTGATTAGGTCCAGGTCGTTGTAGCCGCCGCGGCCGACCGCCTGGGCGCCGAAGCTGAAGCCCGCCGGCAGGCGAACCCCGTCGTTGATGATCAGGACGCGGTCGCCGCCCATGCCGCGAATGGTGAAGCCCGAATTCCCGTCGCGGCCCGCCCCCGACAGCGCCAGGCCGAAGCGGGCAGGAGATGTCGGAACGCTGATCCCCGGCTCATATCGGATCAGATCCTTGATGTCGGTCGCCAGCATGGCCTCGATCTGGGCGTCGGTGATGACGCTGATCGTGCCGGGGGTCTGGGACGCCAGCCGTTCGGAGCGGGTGCCGATGACGATGACCGGATCGACCTGTGTCGGGGCGACCTGGGGCGTCTCTTCGGCTCGCGCAGGCGCGCTGACGAGGGCGGTCGCCATGGCCGTGACGGCGACGGTGCAGAGGAGGGTGTGGTTACGCATAAATGGCCCCGGTTGATGGTGGCGGTCTCATAGTGCGAACGATTATCAGAATCAACCGCACTTGATGCAGGGCTTTGAACCTTGAGCTTGGCCATGGCGTTGCTGTGGGATGAAATCAGCCCTGTTTCCGTTGTGCGCCCTGGCGACCGTCCTGGCGGGGTGCGGCGACCACGACGTCAATCCGCCGACCGAGCCGGCCCGCCCGTTGCAGACGCCCGAATCGCGTCAGGTCGTGGAGGCGCGCGGTCCCTCGTCCCTGGCCTCGCGCGGGCCGCGCAGTTTCGTGGGTTTATGGTCGTCCAATCCGGCCTGGTGCGGGGCGGAGCCTGGCGCCACACAGGGGCCGGTCCGGATCACCCCGCTACGCTACGAGGGGCCGCAGAAGACCTGCGATCTGGCTGAGATCCGCGAGAGGCCGGGCGGCTATGTCGCCACCCTGGCCTGCGGTTCGACGGCGCGCGAGCGGGTGCATCTGGCCACGGTGGGCGACGTGCTGACCGTGACCCATATCGATCGGAACATGGCCATCGAGAAGCTGGCGCGCTGCCCCGCGTCGCCACGCGCGCCGGACCCCGCCAACCCGCTGGCCAAGCTGATGAAGAAGGAGGGGGCTAGTTGAACAGGAAGTGCATCACGTCGCCGTCCTTGACGACGTAGCTCTTGCCTTCCGCGCGCAGCTTGCCGGCCTCGCGCGCGCCTGCTTCGCCCTTCAAGGCGACATAGTCGTCGAAGGCCACGGTTTCGGCGCGGATGAAGCCCTTTTCGAAGTCGGTATGGATCACCCCGGCCGCCTGCGGGCCGGTGGCGCCGACCGGAATGGTCCAGGCGCGCGCCTCCTTCGGACCGACCGTGAAATAGGTCTGCAGGCCCAATAGCTTGTAGGCTTCGCGGATCAGGCGGTTCAGACCGGGCTCTTCCAGACCCAGGGTCTCCAGGAATTCCTTCTGTTCCTCGTCGTCCAGCACGGCGATCTCGGATTCGATCTGGGCCGAGATGACGACCGAGTTGGCGTTGTCCTGGGCGGCGCGGGCCGCGACCTTGTCGGACAGGTCGTTGCCCTTGTCGGCCGAGCCTTCCTCGACGTTGGCGACATAGAGGGCGGGAAGCGCCGTCAGCAGTTGCAGCATGTCCCAGGCCTTCTTGTCCTCCTTGGACACCTCGGCGGTGCGGGCGGGCTTGCCGGCGTTCAGCTGGGCCAGGGCCAGATCGACCAGTTTCAGCGTGAGGCCGGATTCCTTGTCGCCGCCCTTGGCGCGCTTCTCCAACTGGGGCCGACGACGCTCCAGGCTCTCCATGTCGGCCAGCATCAGTTCGGTCTCGATGATGTCCAGATCGGCGATGGGGTCGATGCGGTTTTCGACGTGGGTGATGTCGTCGTCGACGAAGCAGCGCGCGACGAAGGCCACGGCGTCGCAGTCGCGGATATTGGCCAGGAACTGATTGCCCAGACCCTCGCCCTTGGACGCCCCGCGCACCAGTCCGGCGACGTCGACGAAGGTGATGCGGGCGGGAATGATCTCTTTCGATCCGGCGATCTCGGCCAGGGCGTTCAGACGCGGCTCGGGCACGGCCACGTCGCCGGTGTTCGGCTCGATGGTGCAGAATGGATAGTTGGCCGCCTGGGCCGCCGCCGTCTTGGTCAGGGCGTTGAACAGGGTGGACTTGCCGACGTTGGGCAGGCCGACGATCGCGACTTTAAGAGCCATGGGATTCCTCGTGAGGCGCGAGCCTTTAGCGAATTCCGACCCGTTTGTCAGGCTCGCGCTTTATAAGGATCTAGTGGCCGCCGTGCGCCGTCGCCGCACCGGCCGCTGCGGGCATGCGGATCTGGGCCTGAACCGTCACCTCGGGGGCCGATGCGAACCTCAGCGTCAGGGGCACGGTCTGGCCCGCAGCCAGCGGCTGGGTCAGACCCGTCAGCATCAGGTGTTCGCCGCCGGGCGCCAGGGCCACGGCCTTGCCGGACGGCAGAACCAGGCCGTCCTTCAGCTGGGCCATGCGCATCACGCCGTCGGCCATGGTCATCTCGTGGACCTGCAGTTCTCCTGCGGCGGGGCTCGACCCGCCGATCAGGCGGTCGTCGGTCGAGGCCAGGAAGGTGGCGTAGCAGCCGCCGGCTTGCGCGCCGTTGGGCGTCGGACGGCACCAGGCGTCGGTCACGGCGACTGCGGCGACACGGGGCGTCTCGGCCTTATGGGCCGGCTGACCGCAGGCGGCCAGGGCGAGACCGAGAGCGGCGAGGGGAAAAATGGGCTTCATCGTGGGGCTCCTTTCAAGATGGGACGGTCCGGCGACGCAGCAGAGCCTGGCCGATCCGGTCGATCAGCAGGGCCGCCAGCAGACTGAGGCCGGTCAGAGGATAGAGGATGCAAAGCGGCAGGACGATGCCCAGGACGGCGGTCCTGATCCGCGCGCCGGGCGGGGCGGGCGGCGCGCCCATCCGCAGCGGAGAAAGACGCGGGGGGCGGCGTTTCCACCACATCATCAGGCCGCTGATCGCCAGCAGCCAGACCCCGATACAGCCCGCCAGCATGACGAGGCGGTTCAGCTGGCCGTATTGCATGCCCTGGTGGACGGCGATGCCCCATTCGAACGCCTTGGCGCCCATGCCGAACTGGGCCCAACGGGCGTCGGCCAGGACCGCGCCGGTCTGGCCGTCGACATACAGGGTGCGGGCGTCCTCGGCCTGGCGCGTCTGACGCGCGACCGCCCAGGCCAGGTTCGCGGTCTGGGGAATATTGACCACATAGGGCCGCGCCAGTCCCCGGCTGTCGGCGACCGCCATCACCCGCGCCAGGCTGGGGTCGTGGGCCGTGCGGCCATAGAGGACGGCGTGCTCCATGGTCCAGCCGACGCCCGAGGGGCTGTCGTGATGACCGGCGTGGCTCCAGGCCTTGGCCGCCGCAGGCGCGGGCGGCCGCCCCCAACCCTGCGCTCGGACGAAGCCCAGGAACTGATCGCCCCAGACCGCCGACCACGGCATGCCCGTCACCGCCAGGAACAGCACTATCCCGCCGACATAGAGGCCGACCAGGGCGTGCAGGTCGCGCCAGAACGGCCGTCGCCGGACGTCGGTCGCCGTCAGGGCCACGGTCGCAACCTTTCGACCCCTGGGCTGCCACAGATAGATCCCCGTGGCGAACAGCACGATGGCCCAGCCGGCCGCAACCTCGACCAGCAGGTTCATGGCCGGGCCGAAGAGGCTGAGGCTGTGGATCGTCTTGACCGTCTCCATCACCCCGCCATAGCCGGTCACGCCGGTCACGCGCCCGGTGTGCGGATCGACGAAGACCGTGCGCTGGGACCCGTCCGGCCGATCGACGCGCACCCGCGCCGCCTGGTCTCCCCGTTCGGGGATCAGGACATTGGCCACGCGACCCTGACCCGCCTGGGCCGCCGCCGGAAGCCAGGCGTCGGGCGAGACGACGCCCGGCGCATCCGCCACCTGGATCATCGGCCGATAGACGACCTGGTCGATTTCGTCCTTGAACAGATAGATCGCCCCCGTCAGCGCCAGCAGCATCAGGAACGGCATGACGAAGACGCCGGCGTAGAAATGCCAGCGCCAGACCGCGCGATAGGCGCCGGACAGTTCCTCCGGCGCCTTGTCGAGATCGTGCGCCATCAGTAGCTCATCCTGACGCCGACATAGGCCGAGCGGCCCTCGCCGGGGAAGAAGACGGCGGTGGAGACGCCGGGTTTGGTCGCGTCGGTGACGGCCCCGAAGTTCGAGACATAGGCCTCATCGAACAGGTTGCGCACATCGGCGAAGACCGTCAGTCGGCGATTGACGGCCCAGCCCATGTTCAGGTTCGCGACCGCATAGGACGGCGACTTCAGAGTCTGGGTATTGGCATAGTCGACCCAGGCGTCCTTGATCGACCATTCCACGCTGGGCGCCACGAACCAGCCCGCCGGATCATCGTAACGAAGCTCCGCGCGATACAGGTGCGGCGGCACGACCGGCAGACGGCCGTCGCCATAGACCTTGTCGCCGTCGAAATGGAAGTCGGAGAAGGCGTAGGTCTGGCGCAGCCGCAATTGCGGCGCGATCCTCCAATCCAGCCCCGCCTCGATCCCCTGGTGGATCGTCGGGCCCGCGTTGAAGGTGGCGGGAAGCCCTGTAAGGGCGGGGAGGAAGTTCAACAGCTCATGTTTCAGATCGGCGCGATAGGCGGTCACGTCCCACGTCAGGGCTCCGCGGCGGCCGCGTGAACCGACCTCCCAGGTGACGGCCTCTTGCGGGACCAGCGGCTGATAGCCGTCCGCCGTCGGCGACAAGGCAGAGAAGTTCGGCGGTTCGACCGAGCGGGTGACATTGGCGAAGACCTGGGCGCCGTCCTCGCTCTCCCACAACAGGCCGGCGCGCGGGGCGAACCAGTCGAAGCTCTTGTCGATGTTCAGGTCGAGCGTGCCGTTGACGCCAGGGACGACATAGCTCTGATAGTCCCGCTCGGCCCGGCCCCAGGTTCCACCCGCGACCAGGGCCATTCGATCGGTGACGAACAACCGCCCCTCGCCGAAGACATCCAGCCCCTTGGCGTTCTGGAAACTGCGGGCGCGAAGGTCGCCGTGCTGGCCGCCGATGTTCACCCACTGTTTGGCGTCCAGGTCGCCCTGGCGATACCAGGCGCCGTAGAAGGCGTCGGCGCGCAGGCCGCCGATCCGGCCCTGCCAGTCGAACCGACCGAAGGCGCCGTAGTTGCGGCTCTGCTGGTCGATGACCTGGAAGATGGGATGGTCCAGGTCTTTCCACGTCCCATAGACGGCGCCCTCGAACACCGTCGCGTCGTCCAGCCTCCAGCGGGTCTGCAAAGTCGTGCGAAGCGACCGCATGTTGCGCTGATAGTTGAGAGCGATATTGGCGGGATTGGCCACCTCGGGATTTGTCAGGGCGTCTGACAGACCTACGCTGCCCGGAATTTCCTGATGGATATCGCCCCAGGACGCCAAGAGGCGGACTTCGCGATCCTGGCCGAAACTGCGCCCGACGTTGCCCGACAGATTCAGCGCCTTGCCTTCGCTTTGCTGACGCCAGCCGTCGACGCTCTGGCCCGTGACGGCGGCGAAACCGTCCCAGTCGCCGCGAACGCCCGCGACCTCGGCATGGGCGCGCACGGTTCCATAGGAGCCGCCGTCCAGACGCAGGTTCAAGCTGGACGAGGCCGTGTGTCCCGTCGGCGTGACCAGGTTGACGGCCCCGCCCAGCAGGGAGCCGCCGAAGCGCAGGGCGTTGCCGCCTTTGTAGACCTCGGTGTAGCGGGCGATCAGCGGGTCGATCAGCTGGAAATCGCCGAAGCCGTCGGCCTCGTTGAACGGCACGCCGTCCTGAGCCAGCAGGACGCCGCGATTGTGCACCGAATTGCCGATGCCCGAACCACGGATCGACAGGCGGATGTCGCCGCCCCACTTCTTCTGGGCATAGACGCCGGGGGCGTCGCGCAGCACATCGGCCAGGTTTGCGGCGTAACGGTCGGCGTAGGACTCGGCTGAGATCACCGCCACGGCGCCGGGCGTGCGCGACAGGCGCTGACGGGCGTCGGCGACGACCGGCGGGTCTTCGGCGTTGCGACGCGCGGTGACGATGACGCTGTCCAGAAGCGCCGGCTCGGCGGCCTGCTGCTGGACAAGGGCGAAGGCGGGGCTGGCCGTGGCGGCCAGCAGCAGCGCGCACGGCGCCGCAGCGGTCTTGAAAGACATGGATGTCCTGAAATCGGAAACGGGAAAGGACGCGCGGGCGTGCGAGGCCTGCGCGGGTTTCGGGTCTGGTTTCAGGCGTGGGGCGGGGCGGTGGACGGCGGGCGCGGCGGGGCGCGGGCGGGCGGCGGTGCGCTGACGCGGAAGGGCGTGTAGGCGATCCGCTGGGTGGTGCGGATCACCGGCGCGGGTTCGGGCGCGGGCGGGGCGGGCAGGGCGCCGGCCAGGGGCATGACGCAGGCAGCGCACTTGGCCCCCACATGCTTGTTGACCGGCCCGTCCATGCCGCCCGACTGGATCGTCTGCGGTCCTTCGGCCGAACAGATCACCAGCGGCTGACCCGGCTGGACCGCCGCCAGCGCCGCGAACGGCAAGAGCGTTCCAAGCATCAGCGCGAACACCGCCGCCAGGAAGGCGAGCGATGTCGAGATCGACCAATTGTCGGCCTGGGAACGGGTCACGCCCCGGCTCTAGAGCGTTCCCAAGCGCTTGACCAGACGGTCCGCGCCTCGACAGACGGGGGGGCGCATGCGAGCGTGTCACGTCACAACGATCGAGGGATTCATGATCCGCGCCATTGGACCGTTCGCCGTCGCCTTGCTGTTGGCCGCCCCGGCCGCAGCACAACAGGTGGAGGAGGGGCCGGGCGGTCCCGATCGCGTGTCCCTGACCGTCTATAATCAGAACGTCGCCCTGGTGGAGGATGTGCGCAACCTGACCATCCCCGCCGGTCGGTCGCGGCAGGAGTTCCCCGGCGTTTCAGCCAGCATCCGCCCCGAGACGGTTGGACTGACGGGACGCGGTCTATCGGTGGTGGAACAGAATTTCGACTACGACCTGCTGACGCCCGCCAAGCTGATGGAGAGCGCCGTCGGCGGCGAGATCGGCGTCGTGCGCGTCAATCCCGGCTCGGGCGCCGAGACAACCGAACGGGCGCGAGTCCTGGCGGCCAACCAGGGCGTCGTCCTGCAAATCGGGAACCGTATCGAGGTGTTGCGCGACGACGGCGTGCCGACGCGCGTGATCTTCGACCGCGTGCCTCAGAACCTGCGCCCGCGCCCCACGCTCAGCGTCACCCTGGACGCCGAGGGCGGCGGCCGCCGCGAGACGACCCTGCGCTATCTGACCAGCGGCCTGCAGTGGAAGGCGGACTATGTCGCCCAGTTCGACGAGGCGGCGGGCAAGCTGGACCTGACCGGCTGGGTCACGATCACCAACAACTCGGGCGCCACCTTTTCCAACGCCCAGACGCGGGTGGTGGCGGGGGACGTCAATCTGATCAACGCAGGCGGCTACGACCCCTATCGCCGACCCATGCCGACGCCGCCGCGCGGCGGCGTGCGCGGCAACGGCACGGCGACGGGCGGGCAGGGCGCGCTGGCCGATGTCTATGTCTATCCCTTGGCCGAGGCCGTGACCGTCGCCAACAACCAGACCAAGCAGGTCGGCCTGTTGGACGCCGCGGGCGTGCCGGCGACCAAACGCTATCTCTACGAGGTCCAGGGCTTCGCCACGGCCGAGGAGCCGTCGGCCGCCGACGTGGGCGTCCTCTTCCGCAACGGCTCGGGCGGCGCCGACCGCGCCCTGCCGGCAGGGGTCATGCGGGTCTATGTGAAGGATTCCAACGGCGAGCCGCGCTTCATCGGCGAGAGCCAGATCGACCATTCGCCCGCCGGGTCCGAGATCGTGGTCACGACCGGCGAGGCGTTCGACGTCACCGTCCAGCCGCGCGTGGTGTCGGCCGAGCGGGTGTCCGGGCGCTGGCGCGACTATTTCCGCACTCGCTACGTCATGGAATACACGGTCCGCAACGCCCGCCCTCAGCCGGTCACGGTCGAGGTGCGTCAGCGTGGGCTGGGCCGCGACACCGAGGTGGCGGATCAGAGCATCGAGGGCCAGATGCGTGACGCCCGGACCCTGACGTGGTCGGTCCCGGTCCCGGCGAACGGCGAGACCAAGCTGACGGCGACCATCACGACGGGCGGCTGATCCCATGGCGCGCCGGTTCGCCCTGATCGCGGCGCTCAGCCTACTGGGCGCGAACGCCGTTTTCGACACGGCCTGGGCCCAGGCGGAGAGCGTTTCCGAGCGCCCGGACGCCGCCGCCGTGGTCATCTATCGCGACCGTCCGGTCGACACCGTCGCGCTGATTGAACGGTCGCGCAACGGCGGGGGCGGCCTGGACCGCGAAGGCCTGGCCCTGATCGTCGAAACCCGCACCGTTGATCTGCCGGCGGGCGAGGGCGTGATCCGCTTTCGGGGCCTGGCCACCGGCGTCGTGCCGCAGTCCGCCGTGCTGGAAGGCCTGCCCGCCGAGGTGGTCGAACGGAACGTGGACTTCGACCTGTTGTCGCCCGCCAGCCTGATCGAGAAGTCGGTGGGCGAGACCGTGCGGGTGGTCCGCACCGACCCTGTCACAGGCCGCCAGGTGGAAAAGGCCGCCGTGATCCGCGCGGGCGCGCAGGGCACGGTGCTGGAGATCGACGGCCGGTTCGAGGCCCTGGACTGTTCCGGCCTGACCGAACGGGTGGTGTTCGACCGCGTGCCCGAGGGTTTGGGCGACCAGCCGGTCCTGTCGGTGCGGACGCGCGCGCCGACGGCGGGCCGATACGTCGTCACCCTGGCCTATCTGGCGACCGGGCTTCAGTGGTCGGCGGACTATGTGGCGCGGCTGAATCCGGACGGCCGGACGCTGGACCTGACCGGATGGGTGACGCTGGCCAATTTCGGCGGGACGGGCTTTCCAGACGCACCGGTGCAGGTGGTGGCGGGAACCCTGCGCAAGGACGCCGGCACGGTTCCGGTCGACCCGGTCGTGCGTTACCCGCAGCCGGGATGCTGGCCGCAGGGCACGACGACGGCTGGATCGGGCGAGGGCGGCTTCGGCAACGCCTATATGGCTGCGACCTTCAAGGAGGATCGGGTCGAATATGGCGCGCCGCCCGTGGCGGTCGAGGAAATCGTCGTCACCGGCAGCCGCGTCACGCGCCGGGTCGCCACTCAGGGCGAACTGGGCGACTACAAGATCTACACCCTGCCAGAGCCGACCACCGTCGCGGCGCGCCAGACGAAGCAGGTCCGCTTTCTGGAGACCGAGGGCGTCGCCTATGAGCGGGTCTATCGCGCCGGCCTGCCTTCGGACGACGACGAACGACGCCCCGCCGAGATCGTTCTGAAGCTGCGCAACGAGCGTGGCGCGGGCCTGGGCGTGCCTCTGCCGGGCGGGTCCGTGGCGGTTATGCAGCCTGACGGCTCAGGCGGCGTCCTGCTGGCCGGTCAGGATCGGTTCGAAGACAAGGGAATCGGTCTGCCGGTGCGGCTGAACTTCGGCGAATCGCCGGACGTGGGTGTGACGACGCGGATCGTGAACCGCACGAAGAGCCTGACGAACGGGGTCAAGACGACCCGGTTCGATCTGGAGACCGTCGTCTCCAACGACCGCGCCGAACCCGTGACGGTCGAACTGGTCGCCGACGATGCCGGCGCGCGCGGTTTCCGCATCCTGAACCAGTCGGTCCGCAGTCGGATCGACGACACGGGCCAACCGGTCTGGACCGTGTCTGTGCCGCCCGGGCGCGAAACCGTGCTGCGCATGTCTTGGCGGACGACCGACTGAGGTCTATCCGCCGCGCGCCGCCTGGCGGGGGCTGAATTTGGGGGCGGGGGCCAGGCGCATGACTTCGCCCTGATAGCGCTCGTCCTCGCCCGCGACGGCGAAGGGCAGGGCGTCGGCGCAGGCTTGCAGCAGGGCGTTCAGCCAGGGCTGTTCGGCCTTGTGGAAGTCGCCCAGGACATGCGGCATGACCAGATGGCTTTCGCCGGGATGGCCCACGCCCATGCGGGCGCGGCGGAAGTCCGCGCCCAGATGGCTGATCAGGCTGCGCACGCCGTTCTGGCCTGCCGCCCCGCCGCCCGTCTTCATGCGGAAGCGGCCGGGCGCCAGGTCGATCTCGTCGTGGAAGACGATGATCTCGCCGGGTTTGATCTTGTAGAAGCGCGCCGCCTCGCCCACCGCGCGGCCGCTTTCGTTCATATAGGTCTGGGGCTTCATCAGCAGGACCTTGGTCCCCTCGACCTCGCCTTCGGAGACGATGGACTGGAACTTGGCGCGCTCGGGGCCGAAACGCCAGCGACGAGCGATCTCGTCGGCCGCCATGAAGCCGATGTTGTGGCGGTTCTTCTCGTATTTCGCGCCCGGATTGCCGAGCCCAGCGATGATGATCATGGCGTCCTCATGCCGCGCGCAACGGGCAAAGAAAAGCCCCGCCGGGCGAACCGGCGGGGCCTGACCTTCGTCGCCGAGGCGACGTTTACTCTTCGGTGGCGGCTTCGGCCTGGGCGGCCTCGTCGGCGGCTTCCGACAGGGCGGCCGAGGAAATCTTGATCGTGGCGATCACGAAGTCGCGGTCGCTGATGGTCGGCTCGGCGCCCTTGGGCAGGTTGATGTCCGAGATGCGGATGGTGTCGCCCATCTGGGCCTTGGTCAGGTCGACGATCAGTTCTTCGGGGATCTGGTCGGCGCGGACCGAGATCTCGACGACGTGGCGCACCACTTCCAGCGAGCCGCCCTGACGGGCGAAGGGGGCTTCGTCGGCGTTCTTGAAGTGGACCGGAACCTCGATCTTGATCGCGGCCTTCTCGTCGACGCGCATCAGGTCGAAGTGCATGGGACGGTCCGACACCGGGTCGAACTGCACGTCCTTGGCGATGACCGGCTGGGTCTCTTCGCCGTACTTCAGCGTCACCAGGTGGCCCAGCAGCTTGCCGGTGTAGAGCGACTTGCGGAAGTCCTTCTCGTTCACCGAAATGGCGACGGGGGCCTTGTCGCCGCCGTACAGGACGCCCGGCACGAAACCGCCGCGACGCGCAGCGCGGGCGCTGCCGGTGCCGACGCCATCGCGGACGTCCACGTTCAGAATGATCTCGGCCATCTGGCTCGCCTCAACAACAACGGAAACACCGCGCCAACCCAGGGCCCGCGCGGCGGGGGTCATGAACCCTCGAATTCAAGAGCGCGGGCTATTACACGCATCGAACCGAAGGCGCAACCGCCTATGGCGCCTTAGGCCGCCTGAACCTCTTCTCGCAGCATGGCGCAGGGGTCGGCGACGATCGCCAGCAGCTCTGACGCATTGAACGGCTTGGCCAGGTGGCGGTCGGCGCCGGCGGCTCGACCGGCTGCGATATGTTCCGGCATGGCGTTGGCGGTCAACATGACGATCGGCGTGCGCGTCGCGCCCATCGCCGTCTCGTGCAGGCGGATTTCCTGGGTCGCGGTCAGGCCGTCCATGACGGGCATCTGCATGTCCATCAGCACAAGATCGAAGGCCTGCGTCCGGAAGGCCTCCAGGGCCTGTGCGCCGTCGTCGACGACCACGACCTGCACCGGCGTCTGGGCCAGAATCAGTTCGATGACGCGCCGATTGGTCGGATGGTCGTCCGCCACCAGCACCCTCAGGGCGCGCTGGTCCTCAGGCGTGGACTGCGGCCGGGCGACGGGCTCGTTCCGGGTCGGCGCCTCGCATTGGGCCAGCGGCAGGGTCAGGATGAAGGCCGCGCCGCAGCCCGGCTCGCTCTCGCAATCCAATCGTCCGCCCATCATGTCTGCCAGCTGGCGGCAGATCGACAAGCCCAGGCCCGACCCGCCGAACTTGCGGGTGATGCCGCCATCCGCCTGTTCGAATCGGCTGAACAGTCGATTGCGCGTCGCGGCGTCGAAGCCGATGCCTGTGTCCTCGACGGTGAACTGCAGCCACGGAGATCCGTCCTGGTCCAGGCTGCGCTGGACGGTCAGGCCGACGAAGCCCCGGCTGGTGAATTTCACGGCGTTGGAGATCAGGTTGGTCAGGATCTGCTTCAGCCGGACCACGTCGCCGCGGATCCACATCCCGTCGTCCAGGTCGATGTCGATATGGAATCCCAGGTGCTTGTCGCGGGCGTTCTCGGCGTAAAGCTGGGCGGCCTCGCGGACGGCGCCGGCCAGTTCGAAGGCGTCCTCGGTCAGTTCCAGTTTGCCCGATTCGACCCGCGCCAGATCCAGGATGTCGCTGAGCAGGGTCTGAAGCGTGAGCCCGGACGCCTGCATCAGGTCCAGCATTTCGCGCTGTTCGCCCGACAGGTCCGTCTTCGCCAACGCCTGCGACAGACCGATCACGCCGTTCAAGGGCGTGCGGATCTCATGGCTCATATTGGCCAGGAACTGGCTCTTGGCGATGCTGGCCGCGTGGGCGGCGTCGCGCGCCTCGGCCAGGGCCTGTGCGTCGCGCTTCAGCTCGGTGATGTCGTTGCAGATCGTGACAGTGCCGCCCTCGGTCGTGCGGCGGCTCTGCATGCGCAGCCAGCGGTCGCCGGCGACCGGCTGTTCGCTGTCCGACGACAGCTGGCGGTGCGCTTCCATGCGCTCGGCCAGCCATTCCTTCTCGCGACCGAGGGCGTTCTGATAGCGACCTTGATCCAGACCGATCTTCAGGGCGTCGCGATACGGCATGCCGACCGACAGATGGGCCTCGATCTCCGGGTTCACCTCGGCGTAGCGCGTGTTCCACAGCACCAGCCGGTCGTCGGCGTCGTAGAAGCCCAGCCCGCCCGGCATGGCGTCGACGGCCTCGCGGATGCGGCTCAAGGCGTTGGCGCGCGAGACATAGGCCATGAAGGCCAGCAGTCCCGCCACGCCGCCGATGGTCAGCACCACGGCGGCGATCACCGTCTGCATGGCGTCGTTCGACACGCCGGCGGCGTAGACCTGAGACGGATCGGGCGTGACGGTGATCGCCGCCATGCCGGTGAAATGCAGAAAGACGACGCAGAGCGCGCCGCCGCCCGCCAAGGCCGTCAGCCGCAGGAGGCCGAACCGCCCGGAGGCGTCGGGACGATACAGAAGCGCAGTCGCGCCGCCGATGGCCAGGGCCCCGAGCAGGGAGGCCGCGACCAGCGCCGGATCCCAGCTCAGCCGCGCCGGCGCCTGGATGGCGGCCATGCCCAGATAGTGCATCGCGCCGACACCCGATACGGCGACGACGGTCCCCATGGCTCGCCAAAGACGGCCGTCGCCCGCCAGCGCGGCGAATACGGCCAGCGCTGCCATCGCCAGCGCCGCCGCCATCGACGCCAGGGTCAACGGCAGATCGTAGGTGATGGGCGTATCCGCGACGAAGCCCTGCATGGCGACGTAATGCGTGGACCAGACGGACAGGGCGCCGACCAGCACGCCGACCATGGCCAGCCTGACGCGCAACGCGCCCTTCGTCGCGCGGGCGCGCTCGACGAAGGGCAAGGCGATGACCAGTCCCAGCACGCAGATCGCGGCGGCGACCAGCGTTATCCGCCAGTCGTGGTCGTGTGCGATGCAAACGATGATGCGGTCCACAGCCACCCTTCCTTCGACGACGACCCTGACAGAAACTTCTAAAGAAAAGGTGCGGCGAAGCTTCCGGTACGGCCGGTTGTCGGCGCGCCGTCACAGAATTCGTGCAAGGATCGCCTTTCGCTCTCGTGCTTTCAGGTCGTCGCCAGGCCATGCCCTATGAAGTTTCGCCATCGCCGGTCGCGCCGATCTCGACGTCGCGCTTCTGGACCGTGGGCGCCAGCGTCGGCGTCGCGATCGCCGTTCTGGTGGCGCTGGCCTTCGTTCATCCGGATCTCGCGAACTGGTTGTTGGGCGGCGCCGTCGTGGTCGGCGCGTCCGCCTGGCTGTTGAACGCCCCGGCGCGGTCCGGTGCGGCTTCGGCGCCCGTCGCGGGGGTTCCGGCCGAAGGCGAGCCGGACGGCGAGGCCGTGGATTTATTGGATCGGGTGTTCGAGACCATCGAGGATCCGCTGCTGGTCGTCAGCGGCGGCGAACCCGACGACATCGCGGGACGTCGCATCGTCATTGCCAACGCCGCCGCGCGCGACCTTCTGCGCATCCAGCGCCAGGGCGCCCTGCTGGTCCAGGTCATCCGCGAGCCCGGCGTACTGGAAGCGGTCGACGAGGCGCTGTTCGGCGGCGTGGCGCGAACCACGGACTATACGACGGGCGGACAGCGGGACCGGCGGTGGCGGGCCTGGACGCGCCCCTTGCCCAGCGGATCAAGTGAAGTTCCCCAAGGCCAAAACCTGGCCCTGGTCGTCCTGCGCGACGAAACGGACGCCCGCCGAATCGAGATGATGCGCGTCGATTTCCTGGCCAACGCCAGCCATGAACTGCGCACGCCCCTGGCGTCGCTCAGCGGCTTCATCGAGACCTTGAAGGGCCACGCGCGCGAGGACGTGGTGGCCCGCGACCGCTTTCTCGACATCATGGCCGCCCAGGCGGACCGGATGGGGCGGCTGGTCGCAGACCTGCTGTCGCTGAGCCGGATCGAGCTGAACGAACACATCCCGCCATCGGGGCGGGTGGACCTGGACCGCGCCGCTTCGGACGTCGTCGACGCCGTCAGCGTCCTGACCCAGGAAAAAGGAGTCGCCGTCGATCTGGATCGGGGCGAGGCGCGGGCTTCGATCAGCGGCGACCGGGACGAAATTCTTCAGGTCGTCCAGAATTTGCTCGACAACGCCGTCAAATATTCCCAGCCGGGCGGGACGGTGGAGATTTCGGTGCGTTCGGACCTGTCGTTCGACGAGGCCTGGGCTCCGCGTCTGACCGGCGCGACTCGCCTGCCCCTGGTGACGCCGGACCGAGCCTCGGACGTCCTCTACGCCGCCGTCACCGTGCGCGACCACGGGCCGGGCATGGCGCGCGAGCATCTGCCGCGGCTGACCGAACGCTTCTATCGTGTCGAAGGCCAGAAGAGCGGAGAACGGCAGGGAACCGGTCTGGGCCTCGCCATCGTCAAACATATCGTCAATCGCCACCAGGGCGGTCTGATCGTCGAAAGCGCGCCCGGCCTGGGCGCCGCCTTCACGGCCTGGTTCCCGATGGTGGTGGAGCGGCGGGAGATGCGTTCGGCGTCGTGAGGCGGCGTGCGCGGGCCGGCCGTCGGCGTCACCGAACTGTCATCCAGCCGTCTTAATCCGCTGACCATTCGCGGGCAGTAGTCGCGCCACGATGGGAACCCGGTGATCCGGACCCGTCGTCGATTCGCGCCAGCCGCTCTCGGACCCCGGATGATCTGGATTCTTCTGCTGATCCTCGCCGCCCTCGGCGTCGCCGCCTATCTGGGCGGTCGCGCCCTGGCGCGCCGGCGTTCGGTGGGCGCCAAGCCGCACTCTCGTCCCGGCCAGCATGGCGCCTACGCCCTGATCTGGGTCGCCGCGCCGGCCTTGCTGGTGCTGGTGCTGGCGTCGGTGTTCTCGGCGCCGCTGGAACGCCGACTGACCGCTGTGGACACGCCGCCGGCGGTGTCCGCTCTTGATCCCTTCCGCCGCGACGCCTTCTTCGCCGACGCCCACCGGGTCGGTCGCGGAGAGCAGGCCTTGCAGATATGGGAACGCCCCCTGGCCGAGCAACTGCCGGTCGAGGCGCGTCGCATGGTGCGGATCGAGCGCACCCTGGAGTGGGGCGGGGCCATCGCCGCGATTCTGGCCGCGATCCTGGGCGGCCTGTTCGCCATGAGCCAGATCAAGCCCAGGACACGCGCCCGCAATCGTGTCGAAGGCTGGATCTACGGCGCCCTGTTCGTCTGTTCGGCCATCGCCGTCCTGACCACCGTCGGCATCATCGCCTCCCTGGCCTTCGACTCCTTCCGGTTCTTCCAGAAGGTGCCGGTCTTCGACTTCCTGTTCGGCACGCAGTGGAGCCCGCAGATCGCCATCCGCGCCGACCAGGTCGGTTCGACCGGCGCATTCGGGGCCGTGCCCCTGTTCGCCGGCACCCTGCTGATCATGGTGATCGCCATGTGCGTGGCGGCGCCCATCGGCCTGCTGTCGGCCATCTATTTGTCTGAGTACGCCGGGCGGGGCATGCGCGCGGTGGTCAAGCCCCTGCTGGAGATTCTGGCCGGGGTGCCGACCGTGGTCTACGGCTTCTTCGCCGCCCTGACCGTGGGACCGTTCCTGCGGGTCTTCTTCAACGAGATCGGCCTGTTCCTGATCGGCGGGCCGCTGGACGGCCTGGGGCAGTATCTGGCCCTGGTGCAGAACCAGATGGCCCTGACCGCCGGGGCGGTGATGGGCATCATGCTGATCCCGTTCGTGTCTTCCCTTTCGGATGACATTCTCAACGCCGTGCCCCAGTCGCTGCGCGACGGCTCCTCGGCCATGGGCGCCACCAAGTCCGAGACGGTCAAGCGCGTGCTGCTGCCGGCCGCCCTGCCGGGCATCGCCGGGGCGTTGCTGCTGGCCATGTCGCGCGCCATCGGGGAAACCATGATCGTGACCATGGCTGCGGGCCTGGCCGCCAACCTGACCTTCAATCCGCTGGATACGGTCACGACCGTCACGGTGCAGATCGTGACCCTCCTGACCGGCGACCAGGAGTTCAACAGCGCCAAGACCCTGTCCGCCTTCGGCCTGGGCCTGACCCTGTTCCTGGTGACGCTGATGCTGAACATCGTCGCCCATCGGATCGTCCAGACCTATCGGGAACAATATGACTGACGCGACCCCCGATCAGATCACTGGCGGCGCGGCGGACACCGACCGTCTGGCCCGACTGCGCGCGGGGCTGAAACGCCGTCATGCGCGCGAGACCCGGTTCAAATGGTACGGCCGCCTAGCCATCGGCGCGGCCATGGTCTTCCTGGCCATCCTCCTGATCCGCATCGTGGAGCAGGGACACACCGCCTTCTACGCCCACACCGTGACCATCCCGGTCTATATGGACCCGGCGCGGATCGATCGCGCCTATCCGCAAGGCTCCAACTTCGAGCAGCTGGCCGCCGAGCAGGAGCTGGCCCGCTGGGGAATCGCCGACGACGCGGCCGGGACCAAGGCCGCCCAGATGAAGCGACTGTTTTCGTCCGAGCTGAAGTTCACGGCCGCCGCCCTGGTGGCCAAGCGGTCGGACGTCATCGGCCAGACCGTGCCGCTCGCCGTGCCCCTGTCGGACGATGCGGACCTGTTCCTGAAGGGCGAGATCTCCAAGGCGACGCCCGAGGACCAACGACGGCTGACCGACCAGCAGATCGCCTGGCTGGAGCGTATGAAGGCCGAGGGGGTGATCGGCGCCCACTTCAACACCACCCTGTTCACCAAGGGCGATTCCACCCAGCCCGAGATGGCGGGCGTCCTGGGCGCCGTGGTCGGTTCGGCCCTGATGTTGCTGGTGACGGCCCTGATCGCCATTCCACTGGGCGTCGGCGCGGCCATCTGGCTGGAAGAGTTCGCGCCCAAGAACAAGCTGACCGACATCATCGAGGTCAACATCAACAACCTGGCCGCCGTGCCGTCCATCGTCTACGGCCTCCTGGGGCTGGCCCTGTTCATCAACTGGATGCACCTGCCGCGCGCCAGCCCCATCGTCGGCGGTCTGGTCCTGGCCCTGATGGCTCTGCCCACCCTGGTCATCGCCACGCGCTCGTCGCTGAAGGCGGTGCCGCCCTCGATCCGAGAGGCCGCCCTGGCCATGGGCGCGTCCAAGACCCAGACGGTGTTCAGCCATGTCCTGCCGCTGGCCATGCCCGGCGTCATGACGGGCGCCATCATCTCCATGGCTCACGCCCTGGGCGAGACCGCGCCGCTGTTGCTGATCGGCATGGTCAGCTTCGTGCCGGGCGTGCCGCACGCGATCGACCAGCCGGTCGGCGCGCTGCCCTCGCTCATCTACATCTGGGAGAACGCCTCGGAGCGGGCGTTCCACGAACGCACCGCCGCGGCGATCATCGTCCTTCTGGTCTTCATGATCATCATGAACGCGGCGGCCATCATCCTGAGGCGGCGCTTCGAGCGTCGGTGGTAAGAGAATGAAATTCCGTATCTTCCGTTCTGCCGACGAACAGTCGGGCGCCGGCTCCGCCGATCCGACCCAGGCCCCGCGCATGGGCGGCCAGGTCCTGCCCCAGGCCGCCGGCGCGCCTGCGCGCGAACCCCGTCTGGAAGACGCCGTCCCCGCGAACGGCCCGACGGTGGTGGACACCCCGCCGGTGGGACCGATCAAGATCGCCGCTCGCGACGTCTCGGTCTTCTATGGCGACAAACAGGCGCTCTACGACGTCTCGCTGGACATTCCGGACAAGACGGTCACGGCCTTCATCGGCCCGTCGGGCTGCGGCAAGTCGACCTTCCTGCGGACCATGAATCGCATGAACGACACCATCGCCGGCGCCCGCGTCACCGGCCGGATCGCGATGGATGACGAGGACATCAACGACCGCTCCATCGACCCGGTGCTGTTGCGCGCCCGCGTCGGCATGGTGTTCCAGCGCCCGAACCCCTTTCCCAAGTCGATCTACGAGAACGTCGCCTACGGCCCCAAGATTCACGGCCTGGTCTCGTCCAAGTCCGAGATGGACGGCGTGGTCGAAAGCGCCCTGAAGCGCGCCGGCCTGTGGGAAGAGGTCGCCGACCGCCTGGGCCAGTCCGCCATGGGCCTGTCGGGCGGTCAGCAGCAGCGTCTGGTCATCGCCCGCGCCATCGCCGTGAACCCGGAAGTCATCCTGATGGACGAGCCGTGCTCGGCCCTGGACCCCATCGCCACGGCGCGGATCGAGGAACTGATCGACGAACTGCGCGAGCGGTTCTGCATCGTCATCGTCACCCACTCCATGGCCCAGGCCGCGCGCGTGTCGCAACGCACCGCCTTCTTCCACATGGGTCGCCTGATCGAGACGGGCGACACCGAGGACATCTTCCAGAACCCGCGTGAGCGGCGCACCCTGGACTACATCACAGGACGCTTCGGCTAATGAACCAGCACACGGTCAAGGCCTATGGCGACGAGCTGAACCAGATCACGGCCGAAGTCGCCCGCATGGGCGGCCTGGCCGAGGCCCAGGTCGCCGACGCCGTCGATTCCGTCGCCCGCCGCGACATCGCCCTGGCGCGCGCGGTGGTGGAGCGCGATCTGAAGCTGGACGCGCTGCATCGCGATATCGAGAAGAAGGCCATCCGCCTGATCGCCCTGCGCCAGCCGGTCGCCAGCGACCTGCGCCGCACCCTGGGCGCCATGAAGATCGCCACCGATCTGGAACGCACCGGCGACCTGGCCAAGAACATCGCCAAGCGCGCCCTGATTCTGGCCGAGAGCGAGCCGATGCAGCCCCTGACGCGCTCCATCGAGCGTATGGGCAAGCTGGTCTCCACTCGCCTGCGGGACGTGCTGGACGCCTATACGGCGTCGGAGGTCGATCGCGCCGTCGCCGTCTGGCAGACGGACGACGAGGTGGACGAGCATTACAACGCCCTGTTCCGCGAACTGCTGACCTACATGATGGGCGACCCGCGCATGATCGGCGCATGCACCCATCTGCTGTTCATGGCCAAGAACCTGGAACGGATCGGGGACCACGCGACCAACATCGCCGAGACCGTCCACTACGAGATCACGGGCGACGAGATCGTGGGCGAACGCCCGCGCGCCCAGCCTACGGCCGAGGATTCCGATCCGACGCCGAATCTTCAGACGCACTGACCCGAAGCGGAGACCCGACGTGCAGCCCTATATCCTTGTGATGGAAGACGAGGACGCGCTGGCGACCCTTCTTCAGTACAATCTGGAAAAGGAAGGCTACGACGTCGTTGTCGCCGCCGACGGCGAAGAGGGCATGCTCCAGATCGACGAGCGCCAGCCCGATCTGGTCCTGCTGGACTGGATGCTGCCCAAGCTGTCGGGCATCGAGGTCTGCCGCCGCATCCGGGGCAAGGCCGAGACGCGCAACCTGCCGGTCATCATGTTGACGGCGCGGGGCGAGGAAAGCGACCGCGTCCGCGGCCTGGACACCGGCGCCGACGACTATCTGACCAAGCCGTTCTCGATGGTCGAGCTGATCGCCCGCATCCGCGCGGTGCTGCGCCGCATCCGTCCGGGCCTTGCCGACGACCGCCTGAACCACGGCGACATCGTCGTGGACCGCGTCTCTCACCGCGTGAGGCGCAACGGCAAGGAGGTCCATCTGGGGCCGACCGAGTTCCGCCTGCTGGACCATTTCATGCAGCACCCGGGGCGGGTGTTCAGCCGCGAGCAGTTGCTGGACGCCGTCTGGGGTTCTGACGTCTATGTCGAGGCCCGCACCGTGGACGTCCACGTCGGTCGCCTGCGCAAGGCCCTGTCCATCGGCGACGACAGCGCCAACCCCATCCGCACCGTCCGCTCGGCAGGCTATTCGCTGGATCTGGAAGGCTGAGGCGAAGGCCAGGGCAAAAGAAAGGGCGGCTCACGAGAGCCGCCCTTTTTCGCATTCAGATCTGCTGCGTCACCACGTCGTCGGGCGTCAGTTCATAGACCTTTGCGCAGTATTCGCAGGTGACGTGAATCTTGCCGTCGTCCTCGACCATGTCCGCGCGTTCGGCCGGATCGAACGAGGCCAGCATGCCGGCGATCCGGTCCTTGGAACAGCGGCAGACGGCGGTCAGGGCCTTGGCGCCTTCCAGCCGCACGCCGTCCTCGTGGAACAGACGGAACAGCAGGGTCTCGGGCGAGATCATCGGGTCGACCAGTTCGTCGTCAGCCAGGGTGCCGAACAGGGCGCGGGTGCGGTCCCACACCTCCTCGGTCGACCCGCGCGCGGCGTCGCCGGCGATGAGCTGGATCATCGCCCCGCCGGCCCGCCACTGGGCGCCGGCCTCGGTCTGAACCTGGCCTACGGCCAGACGCACCTTGGTCGGCACCTGTTCGGACTGCTGGAAATAGTGTTCGGCGCACAACGACAGGCTCTCGCCCTCGATCGGGGTGATCCCTTGCGTCCGTTCGAAGTCCGGGCCGCGATCCAGGGTCATCACGAAGACGCCCTTGCCCAGCAGCGTCTGGGCGCCGGGACGGGCGAAGCCCTTGGACGCCTCGGCCACCTCGGCTTCGTCATAACGGCAATAGCCGCGCAGCGTCCCGTCCGTGCCATAGTCGGCCACGACATAGCGCACCGGCCCGTCGCCCTGGGCCTGGACCAACAGGCGGCCGTCGAACTTCAGGCTGGAGCCGATCAGGGCCGCCAGGGCGCAGGCTTCGCCCAGCAGGGCGGCGACCGGTTCGGGATAGGCATGCGCCGCCAGGATCGTGTCGATGGCGCCGCCCAGTCGCACCAGGCGACCGCGCACGGGCCAGCCGTCGATCTGGAAGGCGGCGGCCAGATCGTCGGAAATCGGAGAAGCGGGCGCGTGATCGGTCACGGCGGGGTCCTTGGCGTTCGTCATTTCGGGATCGCGGCTATTTAGGCGCCCGGATCGCGCTTGGTAAGGGGTAGGAAAGGGCAGGGCGAAAGCTTCGCCGCAATGGCGGAACCGATTACGACGCGGTTCGCTCTTTGTCCGACAAGCGGAGCCGCCGCTCCGCTCCCGACCACGCCTCACGACGAAAAGGTTCAGCCGATGATCCGCGACATCGATCCGATTGAAGAAATCCGCAAACACCCCGGCGTCACGGCGGGCAGTCTGGCGGCGCTGGTCCTCGGCGCGGCGGCCGTGCTGTATCTGAGCCAGCGCACCGGCCCGACCCGCTATCAGCGCATCAAGAGCCGGATGGACCCGCGCGGCTGGGTGGATACGGCCGACCTGCGCGATCGGCTGCATGACGCCGTCGACGCCTTCCGCAGCCGCGCCGAGGATTTCGGCGACCGCGCCGCCGACTTCTCGGACGAAGCCCGCAGCCGCGCCGGCGACTGGGCCGACGATCTGTTCCGCAGCGCCCGCAAGACCACCAGGAAGGCCGCCAAGCGGGGTGGCAAGACCGCCCGCCGTTACGCCGACGACGCCCTGGACTACGCCCGCGATCACCAGCGCGAGGGCGGCGCCCTCCTGGCCGTCGCCGCCCTGGCGGCCGTGGTCGGCGCGGCGGTTCTGGAAAGCCGCCGGCCGGACAGCCAAATCCGCCGCATCGCGCGCCTGTGACAATATTTTTGCCGTCGCCGGGCTGAAAACCTCTGCGGGCGGCACGGTTTGATCAAGGCAAAGCTGGGTTTGATGAAAACCCGGCTTTGCTGCGTCTGCGAAGGTCGCTAAGACGCGGGCCATGAGCGCGCGCCCCACCCTGATCTTCGACTTCGATTCGACCCTGGTCGATTTCGAGACCCTGGAAGTCTTGGCCGACATCGCCCTGGCCGGAACGCCCGACGCCGAAACCATCCGCGCCCAGATCGCCGCCCTGACCGATCAGGCCATGGGCGGAGAGATCGCCTTTGGCGAGGCGCTGCGTCGCCGCCTGGCCCTGCTGCCCCTGACGCGCGAGCATGTCTCGGCCTTGGCTGCGACGGCCCCGAACCGGCTAACCCCCTCCTTCCGGCGCAACCTTGCCTTCTTCCAGCAAAACAAGGGACGGGTCTTCATCCTGTCCGGCGGCTTCCGCGAGGTGATCGCGCCGGTGGCGGCCCTTCTGGGCGTCGCCGCCGACCATGTCCTGTGCAACGACCTGGCCTATGACGGCGAGGGCCGCGTCGTCGGCGTGGACGACGCCAATCCGCTGTCGGAAGCGGACGGCAAGCCGGCGGTGATCCATGGCCTGAACCTGCCGGGCCGGGTCGTCATGGTCGGCGACGGCTGGAACGACGCCGAGGTCAAGCTGGCCGGCGCCGCCGACGTCTTCTACGCCTTCACCGAGGTTGTGCGTCGCGACCGGGTCGTTAAGGTCGCCGACGCCGAGGCGGCGTCCCTGGACGAGGTGCTGCACGCCGAGGGCCTGGCCGGCCGCTGGTCCTTCCCGCGCAGTCGCATGAAGATTCTGCTCCTGGAGAACATCCACCCGGCCGCCGTCGAACGGCTGGAGGAGGCGGGCTATTCGGTCGAGACGCAGAAGGGCGCGCTGGACGAGGACGACTTGATCGCCGCCATCAAGGGCGTCCATGTGCTGGGCATCCGTTCCAAGACCACCGTGTCGCGCCGGGTGCTGGAGGAGGCCGACCGGCTGATGGCGGTCGCCGCCTTCTGCATCGGCACCAACCAGATCGACCTGGAGGCGGCCTCCGACCACGGCGTGGCGGTGTTCAATGCGCCCTATTCCAACACCCGTTCGGTGGTTGAGCTGGCGGTCGGCCTGATGATCGTCCTGATGCGCGACGTGGTCGACAAGTCGGCGGCCATGCACGTCGGTCAATGGAACAAGTCGGCGACCGGCTCCAGGGAGCTGCGCGGCAAGACTCTGGGCATCGTCGGCTATGGCGCGATCGGCAGCCAGCTGTCGGTTTTAGCCGAAAACCTGGGCATGCGCGTGCTGTTCCACGATCTGTCGGAACGGCTGGCCCTGGGCAACGCCCGGCGGATGCGTTCGCTGGACGCCCTTCTGGTCGAAAGCGACGTCGTCACTTTGCATGTGGACGGTCGCAAGGAGAACACCGCCATTTTCGGCGCCGCCCAGTTCTCCAAGATGAAGGAAGGGGCTCTGTTCCTGAACCTGTCGCGCGGTCATGTGGTCGATGTCGGCGCCCTGGCCCAGGCCCTGGGCTCGGGCCGTGTCGCCGGCGCCGCCGTGGACGTCTTCCCCGAAGAGCCGCGCACCAACTCAGACCCGTTCGAAAGCCCGCTTCAGGGGCTGAAGAACATGATCCTGACCCCCCACGTCGGCGGATCGACCGAAGAGGCGCAGGAGGCCATCGCCGAGTTCGCGGCCGACCGGCTGCTGGGCTATCTGAACCGGGGCGACACCACCTTCAGCGTAAACCTGCCGAACGTGCAGCTGGCCGAGGTTTCGGGCGCGCACCGCATCCTGCACATCCACCGGAACCAGCCGGGCGTCCTGGCCGAGCTGAACCGCGCCCTGGCGTCGGCCGGCCTTAACATCCTGGGCCAGCACCTGAAGACCGACGAGCGTACCGGCTATGTCATCACCGACGTGGACCGCGACTACGACCCCGAGGCCCTTCGCACCCTGCGCACCGTTCCCGGCACGCTGAAGTTCCGCACCCTGCATTAGGGTCACGGTGGCGTTTTTCTTCCGAAGGCTGACGTAGAGGCATCTTGCGCTCTGCGCCAAGTGGCGCATCCTCCACGTAACGGCCGCGATGCACGACGGCCTTGGGAGGATCCATGTCACGCTTTCTCACCGGCGGCGCCGTCGCCGCTTTGGCGCTGGCCGCCTGCGCCTTCGCGGGTTCGGCCTCGGCCCAGACCTACAACCGTCTGGTCGTCTTCGGCGACAGCCTCAGCGACAACGGCAATCTGTATCTGATCTCGGGCGGAACCCAGCCCCCGTCGCCGCCCTATTACCAGGGCCGATTCTCCAGCGGGCGCGTGTGGACCGAACTGCTGGGCTTCAACGCCGCCAACTTCAACGGCTCCGTCAGCGGCAGCATCAACTACGCGTTCGGCGGTTCGCGCACAGACGCCTCGACCGGCGTGCCCTTCGGCATGCTGAACCAGCTGTCGCGCTACACCGCCGCCGGCGGCCGGTTCGGTTCGGGCGACCTGGTCACGGTCCTGGGCGGGGCCAACGACATCTTCCAGGCCCTGCCGGCCGCCGGCGCCTCGTCCAGCCCGGTCGCGGCCATGACCCCCGTCGTCACCACGGCGGCGGCCAACGTCAACAGTCTGGTCAACACCGTGGCCGGCGCAGGCGCGGGGACCATTCTGGTTTCGAACTTGCCCAAGCTCAGCCTGACGCCTCAATTCCGGGGCACGGCCGCCGCGCCCCTGGCGGACTATTCCGCCTCGACCTTCAATACGGCGCTGCAGACCAGCATCGCCGCCACCGCCGCCGCTCGCCCCGGCAGCAACATCATTCTGATGGACCTGTTCAAGGTCGGCGACACATTGGCCGCCAATCCCGGCGCCTTCGGCATCACCAACATCACCCAGCCCTGCTTCAACGGGGCGACGGTGTGCAGCAATCCCGACAGCTATTTCTACTTCGACGGCGTTCACCCGACGGCGGCCGGCCATCGGATCATCGCCCAGTTGGCCAACGACTACCTCTACTACGGCGACCTGGGCGCTCAGACGACGCTGCAGGGCGAGACGGCCTATCGCCACCGGGAGGACGGGCTGGACGCGGCCGCCCAGGCCCTGTCGGGCCGCTCGCCGTGGGAAGCTGGCGTGTCCGTGACGACGGCGGCCCTGGTCGACAGCGTCGACACCGACGCGCGGGGTTCCGTGACCTCCTCGTCCAGCGACGGCTGGGGCGCCCGTATCGCGCTGGAGGCCGGCCCCTCGGCCAACTGGCGCTTCGGCCTGGCCGGCACGGCGAGGAAGACCGACGTGCAGAGCCGCAGTCTGAACTTCAACGTCGAGAGCTTCGGCCTGGACGTCTATGGCGGCTGGCGTTCGGGCGACGTCTTCGTCAATGCGGCGGCCGGCGTGGCGCGCGACAATATCGACGACATCGAACGCATCACCAGTCTGGCGCCGATCGTCCACACGGCCGAGACCCGCGCTCTCAGCACCGGCGCGCGCCTGCAAGGCGGGATGTGGTTCGACATGGGCGGCTTCGCCCTGTCGCCCCGCGCGGCCCTGGCCTATGTCTCCAGCGACGTGGACGGCTATGTCGAACAGGGCGTCGCCGCCCAGTACCAGTACGGCGACCGCACGGTGAAGGCTCTGACCGGCGAAGTCTCCCTGCGCGCCGAGGCCGAGATGGGCGGTTTCAACCTGTTCGCCGAGGGCGGCTATCGCGACGCCCTGGACGACAGTTCCGACCCGGTCCGCGTCGGCATCTACAACAACCCTGCCCAGGTTCAGTCACGGGAAATCGACAATCCGTTCGGCGGTCAGTTCCTGGCCTCGGCCGGGGTCGAGGGCGACGTGGGGCCGGTCAAGATCACCATCGGCTATCGCGGCCGGTTCGGCGATCACGCCGACAGCCATATGGGCGGCGTCCAACTGCGCCTGCCGCTGTAAGGAAGACAGGCGGGGAAGGGGCCTTCAGCGCCCCTTCTTCCGCACCCACATGGCGGCGTCCGCCTCGGTCAGCCAGACCTCGGGGTCGGTGTGACCCTCCCAGGCGCGCACGCCGAAAGACCCGCCCAACGGCGCGCGTTCGCCCTCCCAGACGAAACCTTCGGAGGTCATGGCCTCGGACAGCTGGCGCGCCTTGGCGCGGCCCTCGTCCAGCCCGGCGTTCAGCATCAACAGGGCGAACTCGTCGCCGCCCATCCGACCCACGGCGTCGGATTCACGCAGATTGGCCAGGAACAGCTTGGCCACCGCCACCAGGGCCGCGTCGCCGGCGGCGTGGCCCAGCCGGTCGTTGACCCCCTTGAACCCGTCCATGTCCAGATACAGCAACACCGCCGGCACGTCGTGCCGTTGGCAATAGGCCATGGTCCGCTGCATGGCGGCGACGAAGCCGCGTCGATTGAGCGCCGGGGTCAGGACGTCATGGTCGGCGGCGGCCTCTGCGGCGGCGGCGCGGGCCTTCCAGGCGTCCAGTTCGGCGCGGAGCCGCGCGATCTCGGCGGTCAGGTCGTCTTCGGCCACGTCGGTCACGGCGCAGTCAGGCTCCGATGGCGCGCGACTCACTCGGCGCGCGGTTGACCGATGGTAGAGCGTGAATCTCCCACTTAGAAGGGCGCTCGGGGCTGGAAACCGCCGCTCTGCGGCCTGTCCGGGCGCCGGTCCGGTTGCGGGCGCCGCCCCGGTGCTGTAACGGGCGCCTTTCCGCGAGGGGCCTTGCAGACATGGCGACTTCCGAAACCCCGGTTGCGATCATCATGGGCAGCCGGTCCGACTGGCCGACCATGAAGCTGGCCGCCGATCGCCTGGATCAACTGGGCGTCGCCTGGGACGCCAAGGTCGTCAGCGCCCACCGCACGCCCCAACGGCTGGTCGATTTCGCCACGGGCGCCAAGGCCGCCGGATACAAGGTCATCATCGCCGGGGCCGGGGGCGCCGCCCACCTGCCGGGCATGGCCGCCTCCATGACCGAACTGCCCGTGCTGGGCGTACCGGTCCAGTCCAAGGCCTTGAAGGGCATGGATAGCCTGCTGTCGATCGTGCAGATGCCGGCCGGCGTTCCGGTCGCCACCCTGGCCATCGGCGAGGCGGGGGCGGCCAACGCCGGCATTCTGGCCGCCCAGATCCTGGCCCTGTCGGACGAGGGACTGGCCCAGCGCCTGACCGCCTTCCGCGCCGCCCAGACCGACTCTGTCGCAGAATCCGTCGAGGACTGAGTGCCCAGCCTTCCGCTTCCCCCCGGTTCGACCCTCGGCATCATCGGCGGCGGCCAGCTGGGCCGGATGCTGAGCCAGGCCGCCTCGCGTCTGGGCTTCGACGTCGTCATCCTGGACCCCGAGCCCGATAGCCCGGCCGGCCGCGTTTCGGCGCGCCAGATCGTCGCCGCCTATGACGATCCCAAGGCCCTGTCGGCGCTGGGCCGCGCCGCCGACGTCGTCACCTTCGAGTTCGAGAACGTGCCGGCCGAATCCATCGAACGTCTGGCCGAGGCGGGCGCCCTGGTCGCGCCGGGGCCCACGGCGCTGCGTGTGTCGCAGGACCGGGTGGACGAAAAGACCTTCCTGAACGCCGTCGGCGCCCCGACGGTCGCCTTCGCCGTCATCGATACGCTGGACGACCTGATGGCCGGGATCGAGACCCTGGGCCTGCCCGCCCTCTTGAAAACCCGCCGCGAAGGCTATGACGGCAAGGGTCAGGTCTGGATTCACGCCATCGAGGACGCGCCCGCCGCGCTGGAAAGCCTGGGCGGCCGTCCGGCCATTCTGGAGGCCAGGGCGACCTTCGTGCGCGAACTGTCGGTCATCGCCGCCCGCGACTGGGACGGCCATATGGCGGTCTATCCGCTGGGCGAGAACCGGCACGAGGGCGGCGTCCTTCGCACCACCCTGGCCCCCGCCGCCGTGGACGAGAAGACGCAAATACGCGCCCGCGCCATCGCCGAGGCGATTCTGGACGGGCTGGACTATGTCGGCGTCCTGGGCGTCGAACTGTTCGACCTCGGAGACGACGTGCTTCTGGTCAACGAGATCGCCCCGCGCGTTCACAACACCGGCCACTGGACCCAGGACGGCTGCGTCTGCGACCAGTTCGAACAGCATATCCGCGCCGTGACCGGCTGGCCGCTCGGCTCCACGACCGCCCACGCCCGCATCGAAATGACCAACCTGCTAGGCGACGAGATCGACCAGTGGCGCGCCCTGTCCGCCAAGGCTGACGAACGCCTGCACCTCTACGGCAAGGCGGAAGCCCGCCCCGGCCGCAAGATGGCGCATGTGAACCGGGTGCTGGGGCTTCTTGGCTAATTCTTCGTCATCCTCGGGCTTGACCCGAGGATCGGGCGCCGTTCCGCTGTGCGCCCTCCATTCCCACGTGCGACGGATCATCCGATCCTCGGGTCAAGCCCGAGGATGACGGAGAGGGGGCGAGCCTAAGCCTTCGCCCCATACCGCATGCGGCTCAGCGCATCGCTGACCTTCCTTAACGGCGCGTCGAAGTCCTTGCCGGCCTTCCACTTCTCGAAGGCCATGACGTTTTCGATCCGGCGGGCGACGAAGGCTTCCGCCGCCTCGCGGCCGTCGAACCAGCGCATCGTCAGGGCCGGAATCAGGATGCCGGACAGGATCGTCCGCTTGGAATAGTGGTTCCAGTCGGTCGCCTCGTCCCCGGCCCAGCGCCACAGATGGTCCGCGGTCTCCCAGGCCAGTTTCAGTCCCAGATCGGCGTTGACGGGCAGGGCCAGGAAGGCGGCGCAGCGGCGCGCGGCCTCCAGGTCTTCGGCGCCGGCCTCCATCCGTTCGGACACGGCGCGGGCGATTCGCTCGCGAATCTTCAGGGTGGCAGGATCGACGGCGCCGAGGGCCGCCAGCGCCCGCGCATCATGGCGGCGCGACAGCAGGGCGGCCAGATCGCGCGCGCCGTTGGGCAGCAGCAGTTCCTCGTCTCCCAGCGACAGGCCGCAGGCCTCGCACGCCTCGCGCACCAGTCGCGCGTTCCAGCCCAGGGCGGGCGCGCGGGCGAGGGCGGCGTCCAGCACGGCCTGTTCGGTGTGATCGGCCCAGTCTGCGGTCTGTGTCATGGCTCCACCATACGCCTGTCGCGCCGGGGTTTCGAGCCTGCAAGAATGGCGGCGACGAACTGGCCGGGCGTCTGGACACGCGGGGGCGGGTCGTGTATCAGCGCGCCTTCATCCGAGAGCCCTGCTTTCGGGAGAGGATTTTATTTGTCTGCCCGTCTCCCTTCGAAAGGACGCGGCGGGCGGCCAAAGGAGAGAGACCCCTGGTTCAGATTTTCGTCCGCGACAACAACGTCGACCAAGCGCTGAAGGCCCTCAAGAAGAAGATGCAGCGCGAAGGCAGCTTCCGTGAAATGAAGCGCCACGTTCACTACGAAAAGCCGTCGGAAAAGCGCGCCCGTCAAAAGGCCGAGGCTGTCCGTCGCGCCCGTAAGCTGGCCCGAAAGCGCGCCCAGCGCGAGGGCCTGCTGCCCGCGCCGAAGCCGCGCGTCCCCGGCGGTCGTTAAGACCCGTCCCGCAAGGGATCAGGCGAAAGCCGAAAGATCAAAGGCCGCTTCCGAAAGGAGGCGGCCTTTTTCTTGTCTCCTCACCGCGTCGCGGGAAGGAGACGGGGACAGCGCCTCATCCCCGTCCCGTCACCGCCCGCCCGAACGTCTTCCAGCTGAGCTTCACGTCCGACAGCGCCCCTGCGCGGAAGGCCCGGCCGGCGATCCAGACCATGAAGGCCGCCGTGGCGAACATGCCGATCAGGGTCAGGACGACCTCGATCAACGGCGGGTCGCTGGGCGCCCGCGCGCTCATCAGGAAGGGGGTGAAGAAGGGAATCCACGACAGGATCCGAACCACCGGCGCGTCCGGACTGGTCAGGGCCATCTGCATGACCAGGATCGGCACGATCAACACCATCATGATCGGCCCCATCAGGGTCTGGGCGTCGCGCGGCGTCTCGCAGAAAGCCCCGATGGCCGCAAACAGCACGGCGTACATCAGGTATCCGCCGACCATATAGGCGATGAAATAGAAGATCAGGCCGCCGTGCAGCAACACCTGGGCCGCCTGGGCCGCCGCCTGGGGCGCGGCCGACATCAGGCCGAACGCCGCGATCGCGCCCCATACGCCCATCACCGTCAGGGTCAGCAGCGCCACCCCCAGCACCTTGCCTGTCAGCAGTTCGGTCGCCGAGGCCGAGGACAGCAGCACCTCCAGGATGCGGTTCGACTTCTCCTCCATCACGCTGTTCAGCAGGATGGAAGCCCCGGTCATGACCAGCGACCACAGCAGGAAACCCGCGCCCAGGCCGATGAAGGTCGGCAGACGGTCGCGCAACGACACCTCGCCGCCGCTGGCCGCATTGGGCGAAAAGGCTTTCACATCGGGGCGGAAGTCCTGAATCTGCGCCACCAGGGCCGGGGCGACGCCGGCGGCCGTCAGGGCCTGGTCGCGATAGCCGTCGCGCAGGGCGCCGCGCACGAAGTCGCGCACCTCGTTGTCGGTGGCTCGGCGGGTCCAGACCTGGGCCTGGGGTTTGCCGTCGGCTCGGCTCAGGAAGACCACGGCGTCCAGCCGCTTGTCCTTGGCCGCCTCGCGGTCCAGCACAGCGCGCAGGGCCGCGTCGCGCGCGGCGCCGGGCGCGGCCTCGGCGACCGCCGCCGGGGCGGGGACCAGACGGATGCGCGGTGAATCCAGGGCGGCGGCGGCGCGCCCCGCGGCGACCTGGCCGGCCCCGGCGGCCTCCTTCAGCCTGGCGCTGCGCTTCTCGGCGTCTTCCTGCAGGGCGTCGCGCACGACGGCCGCCAGGCCGGTGGCCTGCGCCCCTTCCTCGACCAGGGCCACCGTCTTGACCGGCTCGGACGAGCGGACCAGCAGCGGAATGCCCCCGCCCAGCACGGCGAACAGGGGAAAGGCCAGCAGCGACAGCCAGAAGCCGACCGTCTTGGCGTAGGCGACATATTCCCGGCGTGCGATCAGAAGGATGCGTTTCATCGAGCCGTCTCCTTGACCACAGGCTGATCCGGCCGGTCGCCGGTCAGGCCGATGAAGGCGTCGTGCAGCGTCGGCTCCTTCAAGGCGAAGCCACGCACGTCCAGCCCGCCCAGGAAGGCCGCCTTCAGCGCCTCCTGTCCGCCGGCGCCGGGCGACAGGGCGATCTTCAGTCGCCGGGGCGCGCCCGGCTCGGCGATCACCTCGACCCCCGCCACGCCGGGCAGTGTCGCCGCCGCCTGGGTCGTGATGTCGCCCTCCAGATCCAGGAAGCGCGGCGACGTGGCCTTGGCCTGATCGACCGTCCCCTCGAACGCCTTTCGCCCGCGCGCCAGCAGCACCACCTTGTCGCACAGACGCTCGGCATGCTGCATGACGTGGGTGGAGAACAGAACTGTCGCCCCGTCCGCCGCGAGCCCCCGGATCATGGCCTCCAGCCCCTGTTGATTAACGGGGTCCAGGCCGGAAAAGGGCTCGTCCAGGATCACGAATTCGGGTCGGTGCACGATCGAGGCGATCAACTGCACCTTCTGGGCCATGCCCTTGGACAACTCCTTCATCTTCTTCTTTTGCGCCGCGCCCAGACCCTGCTGCTCCAGCATCTGGCGCGCGCGCGTCTTGCCCTCGGCGGTCGGCAGGCCCTTCAGGGCGCCGAAGAAGGCGATAGCCTCCACCGGCGTCATCTTCTTGTAGAGGCCCCGCTCCTCGGGCAGGAAGCCGATCCGGTCGCGCACCAGCCGTCCGTCGGGCGCGCCCAGGATTTCGATCCGCCCCGACGTCGCCGGCTGCAGCCCCAGGATCATCCGCAGGGTCGAGGTCTTGCCCGCCCCGTTCGGTCCCAGGAAGCCGCAGATCGACCCCTTGCCGACCTGAAAACTCAGATCGCGCACGGCGTCGAAATCGCGGTATCGCTTGCTTACGCCGTCCAGCGTCAACGCCGCCGTCATGCCGCCCCCCGTTGTCTGGCGCTCAGCCTAGCAACAAGGTCGGAAGGGACGCCAGCGGCAATGCCTCATCGCGCGGGTCGTGGGTTCCGTCAGACCGCCGACTTCACCGCGATCTGAAAATGGCGGTCCATGACCTTGGCCGGATTGATCTGGCCGCCGTTGCGCCGCACCTCGAAATGCAGGTGCGGGCCGGTCGAATAGCCGGTGGAGCCCACCAGGCCGATCCGTTGGCACGGCGTTACGGCGTCGCCCTGCGCCACATCCACGCGGCTGAGATGGCCATACAGGGTCGTCATGCCGTTCGGATGCTCCACCTCGATGAAGGCGCCATAGCCTTCGGGATCGAAGCCGGTCCGCAACACGCGCCCCTCGGCGGCGGTGAAGACGGAGGTGCCCATCGGCGCGGCGATGTCGACCCCCTTATGCGCCCGCGCCCTGGCCTCGATCGCCAGTTTGCGCAGGCCGAAGGCCGAGTTGACGGCGTGGCCCTTCACGGGCGCGGTGAAGACGATCTGGCGCATCACCGGCCCGGCGGCCTCGGCCTTGGCCTGAAGCGGCGGCGGAACAGGCGCGGCGACCCCCGGTTGGGGTGCGGGCGCGGTCATGCCGGGCGCAAAGGCGGCGACGAACAGGGCCAGGGCGGCCAGGCCGGCCGTCTGGCCCGAGTGGATCAACAGGGTCTTGCAACGCGCCAACGGCGCGTCGATCAGCAGGCGTCGCATTCGGCGGCGTCTCCGGCGTCTCTACGCGGGGGAGAGTGGGGCGGGCGGCGTCCGAACGACGGCCGACCCCGGCGAGGCCGGGCTTGTGTCAGGTCGTTGGGGCGACTTTTGGACCCTGGCGGGGCGCCGATGCGGAGGCTTTCGGGCCGATCAGGCGATGATGTCGGGCAGGATGCGGTCCTCGATCTTCACGATCTCGTCCTTCAAGGCCAGCTTCTTGCGCTTCAGCCGGGCGATCAACAGCTGGTTCGGCACGGCGGCCTGGCCCAGGGCCTCGATGGACGCGTCCAGGTCGGCGTGTTCCTGACGCAGCAGTTTGACGCGGGCGTGCAGCGCCGCCTCTTCTTCGGTGATGTCCGGAATGTCGTCGTTCATCGTGCGGTCCCCGGCGCGGTTATAGCCACGCCTGTCTCACCCCGGAAGGGCCTCGGCCAGACGGATCAGCGCCGGACGCGGCGTCACCGGAGCCCAGACACGCGCCGTGGCGACCAGGGCCTCCAGCGTCGGGCGCGGCGATCCGGCGGGCGACGGCGTCAGGGTCTCCAGCGCCTCCAGCAGATGGCGTTCGGCCTCCAGTTCCAGCCCCTTGATGCGATTGCGCACGCTCTCGCGCGGGCCGTCGTCGATGTCGGGGACGGGGGCCTTCAGCGTGCGGCGAACCGCTCTCAGCGGCGCGACCACCACGCTGTCCCAGGCGCGGGCGGTGTCGCAGGCGGCCTCAAGCGTCTCCTCGTCCGGCCGTCGCCCCGTCGCCGCGACCCAGGCCGACCACAGCAACAGGGGCACGTTCTGCTCGTGGCTGTCCTGCAGGGCCAGACAGGCCTCGCCGACCTCGGGCGCGCCATAGGCGGCCACGGCCCAGTCCCACAGCCTCACTTCAGCCCCTCCCAGCGGTTCACCGCGCCCCAGTCCAGGCCGAACAGGTCCAGGGCCCGGCCGACCGATTGATCGACCATCGCCTGGATCGATGCGGGCCGCGCATAGAAGGCGGGCAGGGGCGGGGCGATGGTCGCGCCCATCTCGGCCAGGGCGGTCATGGTCCGCAGATGACCCAGGTGGAAGGGCGTCTCGCGCACCATCAGAACCAGCGGCCGACGTTCCTTCAGCGTGACATCGGCTGCGCGCGTCAGCAGGGTGGAGGTCACGCCGCTGGCGATCTCGCTCATCGTCCGCACCGAACAGGGGGCCACGATCATGCCCAGGGTGCGGAAAGAGCCCGATGCTATGGTCGCTCCCACATCCGCCAGCCTGTGCGTCACGGACGCCTTGGCCGTCAGCGCGTCGGCCGTCAGATCGGTCTCCTGCGACAATGTGAGCAGGGCGGCCTTCGTGACCACCAGATGGCTCTCGACGCCCAGATCGTTCAGCGCGTCCAGCACGCGCGCGCCATAGATCGCGCCAGAAGCCCCTGAAATTCCAACCACGATCCGGGCAGGCGGCGTCTGTACGGCTCCGTTCACAGGATTGTCCATTTTTGAGGCCAGCCTCTCTTTCGTCCGGCCCGGCCGCCTGTCACCGGAATGTGATTCCACAGGCCGTCGAACCGGGCGCTCACTCTACTGGTCCCTAACCTGAGGAGGCGCAAGCCATGACCATCGAGGCTCGTATTCGCGAACTGGGTAATCGTCATCGGATGCTGGATCAGACGATCCAGAAGGAGCTTACCCGTCCGTCCGTGGACACGTTGCAGGTCAGGGAACTGAAGCAGAAGAAGCTTCGGCTCAAGGAAGAGATTTCCAGTCTGGAGGCGCGCGCGACCTGATCGGGTCGGCCCCTCCCTTAAATGACGACGGCCCCGGAGATCGCTCTCCGGGGCCGTTTTCGTTCGGACCGGGTCCGCGCGATCAGTCGCGCTTGCCGAAGACGGATTCCGCCGTGGGCTCGGCGCCCGGACGCTCGCGCGCTTCGGGGACGAACTCGGGCTCGGCCTCTTCCACGACCGGCTGCAGGGTGCCGCCGCCGTTCTTGGCGTCGTCCTTGGCCTTCTTCTCGGCGGCCTTCTTGACCACTTCGTCCAGCACCAGCTGGCCAACCAGGCCCAGGGTCACGGGATCGACCGGCTTGATGTTGGCGCTGTTCCAGTGGGTGCGGTTGCGCACGCTCTCGATGGTCGACTTGGTCGTGCCCAGCAGCTTGGCGATCTGGGCGTCGGTCACTTCCGGGTGGTTGCGCACGAACCAGGCGATGGCGTCCGGGCGGTCCTGACGGCGCGACACGGGCGTATATTTGGGCGCCGGCTTGGCCGACTTCAGCAGTTCGGCGTGGCGGCTGACGATGGCCTTCATGCGATAGTTTTCGTCGGCCTGGGCCTTGTCCAGTTCCTCGCGCGTCAGCTGGCCGCCGGTCACGGGATCGACGCCGCGGATGTCGCGCGCCACGTCGCCGTCGGCGATGCCGCGCACTTCCAGCGGGTGCAGGCCGCAGAAGTCGGCGATCTGCTCGAAGCTGAGAGAGGTGTTGTCGACCAGCCAGACCGCAGTGGCCTTGGGCATCAGAATGTCGCTCATGGGGCGTTCGTCCCGGTGTTGTTGAGCCGCCGAAGGGGCTTCGGCTGGCGTTGGATACGACGGCGCCCGACCTTTCGGCCGGGCGCGTATGATGTCGATATAGGCCTATTCGCCCGAAAAGAAAACGCCGCCCGACAATCCCATACAGCAACGGTTCATCCGACCCGACGCAACCTTCGCGGTAGTGAAGCTTTTCTGCTCTGGGAGAGGAGAACCAACATGTCCATTCTGCTTGGAGCGGCCCTGGTCGCCGCCATGGCTTCGGGCCAGGACTATGCGCAACAGCGCGTCGCGCCGCGTGGCGGCTACGCCCAGTCCTGTTCGGAAGCCTATGTGAACCGTGGCCGGCTCTATGCCGACTGTCGCGATACGCGCGGGCAACTGCGCGGAACCTCGATCGAACTGGCGCGCTGCGGCGGCGAAGAGATCAACAACGATAACGGCCTGCTCGTCTGCGGCCGGGTCCGTGGCGACTACGAGACCGGCGGCCGGCCTGGCGGCGACCGGCCGGGCTGGGGCGGCGGCAACGGCGGCGGATGGCGCCAACCCTCCATCACCGTCTATGACCAGCCCAACTTCCGCGGCTCGTCGCGCGAGTTCACCTCTGAAGACCGCAACCTGGGCCGCACGCCCTTCAACGACCGCGTCGTTTCGGTGCGCGTTCAGGGTCGGTGGGAAGTCTGCACCGACGCCGAGTTCCGGGGTCGTTGCCGCGTGATCGACGGCGACGTGCGCCGTCTGGACGGCGTCTTCTCGCGCAGCATCTCGTCGCTGCGCCCCGTCGGCCGCTACTGATCCAGCGTCAGGTCAAACGATCAGCACGATCTTGCCGACGTGATCGCCCGTCTCCAGCGCGCGATGCGCGTCGGCGGCATGCTCCAGCGGAAAGGTCGCCTGCACCGGCGGCCTGACCGCGCCTGACGCCACCCACGGCCAGGCGGTCGCCTCCACGGCGGCCGCCAGCCGCGCCTTTTCGTCCGCCGGCCGGCTGCGCAGCGTCGATCCGGTCAGGACCAGCCGCTTCAGCATGATCCGCATCAGGTCGATCTCGGCCCGGCTTCCCGTCAGGCTGGCGATCACGACCCAGCGCCCTCCGGCCTTCAGGGCGTTCAGGTTCAACTCGGCGTAGTCGCGCCCCACCATGTCCAGAACCACGTCCGCGCCGCCCGCCTTGGCGATTTCGGCCGCCAGATCGTCGGTCTTGGCGTCCAGGCTGACGTCCGCGCCCAGCGCCCTGGCCGCCGCCGCCTTTTCCGCCCCGCGCGAGGTGGCGATGACCCGCGCGCCCGCCGCCTTGGCCATCTGGATGGCCGTGACGCCGATGCCGCTGGTCGCGCCATGGATCAGCAGGGTCTGCCCCGCCTTCAGCCCGCCCGCCTCGAACACATTGGCGAAGACGGTGAAGACCGTCTCGGGCAGGGCCGCCGCCTGGACGTAATCCAGGCCGTCGGGGATGGGCAGGACGTGACGTGCGTCGACCAGGGCCGTCTCGGCGTAACCGCCCCCGCCCAGCAGGGCGCAGACCCGGTCGCCGACGCGCCAGCGCGTGACGTTCGCGCCCACGGCAGCGATCTCTCCCGCCACCTCCAACCCCATAACGTCCGATGCGCCGGGCGGCGGGGGATAGCCGCCGGTCCTTTGCAGCAGGTCGGGCCGGTTCACGCCAGCCGCCCGCACGCGGATCGTCACCTGTCCCGCACCCGGTGCGGGATCGGGCCTTTCGGCGATCTTCAGCGCCTCCGCCGGGCCGGCGCCGTTCTCGATCTCGATCACCCTCATGGGGGCCTCCGCTTGCAATCGTCCGTGTCCGGGCGTGAAATAGGTACGATGGCCTGTATTGGCACGACTGCGCAGAAAGGCGACGACGATGTTCGAAGATATCGAACCCCGCCCGCAACGTGGCGAACCCCTCCGCGCCCTGTCCCGCGAGGATCTGGACGTCTACTCCATCGAGGATCTGGAGGAACGGATCGCTGCGATGGACGCCGAGATCGGACGCGCCAGGGCCGCGATCGAGGCCAAACGCTCCAAGAAAAACGCCGCCGACGCCCTGTTCAACTTCGGCTCATGACCTCGCGCGGAAGCGCTTTCCATGGCATGACGATTGCACATTTTCGGCGACTGGCGGCTTCGGCGGCCGATTGCGGCACGGACGCGCATAACCCTGATGACCATGTCTGAGATGATTCCGGCCGACGCGGCCTCAGCGGACCGCGCCCGCACGGTCAACGACTTCGCCCGTTCGGAACTTTTCGACCGCACCTTCCGCGAGGGCATGGAGCTGGTCGAGGAAACGGCCGCCTATCTGGATGGCGAAGGCCGCCGGGATTCCAAAATGCTGTCGCGTGCGGCGGCCCTGGCCTATGCGGCCGAAAGCATGAAGCTGACGACCCGCCTGATGCAGATCGCCTCTTGGCTGCTGGTTCAGCGGGCGGTGAGGGAAGGGGACATGACCGCCGCCACGGCGTGCGAGCCCCGCTATCGCCTGAACGAGCGCAAGATCGAGGCCGAACCCAGCCACGCTGAACTGCCCATCGCCCTCATCGAATACCTGGTGCGGTCCGAAAAGCTGTTCGACCGCACCCTCTATCTGGATCGGCGCATGTATCTGGACGCCCAGGACGAGGCCCCGGTGAACCCGGTCCTCAATCAGCTGGGCCTGCTGGAAGCCGCCTTCCGCAACTGACGCGGGCCGCGTTCCCCGGATGGACGCCAAAAGGGGAAGGCGAACCGATCCTTACGGCCCGACGTCGTTGGCGTCGCGGCGGCCGTCGTCCACGGGCTTGGGCAGGTTGACGCCGATGCCCAGCGCCTGCGCCAGCTTGTCGTCGCGGCCATAGACGTCCTCTCGGAACGCCACCCGGCCCTGACCGTCCACGAAGGTCGTCCAGTACAGCAGCCGCACATTGATCTCGCGTCCGGTGGTGACGCGGGTGGTTTCTCGCGTGTCCTGGGCCGTGTCGAACTGAGCCAGTTTCGCCGGATCGGGCGACAGCAGCAGGCGGGCGAAGTCCACCGCGTTCTGCACCCGCACGCAGCCGTGGCTGCGCTGGCGCATGGACAGGTTGAAGGCGGCCTTGGACGGCGTATCGTGAAGGAAGATGGCGTAGCTGTCGCGCAGTTCGAACTTCACATAGCCCAGGGCCGAGCGCGGACCGGCCCGCTGGATCACCTGGCCGTCCTTCACATACATGTCGTTGGCCGCCAGATAGCCCGGTCCCTTGGGCAGGATCTCGCGGCGCGCGATGCCGGCGGGCACATACCAGGGCGGATTGGCCACGACCGAGGCGAAGGGCTTCTCCAGGCTGGGCGTCTGGTTGTCGGGCGCGCCCACCACCACGCGGTTGGAGTGGACGGGCTTGCCGTCCTTCCAATAGACCATGATGGCGGCGGCGGTGTTCACCTCGATCCGCTCGGGCGCGACATCGCGTTTCAGCCAACGGCGGCGTTCCAGGTTCAGGGCGATCTGACGCGCCCGATCCTCGGCCGAGGCCGACAGCGACCGTTGCGTGCCCGTGCCGATCCGGCCGTCGGCCCCCAGGCCGTGGCGCGCCTGGAAGCCCTGAACCGCGCGTTGCAGTTCCGCGCCGTAGGTCAGGCCTTGCGCCTTCAGGCGCGCGCCGTCGGCGGCGGTCAGGTCCCCTTCGGCCACCAACCGGTCGATGATGATCGGGATGCGCCGATCGCTCATGTTCGGTTCGATGGTCGCGCCGGGAACGAAGCGGGGCCAACCGCCGTTCGCCGCCAGCCGGCGATAGCGGACATAACCCGCCGACAGGTTCTGATAGCCGATGTCTGTGGGCGCCAGCCCCTCGAACCAGTCCAGCAGGCCGTTGCGCGTCAGGGCGTCGGTCAGGCCGCGCGGCAGATCCACGCGGTTTTTCTGCATCTCCCACAGGTCTTCGACCGTTTCAGGCCGCACCTTGCCCTCGGCCAGGACGCGGGCGTAGGCGATCGCCGCCGCCGTCGTGCGCAGGTCCGAACTGGCTGGATCGGCCGCCAGGCCGACGAAATCGAAATAATCGGCGCCCGACAGGCCGTGGCGATCCGCCCGCGCCGAGACGGCGTTCAGCGCCCGAATGCGGTCGGCGTTCCACACCGGCCGCCAGCCGTTCATCTCGTAGAAGGCGCGGACATCGGCCTGTTGGGTCGCGGGCAGGCGCGAAATCTGATCGTTGAAGCTGTTGTAGAAGGCGGTCGCCTCGGGGCCGCGCTGCACGAACACCTGTTGCGCGCGCGCCGTGGAGCCCAGGGCCATGGTCGCCGTGGCGACGCCAAGACCCAATTCCCGTCTATTCATAACTCGTCCGCTTCTCGATCGACTCGACCCGACCTGGATCGACGCCTTGCTTAGCCATACCCCGAACGCCGCTGATGTTATCGACGTTCCGGTCAAACAAAAAGCGCCGGTCCTTCGACCGACGCTCTTCGTGACCAGAATGCTGCAGTTTGCCGCAGCGGATGGCCCTACTTCTTGATGAAGCCGGCGAACTTGTTGTTGAAGCGCGAAACGCGGCCGCCACGGTCCATCAGCTGGGCGTTGCCGCCGGTCCAGGCCGGGTGCGTCGAGGGGTCGATGTCCAGCGCCAGCTTGTCGCCTTCCTTCCCGTAGGTCGAACGGGTCTGATAGGTGCTGCCGTCGGTCATCACCACGGTGATGAAGTGATAGTCGGGGTGGGTATCAGGCTTCATGGTCGTCGTCCGGTCTCTGGCGCGATGACGATGCCGACCGTCGGTGCGCGTGAAATTGAGAATTCCGCTGAAAGGTCCAGCGGAAAAGAGCGCGGCGTTTACACCGGGGGGCGTTCCGGGGCAAGAGGCGGGCGCCATGACCGATCTGCCTCCCGCCGCATCCGCCGCCGCTCCGAACCGCGTGGAGGCGCGGGGCCGGCCCAGCGCCGGCGCCCTTCTGGCCGAACAGATGTCGGAAGCCGGAGAGAAGAGGGCCAAACGCCGCGACATCCGCCCCCTGGCCCGGCTGATTCCCTACGCCCTGCGGCACAAGGGCCACGCCCTGATGGCGGTGTTCTGGCTGCTGCTGTCCACCGCCGCCTCCCTGGGCCTGACCGCCCTGGCGCGCGGCGCCATCGACCACGGGTTTGAGAACGGCGGGGCGCATCTGAACCTGTGGTTCCTGCTGCTGGGCGCCAACGCCCTGTTCCTGGGCCTGGCGACGGCGGTGCGCTATTTCTACGTCACCCGAACCGGTGAGCGGGTGATCGCCGACCTGCGCAAGGGCCTGTTCGACCGCATCCTGACCCTGGACCCCGTCTTCTACGCCCATATGCGGACGGGCGAGGTCCTGTCGCGCCTGACGACCGACATCGCCCTGGTCGAGACGCTGATGACGACGTCGGTTTCCTATGCGCTGCGCAACTTCCTGACCTTGATCGGCGGGGTGATCCTGCTGTTCTTCGTCAGCCCCAAGCTGACGGGCTTCGTCCTCTTGATCGTGCCGTTCCTGCTGGGCCCCATCTTCATCTTCGGCCGCAAGGTCAGGAAACTGACCGTCGCGTCTCAGGACCGCTTCGCCAACGCGGTCGGCTTCGCGGGCGAAAGCGTCGACGCCATCGAGACGGTCCAGGCCTTCGGCCGCGAGGGCAGCACCATCGCCCGCTTCGGCGCGGCGGTGGAGGACGCCTTCTCCGCCTCCCTGACCCGGATGAAGGCCCGCGCCTGGATGACGGCCCTGATCATCGTCGTCATGTTCGGCGGCGTGACCCTGGTGCTGTGGCTGGGCGCCCAGGACGTGGTGAAGGGCGCCATGTCGCCCGGCGCCCTGCTGCAGTTCGTGCTTCTGTCGGTCTTCGCCGCCGGCGCCGTCGGAGCCCTGGGCGAAAGTTGGGGCGACGTGCAAAAGGCCGCCGGCGCCATGGAGCGGATCGAAGAGCTGATGCGCGCCGTGCCTGGCATCGCGCCGCCCGCCCATCCCGTCGCCCTGCCGCAGCCCCCGCGCGGCGAGGTGTCGATGTCCGCCGTCGGCTTCGCCTATCCGGGCCGTCCCGACCTTCCCGCCCTTAAGGGCTTCAGCCTGACCGTCCGTCCCGGCGAGACGGTCGCCCTGGTCGGCCCGTCGGGGGCGGGCAAATCGACGGTCTTCCGCCTGCTGCTGCGATTCTACGATCCCCAGACCGGCCTGGTGTCGGTCGATGGCGTCGACGTGCGCCAGGCCGATCCCGTCGCCGTGCGCGACCGCTTCGCCTGGGTGTCGCAGGAAACGCCCCTGTTCTCGGGCTCGGCTTTGGAGAACATTCGCTTCGGCCGCGAGGACGCCACCCTGGAAGAGGCGCGCGCCGTCGCCGAAAAGGCTCAGGCGCTCGGCTTCATCGACGCCCTGCCCGAAGGGTTCGACACCCCTCTGGGCGAACGCGGCAAGAGCCTGTCGGGCGGCCAGCGCCAGCGCCTGGCCATCGCTCGCGCCCTGGTCCGCGACGCCCCCATCCTGCTGCTGGACGAGGCGACCAGCGCCCTGGACGCCGAGAGCGAACGCCTGGTCCAGGCTGCGCTGGATCAGGCCATGACCGAACGCACCACCCTGGTCATCGCCCACCGCCTGGCCACGGTGCTCCGCGCCGACCGCATCGTCGTCATGGACGACGGCCGCGTGGTGGAGGAGGGGACGCACGATCAACTGGTCGCCAGGGGCGGCCTCTATGCGCGCCTGGCCGAGCTCCAGTTCCGGGGCACTTGAACGGCGCGCTTGTCGGGCGCGTTAGTGCAGACCTGCTCGCGCCAGGGCCGGAAAATCGCTGAAGATCGCATCGACCCCCGCCTGGCCGAAGGCGGCGGCGTAGCCCGCCATGTCGCCGTGGTCCGCGAATCCTTCGCCGCGTCGCCGCTCGACCGGCAGGAAGGCGTTTTCCGCCCGCAGAGTCCACACCACGACTTTCAGGCCCGCCGCATGGGCGTCTGTGACCAGGGCGCTGGGCGCGGTGGTGCGGCCCTCGGCGTCGCGCGGCAGCACCAGGGTCGCCTCAGGTGCGACCCAGGCGGCGTAGGCGGCCATGGCCTTCAACCCCTCGGGCGTGATCATTTCGGCATAGGTCAGGCCGGGCCGGTCCGCCGGCCCGCCTGTCGCTGCGATCAACTGGGCCAGGGGCGTCGCCACCCGTTTCGACAGCCGCTCCAGCGGGCCGACCTCGAAACACTGGACGATGATCGGGGCGTCGGCTCCGGTCAGGTCCAGCCGCGCCAACTCCGCCACGAAGGCGTCCTCCATCGGCAGGCCCACGCCGGCGAAATAGGTCGGGTGTTTCAACTCCGGCGCCACTGCAATGGTGCGCCCCGTTCGCGCCGACGCCTCGCGCGCGATGGCGACCACCTCGTCGAAGGTCAGGATCGGCTCTTGCCCGTCGAAGGCCGCGCTGGACGGGCGAAAGGCGGGCAGCCGCTCCTTGGCCCTCAGCGTCTTCAACTCGGCTAAGGTGAAGTCCTCGGTGAACCAGCCCGTCGTCTGGACCCCGTCGATGACCTTGGTGGTCTTGCGCGCGGCGAACTCGGGGTGGCGTTCCACATCGGTCGTGCCGCCGATCTCGTTCTCATGCCGATCCACGAACACCCCGTCCCGGGTCATCACCAGGTCCGGTTCGATCACGTCCGCGCCCTGTTCGATGGCCAGGTCATAGGCCGCGCGCGTATGCTCGGGTCGCTCGCCCGAGGCCCCGCGGTGCGCGATGATCAGGGGCTGGGCCAAGGCGGGCGTTCCCATCAAGAGGACGATGGCGATCAGAATGCAGCGGATCATCGCGCCTGGATAGGGCAGGGCGGCGACAGCCCCGTGACGCCTACGCCCCCTGCAGCACCTTGCGCAGGTGCGGATGCAGTTCGGTGTTGGACGCCAGGATGGACACGCCCGTCTTGGGATCGCCGTCCTCGTCGATGGTCGTGACCCGGCCGCCGGCCTCGGTGACGAACAGGATGCCCGCCGCCACGTCCCAGGGCTTCAGGCCCCGTTCGTAGAAGGCGTCGTAACGGCCCGCCGCGACCCAGGCGAAGTCCAGGGCGGCCGAACCCAGGCGGCGGATGCCCGCGACGCGCTGGCCGATGGCGTGGATGTCCTTGATGGCCTGGGCGTGGCCGGTCTTGCCGATGAAGGGCAGGCCGGTGGCGATCAGGCTTTCCGACAGGTCGCGACGCCCGGCGACGCGGATGCGCTGGTCGTTCAGATAGCAGCCCTTGCCCTTTTCGGCCCAGAACAGCTCGTTCATGACGGGGTTGTAGGTCACGCCTGCGACGATCTCGGACGAGCCGTCCGGCGCGCGGCGCTCCAGACCCACCGTGATGGCGAAGTGGGGCATGGCGTGCATGAAGTTGGTGGTGCCGTCGATCGGATCGACGATCCAGGTGTGGGACTTGTCGGTCCCCTCGACCATGCCGCGCTCCTCGCCCAGGAAGCCGTAGCCCGGCCGCGCCTTGGTCAGCAGCTCGAACAGAGTCTCTTCGGCCTTCAGGTCGGCGGCGGTGACGAAGTCGCCCGGCCCTTTGCGCGAGACCTGAAGCTGCGAAACCTCGCCGAAGTCGCGCATCATCGGGCGGGCGGTCTTGCGAACCGCGTCGATCATGACCTGAAGCAGGGCGGAAGCGAGGGCCATCGGGAATCTCCTGGTCCGTCTGCCCTTCAAGGCCGCAGCCCGGACAGACGGAGAAGTTCAGAAAGAAACGGCCCCGGACGGGGCCGCAAGAGGGGAGGCGACGATCAGTCCGCGCGGCGGACGTATTCGCCGGTGGCCGTGTCGACCACGATCTTCTCGCCCGCCGACATATAGGGCGGGATCATGATGCGCACGCCGTTCGAGGCGGTGGCGGGCTTGTAGGACGACGACGCCGTCTGGCCCTTCACGGTCGGTTCGGTCTCGGCGACTTCCAGAACCACCTGATCGGGCAGTTCCAGGCCGATCGGGCGACCTTCGTGCGACTCGATGACGACCTTCATGCCTTCCTGCAGATAGGGGATGCGGTCTTCGCCGACCCAGTCCTTCTGCAGTTCGATCTGTTCGTAGGACTCGTCGTCCATGAAGACCAGGCTGTCGCCGTTGTCGAACAGATAGGAATAGTCGCGCTGTTCCAGCGTGACGCGCTCGACCTTGTCTTCCGAGCGGAAGCGTTCGTTCAGCTTGTTGCCGGTTTCCAGGTTCTTGGCCTCGACGTTGGCGAAGGCGCCGCCCTTGCCGGGCTTGACATGGCTGGCCTTGGTGACGACCCAAAGGCCGCCGTTGTGTTGCAGAACCATGCCGGGCTTGATGGTGTTGCCGTTGATCTTCATGGGGTCACATCGGAATTGGGGTTGCGCCCGCGCGACCTGTCCGGAGCGTGGCGAAGGGCGCGATCCCTAGAGGAAGCCCTGCGAAAGGGCAAGGCGGGCGCTTTAGTGCAGCGTGCGCCCGCGCGTCGCCTGGTCGGCCTTGCGATGCAGGAAGTTGCCCAGACGAACGCCCGATCCGGTCGGGGCGGCCATCTTGCCGGCCCCTTCGTCCAGTTTGCGCGCCTCGTGGGCGAAGGCGGCGGCCAGGCCGGCGGAAGACATGGCGGCCAAGACCTGACGCGCCATCGAGGACGGGCGCAGGCCCAGCCACACGGCGTTCACCGTCTGCGCCGCGACCCACAGACCCATGGCGCGGGTCCGTTCCGGCTGGGGCGGGGCGTTCCACACCCGCACCGCCGACAGGGTGGTGGCCGAAAACACCGCCGGCAGGATCAGGCTGAAGGCGCCCTTGGGCTTTTCGGTGATCGGCAGGTCGCGGTCGCGCACCTGCTTCAGGCTGCGGCGCGGTCTCAGCGCGCCCGAGGCGATGCCGTGCGCCAGAAGGGCGAAGCCGACCGTCAGGGCGATGCCGGTCACGACGTGAACCGCGCTGCGCCCCTCGCTGTTCAACAGGTCGGTCGCGGCCTCGCGCACGTCGTCTATGGCGTCGTCGATGTCGGTCATGGTCCGCTCCCGCTTGTCCGTGGACTGCAAATGACCGAGGCGGACCCTGGGTTCCGCCTCAGCCGCCGGTGGCGGCCCCGTCGGTGACGATCTCCTTCATCGCCGACTGCAGATAGTTCTGCGCGCCCATCAGTTCGATCAGCTTGTGCTGGTTCTCCAGGAAGTCGATGTGCTCTTCCGTATCGGCCAGAATCTTCATCAGCAGGTCGCGGCTGACATAGTCGCGGGCTTCCTCGCACTGGGTCACGGCGGCGGCGGTCGTGGCGCGACTGTCGATCTCCAGCTGAAGGTCGGCGCCCAGGCATTCGATCGGCTCCTCGCCCACCTTCAGCTTGTGCAGATCCTGCAGATTGGGCAGGCCGTCCAGAAACAGGATGCGTTTGATCAGCATGTCGGCGTGCTTCATCTCGCCGATCGATTCCTCGTAGATGACGTTGCCCAGGTGGGCCAGGCCCCAGCTTTCGAACATGCGCGCATGCAGGAAATACTGGTTTACCGCCGTCAGTTCGTTGGTCAGCACCGCGTTCAGCGTGCGGAGGATTGCGGGGTCGCCCTTCATGGCCATGGTCCTTACTCTCGCCACGGCGTGTTCGCCGTTCTTCGCGGAGGCCATACCACAGTAAAACTCGCGTTGTTTATTTGCGAGTTTTTATCAATACATTGATAGTGCGAGTGATTTTCGCCCGCGTGAGCCGGCGGACTATTCCGCTGCGAGTGCGAACGCTTCGCGGCTGTCCTGGATCATCTGACGCATCTCGCAGACGCACTTGGCGCACTGGGCCTGGCATTGATGGCTGGCGAAGATGTCGCGAGGACGACAGGCCCCGGCCTCGATGGCCTGGGCGACGTCACGCTGGCGAAGACCGTTGCAGTTGCAGACATACACGGGAGGACAGGCGCTCACTGATTGCGACTGGTTCGCTATAGCAGGCCTTAAGGCGATTGCAAGTCGTTCTCAGGCCTTGCCGATGGCGACGCCCGTTGACGGATCGTCGCAGGCCGGGGCACTGAACCGCATGGCCAAAGCTTCGCCCCGAACCCCGACCGTCCCCGACCGCCCGCCCTGCCGGCTGTATCTGATCACGCCGCCGATCATCCCGGACCTGGACGCCTTCGCCGCCGTGCTCGATCAGGCCCTGGCCGCCGGCGACGTGGCCGCCCTGCAGATTCGGCTGAAGCCGGCGGACGAGGCGACGATCCGCCACGCGGTCGCCGTGCTGGCGCCGGTCGCTCGACGTCACGAGGTCGCGGTCATCCTGAACGACCGGCCGGACCTGGCCCGCGCGACGGGTTGCGACGGCGTGCATATCGGCCAGGAGGACGCCTCCCTGGCCGAGGCGCGGCGTGTCATGGGGCCGGACGCCATGATCGGCGTCACCTGTCACGCCGACCGCGACCTGGCCTGGGATGCGGCGGAGGGCGGGGCCGACTATGTCGCCTTCGGCGCCTTCTATCCGACCGACACCAAGGAAACCGTCCATCGCCCATCGCCCGAGCTGCTGACCGTCTGGCAGGAGACGGTCGAGGTCCCCTGCGTCGCAATCGGCGGGATCACCGTCGACAACTGCGCCGAACTGGCGCGCGCGGGGGCGGATTTCGTGGCGGTCAGCGCCGGGGTCTGGCGCCATGCCGACGGTCCCGCCGCGGCGGTCAGGGCGTTCAATCGAAAGTTGAATTTCTGACTTCAGGGGATATTAGGAACCCCTGTGCTCTGATCGCCGGACAGTACCAGTCCGAGACTCTTCATGATCGTGAGCCGCGCGCTTCACATTGACGCCGAAAGGCAGACGAACCGGGCGCAGCCGTTCGTGCCGAGCGCCGCCGGCGAGGTCGCACCCGGCGGGGGCGCACATCCTGTGATCCCCGTTCTGATGGGGATCGCCGTCGCGATTCTGGTCGCCGTGGCGGTGCTGCATACGCGCAGTTCCGGCACGGTTGCGGGCCTGTGGGGCGCCAGCGGCCTGGCGGTCGCGGTGTGGCTGCGAACCAGCCGGGGCCGTCGCCAGGATGCGATGTACGCACTCGTCCTGAGCATCAGCATATTGATCGCCGAGTTGGTCGTCGGCAACAAGCCCGTGCTCTCGCTGATGTTCACGGCGGTGAACATGCTGGAGATCGTCACTGCGGTCGCCCTGGCGCGGCGTTTCGCGCCGACGATGAATATCTCCACCCTCAGCGGCGCCGTGCGGTTCCTGATCAGCGCCGCCCTGGTCGCCCCGATCCCGGCCGCCCTGATCAGTGCGCTGGCCCTGAGCCAGATGGGCTCGCACAATGTAGTGGAGGGGTTCCAGACTTGGTGGTTCGGCCACGCTTTGGGCATCGCCGTGATCGGAACCCTGGGCCTGTCGTTGACGCCGTCGACCGTGGCGCGTCTGTGCACCCCGCAAAAACTGATCGAGTCCGCGATCCTGCTGACGGCCATCGTCGGCTTTTTCTACGTCAGCTTCTCTGGCCAGACCAAGATGGGCTTCGTCCTCCTGCCTCTTCTGCTGACGGTCGCCGTCAGGCTGGGCGTCGCGGCGACGGGCGTGGCGCTTCTGGTCATCACCATCATGACGGTCGGCAGCGCCATAGCCGGCCAGGGCCCCTACGTCCGGGGCCTGACCCTCAGCGAACAGGTGCTGATGGCTCAGCTGCTGGTGCTGGTCGGCTATATGCCCACCCTACTGATGGCGTCGCTGCTGGAGGAACGCGACCGGCTGGCGGATCGCGCCCGGGTGGGACGCGAACGGGCGGAAAAGGCGTCTGCGGCCAAGTCGCGTCTGCTGGCCAACGTCGCCCACGAGATCAAGAGCCCGGTCGCCGGCATCATCGGCATCGGCGAACTCTGGTCCAGCGGGGGTCTCGGGCCCACCACGCCCCAGCAGGTCGAGATGGCCGAGATGCTGGTCAAGACGGCCCGTCAGGTCGAGGCCCTCTCGCACGACCTGCTGGACGTCGCGCGCGCCGAGGCCGGCAGCGTGAAGGTGGTGCTGCGTCCGACCGATGTGCCGGGCCTTCTGGAGGACGTGCGGCGGGCGTGCCTGCTCCGCGCGGGTCCGACGGCGGTGCAGATGGACATCGTGTGCGAGAGCGACGGCCTGATCGCCCTGGCGGATTCGCAACGCCTGGCCCAGGTGCTGAACAACCTGACCTCCAACGCGGTCAAATACGGCGCTGCGGGGGGACGGGTGATCCTGCGGGCGTCGCGTGCGGACGACAACGTCAAGGTCGAGGTGATCGACTTCGGTCCGGGCCTGTCGGTCCAGAAGCAGGGGCAGTTGTTCGAACCCTTCAACCGCCTGGGGCTGGAGCGCTCGACCATCGAAGGCCACGGCGTCGGCCTGGCCTTGGCCAAACGGCTGATCGAATTGCAGGGCGGCTCCATCGGCGTGACCTCGACGCCGGGGGAAGGCGCCACCTTCTGGATTCTGATTCCAACGGCCTGAGCCGCTGACGGCGTCGGGACGCTCTTGCCGATCGGCCCATGCGGGGCCAAGGTCGGGGGATGTCGATCCTCGTTCTCGCCGCCGCCGTCCTTCTGTCGGGTCAGACCACGGCGCCCGCGCCCCGGTCCGGCTCGGACCTCACCCGCGACCTCAACAGCGCGCCGCCGTCGGCCGTCCAGCCGCAGCGCCCTGCGCCGACCCAGACGCCGCCGCCCGCCGCGCAGGCTTCGACGCCGCAGACGCCGCAAGCCGCCCGCACGACGGCCGCTCCAGTTCCAAGAACACAGACCCCCGCGACGCAGACCCCCGCGCGACAGCCGTCCGCGAGCCCGCCGCCCGCCGCGACCTCGCCCCGCCCCTCGGCCCAGAACGCGCCCGGCGCAACGGCTACGGCCCCGGCGGCACGTCCGCAGGCGCCGGCCGCCTCCGCCCAGCCTCAACCCCAGGCCCAGACCCCGGCGGCGACCAGCGAGCCGCCTGCCGCGCCCCCGGCCGCCCTGACGCCGGCCGCAGTCGCCGCCTTGCCGTTCCGGCTGGAGATGCCGGCCGATGCGGTTATCACGGCCTCGCGGGCCGGATCCGACGCCAATGTCTATGCGGTGAGGCGCGGCGACCGGGTCCTGCTGATGATCTACGCCGGCCCGGCCTCGCAGTTTCCGATCTTCGACGGCCAGATGGTTCGCGCGGGCGGTCGCTCGTCCGTCGTCGTGACCGAGGGCGGCCGACGCCTGGCGATGGAGCATCTGTTCCAGCGCGCCACAGCCCCGACCGAAATCCACGTCTGGGTCGCCAGTCCCGGCGGCGCCGACCGCGATCTGGCCGAACGCATCGGCCAGTCGGTCGACGTCCGCTAGGGCGCCGTCAGCTCTCGGACCAGACGGCCAATTCGGTCCCGGCCGGATCGGCGAAATGGAACCGCCGCCCGCCGGGGAAGGCGTAGATCGGCTTCACGATCCGTCCGCCCGCCGCCTCGACCTTCGCCTGCATGGCCTCCAGGTCGTGGGCGTAGAGGACGGGCAGGGGTGTCCGCGTCCGGTCGGCCGGATCGGCGTCGAACCCGCCGTCCAGCCCCTGGTCGAAGGCGGCGTAGGTCGGGCCATAGTCGACGAAGGTCCAGCCGAAGGCCTGGCTGTAGAAGGCCTTGGTCTGCGGCAGCGCTGTCGCGGGCAGTTCGAGATAGTCCAGCTTTCCGTCTTCACGCACGGTTGATCTCCCGGATCGAAACGCCACCGCTGCGACCCCTTGCACAAGTCAGAATCCTGCGCAAACCTGCAAACGGTTCGCAATCGCATGGGGGCGACGATGATCGTGATGACGACGGGGCTTACGGGCCTGATGGCCCTGATGAAGCAGGACGCCAAATCCCGCGTCCGGCCGAACACGCGCATCCCGGTCGTGGGCCTTCGACCCGCCCGCCCCCGTCCGAACTGATCAGCCGACCTGGGCGCGGTGCCTCAGAAAGGCGTCGGCCAGGACGCAGGCGGCCATCGCCTCCACCACCGGCACGGCCCGCAGGGCCACGCAGGGATCGTGGCGTCCCTTGGTTCTCAGATCGGTCTCGGCGCCGTCGCGCGTGATGGTCTGGCGCGGCGTCAGGATGGAGGAGGTGGGCTTGAACGCCACCCGCGCCGTCACCGGCTGGCCCGTCGAAATCCCGCCCAGGACCCCGCCCGCCTGGTTCGACAGAAAGACCGGCTGCTTGTTCAGGTCCAGCCGCATCTGGTCGGCGTTCTCCTCGCCGGTCAGCTCTGCGGCGCCGAAGCCCGCGCCGATCTCCACCCCCTTGGCCGCGTTGATCGACATCAGGGCCGCCGCCAGTTCGGAATCCAGCTTGCCGTACAGCGGCGCGCCCCAGCCGGCGGGAACCCCCGTCACCTCCAGCGCCACCACCGCCCCGATGGAGGAGCCGGCCTTCCTTACGCCGTCCAGATAGGCTTCCCAGTCCGGAACCACGGCGGCCGAGGCGGCGAACAGCGGATTGTCGTGAACGGCGTCGAAGTCCACGGCCTCGGGCGCGATCCGGTGCGGCCCGATCTGGACCACGCCGGCCCTGATCTTCACCCCGTCGCCCAGCACCTTGCGCGCCACGGCTCCGGCGGCGACGCGGCAGGCGGTCTCGCGCGCCGAGGACCGACCGCCGCCCCGGTGGTCGCGCACCCCGTATTTGGTCTGATAGGCGAAGTCGGCGTGGCCGGGCCGATAGGCGCGGGCGATCTCGCCATAGTCCTTGGACCGCTGGTCCTCGTTCTGGATCAGGATGGAGATCGGCGTCCCCGTCGTCACCGGCCCGTCGCCGTCGTCGAACACGCCCGAAAGGATGCGTGCGGTGTCGCTTTCCTGGCGCTGGGTGACGAAGCGGCTGCCGCCCGGCTTCCTCTGGTCCAGCCACGGCTGCAGGTCGGCCTCGGTCAGCGGAATACGCGGCGGGCAGCCGTCGACGACGCAGCCGATCGCTGGGCCGTGGCTCTCGCCCCAGGTGGTCACGCGAAACAGATGGCCGAAGGTGTTGTGCGACATGGGGTCGGCTTAGAGCATGATCGTTTCGGACGGAACCGCTGTTCGCCGTCTGCGGGGGCAAGAAACGTGCGCGTCAGGCCGCCAGCCGCTCGGGCGTCCATACGCGGGTGAAGCGCAGCAGCAGGTCTTCCGCCGACGACGGCGTGTCGTGGGTGGGGATCAGGCTGACGAAAAGATGCCCCGCTCCCCGCGACCCGCGCGCGGGCAGGCCCAGCCCCTTCAGCCGCACCCGCACGGGCGCGGTCATGTCCGGGACGATCCAGGCCGATCGCGGCCCGGCGTGGGTTTCGATCTCCACCCGCCCGCCGTCGGCCATCACCCGTCGTTCCACCGGCCAGGTCATGAACAGGTCGTCGCCCATCACCGACAGCCCGTCCTCGGGCCGGATCAGCACGGGCAGATACAGGTCGCCGCCGTCAGCGGCCCCGCCTTTCAGCCGCAGATGATCCCCGGTTCTCAGGCCCGGCGGGACCGCGACCCGCACCGTCCTCCCGCCCAGTCGCAGCTGGATCCGCGCGCCCATCACCGCCCGCATCGGGCTGATGGCCAGCACCGGCGACGGCGGGGGCGGAACCGGGGGCGCCGCCAGGGCCGGACGCGCCGGCTGATGCGCCTGGATCAGGCGATAGGCGGCGATCACCTGTCGGAACCGTCCGGCGTCGCCGTGTATCTGGTCGGGCCGCGCCGCCTTGACCGCCGTGCGGAAGGCGGCCTTCAGCGCAGCCGCGTCCGCCCCCTCGCTCAGACCCAGCACGGCCAGGGCGTCGCGAACTCCGGAGACGTCGGTGGAAGTGGGACGAGCGTTCATCCCCCCGACCTTCGTCCGATCAGGGTCAACGCACGGTTAACCGTGTCCCTGTTTGGCCTGTCGCGCGCGGCGCGGCTTCAGCCCCTGGGCGTCGCCCCGTTTGATACGGATCATTTTCAGCGCGCGTCGGAGCCGCTAGACCCGTCTCATGACCGCACCCGTGATCCCGCCCAGCCCGTCGCGTGAGGAGTACGCCCGCGACTACGCCGCCGCCCTGGCCGCCAATGGCGACGAGACCCTCTTCGACAGGCCCGAACCCATCGGTCTGTTCACCCAGTGGCTGGCCGAGGCCGCGGCGCATGAGATCAACGATCCCAACGCCATGACCCTGTCCACCCTGGACGCCGAGGGCCTGCCCGATGCGCGCATCGTGCTGCTGAAGGACGTGGATGCGCGCGGCTTCACCTTCTATTCCAACCGCGAAAGCGCCAAGGGGCAGGAACTGGCCGCCCATCCCGTCGCGGCCCTGACCTTTCACTGGAAGACCCTGCGACGCCAGGTCCGCGTGCGCGGAACGGTCCAGCCCGTCACGGCCCAGGAGGCGGACGCCTATTTCGCCAGCCGCGCGCGCGAAAGCCGCATCGGCGCCTGGGCCTCGGATCAGTCGCGGCCGCTGGCCTCGCGCCAGGCGCTGGAAACCGCCGTGGCGCGCGAGACCGCCCGGTTCGAAGGCCAGGACGTGCCCCGCCCCGAACGCTGGAGCGGCTGGCGCGTCACGCCGACGACGGTGGAGTTCTGGCGTGACCGGCCCTTCCGCCTGCACGACCGGCTGCGCTTCACTCGCGACGGCGACGCCTGGACCCGCGAACGCCTCTGGCCGTGACTACGGCCAATCGACCGTCCGGTTGCGGCCGTCATCCCGGGACGTCCGAAGGACGAACCCGGAACCCAGGAGGCTCGCATTCGGCCTTGAATGGTTCCAGCAGCGCGCCTGGGGCCCTGGGTTCCGGGTTCTTCTCTGCGCTCAGCCCCGGAATGACGGAAGTGGGAGGCCCACCTGTGTCTTACGCCCGAAACAGCAGCGATCCGTCGCCGTAGGAATAGAACCGATACTGCTCGGCCACCGCATGAGCATAGGCCGCCTTCATCGTCGCCTGACCGGCGAAGGCGCTGACCAGCATGAATAGCGTCGATCTGGGCAGGTGGAAGTTGGTCATCAGCACATCGACCGCCCGGAACCGATAGCCGGGTGTGATGAAGATGGCCGTGTCTCCATGGAAGGGTCGGATCTCGCCGTCCTCGCGCGTCGCGCTTTCCAGCAGACGCAGGGAGGTGGTGCCGACGCAGACGATGCGGCCCCCCTTTGCATGAACCGCATTCAGGGCGGCGGCGGTCTCCGGTGAAACCTCGCCCCATTCGCTATGCATCGTGTGGTCGGCCAGATCATCGACCTTGACCGGCAGGAAGGTGCCGGCCCCCACATGCAGGGTCACGGCGTGGGTCGAGACGCCGCGCGCGCGGATGGCGTCCAGCAGGGCGGGGGTGAAATGCAGGCCCGCCGTGGGCGCGGCGACCGATCCGTCGTGTTCGGCGAAGACGGTCTGATAATCGCTGCGGTCGCGGTCGTCCTCGGGCCGTTTGGCGGCGATATAGGGCGGCAGGGGCATGACCCCGACATCGCGGATGGCGTCGTCCAGCGCCGGGCCGGACAGGTCGAACCTCAGGGTGATCAGGCCGTCGTCGCCCTTGGCCGTGACGGTGGCGTCCAGACGGCCCAGGTCGCAGGCGGCGTCGCCATGGGCGCCGAACCTTATCCGGTCGCCCGGCTTGATCCGTTTGCCCGGCTTCATGAAGGCGGACCAGACGTCGGGCGCGTCGCGGTGGTGCAGGGTGGCCTCGACCTCGACCGTCAGGGTTTCGCCTTCCGGCCCGACACGCTGGCGCACGCCCGACAGCCGCGCCGGGATAACCCGCGTGTCGTTGAACACCAGGGCGTCGCCGGGCCGCAGAAAGTCCGGCAGATCGCGCACGATCCGGTCTTCCAGTGCGTCGCCGCTGACCACCAGCAGCCGGGCGGAATCGCGCGGATCGGCGGGCCGCAGGGCGATGCGGTCCTCAGGCAGGTCGAAATCGAAATCGGTGGTCTTCATCGCGCGCTCTATAGGGATGTCCGGCGGCGCGCGCCACGTCGCGGCGGTCTGCGCGCCTGTCGCCGACGCCTCGCACCTTGTTTTCTCTGCGGATTTTCCACTCAGCCCGCCGTTTTCCGATCACGCCCCATCGCCGTGGTAAGCTGACGCACGGTCTTTGACAGCGTGATTTCGGACTGATCGGACTGTTCGGACTCTGTTTTTCCAAAGTCCCAATTTCGGACTGTCCGGACCAATCGGACTGTCCGGACTCCGTTTTCCGGAGTCCAGATGTCAGTCGTAACCCGGCGCGAACGCCCCGGCCCAGGCGCCATAGCGGTTCAGGGACAGGTCGTGCGCCTCGATCTCGGGCGTCTTGCCGTCCATCAGGTCGGCCAGGACGCGGGCAGAGCCGCAGGCCATGGTCCAGCCCAGGGTGCCGTGGCCGGTGTTCAGATACAGGCCTGGAACCTGGGTCGCCCCGATCACCGGCGTGCCGTCCGGCGTCATCGGCCGCAGGCCGGACCAGTAGCTGGCGCCCTTCAGGTCGCCGCCGCCGGGGAACAGGCTGCCGACCGACTGTTCCAGCGTCTCGCGGCGCAGATGGGGCAGGCTATTGTTGTAGCCCGACAACTCGGCCATGCCGCCGACGCGGATGCGGTCGCCCAGGCGGGTGATGGCCACCTTGTAGCTTTCGTCCATGACGGTGGAGACGGGCGCCCGGTCGGCGTCGGTGATCCGGGCCGTGATCGAATAGCCCTTCACGGGGTAAACCGGCAGTTTCAGGCCCAGCGGCGCCACCATGCGCGGCGAATAGGACCCCAGGGCCACCACCACCGCGTCGGCGGTCAGGACGCCCTGGCTGGTCCGCGCGCCCACGACCCGCCCGTCGGCGGTCTCCAGCGCCTGGATGTCCACGCCCTGATGGAAGACCACCCCGCGCTCGGCCGCCATCCGGGCCAGGGCGTTGGTGAACAGGAAACAGTCGCCCGTCTCGTCGTTGGGCAGACGCAGCCCCCCGACGAAGCCGACGTCCGACGCCGCCAGCCCCGGTTCGGCCGCGATACAGCCGGCGGGGTCCAGCACCTCGCACGGCACGCCCTGCGCCTTCAGCACGTCCACGTCCTTGTGCACGTCGGCCAGCTGTTTCTCGGTGCGGAACAGCTGCAGCGTGCCTTGCTGGCGGCCGTCATAGGCGATGTCCGTCTCGCGACGCAGCAGGTCCAACTGATCGCGGCTATATTCGGCCAGGCGCACCATCCGCCCCTTGTTCAGCGCATAGCGCGTGTGTGTGCAGTTCCTCAGCATCGCCACGGTCCAGCGGATCATGGCCATGTCCAGCCGGGGCCGGATGATCAGGGGCGCATGGCGCATCAGCAGCCACTTCATCGCCTTGACCGGAATGGAGGGCGCGGCCCACGGCGCCGAATAGCCGGGCGACACCTGGCCGGCGTTGGCGAAGCTGGTCTCCAGCGCCGGACCCGCCTCGCGGTCGACCACGACGACCTCATGGCCGGCCTGGCTCAGATACCAGGCGGTGGTGACGCCGATGACGCCAGAACCCAGAACCAGAACCCGCATATCGACCTGCAATTCGCCGTTTGAAACGTCAGGATAGACGCGCTTTGCATCGACGATCCTGCCTGTTTGCGCAATGGACGGCGACTGATAGGCTGAAAACGCAATAATATGCGATAAAACGACGGATAATTGCGATGCTGCTCGACCCTATCGATCACCGCCTTCTGCAACGGCTGCGCGCCGACGGGCGGATCAGCAACGCAGACCTGGCTTCTGCGGTGGGCCTGTCGCCCTCGGCCTGCCTGCGCCGCGTCCGCCGCCTGGAGGAGCGGGGCGTGATCCGGGGTTACGCCGCCATTCTGGCCAACGACGCCGACGACGGGGTCGTCGCCTATGTCGAGATCACGCTGGAGAAGCAGACCGACGACCACATGCGCCGGTTCGAGGCGGCGGTGCGCAACCACCCGGAAATCCGCGACTGCTATCTGATGGCAGGCGAGGCGGACTATATCGTCCGGGCTGTGGCCCCCGACATCGCCGCCTATGAGGTGATCCACAAGGACGTGCTGTCGCGTCTGCCGGGGGTGTCGCGCATCCACTCCAGCCTGGCCATCCGCAACGTCCTGGCGGCGCGCGGCTGAACCTGTGTGGAGCTGATCGTGGCTCGCTTCGACCGGCGCTAAACGCTCGACAGCCGTGCCTTGGCGGCGATAGGTGAGGGGCGTTTTCAAAGGACCTTCGCCATGATCACCCGCATCCAGCCCGGCGCCCGCATGAGCGAAGCCGTCGTCCACGGCGACACCGTCTATCTGGCGGGCCAGGTCGGAGAGCCGGGCGACGACGTGATCGCCCAGACCAGGACCGCCCTGGCCGAGGTCGAGGCCCTGTTGGCGGAAGCAGGCAGCGACAAGTCCAAGATTCTGATGGCCCAGATCTGGCTGGCCGACATGGCTGACTTCGACGCGATGAACAGCGTCTGGGACGCCTGGGTCGACACCGCCAATCCGCCCGCCCGTGCGACGGGTGAAAGCCGGCTCGCCTCGCCCGACTACAAGGTCGAGGTCATCGTAATCGCCGCCAGGGCCTGATCACGGTTGACCGGGCGGTATGCAGCCTGCAAACCGCCGTCCATGCTGCAGAACCTCGAAACCCTCGCCCGCGAGGCCAAGTCCTGGCCGTTTGAGCAAGCCCGCAACCTTCTGAACCACGTTCTGAAGAAGCGGCTGAGCGACGCCGAGCGTGACGCGGCCAAACTGCTGATCGACGCCGGCAAGACCGAAGAGGCGCTGGCCACGTTTCCTGCGCTGCAACGGCCGGTGATCCTGGAGACCGGTTACGGTCCGTCGGGCCTGCCGCACATGGGCACCTTCGGCGAGGTGGCCCGCACCACCATGGTGCGCAACGCCTTCCGCGCCCTGACCGGCGACCGCTGGCCCACACGCCTGATCGCCTTCAGCGACGATATGGATGGTCTGCGCAAGGTGCCCGAGGGCGTGCCGAACCCTCAGATGCTGACCGAGGACCTGCACAAGCCCCTGACCCAGGTGCGCGATCCCTTCGACACGCATGACAGCTTCGGCGCGCACAACAACGCCCGCCTTCGGGCCTTCCTCGACAGCTTCGGCTTCGACTACGAGTTCATGTCCTCGACCGAGACCTACAGGTCGGGCCGGTTTGACGCGACGCTGCTGACCCTGCTGGAGCGGTTCGACGCGGTTCAGGCGATCATGCTGCCGACCCTGGGCGAGGAGCGCCGCGCGACCTATTCGCCCTTCCTGCCCATCAGCCCCATCACCGGTCATGTGCTGCAGGTGCCGACCCTGGCGCGCAACGTCGAAAAGGGGACCATCACCTTCGAGGACCCGGCGGGCGAGCCGGGCAATCGCACCGAGGTTCCCGTCACCGGGGGCCATGTGAAGCTGCAGTGGAAGCCCGACTGGGCCATGCGCTGGGTCGCGCTGGACGTCGACTACGAAATGTCGGGCAAGGACCTGATCGAGAGCGTGCGCGAAAGCTCAAAGGTCTGCCGCGCGCTGGGCGGCACGCCGCCGGAAGGCTTCAACTATGAGCTCTTCCTCGACATCGAGGGCAAGAAGATCTCCAAGTCCAAGGGCAACGGCCTGACGATGGACGAGTGGCTGCGCTACGGCACGCCCGAGAGCCTGAGCTGGTACATGTTCCAGTCGCCGAAGTCGGCCAAGAGCCTGCACTTCAACGTCATCCCGCGGGCGATCGACGACTATCTGTCCTTCATCGACCAGTTCCAGACCCAGGAGCCCGCCAAACGGATCGACAACGCTGTCTGGTCGATCCATGCGGGCGATCCGCCGAAGGTCGCCAGCCCGGTCTCGTTCAGCCTGTTGCTGAACCTCGTCGGCGTGGCCAACGCCTCGTCGAAGGAACAGCTGTGGGCCTACTTCGCCAAATATCTGCCCGAAGCCACGCCCGAGACCGAGCCGACGCTCGACCGACTGATGGGTCATGCGCTGAACTATTACGAGGACTTCGTGAAGCCGACGAAGTCGTATCGCCTGCCCACGGAGCAGGAGAAGGCGGCGCTGCTGGATCTGGCTGAGCGGTTGAAGGCGCTGCCTGCGGGCACGACCGACGGCGAGACGATCCAGAACGAAGTCTATGCGGTGGGCAAGGCGCATGCCTTCGAGCCGCTTCGGGCCTGGTTCGGGGCGCTGTACGAGGTGCTGTTGGGTGCGTCGCAAGGGCCGCGCTTCGGCTCCTTCGCCGCCATCTACGGCCTGCCGCAGACGATCGCGCTGATCGAAAGGGGCGCCAACGGCGAACTGGCGAAATAGGGGCTGCGGCGGCTGAAACGAAGATGAACGGAAAATAACGGCCACGCTCCGGGAGCCTTCAGCTTCGGCTGTGCATTGTCCTCTCCATCGACAACGCGATGACAGGAGAACAGCCATGTCGAAGAAGATCATGACCACCGGTCTGGCCACCGCCGCCGCCCTCGCCGCCCTCGTCACCGCCGCCCCCATGGCGGCTCAGGCCCAAGCCAACGGCGTCACCAACTGCGACGCCCCGGGCGGCCGTCAGGCGGCCGGCGCCCTGATCGGCGCCGTCGTCGGCGGCGTGGTGGGCTCTAACCTGGCCCGTAACGAACGCACGGCCGGCACGGTGATCGGCGCGGGCGCCGGCGCTGCGGCCGGTTCGTATATCGGCTGCAACCAGCAGCGGACACGTGCTGCGGCCAACGCCAACGCCTCGCGCGGTCAGTATCGGGCCACGTCCAATCTGCGCATCCGCTCGGGCCCCGGAACCAACTATCGCTCGGCAGGATCTCTGTCGGCCGGTCAGCCCTTCACGGCCGTGGGGTCGCAAGGTGAATGGATCCAGATCGCCGGCGGTGGCTGGGTGAACGCCCACTACGTCACCACCAACTAAGGTTCCAATCAAAAACCAAGGGTGGCGGCCGACTGATCGGGCGGGTCTTATCGCCCCGTCCTGTCTCGCCTGACAGTCGGCCGAAGGCCTGCGGCTTCGCCGTCAGAGCCGTCAAGGCCCCGCCCGGTTCGCCGGGCGGGGCTTTTTATTGGCTGACCCACAGAATCCGCGCCATCCATTCGATGTCGCGGCGCGCGACGAGGCGCGGGGGATAGTCAGGGTTGATCGACGACAAGGTGACAGCGCGGGTGGTCAGACGCGTGACCTCCTTGGCCACGACTTCTCCCGATGTCAGGCGGGCGACGACACGGTCGCCGCGCCGCACCTGGGCCACGTCCCGGTCCACGATCACCCGGTCCCCCTCTCGGTACAGGGGCGCCATGGAGTCCCCCGTGATCTGCAGACTGAACAGGCTGTCTTTCGCACGGGGCAGTTCGGTCTGATCCCAGCCGTCGCCGGTCGGCAGGCCCGCATCGTCGAAGAAACCGTCCTGCCCGGCTCGCGCCAGTCCCAGCAGGGGGATCGACACGGGCGTATCAGACCCGTCGCCCGCCAGGTCGGCGAACGCGCCCAGAGACAGGTCCGTGGTCGCCAGCACCTGCATCAGGCTTTCGGTCGAGGGCCAGCGTGGACGCGGCGGCTGGCCGGGGCCGAAGCGTTTGGAGGGGTTGAAACTGGTGGCGTCCAGACCGGCCCGGCGCGCCAGTCCCGAAGGCGACAGGCCTTCGCGTCGGGCCAGGGCGTCCACTGCGTCCCATAGTCTGGCGTGTGTCAGGGTCATGAAACGTCCGAAATCGATTCGGAACGAATCTATCCCACTGGATAGGAATTTCTACCTATTCTGTCCCGGCTGCCTTGCGATCTTGCCAGGCTGACGTGCCCCTGAGAATTTCCTCCACGCGGAGCTAGAGTCCGGCCCTTGAAAGGACGGACGGAATGAAACGAGCGA
>QFQU01000037.1 GCA_003248965.1 Brevundimonas sp. | reverse complement strand
CGACGCGATGTCGGCCGGTGATTCCGACTGATGTCGGCATGGGCGGCCGCTCGTCACCGGGCTGATGGTTGTCTTCAATGGGTGGGGGGTTCGGGTCAAGCCTCGATGGGTTTGGAGGGCAGCTTCCGGCGCAGGCTGTCGCCGCGCAGGTGGATGCGGTGGGCGTTGTGGACGAGGCGATCGAGGATGGCATCGGCGAGCGTTGGGTTGCCGGTGATCAGGTCGTGCCAGCGGTCCACCGGGACCTGGCTGGTGATCAGCGTGGCGCCACGGCCGTAGCGGTCCTCGGCGAGTTCCAGCAGGTCGCGCGCTTGCTCCGGGCCAAGCGGCTCGAGCCCCCAGTCATCCAGGATCAGCAGCTTCACCGCGCCCAGGGTGCGCATCAGCCGGGCATGCCGGCCATCGCCGCGGGCCAGGCCGAGATCGGCGAACAGCCGTGGCACGCGCTGGTAGAGCACGGAGTGGTTGTCGCGGCAGGCCTTCTGGCCGAGGGCACAGGCCAGCCAGGACTTGCCCACGCCGGTCGGCCCTTCGATGATCAGGTTCTCCCGCGCCTCGATCCAGCCGCCCAGGGCCAGCTTGCCGAACAGGGCACGGTCGAGGCCACGGCTGGTCCGCCAGTCGATGTCCTCGATGCTGGCCTGGTGGCGCAGCTTGGCGAACCGCAGCCTGGCCTTGAGCCGGCGGTCGTGCCGGTCGGCGATCTCACGGTCGAGCAGCAGGCCGAGCCATTCGGCCGGCGCCAGCTCGCCGCCCCCGGCCTGGGCGGCGAGATCCTCGAAGGCCCTGGCCATGCCAGCCAGGCCGAGCTGGCGCAGTTGGTCGAGGGTGGGGTGGGTCAGCATGGGTTGTTTCTCCTCAATGGTAGTAGCCTGAGCCCCGGATGTTGGGGTGCAGCAGGGGCAGCTCGTCGCTCTCCCGCGGCCGGCGTGACGCCGGCTGGCGGTCGAGGCCGTGCTGCAGGATCGACTGGATGGAGCCGTAGGAGCGGGCGCCGATCTCCAGGCCACGGGCACAGGCCGCCTCCAGCCGCTCCTGCCCATAGGTCCGCAGCAGCCGCAGGATGCCGAGGCAGGCGCGGAACCCCTGCTCCGGATGTGGCCGGCTTTCGAGGATGATCGCCACCAGCGCTGCCGTGGCTGGGCCGATGGCGGCCGCTTCGCGGCCGATCCGCTCGATCGTCCACTCGGCATGACGCCGGTGCGCCTGCGGCATGTGCTCGGCGAGCGTGGTGTGCCGGCCGCGCAGCCCGCCGCGGATGTGGACCGCGACCCGCTCGCCCTTGTGGAACAGCTCCACCGTCCGAGCGGTGATGCGGGCCTCGACCTGCTGGCGCAGCAGCCGGTGCGGCGCCGAGTAGTAGTGGCCGTCAACATCGACATGATAGTCGAGCCCGACCCGGCGGATGCGCCATTCGGCATAGACGAACGGCTCGGCTGGCAGGGCCGCCAGCGCAGGCTGGTCCAGCTCCTCGAACAGCTGGCGACGGCTGATGCCCAGGCGACGCATCGGCCGCGTGTTCAGGCTCTCGAGCAACGCGGCGATCGCCGTGTTCAGCGCCGGCAGCGAGGCGAAACGCTGGTGCCGGAGGCGGGCCAGGATCCAGCGCTCGACCACCAGCACGCCGGCCTCGACCTTGGCCTTGTCGCGGGGCCTGCGGACCCGCGCCGGCAGGATCGCCGTGCCGTAGTGGGCCGCCAGGTCGACGTAGGTCGGGTTCAGCCCGGGCTCATACCAGTTCGCCCGCAGCACGCCCGCGCGCAGGTTGTCGGGCACGATCTGCCGCGGCACGCCGCCCAGGAACTCCAGCGCCCGCACATGGGCACCGATCCAGTCCGGCAGCCCTTGGGTCCACACCGCCTCGGCATAGGTGTAGCTCGATGCCCCCAGCACCGCGACGAACACCTGCGCCGCGCGGATCTCGCCGATGGCCGGGTCGATCACCTCTATCGTCTGCCCGGCAAAGTCGACGAACAGCCGCTCGCCAGCCGGATGGACCTGCCGCATCACCGGCGACAGACGGCCCTCCCAGCCTCGGTAGAGCTCGCACCAACGGCTGTACTGGTAGCCATCCGGGGTGCTGGCCCGGTACTCGTCCCACAACAGCATCAGCGTCACGCCGGGCCGGCGTAGTTCCCGGTGCACCACGGCCCAGTCGGGCTCGGCCTTGCGCCGTTGCCCGGCAACCGCCCCGCCGCCCGCGAACAGCAGTGCCTCCAGCGCACCGTCCGTCAGCGTCGCCGGCAGCGGCCAGGCCAGGCCGGCCGCCGCTGCCCGGTCCAGGCACAGCCGCGCCGTACTGCGCGCCACGCCCACCGCAAGGCCGATCGCCCGGTCGGAGGCGCACGCCTCGTACTTCAGCCGCAGGATCTCTCGCACTCGTCGCATCGACACTCTCTCGGCTGGCATCCGGGCTCCCCCTCGCGTCCAGCGAGAAAGGAGGCCCGGGCCCAGCCCAGCGGTCGAGCAACCACCCACCCCACAGGGGTGCCGACTTCAGATCGGAATGGCCGACTTCATCCCGGAATCAACGGCCGACTTCAAATCGGAATCAGGTGCCGACTTGCTCCGGAATACGCA
>QFQU01000007.1 GCA_003248965.1 Brevundimonas sp. | reverse complement strand
TGACGGACGAGCAGATGGCTCGGCTGGAGCCCTTCTTCCCCAAGAGCCACGGCAAGCCGCGCGTTGACGACCGCCGGGTGTTGAGCGGGATCATTTTCGTGAACCGCAACGGTCTGCGCTGGCGGGATGCGCCGGCGGCCTATGGGCCGCACAAGACGCTCTACAATCGCTGGAAGCGGTGGAGCGAAGCGGGCGTCTTCGTCCGGATGATGGAGGGGCTGTCCGGCGCCCAGACCGAACGTCGGACTGTCATGATCGACGCGACCTAGACCCGCTCAATCGAGAAGGTCTCGTGGGAGACGGTCGTGCTCATCAGTTGTTTCCTTGTTTCAAGAACTGGCCGAGGTCGTCGAGGCGTTGGGCCCAACCACGGCGGTGCTGCGTCACCCAGTTCTCGACCCAGTCGAGGGCGTCGGGCGAAAGATGCACGGTGCGCACCCGTCCGCGTTTCTCGCTTGTGACCAGTCCGGCTTCCTCAAGCACCCTCAGGTGCTTGAGGAAGGACGGAGCCGCCATGTCGAACGGCGCCGACAGTTCGGAGACGGATGCCGGCCCCCGAACCAGTCGCTCGACGACCGCGAGCCTTGTGCGATCACCCAGGGCCGAGAACAGGATCGCTGCATGCGGAGAGTTAGCCATACGGCTATCTGATGAGGCGAACTTTTACTGTCAAGTCAATTAGCCGAATGGCTACCGAACAGCGCCCTTAAAATACAGTCGTCGGGCGTCCTGGCGCGACCGCTGCGTGAAAGTACATGAGGCCCAAGGTCGCCAAGGTGCGGAAAAGATGGCTGACCACCATACCAACGCCAGTCAATCCTCAACCTGTCGGAACCTCATGCATCGACATATCCTCTTGTCTGGGTGCGCCGCCCTCGTCGTCGCCGTCTCGTCCGCTTTCGCGGAGAGCGGCGGACAAGGGCGAAGGCAGCCGGACCCCGCGCCCATTGTGATCGGCGCCTCTTGGACGCTGTCCTCGGCCGTGCTGGGCGACACGCGCCAGGTCAACGTCTGGACGCCAGCCGCTCAAGCCAGGGACGGTCGACGCTACACGGTCCTCTATGTCCTCGACGGCGCACTCGACCAGGATTTCCAACACGTCGCGGGACTGGCGCAGCTGGGCGATCTCAGCTGGACCTTCGAGCCCGTGATCGTTGTCGGCGTCCAGACGCGCAACCGACGCGCCGAGCTGACGCCTCCGGCCTCCGACGCCCGCTATGTCTCGGCGTTTCCCGAGGCTGGCGGGGCGGCCGCCTTCCGACGCTTTCTCGAGACGGAGGTGATTCCCTTCGTGGAGGCGCGGTACCCCGCGTCCGGCCGGCGGGCGCTCGCGGGCGAATCGCTCGCGGGCCTGTTCGTGGTCGACAATCTTCGAATCCCGACCCTCCGAGCGACCCTTCGGCGCGTTCGAAGCGCCCCGGGCCGGTCCATCACCAGTTCCAACGCCAACCCCGGAAGACCGTCAATGCGCCTGAAACAGATGATCCGCGCACTCCTGATCGGAGCATCCCTCGCCGGTTGCGAGATGCAGCCGGGCGCCGGCCCGTCCAGCAAAACTACGGTCGATGCACCGGCGGGGACCCGCACCGTCCGCTCGGCGGATGGGACCGAGATCGCCTTCGCCGTCGCGGGCGCGGGCCAGACGGCGCTGGTGTTCATCCACGGCTGGTCCTGCGACTCCGGCTACTGGGACGCACAGGTCCCCGCCTTCTCGAACCAATACACGACGGTCGCCGTGGACCTGGCGGGACACGGCCGGTCGGGCGCGGAGCGGCGGAGGTGGTCGATGGCGGCCTATGGTCAGGACGTCGCCGCAGTGGTCCGGTCGCTGCCGCACCGGCGCATTATCCTGATCGGCCACTCCATGGGCGGTTACGCCGCCCTCGGGGCCGCTCGTCTGCTCCCCGAGCGGGTGATCGGCGTTGTTGGAGTGGACAGCCTGCAGGACCTGGACGGCCAGGCGACCGACGAGGCCGGGGCGGAGATGCTGCTGGCCGGGCTGCGACGGCAGCCGATGGAAACCACTCGCGGCTTCGTCCTCGAGACGTTTTTCACCGAACGGTCCGACCCCGCCCTCGCCCGCCGGATCGCCGACGACATGGCGACCGCGCCCCCATCGGTGTCCGTGCCGTCCATGGAGGCGCTGATGCGCTACGACCCGAAGCCGACGGCTTCGGCCCTGCGAATGCCGGTCGTCGCCATTATCGGCGAGATGATGCCGGTCGATGAAACCGCTGCAAAAAGGCTGGTTCCCGGCTTCCGCGCCCGGAAGATCTCCAGGGCGGGTCATTTCGTTCAAATCGAGGAGCCCGATACCTTCAACGCCGAACTTCGGTCGGAGCTCGCCCGGATCGAGGCCGGCCGAACCAGCGCCGGACAGACCGCCGCGGCGCGGCAAGGCTCCACTTTCCACCCGTCCCCAGTGACCTCGCCCTCGCCCTCGATGGCCACGCCCTGACAGCCGGCGGCCCGCGCAGGGTCCGGTCCCGCCGTCCGTGACGCCCACCGCCGGCGATCCGCCTGGCGGCGGCCGGTCGCCGCCCGTCCGGAAGCGGCTCGCCAGATGCCGGCTTTCCCTCGTTCTCGCGGAATTTTCAGTCTCCGGCGGAGGCCGTGCATGGCGGCCAGGCGAGGTCGGGGTCTGATCGCAGATCGAACAGGTGGAGTTCTCCTGATCGACTCGGATCGGCTTGGGCGAAAAGAAGCCGGTCGCCTCCAGGCGACTGCAGCGGTCCGACCTGGAACACGTCGTCCCGGCCGGGCCCCCGCCCGACCTCGACCCACGCGCCGTTCCGTTTGTGACGTCCGCCTCGTAATCGTTGGCCACGGTGCTGACCGGGGGCCCGACGTTGCGGACCGTCCACTGGCCCGGGCGGTCCTCGGTCGCGGCGTAGATGTCGCTCTGACCGTAGCCGCCCGGCCGGTCGGAACCGAAATAGAGCGTCCCGTCGGCGGTCACCCTGGGCAGAAGTTCGGCGTGTTCGGAGTTCACCGGTTCGGGCAATCTGACAGCCGGCCCCCAGGCCCCGTCCGCCCCGCGCTCGACATGCCAGATGTCGAAGTCCTCGCGGTCCGGGGCCTGGCGCGACGAGATAAAATAGAGACGCCGGCCGTCGTGCGTCACGAAGGGGTCGGCCTCGATCACCGGAAGCGGAAGCCCGAAGGGCGCCGGCTGGGGCGACGACCAGTCGCCGGCTTGACAGGTCGACCGCAGGATCCGGTAGTTCCGGAAGTTGCGGTCGGCGGCCACGTAATACATCTCCCGTCCATCGGGCGTGAATGTCGGGGAGGACTCGTAGTTCTCGGTCGAGACGGCCTGCGGCGTCCACGGGACCGGCGACGCCCCCGCTCCCGGATTCGTGGCCGGCGCGCAGCCCGGCAGGGCGACGAGGGCGGTCAGCGACACGAAAGACATCAGCCGCGCCATGCGAACGCCTCCGCCAGACACTCGACGATCCGCGCGGCGTGCCGCCCCTCTCCTCGAACGCCTCCCCCCGCGCATTCAGATCGAGGATGTAGTCGAGCGCCGCTTCATAGAAGACGGCGAACTCGGCCATGTCGTACCCGATCGCCCGACGCGTCTTCAGCGCGAAACCGTAAGGACTGACTGGCCGAAGGAAGATCGAGGGGAAGCCGAGGGCCCGGTAATGGTCGATCAGTCGTATCGGATCCGACAGGGCGGCGCGTGTCAGGGTCGGTAGGGCGCTGACGCCTTCGGGGCCCAACACGGCCCTCGCACGCTCCAGGGAGGTGATCGTCCGCGCCCAGCTGTCCCGCGTGGGATTGGGACGATTGCGGTCGTGCAGGTCCGGCGGCCCATCGATCGAGGTCGACAACCGGATCTGGTGATCGCGACAGAATAGGAGGTCCTCGTCCGACAGATGATGGAGCGTCGACACCATCGAGAAGCTGAGGCGACGCCCGACGGTCTCAGTCCGCTGCAAGGCCTGTTCGACGATCTGCTTCACGAGGTCGAACCGCAGGGCGGGCTCTCCTCCCTGGAACTCGATCGTCAGATCCGGCGAGGGCGACTCGAACACCCGATCGAGGGCGGAGGCGGCGTCCCGCCTCGACATGTCGAAACCCGAGGCGTCCACCGCCGCGCGCGAGACCTGACAGTACTGGCAACTGTGATCGCAGCGCAGGGTGACGACGAAGATGTGGAGCGAGGGCCCCTCCAGCAGGAACGATTTCCGAGTCGCATGGGCCGCTCGCTCCAGATCGGTCCACTGCTCCGGTCCGTGATCTTCGAGCAGGCTTCGCCCCTCAAGATCCCTGAACCTCGGCTCGCCGGGCGTGAGCTCTCCCTTGAGCAGCCGGACGTGGGTATCCGCATCTAGGACCGCGTAGTCGCCGAAGTCGTTGCTGACGAGGACCCGCTCGCCGTTGGGGTCCAACTGGGTTGATCTGCGCAACAAGACCTCCCCTTCCCGTCACGGTTGCGAGAGAACCCGGTTTCGGTTTTCCGTGCAAGACCAATATCCCGTCACGCGTAATCTGGTCCACTTCGCCGGGCGGCAATATCAGGGCGGCCTAGTGGTGCGCCATGAGCTGACCTGCGCGGATTGCCCAAATAGCAGACCTCTCGACAGTGTCGGATCTTCGGTCCGGTACGGCGCACAGGCCGTTGCTCTTACCGGGTTGCCGACGGCACGACATCAGGAAAGTTTGGTCGGACGGTGCCGTGCCCAAGCATTTTGGAAAACTTGCGATAGTCCCGGTGCGTCATCTGCCAGCGGCCGGCGACGATTGCGGGATTCACGCCCATCTGCCGTGCAAAGGATTGAACGTCAGCAAGGCTCGCATAGGCGCCTTTGCGACTCCACGCGTCCCACTCTTCGTCCGGAATGAGCGCCACCCGGGCCAACCTGTCTGCCTCGTTCTCGAATTCCTCGGAACTGCTGATGTCGAGGTCATCCAGGATGTAGGTGCGATCGGCCGTCAGGTGGAAGGCGACGTGAGCGAGTTCATGCAGAAGCGTGAACCAGAAATTGTCGATCCGATCGCGGCGTAGGGTGAGCGCGATGACCGGCACGCCGTCTCTCGGCCGTCTTAAAGCGGCCCCGTCCAAATGCGTGCCAGGAAGATGTGGCAGGACAACCAGGATGATCCCGAGGTCGTTCAGCATCGCCTTCGCGCGCTGCGGGCCGTCGCTATGGACGCTGAGCCTGGCAAGCTCCCGCACGACCTCAAACTTCCGGATTGCATTCTCGTCGAAGTTCCCAGCCGTTGTCTCGTTTTCCGAAAGCAACAGAACAGCCGCGCACCAAGCATGCACTGCAGTGAAATCGGTCTTCGCGTTGGTGCGCTCAGTTCTCGTTTTTCGGAGCATCGCTGGCGCCGCGGCACCGCAGACCGCTCTGGCCAGAAACGCGTCAAACGACTCCTTGGCGTTCATGAGGCCCCAGGCGACAAGCTGCTTGGCTGCCGGCTTGGCGAGTTCGAAACCGCCCTTTTCGCCAGCCTTCGGCTCTTCGCGGATCAGAACCTCAGCCGGTATCCCGAGATGTTCATTCAACGAGCGGATCATGCTGATTGAGAGCGGCCGGGCTCCACTGAGCACCTCGGAAACGCGTGAACGCGAGCCGATGTAGCTTTCCAGATCGCGCGCCGTCAGTTCGCTCTGTTCCATGCGAAAGCGGATGGCCGCCAGAGGCGTAGGCAGCGCGATCGGATAGCGATCGCTTTCATAGCGCTCGATGAGCGTCGCCAGGACCTCCAGCTCGTCCCCTTCGGGCGTACCCGGCTCGGCGTCGATCAGCTCTTCGACGCGAGCGAGATTGGCTTCGTAGTCGCTCTCGGTGCGAACAGGCTTCACCATCATCATGACCGACCTCTTCCGCCAACGGTTGCCGCGTCGATTTCGTCGTATTCCGCATGGGATCCGACGAACTTGATCAACACGATCCCCAGCCCGTAGTTCAGGTGGACGACAAGCCGATGTTTGTTGCCGCCAATATTGAAGACCACCCGGTTATCGCTGACGAAACTCGCGGAGCGATAGCGGGCCTTGATGTCTGCAGGTGATCGCCAGGCAGCCGACTTTGCTTCGGCGTACCAAGCCTTGAGAGGATCCTCGGCGTCCTCGCGCCCCGGCCGCTCCCAATACTCCTGAAGCGCCCCTCTCGTGATCACACGCATGACACTAGCTTATCCGACTCGCATTGTCAAGTTAACGGTCCCATGATGGGAACAATGATATTGCGCCCATTTTGGGAACAGGACATAGTCGACGGGTGAACGGCGATTCCCGTCGCTCCGCAGAGAAACCATCCAATGACCAAGCAAAGAAACGAAACCACCTCGCCGCGCGCCGCCAGCGCCGCCGGAAAGGTGCTCAGCAATCCCAAGTCGTCCGCCGCCGCCAAAACTGCGGCGGCCTCGGCGCTCACCCAGGCCCGCAACAAGGGCAAATGATCGGAGCCCTCGCTGGCGGCCGTGTCCCGCGCGGCCGCCAGTCACCGCCTTCCAAGGACACCAATCCATGCCGACGTTCGGTTTTTCCGCCTATCTCAAACTGCTCTCTCTAAATGAGAAGCCCCGCGGAACCGCGATCCGTGGCCGGGTTGCAGGTGGGAAAGGCGGCTACGATTTCCACCGCAGCATGAAACGGGGGGCGTCCCGATTTCTCGGAGAAGAAGCGTCGCTCGATGAGATCCTGCAGTCTCTGACCTCCATCAAGCGTGCGCCGGAACGGTCGTCTGCGAGCCAGGCCCTGAAGCGCCTTGCGACGTGGCGCGCGGCCAATCCGGGGGAGCTGATGACGTTCAAGCCGGCGACCTACGCGCACGCTTCCGGTCTGTTCAAAGTGACGTTCACACCGGACTTCGGAATACGCCTCGGTCGCACCTCGACCGCTGTCCATATCTGGAACACCGCTCAGCCGGCTATCAACGCCCGCACGGTCTACTCGGCCTTGTCGCTGTTTCCTGAGCTTTACGACGAAGGCAACGCCCCGGATGACTTTGCACTCCTCTCACTGAGGGAGCCCAAGCTCTACCGACTGAGCGAGGCTGGACGGTATGCGAGCCTTGGCGAAAGCGCGGCCGAGAATGTCGCCGAAGGTTTCCGCAAGGCGATCGAAGATGCAGGACGAAAGGAAGATCCCGACCAGCCGATTGCGCCGCACGGCTAGTGGACATTGCTCGAATCCTCCGGGCCGTGGAGACACAACCTCCCATTCTGCAGCAGTTGCATCACCGTGGCCGCATTTACAGGGAGCAGTTGAAGGCTACCGGCCGGTGGGGCCTCGTCGCAAAGCGGACGCTCCCAAGGTCGCTTTCGAGTCAGCAACAGTCATTGAGCCGGGCCAGGGCAGCCGGACATCGATACTCGTTCTTGGCAATGCTCAGGGCATGGCCGACGTGCTTCCCAGGCCCGAGACTCCCCAAGCCCGTCGCGGCACCCGAGAAAGCCGGGCAGACCTTTGAAAAGCGGCGACACGGGTAGGGAACCGCTGAACAAGTCACGAGAGCGAATCGCAGCTTGTGCCCCATATGTGCCCCACGGCGGAACTGCGAAGGGGCCGCCGTACGGCGGCCCCTTCAAAACCATTCCAAATCAATGATTTAGATGGTCGGAGCGACAGGATTCGAACCTGCGACCCCTTGACCCCCAGTCAAGTGCGCTACCAGGCTGCGCCACGCTCCGAAGGCGCTCCCTATAGACGGCGGTTTCGCGCGCCGCAAACGCTAAAAGCAGGTTTTCCACCTACCGATCGAGAACGGCGTCCAATCGGGCCTTCGCGGCCTCCAGATCGGCCAGGATCAGGCCAAGACGCGCTGGATGGACGTCGGAATTTTCATGAATCGCAGCCGTCGGCGTCGCTTCGCCGTCCTCGATCAGGGCGACGGCTTCTGCGCCGATCAGCTTCTTCAGACCTTGATCCTTGTGCAGCCGCTGCACGCCGCGAATCGTCAGGCCGTCGTCGTGCAGCAACCGTTTGATCGACTGGAGAACGGCGATGTCCTGCGGGCGATAGAATCGTCGGCCGCCGGCTCGCTTCACCGGTGAAATGAAGGTGAATTTGGTTTCCCAGAACCGCAGGACGTGCTGAGGGACGCCGACCTCGTCGGCCGCTTCCGAAATCGTGCGAAAGGCCCCGGCGCTCTTGGCCACGGGCCTCAGTCCTCGACGACGGCGTCGTGAACCCGGCTCTTCATGATTTGCGAGGCGCGGAAGCTAATGACCCGACGCGGATTTATGGCCGCCGGTTCGCCGGTCTTGGGGTTGCGGCCCATGCGAGCGCGCTTTTCGCGGACCTGGAAGACGCCGAAGCCCGATAATTTGACCGTATCCCCGCGTTCCAGGGATTCCACTATCAACTCCAGCGTGCGCTCGACCAGGGCCGAACACTCCTGACGCGACAGACCGACCTCTTCATGCACGGCCTCGCAGAGGTCCGCGCGCGTCACCGTCTGTTGGCCTGCCATCCTATCCCCGCTGTGGTGAGACCTGCTCGAAATCATAGGGCCGCAAAGAGCCCGGAAAATCAATGCCCCAAGGGGTCTTAAAGCCGCAGGGCGCAGGCGCCCCAGGTCAGGCCGCCGCCCATGGCCTCCAGAAGGACCATGTCGCCCTTCCTGATCCGGCCGTCCTTGATCGCCGCATCCAGCGCCAACGGGATGGAGGCGGCCGAGGTGTTGGCGTGCACGGCCACGGTCGAGATCACCTTGTTCTCGTCCAGGCCCAGCCGGTCGCCGACGCCCTTGATGATGCGTTGATTGGCCTGGTGCGGCACGAACCAGTCGACATCGGCGATCTGGATTCCGGCTGCAGCGCAGGCGGCGGTGATGCCTTCGGCGATGTTGACCACGGCATGACGGAAAACCTGATTGCCCGCCATACGCAGGTGACCGACCGTGCCGCTCGTCGCCGGGCCGCCATCGACGTAGAGCAGATCGGTCTTGGACCCGTCGGCGCGCAGAGCGAAGCCCAGCATGCCCTGATCCTCGGCGGTCCCCTGCCCTTCGCGCGGCTCCAGGACCACGGCGCCGGCCCCGTCGCCGAACAGGACGCACGTCGTCCGATCGGTCCAGTCCATCAAGCGGGTCATTTCCTCGGCCCCGATCACCAGGGCGCACTTCGACAGACCGCGCGCGACGAAGCCGTCGGCGACGCTCAGCGCATAGACAAAGCCCGAGCAGACGGCTTGCACATCGAAGGCCACGCCCACGGGCGCCCCCAGCTTGGCCTGGACGATGGCGGCGACCGCCGGAAAGGTCATGTCCGGCGTCGTCGTGGCGACGATGATCAGATCGACGTCCGCCGCGGCCTTGCCCGCGTCGGCCAGAGCCTTCCTGGCGGCCTCGACGGCCAGGTCGCTGGTCGGCTGGTCGTCGCGCGCCTTGTGGCGCTGCTTGATGCCGGTGCGCTCCTGGATCCATTCGTCGGAGGTGTCGACGACCTTGGCCAGGTCCGCGTTGGTGACGATCTGCTCCGGAAGATAAGAGCCGACGCCGGTGACGACGCTGCGGGTGACGCTCACTGAGGGGTTTCTCCGGCGGGGACGGACGGCTTGGAGTGGTCGAACAGGGCGTCCAGCTTGCCCAGGTTGGCGCCCACCTTGGTCATGTAATCGCTGCGCGCCAGATCGACCGCGATGCGGATGGCGTTGCCGAAACCCTTGGCGTCGGCGCCGCCGTGGCTTTTCACAACGATGCCGTTCAAGCCGAGCAGAGGGCCGCCGTTGATCGCGCTGGGATCGATCTTCTGGCGCATCTTTTTCAGGGCCGGCATGGCGATGACCGCGCCCAGCTTGGCCTGGAGGTTGGAGCTCAGGGCCTCCTTCAGCAGGCCCGAGATATAGCGCGCCGTGCCTTCGGCCGTTTTCAGGGCGATGTTGCCGGTGAAACCGTCGGTGACGACCACATCCACCGTGCCCTTGGCGATGTCGTCGCCCTCGACGAAGCCGTGATAGTTCAGGTCGAACGGGCCGTCGCGCAGGATGGCGTGCGCCTCCTTGACCTGTTCGTTGCCCTTCATGTCTTCGGAGCCGACATTCAGCAGGCCGATGGTGGGACGCGACACGCCGTGCACGGCCGTCTGGAAGGCCTCGCCCATGATGGCGAACTCGACCAGTTGCTCGGCGTCGCTGCCGATGTTGGCGCCGACGTCCAGCACCGCCGTGTGGCCCTTAAAGGTCGGCCAGCTGGCGACGATGGCCGGGCGCTCCAGCCCCGGCGCGGACATGCGCAGGATCAGCTTGGCGATGGCCATCAGGGCGCCGGTGTTGCCGGCCGAGACGACGCCGCCCGCCTCCCCGGTCTTCACCGACTCGATGGCGTTCCACAGGCTGGAGCCCTTGCCCCGCCGCATGGCCTGGGCCGGCTTTTCGTCCATGGCCACGACCTTTTCGGTGTGGCGAATCTCGACCCCGTCGGCCGACAGGCCGCAACGCGTCAGTTCGGCCGCGATCTTCGCTTCGTCGCCATGCAGAAGAAAGCGCACGCCCTCTCCGCCATGGGTCTGGATGTAGCTTTTGACGCCAGGAACGACGACGGACGGCCCGTGATCGCCGCCCATGGCGTCAAGCGAGATCGTAACTGGGGTGGGCAAATGGACCTCGTTTGGCCGCGTCGTCTTGTCGCGCGACGCTCGATAGGGGCGCGGCACGATAGCGCCGACGCCCGGGGATGCAACCACCCGGACCTTACGTCAACCTCGGCCTTCGCCGTCGCGTGGCTTCAGCGCCTTCAGGGCTGCAAAGGGTGAGATTTCCGCCGGCTCCTCCGGCTGGACAAAGGTCGCGCCGGGCTTGCGCGGGAACGGGTCCAGCGCCAGCGCCAGTTGCTCGACCGCATATTGGCCAAGGTCGATCTTGCCGTCCTCGATCAGGTCGGCGTCGTCCTCGTCCAGCGTGACCTCGATTTCATCGGTCTGTTCGGGCGCGGCCTCGGCCAGCTGGATCGAGAAGCGTCGATCCACATCGACCGGCAGCGGCTCCAGGGTGATTCCGCAGGTCTGGACCGCATGGGCGCGCACCCGCCCCTTCAGCGTCCATTCGCGGGTCGAGGGCGTCGGCGCCAGGCTCAGTTCCGCAGTGAAACCGTCCAGCGCCTGCAAATCCAGCGCGCGGGCGATTCGGCGGATCGCCTCTGGGTCAGGCGTCAGGGTGCGTTCCAGACCGGCGCCGATCTGGTTGATTCGCACCGGATCGCTGAAAGGAAGGGGGGGCGTGCTCATGTATCTCAAACCTCGGGCCAGGCCGGCGCGGCCTGCATCGCCTTGAATGTCTGCGCCGCCAGAGCGGCGCGCGCCGTCAACGCATAGGCCGCCAGGGCCGCTGCGTGTTCCGCCTCGTCCTGCGCATAGACGTTGCGCGTCAAGGCCTGCGTCAGGGTCTCTGCGTCGGCGGCGCGCAGAGGCGGCTCATAGGCGGCCATGCGGCCGTATAGCGCCTCGCCCAGCTTGCGCATCTTCTTGCCGACCGCGACGTCGCCGACGCCTTCCTCGCGCAGGACATGGTCCAGGGCGGAGACATAGACGTCGAACAGATCCTGCGCCGCCTCCTGCCCCTGTGCCGTGTTTTCGTCGCGCAGGCGCAGCACCAGCAGCAGGACGTGCAGGGTGTAGAGTTCGAACCGCGCATCGATCCGATCCGCCACGCCCAGACGGGTGTAGAAGGCGACATTGCGCGCCTGGGCTACGGCCTTGGCGTACAGGTCGTCGCCGATACGGGCGCGCAACCGAGGTTTGAACAGGTTTTTCAACATGGATTTCAGCGGCCCCTTTTCCGCCGCGCCGTTGAACTAGGACGCAGGTCCGTCTAGGTCAAAGACCTTGTTCTCTCGCAGGCGCCCGACATGTCCCGTTTCGCACCGATCTTCGCCGCCGTCTCCCTGGCCGGACTGAGCGCCGCCTGCGCGCCAGTGATTGGTTCCAACGGCTTCCAGGCCATCGACGCCAAGCCGCAGGACGTAGTGGCCGGAACCGACACCAAGGAAACGGTCCTGGCCAAGCTGGGCACGCCGTCCACGACCTCGACCTTCGAGCCCAATCAGGTCTGGTACTACATCAGCCAGACGACCGAGAAATACACCTATAATCTGCCCAAGGTCTCCAGCCGAACGGTGACGGAGATCACCTTCGAACCCACGGGCGACAAGGTGGCGGGCGTCCGCACCCTGGGCCTCGCCGACGGCGAGCAGATCGCGATGAACCGAAACGAGACCCCGACCCGCGGCCGCGCCCTGACGGTGCTGGAGCAGTTGCTGGGCAACGTCGGCCGCGGTCAGCTGCCGCGCACCGACGAGGATGCGCCGGGCCAGCGCCGCCCGGACTGAACATCCTCACCGCGCAAAGAAAAACGCCCCGGAGAGCGATCTCCGGGGCGTCTTCATTCCAGGATGCCGTATCGACCTAGCCGACGCTTCCGCTGGCCAGCACCGCCAGCAGCAACAGGGCCACGATGTTGGTGATCTTGATCATCGGGTTCACCGCCGGGCCGGACGTATCCTTGTAGGGATCGCCCACCGTGTCGCCGGTGACGGCGGCCTTGTGGGCCTCCGATCCCTTGCCGTGGACGACGCCGTTCTTGTCGGTGAATCCTTCCTCGATCACCTTCTTGGCGTTGTCCCACGCGCCGCCGCCCGAGGTCATCGAGATGGCGACGAACAGGCCGGTGACGATCACGCCCATCAGCATGGCGCCCAGGGCCGCAAAGGCGTTGGCCTTGTCCGAGATCGCCATGACGGCGACGAACAGGACAATGGGCGACAGCACGGGCAGCAGCGACGGCACGATCATCTCGCGGATCGCGGCCTTGGTCAGGATGTCGACCGCCCGACCGTACTCCGGCTTGACCTGATAGGTCATGATGCCGGGGTTCTCGCGGAACTGGCGGCGCACTTCGGCGACGACCGATTCGGCCGCGCGCCCCACCGCCATCATGGACATGCCGCCGAACAGGAACGGCAGCAGACCGCCGAACAGCAGGCCGACGACGACGTAGGGGTTGGTCAGATCGAAGGTGATCGGCCCCATCCCGGCGAAGAAGGGATAGTCCGCCGGATTGGCCGAGAAGTACTGCAGATCCGACGTATAGGCGGCGAACAGCACCAGCGCGCCCAGACCGGCCGAGCCGATGGCGTAGCCCTTGGTCACAGCCTTGGTGGTGTTGCCGACCGCATCCAGGGCGTCGGTCGAATGACGCACCTCGCTGGGCAGACCCGCCATTTCGGCGATGCCGCCGGCGTTGTCCGTCACGGGTCCGAAGGCGTCCAGCGCCACGATCATCCCCGCCACGCCCAGCATGGTGGTGGTGGCGATGGCGATGCCGAACAGACCAGCCAGTTGGAAGCTGACCACGATGCCGACGATGATGGTCAGGGCCGGCAAGGCCGTGGCCTCAAGGGAAACCGCCAGACCCTGGATCACATTCGTGCCGTGGCCAGAAACGGATGCATTGGCCACCGATCGCACCGGACGGAAGCCCGAGCCGGTGTAGTATTCGGTCACGACCACGATGGCCGCCGTCACCGCCAGACCAACCATGCCGGACCAGAACAGGGCCATGGGTTGGATCTCCAGCCCGCCGACGGTCACGACCGGCCCGGTGATCATGGTGTTGATCACCCACCAGACTGCGCCGATCGACAGGACGCCGGTGACGATCAGCCCCTGATACAACGCCCCCATGATGTTGTTGGATTTGCCCAGCCGGACGAAGAAGCTGCCGATAATGGAGGTGACGATGCAGACCGCGCAGATCGCCAGCGGCAGGACCATCATCAGATCGACGTAAGGCTGACCACGGAAGAAGATGGCCGCCAGAACCATGGTCGCCACCGTCGTCACCGCATAGGTCTCGAACAGATCGGCGGCCATCCCGGCGCAATCGCCGACGTTGTCGCCCACATTATCCGCGATGGTCGCGGCGTTTCTGGGATCATCCTCCGGAATGCCTGCCTCGACCTTGCCCACCATGTCGCCGCCCACGTCGGCGCCCTTGGTGAAGATGCCGCCGCCCAGGCGCGCGAAGATGGAGATCAGCGAGGCGCCGAAGCCCAGGGCGACCAGCCCGTCGATCACTTCTCGGCTGGTTGAGGCCAGTCCCAGATGGTGCGTCAGCACGATATAGTAGCCCGACACCCCGATCAGGGCCCCGCCCGCCACGAACATGCCGGTGATGGCGCCCGAGCGGAACGCCAGGTTCAGTCCCTTGGCCAGACCCTCCGAGGCCGCCTGGGCCGTGCGGACATTGGCCCGCACCGAGATCAGCATTCCCGCATAGCCCGCCGCGCCCGACAGGACGGCGCCGATCAGGAAGCCGATGGCCGCATAGGGCCCGATCAGGAAATAGGCGGCGATCAGGATCACGATCCCGACCATGCCGATGGTCATGTATTGCCGCTTCAGATAAGCGGAGGCGCCTTCCTGGATGGCGGCTGCGATCTCTCGCATCTTGTCGTTGCCGGTGCTCGCCTTCATCAGCGCGGCGGTCTGAACGGCGCCGTACAGCACCGCCAGAACGCCGGCCGCGAAGACCAGCGTCAGTGAGTTCGTCATTGGCGTTTCCATGCCCTTGCAAACAGGCGCACAGGCCTTGGCGCGGCGGGCGTTGGCGCCTCTATCCGCCTTCCGGTCCCCCCGCACGCGGCGGACGCGTCATTGCGTCCCTTGGGATTTGCAGGATGGACGGTGTCACGGCCTCGCGCGTTATGCAACGCTTGGAAAGGTTTAGGTGACGCACACGTAGCGATTGCTTATCCATCCCCCTCATGAGAGCATTAGTACTTTGCGGAGGACGATCATGCTGGCTGCGATAATGATGTTTTCAGGACTGCTCGGGTTCCAAGATGCCGCACCTGTGGGTTCGGCGCCGACTCCGGCAACCATCCAAGCCCCTGCTGCGGCCAGCGCTCCCCAAGCTCCTGCCGCTCGCCCCCGGCGCATTTGCGAGCAACGCGCTTTAACGGGAAGAAGGATAGAGCAGCGCGTTTGTTATACGCCTGAACAGTATGCCGAGATGGTCGCGATACATCGGAAACAAGCCGAAGAAATCGTCTCTCGCGGCATCATCCAGGATGACCGACGGGCCGAAGGCGGCATACCCCGTTAGCGTCGCGTCGGCATTCCGGTACGACGGCGGGGGTTCTGGGCGACGACTTCGACGCGAGCGACAGAGCCCCGGCCGGAAATGGCGTTCGCCGCCGACATGACGGCGGCAGACAGGGCGCGTTCGTCCAGGCGGGTCCAGTCGCCCGGCACGGTGAAGGGGGTGCGGTGGGCCGCCTTGACCAGGGCGTCACGGAAGAAAGCCTCCTTGGGCCGCATCTGCTCGACGGTCTTGCCGCCGCCCAGCACCAAGCGCAGCGACACGAAGACATAGTTCCGCAGGCGGCCGTCCTCGATCACCGGCAGGCCCAGACCGGCGATGCTCAGGGCCGGCGGCGCAGCGGACGATTCGCTGGACGACGCGGCGGCCGAGGTTGCGGTGCTCGCCAGGGCGACAGCGCCCGCCGAGATCAGAGTTCTGCGATCCATGCCGCCATGGTGCTCCACGCCGGTTAGGATTCCCTTGCCGCCGTCAGTCGTGTGTCCAGCCTTGGCGCACCGGGGCGACTGAGCGCCCGTCGTAGGTCACGGTCAAACCGTCGCCGACAACCACTTCGCCGATCCTGGTCAAACGGAGCAGGCGTCGTTCCGCCTCGTGCCGCAGGGTTTCCTCGTGACGGGGATGGGCGGTGAAGGCGATCTCATAGTCGTCGCCGCCGCTCGCCAGATCCTCCAGCGACAACTGAGGATCGACTCGATCCGCGAACCAGGCCTGGGCTGCGGTCGACAGAGGCAAGACATTCAGATTCAGCACCACGCCGACGCCGCTGGTGCGGGCGACGTGCGTAAGATCGGCGAAGAGGCCGTCCGACACATCGACCGACGCGCTCGCGAAATCGCGCACGACCTCGGCGAAATCCAGACGCGGCGTGGGCGTGCGGTAATGAGCGGTCAGGGCGTCGAGACGCTCGGGCTCCAACGTCAGTTCCCCCCGCGCGGCTCTGAGACCCAGCAGACCATCGCCGATCGCACCGGTGACGAACACCAGATCGCCGGGCTGGGCGCCCGCGCGGGAGACGGCCCGACCCGCCGGCGTCCAGCCCAGGGCGGTGAGGGAGAAGGACGCCGGCCCCGGCGTCTTGACCGTATCGCCGCCCAGCAGATGGACGACGAACCGCGCCTGATCCTCGGCCAACCCCGCCGCGAAGGCCTCGCGTTCGGGCCAGCCGCACCGCTCGGACCAGAAGCAGGACAGCAGATAGCCGAACGGCTCGGCGCCCTTGGCCGCCAAATCCGACAGGTTCACCCGCAACAGCTTTTTGGCGACCGTATCCAGCGGGTCGTCGGGCAGGAAATGCACCCCCTCGACCATGGCGTCCTTGGTCAGGATCAGGTCGTGGCCGGGTCGCGACGGCAGCACCGCCACATCGTCCATCAGCCCCCTCGCCCACTCGGGATGGGCCAGGGGCCTCAGCAGCCTCTCGATCGTCTCGAACTCGCCCGCGACGTCGAGCGCGGGCATTATTTGCGCGTGTCTTTGGCCACGCCGTCCAGCGCGGCGTTGACGAAGCGCGCCTCGGCGTCGTCGAAGAAGGCCTTGGCCAGTTCGACATATTCGTCGATCACCACTTCGCGCGGCGTCTCGGGGTGTTTCATCAGCTCCCAGGCGCCCGAGCGCAGCAGGGCGCGCAGGGTGGCGTCGATCCGCTCCAGCTTCCAGTTCGACGCCAGGCGCGCCTTGATGGCGGCGTCGATATCGCGCTGGCTTTCGATCACGCCGCGCACGATGTCGGCGAAATAGGCCTCGTCGGCCTCGGCCAGGGCCTCGCCCTCGATGTCGCCGTCGAAACGGAAGTTGGAGAATTCGGTGATCACCGTCTCCACGCCCTCGCCCGCCAGCTCCATCTGATACAGGGCCTGGACGGCGGCGAGGCGCGACACGGTGCGGGCGCGACGTTGTTTGGACGTCAGATTGGGCTCGGCGCGCTGCCTTTCGACTTCGGCGAGTTGTTCGAGGACGGCTTTTACGCTGTTCGGTTCGGTCATGCGCCGACGCCTACGCGCAATCGCTTCTTCAAGGCAATGAGGTCCAGACAGGCTTTCGCCGCCCCGCCCCCCTTATCCCCTTGCGAAAGCCGGGCCCGATACCAGGCCTGGTCCTCGTCCTCGGTCGTCAGGACGCCGTTGCCGATGGCCAGACCCTTGACGCCCAGCGCCATGATGCCCGCCGCCGATTGATCCGACACGATCTCGAAATGATAGGTCTCGCCGCGGATGACCGTGCCCAGGGCGACATAGCCGTCATAACGGGGCGCGGTCGGGAACCGGCCGGCCTCCTCGGCCATGGCGATGGCGGGCGGGATCTCCAGCGCGCCCGGCACGGTGACGACGTCGAAGTCCGCGCCGCGCGCCTTCAGCGTCTCCTTGGCGCCTTCCAGCAGGGCGTCGGCCAGGGCGTCGTAGAAACGGGCCTCGACGATCAGAATACGGGGGGCTTCGCTCACGCCTTGGTTTCTCCATCCATGTCGCGCCAGCCGACAATACGCAGGCCATAGCCTTCCAGCGCCGTCGGCTCGGGCCGCGTCGAACTCATCACGATCATGTCCCTGACGCCCAGGTCCAGCAGGATCTGCGCCCCGACGCCATAGGCGCGCAGCGATCGATCCACCGCCGCCGGCCGATCCGCGCCCGACAGCCGCTCGGCCAGCGAGTTCAGGGACGGATCGCGCAGGAAGACGACTACGCCCGGCCCGTCATGGTCGGTGATCTGCTTCAGGGCGGTGGGCACATAGTCCTGGCGCGCCTCGACGTGGCCAAGCAGATCGCAAGCGAAGTCCACCTGATGCATCCGCACCAGGGTCGGTTTGGCCGGATCGATGCGGCCCTTGACCAGGGCGACGTGTTCCGCGCCCTCGATGGTGTTCTTGTACAGCATCAGGCGGAACGGGCCGCCGTGGACGCTCTCGAACGGGGTGTCCATGATCCGCTCGACGAAGCGTTCGGTGCGGCGGCGATAGGCGATCAGGTCGGCGATGGTGCCGATCTTGAGACCATGAAGTTGGGCGAAGGCGACAAGATTGGGCATCCGCGCCATCTCGCCGTCGTCCTTGATGATCTCGCAGATCACCCCGGCGGGCGTCAGGCCGGCCATGCGGCTGATGTCCACGGCCGCCTCGGTGTGGCCGGCGCGAACCAGGACCCCGCCGTCGCGCGCGACCAGGGGGAAGATGTGTCCGGGCGAGACGATGTCGTCCATCCCCTTGGACGCATCGGTCGCGACCTGGATGGTGCGCGAACGGTCGGCGGCGGAGATGCCGGTGGTGACGCCGTCCTTCGCCTCGATGGAGACGGTGAAGGCGGTCTTCATGCTCTCGCGATTGTCGGCGGCCATCGGCGGCAGGCGCAACTGCTGCGCCCGTTCGGCCGTCAGGGCCAGGCAGACCAGGCCGCGCGCCTGGCGGATCATGAAGTTGATCTGGTCCGGGGTGGCGAACTGGGCGGGGATGATGAGGTCCCCCTCGTTCTCGCGATCCTCGGCGTCCACCAGGATGTAGGGACGACCGTTGCGGGCGTCTTCCAAAATGTCCTCGATGGGACTGATCGGGCTATCGTTCATATTGGCGGCCAAGGCTTGCATCATGCTGTCTCCTGCCACCGCGCGAGGTAACGCGCCAGCATGTCGATCTCCAGATTGACCGGATCGCCGACTTTCAGCCCGCCCAGCGTCGTCACCTGCCAGGTGTGGGGGATGATGTTCAGCCAGAAGACCTGCCCCTCGACTGCATTCACGGTCAGGGATACGCCATCGACGGTGATCGAACCCTTGGCGGCGATATAGCGATGCAGCGGGGCCGGCGCCTCGACCGCGATCCGGTGCGATCCGCCTTCGGGCGTGATGGAGACGATGCGCCCCAGCCCGTCGACATGGCCCGAAACGACATGGCCGCCCATCTCATCGCCCAGCCGGGCCGCGCGTTCCAGATTGACGCCGTCGCCGGCGCTCCAGGCGCCCAGGGTCGTTTTGGACAGGGTCTCGTTCGACACCTCGACCGCGAACCAGCCGTCGCCCTTCTCCGTCACCGTCAGGCAGCAGCCCGCGTGGCTGATGGAGGCGCCCAGGTCGATGCCGGCGGTGTCCCAGGCAGTCTCGATCTCATAGCGGCGGTCGCGTTCGGTAGCCCGAACGTCGCGGACGCGGCCGATGTCTGTGACGATGCCGGTGAACATGGAAAGACTGGTCTCCCTTCGGACCCGAAAAATACAGTCCGAAGAGTCCAGACTGTCCGAAATGTCCGACCTGGACTCAAAAAACGGAGTCCAGAGTGTCCGAATAGTCCGAAATCCGTCAGGCGCGGGCGTAGCGTTCCCACAGATCGTCCCCGACAGGCCGGACCTCCAGGCGACGGAAAGTGGGGGCGTCGGCGAGGTTTGCAAGGGCCAGAGCCGCCACGCAGGGCCGCCCCTCCCCGCCCAGCAGGATGGGCGCGCGGAACCACTCCAGCCGGTCCACCGCCCCAGCGCGCAGGAAGGCGGCCGCGACCTGCCCCCCGCCCTCGATCAGCAGGGATCCGACCCCGGCAGCCGTCAGCCCCTTCAATACGGCGGAGACGGCGGGGCGGCCGTTCTCGGATTCGACCCGGACGACACGGGCGGCGCCCAGCGATCGGGGCTCGGACGTCGTCAGGATCAGGGCCGAGGCGCCGGTCGCCACCCTGGCCGACGGCGGCGTGCGCAGGCGGCTGTCCAGCACGACGCGCAATGGCTGATCGACCTGGCGGCCCGGCAGGCGGGCGGTCAGTTCCGGGTCGTCGTGCAGCACGGTTTCGACGCCGACCAGGATGGCGTCGTGGGCGGCGCGCAGGCGGTGCCCCTCAAGTCGGGCGACCTCTCCAGTGATCCACCGGCTTTCGCCCGAGGCCGTGGCGATGCGCCCGTCCAGGGATGTCGCCAGTTTCAACGTGACCCGCATCAGACCTTGCCGGTCGGCTCGTCCAGCCCTTCATCGCCCAGGAATTTGGCAAAGTCGCCGGTGTGGCGGAAGTCTTTGTAGACCGAGGCGTAGCGGACATAGGCCACCTCATCCACGCCCTTCAGCGCCTTCATGATGAAGTCGCCAACCGTGCTGGACGGGATTTCCGTCTCGCCCAGGCTCTCCAGCTGGCGGACGATCCGGTTGACCATCTGCTCGACCTGATCGGCCTGAACCGGGCGTTTGCGCAGCGCCACGCCCAGCGAGCGTTCCAGCTTGTCGCGATCGAAGGGCGTGCGCCGTCCATTGCGCTTCAGGATGACCAGTTCGCGCAGTTGGACGCGCTCGAAGGTGGTGAAGCGCCCGTTGCAGTTGGGGCAGGACCGGCGGCGTCGAATGGCCGAGCCGTCGTCCGACGGCCGGCTGTCCTTCACCTGGGTGTCCTGATGACCGCAAAAAGGGCACTTCATCAGGCGGTTATCCGTAGATCGGGAAGCGGTGCGTCAACTCGCGGACCTGGGCCGCGACGCCTGCGACCACAGCCGGATCGGCTTCGTCGCCGCCGTTCATCGACGAGACGACGTCGGCGATCCAGTGACCGATCTGTTTGAACTCGTCCTCGCCGAAGCCGCGCGTGGTGCCGGCCGGCGTGCCCAAGCGGACGCCGGAGGTGACGGTGAAGGGGGCGGTGTCGAACGGCACGCCGTTCTTGTTGCAGGTCATCAGCGCCTTTTCGAGCTCATGCTCGGTCGCCTTGCCGGTCACGCCCTTGGGTCGCAGATCGACCAGCATCAGGTGGCTGTCGGTGCCGCCCGAGACGATGGCCAGACCGCGTTCGACCAGCACGGCGGCCAGGGCCTGGGCGTTCTTGACGACCTGTTGGGCGTACAGTTTGAACTCGGGCTTCAGCGCCTCGCCGAAGGCCACGGCCTTGCCGGCGATGACGTGTTCCAGCGGGCCGCCCTGCAGGCCTGGGAAGACCGCCGAGTTGATCTTCTTGCCCAGGTCCACGTCGTTGGACAGGATCATGCCGCCACGCGGGCCGCGCAGCGTCTTGTGCGTCGTGGTCGTGACGACGTGGGCGTACGGGATCGGGTCGGGATAGACGCCGCCGGCGATCAGGCCGGCGTAGTGGGCCATGTCCACCATCAGATAGGCGCCCACGCTGTCGGCGATCTCCCGGAAGCGCTTGAAGTCGATGTGGCGCGAATAGGCGCTGGCGCCTGCCAGGATCAGCTTGGGCTTCTCACGCTCGGCCATTTCCGCGACGTGGTCATAGTCGATCAGATGGGTGTCTTCGCGCACCTTGTAGGTCACGGGGCGGAACCACTTGCCCGACTGGTTGGCCGGCGAGCCGTGCGTCAGGTGCCCGCCGCAGGCCAGGTCCATGCCCAGGAAGGTGTCGCCGGGCTGAAGCAGGGTGAAGAAGACCGCTTGGTTGGCCTGGGCGCCCGAGTGGGGCTGGACGTTGGCGAAGGCCGCCCCGAACAGCGTCTTGGCCCGCTCGCGCGCCAGATCCTCGGTGATGTCGACGAACTCGCAGCCGCCATAATAGCGACGGCCGGGATAGCCTTCGGCGTATTTGTTGGTCAGGACCGAGCCCTGCGCGTCCAGCACCGCCTGGGAGACGATGTTCTCGGACGCGATCAGTTCGATCTGTTCGCGCTGACGGCCCAGTTCGCCCTGGATGCCCTTGAAGACGTCCGGATCGGCGTCGGCGAGCGTCTTGGTGAAATAGGCGTCGTGGGTGAAGGCCGTCACGCTGAAATCCCCGCAAATCAGAAGCTGGCCTATCTAGTCCCCGACGCGCCGGACCACAACATCTTGTGGTTAGCCTTTGCCCAGAGCCCGCCTCAGCTTGGCGATCGCCACCCGCTCCACGGCCTTGGGTTCGTTCGCCGGGCCCATGGCGCTGACCTCGCGGCCGGTGGCGACGTGGATGGCCGAGCATTTGACGTAGGGGCCGTTGCGGACGAACTCGACGATGACTTCGCCGAGGTCGCCGCCGGTCGTCATGCGGCGACGGGCCGGCGCGCCACGTTGCAGTGGGAGAACAATGTGTCCATCGCCTGGACCAGGTGATCCATCATCGCATCCGTGTGGTTGGGCGACGGGGTGAAGCGCAGCCGCTCGGTCCCCTTCGGCACGGTCGGATAGTTGATGGGCTGCACATAGACGCCGAAATCTTCCAGCAGCATGTCCGAGATCATCTTGCAGTGGATCGGATCGCCGACCAGGACCGGGACGATATGGCTTTCGGACGGCATGACCGGCAGGCCGGCCGACCGAGGCCAGGGCGCCGGCGGTCAGGGCGGGCGGCAGGCTGGTGGTGAAGATGAAGCCCGAGGCCCAGCTGCGCACCGCATCCACGATCACGGCGTCGGCGGCGATATAGCCGCCCATGACGCCGATGGCCTTGCCCAGGGTGCATTCGACGATGTCGATCTGATCCAGGACGCCGTCGCGTTCGGCGACGCCGGCGCCGGTTTCGCCGTACAGGCCTACGGCGTGAACCTCGTCCAGATAGGTCATCGCGCCGTACTTCTTGGCCAGGGCGATGGTGCCGGCCAGATCGGCGATGTCGCCGTCCATCGAATAGACGCTCTCGAAGGCGATCAGCTTGGGCGCGTCGGCGGGCGCCGCGGCCAGCAGGGCCTCAAGATGCGCCAGATCGTTGTGACGGAAGATGTGGCGTTCGCCGCCGCCGTGACGGATGCCCTCGATCATCGAGGCATGGTTCAGGGCGTCCGAGAAGATGATCAGGCCCGGCAGGATCTTCTGCAGGGTCGACAGGGTCGCCTCGTTGCCGACATAGCCCGAGGTGAACAGAAGGGCGGCTTCCTTGCCATGCCAGGCGGCCAGTTCGGCCTCCAGGTCCACGGCCGAGCGGGTGGTGCCCGAGATATTGCGCGTGCCGCCGGCGCCGGCGCCCGTGCGCTCGATCTCTTCCTGCATGGCCGAGACCACGACCGGGTGCTGGCCCATGCCGAGATAGTCGTTGGAACACCAGATCACGACGTCCTGCTCGGACCCGTCCGCGCGGCGGCGCAGCGCCTGCGGGAATTGGCCGCGCACGCGTTTCAGGTCGGCGAAGACGCGATATCGCCCTTCGCTGCGGACCTGTTCCACCGAGTTTTGAAAGGCGGCCTTATAGTCGAACAAGAGACGCATTCTTTCGCTTATGGCGATTTATGCGGGATTGTTTGCGCCGGACGGAACGCCTTGTCCATGTCCGCGACGTGGACAAAACGCCCAAACCCTTAATTGATAACGGTTCTCAGAACGACTTGCAGCGACGCCGTCGTCAGCCCGGCTTGCGGAAGCGATAGACGAACTGGTCCGTACGGCCGCGGATCTTCTCGTCGAAGACATTCAGGCTGTGGTCGTCAGCCGGGTTGGCGACAACGGCGCTTTCACCCTCGAAGACGAATCCAGCGGCCTCCACCTCGCGCTTCAGATGGTCGCCCTCGATCCGGTGCAGGGTCTGGACGGCGGAAATCCCCGTCCCCGGCGCGGCCTGGTGGTCGATGACGACATAGCGGCCGCCCGGCTTCAGGGCCGCGAAGACCGCCGCATTCATCCTGGCGACGTCGGTGTCGAAGCCGGGAATGTGGAAGTCGTGGTATTCCTGGCTCATGAAGACCATGTCCAGCGGCTCGGGATAGGTCATGGCGTCCAGAAGGCCGTTGACCCGCTTGACGTTGGGATAGGCGGCGACCAGGAGATCAGCGGTCGGGTTCTCACGCGCCATGGTCCGGTTCGGCACGAAGGCGTAGACGCGGCCGTTCGGTCCGACCACATCGGAGAACAGGCGGGTGAAATACCCTGCGCCCGGCCGGATGTCGGCGACCTTGTCGCCCGGCGCGACCTGGGCGAAGGCCAGAATCTGGGCAGGATGACGCAAGGGGTCGCGCGCGACCTCCTCGGCCGGACGTTTCGGATCGGCCACAGCGTCGGCGTAGAGGCCGGCGTAGGACGGAACGCCCATGGCGCCGTCGGCCCCGGCTGAGGCGACCACGGTGCGCGAACCGCCCTCCGACGAGATTATGATACAGCCCGACAGCCCCGCCATCAGGGCCAGAACCGCCGCACCCGCCGCCAAACGTCCGATCATTTCGCCTCTCCCTTGAATTCGGCGGTGATAGGTCCGCATTTCATGGCGTCGCGCAAGCGTTGATCACGACCGAAACGATCCGACGCATCTCGCGATTTGCGCCGTCCGGCCTGCGGCGCTAGTCCCACGCCAGATTTCCCAAGGTCACGCCATGCTTCCGTATCAGCCCGCCCCCTTCCCGCTCGCCCGGCCGCGCCGCCTGCGCGCCAGCCCGTGGGTGCGCCGCCTGGTCGCCGAAACGACCCTGACGCCGGCCGATCTGATCTGGCCGCTGATCGTGCATGACGGGGCCGAGGATCGCGTCCCCGTCGCCTCCATGCCTGGCGTGTTCCGCCTGTCGCCCAAGGCCGCAGCGGCGGCGGCCGTCGAGGCCCGGAACCTGGGCATTCCGATGATCGCCCTGTTCCCCAATGTCGACGGCGCGATCAAGGATGCGGTCGGCACGGGGGCGACCGACCCGGACGGCCTGATCCCCGAGGCGATCCGGGCCATCAAGGACGCCGCGCCCGAGATCGGCGTCATGACCGACGTGGCGCTGGACTGCTACACCGACCACGGCCACGACGGGGTGATGGAGGGCGAACGGGTCGTCAACGACGCCTCGCTGGAGCGGCTGGCCGAACAGGCCTTCATCCACGCCCATGCCGGGGCCGACGTCGTGGCGCCCTCCGACATGATGGACGGGCGTATTCAGGCGGTGCGCGAGGCGCTGGAGGCCAACGGATTTCAGGACACGCTGATCCTGTCCTATGCGGCCAAGTTCGCCTCGGCCTTCTACGGCCCGTATCGCGACGCCGTCGGCTCCTCGACCATGCTGCGGGGCGACAAGAAGACCTATCAGATGGACTACGCCAACTCCGACGAGGCGCTGAAAGAGGTGGCCATGGACCTGTCGGAAGGCGCCGACGCCGTCATGGTCAAGCCGGGCATGCCCTATCTGGACATCGTGCGGCGGGTTTCGGAAACCTTCCGTGTGCCGACCTTCGCCTATCAGGTGTCGGGCGAATACGCGATGATGCAAGCCTCCATCGCCAATGGCTGGCTGGACCAGGACCGCGCCATTCTGGAGACCCTGCACGGGTTCAAGCGCGCCGGATGCGCAGGCGTCCTGACCTATTTTGCGCCTCAGGCCGCACGGTTGCTGGGGGCCTGAATGCCCACGGTTTTGCGGATCGGCCCGTATCGCTTCTAGTTTTACAGTCATGAGCCGAACGAGCCGCCGCATGTCCATGTGGACCGGGACGACTGCACCGCAAAGTTTTGGTTGGCCGATACCGCAGTCGCACAGAATATCGGCTTTTCCGCACGCGAGCTTCGCGTGCTACAATCGCACGTCGCGACCCACGCGGCCGCATTGTCGCAGGCTTGGCATGACTTCTTTGGCGCATAGGGACACGGCCGATATTCGCGTGAAGTCGGTGCAGGTCGACGATGAACGCATAGTTGTCGAACTGATGGACGGTCGTGCGATCGCCGCGCCGGTCGCCTGGTATCCCCGATTGGCGAACGCGACGCCCGAACAGCGCGCCAATTGGCTTCTGGCTGGCGCGGGGCTGGGAATCCACTGGCCGGACATCGACGAAGACCTGAGCACCGAGGGTTTGCTCAGAGGCGCTCCGGCGCCGCGGCGAACGGCCGCCTGACCAGGCAGCGCCGAGTCTTTCAGCGCTGCAGCCGCGCCGTCAGGCTGGAGGTGTCCCAGCGGTTTCCGCCCATGGCCTGGACCTCAGCGTAGAACTGATCGACCAGGGCGGTCAGGGCCAGTTTGGCGCCGTTCGAGCGCGCCTCGTCCAGCACCAGCCCCAGATCCTTGCGCATCCAGTCGACGGCGAAACCGAAGTCGAACTCGCCCTTCGCCGCCGTCTTCCAGCGATTGTCCATCTGCCAGCTTTGCGCCGCGCCCTTTGACACGGCCTCATAGACGGCGTCGGTGTCCAGGCCCGCGACCTGGGCGAAATGGACAGCCTCGGCCAGGCCCTGAACCACGCCGGCGATAGCGATCTGATTGACCATCTTGGTCAGTTGGCCCGAGCCCGCCGGTCCCATGTGCTGGATCGCCTTGGAATAGGCGTTCAGCGCGGGCTTCGCCCGGGCCAGAGCCTCCAGATCGCCGCCCGCCATGACGCTGAGTTGGCCGTTTTCGGCGCCGGCCTGTCCGCCCGACACGGGGGCGTCGATGAAATGGCGCCCCTGTCCCGTCGCCAGTTCGGCCATCTCGCGCGCCAGCCTGGCCGAGGTCGTCGTGTGATCGACCACGACGGCGCCGGCGGCGAGATGCGGCAGGGCCTCGGTTACGACCGCGCGCACGTCGTCGTCGTTGCCGACGCACAGGATGAACAGTTCAACGCCTTGAGCGGCCTCGGCGACGGTCGCCGCCGCCCGACCGCCGTTCGCGGCGGCCCAGGCTTCGGCCTTGGCCGTCGTGCGGTTGAAGCCGATCACGTCGTGGCCCGCCTGGACCAGGTGACGCGCCATCGGGGCGCCCATGACGCCCAGGCCGGCGAAAGCGATCTTCATGACAGGCTCCTTGGTTCGGCCGCCGGACTAGGCCCCCGCAGCGCCCCGTTCAAGGTCAACGCGCGGTTAACCTTGGTCGGACCAGAATGGGACACCACTCCTCGGGATACGTATCCATGTCCGTGAGCGATCGTCCGATCCTCATCAAGAAGGTCAAGAAGGTCTCCGGCGGGGGGCATCACGGCGGCGCGTGGAAGGTGGCCTATGCGGACTTCGTGACCGCCATGATGGCCTTCTTCCTGCTGATGTGGCTGATCAACACGACCGATCCCGAGCAGAAGAAGGGCATCGCCGAGTATTTCGCCCCGGCCAGCGTGTCCGAAACGACCTCCGGCTCCGGCGGCATTCTGGGCGGCACGGCCCTGGGCGACGACGGTCCTAAAAGTTCGGGCTCGCAGTCGGTGATAGAACAGTTGGCCCCCGAGGCGCCGCCCGACGCGACCAACCCCGGCCCCAGTTCCAACCTGTCGTCAGCCAGCGACGCCGCCCTCCAGGCGGAAATGCAGCGGCGCGAGGCGGCCGAGTTCGCCAGCGCCGCCGAATCGCTGCGTCAGGCCATGCAGTCGATGCCGGAACTGGCGGAACTGTCGAAACAGTTGATCGTGGATCAGACGCCCGAGGGGCTGCGCATCCAACTGGTCGATCAGGAAGGCCGCTCGATGTTCGAGAGCAACTCGGCCCGACCCAACGCCCGCGCCCAGGTGTTGCTGCGCGCCGTCGCCAAGGTGATCAACCGACTGCCCAACCGCATCTCCATCACCGGCCACACCAGCGCCCAGGCCGGTTCCAGCCGCGCCAGCCTGCCGGCGGACTGGAGCCTTTCGTCCGAACGCGCCAACGCCTCGCGCCTGGTTCTCCAGGGCGCAGGCGTCGATCCGGACCGGGTCTATTCGGTTGCCGGCAAGGCGGGGTCCGATCCGCTGTATCCCGACGACCCGAGCCTGGCCGGCAACCGCCGCATCGCCATCGTCCTGTTGCGCGAGGCGCCGGTGCTGCCGATGGACACCTCGCTGTGACGCGCCGGGCTGCGACGACGCTTGTAGCCCGGGCGCGAATGACGCCAAATCATGCGATGAGCGGATCGTCGCGAAATCGTTCAGATCGGACGCGGAGCTGAGGCGGTGACACAGCACGTCCCTACCCGCCAGTTGCGATTCTACATGACGTCGGTGGCGCCCTGTCCCTATCTGCCCGGCAAGACCGAGCGGAAGGTGTTCGCCAACCTGCCCTTCTCGGACGGGGCGCATGTCAATGACGAACTGACCAACGCCGGATTCCGCCGCAGCCAGAACATCGCCTATCGCCCCGCCTGCGAGGCGTGCGACGCCTGTGTTTCCGTGCGCCTGCCCGTCCCCGAATTCGACTTCAGCCGGTCGCAGCGCAAGCTGCTGAACCGCAACGCCGACCTGTCGCGCAGCCTGGTCGAGGCCGAGGCGACGACCGAGCAGTTTCAGCTGCTGCGCCGCTATCTGACGACGCGCCACCCGACTGGCGGCATGAGCGACATGGGCTGGCTGGACTATGTGGCGATGGTCGAGGACACGGCCGTCCGCACCCATCTGATCGAATACCGCCTGCCCTCGACCGACGGCGGGCCGGGCGATCTGGTCGCCGTGACCCTGACGGACCTGCTCAGGGATGGGCTGTCCATGGTCTACAGCTTCTATGAGCCGACGATGGAGCGCCGCAGCCTGGGCCGTTTCGCCATTCTGGACCATGTGCGCCAGGCCGCGCAGGTGGGCCTGCCCTATGTCTATCTGGGCTACTGGATCCAGGGATCGGCCAAGATGGACTACAAGGCGGAGTTCAGGCCCATGGAGGCGCTGAGGCCCCTGGGATGGATGCGGCTGGAGGACTGACCTCCAGCCTTTTCCTTACCGGAACTTTCTCATACCGCGCGGACCCTGGCGGCCGGCGCCGGCGCGTTTGCCCAGCCAGTCCTTCCAGTCGGGCCAGTTGCGGCGACGTCCGCCGCCGTCGGCCCATTCCGGTCCCTGTTCGGCGTTGAACACGGTCACATCGGCCAGACCGCCCTGCTTGTAGTTCTGCAGTTTGACGCCCTTGCCGCGTCCCATTTCGGGCAGTTCGGCCAGGGGGAAGATCAGGGTCTTGATGTTCTCCCCGATGGTGGCGATGTGGTCGCCGTTGACCCGCAGCATGGCCAGCATCTCGCCGTTCAACACCTGTTTGCCACCGCGCTTCTGGGCCAGGGTGTCATCCTCCGGCGCGATGAAGCCGTAGCCGGCCTTGGATGCGATCAGCAGTTTCCCGCCCGGCTGGTGCGCCAGAACCGCAATGATCTCGGCCTTTTCGTCCAGATCGATCATCAGCCGCAACGGCTCGCCGTGCCCGCGCCCGGACGCCAGCTTGTCGGCCCCGATGGTGAAGATGCGGCCGTCCGAGGCCCCGATCAGCAGCTTGTCGGTCGTATAGGCCGGGACCAGATGGGCCAGTTGGTCGCCTTCCTTGAACTTCAGCTCCGACGGGTCCTCGACCTTGCCCTTGGCGGCGCGAATCCAGCCGCGTTCCGACAGGATGACGGTGATCGCCTCGCGCGGGATGAAGGCCTCGGGCGCGACGAAGGCCGAGGTGTCCACGGCGTCGGCGATCGTGGTCCGGCGCGGCGAGATCAGGGCCTTGCGAACGGCCTCCAGTTCCTTCGAAATCGCCTTCCACTGCTTGGCTTCCGACGAGGTCAGCGCCTTCAGCTGGGCCAGTTCTTCGGACAGCGCATTGAATTCCTTCTCGATCGCCATTTCTTCGATCCGCGCCAACTGACGCAGACGGGTGTCGAGAATATAGTCGGACTGGGCTTCCGTCAGGCCGAACCGCGCGATCAGGACCGCCTTGGGCTGCTCTTCCTCGCGGACGATGCGGATCACTTCGTCCAGATTGAGGAAGACGATCCGCAGGCCTTCCAGCAGGTGAAGACGCTTTTCGACCCGCTCGATCCGCCATTGCGACCGGCGGTTCAGCACCTCGCGCCGATGATCCAGGAAGGCCTTCAGGCAGGCCTTCAGCCCCATGACACGCGGCGTGCCATCGGCGTCCAGCACATTCATGTTGATCGGGAAACGAACCTCCAGATCGGAAAGCTTGAACAGGCTTTCCATCAGCATTTCAGGCTCGATCGTCCGGTTCTTCGGCTCCAGGATCAGGCGGATGTCCTCGGCCGACTCGTCTCGGACATCGCCTAGCAGGGGCGCCTTCTTCTGTTCGATCAACTCGGCCAGGGCTTCGATCAGCTTGGACTTCTGCACCTGATAGGGCATTTCGGTGACGACGATGCGCCACACGCCGCGACCCAGATCCTCGGTCTCCCAGCGCGCGCGCAGGCGCACCCCGCCGCGCCCCGTCTCATAGGCGTCCAGGATGGAGGCATGGCCTTCGACCGCGACGCCCCCGGTCGGGAAGTCGGGGCCCGGCACATGCTGGACCAGATCCTCTGTCGTCGCGTCCGGCCGCTCCAGCAGCAATTGGCAGGCGTCGATCAGTTCGCCGACATTGTGCGGTGGAATGGAGGTCGCCATGCCGACCGCGATGCCGGACGATCCATTGGCCAACAGATTGGGGAAACCGGCCGGCAGGACGACCGGCTCCTCGTCCTGATCGTCATAGGTCGGGCGGAAATCGACGGCGTCCTGATCGATGCCGTCCAGCAGCAGGACGGCGGCGGGCGTCAGCTTGCACTCGGTATAGCGCATGGCCGCCGCGCTATCGCCGTCGATATTGCCGAAGTTCCCCTGGCCGTCGACCAGCGGATAGCGCTGGGCGAAGTCCTGAGCCAGGCGGACCAGGGCTTCGTAGATCGAGGCGTCGCCGTGCGGGTGGTATCCGCCCATGACCTCGCCGACGACCTTGGCGCATTTGCGCGCCGCCGCCTGCGGGTTCAGCCGCATCTGGTGCATGGCGTACAGGATGCGGCGGTGCACCGGCTTGAACCCGTCCCGAACATCGGGAAGGGCGCGATTGGTGATGGTCGACAGGGCGTAGGCCAGATAGCGGCGGCTGAGCGCCGTCTCCATCGGCTCGTCGATGATGCGGCCGCCTTCCGGCGGCGGGGCGTGGATCGTCATGGGCCAGCGAATCGAGGATCGAAGGCCGGAAGTCTAGCCCGAAGCGTCGTCTAAGTCGGGGATAGTTGGCGCACGGCGTAGCGAAGATGCAACCAGCAGGCCAAAGCGGCCGCCGTTGAAACAAGCGGCCTGGACCTGACGGAAAGGCGGCGCCGGCGTAGGGGCGTTAGAGCCGGCCCGTCTCGCCCAACTTGTCCAGCATCCAGACCCTGGCGGGCGGCAGAGGCTTGTTCAGGGGATGGAAGACGAACTGTTCGAGGAAATGACCGGTCAGGTCGAAACCGGCCTTCACGTCCCCCTCCACCAGTCCCGCCTGTGCGCCCAGCATGAAGGGCGGAAGGGTCAGCATCTTGTCGGCATAGGGGGCGCCGGCCTGGCGGCTGACGGCGCGGCCGGTGCGGGGGCTGACATAGATCAGATCATCGACCCCGCCCGTCGCGGCGCATCTGGTCAGGTCGAGGCCAAAGCCCAGATCGTCCAGCAGGCCCGCCTCGAACCGGACGAAGATGGCGGGCCAGACCGACGGCAGGGCGAAGGCGGCCATCAGCGCCTCGAACGCCAGGAAGACGCCCGGATGCGACTCTCGCTCCGGCAATGCGCCCTGGGCCACGGCGGCGGCGGCGGCGAGACCGGTCAGGGCCAGGGCGTCGTCGAACAGGGCGCTAGGGCCCTCGCCCATCGGCTCCAGCCGCGCGGCGCCCAGATGATCGGACGTGCGGGCGCGATAGTCGGCCACGACGCGCGCGCCGGGCTGGAGGAAAGGCCGCATCTTGCGCGATGCGCCGCCCGCCACATAGGCCGAACGCCGCCCGTGGCCCTGGGTCAGCAGATCGACCACGGCGCCCGTGTCGCCATGCGCCCGCGCCGACAGGACGAACGCCTCTTCCTGGAAATCCATCGGGCCGAACCGTCAGGGGGCCGGGGCGGCGATCAGGCCTACGACGGCGCGCGCCTTGTCGTTCGGCACGGCGAAGCTGAGGACATATTGTTCGATCTTCCAGGCGCCCCCCGCCCCCCGTCGCGACAGGACGCCCGAACCGCGCAGCGCGCCGTAGGCGTCGTTGTCCAGCACCTCGTCGAACCAGGCCATGTCGCCCGAAACGGTCAATGACCGCTCACGCGGGCGATAGGTCCAGCCCTTGCCTTGGGCGAAGAAGGGCTCGGCATAGGCGCGGAACTGCGCCAGGCTCCACCGCTCGGTGTTGTCGGTGCCGATGAAACGGGCGTCGGGCGCGAACTGGTCGAAATAGACGACCCCGTCCGCGCGCGAAGCCGCGGCGTGCATCCGATCCAGTGTCGTCGCCGCATCCTGCGCCGCCAGGTCGGCCTGGATGGAAGCCGGGTCGGGTGGTGCGCCGGGCGGCGAGGAGGACTGAAGGGCCAGGGTGGCCAGAAGAGCGAGGATCATGGCGATGTTCTAATCCTGTTCCGCGTTCGGGGGAACGGGTGTCGGCGGGGTGGATCATCGCAGCCCCGAAGGCTAAGCCTGCGGCATCGTTTTGGCCCTCCCCGGCCGCTGACCCGGCGTTCCAATGTCCCGCGTGAAAAGCGAAGCCCTGCGCTCCAAGATCATGTCTGCCGAGGATGCGGCCGCGCTGATTCCCGCCGGATCGACCGTGGGCATGAGCGGTTTCACCGGCTCGGGCTATCCCAAGGCGGCGCCGCAGGCGCTGGCGGCGCGAATCGAGGCGGCGCACCAGGCGGGCGATCCCTTCCGTCTGAAGGTCTGGACCGGCGCCTCTACGGGGCCGGAACTGGACGGAGCCCTGGCCAAGGCCGACGGGATCGAGTTCCGTCTGCCCTACAACTCCGACCCGATCGCCCGCGACAAGATCAACAAGGGCCAGATGGAATATCTGGACATGCACCTGAGCCAGGTCGCGCCGATGGCGTGGCAGGGCTTCCTGGGGCCGCTGGACACCGCCCTGATCGAGGTGTCGGCCGTCAACGCCGACGGCTCGTTGGTCCCGTCCTCGTCCATCGGCAACAACAAGACCTGGCTGGATCGGGCGGAGCGGATCATCCTGGAGGTCAACCGCTGGCAGAATCCGGCGCTGGAGGGGATGCACGACGTCTATTACGGCACGGCCCTGCCGCCCTCGCGCGTGCCGATCCCTCTGACGCGGCCCGATCAGCTGATCGGCCAGCCCGTGTTCCGCTGCGATCCGGCCAAGATCGTCGCCATCGTCGAAACCGACGCGCCGGACCGCAACCTGCCCTTCGCCGCGCCGGACCAGAACGCCCAGGCCATCGCCGGCCATCTGATCGAGTTCCTGAAGCACGAGGTGAAGCTGGGTCGCCTGCCGGCCGCCCTGCTGCCGTTGCAGTCGGGGGTCGGCAATGTGGCCAACGCCGTGCTGGCCGGGCTGCAGGACAGCCCGTTCGAGCGGATGGCCGCCTATACGGAGGTGTTGCAGGACGGGATGCTGGACCTGCTGGACTCCGGCAAGCTGACCGTCGCCTCGGCCACCGCCTTTTCGCTGAGTCCCGAGGCGGCGGCCGACTTGAACCGGCGCATGGACCAGTTCCGAGGCAAGATCATCCTGCGCCCGCAGGAAATCTCGAACCACCCCGAGATCATCCGCCGCCTGGGCTGTATCGCCATGAACGGCCTGATCGAGGCCGACATCTACGGCAACGTCAATTCGACCCATGTCATGGGATCGCGCATCCAGAACGGCATCGGCGGCTCGGGCGACTTTGCGCGCAACGCCTACATCTCCTGCTTCGTGACGCCGTCGACGGCCAAGGACGGAGCCATCTCGGCCATCGTGCCCATGGCCAGCCATGTCGATCATATCACCCAGGACGTCCAGGTCATCGTCACCGAACAGGGGCTGGCGGATCTGCGCGGCCTGTCGCCCAAGCAGCGGGCCAAGGTCATCATCGCCAACTGCGCCCACCCGACATACCGCGACGCCCTGTCCGACTATCACCAAAGGGCGCTGGCCGGCGCCTATGGGCTACAGACCCCGCATCTGCTGAACGAGGCGCTGTCGTGGCACCAGCGGTTCATCGAAACGGGGTCTATGGCGCCGAACTGAACCCTAGCGATTCAGGGTCGTGGGGAAGGGGCGGCCCAGAGCCTCGGCCATCGCCTGCTGGCTGATCAGGAAGACCTGGTCGCGCAGGTGATAGTTGTTGGACAGAACGATTACCGTCACGTCGGCGTCGGGCTGATAGAGCATCAGGTTGCGGAACCCGCCCCAACTGCCAGTGTGATAGATCTGGCGGTCGTCGAAGGCCGGTTCGACCTGTTCGCCCAGGCTGTTGACGAAGACGCCGTAACCCCAGTCGCGCCGCCTGTGCCCGCGCTCGTTCGGCTTCGTGTCGGCGGGGGCGTGATCGGCCAACATCTGGCGATAGGTGTCGGGTTTCAGCAGCCCCCCGTGGTGCAACGCCCGCTGCCAGACCAGGAGGTCGTCCAGGGTGGAATAGACGGCGCCCGCGCCGGCCACGATGGAGGTGTTGGCGTTCGGCTGGGCCGCCAGGCCGCCCGGATAGTTGGCGTAGCCCATGACGACGCCGTGATCGGCGCCGTCCAGGTCCAGACCGCTGTTCGTCATGCCCAGGGGCGTGAAGAAGGTCTGCCGCATATAGGTCTGGAACGGCTGGCCGCTGGCTTTTTCGACGATGGCGGCGGCCAGGTTGAAGGCGGCGTTGTCGTAGCTGACCTTGGCGCCCGGCGCGAATTGCAGGCCGAAACGCTTCGAATCCTCCGTCAGTTCGGCCAGGGTCGCCGGCGTCGTCCGCCGCATCCCCCAGCCGGGGCGCGCCATCAGGTCAGGGATGCCCGAGGTGTGCGACAACAGGTGATGGATGCGGATCTGCGCCCAGGCGGGCGGGCACGGCTGGATCCATTTGCACACCGGATCATCGACGCTGAGCCTGCCCTCGTCCTGCAGGTGCAGGATGGCGGCGGCCGTGAACTGTTTAGAGATGGAGGCCAGGCGGAAACGCGAGGTCAGCGTCAGAGGCTGGTTCTGCTCGTAGTTCGCCTTGCCGTAGACCTGGCGGAACAGGACCTTGTCGCCCTTGGCCACAAGGACGGCGCCCATGAATCGCCCGGCGGCGGCCTCCCGATCCAGGCGTGCGGCCAGAAGGGGCAGGTCCTGAACCACATGGACGGGCGGTCGCGGCGGGGTCGGCGCATGAAGTGCGGCCGTCAAACCGTGAGCCGGCGACTTCCAGCGCGCGACACCGACGCCGACGATGATCGCCAGGATCAGACCGCCCAGAAGGGTCAGAAGAAGCCGGGGAACACCCCCGGCGGTACGCGGTACTTCGAACACGGAAACTCAGACGTCGTAGTCGAGGCCGAACTGGGCATAGAGGGCGCGGCTGTCCTGCCATTTCGGATCGACCTTGACGGTCAGGAACAGGTGGACGGGGCGGCCCAGGATCTCATTCAACTCCTCGCGCGCCTTCTGGCCGATCCATTTCAGCGTCTGACCGCCCTTGCCCAGAACGATGGGGCGCTGGCTTTCGCGTTCGACATAGATGGTCTGTTCGATGCGGGCCGAACCGTCGGGGCGATCCTCGAAGCTGGTGGTCTCGACCGCCGCCGAATAGGGCAGTTCCTCGTGGACGCGCAGATAGACCTTCTCGCGCGTGATCTCGGCGGCCAGCACCCGCACCGGCACGTCGGCGGCTTGGTCTTCAGGATACAGCCACGGCCCCTTGGGCATGGAGCGAGCCAGACGTTGCTTCAAATCGTCCACCCCGTCGCCGTTGGCGGCCGAGATCATATAGACCTCGTCATAGACCCCGGTTTCGAACAGCTTCTGCGACAGGGCCAACAGGGTGTCGCGGCGCATGCCGTCGATCTTGTTCAGCGCCAGGATGACCTTGGTTCCCGTCGCCTGAAGATTGGCGATGATGGTCTCGGTGTCCTCGGCCGAGCGGCGGTCGGCGGCCGTTCCGTCACGGCCTTCGGCGTCGATGTGCGACTGGGCGTCGATCAGGTGGACCACCACGTCGGCGTCCTCGGCCCCGCCCCAGGCCGAGGCGACCATGGCGCGGTCCAGACGGCGACGCGGGGTGAAGATGCCGGGCGTGTCCACCAGAACGATCTGGGCGTCGCCCTCCATGGCGATGCCACGCACGGGGAAGCGTGTCGTCTGCACCTTTTGGGTGACGATGGAGACCTTGGACCCGGTCAGCCGGTTGACCAGCGTGGACTTGCCGGCGTTCGGCGCGCCGATGATGGCGGCGAAGCCCGCGCGCTGGTTTTCGATATCGGTCAAATGACGCCTTCTCTTTTCAGCAGCGCCGTGGCGGCGGATTTCTCAGCCTCCTGACGCGAACGGCCCTGTGCGGTCAAGGGTTCGACGCCCTGGACGCTGACCTCGACGGTGAAGGTGGGCGCATGATCCGAACCCGTCCGATCCGACACGCGATAGGTCGGCAGGGGACGCCCCTGCCCTTGCGCCCATTCCTGCAGGGCGGATTTGGGATTGGTCACGGCCCGCGACGGCGGCGCCTTCAGTTCGTCGGCCCATGCGCGGTCGAAGACAGCGCGCGCCGCCTCCAGCCCGCCGTCCAGATAGACGGCCGCCAGGATCGCCTCGACCGCATCGGCGATGACGCCTGCCTTGCGTCGCCCGCCGGTCTTGGTCTCTCCGGGCGACAGCCTCAGGGCAGCCCCGACGCCCAGGGCGTCGCCCACGCGAGCGCAGGCGCCCTTGTCGACCAGAGCATGCAGGCTGGACGACAGCTCGCCCTCGTCGGCGGTCGGATATTGGCGCGACAGGCGTTCGGCCACCAGCAGGCCCAGCACCCGGTCGCCCAGGAATTCCAGCCGCTCGTTGTCGCGCGGGCCGTGGACGCCGACGGGCGCCCCCTCCCCCACGCTGGCGTGGGTCAGGGCCCGTTCCAGCAGCGCCTTGTCGCGGAAGGCATGGCCCAGGCGCGCCTCAAGCGCAGCGACCGCTTCGGCGCGCAGATTGGCCATCAGTGCAGGACGTTGAAGAACCGGTCCAGACGCACGTTGAACCAGCTGGCCGGGTTCCACAGCGACGAGCCGGGCTTCCACGAGAACAGGATGATCTGCGCCTTGCCGACCAGGTTCTCGGCCGGGACCATGCCCACGCCGCTGGACTGTTCGACGCGGCTGTCGATGGAGTTGTCGCGGTTGTCGCCCATCATGAAGTAATGGCCGGCCGGCACCTCATAGACGGGCGTGTCGTCCAGATCGTTTCCGGGGCCGAAGTCCTGGGTCATGAAGCTCTTGCCCTCGGGCAGGGTCTCGCGGACCTCGGACACCATGCGCGGGCCGAAGATGTCCTCGATCTCGCGGCGAGTGACCAGCACGTCCTGAACGGGCTTGTCGTTGATATACAGCTTGTTGGCGATCATCTGGATACGGTCGCCGGGCAGGCCGATCACGCGCTTGATGAAGTCGGTCTTGTTGTCGCGCGGCAGTTTGAACACGACGATGTCGCCCCGCTTGGGCGCCGATCCCAGGATGCGGCCGTCGAACAGGGGCGGGCTGAACGGGATGGAGTGTTTCGAGAAGCCGTAGGACCATTTGGTCACGACGATATAGTCGCCCTCATAGAGGTTGGGCTCCATCGAAGCCGACGGAATGGTGAAGGGCTGGAACAGGAAGATCCGCAGCACCATGGCGATCAGCAGGGCGAAGACGATGGTCTTGAAGATTTCGCCCGTCTCGCTGGCGGCCGACTTGGCGGCGCTCTTGGGCGTCTTGGCGTAGACTGTCTGATCGGCCGTGGTCGGCTCACGCACCGCCGAGACCGGCGCGTCGGCTTCGGACGCCGCGAAAACTTCCTCGGGGGTGGCGTCGCGCCGGCCGGCGGGCTGGGCGTCGTCGGACTTGTGGTCTTCGCTCATGCGATCAGGAATCCCTTGCCGCATGTGCGCGGCCAACGCGCACGCCTATAACCTGATTACGACACCGGCAAGGCTTCGATCACCACGAAGGCGAGCGCATAAGGATGTTCGTCGCTCAGCGTCAGGTGAATTCTGGCCTCATGGCCGGGCGGCGTCAGACGCGCCAGATGTTCGGCCGCATGGCCCGTCAGCTTCAGGGTGGGTTGACCGGACGGCAGGTTCACCACCCCCATGTCGCGCCAATAGACATCGGCCCGCATCCCCGTGCCCAAGGCCTTGGCGCAGGCCTCCTTGGCCGCGAACCGTTTGGCGTAGCTCCAGGCCGGATCCGGTTTGCGATCCGATCGCGCGCGTTCCAGATCGGTGAAGCAACGCTGCTTGAACCGTTCGCCGAACCGATCCAGCGACATCTGGATGCGCCGGATGTCAGACAGGTCCGCGCCGACCCCGACGATCATTTCGCCTGATCCATCGCCGCGCGCATCCGACGGATGGCGGCGTCCAGGCCGATGAAGATCGATTCGCCGATCAGGAAATGACCGATGTTCAGTTCGCGGATTTCCGGAATGGTCAGCATCCTCGGCGCGGTGTCGTAGTCCAGACCGTGGCCGGCATGGACCTCCAGCCCCAGGATGTCGGCCTGGGCTGCGGCTGCGGCCAGACGTTCGAACTCGACCTCCCGTTCGGCCGGATCGGTCAGGTGGCAGTAGCGGCCGGTATGGAGCTCCACCACCTGGGCGCCGACAGCGGCGGCGGCCTCCACCTGGGCTTCGGAGGGTTCGATGAACAGGCTGACCCGGACGCCTGCGTCCGACAGAGCTCTGACGACCGGAGCGACGCGGACCTCATGCCCGGCGACGGCCAGACCGCCTTCGGTCGTCACCTCCTCGCGGCGTTCCGGAACCAGGCAGGCGGCGTGAGGACGATGGCGCAGGGCGATGGCCAGCATCTCGTCGGTGACGGCCATCTCCAGGTTCAGCGGCTTGCCGGCGCGGCGGCACAGGGCCGTCAGCACGTCGATATCGGCGTCGGTGATGTGGCGGCGATCCTCGCGCAGGTGGGCGGTGATGCCGTCCGCCCCCGCAGCCAGCGCCGCCTCGGCCGCGCGGGCCGGGTCGGGATGGGTTCCGCCGCGCGCGTTCCGAACCGTGGCGACGTGGTCGATATTGACCCCCAGACGGACGCGCTGACGCTTCATCCCTGCCCCCTTCGCTACTTCGCCAACCGCCGGCTGCCGGGGTCCTCGACCGGCAGGGCCGCCAGTTCGGGCGGCAGGGCGTCGGCCGGATAGGCCGGCACCGACAGGGACGCCAGGGCGATCAGCGGGACGCCGACGTCCGCCTTGCCGCCCGACCGATCCACGATACAGGCCGCCGCGACCACCTCTCCGCCCGCCGCCTGAATGGCCGCGATGCATTCGCGCGAGGACAAGCCGGTGGTGACGATGTCCTCGACCATCACGACCTTCTCGCCCGGTTCGACCGAGAAACCGCGACGCAGCTTGAAGGTGCCACCCTCGCGTTCGACGTACATCGAACGGACCTTCAGGTGTTTGGCGGTCTCATAGCCGGGAATGATGCCGCCCACGGCCGGCGAGATGGCGACATCGACCGGACCGACCGTGGCCACGATCTTCTCGGCCAGCGCCTTGCAAAGACGTTCGCATCGCGCGCCGTCCATGAAGACAAGGTTCTTCTGCAGGAAGATCGGACTGTGCAGGCCCGAGGACAGGACGAAGTGACCTTCGCGCAGGGCGCCGGCGTCACGGAACTCGTTGAGGACGTCTTCGGTGTTCATGAAGGCCGTCCTTAGACCCTGGCTGCGCGGGAATGAACCCTGGGCGCGTCCTTATTCAATGTTTTCATGGGGACGCAGACCACGGGCCAGCAATTCAGCCCAGACGCCCTCGGCGTCTTCGGCGAAGCCGATCAGGTCCAGGTCCGAACGCGCGATCATTCCGTGTTCGACCAGGGCGTCGAAGCCGATGACCGAGGTCCAATAGGCCTTGTCCACCAGGACGATGGGCACCGGCGGCGCCTTGCCCGTCTGGCGCAGGGTCAGCATTTCGAACATCTCGTCGAAGGTGCCGAAGCCGCCCGGAAAGACCACCAGGGCGTTGGCCCGCATCGCCAGATGCATCTTGCGCATGGCGAAGTAGTGGAAACGGAAGGTCAGTTCAGGCGTCGAATAGGCGTTCGGCTCCTGTTCGTGCGGCAGGGTGATGTTGAAGCCGATCGAGGGCGCGCCGACGTCCATCGCGCCACGATTGGCCGCCTCCATGATCCCGGGACCGCCGCCGGTGGCGATGACGTTGTCGCGCGGCTCGCCGACGCTGCCGCGCAAAGCGCCGCCCCGCTCCGACGCCAGTCGTCCAAAGGCCCGGGCCTGGTCGTACCAGGGCTGGCCTTCCCGGATTCGCGCGCTGCCGAACACCACGATCGTGGACCGGACGCCCCAGGCCCGCAGAGCCTCCTCCGGCTTGGCGTACTCCATCAGAAACCGGACGCCGCGCATGGAATCGCCCAGGAGGAAGTCCTGATCCATCGCCGCCATGCGATAGGAGGGCGAGGCCATCTGGGCCGCGTTTCGCTTCGTCTCGTCCCTCATCCGCCGCGCGCGCGCTCCACCGAATCGACCGACGGATTGGCCCTGAGGGCGGCGATGATGCTGGTCGCGTGTTTGGCGTCCTCGACCTCCACGTCCACGTCCACGTCGAAGAAGTCCTGCTGGCGATGGGCCATGGTCATGTTGATGATGTTGCCCCCGGCCTCGCCGATCAGCGTCGTGACCTGACCCAGGACGCCCGGCGCATTGCGGATGGTGGCGCGGATGCGCGCGGCGGCTACGGCGTCCGTCTCTGCCTGGGGCGTCCATTGCAGATCGTGCCAGACCGAGTCGTCGTCGGCGAAGTCGGCCAGGGTCTGGCAGTCGATGGTGTGGACGGTCAGTCCCGTTTCCGGCTCCAGGATGCCGACGATGCGATCACCCGGCACGGGCGTGCAGCACTGGCCAAAGTGGACCGAAACCCCAGGCGTTAATCCGCCGCCGCGCACGAACAGACGCGCGGTGCCGCCCTCGATACGCTGTTTCTCCGGCCCGGCCTTCAGGCGTCCTTTCAGCGCGGGAAACAGGGTTTCGGCGACGGTTGTCGGCGACAGACGCCCCCGCCCCAGTTCTTCGAACACATCATCGTCGTTGGTGACGGCCAGGGTTTCCAGAACAGGCTTCAGCGACACCTCCGACAGGGTCTTTTCCACCCGCGTCAGGGTCTGCTGCAGGGCGGCGCGGCCCAGTTTGACGAACTCCTCCCGCTCGGACGTGCGGATGTGGCGACGGATGGCCGAGCGGGCGCGGCCGGTGACGGTCAGGCTACGCCAGTCGGCGGGCACTTCGCGCTTGGCGCCGCGAATGACCTCGACCACGTCGCCGTTCTGCAACGGCGTGCGCATCGGCTTCAGCTCGCCGTTGATCTTGACCCCGACCGCCGTGTCCCCGACCTCGGTATGGACGGCGTAGGCGAAGTCCAGCGGCATCCCGCCGCGCGGCAGGGTCACGAGCTTGCCCTTCGGCGTGAAGACGAAGACCTGATCCAGGTACATCTCCAGCTTGGCGTGTTCGACCCAGTCCTCGCCGCCCTCGCCGTGCTCGATGACCTGCACCAGGTGCCGCAGGTTCTGCAGCGGGTCGCGTCCCCCGCCCTTCTCCATCGCCTCGCGGTCGAAACCATAGGACTTGTTCTTGTAGCGCCAGTGGGCGGCCACGCCGTCCTCGGCCACCCGGTCCATCGCCTCGGTGCGGATCTGCATCTCGATGCGCAGGCCGCGGGGGCCGACGACCGTGGTGTGCAGCGAGCGGTAGTTGTTCGATTTGGGCGTCGAGATGAAGTCCTTGAACCGCTCCGGCACCATCGGCCATTCGCGGTGGATCACGCCCAGGGCGCGATAGCAGTCGTCCTCGGCCTCGACGATCACGCGGAACCCATAGATGTCCGACAGGGACGAAAAGCCCACCGACTTTCGCTGCAGCTTGCGCCAGATGGAGTACGGCGTCTTCTGACGACCGAAGACGCGCGCGCGCACGCCCGCTTCGGACAGGACGCGCTCGATCTCGCCCGCCACGCCCTCGATGGCCTGACCATGCTCCAGCTTCAGCGCCTCCAGCCGCCGCTCTATGGCGGTCTTGGCCGTTGGATTCAGGTGGGTGAAGGCCAGTTCTTCCAGCTCGGACGCGATGGAATGGATGCCGATGGAACGCCCCAGCGGCGCATAGACCTCCAGCGTCTCGCGGCTGATCCGCTCGCGCTTCTCGGGCTTCACGTACTGAAGCGTCCGCATGTTGTGCAGGCGGTCGGCCAGCTTGACCAGCAGCACCCGCACGTCGCGGCTGATGGCCAGGATGAATTTGCGCAGATTCTCGGCCTGGCGCGTGTGTTCGGCCTGAAGCTCCAGGCGCGACAGCTTGGTGACGCCCTCGACCAGGACGGCGATCTCCTCGCCGAACATCCCGGCGATGTCGTCCCTGGTGGCCGAGGTGTCCTCGACCACGTCGTGCAACAGAGCCGTGACGATGGTGGCGGTGTCGAGCTTGTAGTCGGTCAGTATGCCCGCGACCTGGATCGGGTGGGCGAAATAAGGATCGCCCGAGGCCCGCAACTGCGAGCCGTGCATCTTCATCGCATAGACATAGGCGCGGTTCAGCAGCGCCTCGTCCGCGGTTGGATCGTAGGCCTTGACCGCCTCGATCAATTCGAACTGACGCAGGATAGGCGCGCGTTTGGGGGCGGCCGCGTCATCGGCCGCCGTCACCGTCAGATCTGACTTTGGTGCAGTTCGGGGGGCCGGCGGAACCGCGTCGGTCCGCGCCGGCAGGATAGTGACGCCTGTGGCTCCCTCGGGAGTCAGTAGCGCTCCTCCTGCCCGCCGTCGCGGTCGCTTTGCAGCGCGCGGATCAGCTCGGCCTCAGCCATGTTCATATGCTGCGGTTCGGCCAGCAGGGCCACGACCTCGGCTTCGTCCTCGGCCTCGGTGCGCTCGTCGACGCGCTGCAGGGTGGTTATGATGGTCTCGCGCAGTTCGTCCGGAACGACCGTGTCCTCGGCGATTTCGCGCAGGGCGACGACCGGGTTCTTGTCGTTGTCGCGGTCGAGCGTCAGGGCGGCGCCGTTGGCGATGCTGCGGGCGCGATGCCCGGCCAGCAGAACCAGACCGAAGCGATTCGGAACCTTCTCGATGCAATCTTCGACGGTGACGCGGGCCATGGAAATCCTCGAACGCGGGGGAGAACCGCGTCAAATACAGATGCAGACTGGCTTTTGCAACGCCACAGGGGCGGAAGTTGGGCGTCAGTTCGCCTTTCGGGGTATCACCGCTCGCCGTTCCCTGAACTCACGCACCCCTTCCGGGACCTCCGAACAGACCGTCCCGCCCTTTCCATATGTCCTGCAATAGACTCCTTGATCAGCCGTATGGGCGCTGCCCCAGGGATCGAAGCGTCCAGGATCGGGCCTCGCTACGATTATGAAAGCGCCGATCAGGACGGATATTGCGCCGACCGCGACCGCGAGCCCCAAAGGCCCCACCAACCGAGCCTGAATGAGCGTAAGTTCCAGCCGCCGTCGCTTAGATCGCATGAGCGTCTCTCCCAACGGAGGTCGACGCCGCCAAATCTAAGGCCGTTCGTCCATCCGTCGGATGCACCCAGTCAGGCAGGATTTCGGCGACCGGACCCATGACGAACCGCCTCTCGGCCGCGCGGGGATGCGGCAGGATCAGCCCCTCCGTATCGCCGCTCAGACGGCCATAGGCGATCAGGTCCAGGTCCAGCGTGCGCGGGGCGTTGCGAACGGACCGTTGGCGACCGAAAGCATCCTCGATCCGACCCAGGGTCGCCATCAGGGCGTGGGGATCGTGATCGGTCCGGACCAGGGCGACGCCGTTCAGAAAGGGCGGATCCTGCGGGTCCGGCCAGGCCAGGGACGACCACCAGGACGACCTGGCCAGGATGTCGATCCCCTCGCTGCGGAAACGCGCGAGCGCCGCCTCCAGCGCCTCGCGACAAGATGACCAGACGCCCTTGTCATTGCAGCCCAGGGCCACGATGACAGCCTGGTCCAGATCGACAGGCGCATCGATTCCCGGCTGGGAGGCGTCGGCCGTCCGGACGCCATTTCGATCATCCCTTTTTGCGGTCTCGACCATGTTTCATCCCACCGACCGGCTGGCGATCTTCATCGACGGCTCCAACCTCTATTCGGCCGCCCGCGCCTTGCAGCACGACATGGACTTCCGGCGCATGCTGGACTGGTTCCGCAGCCGATCCGTTCTGACGCGGGCCTATTATTACACGGCCATCGTGGAGGGCGAAGAATTCTCGCCGGTGAAGCCGCTGGTGGATTGGCTGGACTACAACGGCTTTTCGGTCGTGACCAAGCCGGTCAAGCGGTTCACCGACGGGGCCGGCCACAGCCGGATCAAGGGCAATATGGACATCGAGATCGCGGTGGACATGCTGGAGCTGGCCCCGCACATCGACCACGCCGTCCTGTTTTCCGGAGACGGGGACTTCCGCCGTCTGGTCCAGGCGGTTCAGGCCAAGGGGGTGCGGGTCACGGTGATCTCGACGCAAAAAACCCAGCCGCCGCACATCGCCGACGAGTTGCGCCGCCAGGCCGACGCCTTCCTGGACCTGAACGACCTGATGGCCGAGTTCGGTCGTCCGAAGGCCGCGCAATGAGCCTGACGCCCGAACCGCCGCGCGACTGCCCGCTGTGCCCGCGCCTGGTCGCCTATCGTCAGGAGAATGCGCGCCAGAACCCCGACTGGTGGAACGGCCCCGCCCCCTCCTTCGGCGATCCGAACGCCCGTCTGCTCATCGCGGGCCTGGCGCCGGGACGAACCGGCGCCAATCGCACTGGACGCCCCTTCACCGGGGACCATGCGGGCTGGCTGCTGTACGACACCCTGAAAAAGGCGGGCTTTGCCAAGGGGACCTATGATCCGAACGGGCAGGACGACCTGACACTGGTGGACTGCATGATCACCAACGCCGTTCGCTGCGCGCCGCCGGGCAACAAGCCCCTGCCGGTCGAGGAGACGACCTGCCGCCCCTTTCTGATCGACCGGCTGAAACTGTTGCCGAATCTGAAGGTGATCGTGACCCTGGGCGACGTGTCCCGCCGCAACATCCTGAAGGCGTTCGGAAGGCCGGCGTCCGCCATGCCGGCGGGGCATGGAGCGGAAGGCCAAGCCGGGGGCTATGTCATCCTGAACAGCTACCACTGCTCGCGGCTGAACACGAACACCGGGCGGCTGACGCCCGAGATGTTCGAGGCGGTGTTCGCGCGGGCGCGGGCGCTGATCGAGGCCTGACGCCCCCGCCCCTCTCAGCCTTTGTCGCGCAGCAGCCGGGCCTTGTCGCGCTGCCAGTCCCGTTCGGCCGAGGCTTCACGCTTGTCGTGCAGCTTCTTGCCCTTGGCCATGGCGATCTCAATCTTCGCCTTGCCCGCCTCGTTCAGATACAGGCGCACGGGGATGATGGTCTGGCCGTCGCGCTGGACCGCCCCGATCATGCGGTCGATCTGTTTGCGGTGCAGCAGCAGGCGGCGCGGGCGGCGCGGTTCGTGGTTGAAGCGGTTGGCCTGTTTGTAGGGCGGGATGTCGGCGTTGATCAGGACCAGATCGCGCCCCTCGGGCGAGACATAGCTTTCGGCGATATTGGCCCGACCATCGCGCAGGGCCTTGATCTCGGTTCCCAGCAACTGGATGCCGGCCTCGACGAAGTCTTCCAGGAAATAGTCGAATCGGGCCCGCCGGTTTTCCGCGATCACCTTGGTCTTGGGCTGTTCGGACGCCATCAGCCGACGCCCGCGTCCGCCATGGCGCGGTCGATCAGCGGCTTGACCGCGACCGACGTCGGCGACAGAGGCAGGCGGGCCTCTTCCTCGCACAGACCCAGGCGGGCCAGGGCGTATTTGGTCGGCGCCGGCGAATTATCCAGGAACAGCGCCTTGCACAGGCCGATCAGCCGATCCTGCCAGTCGCGGGCGGCGGCGTAGTCGCCGGCCTGGGCCGCATCGTGCAGGGCCACCATCGCCTCCGGCGCCACGTTCGACGCCACAGAGATCAGGCCCACGCCGCCGCAGGCGTGATAGCCCAGATAGCTGGAATCATCGCCCGAGATCAGGTCGAACTGGCCGCCGATATTGGCCCGCATCCAGGCGACGCGGCTCATGTCGCCGGTCGCATCCTTGATCCCGACGATATTGGGATGGGCAGCCAGGCGGGCCACAGTCTCGTTCGCCAGATCAGCCCCCGTCCGTCCCGGCACGTTGTAGAGCACGATCGGCAACTGGACGGCGTCGGCCACCGCCTCGAAATGCGCGGCCATGCCCGCCTGCGACGGACGGATGTAATAGGGCGTCACGATCAGCGCACCGTCCGCACCCACCGCCTTGGCGTGACGGGTCAGGTCGATGGCTTCCTTGGTGTAGGGCGAACCCGTGCCGGCGATGACGCGGGTGCGGCCGGCCGTCAGGCGAACGCACAGCTCGATCACATGCTTGTGCTCGTCCAGATCCATGCTGGCGCCTTCGCCCGTCGTGCCCATCGGCACGACGCCGTGAATCCCTGCGGCGATCTGACGCTCGAGCAATTTGGCGAATGCGGCTTCGTCCACGTTTCCGTCACGAAGTGGTGTGATCAGGGCGGTGATCACGCCCTTGAACAAGGGGGCGGTCATGAGACTAACTTGGCCTGCGTGGGAGGGACGAAGGACGAATGTCCATCGCCTTTGCAATGAGCGCGGGACGTTAGGTCGCCGACGGCTCCGCCGCAACTGGATTGAATGGGAACAGGACAGATCATGATAGCGACCAGTTTGGCGGCGGCCCTTGCCGTCCTTGCGCCCAATCCGCAGGACGTGGTTCCCGCCCAACCTGTTCCCTACACCTCGGTCGCCTCCGTTCCCGGCTATGGCGCGACGCCGCAGCCGCGCGTGCTGAACGATCAGGACACGGCGCTGTTTCGTCAGGGACTGGCCGCCGCCCGCGCACGCAACGTCGGCGCGGCCCAGTCGGCCATGGCCCAGATCGGCGATCCGGCGGCGCGCAAGCTGGTGGAATGGGCCCTGATCGACACCTCGGGCGAGCAGTTGTCCTATGCCGACCTGGCCCGCGCCCATCGCGATCTGGCCGGATGGCCTCGCGCCGATTCGCGTCAGGCGGCGACCGAGAAGGTGCTGGATCGTTCGGGCGCCGCGCCGGACGCCGTTCTGGCCCTGTTCGCCGACGCCAAACCCGCCACGGTCGAGGGAGCGATCGCCTACGCCTCTGCGCTGGAGCAGCGCGGACGACGTGACGAGGCCCGCGCCCTGGTCCGCGACTGGTGGCGCACCCGCTCGTTCGACGAAGCGCCGCAATCGCGCATACTGTCCCGCTGGGGCGGCTGGTTGAGCCCGGCCGACCACGAGGCGCGGCTGAACATGCTGCTGCTGGGCCAGCACGGTCCCGCGACCCGGGCTATGATCAATCTGGTCTCACCCGAGCGCGCAGCCGTCGCCAATGCGGTGATGGCCCTGCGAACGGCCTATAGCCCCGACGCCGTGGTCGCCGGCCTGACCCCGGCCCAGGCCAACGATCCGGCCGTGGTGCTGGAACGCGTCCGCATCCTGCGCTCGCAGAATCGCCAATCGGAGGCCTTCCCCCTGCTGGCCGCCCTGCCCGCCGCCCCGGCGCATACTGTCGGCGACAACACCCTGTGGAGCGAGCGTCGCAACTACTATCTGGACGCGCTTCAGCAGGGCAATTGGCGCGCGGCCTATGACGCCATGAACGGCCACGGCTTCGCCTCGGGCGACCGGATGGTGGACGCCGAATTCTTCGCCGGCTGGGTCGCCCTGACCAAGCTGAACCAGCCCGAGGTCGCGGCCCGCCATTTCGAGGCGTTGCGCACCGCCTCCTCCACCCCGATCACCCAGGGTCGCGCCTTTTACTGGCTGGGCCGCGCGGCGGAGGCGCGGGGCGAGCGCGAGGCGGCGTTGAACTACTACCGCAGCGGGGCCCGTCACTGGCAGACCTTCTATGGTCAGCTGGCGGCCGAGAAGGCGGGCATGACGACCCTGCAGCTGCCCGGCGATCCGGCTCCCACGCCGCAGGACGTGGCCCGGTTCGAGGCCAATGAGATGGTCCGCGCCACCCGCATCCTGGGCGAGACCGGCGAAATGACCCTGCTGCGCGTCTTCGCCTATCAGTTGGACAACGACCTGCCGGGCATCGAGGATCTGGCTCTGTTGATGGACCTGTCGCGCGGCTATGGCGAGGGTTTCACCGCCATGATGGTCGGTCGCGCCGCCAGCCAACGCGGCTTCGTCATGCCCGAGCGCATGTATCCGGTCCGTGTGCCGCCCCAGGTCGCCGGCGCCGCGCCGCTGGAGTTCACCCAGGCGATCACGCGCCAGGAATCCAGCTTCGATCCGCGCGCCCGCTCCGGCGCCGACGCGCGCGGCATGATGCAGTTCCTGCCGTCCACCGCCTCGGGCGTGGCGCGCCGTCTGGGCATGAGCTTCTCGGCCGAGCAACTGTGGGATCCCGACTACAACATGACCCTGGGCAGCTATCACCTGGGCGAGCTGATGGCGGCCAACAACGGATCAATGCTGCTGACGACGGTGGGCTATAACGCCGGCCCGGCGCGGCCGTCCCAGTGGATCGCCCGCTGCGGCGACCCGCGCGGCGACGCCAACGCCGCGCTCGATTTCATCGAATGCGCGCCCTTCACCGAGACGCGCAACTATATGATGCGGGTGATGGAGAACGTCGCGGTCTACAAGGCGAGGCTAAACGGCGGTTCGGCGCCCCTGACGCCATCGGCCGACATCGCGCGAGGAACGGCGACGGGCGCGCGACCCTACGCGGCCTACTGAGCCCGGCGGGCCGCCAGCAACGGCCCGTCCCGCCCCTCGATCCACACCCCGTCCAGGCCGAAGACCTGTAGCAGCACTTCCGGCGACAAGGCCTGCATCGGCGAGGCGTCCGCTATCACCTGTCCCTGATCCATCACCACGATCCGGTCGGCCACGGCGGCGGCTAGGGTCAGGTCGTGCAAGCTGACCAACACGCCCGCCCCGGTGTCGGCCCGCGCACGCAGCCGTTCCAGCACCAGCCGCTGAGCGTCCGGGTCCAGGTCCGCGATGGGTTCGTCCGCCAGCAACAGAGGCGCATCCGCGGTCAGCGCCCGCGCCAGCAGCACGCGCGCCCGCTCGCCGCCGGACATCTCCGCCACGCCCCGATCCGCCAGATGACCGACGCCGACCTCCTCCAAGACAGCCCGCGCCTTGATCAGCGCCGCCGATCCCGACAGGAAGGGCGCACCCAAGGCCGCCACCTCCACCGCCGGCAGGTTCCAGGCGATGCGGCGTTCCTGGGGCAGATAGGCGAACCGCATGGCCCGTTCACGATGCGACAGCCGATCCAGCCGTTCGTCGCCTAGACGCACCTCGCCGGCGTGAATGGGCAGGAGACCCGCCGCCACACGGATGGCGCTGCTCTTGCCCGCGCCGTTCGGCCCGCAAAGGACCACAACCTGACCCGAGGCCACCGACAGATCGGCGGATTCCAGTACGGGCTTCGCCCCGAGCCGAGCATGGACAGCTTCCAGCGACAGCAGGCTCATATCCGCCACTCCCGCGCCGCGCGCCAGGCGATCAGGGCGAACAGGGGCGCGCCGATCAGGGCGGTGACAACGCCCAACTTCAACTCCTGATCCGTGGGCGTGACCCGCGCCAGCAGATCGGCCACGACCAGCATCAGTCCGCCGGCCAGGGCCGAGGGCGCCAGGATGCGCCCCGGATCGCCGCGCACCGCCGCACGAACAAGATGCGGTGCGGCCAGACCGACGAAGCCGATCACGCCCGCGACCGCCACGGCCGCTCCGGTGGCCACGGCGGCGGCGATCAGGGCCAGGGCGCGCAGCCGCCCCATGGACAGGCCCGAGGTCGCCGCGCTCTCCTCGCCCAGAGTCAGCATGCGCAGACCCCGGGCCGACAGGGCGGCGAATCCGGCGGCGATCCCCACGGCCGGCGCCACCCAGGCCACATCGATCCAGCTGCGATTCTGCACCGATCCCAACAGCCAGGCCATCACCTCGGCCTGGGCGATGGGGGATGGCGACAGGTTGAAGATCAGGGCCGTCGCCGCGCCCGCAAAGCTGGACAGGGCCACGCCGAACAGGACCAGCGCCTCGGGCGCCCGCACCAGGCTGGAGGCGACAATCAGCAACGCGCCGGCCAGCCCTGCGCCGATCAGGGCCGAAACCTCGACCACGCCCGGCGTTCCCGCCCCGCCCAGGACGATGGCGAGGGCCGCCCCCAGGGCCGCCGTCGCCGATACGCCCAGAACGCCGGGATCGGCCAAGGGATTGCGCAACAGACCCTGCATCACCGCCCCGGCCAGGCCCAGCGCCGCCCCGACGACCAGAGCGCAGACGGCGCGCGGAGCCCGCACCTGCCACAGCACCTCGGCGGGACCGGAGGTCGGATCGTGGAAGGCGGCGGCGTACTGGCCGGGATCGAAAGCCGTCTCGCCGATCAGCACCGCCGCCGTCAGGGCCACAACGATGGCCAGGGTCAGGATCAGCCAAAGCCGGAGTTCACGCCTCATCGCCCACCTTCTTTGCGACCGTCCGCGATCAGCGCCACGCCGTCGGCGGCGAACCAGGCCGGACAGGTCAGGACCGCCGCCGGCAGTCGAGCGGCCGTCCGACCCTGCGCGGCGCGGCGCACCACCGGATGACGACCTGGCCCGCGCCAATCGGACCGGATCTGGTCGAAGAAGCCCAGCACGAACCGCATCGGCGACTGAAGGGCGATCCGCTCCACGCTGACGGCGCCGAAGCCCGGCGCCGTGGTCTGGTTCCGGAACCCGGCCGCCCTCAGCATGGCGTCCACCAATGTCCCCGGCCCGGCCGTGAAGCCGCCCGCCGTCAGATAGACCGCTTGAGGGGCAGGACGCGAAGGCGGCTTCACCGCGTCTAGGCGCGCGTCCATCTGCGCGATCAGGCGCCGCCCGCGCTCGACCTGGCCCAGGCCCTGCGCCACCGTGCGGATATTGGCGCGCACCCCGTCCAGATCGACGGCGTCCTCGATTGTCACGACCCGCGCGCCGCGCTGCTTCAGCGCCTCCAGCAGGCGCGGTTCGCCGCCCCAGTATCGCACCACGACCTGAGGCCTGACGCCGACCGCCGCCTCCAGCGTCGGACGGACGCGACGCCGACCCGCAGCCTCACGCCGCATCCAGGAATCCGAATCGTCGGCGCGCGGAGACAAAGCCAGGTCGGCGTCGGGCGCCAGGGCCAGCACATATTGATCCGCGCACTGGTCCAGGCTCATCACGCGCAGCGGCGCGGCCTGCGAAGCCTCTCCCGCCAGGACCGCGACGACGAGGCCAAGAACGGTCGCGCGGATCACGAGGTCCGCAACCCTCGGAACAGGGCGTCCAGCGAGGCGTCGACCAACGCCTGCCGCTCGGCCCACGGGAAATAGGGTTTGGTGATCATCAGCGAGACGAGGCCATGCGCATTGGCCCAGATCAGTTGGGCGACCGTCGCCGGGTCGCCGCGCATCCGGCCGGCCGCAACCGCCTCGGCCACCGTGGCCTGGAGGCCGACGAACAGGTCTTGGCCCAACTCCTGCGCCATGCCTTGAGCACCTTCGCGCGCCTCGGTCGGCCGGGTCAGGTAGATCAGCCGGTAAGCGTTCGGGTTGTCGAAACCAAAGGCGATATAGGCCTCCACCATGCGCCGTGCGCGCTGTTCGGGTGGGGAATCCAGGGTCGCCAGTCTTTTGGTCGCCTCGATCAGCCGGGCGAAGGCGTCGCGGCAGATTTCCTGCAGAATCTCGCCCTTGTCGGCGAAATGCATGTAGAGCGCCGTGGACGACAAGCCGACCTCGTCGGCGATCTTGCGGATGGTCGCGCCCTCGTAGCCGCGCTCCACAAAGATGCGTTCGGCGGCGGACAGGATTTCCCCGCGCCGGGAATGGCCTTCGCCCTTGGCCTTGCGACCTGAACGCGACGATGGGGGAACGGCGGACAACAGCGACTCCGGATCTGGTTCTTCCTGATAGCGTCTCCGGCGCGCAGACGCCAATCGTCTTGCAGAACACGGTTGTTGGAATTAATCATCACTGGTTGTGCGGCTGGGCGGGGGCGGGTGAATGGTCAAGACGGCGAAGATCGAACGCCCGCGCGGGGCGGCGCGACGTTCGCCGACGCTCGGCCAGGTTCTGTGCTGGTGCCTGGTCTTGGCTGTCCTTGTCGCTGGGTTCGTTCTGTCGGCGGCGCGCACCGTGTTTGTCCTGATCCTGGCGTTGCAGGTCGCCTTCGTCATCGCCGCCCTGTGGCGAGCGATCGTCGCCATCGCCAGCCTGAAACGCGCGGAAACGGCCCCGCCCCCCTTGGAGTGGCCGCGCTATACTGTGCTGGCGGCCCTGCATGACGAAGCAGCCGTAACTCCGCAACTGATCGCCAACCTGACCCGTCTGAACTATCCGCAGCACCGTCTGGAAGGTTTTCTTGTCCTGGAGGCGCACGACCACGCCACCCTGGCCGCCGCCGAGGCGACGCAGAAACCTGCGTGGTTGAAGGTGCTGATCGCACCGCCGGGTCATCCCCTGACCAAGCCGCGCGCCCTGAACCACGCCTTGACACGGGCGACCGGCGATCTGGTCACGATCTACGACGCCGAGGATCGACCCGATCCGGAACAGTTGAGAGCCGCCGCAGCCCGGTTCGCTGCAGAGCCCCGGCTGGGCTGTCTGCAGGCGCCGCTGCGGATCAAGCCGTCTAGACGTCGCGTCGGTTTCCTGGATCGCCAATTCGCCTTCGAATATGCCGCCCTGTTCGAAGTGGTTCTGCCGGGCATGGCGCGGCTGGGCCTGCCCTTTCCGCTGGGCGGCACCAGCAACCATGTGCGGATGGAGGCGCTTCGCGCCGTCGGCGGATGGGACGCCTACAATGTGACCGAGGACGCGGATCTGGGCTTTCGGTTGTGGTCCAAAGGCTGGACCCTGGGCGTCGTCGCCCAGCCAACGCAGGAAACGCCGCCCGGCGGCATCGACCGCTGGCTTCCGCAACGGACCCGCTGGATCAAAGGCTACATGCAGACCTGGGGCGTCCACACGCGCCGCCCGGCCGGCCTGAGGGGACGCGGCCTGCTGGCCCTCGTCATGACGCTGGGCGCCTCGATCATTTCGGCGGCCGCCCATGCGCCGACCCTGGCCTGGCTGTCCTCGGCGATCCTGATCGGTCTCAGCGCCGGGGTGCGGCCCGAGGCGCCGATCGGCGCCATCGCCGTTCTGACGATGGGGATCGTGGCGTCCTGGACCACCTGCGCCATCGGCGCGCGGCGCGCGGGCCTTCGCTATCGGTGGACAGACATGCTGGCCGCCCCGGCCTACTGGGCTCTGCTCAGCCTGGCCTTCGTTCATGCGTTGTGGCGGCTGGTGATGGAGCCCCATGTCTGGGACAAGACGCCCCATGACCGCGACGAGGACTTGCCCGACCTGACCGCATCCCTCGTCATGACGAAGGCCAAGTCTGGACGCGAGGCCGCCTGAGCGCCTATCAGCGGGCAAATGGCGCCTGTTCTTTCTTCCACTCCCGAAACGCTCGTGACCCACGGCTGGTCCGACTACGCCCTCTTGGACTCGGGCGACGGAAAGAAGCTGGAACGTTATGGCCGCTATACGGTCGTCCGGCCCGAGCCCCAGTGTTTCTGGTCGCCGCGCGATCCCGCCGCCTTCGAGGCCGCCAACGCCCTGTTCGACCCGCAGCAGGAAGAAGAGGATTCCGGCCGCTGGCGGTTCGACAAGCACGGCCCCATCGACGCCTTTCCACTGAAGTGGCGAGACGTCAAGTTCACGGGACGTTTCACCCCGTTCCGGCATCTGGCCTTCTTCCCCGAACAGGCGGCCAACTGGGACTGGCTGGACGCGCGCATCCGCAAGACAGTGGCGGAAACCGGCGCCGCGCCGCGTGTCCTGAACCTGTTCGGCTATACCGGCGTGGCCAGCCTGGCGGCGGCGGCGGCGGGCGCCGAAGTGACCCACGTCGACGCCTCCAAGAAGTCCGTCGCCTACGCCCGAGAGAATGCCGAACAGTCCGGCCTGGGCGAGCACCCCATCCGCTGGATCGTCGAGGACGCCCGCAAATATGTCGCGCGCGAGGTGCGACGCGGCTCGAAATATCAAGGGATCATCCTGGACCCGCCGAAATACGGGCGCGGCCCGACCGGAGAGGTCTGGCGGCTGTTCGAGGACATGCCCGGCCTGTTGAAGGACTGCGCCGCCCTGCTGGCGGACGACGCCGACTTCCTGCTGCTGAACGCCTATGCGGCGCGGATCTCCGGCTTGTCTCTGGCGCATCTGATGGCGGAGGCGACGAAGGATCGCGGCGGACGTGTCGACTGGGGCGAACTGGCGTTGTCTGAGGACGGGCCGGACGCGCGGGCCATCGGCCTGTCCTTTTTCGCGCGGTGGAGCCGATGAGCGTCCACGATACTCATCGCGTCATCACCTCCCTGACCAATGACACGGTCAAGGCCGTGCGCGCCCTGCACATGCGAAAGGAGCGCGAGGCGACCGGGACCTTCCTGGCCGAGGGGCTGAAATTCATCGGCGAGGCCCTGGATCAGGGCCGCGCGCCGCGCATGCTGCTGGTGGGGCAAGACGCCCGCCCCCACCCGCTGCTGGATCGCGCCAAGGCCGAAACGATCCGGGCGGGCGGCGAGATCGTGGTCGTCACCCATCCCATTCTGGAAAAGATCAGCCGCCGGGACAATCCGCAGACGGTGCTGGGCGTGTTCGACCAGGCCTATACCCCGCTGGACAGCCTGGACCCGACCTCGGCGCCCTGCTGGGTCGCGCTGGAGCAGGTGCGTGATCCAGGCAATCTGGGCACCATCATCCGCACGGCCGACGCGGCGGGTTGTGGCGGGGTGATCCTGATCGGCGACTGCGTCGATCCCTATTCGGTCGAGGCGGTGCGGGCCACCATGGGGTCGGTCTTCGCCGTTTCCATCAGCCGGACCAGCCCCGAGGCCTTTCTGACCTGGCGCAAGACCTGGCCCGGCAGCGTCGTCGGCACCCGTCTGGACGCCAAGGTCAGCCACCGTTCGGCCGAGATGAAGAAGCCGGCCCTGATCCTGATGGGCAACGAGCAGGCCGGCCTGACCGACGCCCTGGCCGCCGCCTGCGACGTCAATGTGAAGATTCCGATGCGCGGGCGGGCCGACAGCCTGAACCTGGCCATCGCCACGGGCATAATGGTCTATGCCGCGACCGACGACCTGTAGGCTCGCCTTTTAGGGACGCTTCTCCGGGGCGACCCGGCCGAGCCCCCACAGGGCCAAAATGGTGATCACGGCGGCGACGGCCAGATAGGCGCCGACCGCGGCCGGACCGTAGGTCTTGGCCAGCTTCATCGCCACGAAGGGCGCCAGGGACGCGCCCAGAATGCCCGCCACATTGAAGGCCATCGACGCGCCCGTGTAACGCACCGTGGTCGGGAAGGGCCGCGCCATGGCCGTGCCGATGGGGCCATAGGTGCACCCCATCAGACCGAACCCCAGGGCGAAGAATATCAACAGGCCGGTCAGCCCCAGGCCGAACAACGGCTGGAACAGGGCGCCGAACAGGCCGATGCCCACGGTGGACCAGATCATCACCCTGATCTGTCCGAAGCGATCCGCCAAAAGGGCCGTCACCGGAATGAAGGCGGCGAAGAACAGCACGCCGATCAGTTGGACGGGCAGGACATCGGCGCGGTCCAGCCCCATGCCGGTGGTGGCCCAGCCCAGGGCGAAGACGGTCATCAGATAGAACAGCGTGAAGGTGGTCACGCCGCTGAGCGCGCCCAGGACCAGGGCGGCCTTGTGGTGGGCGAACAGGGCGGCGGCCGGCGCCTTTTCCTGTTCGTGGCGGTCGGCGACTTTCTGAAACTCGGGCGTCTCGGTGATCTTGAGCCGCACCCACAGGCCGACGAAAACCAGCAGCGCGCTGGCGATGAAGGGAATGCGCCAGCCCCAGGCCTCGAAGCTGGTCTCGGGCATGGCCGCCGTCAGGACGATGAAGGAGGCGGTGGACAGGATGAAGCCGATGGGGGCGCCCAGTTGCGGGAACATGCCGAACCAGGCCTTCTTGCCCGCAGGCGCATTCTCGGTCGCCAGCAGCACCGCCCCGCCCCATTCACCGCCCAGGCCCAGTCCCTGGCCGAACCGACACAGGGCCAGCAGCAGGGGCGCCAGCAGCCCGACCTGATCATGCGTCGGCAGAAGGCCGATGGCGACGGTGGACAGTCCCATGGTCATCAGGGCCGCGACCAGGGTCGCCTTGCGCCCTACCCGATCGCCGAAATGGCCGAACGCCAGGGCGCCGATCGGCCGTGCGAAGAAGGCGATGGAGAAGGTGGCGAAGGACGACAGCAGGGCCGTGGTCGGATCCCCGCCCGGAAAAAACAGCTTCGGAAACACCAGGACCGCCGCCGTGGCGTAGATGTAGAAGTCGTAAAACTCGATGGTCGTGCCGATCAGGCTGGCGAACAGAACGCGCCCGTTTCTGGCTTTGGACGAAATATTGCGAGCGTCGGTCACGGCGAAATCCTGTTTTTCAGCAAGGGCAATGCGGTGATCGCCCGCCACCGTCAAGGGCGCTCAGGTTCCACGGGGTTTGGCGCGGTTGGTGGCCTGAGCCTCGGCCGGGTTTTCAGGCCAGGGGTGACGGGGATAGCGGCCGCGCATCTCGGCGCGCACCGCCGCCCAAGAGCCGGCCCAGAAGCCCGGCAGATCCTTCGTCACCTGCACTGGACGCCGCGCCGGCGACAGCAGGGCCAGGGTCAGGGGAACGCGACCGCCGCCCACCGTGGGATGGGTGGTCACGCCGAACAGCTCCTGCACCCGGATGTCCACGCGCGGCCCGCCCTCGGCGGCGTAGTCGATGCCGGCCGAACCCAGCGGAGTCGTCAGCCGTGCGGGGGCCAGTTCGTCCAGCCGGCGCTGCTGGTCCCACGGAATCAGGCCGCGCAGGCCGTCCGCCAGTTTGCCGTCGCCGACCGCTTCCAACGACCGCGCGCCCTCCAGCAAGGGCCACAGCCAAGCGTCCGCGGCCTGGATCAGGGCGGCGTCCGACATGTCGGGCCAGGCCGGATCGAGGGCGTGCAGGAAGGCCAGTCGCGCCCGCAGCGCCGTCGCCTGTTCGCCCCAGTTCAACACGCCCAGCCCGTCCGCCTGGACCTCGGCGCGCAGGGCGGCCGACAGTGCGCCTACGTCCGGCGCGCCGGTGATCCGTTCGTCAACCACCACGGCCCCCAACCTTCGGACACGCCGGATCACCATCCTGCCGGACGGTTCCTTGACCAGCCGGTCCTCCTCGGAAATCAGCCGCGCCAGATCGGTTTCGATCCTCGCCGCGTCCAGGGCCGCGGCCAGGCGCACCCGATCGCGCGCATCGCCTCCGCCTAGTTCCGCCACCGCCAGCCAAGGTTCACGCGCCAGGTGATCGGACGGTTCCAGCGCCGCGCCCCGTCCGCTGGCCAGCAGCAATTCTCCCGGCTTGCCGCGCGCCCGAGCGATGCGCTCGGGAAAGGCTTCGGCCAGCAGAAGGCCCGGATCGGCCGCCTGCCCCGCCCCGCCGCCGGCCGCGCGCGCCCAGCGGTCGGCCAGCTTCATCGCATCGCGTGCCCGCTGCGACCGATCGCGCGTCAGACCGGTCAGGCGGTCGGCCAAATCCACGCTGTTTCCGCCCAGGCCAGGCTCGCTCAGGATCGCCGCGATCCGCGCGCCGGTCAGGGCGTCTCCGCCGTCCGAGGCGACAGCGACCATGTGGGCCAGGCGCGGCGACAGCGGGATGCGCGTCAATCGCCGGCCGTGCGGGGACAGGGCGCCGTCCGCCTCCAGCGCTCCCAGTTGGCCCAGCACCTTGCGCGCCTCGGCCATGGCCCCGGCCGGCGGCGGGTCCAAGAAGGCCAGCCCTTCCGTCGAGCGCGCGCCCCAACGCGCCAGGTCCAGCGCCAGACCGGTCAGATCGGCCTCCTGAATTTCCGGCCGTTGATGCGGGACCAGGCCGCGCGTCTGTTCCTCGTCCCACAGGCGATAGCAGACGCCCGGCTCGGTGCGCCCGGCCCGTCCGCGCCGCTGTTCGGCGGAGGAGCGGCTGACCCGCACGGTCGCCAAACGGGTCAGGCCGCTGGACGGCTCGAAACGCGGCACGCGCGACAGGCCGCCGTCGATCACCACACGCACGCCTTCGATGGTCAGGCTGGTCTCGGCCACCGAGGTCGCCAGCACCAGCTTGCGCCGCCCCGTCTGGGCGGGCTCCACGGCCCGGTCCTGCTCGGCGCGGTCCAGACCGCCGTAAAGGGGGACGACATCGACGTTCGGCAGACGCAGCCGCTCGCCGACCAGACGCGCTACCCGGTGGATCTCGCCCTGCCCCGGCAGAAAGGCCAGGACCGAGCCCGCCTCTTGGCCCAGCGCCAGCAGACAGGCGCGGGCCATCGCCTCTTCGAACCGTTCGGTCGGATTGCGGCCCAGATAGCGGGTCTCGACCGGAAAGACCCGGCCTTCGGCTTCTATGACCGGCGCCAGGTCGCCTGAATCGGTCGCCAGCAGGCGTGATACGCCCGCCACGTCCAGGGTCGCCGACATGACCAGCAGCCGCAAATCCTCACGCAACAACGATTGCGTCTCGCGCGCCAGGGCCAGCCCCAGGTCGGCGTCCAGGCTGCGTTCGTGGAATTCGTCGAACAGGACCGCGCCCACGCCCTCCAGCGCCGGATCGTCCAGGATCATGCGGGTGAAAACGCCTTCGGTGATCACCTCGATCCGCGTGCGGGGGCCGACACGGCTTTGAAGACGGGTGCGATAGCCGACGGTCTCGCCCGTCTCCTGGTTCAGGGTCCTGGCCATTCGGTCGGCGGCGGCGCGCGCGGCCAGGCGTCGCGGCTCCAGCAACAGAATGCGCCCCTCCCCCAGCCAGGGCTGATCCAGCAGAGCCAGGGGCACGACCGTCGTCTTGCCGGCCCCCGGCGGCGCGGCCAGGACCGCCGTATTGCCCTGCGACAAGACGGTCTTCAACGGCTCCAGGACGGCGTGGATCGGCAGCATTTGCGGCCTCTAGCCTGTCCAGGGGCGATCACGAAAGCGTCGTCACGTCTTTACCGGCCCGTCATCCGCGTTGCGCAGCGGGATTTCCCCCGCTAGCGTCCGCCCAAACCAGCCGAGGGGCTGTGGTAAACGTGGGGATATTCAATGTGGCGCGTTAAGTCGCTCGACGCGATTCTGGCCACGGCCGAGAAGAAATCGCTTCATCGGTCGCTCGGTCCTATCCAGCTGACGCTTCTGGGGATCGGGGCCATCATCGGCACCGGCATCTTCGTTCTGACGGCCGCAGCCGCGCAGAAGGCCGGTCCCGGCATGATGATCAGCTTCGTCATCGCGGGCGCGGTCTGCGCCGTGGCGGCGCTGTGCTATTCTGAACTGGCGGCCATGGCCCCTGTGTCCGGCTCGGCCTACACCTACACCTATGCCGTCATGGGCGAACTGCTGGCCTGGACGGTCGGCTGGGCCCTGATCCTGGAATACGCCGTGGCGGCCTCGGCCGTGTCGGTGGGCTGGTCCGGCTATGTGCTCGGGCTGATCGAGAAGGGGCTAGGGTTCGACTTCCCCGATCTGTTGTCCGCGGGTCCGACCTGGGCGATGCACGGCCTCGTTCCCGTTCCCGACTTTTCGGCCGGGATCGTCAACATCCCCGCCATCGTCGTGGCCCTTCTGGTAACGGCGCTGCTGATGATCGGCACGACGGAGTCGGCGCGCGTGAACGCCGCCTTGGTCGCCATCAAGGTCGCCGCCCTGACCGTCTTCATCGTCATCACCCTGCCGGTGGTGCAAGCCGCCAACCTGACGCCCTTCGCGCCGAACGGCCTGTTCGGTGAATATTCCGGCATGGGGATCGTCGGCGCCGCCGCCTCGATCTTCTTCGCCTACGTCGGCTTCGACGCCGTCTCGACAGCCGCCGAAGAGACCAAGAACCCGCAGCGCAATGTGCCGATCGGCTTGATCGGCTCGCTGGCCATCTGCACCATCTTCTATCTGCTGGTCGCCCTGGGCGCGGCCGGCGCCATCGGCGCCCAACCCGTGCTCGGCGCCGCCGGTCAAGCCGTGGAGCCCGGCTCGCCCGCCTTCGTGGCGGCCTGCGCCCTGCCGGCCAACGCCGACCGTTTGGTCTGCTCCAACGAGGCCCTGGCCCACGTCCTGCGCGTCGTCGGCCATCCGCAGATCGGCAACGCCCTGGGCACCGCCGCGCTCTTGGCCCTGCCCTCGGTCATCCTGATGATGATCTACGGCCAGACCCGCATCTTCTTCGTCATGGCGCGCGACGGCCTCCTGCCGGAAGGCCTGACCAAGATCCACTCCAAGTGGAAGACGCCCTATATCGTCACCCTGGCCACCGGCATCGCGGTCGCCATCGCCGGCGCCTTGTTCCCGGTCGGCAAGCTGGCCGACATCTCCAACTCGGGCACCCTGTTCGCCTTCTTCATGGTGTCGATCGCGGTGCTGGTGCTGCGGGTCAAGGATCCGAACCGCAAGCGGCCGTTCCGGACGCCGCTGATCTGGATCTTCGCACCCCTGTCGGCGCTGGGCTGCGCCTTCCTGTTCTGGAACCTGCCGCACGACGCCAAGATGGTGCTGCCGATCTGGGGTGGCCTGGGCCTGCTGATCTACTTCGCCTACGGCTATCGCAAGAGCCACGTGGCCCGCGGCCTGGTCGAGGTGCACGAGACCGACAGTGACGCGCCGCCGCCGCCGGTCCCGCCGATTCAGTAGGACGACAGCGCCGGGCCTGTGCGCCAGGCCCACCTCTGGCCTCGAGCAGCCCGAAGGGCGGTAGGCCAAGAAAAGAAGAAAAGGCCCCGGAGCGATCCGGGGCCTTTTTGCTTTGGTGCGGATGAGAGGACTCGAACCTCCACGCCTTGCGGCGCTGGAACCTAAATCCAGTGCGTCTACCAGTTCCGCCACATCCGCATCGGGCAGGTCGCGGCTTCTACGGGCGTTTTCGGCCCTCGGCAAGACGGCGCGACCGCCTCAGCGCCGGCCGGCGACGAGTTCGTTGCGAATGGTGCGGCCCAGAGGATCGCGGGCGCGCCAGCTGTCGCCGACGTCGGCCTCCACCATCGGGCTGCAGAAACGGGGCAGGAACTGGCGCGGGCGAAAGCCGGACAGGCACAGTTTGTCGTTCTCGACAGACCAGCGCGCCTCCAGCCGCCGCCCGTCCGAGAACTGGGAAGAATAGCGACCGCCGGGCTCGAAATAGTGTTTCACCCACTGCCCATTCGGATAGTGGGAGATGATGGTGTTTCCAAAAGCGCGGGACATGTCGGCCTGGGCCGACCCCACGACGCCAAACGCCGCCAAGGCCAAGGCGATCACGCCGCCCGCTGCTGAAATCCTCATACCCCGCTCCCGCGCTCTCCTATCGAATATCGCCGATAGGAAAGCGCAGGCAAGAGGCGGGTTCCGGCTCAGCCGTTTCCGCGACGACCGGCCTCGAACAGGAACCAGACGCGCTTTTCGGTTTCGTCCACCCAGTTCTCCAGCAGGCTGGCGGTGGCGATGTCGTTATGCTCGTCGCAGAGGTCGTGAACCTCGCGCATTCGATTGATCAGGTCGTGGTTGTCGTCCCGAAGCTCGGCCAGCATGTCCAGGGCGTCGACGAAGTCAGCGTCATTGTCGGCGATGCGGCTTTCCTTGGCGATCTGACCGATGGAGCGCAGGGTCGTGCCGCCGATCTTGCGGGCGCGTTCGGCCATCGGATCGGTCATGGCCAGGATCTCGGCCGACTGTTCGTCCAGCATCAGATGGTAGTCGCGGAAATGCGGTCCCGAGACGTGCCAGTGGAAATTCTTGGTCTTGATATAGAGGGCGAACACATCGGCCAGCAGGCCGGTCAGCGCCGCCGAAATGTCGCGCGTGGCGTCTTCCGACAGGCTGGTGGGGGTTCTGAGCGGCGCCAGACGCTTTTCACGAGCTGTGACCATGGGGAATCTCCTCGGCTGCGATCCTAACCGTCTAGCTAGGAAACCGGACGATCCGATGAAAGCCCGGCCGGGCCAAGAATGCGTCGAGACGCATTTTGTTCGCCGCATCGAACCGGACGATCATCGTTTCATCATGGGAAGGAGAAGATGGTCGGAGTGAGAGGATTCGAACCTCCGACCCCTGCGTCCCGAACGCAGTGCTCTACCAGGCTGAGCCACACTCCGACCGTGGGAGCGGGCCTGAAAGGCGTCGCCCCGAAGTGAGGACGCGGCTTATAACCACGGCGTCGGGAACCCGCAAGCACCCTTTTCGCCCAGCGACAAAACCCGCGGAAATAGTCCTGAAAGAGGGTGTTGCATCCGAAAACGGTTTGGCCTATCTGACCGCCTCCGCCGCACAGCGCTGCTGCGGAAACGCCGGACCTGCTGGGGAATGGTGTAATGGTAACACTACGGTTTTTGGTACCGTCATTCTAGGTTCGAGTCCTAGTTCCCCAGCCACCGCCTGATCGAGGCGATCTCCCAACTCCACATTCGCCGCCCTCTAGTGGCACAGGTCGCGACAGTCGGACCACGCGCTCCCGATGGAAATGGCGCGCGATGTTGGTTAGGCTTCGGCGCATGGCCGTCCTTATCACCCCCGCCTCCGTCGTCGCCTTCTGGAAGGACGCCGGTCCCGAGAAGTGGTTCGCCAAGGATGCGGCCTTTGACACCCTGTTTCGCGACAGCGGGCGCGCGCTTCATTGGGCGGCGGCGCGACGGAAGTTGGACGACTGGATGGCGACAGCCGAGGGCGCTCTGGCCTTGGTGATCCTGTTGGACCAGTACCCCCGCAACAGCTTTCGCGGCACGGCGCACCAGTTCGCCACCGACCCCCTGGCCCTGATGTTCGCCAATCAGGTGGTGGATGCGCACTATCACCAGGCCGTAGCGCCGGAACTGAAGAACTTCCTTCTGCTGCCGTTCGAGCACTCGGAAAGGATCGAGGACCAGGACCGCTACATGGCCTTGGTCGAAGGCGAGGCGGAACTGGAGAAGTGGGGCCGAATCCACCGCGACATCATCGTGCGGTTTGGTCGCTTCCCCCATCGCAACGCCGTCCTGGGGCGCGAGACGACGCCAGAGGAACAGCTATTCCTCGACGAGGGCGGTTTCGGCGGCTGATTCGATTTTCTGTGGACGCCCGCCCTGCGACGGCGATTTCCGGGGTCACGAATCACTTTCTGGGGCACCTTCGGTTCATGACCGTCCAGATGATCCTCGCTGATGTTCAGTCGCGCGCAGGCGCCGCCCCGGCGGACCATCCGGAATGGCAGTATCTGAACCTGCTGCGCGACATCCTGGACAATGGCGCACGACGCGAGGACCGGACCGGCACCGGCACGCTGGGGGTCTTCGGCCGGCAGATGCGATTCGACCTGTCCAAGGGCTTCCCGGTCCTGACGACCAAGAAGCTGCATCTGCGGTCCATTATCGTCGAACTGCTGTGGTTTCTGCGCGGTGAAACCAATATCGGCTGGCTGAAGGACAACGGCGTCCGCATCTGGGACGAATGGGCCGACGCCGACGGCGAACTGGGTCCTGTATATGGCAAGCAGTGGCGGTCGTGGACCGCGCCTGACGGCCGCGTCATCGATCAGATCGAAAAACTGGTCCATGGTCTGAAGACCAATCCCAACAGCCGACGCCACATCGTCACCGCCTGGAACCCGGCCGACGTGGACGACATGGCCCTGCCGCCCTGCCACTGTCTGTTCCAGTTCTTCGTCGCGGATGGAAAGTTGAGCTGCCAGCTTTACCAGCGCAGCGCCGACGTCTTCCTGGGGGTGCCGTTCAACATCGCCTCCTACGCCCTGCTGACGATGATGCTGGCCCAGGTGGTCGGTCTGGAGCCGGGCGATTTCGTGCACAGCTTCGGCGACGCCCACCTGTATCTGAACCATCTGGACCAGGCCGAACTGCAGCTGAGCCGCGAGCCCCTGCCCCTGCCGACCATGCAAATCGCGCCGAGGACCGACCTGTTCGGCTTCGAACTGTCGGATTTCACGCTGGAAGGCTACGAGGCCTGGCCGCACATCAAGGCCCAGGTCGCGGTCTGACGCTCCCATTCTGATTTTGGAGGCGCCGATGTCCATTCGACCTGCCCTGGCCGCCCTGACTGGTCTGTTCTTTCTGATCGTGCCCGTCACGCCGACCGCGGCGCTTGAAGCCGCGTCCGTCGCACAAGCCGCGATCGCCCCGACGCACCTGTCCATTCCTGCACCCGACGGCCGCGCCGTCCTGCTGGACGTATGGACCGCGCCCGACGAACGCGGCGTCGTCGTCTTCAGTCATGGTTTCGGCGGCGCGCCCGAGGCTTATGGGCGGTTGCTGACGGCCTGGGCGCGGCACGGCTTCACCGTCATCGCCCCGCTGCATGTCGATTCGCAGAAACACCCGAATCGCGACGCGACAGGCCAGGTCGCCTTCCTGACCCGGCTGGAGGACCTGAGCGTCGCCCGCGCCGAGGCGGCGCGAACACATCCGGGCAAGCCCCTGATCGTCGCGGGCCATTCCTTCGGCTCCCTGATGTCGTTGATCGAGGGCGGCGCCGTAACCGTCGCCGGCCCCATGGGCGATCCGGCGGTGAAGGGGGTGATCGCCTTTTCCTCGGCCGGGAACATTCCCAACGTCGTAACGCCCGAGACCTATAGCACCCTTGCCGGGCCGCTTCTGGTGATCACGGGCGACCGGGACCTGGTTCCCGGTTTCGCCGACGACTGGCGCGATCACCGCGTCCCTTTCGACGCCAGCCCGGCCGGCGACAAGACCTTGCTGATCTTCGCCGGTGCAGATCATCAGTTGCCGGGAACGGCGGACGGCGCGCGCTTCGACCAGATCGTTCAGGCGACCGAGGATTTTCTCGACGCCTACGCCCTGAACGACGCCGCCGCCCGGGCGCGGCTTCAGGCCTTCGCCGCCGACGGCGTGACGGTCGAACGGCGCTGACGTCATGGACCTGAACGACCTGACCGCCTCGGTCCTGCGCATCTCCGACATCTATGCGGCCGAGCACGACATCGACCGGGACGGGGATTGGGCCCTGCTGAAACTCCAGGAGGAGTTGGGCGAGCTGACGGCCGAGCATCTGCGCCTGTCCGGGCGCGCGCGCGGCGAACCGGACGCCCGCGCGCTGGGCGACGAAGCGGCGGATGTCCTGGGCATGTTGCTGATCTATTGTGCGCGGGCGGGCGTCGATCTGGACCAAGCCATGCGGCGCAAATGGCTGAAATGGTTGGAGACCGACGGCTAGATTTCCGGTGCGATCATGATCATCGGCTTCAGCCGCAGGGACAGGGTCTCGTGGCTGTCGATCCGCTCCACCTCGATGCGGTTCTTCAACGCGCCCATGGCCATGGTGGCGCGAAAGGCGACGACCTCTCCCGGCGCGGCGATGAAGCCCTCAACCGTCGGCTTGTTCTGCTTGGCCGCCAGGCCGACAAATCCCATCGACAGTTGATGGCCGCCGGGTGCGACAGAGATCGCGGTGAAGCGCGGGCTTTTCAGCTGGGCGACGAGGCGGTCGTCCAGCTTGACCTCCATACCCGCAGCCTTGCCGACGAAGCCTTCCCGAAAGACGATCAACAGGGCCTGTCCCGGCTCCGGACGGAAATCGAGCGCCGCCTGCTTCTGTTCGGGCGTCGCCGCCTTGCCCAGGCGCGTGCCCGCCAGATTCGCCATGATATAGGCGGTGAACATGCCGACGAAACCGCCGACCCAGGCCGGAAACAGGCCCGTCTCGGCGCCCGCCGAACTGAGCATGAAGGCCATGAGGCCTCCCGACAGGAGGGCGGCCACGAGGCCGGTGACGATGGCGGGCAGATACTTGCTCATGGGGTCACGCGCGTTCATTGATGAGACCTCGACAACGCATCGGAATGGTCAAGGTTCGTGCCCCAGCCCGTGATTTCCCTGGTCGTCGCGCGCGGGCGTAACGGCGTGATCGGCCGCGACGGCGATCTGCCCTGGCGTCTGCGCAGCGACCTGCAACGTTTCAAGGCCATCACCATCGGCAAGCCGTGCCTGATGGGGCGCAAGACCTGGGAAAGCCTTCCGTTGCGTCCCCTGCCCGGTCGGCTGAACCTGGTGCTGACCCGCGACCAGTCCTATGAGGCCGAAGGCATGGCCAAGGGCGCCCTGGTCTGCGCGACCCTGGACGAAGCCATCGAAATCGCCCGCGAGACGGCCGAAGAAGATAACGTGGACGAAATCTGCGTCATCGGCGGCACAGCCCTGTTCGAAGCCGCCCTGCCCCGCGCGCGCCGCCTGTACGTCACCGAGGTCGACGCCGCCCCCCAAGGCGATGCGCGCTTTCCCGACTTCGACCCGGCGGACTGGACCGAGGTGTCGAGCGAACCGCATGAAGCCGGCGAGAAGGATGATCACGCCTTCACCTTCCGCGTGTTAGAACGCCGCTAGATTCGATCAGGCAAGGAGACCGAGATGTACGTCACCACCACCAACGACCTGCCCGGCTTTCGCGTCACACGTCACATCGGTCTGGTGCGCGGCGTGACCGTGCGCTCGCGCAATGTCGTCTCGGACGCCATCGGCGGGGTGCAGTCGATGCTGGGCGGGCGTGTCGGCGCCTATGTCAAACTGGCCGAGGCCGGGCGTCAGGAAGCCTATGACGAACTGGTCAAACACGCCCAGGACCACGGCGCCAACGCCATTCTGGCCGTCCGCTACGACGCCACCGAGATCATGCCCGGCGTGACCGAAGTCCTGGCCTATGGCACGGCCGTGATCGTCGAGGCGGCCTAGGGCTTCAGCCCCTCTACGACCAGGGCTGCGATGACGGCGAACCGATCGGCGATCGCGCCGGCCGGATCGGCTGCGACCGGCGGCCGGCCCGCATCCCCGCCTTCCCGCAGCGCGGCGTCCAGCGGCAGATCGCCCAGGAACGGGATAGCCAATCGTTGCGCCTCGGCCTGTGCGCCGCCCCGGCCGAAGATGGGACCGCTCATATTCTCGATCAGACCCAGGGTCGGCACGCCGACCCGCTGGAACAGGGTATGGGCCCGTCGCGCATCGGCCAGAGCGACTTCCTGCGGCGTCGAGACGATCACCGCCCCGTCCAGCGGCGTCTTCTGGATCAGGGTCAGTTGCACGTCGCCGGTGCCAGGCGGCAGATCGACCACCAGAATGTCCAGCGGCGCCTCGGCCGTGCCCCAGCGTGTCTGAGTCAGCATCTGGGTGATCGCCTGGGACGCCATGGGGCCACGCCAGATCATGGCGTCGTCCGCCTTGGTCAAAAGGCCGACCGACATGGCCTTCAGCCCATGAGCGAGATGGGGAACGATGGCGCCATCCTCATAGGCCGGCTGACCGCCGATCCCCAGCATGGTCGGCAGCGACGGACCATAGACATCGGCGTCCAGCACGCCCACCGACAGACCCCGCGCCGCCAGGGCCGCCGCCAGATTGACGGCGACGGTCGATTTGCCGACCCCGCCCTTGCCGCTGGCGACCGCCAGGACGCGCCGCACATGGGCCGGCCTATCGGTCGCAACCGGCGCCTTGGGTCGCCCCTGATCGACGGCGGCCCTCGAGAGGCTTGCCGTGCGCGGCTGGGGGGCCGCTTCGGTCGTCAGCACCACGGAAACGCGCGTAACGCCGGGCAAGGCCTTCAACGCCGCCTCCGCCGCATCCCGGACGGGGGCGTAGGTCGCCACGCGGTCGCGCGCGACCTCCAGAGCAAAGCCCGCCCGATCCTCCGCCACCACAAGCCCTTGGACCAGGCCGGCCGAGACCAGACCCTGGCCCGAAATCGGGTCGATGACAGCTTCCAGGGCGGCGAGAACGGCGGCGCGATCGACCAAGAGAAACTCCACAAGGCTTGCGGGCGACAAGGCGCGCGTTCTATCGCCGTTCCAGTCCTGCCGCGAGCCTGCATTTGCCCCGACCGCCCCTCATCACCTTGATCGCCGGCCCGACCGCCTCTGGAAAGTCGGCCCTGGCCCTGAAGATGGCGCGCGAAAACGGTGCGGCGATCATCAACGCCGACAGCCAGCAGCTCTATGCCGACCTGCGCATCCTGACCGCGCGCCCCTCCGAAACCGATGAAGCCCTGGCCGAGCATCGTCTCTACGGCGTCGCCGACGCCGCCGAGGCCTGGTCGGTCGGCCGCTGGAGCCGCGAAGCCTTAAGGATTCTGGACGATCTGCGGAGCGAAGGCCGGCCTGCGATCCTGGTGGGCGGCACGGGTCTTTATTTCATGGCCTTGACCAAGGGACTGGCCGACATCCCCGCCGTGCCGCCGCAGGTGCGGGAGCGCGTCGAGGCGGACTATCTGCAACAGGGCGAGACCGTGTTTCGGGCAAGCCTGGCGTTGCATGACCCCCAGGCCGCCGCCGCCATCGAACAGAGCGACCGTCAACGACTGGTTCGGGCGATGAGCGTCCTGGTCGCCAGCGGCCGCCCTTTGTCCGCCTGGCGCAACGACACCCAGCCTTTGCTATCGCCCGACCGTTGGACCGGCCTGGTCATCGAGCCGGACCGCGCGGCGCTCTACGCCAACTGCGACCGTCGCGTCGATCTGATGATCCAGGGCGGTGCGGTGGACGAGGTCGGCGCCCTGCTGGCCCGCGACCTACCCCCGTCACTACCGGCGATGAAGGCCGTCGGCGTACGCGAGATCGCCGCCTGGCTGAACGGCGGCATGCCCGAAGCCGACGCCGTCTCGGCGCTGAAACAGGCCACCCGCAACTACGCCAAACGCCAACTGACCTGGTTCCGCAACCAGACGCCGGACTGGGCGCGTACGGCTTGAGGGGCGCATTGATCCGACGCCTTTTCGATGCCCCAGCTTCGCCTTGAGACTGGAGCGTGGGATCGAACCACGCGCTCGAAGCGGCGCCGTTTGAAACCGCATCCACCCGAAGCCGTTGGGGCAGGCAGCCAATCAAACCCAAGGAGATCAAGATGGTGGACGTTTCGCTGATCAAGGAACATCTGGAAGTCGTCGGTTCCGACGGCGGTCACGTCGGACGGGTCGATCACGTCAAGGGCGACCAGATCGAACTGGCCAAGCTCGATTTCGCCGGCGGCTTCAAACACCACATGATCCCGGTCAGCTGGGTCGAAAGCGTGAACGAAAACCATGTTCGTCTGAACCTGACAAAGGACGACGCCAAGGCTCGCTGGACCGAAAAGACCCACTGACATCTCACCAAAGCCGATTGTGGAAGGCCCCGCTGCAACAGCCGGGGCCTTTTGCTACTTGGAGGTTCGCCAAGCGAGGCAATTTGGAGACTGCCGTGATCCGACTGATCCTCAATATCCTGTGGTTCGTTCTCGGGGGATGGCTGTCCGGCCTGCTGTGGTTGCTGGGCGGGGCGCTCCTGGCCCTGACTGTGGTGGGCCTGCCCTGGACCTTCGCGGCCTGGCGCATCGCCAGCTATTCCTTCTGGCCGTTCGGACGTGAGATCGTATGGCAGGACGCCCACCCTGTCGCGGGCTGTCTGGGTCTGGTGCTGAACGTCGTCTGGTTCGTGGCGGCGGGCTGGTACATCGCCTTGTCGCATTTGGTCATCGCGGTGGTCGAGTTCGTGTCGATCATCGGCATACCGTTCGCGCTCAAGGATCTGGAACTGGCCAAGCTCGCCTTGGCGCCCGTCGGCCGCACCATTCGCACCAAGGCCTGAGCCGACGAAAAACGCCGGCGTCGTCGGACGCCGGCGTTCTTGGTCTAGAATGGCTTCGCCGCCTCAACCCGGCGAGATCATCTTCTCGGGACGGACGGCCTCGTCGAACTCGGCGTCGGTCAGATAGCCGCCGCCGACCGCTTCTTCGCGCAGGGTGGTGCCGTTCTTGTGCGCGGTCTTGGCGATCTTGGCGCAGATGTCATAGCCCAGCTTGCCGTTCAACGCCGTGACCAGCATCAGCGAGTTGTTCAGGCCGCGCGCGATATTGTCCTCGCGCGCCTCGATCCCCACGACGCAGTTGTCGGTGAAGCTGATCGCCGCATCGGCCATCAGGCGCACCGACTGCAGGAAGTTGTAGGCCATGACGGGGTTGTAGACGTTCAGCTCGAAATGCCCTTGCGAACCGGCGAAGGTGATCGCGGCGTTGTTGCCGAACACCTGGACGCACACCTGGGTCAGGGCCTCGCACTGGGTCGGGTTGACCTTGCCCGGCATGATCGACGAGCCCGGCTCGTTTTCCGGCAGCGCCAGTTCGCCCAGGCCCGAACGCGGGCCGGAACCCAGGAATCGGATGTCGTTGGCGATCTTGAACAGCGAGGCCGCGACCGTGTTGATGGCCCCGTGGCTGAAGACCATGGCGTCGTGGGCGGCCAGAGCCTCGAACTTGTTGGGCGCCGTGGTGAAGGGCAGGCCGGTGATTTCGGCGATGTGGGCGGCCACCTTCTCTGCGAAACCGATGGGGGCGTTCAGGCCGGTGCCGACGGCGGTACCGCCCTGAGCCAGCTCCATCAGCTTGGGCAGGGTCTGCTCGATCCGCTCGATGCCGTTGGCGACCTGCTGCGCATAGCCGCCGAACTCCTGGCCCAGCGTCAGAGGCGTGGCGTCCTGGGTGTGGGTGCGCCCGATCTTGATGATGTGGGCCCAGGCCTTGGATTTGGTTTCCAGGGCTTCGTGCAGATGCTTCAGCGCCGGGATCAGGTCATTGACCACCTGTTCGGCGCAGGCGACGTGCATGGCCGTGGGATAGGTGTCGTTGGACGACTGGCTCATGTTGACGTGGTCGTTCGGGTGGACCGGTTTCTTGGAGCCCATCTCGCCGCCCAGCATCTCGATGGCGCGGTTCGAGATCACCTCGTTGGCGTTCATGTTCGACTGGGTGCCCGAACCCGTCTGCCACACGACCAGCGGGAAGTGGTCGTTCAGCTTGCCTTCGATGACTTCATTGGCCGCCTTGATGATGACGTCGGCCAGGGCCGGATCCAGCTTGCCCAGCTCACGATTGGTCTCGGCGGCGGCGCGCTTGACGATGCCCAGGGCCCGCACGACCGGCAGCGGCTGCTTCTCCCAGCCGATCTTGAAGTTTCCCAGCGAACGCTGCGCCTGGGCGCCCCAGTAGCGATCGGCGGCGACTTCGATGGGGCCGAAGGTGTCGGTTTCGATGCGGACGTTGCTCATGCGCGGAAATCTCGTCTGTCAGGCGTGGCGATGGATTGCGCGGCGGTGTAGCACGGTCGCCATGCAGGACAAGAACGGCGCAGGCTGGATCGGCACGGGCAAGGTCCGCGCGCGCGAGCAGGGCGCGGCTGTCGAGATCGTCATCGACGGCCTGACGACCCAGGCCAAATACTACAAGCCCTTGGTCTATGAGTTCATGCGCAAGGAGTGGCGCGCCGGCCGACCGTCGTGGGGCGACCATGTGGTCGAAATCCGCATGGAGCATGTCGGCGATCCCCCGTGGATGGACCTGGACAATCTGGCCAAGGCCCTGCTGGACGCCATCAAGGGCTATCTGTTCCACGACGACAGCCAGGTCGCGCGCCTGTTGGTCGAGCGTCACGAAGGCGAGAAGGAGCGGATCACCATCCGCACCTATCCGCGCGTCGACTAGCCGCTATTTCTTGCGGAACTGATCCAGGGACACGACCTTCGGGCCGTCCGACGCCGGGGGAAGCTCCGTCGGTTGAACCGGCGGGTCCTCGGCAGCCTCGACCACGGCCGGCTCCTCGAATTGCAGCATGAACTGGACGCTGGGATCGAAGAACCGCGTGATCGCGGCATAGGGGATGACCAGATTCTTGGGCAGACCGCCGAAACGCAGCTTGACCGAGAAACGCTCATCCTCGACCCGAAGATCCTCGTACTGATGCTGCAGCACGACCGTCATCTCTTGCGGATATTTCGCCAGGATGTCGGGCGGCACCACCACCCCGGCGGCGCGGGTGGCGAAGGTGATGTAGAAATGGTGGGCGCCGGGCAGGCCGTCGGCCAACACACGTTGCAGCGCAGCGCGCATGACGCCGCGCAGGGCCTCGTGAGCCAAACGCTCATACTGCATCTCATCGACCGGAGGGGCCTGATCGGTCATCGTCACCTCGCAACAGAGCGTGACTGATAGCGGCGCCGCCGTCCGGGCGAAAGCCATCATCGGGCGAAAGCGACCGTTTCCCTCGTCGGGGCTCCGATCAATCGAGAGGAAAGCGCCAGGATTCCGGCGCCAGGCTACCGATCATTTTGGCGAAAGTGCCGGGGGTTCTGTTGCCAGGCCCCCCGACGAGCCCCGCCCAGGGATCTGAACCCCTAGGACTTAAGATTCGAAATCACTCGAACCGCATTACGCGGCGAGAGCGACTTCTCCAGCGAAGTTATCGTTCGCAGTTAGAAAATGGCCCGATACGGTGGGCCAGGACGAGCGAAAGCAATCCTCTTTACACGTCCGTCGATGCTAGTCGGCCCCATGGCTGCCTCCGCCGATAACGCGGGGAGAAAGTTGGTGGAGCCGCCGGGAATCGCACCCGGGTCCGGTCCGCTTATTACAGGCGCCTTTATCGCCATAGTCCGGCCGAAACCGGACGAAGGGAATATAGGCGCAGCCTTGGCGCTTTCCAAGCGTCAGGCATGAAGAAGATCAACTTCCGCCATTTGTGACAGCCAAGTCCGGATTGTAAGGACGGTCCATGCTGTCGCGGAATTCCAAGCTGTTTTGACGCCGAGCTTCGCGCTGCGCCGTCGTCATACATACCCTCTGGCGACGATTTGAGCCGATCACCGGTTCGCTGCGGCAAATCAACCGATCGCCCGGACGGACATGTTCTGGCAAAGACCCGGGAGCCGAAGCGGAGGAAGGGGCGCCGGGCGCGATTTGCACCGGCCGGGGCGTGACGGGCGCTTGCTGCAGCATAAGCGCAAGGGTCAAGGCGATCATTTTCGAACTCCAGATGCAATAGGGCACCATAGAATCTCGGCAGAAGGTTGCAAATGCTCTTTCAAAGCATCGCTTAAACCTTCACCGGAAGTTCCGCCCTGCTCGCGAACTTGTGGCGAAGCAGGGAGTTGTCTTGCGTTTAGGCTCAGTGCGGCTTTTCGGTCCAGCGGGCTTTGGCGTCATCCTTCGTCAGGTTGAGGTGGACGTGCTTGTCGTCCACGCGCTCGACCCAGCTGACGGGGATCATGTGGTGCTTGAACCCGCCGGCCAAATCCAGCTTGGCCAGTTCGATCTGGTCGCCCATGACGTGGTCTACCCGTCCGACGTGTCCGCCGTCCGAACCCACGACTTCCAGATGTTCCTTGATCAGCGATGCATCGACCATGTTTGTCTCCATGAGGGTGATTGTCGCCACGAGGAAAGAACGTGCGCGGCCGGTCGGAGTTTCAAACAGCGGCGCTTGGCAACGTCGCCACGCGCGCAGGATGGCGGCGACGACCGGCGCACGATAAAGGAAACGTGCGCAATCAGACGAGGCTGAACGGGATGCGGCGGATCGTATGGAGTCTTTTGAGCGTCGCCCTGGCGTTCGCTCTGGCCGCCTGCGGGACGCTGGATCGTCCAACCGGCCCTCTTCGTATCGCCGACGGCGCCCTGGTCAGGGCCGCCGATCCGCGTATCCGCGCCAGCGACGGCGCGCGGCTGAAAGCCTTTACCCAGGAGATCGGCGGACGCCTGCGCGCCGACCATCCGACCTCCATCCTGGCCCTGTCGGGCGGCGGTGCGAACGGCGCCTATGGGGCCGGGTTGCTCGTCGGCTGGACCGAGCATGGGGACCGCCCTCAATTCGACGTGGTCACAGGCGTCAGCACGGGGGCGCTGGCCGCGCCGTTCGCCTTCCTCGGCCCGGACTGGGACGACGAACTGCGCGAGGCCTACACCAGCGGCGCCGCCAGCGGCATCCTGAGCTGGCGCAGCTTCGCCGGCTTTCTGAATCCCAGCCTGTTCTCCTCCCGCGTCCTGCGCGATCTGGTCGACCAGAACGTCACGCCCGAACTGATCCAGGCCGTGGCGCGCGAACACGCCAAGGGACGACGCCTGCTGGTCGCAACCACAAATCTGGACGACGAGGAAACCGTCATCTGGGACATGGGCCTTCTGGCGACCCAGGGCGACGACAACGCCCGAGAGCTGTTCAAGGAAGTCCTGGTCGCCTCGGCCAGCATTCCCGGCGTCTTCCCCCCTGCCCTGATCGCAGGCCTTCAGACAGACAATCAGGTCGCCCTGGAGATGCATGTGGACGGCGGCGTGAACACGCCGTTCCTGGCCATTCCTGAAGAACTGATGCTGTGGACGCGGCCCCACGATGAAGGGCGCGTCGGCGCGCTCTATGTCATCGTCAACGGTCAGACTGGCCGCAACGAGGGGGTCACGCCAGGTCGCCTGTCCGGCATCCTCAGCCGAACTTACGACAGCATGAGCAAGGCTTCGCTGCGGATTCACCTGGCCGTCACAGCCGCCTTCGCCAGACGAAACGGACTGGACATGTCATTGTCGGCCATCCCGGACAACGTATCGGCGTCCAGCCTCAAGTTCGATCAGGCGACCATGACCGCCCTGTTCGATCTGGGACGACAGCGCGGCCGCGGCCCCGATGCGTGGACCCGGCTGGATCGGCAGGCCCCGGACAGTCCCTTGATACCGGCGACGACCATCTCCAAATCCCAGGTTCCCGCCGCGCTCGCCCTGCCCGCCACGGCGACCCCGACAGCGGAAACGCCGAAGGATTAGTCATGGGCGACATCGTCAACCTCAACCGCGCCCGGAAGGATCGCGCCAAGGCCGAGGCCAGGGCGCGCGCCGCGACCAACAGGGTCGCGCATGGCCGCACCAAGGCGGAAAAACAGGCCGCGGCCAAGACGCGGGAACGCGCGGAGAAGCATTTGGACGGCCAGAAGCTGGAGGATTGAGCGCCCGCTTCAGGCCCTGGGTGCGCGGATCAGCAGAACCTGACCCGCCAGCACAAGACCCAGACCCGCTAGGGCGCTCCAGCCGAAACGGGCGTTCTCGAACAGCACCGACACCAGCATGGCGATCGGCGGCGTCAGCGCGGAGATATAGCTGGCCAGGGCGTAGCCCCTGCTGCGCGCTAGGCTGAAATACAGGCCAAATGCGATCACCGACCCGAACAGCGAAAGATAGAGCAGCGACAACACATAGGCGGGCGTCGGCTCGATCCGCCAGGTCACGCCGGTTACGACGCCATAGACCGCCAGCATGGCCGCGCCATAGGCCATGGCCCAGGCGGTCCCGCCCATGACCGGTGCGCCCGCTCTCTGGCCCCTCCAAGCGAACCAGTTTCCGAACGCCGACGCCAGGACCGCGACTACGGCGAAAAGGACGCCTCGTTCAGGGTCGAGGCCCGCGTCCACCGCCGAAAGCTGGCCTGCCGACAACACGCCGACCCCGATGACGCCAAGCGCCGCACCCAGCCAGGCGGCCAACGACGCCCTCACCCCGCCCAGCACCCGAAACAGGATCAGGTTGACGAAGGCCAGGCCGGCGAAGATCACCGCCACGACCGCCGACGTCACCTGTTCCTCGGCCGCATAGACGAAGCCGTAGCTGACGGCGAAGGCGCAAACCCCCTGCCCCAGAGCCGCCAGATGCTGGGCGCGGTTCAGGCGCAACGGCCGCTTCGTGACCGCGCAGAAGCCGAACAACACCAGCGCGGCCAGCCCGAAACGCCAGACGATGGACACGACCGGATCGATCGGACCCAGTTGCAGGGTGATTGCGAACCAGGTCGTTCCCCAGATCAGGGCGCAGACGGCGATGGCGGCGAAGGCGAAGGAACGGCTCAAGATTAACTCCGACGAACGGTCCGCGGCGCATAACACGTCGCGACGGACCATGCCGCTCACGGCGCGGCGCGACTTGTGGCACATTGGAGATGAAGGAGACCCACCATGCGCTACGCCCCGTTCGCCCTACCCCTCGCCTTGACCCTGGCCGCCTGCGCTTCGGCGGCGCCCGCGCCCAGCGAACCAGCAGAAAATACGGCCTCGGCGGTCGTCACGGTCACGGCGCTGTATCGCGAGCGGATCATGCTGCCGCCGGGTCATGTGCTGACCGTGCGGGTTGAGGACGTCAGCCTGGCCGATGCGCCCGCGCGCGTCATGGTCGAGGCGCAAGAGCCCATCGCTGGCGCGCCGCCCTATCGGGTCGTTCTGGCCTTCTCCGGCGCCGAAGTCGATCCGCGCCACACCTATGCGGTTCGAGCCGATATCCGCGATCCGTCCGGCGCCCTGGTGTTCGTGACCGACACGCGCCACGCCGTCCTGACCCAAGGCGCGCCGTCCTCCGCCGACATCGTGCTGAAGGCGGTGCGTTGAGCGGACTGCGCAAACGGTCCGTTCTGCTGGCGGGCCACGCCACGTCGGTTGCGCTGGAGCCCGAGTTCTGGGCCGTTCTGGACCGGATCGCCGAAGTTCGCAGCCTGAGCAAGGCGCAGCTTCTGGCGAACGTGGATGCTCAGCGCGGCCGACGTCCGCTGGCCTCGGCCTGTCGCCTGATGGCGCTGGACTGGGTCGCGGAACACGGACGCGTAAGCTAGTCTGTCTAAAGAGGAGCATGCGTATGGACACGTCTCGACTGATACCGGCTGCGGCGGCTGGCGGGCTTCTGGCCATCGGCCTGATCGTCGGCGGGGCCTTGATCGGTCAGGGCGTCGTCAACGCCCGCGCCGGCGATCGCTCCGTCACCGTGCGCGGCCTGGCGGAAAAGGACGTGAAGGCGGATCTGGCCGTTCTGCCGATCCGCTTCACCGCCTCGGGCGACGTCCTGTCGGAAGTGCAGGCGCATATCGACGGCGACCTGGCCATCGTGCGCCAGTTCCTGAAGGCTCAGGGCTATCCGGACGAGGCCGTCGATCTGGGGCAGCTGGGCGTCGCCGACACCCGCTCGCGCGAATACGCCAGCCAGACCGGCGGCCCGCGCTTCATCCTGACCCAGACGGTCAATGTTCGGACCAACGACGTGGATCGGGTCCAGACCACGACCCGCAATTTGAACGACCTGGTGCGTCAGGGCGTGGTGCTGCAGGACTTTCAGGGGCCCTCCTACATCTTCACCCGGTTGAACGATGTGCGCCCTGCCATGATCGCAGAGGCCACGGCCGCAGCCCGCAGCGGGGCAGAACAGTTCGCCAAGGACTCGGGCGCACCGCTGGGGCCGATCAAGTCGGCGGGTCAGGGGTCCTTCGAAATCCTGGCGCGTGACGGCGCCGGCGATGAAGCCTCTTCTCCCAACAAGAAGGTCCGGGTCGTCACCACGATCAGCTATCGCCTGAAGTAGCCAGCCAGTCGGCCAGGACTACGGCGTCGTTGCGGGTTTCGTCCCTTGCCCCGTACACCAGGGTGGCGGGGCCGCGTCGCAGGGCCGCGATCAGTTCGGCGACGGCGTCCGGATTGGCCTCCAACTCGGCGCGATAGCGGCTCTGGAATTCGGCCCAGCGATCCGGGTCATGCCCGAACCATTGGCGCAGTTCGGTGCTGGGCGCGATGGCCTTGAGCCACAGATCGACCCGCGCCTTCGCCTTGGTCAGACCGCGCGGCCACAGGCGATCGACCAGGATTCGCGTTCCATCCTCGGCCAAGGGCGTTTCATAGACCCGCTTCAGTCCGGGTTTGCGCATCGTCCCTCTCCGGATGTTCGACATCAGGACAGCATGATACCGCGCCTGGGTTTCCGCATCCATTTGCACAAGGGCCTGACTTTGGCCGCTGTGCTGCTTATGTTCTCCTTTCAGATTCCGACGGCCCCGATTCCGACGGCCTCGGCCGTCCGCCCGAGTATGTTCCGCCCGTGACCGACCTGCCCTCTCCCCGTATTTCCGACCTCGCGCGCGTCCGCCCGCCCGGCGACGCGACACCCGACTATCTGGCCGGGCTGAACCCCGAACAGCGTTTGGCTGTCGAAACGACCGAGGGGCCGGTTCTGGTTCTGGCCGGCGCCGGCACGGGCAAGACCCGCGTCCTGACTACCCGTCTGGCCCACATTCTGGCCACGGGACGCGCCAGGCCCTGGGAACTGCTGGCCGTCACCTTCACCAACAAGGCCGCGCGCGAGATGCGCGAGCGGATCACCCATCTGATCGGCCCGTCGGCCGAAGGGTTGCGCTGGCTGGGCACCTTCCACTCCATCGCCGCCCAGATTCTGCGTCGCCATGCCGAACTGGTCGGATTGAAGTCCAGCTTCACCATCCTGGACACCGACGATCAGGAACGGGTGCTGAAACAGCTGCTGGAAGCAGCCAACATCGACACCAAACGCTGGACGCCCAAGTCGCTGTCCGGCCTGATCGATCACTGGAAGAACCGGGGCTGGACGCCGGACAAGCTGCCGCCCGGCGAGGACTTCGCCAACGGCAAGGGCCAGGGTCTCTACGCCGCCTATCAGGCGCGGCTGCGGTCGCTGAACGCCTGCGACTTCGGCGATCTGCTGCTGCACAACATCACCATCCTGTCACAGCACGCGGACTTGGCCGAGGAATACCGTCGCCGATTCCGCTACATCCTGGTGGACGAATATCAGGACACCAACGTCGCCCAGTATCTGTGGCTGCGGCTGCTGACGGCCTCGACCGGCAACGTCTGCTGCGTCGGCGACGATGATCAGTCGATCTATGGCTGGCGCGGGGCCGAGGTGGACAACATCCTGCGCTTCGAGCGGGACTTCCCCGGCGCCAAGATCGTCAAGCTGGAGCGTAACTATCGCTCGACCCGTCATATCCTGGGGGCGGCGTCCGGCCTGATCGCCGCCAACCGCGACCGGCTGGGCAAGACCCTGTGGACCGAGGACGACGGCGGCGACAAGGTGCGGGTGCGCGGCGTCTGGGACGGCGAGGCCGAGGCCCGTCTGATCGGAGACGAGATCGAGACCGCGCGTCGTCCCCATGCCGGCGAACCGGGCCTGAAATACAAGGACATGGCCATTCTGGTTCGCGCCTCGTTCCAGATGCGGGCCTTCGAGGAACGGCTGGTCATGCTGGCCATCCCCTATACGGTCATCGGCGGCCCGCGCTTCTTCGAACGGGCCGAAATCCGCGACGCCCACGCCTATCTGCGGCTGATCCTGTCCGAGGACGACGATCTGGCGTTCGAGCGGATCGTCAATGTGCCCAAGCGCGGCATCGGCGACACCAGCGTCCAGAAGATCCTGCAACTGGCCCGCCAGCACGATCTGTCGGCCCTGACCGCCGTGCGCGGCCTGATCAACACCGACGAGCTTCAGGCCCGCACCCGTACCGCCCTGTCCAACTTCGTGCGCGACATCGACCGCTGGCGTCAGTTGTCGGAGACCACGCCCCACTGGCAGGTCATGGAGACCGTGCTGGAAGAGAGCGGCTATACCGACATGCAGAAAGCCGACAGAACCAGCGGCCAGACGCGGTTGGAGAACCTGAAGGAGCTGGTTCAGTCGATGCAGCAGTTCGAGACGCTGCAGGCCTATCTGGAACACGTCTCTCTGGTCATGGACCTGGATCGCGGCGCGGGCGACGACCCGAACGGCGATGGGGCGGTGCAGATCATGACCCTGCACGGCGCCAAGGGGCTGGAGTTTCCTCTGGTCTTCCTGCCCGGCTGGGAGGAAGGCGTCTTTCCCTCGCAACGCAGCATCGACGAAAAGGGCGAAAAGGGTCTGGAGGAGGAACGCCGCCTGGCCTACGTCGGCGTGACGCGGGCCAAGCAAGACGCGCGGATTTCGTTCGCGGCCAACCGTCTGGTCTATGGCCGCTGGACCTCGCAACTGCCCAGCCGCTTCGTCGATGAACTGCCCATCGCCCACGTCGATCCGCAGTCCGACACCGGCTACTACGGCGCCTCGACCGGCATGAAGGAGGCCAAGAGCCGCTGGGACGACGCCCCCTCCTTTGGCAGCGGCTATTCCTCGCCCGGCTGGAAACGCGCCCAGAGCTTCACCGCCGCCCAGACGCCCGCGCGCGTGCCCGCCCGCAAGGCGGTCATCGAGGGCGACGGCCGCCTGATCGCCACCGCCGATCCCAAATCCAGCTCGGGCTGGAAGAAGGGACAGAGGGTCTTCCACCTGAAGTTCGGCTATGGCTCCGTCCGGGTCGTCGAGGGCAACAAGCTGTTGGTCGATTTCGAAAAGGCCGGCGAAAAGCGGGTGATAGACAGTTTCGTGGAAAAGGCGGACTGACGGCGGGTCAGACGGGCGTCCTGGCGTCGCCCAGCCGCACGGTCTCCCACAGGCCTACCGCCATCAGCACCATGGTCGTCACGATGCTGAGGATCAGCGGCGTCATCCACGGCAGAACCAGCCAGCCCGTGGCCAGGACGACGCAACCGACCAGTCGCGTCCACGCCACCGTTCGCCAGATCGCCCAACTGGCCACCGCCGTCCCCAGGAGGAACAGGATCGGCCCGCCCAGCAAGGTCAGGGCTGTCGCCGTCGCAACGTGTCCGCCCGGATGCGCCAGCACGAGCTCGTCGCTGACCGCCACGACGATGATGCCCGCGATCACCAGGATCGGCGAATAGGTATAGGCGCGTCGCGCCATCCGCCCCGGATCGTCGGAATGCATGATGGCGTGCGACGCGGATTCGTGCGCCTGGCTGAAGAACAGCCGCCACATGGCGACCGTGGACAGGACCGCCGAGACGAAAGCCGCCCAGACCGCGCCCGACGACCAGTCCAGACCGCCGAAGGTGGCGCCTGAGATCAGAAGCGTCTCCCCCAGGCAGATGATGACGAACAGACCCACCCGCTCGGCCATATGCCCGCCTTCGATGTTCCAGTCGTCGGTCCGCGACCGCCCAAGCCCCGGAACGTAGAAATAGAGCGCCGGAGACGCATATTCGACCGCCAGGGCCGCCAGCCAGAACCACAGCCGCTGGTCCGGCTCCGCCAGACCGCCCGCGATCCACAGCACAGCCGAGGCGACCAGCCAGATCAGGATGCGAAGGGCGTTCCGCCGCAGGCTGGGATCGTCGCGCATCGCCCAGGCCATGAAGGCGGTGCGCCCCACCTGGATCCCGGCGAAGGCCAGGGCGAACACCAGGCCCTTTTCCTGAAAGGCGTGCGGCAAGGCCGCCGACATCACCAGGCCGATCCCCATCAGAGCGAACAGAGCGATCTGCACCGGCTCGCGTTCGGGGTCCAACCAGTTGGTCGCCCATGAGGTGAATATCCACGCCCACCAGACCGCCGCCAGAAGCATCGCCGCCTGAAGCGCGCCCAGCGGCGTCAGATGCGCCAGCAGACCGTGGCTGACCTGGGTGATGGCGAAGACGAAGACCAGGTCGAAGAACAGTTCGACGAAGCCGACACGGGCATGTTCGCCCTCTACCCGATTTCTCAACAACGACCGCATCGACGCCCTCCTCGCTCGACTGCGACGCTAGCGCGACAATCCGCCGCTGTCCTGTCCGATCAGCGTGCAGCCAGGCTAGAGGTGCAGAACGCGGCCATAGGCGTCCAGCGCCGCCTCATGCATGGCCTCTGACATGGTCGGGTGCGGATAGACGATGCCCTGAATGTCCTCTTCCGTCGCCTCCATCGTGATGGCGGTGACGAAGCCCTGGATCATCTCGGTGACTTCGTGACCCATCATGTGGGCGCCGATCAGGGCGCCGGTTGCCGCGTCAAAGATCACCTTGACGAAGCCGTCGGTCTCGCCCGCCGCCACGGCCTTGCCGTTCACGCGGAACGGGAAGCGGCCGATCTTGACCTCGCGCTTCTCGGCGCGGGCGGCCTGTTCGGTCACGCCGACCGAGGCGACCTGCGGCTGGGCGTAGGTGCAGCCGGCGATGGGCGAATGGACGTTCGGCGTCTTGTAGCCGGCGATGTGTTCGGCGGCGTGGATGCCTTCGTGCGACGCCTTGTGCGCAAGCCACGGCGCCCCGGCGCAGTCGCCGATGGCGTACAGACCCTTCACATTGGTCTGGCAGTGGCTGTCGGTCTTGATGTGGCCGCGATCCAGCTCGACGCCCAGCGCCTCCAGACCGATGCCGTCGGTGTTGGCGGTGATGCCGACGGCCGAGATGCAGACCTCGGCTTCCAGCGTCTCGGCCTTGCCGCCGATCTCGACGTCGACCTTCACGCCCGACGCGCTCTTGGAGACCTTCGTCACCTTGGCGCCCACCTTGAACTTGATGCCGCGCTTCTCGAACGATTTCTGCGCCGCCTTGGAGACCTCTTCATCCTCGACCGGCATGATGCGTTCGACCGCCTCGACAACCGTCACCTCACAGCCCAGGGCGCGATAGAAGCTGGCGAACTCGATGCCGATGGCGCCCGAACCGATGACGACGAACGACTTGGGCAGTTTCTTGGGCGCCAGGGCGTCGCGATAGGCCCAGATCTTGTCGCCATCGGCCTCCAGGCCGATCTGCGGCAGGGCGCGGGCGCGCGCGCCGACGGCCAGCATGACCGACTTGGCCTCGACCGTGCGCGAACCGCCGGCCTTCAAGGAGATGACGACCTTGGGCGCAGCAGCGCCCTTCTCCAGCTTGGCCGAGCCCTCGATCACCTCGATCTTGTTCTTCTTCATCAGGAAGGCGACGCCCTTGTTCATCGTCGCCGCGACGCCGCGCGAGCGCTGGATGATGGCGTCGAAGTCGAACGACGCGCCGGATGCCGACAGGCCGTATTCCTTCAGATGCGACAAGCTCTCGAACTTTTCGCCCGACTTCAGCAGGGCCTTGGTCGGGATGCAGCCCCAGTTCAGGCAGATGCCGCCCAGATTCTCGCGCTCGACGATGGCGACCTTCTGGCCCAACTGGCTGGCGCGAATGGCCGCGACATAACCGCCGGGGCCCGAGCCGATGACGACGAGATCGAATTCAGCAGCCATGATCAGATCAACTTCTCGATGTCGGCCTTGATGGCCGAGGGTTCAGTCTGAGGTGAATAGCGCGCAACGACGCGGCCTTCGCGGTCGGTCAGGAACTTGGTGAAGTTCCACTTGATGGCTTGGGAGCCCAGAAAGCCGCGCTTCTGACGGGTCAGCCAAGCGTAGAGCGGATGCCGGTTCGGCACGTTGACCTCCACCTTGTCGAAAAGAGGGAAAGTCACGTCGAAGCTGGTGGCGCAGAAGGCGGCGATTTCCGCCGCCCTGCCCGGCTCCTGATTGCCGAACTGGTTGCAGGGGAAGCCCAGCACCTCGAACGGCGCATCCGCGAAATCCCGATGCAGCCTCTCCAGACCCTCATATTGGCCGGTGAAGCCGCATTTGGACGCCGTATTGACGATAAGCAGCGCCTGACCGCGAAAGCGGTCCAGCGATACGTCCGCACCGTCGATGGCGCGGGCGGAGAAGTCATAGACCGAGGTCATGACCCGTCCCGCCCCTTACGCCAGCATCGCCACGGGATCTTCGATCAGCGGCTTGAACGCCTGCAGGAAGCGGGCGCCGGTCGCTCCGTCCACCACGCGGTGATCGCAGGTCAGGGTCACGGTCATGACGGTGGCCGCAACGATCTGGCCATCCTTGACGACCGCGCGCTGCTCGCCCGCGCCCACGCTCATGATGCAGCCCTGCGGCTCATTGATGATCGAGGTGAACTGTTTGATCCCGAACATGCCCAGGTTGGAGACCGAGAAGGTGCCGCCCTGGAACTCTTCCGGCTTCAGCTTGCGGTCGCGGGCGCGTTTGGCCAGGTCCTTGGACTCAGTCGCAATCTGCGCCAGGCCCTTGGTCTCGGCCTTCCTGATGATCGGGGTGATCAGGCCGCCATCGATGGCCACAGCCATGGAGACGTCGGCGTTGTGGTGCATGGCGATGCCTTCAGGCGTGTAGGAGGCGTTCGCCTCCGGCACCGCCTTCAGGGCCAGGGCCGCCGCCTTGATGACGAAGTCGTTGACGGAGACCTTGATCCCCTGCGGCTCCAGCATCTTGTTGACCTTGGCGCGCACGGCCATCAACTGGTCGATCTCGCAGTCGATGAACAGCGGGAAGTGCGGCACGTTCTGGATGCTGTCGACCATGCGACGCGCGACGGCCTTTCTCATGCCGTCCAGCGCAATCAGGTCGTAGCTGCCGTCCGGGATGCCCATCTGCGCCAGCGACTGCGCCTTGCGCGGTTCGGCTGCGGCGCTGGAGGCCGTCGTCGCGGAAGCGACCGCGGCAGGCTGGGTCGAACCCTTGCCGGCGGCCTCGACGTCGCGCTTGACGATGCGGCCGTGCGGGCCGGTGCCCTTGATCGACTTCAGATCGACGCCGTTCTGGGCGGCGATGCGACGGGCCAGGGGCGAAGAGAAGATGCGTTCGCCGCTGTCGGCTTTCGGCGCGGCGGGCGCCGGAGCAGCTTTCGGAGCTTCGGCGGCAGGCGCAGCCTCGACCTTGGCGGCCTCCTGCGGCTTGGCGGCGAGCGCCTCGGCAGCCTTGGGCGCAGCGGCGCCGCCTTCGTCCTTCAGGCGGGCGATGGGCGTGTTGACCTTCACGCCTTCCGTGCCCTCGGCGACCAGAATGTCGGTGACTTCGCCCTCGTCCACAGCCTCGACTTCCATCGTGGCCTTGTCGGTCTCGATCTCGGCGATCACGTCTCCGGCGGACACGACGTCCCCGACCTTGACGTGCCACTTGGCCAGAACGCCCTCTTCCATAGTAGGAGACAGGGCCGGCATCAGGATATCGGTCATGCCATCACCTGCTTCACGGCTGCGATGATCTTGTCCACGCCTGGCAGCGACAGGACTTCCAGGTTGGCGGCGTAGGGCAGCGGCACGTCTTCCTGGTGAACCCGCAGCGGCGGGGCGTCCAGATAGTCGAAGGCTTCGGCGATGACGCAGGCCACCACCTCGGCGCCGACGCCCATCCGCCCCCAGCCCTCTTCAGCCGAGACCAGGCGGCTGGTCTTCTTGACGCTGTCGACGATGGTGTCGGTGTCCAGCGGGCGCAGGGTGCGGATGTCCACGACCTCGCAGTCGATCCCTTCTTCGGCCAGCTTCTCGGCGGCCTGCAGGGCGAAGCCGACCATGCGGCTGTGCGCGGTGATGGTGACGTCCTTGCCTTCGCGACGGACCTTGGCCTTGCCGATCGGCACGATCCAGTCCTCGACCTCCGGCACGTCGAACTCCAAGCCGTACATCATCTCGTGCTCGAGGAAGACGACGGGGTTCGGGTCGCGGATCGCCGCCTTCAGCAGGCCCTTGGCGTCGGCCGCATCGTAAGGGGCGATGACCTTCAGGCCCGGCACCTGGGCGTACCAGGCCGAATAGTCCTGGCTATGCTGGGCGGCCACGCGGCTGGCGGCGCCGTTCGGCCCGCGGAACACCATCGGACAGCGGATCTGACCGCCCGACATATACAGGGTCTTGGCCGCCGAGTTGATGATGTGGTCGATCGCCTGCATGGCGAAGTTGAACGTCATGAACTCCACGATGGGCCTCAGCCCCGCCATGGCTGCGCCGACGCCGACGCCGGCGAAACCGTACTCGGTGATCGGGGTGTCGATGACGCGACGCTCGCCGAATTCTTGCAGCAGTTCGCGGCTGACCTTGTAGGCGCCCTGATACTGGGCGACTTCCTCGCCCATCAGGAAGACGTTTTCGTCGCGGCGCATTTCCTCGGCCATGGCGTCGCGCAGGGCGTCGCGGATGGTGGTCTTCACCAGCTTCGCATCGGCCGGGATTTCCGGATCGCGCAGTTCGACCTTGGGAGAGGCCGTCTGGGCCGGAGCCTTCTCGGGATCGCCGCTCTTGCCTTCGGCCGTCGCCTTGGGCGCATCGGCCTCGGCCTTGGCGGCCTCAGACTTCGGCGCGGGCGCAGCGGCGCCCTCTTCGCCCGCCAAGCGCGCGATCGGCGTATTGACCTTCACGTTCTCCGAACCTTCGGGAACCAGGATTTCCAGCACTTCGCCCTCGTCCACGGCCTCGACTTCCATCGTGGCCTTGTCTGTTTCTATCTCGGCGATCACCTGGCCGGCCGACACGGTGTCGCCCGCCTTGATGTGCCATTTGGTCAGCGTGCCCTCTTCCATCGTGGGGGACAGCGCCGGCATCAGAATGTCGGTCACGGATCAGGCCTCCACGTAGACGTCGGTATAGAGCTCGGACGGATCCGGCTCCGGGCTCTCTTGAGCGAATTGTACGGCTTCGGCGACGATCGCCTTGATCTCGGCGTCGATGGCCTTCAGCTCCTCGTCGGTCGCCTTGGCGGCCGAAAGCAGCATCTTCAGATGGTCGATCGGGTCGCGGGTCTTCTTGACCTCGTCCACCTCTTCCTTGGAGCGATATTTCGCCGGATCGGACATCGAGTGACCACGATAGCGGTAGGTCTTCACTTCAAGGATATAGGGGCCTTCGCCCGCGCGGGCGCGTTCGACGGCCTTGGCCGTGGCGTCGCGCACGGCCAGCACGTCCATGCCGTCCACCTGCTCGCCCGGAATGCCGAAGCTGGAGCCGCGCATGTAGAGTTCGGTCGTGGAGGACGAGCGTTCGATGCTCGTGCCCATGGCGTACTGGTTGTTCTCGATGATGTAGATGACCGGCAGCTTCCACAGCTGGGCCATGTTGAAACTCTCGTAGACCTGACCTTGGTTCGAGGCGCCGTCGCCAAAATAGACGAAAGCGACCGAATCGTCGCCGCGATACTTGCCGGCGAAGGCCAGGCCAGTGCCCAGCGCCACCTGGGCGCCGACGATGCCATGCCCGCCGTAGAAGCCGGTCGGCACGTCGAACATGTGCATCGAGCCGCCCTTGCCCTTTGACGAGCCGCCGATGCGGCCGGTCAGTTCGGCCATCACTTCCTTGGGGTCCATGCCGGCGGCCAGCATGTGGCCGTGGTCGCGATAGCCGGTGATGATCTTGTCGTGGCCCTGTTTGACGCTCTCCTGAACGCCGACCGCCACGGCCTCCTGGCCGATATACAGGTGGCAGAAGCCGCCGATCAGCCCCATGCCGTACAGCTGGCCCGCGCGCTCCTCGAAGCGGCGGATGAGGACCATCTCGCGGTAGAAGCGCAGCAGGTCTTCCTTGGACGCCGTCGGCGCATTGGGCAGTTTGTCAGGCGTGGTCGTCTGAGCAGTCTTGGCTGGGGCTTTCGCCATCCGGCATCTCCCGGCTAGGCGCCGGTGAGCGACGCCTTCTTATCGTTACGGAAGGGGGCTTTAGCAGCCTTCCTTCCGGTAACGCAAAGGGGTGCGCCCCCGCCTGTAACAATAGTTCACCGCCGAGAGCGGCTCAGCTCTGGGCCGTCTGGGCCGGAACGCGGATCACATAGTCGCGCGGGTCGGAAAAGCCGAGGACGGCGCGCGCGCGCTCTTCCAGCAGATCGCGCGACAGACTGTCGGACCGCAGGTATCGGACTCGAGTTTCAAGGTCGCGGCGTTGTTCGGTCAAATGAGCCAGCTGGTCGGCGCGCTGAGCCAGAAGGCTGTCGCGCGAGGCGCCGCTGAGCAGCCCTCTCTCGCCCGTGAGCGCTTGAACGCCGAGATAGGCGACAAGAAGCAACAGGGCGAGGGACAGGCGGTAAGGCTTCATTCGTTCAAGCACTGAACGCTCCTTCTGAGCGTAAAAACACGGTTCAGAAACCGTGCCTCAGAATGCCTAACAAAATGTAGCTTGACCGTAGGAAGGTCGGCGGAGAGCGTCGATTCTCCGCCGAAAATTCAGCGTCCTAGCGCAGCAGCATGCCGTCGCCGAAATAGACGCCCTGGTCGCCCAGCATCTCTTCGATACGCAGCAGTTGATTGTACTTGGCCACCCGGTCCGACCGGGCCAGCGAGCCGGTCTTGATCTGCCCGCAGTTGGTGGCGACGGCCAGGTCGGCGATGGTCGCATCCTCGGTCTCGCCCGACCGGTGGCTCATCACGGCGGTATAGCCCGCGCGCTGGGCCATATCGACGGCGTCCAGGGTTTCGGACAGGGTGCCGATCTGGTTGACCTTGATCAGGATGGAGTTGGCCAGGCCTTCGCCGATGCCGGCGGCGAGGCGCGCCGGATTGGTCACGAACAGGTCGTCCCCAACCAACTGGATGCGGTCGCCCAGACGTTCGGTCAGCAGACGCCAGCCCTCGAAATCGTCCTCGGCCATGCCGTCTTCGATCGAGACGATCGGGAAGCGTTCGCACAGATCCGCCAGATAGGCGACCATGCCCTCGGCGTCGACGGTCTTGCCTTCGCCCGCCATGACATACTTGCCGTCCTTGAAGAATTCGGTCGAGGCGACGTCCAGGCCCAGGTGGAAGTCTTCACCGGCCAGATAACCGGCGGCCTGGCCTGCCTTGGTGATGAAGCTCAGGGCTTCTTCGGCCGAGGCCAGGTTCGGGGCGAAGCCGCCCTCGTCGCCGACGTTGGTGTTGTGGCCGGCGTCCTTCAGCTGCGTCTTCAGGGCGTGGAAGATTTCCGTGCCCATGCGCAGACCTTCCGAGAAGTCGGCCGCACCGGTCGGCAGGATCATGAATTCCTGAATGTCGATCGGATTGTCGGCATGGGCGCCGCCATTGATGATGTTCATCATCGGAGTGGGCAGAACGCGGGCCGAGACGCCGCCGATATAGCGATAAAGCGGCAGGTTGGCCGAAACGGCGCTGGCCTTGGCGACCGCCAGGGACACCCCCAGGATGGCGTTGGCGCCCAGACGCCCCTTGTTGGGCGTGCCGTCCAGAGCGATCATCGCCTCGTCGATGCGGCGCTGATCCTCGGCGTCCATGCCGGACAGGGCGTCGAAGATTTCGCCATTGACGGCGTCCACCGCCTTTTGCACGCCCTTGCCGCCCCAGACATCCTTGTCGCCGTCGCGCAGTTCGACGGCCTCGTGCGCACCTGTCGAGGCGCCCGAGGGGACGGCCGCGCGGCCGAACGAACCGTCGTCCAGGGTCACGTCGACTTCCACCGTCGGATTGCCCCGGCTGTCGAGGATCTGGCGGGCGACAATGTCGGCGATGTCGGTCATGGCTGGGCTCTTTGGCTCAAGGCGGGAAGAAGGTCTGACCGTTTAGCCGCCTCCCCGCCAAACGCCAATGGCGCCGTGGCCTTGCGGATCAGGAACAGCCTTCGACCAACTGGATCGACGGATCGCCCGCGTGGATCATGGCGACCTTGCCGTCCTCGCCGATCTCATAGCGGACGCCGCGCGCCGCGGGATCGGTGACATAGGCGGTGGAGCCGCCCGTAGACCAGGCGAACAGATCCTCGGCCGGCGCGGCCTGATATTTGTGCGGCTGGGCGAAGACGGCGCCGCCATAGGCCTGTTTTATCGCCAGGGCCGTGTCGCCCAGCCCGAAGCCGCGATCCGTCTTGATCGACGCCCCGCGCGCCAAGGTGATTCGCGTCAGGACGCCGTCCTGGATCATCACCAGCACCCCTTGCGGCGCCTTTGCGGGATGGAAGATGTCGCAGGTTTCAGGGTCGGGTCCGCCGACGGCTGCGGGCTGGGCGTCGTCGCCCCACGCCTTAACCAGATCGGTCCGCGTCATGCCGATCCGGGCCGGTCCAAGGCCGTCTGCGGTCAGGACGTCGGCGGCGACCGGCTGGGGCGCCGGCGCCTCCGGCGACGGAGCAGCGGCCGCAGGGGACGTCTCCTTGCGCTGATCGCAGGCCGCCAGTGTCAGTAGGCTGACGGCGACGACAGCGGCGAAACGAATCATCATCGAGGATCTCCAGGCGGAAGCTTCACCGTCCAGAACGCACGAAAACGGCGCGCGGTGGCACCGCGCGCCGTAAAAATCATCGTCCGGTCGAAACCGGAGGCCGGGAAAGACCTAGTCTTCCTTGGGCGTCAGGACCTGGCGGCCGCGATAGGTGCCGGTCTTCAGATCGATGTGGTGCGGGCGCTTCAGCTCGCCGGTGTCCTTGTCCTCGACGTACACGTTCGAGGTCAGGGCGTCGTGGGCGCGGCGCATGTTGCGACGCGAGGGGGATACTTTGCGCTTCGGAACGGCCATGTCCGTCTCAATCTTCTAAGTCGGGCGCCGCCCAGAGCCGAAGCCTGTCTGGCGCGAAAACAATAGCGGCGGCCCGATAGAGCCGCCACGCGAGGCGCGGCTTATGCATGAACCGCGCGACGATTTCAAGGCGTTTAAGCAGACGTCAGACGGCGCACGATCCTGGCCGGATTGCCGACCACCACAACGTCGGGCGGCACGTCCTTCGTCACCACGCTGCCGGCGCCGATCACCGAGCGATGGCCAATGGTCACGCCGGCCAGGACAATGGCGCCCCCACCGATCCAGACATCGTCGCCGATGACGATCGGTCGGGCCGTTTCGGTCCCACGGCGCGCCACGGCGTCCAGCGGATGCTCAGGCGTCAGAAGCTGGACGCCCGGACCGGCCTGGAAATTGTCGCCAATACGGATTTCGGCGCAGTCCAGAAAGACGCAGTTGGCGTTGACGAAGGCGCGGGCCCCCAGGTGGATGTTGGCGCCATAATCGCAAAAGAAGCCCGGCATGACGACCGCCCGACCATCGGCGGCGTTGACCAGTTCGTTGACCAGACCGCTGCGACGGTCGCGGTCAGGCTCAGCGTTGATGGCGACGGTCAGGCCGACAGCCCGCGCCCGCCCATCACTCAGGTCCGGATCACCAGGATCGTAAGGCAGGCCCGACAGCATCTTCTCGCGTTCGGTCATGACGCCTCCGTCAAGGCTTCGGCCACGGCCTCGCCGATGGCCAGGGAACTGGTCAGGCCGGGGCTTTCGATCCCGAACAGGGCCATCAGACCGTCGATCCCGTGATGTTCGCGCCCATGCAGCTGGAAATCGGGCTGGGGCTCGCCGGGTCCATGCAGCTTGGGCCGGATGCCGGCATAGTCGGGCGTCAGCCGATCCGCCTTAACGCCCGGCCAGAAGCGGCGGATGTAGCGCGCGAACTCCTCGGCCTTGGCCGGATCGACCGAATAGTCCTCGCTCTCGAGATAGGCCAGGTCCGGCCCGAACACGGCCTGACCGCCCAAGTCCTTGCGGTAGTGGGTGCCCAGGGCGCCGGGAATGGGCGGCGGATAGATCAGCCGATCGAACGGCGCCTTGCCGATCAGGCGGAAATAGACCCCCTTGCCGAAATGGCCGGACGGAATGTCGTTGGGCGGATAGCCGACGACGGCGCCCGCCACAGCCTGGGCCGACAGGCCGGGCGCTGTGACCAAGAGACGGCTGGTGACGCTCATCGCCCCCTCCCCGCCGACCCGGACGGAAAAGCCGCCGCCCGGCAGCGGCTCCGCGCCCTCGAACGGCGCGGACGTCACCACCGATCCGCCCGCATCCTCGATCTCGCCTTGCAAGGCCAGCATGTAGCCGTGGCTGTCGAACAGGCCGCTCTGGGGCGACAGGATGGCGGCGTGGGCGTTCAACTCCGGCTCAAGCGCCCGCGCCTGGGCGCCGGTCAGATGCTCCAGCCCCTCGACGCCGTTCGCCGTCGCCTGTTGAAAGATGGCTTCGATCCGCCCGACCTCGGCCTCTTCGGTCGCCACGACCAGCTTGCCGCACTTCCAGTGGTCGATCTTGTGGCTGGTCAGGAAGTCATAGAGGGCGCGGCGCCCCTCGACACAGAACTTCGCCTTCAGCGAGCCGGTCGGATAATAGAGTCCGCCGTGGACGACCTCCGAATTGCGCGAGGAGACGCCCTGGCCGATATGGCCTTCCTTCTCCAGCACCAGAACCGTCAGCCCTCGTTTCGACAGCGCCCGCCCGCAGGCCAGACCGACAGCCCCCGCGCCCACGACGACCGCGTCGAAATCGAAGCTCATGATCCGCCGTACCTGCGCTTCGCCTCGGCCTCGAAACAGCCGATCAGCTTTTCCACCGCGCGGTCGAAGTTGGCCTGCAGCATCAGGTCCAGCATCCGGGACTTGAAGGCGAAGTCGATCATGAACTCCAGCCGCGTCCCTTCGGGATGGGGAAAGAACTCCCAGCGGTTCTTCAGATGTTTGAACGGCCCGCGCAGCAGGCCGACCTCGACCTTGGGCGCATTGCGGTCATGTCGAACCCAGGTCGAGAACCGCTCTTTCAGCACCGCGAAGCCCACGCCCGCCTCGGCGTCCACGACGGTCACGCCCTCGGCCTCGACGCGGTCGTTCCAGACGCGCATCGACGTGACCCACGGAACGAAGTCGGGATAGGCCCGCACATCGGCGACCAGATCGGCCAGTTGCTCGGGCGCATAGGGCAATATGCGCGTGACGCGATGGACCGCCATTCCAGGCTTAGCGCTTCAGCTGCGCCTCGCGCGCCGCCTTCAGCCGGGCGAAGTCGTCGCCGGCGTGGTGCGACGAGCGCGTCAGCGGCGACGAGGACACCATCAGGAAGCCCTTGGCCCGCGCGATCGCCTCATAGGCCTTGAACTCTTCCGGCGTGACGAAACGGTCGATGGCGGCGTGTTTGCGCGTCGGCTGCAGATATTGGCCGATGGTGATGAAGTCGACGCCGGCGGACCGCATGTCGTCCATCACCTGCATGACCTCTTCCTTGGTCTCGCCCAGGCCGACCATGATGCCGGACTTGGTGAACTGCTCGGGGTCGCGCTCCTTGACCATCTGCAGCAGACGCAGGGAATGGAAGTAGCGGGCGCCGGGCCGGATCTTCAGATACAGGCGCGGCACGGTTTCCAGGTTGTGATTGAAGACGTCGGGCTTGGCGTCGATCATCACGGCGGCCGCGCCGTCCTTCCTCAGGAAATCGGGCGTCAGGATTTCGATGGTGGTGTTGGGCGCCTGGAGGCGGATCTGGCGCACCACCTCGGCGAAGTGGGCCGCGCCGCCGTCCGACACGTCGTCACGGTCGACCGACGTGATGACGACGTGGTTCAGACCCATCCGCTGCACGGCCAGACCGACCTTGCCCGGCTCTTCCGGGTCCAGCGGCTGGGGCAGGCCCGTCTTGACGTTGCAGAAGGCGCAGGCCCGCGTGCAGGTGTCGCCCATGATCATCAGGGTGGCGTGCTTCTGGCTCCAGCACTCGCCGATGTTCGGGCAGGCCGCCTCCTCGCATACCGTCACCAGCCCCTTGGAGCGGACGATGTCCTTGGTGGCGTTATACTGGCCCGAGCCGGGCGCCTTGACCCGCAACCAGTCGGGCTTTTTCAGCACCGCCGATTCCGGCCGGTTCTGCTTTTCGGGGTGACGCAGCTCCGACGGCTTGCGTTGCAGGGTGTCGATCAGTGTGACCATGGCCGGTATTTCGGACTTTGCGGCCGTTTAGGCAAGGCAAACCCGGTAACAGACCTCCCGCAGGCGTGATCGCGCCCGCACCTCACGGCACGTAACACATCTTTTCAAGATGACCTGGCGTCATTAATGACTGACGCCCCAATGACAGAGAGGGCCGCAGACGCCCTCCGTAGGAGACGCGCTTGCGCCAGGCCCTGGACCCCTCGCTCTACGACGTATCGCTGATCGACGCCCTGATCGAGGCCCGAGCGAAGTTCGGCGACAAGGAAATTCTGGAGGATCAGGATCGTCATCCCCTGACCTACACCGGCCTGATCCGCGCGGCCTTCGTGCTGGGCCGCAAGATCGCGCAGATGACGGACAAGGGCGAACGCGTCGCCATCCTCCTGCCGTCCTCCATGGGCGTGGTCGTGACCTTCTTCGGTCTGCACGCCCACGGCCGGGTGCCGGTCATGCTGAACTTCACCGCCGGCGAGGCCAATCTGAAGGCGGCGATCAAGGCGGCGGGCGTCAAGAAGGTGCTGACCGCCAAACGCTTCATCGACCAGGCCAAGCTGGACGAGTTGATCGTCGAGTTGAAGACCGTCGCCGAGGTCGTCTGGCTGGATGACGTACGAAAGACCATCGGCCTGGCCGACAAGCTGTATGGTCTGGCCGCCGGCGCAGCGCCCAAGCGGTTCCGCGTCAAGACCGATCCGGATGCGCCGGGCGTGGTCCTGTTCACCTCGGGCAGTTTCGGCACGCCCAAGGGCGTGGTGCTCAGCCAGAGGAACCTGGTCGCCAATGCGCGTCAGGTCGCCGCCCACATCGACCTGAGGCCGGAATGGGTGATGTTCAATCCGCTGCCGACCTTCCACTGTTTCGGCCTGACCGGCGGGGTCATCCTGCCGCTGTTGCAGGGGATGAAGGCGTTCGAATATCCGTCGCCGCTGCACGCCAAACAGATCACCGACCTGTTGCCCCAGGTGAAGGCGTCGATCCTGTTCGCGACCGACACCTTCCTGAGCCAGTACGCCCGCGTGGCGGAACCCGGCGACTTCGCCACGCTTGAGTTCGCCGTCGCCGGCGCCGAGAAGGTGCGCGAGGAGACCCGCGCCCTGTTCAACAGCAAGTTCGGCGGCGTCGAGTTGCTGGAAGGCTACGGCGCGACCGAGGCCTCTCCCGTCGTCGCCGTCAATCATCCCGACCGCAACGCGCCTGGCACCGTCGGCCAGATCCTGCCCGGCATGGACTGGAAGCTGGAGCCGGTCGAAGGCATCGAGGGCGGCGGCCGTCTGTTCTTGCGCGGCCCCAATGTCATGAGCGGCTATGTCACAACCGCCGAACCTCTGGCGTGGGAGCCCGTTCAGGACGGCTGGCTGGACACCGGCGACATCGTCGACGTGGACGCCGACGGCTATGTCACCATCAAGGGCCGCGCCAAACGCTTCGCCAAGATCGGCGGAGAGATGGTGTCCCTGACGGCCGTCGAAGGCATCGCCGGCGCCGTCTGGCCGGAACAACGCCACGCCGTCGTCTCCATCCCCGACAGCCGCAAAGGCGAGAAGCTGGTGCTCGTCACGGATCACGCCGGGGCCGAGGTGGCGCCCCTGGCCGAATGGGCGCGAACCAACGGCGCGCCCGAACTGGTGGTGCCCAAGAAGATCGTCAAGGTCGCCGAAGTGCCGGTCCTCGGCACGGGCAAGACCGACTATGTCGCCATCCAGAAGATGGTCGAAGCGGCCTGATCAGCCGATCCGCACCCCGGTCATCGAGATCGAGCCGCCGTCGATCACGTCGTTGAAGAAGGATACGGGCTCGCCCGGGGCTTGCTGGGCGGCGACATACAGCAGCGGCAGATAGTGTTCGTCGGTCGGCACGCTCAGTTGGGCGTCCTCGGCCAGGCCGACCCAGTCGATCAGGGCGTCGTGATCGCCCCGCTCCAGCGCCGCCTTGACGGCCGTGTTGAAGCTGGAGGCCCAGGCGTAGGGTTCGGCCCCGTCCTCTCGTTTCCAGGTCCGCAGATTATGGACGAAGTCGCCCGAGCCGGCGATGACGATTCCCTCATTCCGCAAGGGCCGCAACGCCCTGGCCAGGTCATAGTGCTGGCGCGCCGTCAGCTCGCGGTTCAGCGACAATTGCACCACCGGCACGTCGGCGTCCGGCCAGACGTGGTGAAGCACCGACCAGGTTCCATGATCCAGGCCCCATTGCTGCGTCTGGACGGCGCCTGTCAGGTCCGACACCCGCGCCGCCAGGGCTGGAGAGCCGGGCGCGGGATATTGCATCGCATGAAGCGCTGGCGGAAAGCCCCCGAAATCGTGGATGGTTTCGGGGTGTTCCTGCGCCGTGACGCCCAGCCCGCGCGTCTCCCAGTGGGCGGAGACCATCAGCACGCCCTGCGGCGTGCCTATGGCCTGCCCCAGGTCGCGCCAGGCGGCCGCGAAGGGACCGCCCAGGGCGTTCATGGGCGAACCGTGACCGAAGAAGACGGCGAGCTGGCGCATCGGATCAGCCGTGCAGCTTCTTGGCCAGTTCGGCGATGTGCTTGCCCTGGAAGCGCGCGCCGCCCAGGTCGATGTCGCTGGGCATGCGCGACCCGTCGCCGCCCGTGATGGTCGTGGCGCCATAGGGCGAGCCGCCATGAACCGCGTCCAGCGTCATCTGCGGCTGATAGGCATAGGGCAGACCAACCACCGGCATGCCGTGGTGCATGAAGAAGTTGTGCAGGCCCTGGAAGGTCGTTTCCTGACCGCCATGCTGGGTCGCCGTCGCGGTGAAGGCGCCGCCGATCTTGCCGATCAGCGCGCCCGAGAACCACAGGCCGCCGGCCTGATCGAGGAAGGCCCGCATCTGCGACGCGGCCGAGCCGAAACGGGTGCCGGCGCCGATGATGATGGCGTCATAGTCCTTCAGGTCGTCGATCTTGGCGATCGGGGCCTTCTGGTCCAGCTTGTAGCCCGAAGCCTTGGCCAGCTCTTCCGGCACGGTTTCCGGCACGCGCTTGATGTCGACGACGGCCCCCTCGACCTCGCGCGCGCCCTCGGCGACAGCTTCCGCCATGGCTTCGATATGGCCGTAGGTCGAATGATAGAGGACGAGAATCTTGGGCATGGGGAGGCTCCGAAAATGATGTGGATCGTTATTCGCAACAACGACCGTTGCGAACTTGGCGCGTCCTCGGATCGGTTTCAAGCCCCCGTCAGCGGTTCCGGCGCTGTGAAGGGACAGATGCGGTCATAGAAGGCCCGATCGCCGGGTGTCTGGCTTCCTCTGCACGCGTGGAAGCGATGTTCCATCACCATGGCCTGCTGCTCAATATTAAGGCCGGACCACTGGCAGCCGTCGTCGGCGACATAGGCGTAGGACTCGGCCCGGTCGCCGGCCTTGAGCTTGGCGATCAGCAGGTTGACGCCCTGCTGCGCCTGCCACACGTGGGTCAACTCATGCACCAGCAGGCCCTGAAGTCCGGGTACGACGTCGGTGAAGTCAGCGAGCAGGCTTCGGCGGGGCCAGACGATCCAATCACGCCCGAACCAGCGCCCGGCGACGAACGCCCGGGAGAACGGCGAGCCGATCAGCCGGATGCGATCCAGCCGAAGCGCGTCGCCGAACGCTTCTTGCGCCAGGGCCGCTTCGCCCGGCGTCAGGGCGCGAACGATGGATCCCACGGTCGCACATACTCCCAATGCCAGGGTTCGTAGACGTAGGGCACGAAACCGAACCGCCCGGCGTTGGCCGCCAACCACCTGTAGGTCGCCCCGCGCGACATGGCCTGACGGCTGGCTGGAACCGTCGAATCGACGCCCAGGCCAGGCAGGCGTCCGACATAGAGATCGACCGCCGTGCCGGTCCGGTGCGCTGAACAGACCGCGCGGCGCAGGCCGTCGCAATTGCCTTGCTGGGCGCATCGCGCCGCATCCGCTTCGGGGTCGCGGAAGCCGGAGAATATCTGCAGCAGTTCGGGATCGGATGCGATCTCCGGAACCTCGGCGCGTGCGGCGGCGGCCATCCGGCGATAGGCGTCCAGCACGTCACGGCGCAGCAGCCGGGTCAGCCGGTCGGCGTGTTCCTCCGAGACCACCAGATAGCCCAGTTGATTGATCGGCGGCGGATCGGGGCATTCCTGGCGCAGACGCGCCATCACGAACGGCCGCCGTTCCTGCCAGACGCCCTTGAAGACCTGAAAGGTCGCGCTGTCGAACAGCCCTGTCGGCGCCAGGCCGTGCGTCTGCTGAAACCCCGCCAGTTGCGAGGCGAAGACCGGCGTGCCCGGCCCGCACTGGGTGTGAATTTCGTGCTGGATCAGCGGCAGATAGGTTTCCCACCCCCATTCGACCGCCCCGAACGGCGCCCATTCCAGCGAATAGTAGGAGATGGCGTTGCTGAGCCCCTGATCACGCCACAGGTCGGCGTTGGTGTGGCAGGGCCCGGCCGCGCGCGCCCCGACGGCGCAGGCCGCCACAAGCCAGAAGGACACAAACGCGAGAAGACTCCGCAACATGGAGACAGCAAGCCCCAAGCGGTGGGTTCCGACAAGCGCCAATCGACGGCTTGGCGGTGCAAGCGCGGCCGATCGCTGGCATGGTGCGCATGCGGCCGACTCGCGCCGCCCTTCTCAGGACCAACGATGTCCACCGTGGCCGCCTCGACCGCGCCTCGCCGCTCCAACGCCGTATTGGCCGCCTTTTCCGGCCCCTGCCTGCCTCTGGCGGCTTTCGGCGTCGCCCTGCCCGTTACCCTGCCCGAATTCTACGCCACATTCGTGGGGCTGGAACTGGGAGTGGTGGCGGCCGTCTTCATGGCCGTGCGGCTGATCGACATCGTCTTCGACCCCTTCATCGGCTGGGGCATGGATCGGACCAAGACGCGGTTCGGGCGATATCGGCCGTGGATGGCCCTGTCGACGCCCATGCTGATGCTGGCGGCCTTCATGATGTTCGTGGTCGTCCAGCCTGGCGCCCCGGCCGTGTATCTGTTCGGCTGGCTGCTGTTCCTCTACCTGGGCTTCTCCATCGGCACCCTGGGCCAGTTGGGCTGGGCCGCCGTGCTGGCGCCGCAATACGATCAGCGCAGCCGCGTCTATGGCTGGTGGCAGGTGTTCAACATCATCGGGGTGGTGCTGATCCTGGTGCTGCCGACCATCGTGGTGAAGACCGGCGTCGGGGACTATGCCGCGGGCGTCCGCATCATGGGCTGGGCCATCGTGATCGCCCTGCCCGTCACCATCGGCCTGGCCATGGTCGCCGTGCCCGAACCCGTGACCAAGGGCGACCAGCCGCACGGCAGCCTGAAGGCCTATCTGTCGCTGCTGGGTCAGAAAACGGTGCGAAAGCTCCTGATCGCCGACCTGCTGCTGGGCGTGGCGCCGGGCATCACCGGCTCGCTGCTGTTTTTCTTCTTCGGCCAGATCCGGGGCTACGATCACACCCAGGCCGGGCTGTTCATGCTGGTCTATTTCGTCGCCGGTCTGTGCGGCGCGCCCTTCTGGGCCTGGTTCGCCACACGGGTCGGCAAGGACAGGGGCCTGGCCGTCGCCAGCATCGTCTCGGCCGTCCTCTATGTCGGGGCGACCCTGGTTCCCGGCGGCAACTTCGCCCTGACGGCGGTCGTCATGTTCATCGCCGGCCTGCCCTACGCCGCCGGCCTGTTCCTGACCCGCGCCATGATGGCCGACGCGGGCGACGAGGAAAGGTTCGAGACCGGCGTGGACCGCACCGGCCTGATGCTGTCGATCCTGTCGGCCACGACCAAGATCGGCCATGTCGTCGCCCTGATCCCCTATCTGATCCTGCAATGGGTGGGCTTTCGCGCCGTTCCGGGCGCGACGGGCAACAGTGAGACGGCCCTGATCACCCTGCAGGTCCTGTTCATCGCCGTGCCGGGCGTTCTGCTGGCCTTGGCCGCCGTGACCCTGAAGAACTATCCACTGACCGCCGAGCGCCACGACGCCATCCGCAAAGCCCTGGACCAGCGTGACGCCGAGGTTCGTGCATGAGACCCATCGACCGCCTGCTTGCCATCATGGAGCGACTGCGCGACCCCGATGGCGGCTGCCCCTGGGACGTGGAACAGACCTTCGCCACCATCGCCCCCTATACCATCGAAGAAGCCTACGAGGTCGCCGACGCCATCGAGCGCAACGACCTGATCGAACTGAAGGGCGAACTGGGCGACCTCTTGTTCCAGGTCGTCTTCCACGCGCGCATGGCCGAGGAACAGAGGCTGTTCGCCTTCGACGATGTCGTCACGGCCATCGCCGACAAGCTGGAACGCCGCCACCCCCACGTCTTCGGCGACGAAGCCCAGCGGTCGTCGAAGGAACAGACCGTCGCCTGGGAGGTCATCAAGGCCGCCGAACGCAAGGACCGCAAAAAGCCCGGCGTTCTGGACGACGTGCCGGTGGGCCTGCCCGCCCTGACCCGCGCCGCCAAACTGACCAAACGCGCCGGCCGCGTCGGCTTCGACTGGCCCTCGACCGACGAGGTGTTCGACAAGCTGGCCGAGGAGGTCGAGGAACTGCGCGTCGAGATCGCCGCCGGTGATCAGGCCAAGGCGCGCGAGGAACTGGGCGACCTGCTGTTCGTCGTCGCCAATCTGGCGCGCAAACTGGACGTCGAGCCCGAGGATGCGCTCCGCGCCGCCAACGCCAAGTTCGTGCGCCGCTTCGGCTTCATCGAGGCCGAACTGGCCAGGGACGGACGCACCCCCGATCAATCGACGCTGGAGGAGATGGACCGCCTCTGGGACGCCGCAAAGGCCGCCGAAAAGCGCGCTTCGTGACCTACGATCTGATCATCTTCGACTATGACGGCGTCGTCGCCGACAGCGAGGTGCTGAACAGCACCGTCATGGCCGAACAGTTGACCGCCATCGGCCTGCCGACGAGGCTGGACGATGTGCTGGCCGCCTATACGGGCAAGCGCTGGCGCGACAACCGGCCTGTAGTCGAGGCGGCGCTGGGCGGTCCCTGCCCCGACGACTTCCATACCAACTGGTTCGCCACCTGCCGCGCCCGCGCCCCTCATCAATTGAAACCCGTGCCAGGTGTCTTGAGCTTCCTGAACACCCGTAGCGAGCGGCGTTGCATCGCCTCATCCAGCGGCCCCGACTGGATCGGCATCGGCCTGGACCTGTTCGGCCTGACCGACCATTTCGACGGCTCGGTCTTCACCGGCCTGGCGGTCGAACGCGGCAAACCCTACCCCGACCTGTTCCTGCATGCCGCCCACAGCCTGGAGGCCGATCCGGCTCGGACCCTGGTGATCGAGGACAGCGAGGCCGGCGTGACCGCCGGCGTGGCGGCAGGCATGACGGTAGTCGGCCTGACCGCCGGCGGACACATTCGCGACGGACATGCCGAACGTCTTGTCGCGCGCGGCGCCCATCACATCGCCGACAGCTACGCCGCCGTCGGCGCCTTCATGGCGCGCTGATCCCTCAGAGGTAGCGCAGTTCCTGCAGGTCGACCTCGCGGATCAGCCGTTTCGCCGTCTCCTCGTCCAGCAGACGCGCCCGCCCCAGGCGGGTGAACTCCGCCCGTTCCGCCGACAGACCCGCCAGGCGCAGGTGCCGCTCGATCTGATCCATCTGACGCGCCGTCTCCAGGTCGTCTTCGTTGTGCCGCGTCCGACTCTCGATGCGGCGGCGATAGACCTCCATCAACCGCGTGGCGATCTCGGAATAGAGGTCAGGGTTCGGCTTGCCCTCGGCCATGGCGTGGGAAACGTCCTCGATGGCGCGCAGGGCGGCGCTTGCTGCGGCGATCCGGCTGCGGTCCTCTTCCTGCTGATGCGAGGGCTCGGGCGGCAGTTCGATGTGCTTCATCAGGCGTGGCAGGGCGAAGGTCGCCAGCACCAGCGAGACGATGATCACCCCTGCCGCCAGGAAGATCGCCAGATTGCGTGACGGCATCGGCGATCCGTCGCCCAGCACGAACGGCAGCGTCAGAATACCCGCCAGGGTGATGGCCCCACGAACCCCGGCCAGAGACATCACCATTGTCAGGCGCAGCCCCACCTTGGGCGGCGGTCCGCGATGACGGCGGCGGAACAGGGTCAGCTTCAGCGAGGTCCACACCCAGACGAACCGCAGCGCCGCCAGGGCCGCGACGATGGCCAGAACATAGACCGCCAGCCACCAGACCTCGGGCCGGCTGGTGCCCGACACGACCTCGGCCGCCCGCGCCATGATAGAGGGCATCTGTTCGCCCAGGATCACGAAGATGAAGCCGTTGGCGACGAACTGCACCGTGTCCCAGACGACCGCGCGACGGATACGCGTCATGGCCAGCGACTGACCTTTCGAACCGCCGCCGCGCTCGGTGAAACTCATGGTCACGCCGGCGGCCACCGCCGCCAAGATGCCCGAGGCGTGAAGTTCTTCGGCCACCAGATAGGCTGCGAAAGGAATCAGCAGGCTGACCAGAATTTGAGCGCCGACGTCCTCGCCCCAGCGGCGGCTGACGAACCCCTTGGCGTAGCTGATGGCCAGGGTCACGGCGACGCCGACCGCCACGCCCGCCAGCGCCAGCCAAGCGAAGGTCCCAACGGCATGACCGATGGAGAAGGCGCCCGTCGTGGCCGCGATCACGGCGATCCGCATGCAGGTCAGGCCCGTCGCATCGTTCAGCAACGACTCGCCTTCCAGAATATGCATCAGCCGCTTGGGGATCGGCGCCCGGGCGGCGATGGCCTGAACCGCGATGGGATCGGTCGGCGACAGGATGGCGGCCAGGGCGAAGGCGACCGCCAGCGGCATCTCCGGGATCATCCACCAGATCATGAAGCCCAGGCCGACCACGGTGAACAGCACCAGGCCCAGCGCCAGTTCCAAGATCACCGCCCTGTCGCGAAACAGGTCTTCCTTGGGGATCCGCCAGCCGTCCAGAAACAACAGCGGCGGCAGGAATAGCAGAAAGAAGATGTCCGGCTTCAGGTCCACAGTCGTGCCCGTCACCATGACGATGGCGGCCCCCAGCGCAATCTGCACCAGAGGCAGGGCGATCCGCGTGATCCGCGCGATCGAACCCGACACCACGACGGCCAGAAGCAGAAGCAGGACGGTTTCGATCAGATGCATGAATCAGCCGGCGAGGTGGGGGTAAAGGCGCTCGAATCGCCCAAGAGCCGCAGGATGCAGCCGCACCGTGACCTCAGTACGGCCAAGCTCGTCCGTTTCACGCGATGTGACCCGCCCGTGTTCATAAAGCCAGGCCAGAGCCTCGCCCTGATCAGGCGACAGCACCAGACGGCTCTCCGGGTCGTCGTCGATGAGGTCGGCGATGGTTTGGCGCAGGGGCTCGATCCCCTCGCCCGTCCAGGCCGACACCGCCACCGCCTCTCCGGCCTTGGCCAGACGCTCAGCCTGACCCAGCACCGCCTCGCGGGTCTCGTCCTGCAGCAGGTCGATCTTGTTCCAGACCTCCAGCACCCGGCGCGTCTTGCCCTCGGGCGTCTCGATCTGCTTCAGCACAGCCTCCACGTCCTTGGCCTGCGCGTCGCTGTCGGGCGAGGCGATATCGCGAACGTGCAGGATCAGATCGGCCTCTCCGACCTCCTCCAGCGTCGCCCGGAAGCTTTCGACCAGTTCGTGCGGCAGGTCTGAGATGAAGCCGACTGTGTCCGCCACAATGGCCGGGCGGCCCTGCGGCAGGCGGATGGTGCGCTGGGTCGTGTCCAGCGTCGCGAACAGCAGGTCCTTGGCGAAGACCTCCGACCCCGTCAGCCGGTTGAACAGCGTCGACTTGCCCGCATTGGTGTATCCGACCAGGGCGATGGTGGGGAACGGCACCTTCTGACGCTGCTTGCGATGCAGGCCACGCGTGCGGCGCACCTCTTCCAGCTCGGCCTTCAGCTTGACGATCCTGTCGGCGATCAAACGCCGGTCCAGCTCGATCTGGGTTTCGCCCGGCCCACCGGTCGAGCCGGTGCCGCCGCGTTGCCGCTCAAGGTGGGTCCAGGTCCGCACCAGACGGGACCGCTCATAGTCCAGCCGGGCCAGCTCGACCTGAAGCCGGCCTTCCTTGGTTCGCGCCCGACGGCCGAAGATCTCCAGGATCAGGCCGGTGCGGTCGATGACTTTCACCTCCCACGCCTTTTCCAGATTGCGCTGCTGCACAGGGGTCAGGGCGTCGTCGATGATGACCGCCTCCGCATCCGCCGCGCGGACCAGGGCGGCCAGTTCCTCGACCTTGCCGCTTCCGAACAGGGTGGCGGGGGTGGTCCCACGCAGCCGCACGATCTCTTCGGCGCGCACGTCGAGGTCCAGCGCGCGGGCAAGACCCACGGCCTCCTCAAGCCGTTCGCTCGCCAGCCGAGGACTGTCGGAGCGCCGGTCGGGATGGATGACGACCGCCCGGATCAGAGGGACGGCGTGGTCGATCAGTTTGCTCAAATGGTCTCTACTTTTGGGATCACCACTGCCGTCACCCTCGGGCTTGACCCGAGGGTCGGAGATTCCGTCGTCGGTGCGGCGATCGTTGTTTCCACGCCTTATATAGGCGCTCGACAGTCTTTCCGAACCACACCCGGCCCTCGGGTCAAGCCCGAGGGTTGACGCGATGCGTCAATCTTCTTCGGCGTCGGGCTCGTACAGTTGCACGGGCGCGGACGGCATGATGGTGGAGATGGCGTGCTTGTACACCAGCTGGGACTGGCCATCGCGGCGCAGCAGCACACAGAAGTTGTCGAACCAGGTCACGATGCCCTGCAACTTGACCCCATTGACCAGGAAGATGGTCAGCGGGGTCTTGGTCTTGCGGACCGAGTTGAGGAAGGTGTCCTGAAGGTTCTGACGTTTGTCTTGCGACATGGCAGGTTTTTCCTGTTCTTGGTTGTTCGTCGCCGGGTGATCGGCGCGGGGCCGATACGGCCGGGAACGACCTTAAACGCGGCCTCCCTGCCGGGGCAACGCCCTAAATGGCCTCTCGACGCGCCTGTTCAAGATAGACTTCGCGCAAACGCGTGGCGACGGGGCCTGGCGTTCCATCGCCGATCCGCGCGCCATCCAGCGAAATCAGCGGCATGACGAAGGCGCTGGCGGCCGTGACGAACAGCTCTCGCGCCCGTTTGGCCTCTTCGACGGAGAAGGCGCGCTCCTCCAGTTCCAGCCCTTCCGCCTCGATCAGTTTCAGCACGGCGGCGCGGGTGACGCCGCGCAGGATGTTGGCCTGGGTGTCGCGGGTCCGGAGCTTGCCATGCTCGTCCACGATCCAGGCGTTGGTCGACGATCCTTCGGTGATCAGGCCCAACTCGTCGACCAGCAGGCACTCATAGGCCCCGCTCTCGCGCGCCGCCTGTTTGGCCAGGACATTGGGCAGCAGGCCGACCGTCTTGATGTCGCAGCGCCCCCAGCGGATGTCGGGCCGGGTTATGGCCGCCACGCCATTCCCCGCCGCTCGACGTCCCTTTGCCGGGTCCAGCCGTTTGGCCGTGACCACCACGGTGGGCGCCACATCGACCGGAAAGGCGTGATCGCGTGACGCCGTCCCGCGTGTGACCTGCAGATAGACCAAGCCGTCGCGGACGCGGTTGCGCCGCACCGTCTCCTTCAACACCACGCCCAGGGCGGCGGCGCTCATCGGAATCTCGATGCCCAGTTCGGTAAGGCAGCGGTGCAGGCGCGCCATATGGCCGTCGAAGTCTGCCAGGCGGCCGTCCATGACGGACCAGACCTCATAGACCCCGTCGGCGAACTGGAAGCCGCGATCCTCGATATGGACCACGGCCTCGCCGTGCGGACGATAGACGCCGTTCACATAGCCGACGCGGGACATCAGGCCGACTCTTCGTCATCGCCGCCGCGCGCGGGCGACACGCCCAGCGACTTCAGCTTCCGGTGCAGGGCCGACCGTTCCATGCCGATGAAGGCGGCGGTGCGCGAGATATTGCCGCCGAAGCGCATGATCTGGGCGGCCAGATACTCCCGCTCGAACACCTCGCGCGCTTCGCGCAGCGGCAGGGCGATCGTGCGCTCGGCGCCCAGCGACGGCGTCGCCCCGTTGGACGTCGCCACCTCCTGGGGCAGCATGTCCGCGGTGATCGGCTCGTTCGGATCACCCGTCGCCAGGATCAGCAGCCGCTCGATATTGTTGCGCAATTGACGGATGTTGCCCGGCCAGGGGTGAACCTGCAGCACGGCCACGGCGTCCTCGCCGATCGCGCGTCGCGGCAGGCCCTGGGCGGCGCTGATGGTCTCCACGAAATACTCGACCAGTTCGGCGATGTCCTCGCGGCGTTCCGACAGGGCCGGCACCCGGATCGGCACGACGTTCAGGCGGTGGAACAGGTCCTCGCGGAACCGTCCCTCGGCGATCTCCGTCTTCAGGTCGCGGGACGTCGAGGTCACGACGCGAACATCCACCTGCACGTCCTGTTCGCCCGCGACGCGGCGGAACCGCTGATCGACCAGAACCCGCAGGATGCGGCTCTGGCTCTCGCGCGGCATGTCGCTGATCTCGTCCAGATACAGGGTGCCGTTATGGGCGCGTTCGAACACGCCGATCTTGCTGGGCCGGCCGTCCTGCCCCTCCTCGCCGAACAGTTCCAGATCCAGACGCTCGGGCGTCATGCCGGCGGCCGAGATGGCGACGAACTCGGCCCGCGCGCGAGGGCTGCCATCGTGAATCTGACGCGCCACCAGCTCCTTGCCGGATCCGGCCGGACCCGAAATCAACACCCGGCTGTTGGCCTGGGCCACCTTGGCGATGGTGCTGCGCAGCGCCTGCGCCGCCTGCGACCGGCCGATCAGACCTGAGGGTGTCATGGTCGCCGCCCGCAGACGCCGGTTCTCGCGCCTCAGGGTCGCCGCCTCGATGGCGCGCTCCACCACCACCACCAGCCGGTCCGACTTGAACGGCTTTTCGATGAAGTCATAGGCGCCGCGTTTCAGCGCCGTCACCGCCGTCTCGATATTCCCGTGACCGGAGATCATCACCACCGGCAGGTCGGGGTCGATCTCCTTGACCACTTCCAACAGCTCCAGCCCATCCAGACCGCCGCCCTGCATCCAGATGTCCAGAATGGCCAGGCTGGGCTTGCGCGCCCGGATCGCCGCCAAGGCCTCGTCGGAGTTTGCGGCCACGCGCACGGCGTGACCTTCATCCTCCAGGAGGCCGGAAACCAGGTCGCGAATGTCGGCTTCGTCGTCGACGACCAGAATGTCGGAACCGGTGGGTCGCATCTTGCCTCGCTTATTCGGCGGGAACGCTACGGAGCGGGCGCTCCGCAGTCTCGCCGGCCTTGTCGGGGGGAGTCAGTGGGAAAATCAGGCACACGCGCGCGCCGCGCAGAGTTTCCGCATCCGCCAGCCTCAGCTCGCCGCCGTGGTCCTCGCAGATGCGTTTGACGATCGCCAGGCCCAGGCCCGTGCCCTTTTCGCGCGTGGTGACATAGGGTTCGGTCAGACGGTCGCGGTCCTTGTCGGGCAGGCCCACGCCGTCGTCCTCGATGATGAAGACCGCCGCGCCGTTTTCGACGCTCAGGGTGGCGATGATGCCCGTGCCGGCGACATCCGTCGCGCCTTCGGCCGCACGACGCGCAGAGACGGATTCGCCGGCGTTCTTCAGAATATTCAGCAAGGCCTGCCCCACCATCCGCACGTCGCATCGCAGGCTGGTCTTGGCCAGGGGTTCGCCGATCTCCACCGCGATGTCGGCCGCCGCCACCCGCTGGGCGAACACCGCCTCGCGCAGCATCTCCGCCGGATCGGCCGCGCCGAATCGAGGCGCCGGCATGCGTGCGAAGGCCGAAAATTCGTCCACCATCCGGCCGATGTCGCCGACCTGGCGGATGATGGTGTCGGTGCAGCGGTCGAAGATTTCGACCTCGTCCACCTTGTTGCGATACTTCCGCTTCAGCCGCTCGGCCGACAACTGGATGGGCGTCAGCGGATTCTTGATCTCGTGGGCGATGCGCCGGGCCACGTCGCGCCAGGCGGCGTTCCGCTGGGCCGTCACCAGGCGGGTGATGTCGTCGAAGGTCAGGACCATTTCGCCGCCCTGCCCCCCCTCGATGCGGACGCGCAGACGCCGCGTCTCGCCGTCGCGGCTCACGTCGATGTCTTCTTCGATATGGGCCTCGACCCGGCGCACCAGGTCGCTCAACTCGGGCGAAAGCGCGGCCAGGGCCTGACCCAGGACCTCGCTCTCCTCGATGTGCAGCAGTTGCAGGGCGCTGTCGTTGATCGCCGAGATGCGGCCGCGCCGATCCAGGCCGATGACCCCGGCGCTGACGCCCGACAAGACCGTCTCGATGAATGTGCTGCGGTCATGCGCCTCGTCGCTGGCGGCCTTCAACGCGGTCTGCTGGGCCTGCAGATCGTGGGTCATGCGGTTGAAGGCGTCTGACAGGGTGGCGATTTCGGCCGGCGCCCCGTCGCTGTCCACCCGCGCGCTGAAGTCCCCGCCCGCAACCTGCCCCGCCGCCTTCACCAGCCGGCCGATAGGGGCGGAAATGCTGCTGGCCGCCGACATGCCCAGCCACACCGCCCCCACCAGCACCAGCAGGGCCGTCTCCAGATAGCTGAGGATGAAGGCCGACTGGATGCGGGCTCGGGATTCCTTGGCCTCGTTGTAGGACTGGATCGACTGTACCGAGGCGTTCATCCGCGCGATCAGCCCGTCCTGCAGGGGACGAACCAGATAGAGATAGGCGTCGCCATAGGCCGGCAGGGCGATGACCGAACGCACGGCGTCGGGATGTTCGGTCACGTCGGTGGGCGGCTGACCGCCTTGGGCGGCGTCCTCCAGATAGGCGCGCGGCGGGGCCAGATAGGGCGGTGCGTTCGGCGCCTCGGCCCGCGCCAGCACCTCGCCCTGGCCATCAACGATGTAGAGGGCGGGATAGCCGAAAATGTCCCCCACCTGGGCCAGGGCGTCGTTGAACTGAATCCTGTTGCCGAACAGGCCGCGCGCACTGTTCAGTTGCTCGGAAATCGTGACCAGGTCCGTGTCCATGGTCTTGGCGACGTCCTTGATATAGGCCCGCCCCACCACGGCCCCGTTTTCCACAGACGCCTGGACGTTCTGGCTGAACCACTGATCGACCCCACGCGTGACCAGAACGCCGAACACCAGGGCGATGACCACGGACGGGATCAGGGCCACCGCTGAAAACAGAGTGACAAAACGCAGATGCAGTCTGGACCCGGCTTCGCTGGTCCGACGCGCCAGGGCCAGGACACGCCGCCCGACAATGGCGGCCAGCCCCAGTATAAGAACCAGATTGGCCAGCAGGACATAGAGAACCAGCTGATTGGCCGAGCCGCCGAGCCCGTCGGACGCCGCATCGGGCGCCACCGCCACCAGCCAGATCGAGGCCGCCGTGACGGCCACCGCGACGAAATAGGCCACGCCGAACCAGGCCCGCGCCCGCTCTCCGTCAATCCGCCCCCAGAACGACTCTTCGTCCGACGCGAGGTCGGCCTGGGGAGTCACGGCTGAGGGCGTATCCGTCATGCCACAGCACTCTCCGACAGCTGTGGCGCGTTTTCAACACTGAAGTTGTCCGATTGCGGTGTTTTCGGTCTCCATAGCTCCATCATGGCCGCCTCGACGGCCTCAACATCGTCCAAGCGGCAAATTCTTGCCCTGGCCTCTCTTCGGTGTTGCGCGTCCGCCGGCCAGGGCGCCTGTTCGATGTACCAGCCCAGGTGTTTTCGAAACATTTTCAACCCCAGCGGCAGGCCGTAGAAGGCGGCCGAGGCGCGCAGATGTTCGATCACGATGGCCAGACGCGCCTCAGGCTCCGGCTCGTCCATCGCCACCCCGTCGATCAGCGCCCGTTCCAGATGCGCCGCCAGCCACGGACGACCATAGACGCCCCGCCCCAGCATCAGTCCGTCTGCGCCGGACGCCGCAAGCGCCTGGCGCGCCTCTTCAGCCGTGACGATGTCGCCGTTGACGATGACGGGAATCCCGACCGCCGCCTTGACGGCGCCCACGGCGTCCCAATCGGCCTGGCCGGTGTAGAACTGCTTTCGCGTGCGGCCATGCACGGTGACGGCCTTGACCCCGATCGCCTCGGCGCGTTCCGCCAGTTCGGCGGCGTTCCTGCTGTCGTCGTCCCAACCCAAGCGCATCTTGATCGTGACCGGACGCGACACGGCCTGCACCGCCGCCTCCATAATGCGGCAGGCCAGGTCCGGCGTCCGCATCAGGGCGGAACCAGCGGCGGCGCCCGTCACCTCCTTGGCCGGACAGCCGAAGTTCAGATCGATGATGTCGGCGCCCGCCTTTTCGGCCATGCGCGCGCCCTCGGCCATCTGCTCCGGATCACGCCCGACCAGTTGGATCACCGTCAGGGGCAGCCCCTCGCCCACGGCCGCGCGACGCACCACGTCGGGCCGCGCCCGGGCCAGCTCCTTTGCGGCCACCATCTCGGTCGCCACATAGGCGGCGCCCAGTTTCGAGGCCAGCACCCGGAACGGCAGATCGGTGACGCCGGTCATGGGCGCCATCAAAACCCGTCCCGGCACGGTCACGTCGCCGATCTGAAGCGTCTTCGTCATCGGGGCCTTTCGCCCTATCCGTCAGCCTCTCGTCAAGTCCGACCACGGCGTTTAGAAGGCCGCCATGACCTTCTCCGCCCTTATCGTCGCCGCCGGATCGGGCTCTCGCGCAGGCGGCGACAAACAGTGGCGCAGCCTGGGGGGCAAGCCGGTCCTGCGCTGGTCCGCCGCAGCGCTGTTGAACGCTGGCGTCCAGGAATTGATCGTCGTGATCGCGCCGGACGCCCAGGATCGCGCCGCCCAGGCGCTTGCCGGCCTGTCCTCCTGGCGCGCCGTAACAGGCGGGGACACTCGCGCTCGATCCGTTCAGGCCGGCCTGGCCGCCCTGACCTGTTCGGCGGATCAGCCCGTCCTGATCCACGACGCCGCCCGCCCCCTACTGGACCGCGCCGTCATCGACCGGCTGGTCGCGACCCTGAAAGACGCCGACGGCGCCCTGCCCGTTCTGCCCGTCGCGGACAGCCTTCGCCAAGGCCAGGACGGGCGCATGGCTGGCGTGGTCGAGCGCGACGGCCTTTGGCGCGCTCAGACGCCCCAAGCCTTTCGTCGCGGCGTGATCGAGGCCGCCTACGCCGCCTGGCCCGCGGACGAGACGCCGACCGACGAAGCCGTGGTCGTGGATCGCCACGGCGGTCGCGTCGTCCTGGTCGAGGGCGACCCGCGCCTTATGAAACTGACCTACCCCGAGGATTTCGCCATGGCCGAGGCCCTGCTGTCGCGACAGACCCGCATCGGCTCCGGCTACGACGTCCATCGCTGGGGACCGGGCGGCTCGGTCTGGCTGTGCGGCATAGAGGTGCCCCACGACCAGACGCTGATCGGCCATTCGGACGCCGACGCCGGCCTGCACGCCCTGACGGACGCCATCCTTGGCGCTATCGCCGAGGGCGACATAGGCGATCATTTCCCGCCTTCGGACCCGAAATGGAAGGGCGCCTCGTCCGATCGTTTCCTGATCCACGCCGCCGATCTGGTGAAGGCGCGCGGGGGCCGGATCGTCAATATCGACGTCACCCTGATCTGCGAGCAGCCTAAGGTAAAGCCGCACCGTATGGTCATGCGCGAACGTATCGCGGGCCTATTGGGGTTGCCGCTGGACGCCGTCAGCGTCAAGGCGACGACCAGCGAGGGGCTGGGCTTCACCGGACGGGGCGAGGGCCTGGCCGCCCAGGCGGTCGTGACGGTCGATCTGCCCGCCAGTCTCTAGATCAGGCGTTCAGCGGTGCGAATAGGTCCATTGCCGCAGCAATGAGCCGAACAGGTTCACATAGTCGTCCGTCCATGGCCGCACCGCGCTGGGTCGCAGCGTCCGCCAACGCGGATCGGCCCGGAAAGGCGCCAGGGCCGCTTCGTTCTTGCCGATGACCAGGGCCTCGGTCGACGCCTCGGCCATCTCCCCCTGGTTCGGGGCCTCGATATAGACTTGATGCAGATGCGGCGCGCCCAGCGTTCGGGCCGCCGCTTCGGCCGGCTGGGTGATCTCCAGGTTCCGGTTCGACAGGTGCAGCACCACCACACCATCCGGCGCCAGCGCCCGCAGATAGCCCTGGATCGCCTCGACCGTCAGCAGATGGGTCGGCACTGCGTCGGAGCTGAAGGCGTCGATGATCAGAAGGTCGTACCCCCCTGCGGGCTCCTTCGCCAGGGTCAGGCGCGCGTCGCCGATCACCGTTCGCACCGGCCCGTCGGCGCAGTCGCTGATGAAGCTGAACCAGCGCCGGTCGCGCGACAGCCGATCCACCATCGGGTCGATCTCGAAGAAGGTCAGTTGATCCTGCTGGCGCTTGTAGGCCGCCATGGCCCCGGCGCCCTGCCCCACCACCCCGATGCGTGCGCCCTCCGGCCGTCGCTCCTGGGTCTTCAGCGCCGCCTGCCCCAGCGGCGTCGTCGTGGCGTAATAGAGGGTGGGACGACAGCGATAGGCCGGGGCCTGGCCTTGCGCTCCATGCAGGGTCGTGCCGTGCATCAGCACATGGACCGGTCCGCCCAGCGGCGGCTCGTTGATCGTCGCGACCCGCATCACGCCGAAGAAGCTGCGTTCGGTCAGGTCCCAGTCATAACCACGCGCCAGCGTGTATCCGGACCAGGTCACGGCCGCCAGGATGCAGGCGAACAGCACGGCCCGCTCCCGCACCAGGAAGGCCAGGACGGCCGCCACGCCCAGCATCGCCTGGGCGATCCGCAACCACTGGGCGTCGGGAATGGCGGCGCGCACCTGGGGCGCATAGCGCACCATTTCCATCGCCAGGGGGGCCGACAGCGCGACCACCACCCCCGCGACGGCGCAGACGATCTGCCAGGCTCGCATGTCCTGCCGGCTCCAGGGCCGAAGCAGCGCCACCGCCACCAGGACCAACGGATATTCCCACACCATCTCGAAAACGGCCGGGGCGATCAGGGCGTTGAACACACCGCCGACCACGCCGCCCAGGGACAGCAGCAAATAGAATTCGGTCAGTCGATCCGGCGCGGGCCGTCGCGCGGCCAGCCTCTGATGGCACATCAGGGCTGTAAAGAAGAAGGCCAGCAGATTGACGGCGAAGACCACCAGCCACTCACCACTGCGAAACGCCACCATGGCCGCGCAGGCCGCGCCCATCCCGGCCTGCAGCACCAGCGTGGTGCGCGGCGCAATGGCGGGTCGGTCCTGGAAGGCGATGACGAAGGTGAGCAGATATAGCGCCAGCGGGATCACCCACAGGAAGGGCGCCGAGGCCACGTCCGTCGACAGATGCGCCGTCACCCCCAGCATCAGGCTGGACGGCGCGGCGGCCAGCAGCACCAGCATCCCCTTCTCGCGCCAGGTGATCGGCGGACTGACGGCCAGGCGCGGCGGGGGCGCATGGCCCGAACCGCGTCGCCACGCCGCCAGGGCCAGCCCCGCGATCATGACCACGAACAGCGCGTAGCCGAAGCTCCACCCCCAGCGTTGCCCCGACAGGCTGGCCAAGGGTTCGATCACCACCGGATAGGCCAATAGCGCCAGAAAGCTGCCAAGGTTGGAGGCTGCATAGAGGACATAGGGGTTCCTGCCCCCGTCCTGGCCCACGCGCGCCCGCGCCCACCAGGCCTGAAGCAGGGGCGCGGTGGCGGACAACACAGCGAACGGCGCGCCGACCGACAGCGCCAGCGTCGCCAAAAGCCAGAGCGCCGGTTGCGTCGGGTCTGGATCGCCCAGGACGCCGCTGATGCTCAACGGCAGAAACAGCGCGGCGAGCAACAGCGCGCCCAGATGAACGCCCATCTGCACCCGCATCGAACCCAGCCTCTGCAGCAGATGGGCATAGGCGTAGCCGGCTAGCAGCGCGGTCTGGAAGAAGACCATGGCCGCGTTCCACACCGAAGGCGATCCGCCCAGGCTCGGCAGCACCAGCTTCGTCACCATCGGCTGCACCACGAACACCAGACAGGCCGAGGTGAAGACGGCGACGGCGAACAGGATCGGCGTGAGGCGGTCACGCCCCGATTCGGCAGGCAGCGGACGATCCAGGGCGTCGGTCATGCCTCTGGTTAGAGCGGGTCTGGGGGCCTATGAAAAGGCCATGTTCCCCGATGACATACAGCGCCTGGCGCAACAGATCGTCGCGGCCGCCAGCCGGCGCGGCCTGATGCTGGCCACGGCCGAAAGCTGCACCGGCGGCCTGGTCGCCGGGGCCCTGACGGCCATAGCCGGGTCGTCCGCCGCTCTGGACCGAGGATTCGTCACCTACAGCAACGCGGCCAAGACCCAGATGCTGGGGGTCGATGAAGGGCTGCTGAAAACGCACGGCGCGGTGTCCGAACCGGTGGCGCGGGCCATGGCGACCGGCGCCGTGGGCCATTCGCGCGCCGTCGTGTCGGTCGCCGTCACGGGCGTCGCCGGGCCCGGCGGCGGATCGGCCGAAAAGCCCGTGGGCCTGGTCCATTTCGCGGCGACCGGACCCAAAGGTCTGGTGCACCGTGAAGAACGGTTCGGCGACCTGGGCCGCGAGGCGGTGCGCCTGGCCGCCCTGCGCGTGGCGCTGGAAATGCTGCTGGATCGCCTGGCGTGACGGACGCGGTCGTCATCGATGCGCGCGGCCATCAATGTCCGATCCCCAGCCTCCGGCTGATGAAGGCCCTGCGCACCGCCGCGCCGCGCGATCGCTTGGTCCTTCTGGCCACCGATCCCATGGCCCGAATCGACGTGCCTTACCTCATGACGCAGACGGGCGGTCGCCTGATCGATGTGGAAGAAACCGAGGGCGTGATCCGCCTTACGGTCGAGACCGGCGCGCCCGTCGCTCCGACAGATTGACCACGCCGGCGGATGGCGCGGCCGCCTGGGCCTGAGCCTTGGCGGCCAGTTCCATCTCGGTCGCAAAGGCGCCGCCATAGAAGATGGCGTTGACGTTCCACGACAGCCAGATCAGCAGCACCACCACGGCGCCGACCGAGCCATAGGTGGCCCCCAGAGGCGCGATCTGCTCGACATAGATGGCGCACAGCCAGGACGACACCACCGACATCAGGGTGGCGACCAGCCCGCCTGTCGCCGAGGGCAGCCAGGCCACCGGCGACGTATGGCTCATGGCGTAGCGGTAGAGCAGCGTCAGACCGACCGCCAGACCGACGGCCGGAAGCAGGGCGTCCAAGGGCGCCCATCCGACCGCCTCATTCCCGGCCAAGGACGAGGTGTGCGCCAGAATCCGCACGGTCACGACCGCGCCCGAAACCACGGTGAACAGAGCGAAGGCGAAAACCGCGACGAAGAAGGCCAGGAGATTGAATTTGAAGAAGCCGTGCGGCTCGGTCTCATCGTGGATCAGGTTCAGACCGGCCAGCAAGGCCTTGAATCCCCTGTGCGCGGCATAGGCGCCGACGAACAGGGCGAAGGCGCTCTGGGCGGAAACGGTACGGGCCGAGGCGTTGCTCAGTCGGGTGATTTCGCCCTGGAATATGGCCTTTGCCGCATTGGGCAGCAGGTCCGACAAGGCCGCAGCCTGGGCGCTGACCTCGTTGATCGACAGACCCAGCTTGTAGAAGCCGATCAGGATGGCGATGGCCGGAAACACCGCCAGCAGGGCGAAGAACGACACCCCGCCGGTGTAGAGCATGACGTCCCGTCCCCAGCTACGCGCAAAGGCGCGCACCGCCAGACCAGCCCAGAAACGCGGCGCCCGCAGGACGGACCGGGTCAAATGATCGCTCAAGCCGGTCCCCACAACCGTTGCACAAGCAGCGGAAACTAGCGGATTCCACGACAGGTGTAAGTCCTTTCCTCACGCGTGGATTTCTCCGCGCAAGTCGCATCGGGGGCTGTTTCCTTAACACCCGGGTCGGTATGGTCCGTCGACTCCCTTCAGGGGCTGCGGGCTGGACGCCCACGGAGACGACCGGCTTGGCTTTCGACGCGCGTGTATTGGTTCTGGCGGCCTCGGACGATCGAATCGGTCTCCTCGCCTCCGGTCTCGACGCCCTGGGCTGGCGGACGGTTACGGCGCGCGACATCGCTGCGGCGGAAGCGACCCTCAACGATTTCCCGCTGCAAGCGGCGGTCGTCGATGTCGATTCGGCCTCGCCGGAGACCCTGTCCCGTCTGCGCGCCGCTGCGGAACCGCGCCGTCTACCCCTGCTGGTCATCGGGGGCCGTGCCGATCAGACAGGCGGGGCCGACCTGGTCATGTCGACGCCGCCGCATCCGGCCCAGGCCGCCTTGCGCCTGGAAAAGTTGGTCCGCGCCGCCATTGCGGAGGAAGAGTTCCGCCTTCGGGTGGCCACCTTCGCCGCGCGCGGCATCAGCCTTTCCACCGAGAAGGACGACGACACGCCCTTGCGCGTTCTCGCCGCCGGCGTCGCGGATCGGCGCTTCCTGGCCCTGTCCAACGCCCTGACCGCCGCTGGCGTGGAGGTGATCGCCGCCCCGACGCCCTACACCGCCTTCGACTACCTGCACGAAAGCACCTTCGACGCCGCGGTTCTGTGGGGCGCCGACGACCATGCCCCGGCCCTGTCGATCGCCTCGGGCATGAAGCGCAACACGCGCCTCTATCACATCCCGCTGATGCTCTATCTGCGCGGCAAGAACGAGATCAGCCTGTCGGAGTTGTTCAATCGCGGGTTCGCCGACGTGGCTTCGGCTGACACGCCCGAGATGGAGACGGCCGAGCGCATCCTCAGCCTGGCTCGGGCCCACCGCCGCCACCTGACCATCCGCAAGGCGCTGGATTCGGTGCGCAGCCTGGAGATCATGGACCCGGCGACGGGCCTGTTCACGCCTGAACTCTTCGCCGCCCACCTGGGTCGCGTCGCCGAGGCCTCGCGCGCCAGAAAACGCCCCCTGTCGGTCTGCGTCCTGCGAGTCCGAGAGACCGAGGCCGTGACCTGGGCGCGCCAGGGCGGTTGGCTGGACCGCGCCATGCCCCAGATCGGAGCCATGGTGTCGCGTCTGGTGCGGGTCGAAGACACCCCCGTGCGTCTGGCCAAGGAGGTCTTCGCCCTGGCTCTGCCGGCCACCCACGGCGAAGAGGCGCGCCTGGCCGCAGAGCGCATCGCCGCCGTGATCGGCTGCACCGCCTTCGACGCGGGGGCCGACCGTTCGCCTTTCGTGGCCGAGTTCGACGTGGGTTCGGCCGAGATCCGGCCGGGCGAGAGCGCGGCCGTCCTTCTGGAACGCGCCTCGACCGACCTCTACGAAAAGACGCGCTGACGGATCAGCCCGCCATCATCCGTCTCCGTCACCCTCGGGCTTGACCCGAGGGCCGGGTTATCCGCCGCATTGCGCCACGGGTGACGCACAGCCCGAACCACGCCCGATCCTCGGGTCAAGCCCGAGGATGACGCGAAAAGTTGGGACGAAAAACCTACGCCCCCGCCACCCGCGCCAGATCGGCGGTGATCCGTTCGGCCACCTTCAGCCGGTCCTCGGCCGTGGGCCAGTCGCCCGACACCACGATCTTCTGATCCGGCCTGATCTTCCAGAAGGCCTGGTTCTTCTGGATCAGCCCCACCAGCCCGACCGGGTTGGGGAAGCTGTTGTCACGCAAAGTCAGCACCGCCCCGCGCGGCCCGATGTCGATCTTCTCGATACAGGCGCGGCGGCAGTTTGACTTGATGCCGACGATCTTCAGCAACTGCTGCGCCTCGTCCGGCAACGGCCCGAAACGGTCGATCAGTTCGGCGGCCAAGGCTTCGCGATCCTCGCTCTGCTCGGCGTCGGACAGACGGCGATAGAGGCTCAGACGTACGTTCAGGTCTGGCACGTAATCCTCTGGAATCAGGACCGAAGCGCCGACATTGATCGACGGCGACCAGCCGCGATCCACGGCCACGCCCTCGCCCTTCTCCTTCAGTTCGGCGACCGCGTCCTCCAGCATCTGCTGATACAGTTCGACGCCCACCTCGCGGATATGGCCCGACTGTTCGTCGCCCAGCAGATTGCCGCCGCCGCGCTGGTCCAGGTCGTGGCTGGCCAGCTGGAAACCCGCCCCCAGATTGTCCAGCGACTGCAGCACCTGCAGCCGCCGCTCGGCCGACAGGGTCATCGGCTTGACCGGATCGGTGGTCAGATAGGCGAAGGCCCGCGCCTTGGACCGGCCGACCCGTCCTCGGATCTGATACAGCTGCGCCAGGCCGAACATGTCGGCGCGGTGCACGATCAGCGTATTGGCCGTCGGAATATCCAGCCCGCTCTCGACGATGGTGGTCGAGACCAGCACATCGTATTCCCCGTCGTAGAAGGCGCTCATCACCTCCTCCAGTTGGGTCGCGCTCATCTGGCCGTGACCGACGACGAACTTCACCTCGGGGACCTGCTCGCGCAGGAACTTCTCGATGTCCGGCAGGTCCTTCAGGCGCGGCGCGACATAATAGGCCTGACCCCCGCGGTATTTCTCGCGCAGCAGGGCCTCGCGCACCAGCACCGGGTCCCACGGCGTCACATAGGTCCGCACCGCCAGACGGTCGACCGGCGGAGTGGCGATGATCGACATCTCCCGTATGCCCGACAGGGCCATCTGCAGTGTGCGCGGGATTGGCGTGGCGGTCAGGGTCAGCAGATGCACGTCGGCCCGCAGGGTCTTCAGCTTCTCCTTGTGCTTGACGCCGAAATGCTGCTCCTCGTCCACGATCACCAGACCCAGATCGCGGAAGCCCACCTGTTCGGCCAGCACCGCATGTGTGCCGACCACGATCTCGACCGAGCCGTCCTTCAGGCCGGCGCGCGTCTCCGTCGCCTCCTTGCCCGTCACCATCCGCGACAGTTGCCGCACCTTGACCGGCCAGCCGGCAAACCTTTCGGTGAAGGTCTTGAAATGCTGGCGCGCCAACAGCGTCGTCGGCGCGACCACCGCCACCTGCTGACCCGTCATGGCCACGACGAAGGCGGCCCGCAGCGCCACCTCGGTCTTGCCGAAGCCGACGTCGCCGCAGATCAGGCGATCCATCGGCACGCCCTTTCCCAGATCCTCCAGCACGTCGCCGATGGCGTTCAGCTGGTCGTCGGTCTCCTCATAGGGGAAACGCGCGCAGAATTCGGCGAACAGGCCCGGCGGCGGGGTGACGGCCTCCGTCTCGCGCAGCGCCCGTTTGGCGGCCAGGGCGATCAGCCCCTCGGCCATGGCGCGCAGCCGCTCCTTGGCCTTGGCCTTGCGCGCCTGCCAGCCCGCGCCGCCCAGCCGATCCAGCTGCGCCCCTTCGGAATCGGAGCCGTAGCGGGTCAGAAGGTCGATGTTCTCGACAGGCAGATAGAGTTTGCTCTCCCCGGCGTACATCAACTCCAGACAGTCGTGCGGCGCCTGCTGGATATCCAGCGTCTTCAGCCCTTCGTAACGGCCGATGCCATGATCGAGGTGGACCACCAGGTCGCCGGTCGTCAGGGCCGAGGCCTCGGCCAGGAAGTTCGAGGCGCGACGCTTCTTGCGGGGCCGCGCCAGCCGGTCGCCTAGGATGTCAGTCTCGCAGATTACCGCCACGTCGTCGGTGACGAAACCATGCTCGACCGGCAGCACGCCGCGCAGATACAGGTCCTTGGGCGCGGTCTGAACGTCGGCCCAGTCTCGCACGGCGACGATATGATCCAGCCCGTGATCGGCCAGCATGGTCGCCAGCCGCTCGGACGAGCCTTCGGTCCAGCTGGCGAACAGCACGCGACGGCCATCCGCCTTCAACGCCTGGGCGTGATCGGCGATGGCCTGGAACAGATTGACGCTGTCATGCGCCCGCTCGGCGGCGAACGTCCGCCCCAGCCGTCCGCCCGCGTCCTCGCCGCCGTTCGAAAAGGGCGTGAACCGTCGCACCGCGCGGCCTGCCAGCGCTTGGTTCCAGTCGCCCGCATCCATATAGAGCTGTTTTGGCGGCAAGGCCCGATTGGCCACCGCCCCGCCCTTCGCCCGCGCCGCCTCGGCCCGCGCCTCATAGGCGTCGGCGATCAGGTCCCACCGCTCTCCGCGCGCCGTCTCGACCTGATTGTCCAGGAAGACCTGCGCCTGATCCGGCAGATAGTCGAACAGGGTGTCCAGCGTCTCGTAAAACAGCGGCAACCACTGCTCCATGCCCTGACGCCGCGCGCCCTCGCTGATCGTCGCATACAGCGGATCGTCGCCCGGCGCCCCGAACAGGTTCAGATAGCCGGTACGGAACCGCGAAATGGCCTCGGCGTCCAGCAATGCCTCCGACACCGGCGCCAGCGACACCGCCTTCATCTGCCCCGTCGAACGCTGGGTTTCGGGATCGAAGGTGCGGATCGATTCCAGTTCGGAACCGAACATGTCCAGCCGCACCGGCTCGGCGAATCCCGGGGGATAGACGTCCACCACCCCGCCGCGCACCGCAAACTCTCCGCGTTCCGAAACCGTCGAGGCGCGAACATAGCCGTTGGCGGCGAAATACCGTTCCAGCGCCCGAATATCGAGGTCGCGCCCGACCTTGGTTTCGAACCCGGCCTGCAAGGTCACCGACCGGGGCGGCGTCCGCTGCATGGCCGCCGAAATGGTGGTGACGACCAGCACGGGGGCGTCGTCCGGCTTGCGCTGGGCCAGCCGCGTCAGGGTCGCCATCCGCTGCGCCGCGATCGCCGCCGTCGGGCTCAGCCGGTCATAGGGCAGACAATCCCAGGCCGGATAATCCAGAACTTCAATGTCCTGCGCGAAAAACTGAAACGCCTGCGTAAAGGATCCCGCACGCTGATAGTCGCGCGCGATGAACAGGCCGACTCCGCCCTGCTCCATGATCCGCTCGGCGACGATCAGGGCGTCCAGACCCTCCGGCGCCCCGCCCAGTTCGGCGTCGGTCCGCTGCAAGCGCGCATCCATCAGCCGATTCCCCGGCCGACTTCGGCGGCGACGTGGGCGCGCATGAAGGCCCGCACCTTGGCCATCACCGGCGTCTCGAACTCGGACGGGGTTGGATCACGTTCGATGATCCAGCCGTAGAGCCACTGATCTTCCTCGTTCAGCAGGGCCTCGAACTGGTCCAGTTCGCCGTCGTCCAGCCCCGGCGCCACCTGGTCCGCAAAAGGTCCCAGCACCATGTCGGCTTCGCGGAAGCCCCGCCGCCAGGCCCGGAACTGGATTCGGCCCAGCCGCAGCTTGCGCTCCGGGGACATTTCACTCTCAAGACGCGCGTCGATTTCGGCCACAAGAATCCTTGCCCGGTCCAGACTTAAAACAGGACGGGGGAAATAGCGTTCCTGAGACCGTTTCGCCACCCGTCATGGTCACGCTATGTTCACGGCGATGCGTCCGCCGAGTCTCTTTCCCCTGTTCGCCGAGGTCTCGACCCTGAAGGGGGTGGGCCCACGCGTCCTGCCCCTGGTGCAGAAGGTCGCAGGCCGGCTGGTGCGCGACCTAGTGTTCCTCCCGCCATCCGGCGTCGTCGTCCGGCGCCCGATGCAGGCAGCGACCGCCGTCGACGGCGAGGTCGGGTTCTTCGAGGTGATCATCGACCGCCTGTTCGCACCCAGCCGCCCCGGCGCGCCCCTGAAGGTCCGCGCCAGCGACCCGACCGGCTTCGTCCATCTGGTCTGGTTCGGCGGCTCTCCTCAGCACATCGATCGCCTCCTGCCCCGCGGCGAGACCCGGCTGGTGTCCGGCAAGGTCGAGCGGTTCAACGGCGAGGTCCAGATCGTCCACCCGGACATCGTCACGCTGGACAAGGCGGCCGACATCCCCGCCTCCGAACCCGTCTATCCGGCGACGCAGGGGCTAACCTCGCGCCAGTTGCGCAAACTGGTCCAGGCCGCCCTGCCCGCCGCCCCCGACCTGGCCGAATGGCAGGACGCCGCCTGGCTGAAGAAACAGGGCTGGCTGTCCTGGCGCGCCGCGCTCGACGCGCTGCACGCCCCCGCCGGCGAGCCCGATCTGTCGCCCGATGCGCCCGCCCGACAGCGTCTGGCCTATGACGAGTTCCTGGCCCATCAACTGGCCCTCGCCCGCCGTCGTCGCGCGAGAGAGATCAAACCCGCGCCCGTCATCAAGCCCGGCGCGGCGTCCGACCGTCTGCTTCAGGCCCTGCCCTTCGAACTGACCAACGCCCAGGCCCAGGCAGTCGCCGAAATCCGTCGAGATCTGGCGGGAGGCAAACAGATGGGCCGGCTGCTGCAGGGCGACGTCGGCTCTGGCAAGACCGCCGTCGCCGCCCTGGCTCTGGCCGACGCGGCCTCCAGCGGCTTCCAGTCCGCCCTGATGGCCCCGACTGAAATCCTGGCCCGCCAGCACTATGAAAAGCTCGGCCCGCTTCTGGAAACAGCGGGCGTGGCCTCCGTCCTGCTGACCGGCCGCGACACCAACGGCCAGCGGCGCGAGAAACTGGCCGCCCTCGCTTCGGGCCAGGCCCAGGTCGCCATCGGCACCCACGCCCTGTTCCAGGACGCCGTCCGCTTCGACCGGCTGGCTCTGGCCGTCATCGACGAACAGCACCGTTTCGGCGTCAACGAGCGCCAGCGGCTTCAGGCCAAGGGCGATCCGCGCCTGGGCGCCGTCCACCTGCTGACCATGTCGGCCACCCCCATCCCCCGCACCCTGGAGCTGACCCAATACGGCGAGCTGGAGGTCAGTCGGCTGATGGAGAAGCCGCCGGGCCGCACCCCGGTCACGACCGCCGTCCTGCCGCTGGCCCGCATCGGCGAGGTCGCCGCTCGACTGAAGACCGCCGTCGAGAGCGGCGCCCAGGCCTATTGGATCTGCCCCCTGGTCGCCGAATCCGAGGCCATCGACCTGGCCGCCGCCGTCGACCGCGCCGACGACCTGCGCCGTCTGCTGGGCGTAGAAGTCGGGCTGGCCCACGGTCAGATGCCCGGCGCCGAGCGTGAGGCGGTCATGGCCGCCTTCGCCGATGGCCGCCTGCCCGTCCTGGTCGCCACCACGGTCGTCGAGGTCGGGGTCGATGTGCCCAACGCCTCCATCATGGTCATCGAACACGCCGACCGTTTCGGCCTGGCCCAGCTGCACCAACTTCGGGGCCGTGTCGGTCGCGGATCGAAGGCCAGTGCCTGCATCCTGCTGTACGGCGGTCAGGACGGCGCCCTTGGAGAAACCGCCAAGGAGCGGCTGGAAACCCTGCGCCGCACCGAGGACGGCTTCGTCATCGCGGAAGAGGATTTCCGCCTGCGCGGCGGCGGCGATCCGCTAGGTTTGAAACAGAGCGGTTTCCCCGCCTACCGCTTCGCCGATCCGATACGACACCGCAGCCTGATGCTGGCCGCCGCCGACGATGCGCGCCTGATCATGAACCGCGACCCCGACCTGACCTCCGAACGCGGCCAGGCGGTGCAGGTTTTGGAAGAGTTGTTCGACTGGAAGGGCCACAGGGCCGGCTCGGATTAGGACCGCCCCACTAGCCGACGGTCGCGCACCAACCATCGAACCCGACTTCGACATTCGCAGGAACAAGCGCGGACAACGTATTGTAATCCATATCGATATGCAGGTTCGTCAGCACCGCCCGCTCCACCTCGGCGGCGGCGATCCATTCCAGCGCGCGGTCCAGATGGGCATGGGTGGGATGCGGCGCATAACGCAGGGCGTCCACGATCCACACTTGGCAACCCGCCACCGCCTTCAGGGCCGCCTCGTCCAGGTCCGATACGTCGCTGGAATAGGCCATGTCGCCCAGCCGGTATCCAACCGAACGGATCGGCCCGTGCGCCTGATCGAAGGTCGTGACCGGGATCGCCCCGCCCGCGCCCTCGACCGACCAATCCACGCCATGCGGCGGAATGGTCCGCGCCTCCAGCAGCGGCGGATAGCCCAGCTTGGTCTCGAAGATATAGTCGAACCGATGCGTCAGCGACGCCCGCGTCGCCTCGTCCATCCAGGCCGGAATCCGCTTTCGCGCGCGCGCGGCGAAGGTCCGCAGATCGTCGATCCCGTGGGTTTGGTCGGCGTGGTCATGGGTATAGAGCACGGCGTCGACGTGTCTGGTCCCGCTGGCCAGCATCTGCTCGCGCAGGTCCGGCGAGGTGTCGATCAGGATGTTGGTCACGCCATCCGGCCCGGCCTTCTTCGCCAGCATCGAACAGCGTGTGCGCCGGTTCTTCGGCTCTGCCGGATCGCAGACGCCCCAATCGCCGTCGCCGCGCGGCACCCCGCCCGACGACCCGCTGCCCAGGATGACGACCTCGAAACTCATGCCGGCCTCGGTATCCGGTCGAACAGGCCGAAGAAGGCCTCGGTCGTCCGCCTGTCCGCCTCCTCGGCGCTCCAGCCCCGGATTTCAGCCAGCTTGTCCAGCACGTGACCGACATAGGCCGGCTCGTTGCGCCGTCCGCGGTGCGGTACGGGCGCCAGATAGGGGCAGTCGGTCTCCACGATGATCCGGTCGCCCGGCATGTCGCGGATCACCGCCCGCACATCCTCGGCCGCCTTGAAGGTGGCGATGCCGGACACCGAGAACCACGCCCCCATTTCCGCAGCGATCTTCGCCAGTTCCGCCCCACTTGTGTAGCAGTGCATCAACATCTTGAACGGCCCGGCGGCGTATTCCTCGCGCAGGATATCCGCCATCACATCGTCCGCCTCGCGCGTGTGGATCACCAGCGGCAGGCTGGTTTCCCGCGCCGCCGCGACATGCTGGCGAAACACCGCCGCCTGCACTTCGCGCGGGCTGAGATCATAGTGGAAATCCAGCCCGCATTCGCCGATCCCGACCACCTTAGGCCGCTGCGCCAGTTCGACCAGCGTAGAGGCCGTCAGGTCCGCCGCATCCTTCGCCTCGTGTGGATGGACCCCGACCGTACACCAGGTGTCGTCATGGGCCATGGCGATCCCGTGCGTCGCCTCGAAGGTCGTCAGCTTGTCTGAAATCTCGACCATCAGGCCGACCCCGGCCGCGCGCGCCCGCGCGATCACCGCGTCCCGGTCCTCGTCAAACTGCGGCGCATGCAGATTCACATGGCTGTCGATCAGCATCAGCCCATCCGCCCTTGCTGCGCCTGAACCCGGCGAATGTCGGCCAGGGCGCCCGCCAGCACGTCGCCGCGATCCAGGTTCAGACCCGCCGTCCGCTCCGGCAGGGGTTGCAACCGCTCCCACAGATCGGCCCAGCGATGGCCGCCTCCCGGCGCACCGTCCAGCGCACGCATTTTTACCGCCGAAATCAGCCGATCCATCAGCACCTCGAACCGTTCCTGCCCCTCAGCGCCCCGAAACTTGTCGGCGACCGCCAGGGCTTCGGCCCGGTCGATGTCGCCCTCGACCCAACGCCGCGCCAGCTGATCCATTTCGAAGGTCGCCCCCGACGCCAGCGCCAGGGCCGCGCCCGGCGATCCCCCCGCCATGGCCGCCGCGTGTTCGGCGTCCTCGCGCTCCACGCCCGTCCGGTTGCGCACCAGCGTCTCCAGTCGGTCGGGCGTCCAGATCGGAAAGCTCAACCGTCGACAGCGCGAGCGGATGGTGGCCAGCAACCGCCCCGGCGCATGGGTCACGAGGAACAACACGCCACGCTCGGGCGGCTCCTCAAGAACCTTCAGCAAGGCATTGGCGGCGTTGACGTTCAGGTCGTCGGCGGCGTCGATGATCGCGACCCGATGCTGCGCCTGAGACGGACTTTTGGAGAAGAACTCGGGCAGTTCGCGCGATTGATCGACCGAGATCGACTTCTTGGTCTTGCCGCCCTCGGCCAGCCGTTCCAACACTAAGAGATCGGGATGGGCTTGGGCCGAGATCAGCCGGCTGACCGGATCGTCACGACGCGCGCCCAACGGCCCGCGCCCCGGATCGGCCGCCGCCCCCAACAACCGCCGCGCTGCGCGATAGGCGAAGGTCGCCTTGCCCACGCCTTCCACCCCGCACAGCAGCCAGGCGTGGTGCAGCCGCCCCCGCTCCCACGCATCCAGAAACGCGGCCTCGGCCGCCGCATCGGGGACCAGGTCGAAACGGTCGCGGGGATGATCGTCGCTCACAGCAGCCGATCCTGAACCGCCCGCCAGACCCGCGCCTCGACCTCATCCAGCGATCCGACCGCGTCGATCAGCACGCACCGTTCGGGATGGGCCTCGACGATCCTCAGAAACCCCTCGCGAAGCCGCTGGTGAAACGCCAGCCCCTTGGATTCGAACCGCGTCTCGAACAGCCCGCGCCCGAAGGCCCGCTCCAGACCCACCTCGACGGGCAGATCGAACACCAGGGTCAGATCCGGCTGGTCGGCCCCAACCACGCCCGCATCGATCTGTTCGATGAAGCTCTGGGCCACGCCGCCGCCCGCCCCCTGATAGGCGCGGCTGGAGTCGGCGAAGCGATCGCACACCACCCAGTCGCCCGCCGCCAGGGCCGGCCGCACCGTATGCTCCAGATGGTCCGAGCGCGCCGCATACATCAGCAGGGTCTCGGTCATGGCCGACCAAGGCTCGGCCTCGTTGGCCACCACCAGATTGCGGATCACCTCGGCGCCCTTCGACCCGCCCGGCTCGCGCGTGCGCACCACCTGCCGGTCGCCCAGCACAGGTTTCAGCCGCTCGACCAGCCGCCCGACCTGGGTCGACTTGCCGGCGCCCTCGCCGCCCTCGAATGTAATGAAGTTGCCGCGCGTCACGCGCCTTCATGGCGCGCCCACGGCGCCTGACGCAACCCCGCCGGACCTTTCAGCGGCCGGATATCAACAGGGCGCCCGAATAACCGCGCGCCATGACCGATAATCGCGCGGCCTCGGCGGCGTTGGCGCTGTCCCATGGCCCGACGACGACGCGATAGCGTCCGCCCTCGCCATCGGCGCGGACCCAGCCGCTCAGGTTGTCGGCGATTCGCCCGGCCTCGCCCGCATCGGCGAAGACGCCCGCCTGAACCCAGAAGCTCGATGTCTCGGCCGCCGCCACGGATGTTGCGACCGGCGCAGGCGGCGCGACAGGGGATAACGTTCGCGTCGCGGGCGCTTGGGCTGAAGCTCTCAAGAGGGCGCCGCCGCCCTGCTGCGGCGCCGGCCCCAGATAGCGCACCCTCACCCGGCCCACGCCCTGTGACAGCAGGTCCAACTCCTTGGCCGCCTCGCGCGACAGATCGATGATGCGGCTGTCCACGAACGGCCCGCGATCATTGATCCGCACCACCAGCCGACGGCCGTTCTCGAGGTTCGTGACCTCGACCAACCCCGGCAGCGGCAGCGTCTTGTGCGCGGCCGTCAGGGCGTTCATGTCGAACCGCTCGCCGCTGGAGGTGGGCCGCCCGTTGAAGGCGTCGCCGTACCAGGACGCCAGGCCGACCTCCTCGTAGTCCGGCTGATCCTTGGGCGTGTACCAGCGCCCGCGCACCTGATACGGCCGCATGGTCCCGGTGACGACCGGCGCCGGATTCTTCACCACGGGATAGGCCGAAGAACCGCCTCGCCCGCCGCCCACCGTCGAACAGGCCGCCAGAAAGCCGAACAGGCCCAGAATAGCCGCCCTGCCGATCCACCGTCTCGCCGTCATCCGTCCGCCTCGGCTGAAAAGTCGAAAACAGGATGGCCCAAGACATTTCCGCTTTGGTTAACGCTCCCTTCCCCTGCTATGGCGTTCGTCCGCACGGAGGACAGGTGGCCGAGCGGTTTTAGGCAGCGGTCTTGAAAGCTTATGCGGGCTTGGACCTTGAACCGAAGAGCGCGGCTGAATAGGAGTGTGGTTACAGCCGCTTAGCTGGCGGTCTTCGGCAAGGCCCAGGACGACGAAAAGTCACCCATAAGCCCACCGTAAGCGACAGCGCCGAGCCGGTAAGGAAGTGTGTCCGAGTGGTTTAAGGAACCGGTCTTGAAAACCGGCGACGGTGCAAGCCGTCCGTGGGTTCGAATCCCACCGCTTCCGCCGATTACGAGTTGGTGCTGGCAGTCTAACGCTAACTTCTCTCCAGTCAGGTGGTTAAGGCTGGAGGCAGGGTGAATCCCCAATCGATTTCAAGCGTCACCGGTTCCCTCCAGCGGTGATCCTGCTGGCGGTACGCTGGCATTTCCGGTTCACGCTGAGCATCCGCGACGTGGAGGAGTTGATGGCGGAGCGCGGGATCGAGGCCAGCCGCGAAACGGTGCGCTGCTAGGTAATCAAGTTCGGGCCGTTGATCGCGGCCAATCTGTACCGAGCCGCTATGAAGGTGCTGCATCTTCAGGGGCGTCACCGGCCAGGCGGGATGCGGGAGAACAATCGGGCGGAGAACTCGCACCTCGTCATCCGACGACGGGAGCGGAAGCAGCAGAGGTTCAAATCCCAGGGTTCGGCCCAGAGATTCCTGTCCACCCACGGCCCGATTTACAAGGCCTTCCACCTTCAACCTCACCTGATCTCCCGGCCCGGCCTCCACGTCCTGCGGAGTCATGCCGAGGCCGCTTGGGCGACCACGACCCAAGCGGCCTGAAAGCGGGTGAGGCGGAAAGCAGTCTGCGGCCAAACCGAGTTAAGTTGTCAGTTCCAGGCCGATGCGCTGGAGACGATCCGGCGCTGCGAGGCGCGGGATGCGGCGGCGGTGCGACAGATCGAGCGGCCGTGGTGGCGCGGTTCGCCTGATGCTCGAAGACACAGAAGAGTGGGTTGACCACGAACTGAATGGTTATCCTCAAGACGGGACGGAATTGCCCTCCTACCGAAACCAATCAGGCACCCCGATGGGTGAGCATGTTATCCACGGCCCTCAGCTTGTTGTCACCGAGCCAACGAACGACGGCCTGTTCTTCCGCCGAAAATTCAACAGGCGTGAAGCGGTTTGCCAGCGACTTGATAACCGCCGCACGCGGCAGCAGAAGGTCGTTTCGAGCGTTCGCCAACATCAAGCTTTCTTCGATGTGTGAACGGATTATGTTGAGGCCAGCGTGCATTCGAATGACGCGAGCCATCGCTGTCTGAGCGAGGGTCAGGCGACGTTCTTTCTCTTTCGCGCGATCTGCGTTCAGGGTCCGCGAGGCGGCGATCTCGGCGAGGATGAACGAAATAATGCCAGCGGCAGCGGCGCCGACCACGGCACCGATCAGGGTTGACCAAAAAGTTCCCCCGAGACCCCCGAGACCATCTTTCGATGACCAACTCCGGCCAGCAGCATAGCCCACCCCACCGACCATGACGGCGGCAAACAACCCAAAGATGGTCCAGCCAAGTCTTTTCACTCTGCTGGAATGCAGCCGATAGGCCCCAAAGCCAAGCTGCGAACTGCATCCGACCGTGCCAAGCGGTCTCCAGCACGGACGAAAATCGTGCCAACCGTGCCAAAAACGCGCCATCTGACTCGCTTGGCACGGCACGATTGGCCCCGAAGGATCTAACTATCTGATTTTTCAAAGGAAAGGTGGCGGAGACGGAGGGATTACCCTAGCCCGCCAAAAATCTCATTGAAATCAAGGCGCTTACGAAAGCGGCATGTAGCGGTTGAGGGACGCGAATGTAACAGTCGGCCGGACAGGCGCAAGCCCATCCGGCTACTCTTCACCAACCGTAAGTCGGCCGCCGGTCCAAATCGCTCACCTTGCTTTCAAGACTGTCTAGGCGACTGGATAGGTCATATGCGTTCTGATCTGCGTTTGCCGCCGCGTCTGACGCATCTTCGACCCGCGAAGAAAGTTGCGTGTAGAGGATTAGGGCGGTCAATGCCCCAACCACCGCAAGTCCACCGGCCTTCCTATGAGCCATTATTGCGGCTCCCGTGTAGGCCGCGTCGCCCGCACCCCGATTGCAGCTAACGCAAAGACAGCAGCGAGAGTGATCGTATCGGGATCATAGCGATCCTCCATTGCAGCAAATGCGAACCAGACGAAGCCTAGCCACAATGCGGCTTCTCCAAACGGAAATGCCTTAAGCCAACCGCCGTCCTTCGGCTTCCTCACTTCCGTATTTGCATCAACCATCACGTCCCCTCCTTTTCAGAAACCTCGGCATCGTATCCCGGATGACTGCTCCAGTCGCAAGAGCCGCAGGTCTCATAATATTCTCCATCGGGCTCTATCAGTATATCGAAGTGCGACCTTATCTTTCTTGAGTTGCAGTTAGGGCACTCTTTAACTCGATCTGTTTGATCTTGTCTAACAAGCTGCAGATGATCACTCACGAGGTTATCGACAGCAGACATAGCGATGGAGGTATGCATTTCCTCCGCATTTCGATCATGTGTCAACGCCCCCACAAGCGCCCACGTTTTATCGCTATGCGCTTTCAAATACTTCCTAACGGCCTCGTTCTTTCGGCCAGGGCAGAGGTGGTTCAAGAACAGTTCAGACCATCCGTTAAAGTCGGCAGACTTCGGCCTGATGATGTCATCTGGTAGATTGACACGCCTCTGCATGACTGAGGAAACAGACAGAAGGCATTCTCTTAGCTGCATCGCTACGGCCTGATATTCTTCGGCCTCAACAGCTCTTTCCAAACGATCTCCGGCCTGCTGAAGCCGTCTGAAAACTTCATCGAACGGATGAGGATCGTCGGCATCTGCCCCGCGCGACTTGCTCATTACCCTCATCATTAAGCCAATATGAAATGACAGGGTGTAGTCTAAACTAGGAAAGTGTTTCTGAGAGTATAGATTAGTCATATTCGTTATGACCCACCACCGCGTCTTATCGGTGGTAACATCCCAAATCTCATACTCAGTCCCAGCTACATACTCTGATTTAACTCGTTCGACGTGCTGGACAGTTTCGTCTCTTGCTTGACCGTGAACATATGACGCGATGTCTCCCTCCGCGCTCGGGTCCCTCACCATGCTGTAGCGATGCATTTCTTCAGGCGGCACAGGATGCTCGTGAACCACGCAGTCCTGCTCGCTTGTAGATTGGTTGATCTTTGCCATTTCGCCCCTCGGTTGCCGGACCATGCGGCGTTGCGTGTCAGGTATCAACCTTCAAGCCAAAATCCGGCTTAGTTATGCGAGAGCCGACCTCCGATCCTAAGATGCACTGGTTCCCCCGGTATCCCCTCCCGGCTGGCCGTAAATAATCATGCTGCCAAGGCATTGCCTGTCGCCGCCATCCCGCCAGCGCCCCTCTCACGAAAACGCAGAGGCTTCCGCCGCCGCCAGAAACAGGCGTCTCGCTTGGCTATACCCATGCAAGGCGTCTCATCCGGCCGCGCCTTGTGTCTCATGCGGGTCTTTACAGCAATTACGAGACAAGCTAACACTCACGGTCTAGACCCATTCGAGACACGGAGACAGTCATGGCCGCCATTGGATACGCCCGCGTCAGCAGCACCGGGCAGAGCCTAGAGGTTCAGACGGAGAAGCTGATAGCCGCAGGCGTCGAGCCCGATCATCTGTTTGCAGAGAAGCGCAGCGGGACGACGGCTAAGGATAGGCCGGAACTGGACGCCGCCCTGCGCTTAGTCCGTAAGGGTGACGTCATGATCGTCACAAGGATGGACCGCCTCGCCCGCTCCGTCTCAGACCTCCGCACCATTGTCGATCAACTGGACGCCAAGGGCGTAGGCTTCCGCGTTCTGGATCAGGCCGCCGTGGACACCACCACGCCTAACGGCCGCCTGATGCTCAACATGCTCGCAGCCTTCGCGGAATTCGAGACGGACCTGCGTAGCGAGCGCCAGAAGGAAGGTATCGCGAAGGCCAAGGCGCGCGGCGTCTATAAGGGCCGCCCGGTCACTCTGCCTCGCGATCAGGTCAAGGCATTGAAGGCCGAAGGGCTAGGCGCAACAGAGATTGCCAAGCGCCTCGGCATGGGCCGCGCATCGGTCTATCGGCTGCTCAATGAGGGAGCGGCATAGGCCGGGATCGCAGCGGCCACGCTAGGCCCGATTTCCTGCCCGTGGGCGGGCTTCTCTGGCCGGCTCGACACCTTGGGGCGCCGACGCCTTCCCGGCGCTCCACGGGCTTCACAGCAGCATTTGATCGAGCCACCCCATTTGGCCCAGGCATTCACGCACGGGACACCCGGACCCGAGGACCGGCAGGATATTTTGACGGGCGAGTGCATTCCACGAAACACAAATCGTGCGCCGCCCGGTCGACTTGAAAGGCTCAAGGGGTCGCATCGTGCAGGTCGGAGTTTCGATACCCTGGGGGGACAGAAGCCATTTTTGACCCTCGGGTTTTTCGAATAAAAATTCCCCGTCTTGGCCGACGTAAAAAGGCATGGTCGCAGGTAGGGCATTGCCCGAGGGAGTTCAGCGAAAGCTGATCGCGGCCACCGGGCACACTCACGCAACGCTCAATCCAACTCATGGTCAGACCAAGAGTTAGTGTCGCTGATCCGGCAAACTCGCCATCTATTTTGGCGAGGGAGCCGGGCAGCCTACGAACAACTCATCCAATCTATGGTCAGATTAGTTCCCAACAGGAACTCTGAGGCGACGTCGAGCACGCACCGCCACCATTGACGCCGATAATAGGGCGGCAAGCGCCAACCATACTACGGGGTCCAGCACATGGGCGAAGATGGAAATCCCCTGACCACCGCCGTTCATATAGATGGCTTTGCGCTCACGCCCCTTGGCAATGTCATCAGCTATCCGGTCGAAGTCCGCCTGAGAGTTCGCCCGGCGCAAACGCTGGACTTCTGGCCAACTGTAGCCCTCTTCCAGTTCCCGCCCATTCGATGAGTAGGCCCTCATCCAGTCCGTATCCATCGGCGCACGCTCGCGGCCAAACTGACGGATCAAGGCGGCGGCGAACGTCCTGTCCGCAAACGCTGCGCCGAACTTGTCAGCAAAGCTGTAGCTTTGAGCCCGGCGATGCTCCGCCCTCTGACGTGCCCCCCCCTGGTCCCTCGATCATTGTGAGAGCCCAGGGGTTTGATAGCCGATCTGCGTCGCCGGCGGGAGC
>QFQU01000006.1 GCA_003248965.1 Brevundimonas sp. | reverse complement strand
CGCTCCCGCCGGCGACGCAGATCGGCTATCAAACCCCTGGGCTCTCACAATGATCGAGGGACCAGGGGGGGGCACGTCATCGTCGAACGCCTAAGAGCCAAGGGCGTGACGGTGCGCGTGCTCGCCATGCACCTCGATACCGGCAACCCGACCTCGAACCTCATCCTGACGATTCTCGCCGGTGTGGGGTCATGGGAACGCGAGATCATGCTGGAGAGGCAACGGCACGGGATCGCTGCTGCAAAAGCCGCAGGACGCTACAAGGGACGCGCTCCTACGGCTCGCGCCAAGACGCCCGAGGTCATGCAGATGAAGGCTGAAGGAAAGACCGTCGCCCAGATCGCGCAGAGCGTCGGGATTAGCCGCGCGAGCGTCTACAGGGCATTCGCGGAAGTCCGCACGTAGGAGACCAGGCTCGATTGTCGCGAGTGATTTCGAGCTATGCCGCCAGCCTGGCCTTGAAGTCCGACGCGTCATCGTCTGTGGCAATGTGCCCGCCGTCGATTGTGATCGTTGAACCATCGTTGGAGACGACCAGGTTGAACTTGGTGACGATTTTCGCGAGGTGGAACCGGTAAACGCGCCGACCACCCATGAGCGTGACCATCACTTCGCCATCCTTGTCGAAGGAGATGGAATCGACCACGGAACGGACGGCACCCGCCATCTTGATACGCAACGACAGATCATCGCTGCTCGCCATCTGCGCCCGCAGGGCCGCGACTGCTTCTTGGTGGCGTGAGGGTGTCGCTCGCCGTCGAACAAGGGCCAATGCCTCCTCGGCCGCCACAACGGCGGTCTTGGTTTCCGCGAGCGACTTCTCTGCATCAGCGAACTTGGTCCGCATGGTCGGAGTGTCGAGTTCGATCAGCAGATCGGCGATTCTTCCGACCCGATCCTGCGCCACCGCTTGCTGGTGCTTAGCCTCCGCAAGGGCGGTCGCAGCCTCACTATCATCCGCTGTCCCATCCAATCGAATTTCGGTGACGAGATCAAAGACCGCGTGCTCGATGTATTCCAGCCGGTGGCGTGCCGCGTGGTCGCAGCCCGTCCTTTGGCGATTGGCCGAGCAAATCAGATAGACGAAGGACTTGCCGTCACGCACCCGGCTCTGAGTGCCGTTCCAGCGCATGCCGCCGCCGCAGTGCTGACAGCGGGCGAGATCACCGAACAAGTTGACCAGCTTCGTGGACTTGCGCCCGCCACCCATACTCCGCGACCTGAACGCTGAGACCGCACGATAGTAGAGGTCCAGGGGGACCGCGACCGGGTAGTAGCCTGAGATCGAGTCGCCAATGGGAACACGCTTCCGGCCCCGATACTGATGGTGCTGATGTTCGCCGATCACCTGCCGGCCGTTTAGCAACGTCTGAATGTAGGAGCCGTGCCAGATTTTGGTTCGACCCGCGCGAACGCCACTCTCCTTGTAGGCACAGCCCCAAGCGGCAATCCCATCCGCGTTGAGACGTCGGGCGACACTATCGACCCCTATGCCGGATGCGATCTCCTCGAAGATGCGGATGAGGATGTGGCCGCGCTGCTCGATGACCTTGTATTCACCGTCCACGACATCAAGCCATGCGGGTTTGGTCAAGCGATCAACGACCACCCCGCTCTCCCTACGCTTTTTCCAGTTGTGAAGGGTGCGTTCGCTCTTTGCTTTGCTTTCGCTATGGGCGCGCTCCATGTGAGGCAGAACCCCGAAAAGCCGATAGCTCGCGCCCATCAGAGTGGCAGTAGACCAGTCCTGACCGTCGCTAAGCGTCACCAAGACGATGCCCGCCCGGAGGATGGTGAGGAAGGTGTAGAGGCTTTCGAATGGGTCTTCGCGGGAGAACCGGTCGAAGCCCTCGATCAGAAGGTGCGACCCTTCCACGACCTTGCCAGACTGAACGTCAGCCATGAAACGGCCGAGGTCACCCACCGTGCGGTTGTGACCATGAAACGCGCTGACCCCATCGTCCCTGTAGGACCAATCGAGTTCAACGCCATTCTTGGCGGCGTATGCCACCGCCATTTCGGTCTGCCGGGCCACTGAATTCCCGGTGGACTGCGACGGATCGCTATACCTCACATAGGCAAAGGCTTTGATGGACATGATGAAACTGGCTCAAAACGGGACTTACGGTCGCCTCTGAGCAAGGTTCATACTTACCGACAGGCGTGCACCCGCGCCTGGTTCCGCACCTCGACCTGGCTGCGCAGCGGGTCGTCGAAGGCTGAGGCGACGCGTTGGATGACCATGTCCTCGGCCTCGTAGGACAGGTCCGAGCCGTCGAAATAGGCCAGGTCGTAGTCCTTGACGCCATAGCCGTGCGGCCGTCCCGTCTTGAAGTTCCACACCGCCTGATAGACGGCGCCGGACACCAGTCGCCAATCGGGCAGGTCCAACGCCCGCACCGTGGTCAGCACCTGCATCAGGCCCGGATCGGCGCGCACGATGGCGACCAGTTCGGTCTCCAGATCGCTCATCCCCGCACCGGCCAGCCGTGGTCCAGCGGGCCGTGACCGCCGCCCAGGCCCGGCGCGCGGCGGATCGCCTCCCCGACATAGGCCCAGGCTTCGGCGACCGCGACCTCCAGCGGCCGGCCCAGCGCCAGCCCCGCCGCGCAGGCGCTGGCCAGGGTGCAGCCGGTGCCGTGGGTGTGGCGGGTGTCGATTCGTTCGGCCTCCAGCGCCGTCTCGCCGTCCGGGGTCATCAACAGGTCGATCACCGTCGGTCCGTCCACATGGCCGCCCTTCATCAGCACCGCCCGGGCGCCCAATGCCAACAGGGCCTCCCCCGCCCGCCGCTGACCATCCAGGTCGCGCACCGACAGCCCCGTCAGGGCCTCGGCCTCGGGCGCATTGGGCGTCAGCAGGGCCGCGCGCGGGATCATCAGCGATTTCACCGCCTCCACCGCCGCATCCGGCAGCAGGGACGCCCCGCCCTTGGCGATCATGACGGGATCGACCACCGCGGGGGCGTCCGCCTCGTCCAGCACGGCCGCGACCGTCTCCACCACCTCGACCGAGCCCAGCATGCCGGTCTTGACCGCATCGGTCCCGATATCCTCCAGCACCGCCCGCGCCTGAGCCGCGATCAGATCCAGCGGCAGGGGATGGACCCCATGGACCCCCAGGGTGTTCTGCACCGTGATGGCGGTGATGGCCGTGGCGGCGAACCCGCCCATCATCGTCACGGCCTTGATGTCGGCCTGAACGCCCGCGCCGCCGCCGCTGTCGGAACCCGCCAGGATCAACACCCGACCTCGATGAAGCGCGCTCATGCCGCCGCTCCCGAAAACAGTTTCAAACCGACGATCCCCGCCACGATCAGCAGGATGCACACGGCCCTGACCACCGTCGCCGGCTCGCCATGGACCAGCACGCCCACCACCGCCGCCCCGACCGCGCCGATGCCGGTCCACACCGCATAGGCCGTGCCGATGGGCAGCTTTTGCGTGGCGACCCACAACAGGATCATGCTGCCGGCCAGGGCCACGCCCACGCCCAGCGACGTCAGCGGCCGGTTCAGGCCGACGGTCTTCAGGCCCGAAGCCCACAGGACCTCCAGCAGACCGGCGACCATCAGCGTCGCCCACGGATTGATCGACATGACCCAGGACATGCGGCTCAGATGGCGCAGCCCGTCGATCAGGGCAAGCCGCGATCAGCCGCCCAGCGGCCCCTTGAAGATGAAGAAGGCGCCCAGGGCGATGAAGGCGAAGCCGACCAGGTGGTTCACCGTCAGCTTCTCGCCCAGATACAGCACCGAAAACCCGGCGAAGACGATCAGGGTGATCACCTCCTGCATCGTCTTCAGCTCGGCCGTCGAATAGACCTGATGGCCGATCCGGTTGGCCGGCACCGCCAGCCAGTATTCGAAGAAGGCGATGCCCCAGCTGGCGATGACCAGGAGCCACAGCGGCTTGTGGTCGAACTTCAGGTGGCCGTACCAGGCGAAGGTCATGAAGACGTTCGACAGGACCAGCATGACGATGGGGGCGATATAGGGGTTCAGGGGCATGGATCGGGACTGTTGCGAGGGTCTTCCATCGCCATAGCCCAGCTGCGACGCCAGGTCGCGGGTCTTCACCCCGCCGCCGTCACCGCCGCCTGAAGCTTCAGGGCCTGAACCGTTTCGCGCACGTCGTGAACCCGCACCATGCGCGCTCCGCGCCGCGCCGCTTCCAGCGCCAGGGCCAGGGAGCCGCCCAGCCGGTCGCAGGCCTCCGTCGCCGTCGGATCGACCGCCTGGATCAACCGCTTGCGGCTGGCGGCGTACAGGACCGGAAAGCCCAGATCGACCAGCACGTCCAGCCGCGCGGTCAGGGTCAGATTGTGCGCCGCCGTCTTGCCAAAGCCGACGCCGGGGTCCAGCCAGATCCGCTCGCGCGCCACGCCCGCCGCCATCGCCGCCTGGGCGCGCGCGGCCAGATAATCCCGCACCTCGCCCGCCACATCGTCGTATCTCGGGTCGGCCTGCATCGTTCGGGGCTCGCCCTTCATATGCATCAGCACCAGGTCGCAGCCCAGTTCGGCCGCGACCGCCGCGCTGTCCGGCGCGTGCGTCAGGGCGGTCACGTCGTTCCACATCGTCGCCCCGGCGGCGACGGCGGCGCGCGCCACGGCCGGCTTCATCGTGTCGATGCTGATCGGTCCGTCCCAACGGGCGCACAGGGCGGCGATCACCGGCGCCGTCCTGCCGATCTCCTCGGCCGTGCCGACCGGCTGCGCGCCCGGCCGGGTGCTTTCCCCGCCGACGTCCAGCACGTCCGCCCCGTCCGCGACCAGCCGCATCGCCCGCTCGACCGCCGCCCCCGTCGAGGTGAACCGCCCCCCGTCCGAAAAGCTGTCGGGGGTGACGTTGACGATCCCCATGACCAGGGGTCGCCCGTCGGTTTGACTTTCGCGTCGCATGGGACCAGCCTCTAGCCGTGATCGCTCGTTTCGTCAGCCAGGCTCGACGCCTTTCCCACGCGGGACGCCTCGTCGCAGGCGGCTGACCCGGAACGGCCGCGCGCCCTTCGCCCCGTTCCGGGCGCCTCTTCTCCCCCCCTTCCCGATGGCCGCGACGCCGCGCCTCCGTCCATCCGTCCGCATCAGAGCATCCCCATGTCCCCTCGTCCCAAGATCTATATCGGCGCCGCCGATCACGACCGTCTCAGCCGTCTGGTCGGCGACATGCCGGGCGCCGGCGTCGCCGGCCTGCTGCAACAGGAACTGGATCGCGCCGTGGTCGAACCCGAGGGCCGCCCCGCGCGCGGCGCTCCGCTGTATCGCTGGCTGCATTATGTCGACGGCCGCTCGGAAACCCCGCGGCGCATCCAGATCGTCATGCCCCAGGACGCCGACATCGACGCCGGCAAGGTCTCGATCCTGTCGCACGTCGGGGCGGGCCTGATCGGCCTGGCCGAGGGGCGCACCATCGCCTGGACCGATCCGTCCGGCGCCGAACGCCGCCTGACCCTGGTGCGGATCGAGGAGCCCGAGGACGGTTGAGCCGCGCGGGCCTCAGCCCTTGCCGCCGATCAGGCCGCCCAGGGCCTCCAGATAGGCGGCGAAGGCCGTCCGGCCGGCCGGGGTGATCGACACGCGCGTCAGGGGCCGATTGTTCACGAAGCTCTTGGCGACGGCGACATAGCCGGCCTCCTCCAGCTTCTTGATGTGGACCGACAGATTGCCCTGGGTCGCCTCCAGCACCGTCTTCAGTTCGGTGAAGTCGGCCGCCTCGACATCGGCCAGATAGACCATGATCCCCAGCCGCATGCGGCCGTGGATGACCTCGTCGATCCGTCCGAAATCGGCCAGCCCCATGGTTCAGGCCGCCCTGGCGCCCGCGCGGGCGTCGCGGAACAGGGCCCACCCCGGCAGGGCGAACAGCAGGAACAGCGCCACGGTGCAGACGCCCAGATAGGCGACCGGCTGGCGCACCAGCAGGCCCAGGGCCACCGCCGTGACCCATCCGCCCAGCGACACCGCCAGCATCCAGCCCTTCTTCTTCAACACCCAGGCCACATACCAGGCCGCCGACTGAAGGGCGAAGACGATGGCGGCGTAATAGAGCCAGACGGCGAAGTCCCGATCCCGGATCGCCCCCACGGCGAAGACGATCACCACGGCCGCGTTGGCCATGCCGGTGGCGCTGAAGGCCGCGCTCGTCACCCGCGTGGCCAGCGGCCCTCGATTGGCCGGACCGGCCTTGCGGTCCCTCAGGATCGCCCAGGTCAGGACCGCCAGAAAGGCGACGCTGATCCCGACCACGAAGGCCAGATTGGCCGGATCGGGCCAGCGGATCAGTCCCAGCACCTGCCCGACGTGAAACAGGCACTGGAGGCCGTACAGCAGCCCGCCCGCCAGATAACAGACGGCCAGGGTCATCGGCGGTCGTCCGCTGCCCTCGACGATGGAGCGCATGAAGGCGAGGTCGGCTTCGGGCGTGCGGGACTTGTCGGTCATCGGGTGATTCCTGGCGCGACGCGGCTGCCTTTCCGGATGGACGCAGCCGTCGGGGTTGGCAAGCTATTCGGCGGGGGCGAACACGGGTCGTGGGGCCCTCCTCCAGGGCACGCGGCGGCCGTTCAGCCAGCGGCCCATGAAGCTGTGACGGATCAGCAGTTCGTAGCTGGCGATAGAGACGACGAGGACGCCCGAGACGACCAGGATCAGCTTGACGGCCCACGGCAGGGTCCAGTCCTGCACCACAACCTGTCCCGCCATCACCAGCGGCAGATGGACGATATAGACCCAGTAGGAGGCGTCCGAGAGATAGCGCCGCACGGCGCTGCGGCCCGAGGCGAACCGCATCGCCAGCCCCACGGCGGCGAAGACCGAGGCGAAGGTCGCCACGCCGAAAGCCGCCGCCGCAGCCGCCTTGATCGACGGATCGGTCAGGGGTTTCAGACGCGGATCAGGTCCGCCCGCCAGCATAAGGGCCATCGCGCCCACGACCAGGGCCAGCCCCAGACAGGCGGGCGTCCAGGCCTGGATGCGGCCCAGCAGGTCGCGGCGACGGTCAAGCAGCACGCCGAAACCGAAGGCCGTGCCGAATCCGACCAGGGCGGCGGCGTTGGGGATCAGGCCGTGGTCCGGCGTCGGCACGCCGAAGAAGGCGATCCAGTTCGGCTCCAGCCAAAGGGCGACCGCCACGGGCGCGCCCAGCGCCAACGGCCCCCATGATCCGACCAACCCCGCGGTCAGGCGATCCAGCGCCCGCGCGCCGTCGCCCTTGCGGTCCAGCGCCCCGAAGGCCGCGCGCAGGATCAGCAAGGCCGCATAGAAGATCAGCAGCACCCACAGGAACCACAGATGGGTCAGGGGATCGTCGGTCCAGTCGTATTTCGGCGGCGGCGGGGCGTCGGCGGCGGTCAGCCCCTGCAACGAGGCGTTCCAGATCAACACGGCGACGATGGCCGCCAGGATCACGCCCCAGAAGACGGCCAGCGGCGCGGCGATGCGCGTCAGGCGGTCGATCGCGAAGCCGACCACGCCCCGCCTGTTCAGCAGACTATGCGCGAACAGGCCGGCGATCAGGAAGAAGGTCCCCATGCGGAACAGGTGGATGGCGAAGAACAGACCGCTGGCCCAGACCGACCGCTGATCATCGGCGACGATCCAGATCGGGGTCGGAAAGAAGGACAGGGTCGCGTGCAGCACCACGCCCAAAAGCAGGGCGGCGGCCCTCAGGGCGTCCAGCCCATGCAGTCGTTCTGATCGGTCGATTTCGGACGCCGTCATGGCTCCCTCCCCTTGATGAGGAGGCAACATTCTCACAGACTAGTCTAAATTACAAACTGGTTCACAAGATGACGTTGACACCACAACCGCATCACCCTCGACGCATGCGAAAACCGCCGGGAGATCGCTCTCCCGGCGGTTTTATTCTTTATCCGTCACCCTCGGGCTCGACCCGAGGGCCGAGCGGTCCGCCGCAGTGCGCCAGCCGTGGATTCACAGCCAGCCCGACATCCGATCCTCGGGTCGGGCCCGAGGATGACGGCGGCTGGAGACGCCCTTCAGTGAACCGTCGGCACGCTGGTCGCGGCGGGGGCCGGGGCGGGAACCTCGATGTCGGTTCCGTCCGAAACCGGCGTCACCGGCACCGAGACCGAAGGCCCGGCGTTGGGGAAGTTGTTCTCGTCGCGGTTCGGCGCGACGCCCTTCTCCAGCAGGTCCCTGATCTCCTCGCCCGACAGGGTCTCGTATTCCAACAAGGCCTGGGACAGCTTTTCGTGATGATCGGCCTTGGTCGTCAGGATGCGCCGCGCCTCGTCCCAGCCCGACGTGACCAGGCGGCGAACCTCTTCGTCGATGGTGCGGGCCGTCTCTTCCGAGATGTTCTGGCTGCGCGCGACCGAGTGACCCAGGAAGACCTCCTCCTGGTTCTCGCCGTAAGCCACCGTGCCCAGCTTCTCGGAGAAGCCCCAGCGCGTGACCATGGCGCGGGCCAGTTTGGTCGCCTGTTCGATGTCCGACGATGCGCCCGAGGTGATGTTCTCCTTGCCGAAGATCAGCTCCTCGGCGACACGCCCGCCCGCCATGATGGCGATCCGGTCGATCATCTGCTGATACTTCATCGAATAGCGGTCGCCTTCCGGCAACTGCATCACCATGCCCAGCGCCCGGCCGCGCGGCACGATGGTCGCCTTGTGCACCGGGTCCGCCGCCTTGACGTTCATGGCGACGATGGCGTGACCGGCCTCGTGATAGGCGGTCAGGCGCTTTTCTTCCTCGTTCATGGCCATGGAGCGACGTTCCGAGCCCATCAGCACCTTGTCCTTGGCGTCCTCGAAGTCGCGGTGCGTGACCATGCGACGATCCTTGCGCGCCGCCGTCAGGGCCGCCTCATTGACCAGATTGGCGAGGTCGGCGCCCGAGAAGCCGGGCGTGCCGCGCGCGATGGTCTTCACATTCACGTCGGCGGCCAGGGGCACGTCCTTCATATGGACGCGCAGGATGCGTTCGCGGCCCGAGACGTCGGGGTTGGGCACCACCACCTGGCGGTCGAAGCGGCCGGGACGCAGCAGGGCCGGGTCCAGCACGTCGGGACGGTTGGTGGCGGCGATCAGGATGATGTTCTCGGACGCCTCGAAGCCGTCCATCTCGACCAGCAGCTGGTTCAGCGTCTGTTCGCGCTCGTCGTTGCCGCCGCCGAGACCGGCGCCGCGATGGCGACCGACGGCGTCGATCTCGTCGATGAAGATGATGCAGGGGGCGTTCTTCTTGGCCTGTTCGAACATGTCGCGGACCCGCGACGCGCCGACGCCGACGAACATTTCGACGAAGTCCGAGCCCGAGATGGAGAAGAAGGGCACGCCCGCCTCGCCCGCCACCGCGCGGGCCAGCAGCGTCTTGCCGGTGCCGGGAGGGCCGACCAGAAGGGCGCCCTTGGGGATCTTGCCGCCCAGACGCTGGAACTTGCCGGGGTCCTTCAGAAATTCGACCACTTCGGTCAGTTCTTCCTTGGCCTCGTCCACGCCGGCCACGTCGTCGAAGGTCTTCCTGCCCTTGTGTTCGGTCAGCAGCTTGGCCTTGGACTTGCCGAAGCCCATGGCGCCCTTCGCCCCGCCCTGCATCTGGCGCATGAAGAATATCCACACCCCGACCAGAAGGGCGATGGGCAGGATTCCGATCAGCAGGCTCATCCAGATCGACTGGCCGCCCGACTTGGCGTCGATGTCCACCCCCGCCTGCAGCATGGCGTTCATCAGCTGTTCGTTGGGATAGACGGTGGTGGAGGTGAAGCGTGTGCCGTCCTTCAGCTCGCCGTTCACCTTGTCCACGCGGACCGTGACCTGTTTGACCTCCCCGGCCTGGACCTTCTGGACCAGTTGGGAATAGCTCATGGTTTCGGTGCGGGCGGCGGGCTGACCGGGCATGCCGGTCATCAGTCCGCCCTGCGACAGGGCGCCGAAAAACGCCAGCAGCGCCAGGATGATGACGCCGGTGATCGCCAGATTACGCAGGTTCATAGGGGTCCTCGGTCGGCCGCCGGCCCCTTGGGTCCGCCGGTCTGAAATGGTCTGGCCAGGAAAATAGGAGCTTCCGGGGCGTTACGCCATCGGTCGCGGGATTCAGATCGTCTTCATGCGTCGTTTCGTCCAGCGCCAGCCTGAGCCGTTCCGCGACAAGCCCGCGCCATTCGACCCCGACGCCTGCAAGAACCGGGACCAGTTCGCCGTCCCGCAGCAGGACGGGCGCCGCCCCGCGCGCGCCGGGCGGCAGGCGGTTCAGCCATGCTCGATCCTGCGGCGACAGCCCCGCCAGACGCCCCCGGCCCGCGACCACGCGCCAGCCGGGATCGGCGGCGGTGAAGACGAACCGCCCGTCCCACACCGCCTCCACGCCGGGGATCAACCTCAGCGGCGCAAGGGGCCGTCGCGCCAGTTCGCCCGCCTCGCGCATGATCAGCACGTCCGCATCCGCCGTCTCGACCCGCGCCCCGCACAGGACGGCGGTGAAGTCTTCGCCCGCCCGCAGCCGCGCGATCAGCCGGGCCAGACGCTCGCCGCGCGGCGGCGCGTCCCCGCCCCCGACCGAGACCAGGGCCGCCGCCAGGGCGCGTCCGCCGACGCCCCGCCCCGTGCGGACAAGGCCGTCGTCGTCGGCGAACAGCCGCGCCGCGTCCTCGACCGGCTCAGAAGACGTCGCGGGCGCCGTCGCCCCTGCCGCCAGCGCCTGACGCGCCCGGCTGCGGCCGAACCGCGGATCGGCGTTGGCGGGATCCTCGATCCAGCTCAGGCCCCGCCCGTTCAGCCAGTGACGCAGGGTCGCGCGCCGTTCCTCCAGCAGGGGCCGCAGCAGCATCACCCCCCGCCCCTCGGGCCATGCGGGCGAGGGCGACCATTCGCGCACCCGGCCCAGGGTCGCCCCGCGCGCCCGCATCCAGTCGGCCTCGGCTGCATCGTCGGCGGTGTGGGCCATCAGGATCACCCGCGCCCCGGCCGCCCGCGCCGCCTCGCCGATCAGCCGATGCCGCGCCGCCCGCGCCGCCGCCGTCAGCCCCGTCGCCGGCTTGTCGCCGTCCCACGTCAGGCCGCGCCAGTCGGCGCCCGCCGCGCGCGCCGCCTCGGCCGCCTCGGCGGTCCAACGCGCGCTGTCGGGGTTCAGTCCATGATCGACCGTCAGGGCCAGCAGGGATCGCCCGCGCGCCCGCGCCCAGTCCGCCGCCAGATGCAGCAAGGCGACGGAATCCCCGCCCCCGGACAGGGCCAGGGCCACGGGCGCGGCGCGATCGGCCGCCAGCCGTCGGTCCAGCCGCGCGAACAGCCGCTGGCTCAGCCCTGCGTCGCTGTCCGGTCGAAGTGGGGTCAGCCGCAGCCGCCCGCCGTCCGCAACTGGGTCGCCCGCGCCTTCTGGGCGTCGTTGGCCGTGGGCGCATAGCGGCGCGTGAACTCGCCCAGCGCGGCGCACCCCTGGGTCTTGCGGTCGGTGGCGAACAGGGCGTCGGCCAGCTTCAGCGTCGTGTCGCCGGCCCAGCCGATGCGCGGCCAGTCCTTCAGCGCCGTAGCGTAATAGGGCACGGCCCCGGCCTTGTCGTTGGCGGCGACGCGCAGGTCGCCCAGCCGGGCGTTGGCCTCGCGCCCCTGCGGCGTGTTGGGCCAGGTGATCGCCACCGTCTCCAGGGCACGGACCCCGCGCGGCCGGTCGCTGGACAGCATGCGCACCGCCGCCGCCAGGTCCTGGCCCGCGTCGCCGGTCGGGGAATTGGCCTCGATCGGCGCGTTCAGTTCGGCCGCCGTCTCCAGCTTCTGGATGCGGTTCTCGGCATCGACCAGGCGGTTGCGCAGGGCCGCATTGTCGCGCGTCGCCTCGTCCAGCTGGAAGGTCAGCCGCTCGTTGTCGCCGTTGATGCGACGCACCGTGGACTCAAGATCGCTCAGACGCTGGCTGATCAGGCCCATCTGCCCCTGCAGGGTCACGACCTCGGGGTCCGGCTCGACCAGAACGGGCTGGCCGGCGGCGTTTCTCTGGGTCAGGGCGCGTTCCAGGCGGCGGACGTTGCGGTCCAGCTGGTCCAGCCGCCGGTTGTCCCATTCGGTCCGCTCCATGATGTTGGGCGCGGCCTGCTGGGCGACGGCGCCTCCCGCGACCAGGATCAGACCGAGCGCCGTGGCGGCGAAGGCGCGTTTGCGCGTGATCGAAAGCGTAAGCGTCATGGGCGTCTAGGTTTCACCGATTTGGGGCCGCTGCAAGGCGCCCGGCGCGTCTCAATGCCCCAGGCCCAGATAGATGATGGCCGTCACGAACAGACCGATCACGATGGTGCAGAACACCATCAGCGCCACCGTCCGCCACAGGGCCGAAAAGATCGACAGGGAATAGGCGCCCTTCATCTGGGCGAACATATGCACCGGGACCGCAAGGGCCGCCAGATTGATCACCACCAGGCCGAACGTTCCCCAGAAGCTTCCGGCGACGACCATCAGCATCAGCAGCATGGCCATGAAGGTCAGGGAATAGAGGACGAACACCCCGTGGTCGTACAGGGTGAAGCCCCGCTTCCACAGAAACAGCAGGGCCACGAACGGGATCGACAGCGGCACCAGAAGGAAGGCGAATTTGTACAGCGTCTGCTGCAGTTTGTAGAGCGCCAGGTCCGGGTTCTGCAGCTTCTTGGCGATGGTGGCGCCCAGGCCATGGCCGCCGCTCTTGATCTCCTGACCCGCGATCTTGGCCTGCAGATGGCCGGGCTCGTCGTCGGCGTCGCCGGTCGCCATGTCCTTCAGACTGGCCTGCCAGCTGCCGGGCTTCAGCCCGTCGGCGCGCCCGTCGCGCAGCTCGGTCTCCAGCTGCGTCAGCTGCGCGCGCCGCTGGTCCACCACCATCTGCGCGGCCTGAATCGCCTGGGGCTGGGTGTTATCGGCGCGAAGTTCGTCCACCGTTCGCTGCGCCGCCTCCACGGCCGCGCGCTGCTGGGCGATCTCGTCGGCCTGAACCGCCGGCCCCTCGTGATGAGGTGCGAAGCTCAGGGCGAAGAACATCACGAACAGGGTGAACAGGAAGATCGCCAGCGGGGAAACATAGCGGGTGCGACGACCCTGGACCCACTCGCGCGTCAGCCGACCGGGGTTCAGCCACAACAGCGGCAGGGTGCGCCAGATGCGGGCGTCGAAATGCATGACCCCGTGCAGCAACTCCTCGCCGAGGTGCAGCAGGGTGCGATGCACATGGGTGGGCTGACCGCAGTTGGAACAGAAGTTTCCGCTGGTCGCGGCGCCGCAGTCGGAACAGACGCCGCCGTGCGTCTCGCCCGCCTTGCCGGTCGGCTTTTCGACGGCGCCGGCCAGAAGCCCGCCGGTGACAACCCCGCCCGCCGCTTCGATATCCATGCGGTGATCCCCCAATCCCTCGAACCGACCTTCTGCCGCCCCCGGCCCGGCGCTTCAAGCGCCGCCAACGAAAAGAGGCGCCGACCCGGGCCGGCGCCTCTCGCATCGCTATAGACGGGGCCTGACGCCTTAGCGCATTGCGCCCGAGACGATGGCCGTGTGGGCGTTGCGGTTGCGGGCCCAGGCGTCCTCGTTCGAGCCTTCGGCGATCGGCCGTTCCTTGCCGAAGCTGATGGTGTCGATCCGGCCGGCGGGCACGCCGCGGTTGATCAGATAGTTGCGCACGGCCTCGGCGCGGCGGGCGCCCAGGGCCAGATTGTATTCGCGCGTGCCGCGTTCGTCGGCGTTGCCCTCGATCCGCACCGTGACCTGCGGATAGCGCAGCAGCCACTGGGCCTGGGCGTCCAGGCGCGGCATGGCTTCGGGGCGCACCTCGATGCTGTCCAGATCGAAATAGATGCGGTCGCCGATGTTGACGACGAAGTCCTGCTCGCTGCCCGGCTGGGCGGCGCCGACCTGGCCGCCGGTGATCGGGCCCGTGGGGGCGGTGGGATAGCTGGGGCCGGTCGGCGTCGCAGCGCCGGTGTCGGTCACGCCGGAATCGACAGGGGGCTTGCGGGGGGTGCAGGCGGCCATGGCGGCGAAGGCGCAGCCGACCATCGCCAAGGTAAGGATGCGGGATGTCTTCATCGAGTCGTCTCCTGACTGTTCTTTTCCGAGGACGGCGGCCTCAAGCTTGGCCTTAATCTTAGCCTTGGGCGTTTTCTGGGCGCTAGACGCGATAACGCAGTGTTGAGCGCAAAGGCTCCCACGCTCGCAAACCTCAGTTCGGGCAGCTGTCCGCCCCCTGGTTCAGACCCAGATTGGCGGGCGGCGAATCCAGCAGCGGCGACCAGGCCGGGTCCGTGCCCCGTCCGGCGTATCCCGCCTGCGACACCACCCGGCCCGACAGATCCACGGTCCACAGCCGCGTGTCCCCGCCCGGCGTCTGACGCGCGAACATGACGTAGCGGCCGTTGGGCGCCCAACTGGGCCCCTCCTCGAAATAGCTGGACGACAGGATGCGCTCGCCCGATCCGTCGGCGTTCATCACCCCGGTCGAGAACCGCCCCCCGCTGGACTTGGTGAAGGCGATCAGGTCGCCCCTGGGGCTCCACGCCGGCGCGGTGTAGGAGCCGCCCCCGCGCGAGATCGGCCGTTGGCCCGAGCCGTCGGCCCGCATGACATAGAGGCGCGCCTGTCCCGACCGGTCCGAGTTGAACACGATCTGGCTGCCGTCCGGGCTGAACGACGGCGAGGTGTCGATGCCGGGGTCTGACGTCAGCCGGCTCAGCTGACGGCTGCGCAGGTCCATCACATAGATGTCGGTGTTGCCGTTGCGGATGATCGAGAAGGCGATCTTGGTCCCGTCATTGGAGAAGCGCGGCGCCAGCACCTGACCGTCGAACTCGCCCAGGCTTTCGCGCCGGCCGGTGGTCAGATTGTACAGATAGATGCGGCTGTAATCCTTGCCCAGCGCCACATAGGTGATCTCGTCCGGCTGGGACATGGAGAAGCGCGGCGACATGATCACCTCGTCGCCCTGCGTCAGATAGATGGGCTGAAACCCGTCCTGATCGGCGATGGTCAGGCGGTTGATGCGGTTCAGCGCCGTCCCCTCTTCCGAGACGAAGATGACGCGGGAATCGAACAGGCCCGCCTCGCCCGTCATGCGCTGATAGACGATGTCCGAGATCTTGTGCGCGATCCGGCGCCATTGCTCGGGCGTGGCGGTGAACTGATAGCTGACCAGCTGACACTGGCGGTACGGGTCGTACAGGCGAAAGCCCACGTCGACCCGGTTGTCGGGCCGCGGCGTCACCGCCCCGTACAGCACCGCCTGCGCCCCGATCTGGGTCCACTGGGGGAAGTTGGGCGCATTGGCCAGGGTCAGGCCCGTCTCGATGAAGCTGGCGGGGTTCAGCGGATCGAAGAAGCCCGACCGTTTCAGATTGGCGCTGACCACGCTGGAGATGTCCGACCCGTGCTCTCCGCGGAACGGCGCGACGGCGATGGCCAGGGGCTTCAGCACGCCCTGATCCACGACCACGTCCCGCATCGGCGCAGCGTTCGCGCCGGTGGACTGGGCCTGGGCCGGCGCCTGCAGGACCAGGGGCGCGGCGATCAGCAGGGCGGCCGCCGCGGTCATTGACAGTTTCAAACGCATGGATCGCTCCCGCAGCATTAGAGACATCTTCGGCCCTTATCCCCGGACCGCGCGACAATCGCCAGCTTCACGGCGATTGGGGCGACTTTGCGGACCGGTCGTCGTTCGGCGCCCGATCATCGGTTCGCACACTGGCGCGCGGTCTCGAACCGGAACGGCACCTCCTGCGCCTGGAAGCCGCGCGGCACGTCGAACGGGGCGGTGGCGCGCAGGGCCCGCAGCATGGCGTCGGACGCCGCCCGCCAGCTGGCGTCGCTGCGCGGCTGCTCCAGCCGGGGCGAGCCGACGATCTGGCCGTCGGCCGTCAGGCGCACCGTCACCCGGATGACCAGGGAATCCATGCCCGGCAGGTCGCAGTTCAGGTTCCAGTTGGGCGTCACCTGGGCGCCCAGGGCGGCCAGTTGCGGTCCCGTGGCCTGGCTGGCGGTCCCCGCTCCTTGCTGGCCCGTCTGGGGGCGGCCGGTGTTCGGGGTCGGACGACGCGGTCCGACCAGGGCGTTCAGGTCCAGGCTGGGCTCGGGCCGTTGCGGCGCGGGACGAGCCGGCGCGGGCGTCGCCGGCCGGGGCGTGGGCTGGGCCTTGGTCGGCGGGGTGGGCGCGGGCGGCTGCGGACGCGGGGGCGTGGGCTGAGGCTTGGTCGGCGTGGGACGCGGCGTCGGCGTCGGGGTCGGGGCGGGCGTGGGACGCAAGGGCGGACGCGGCGTCGGCGGCGTCGGGCGCGGCTGAGGCTGCGGCGGGGTCGGCTCGGGCGTCGGCGGCGCCGGATCGGGCTGCTGGACCGGCGCGGTCGCTGCATCCTCGGGCGAGGGTTCGGGCTGCGGATTGTTCGCAGCGGCCGCCTGGACCGTCTCCTCCGACACGATGGACACGGGCACGGAGGCGACCAGCGGCGTCAGCTCTTGCGTCTTCCGGGGCCAGGAGACGAGGGCGAGCGCGACCACTCCGGCGTGCAGGGCGACGGATCCGAGGATCGCGGGGCTCGGACGGCGCAAGGGCTCAGGCCTCCGGCGCCGTGTCGGTGATCAGGTTCAGCTTGGTGAAGCCGGTCGCACTCAGCCGCGCCATCACCCGCGCCACCGCCTGATAGGGCGCCCGGCCGTCGGCGCGCACGAAGACCGGCCGCTCGGCCGCCTTGTCGGCCCCGCCCGCCTCGGTCAGCAGCCGCTCGCTCAGGGCGTCGAACGCGGTCTCGCTGTCGCCGACGAAGATCGCCCCCTGCTGGTCGATGCTGACCGACAGGGGTTCGGACTTGATCTCGACCGCGCTGGCCTCGGTCTTGGGCAGTTCGACCGGCACGCCCACGGTCAGCAGGGGCGCCGAAATCATGAAGATGATCAGCAGCACCAGCATCACGTCCACCAGGGGCGTGACGTTGATCTCGGTCAGGGGGCCCTTGCGCCCCCGCCGCCCCCGACGACCGCCGCCGCCGCCGGATCCACCGCCTAGGGCCATGGCTCAGCCGCCCCGCTTCAGGTCGAAGCCTTCGACGGGCGGCGGGGGCGGCGGCGTCGAGGGGTTGCCCAGACGGCGCGCCACGGCGGCCTGCAGGTCGTCGGCGAACGCCTCCAGCCGGCCGGTGAACTTGCCCGCGTCGATCGAGAACTTGTTGTAGGCGATATAGGCCGGGATGGCCGCCGCCAGACCGATGGCCGTGGCGAACAGGGCTTCGGCGATGGCCGGCGCCACCGTGGTCAGATTGGTGTTGCCCGCCGCCGCGATCCGCCCGAACGCATTCATGATGCCCCACACCGTGCCGAACAGGCCGATGAAGGGCGAGGCGGTGGCCACCACCGAAAGCACGCCCAGCCCGTTCTCGACCCTTTGGCCCTCGCGCGCGATCAGACTGTTCAGCGCCCGGTCGATCCGCGTCATCAACAGGTCGCCCTGGTGTTCGTTCAACGGGCCCTTCTGACGCGCCTCGCGCCATTCCGACAGGGCGATGCTCAGCATGCGCGGCAGGGCGTGGTCCGGCTGGGGTCCGGCCTGGGCGGCGACATCCTCCAGCGACCGGCCCGACTGGACCGCCTTTTCGAAGTCGTCGGCCTGTTTGTTCAGCCCGGCGAAGCGCACCGCCTTGTCGATGATGACCGTCCACGACCAAAGCGACGCCGCCGCCAGCCCGATCATCACCGCCTTCACCACCCAGTCGGCGGTCAGGAACAGCTGGACCGGGTTCATCATCGCGGCGTCGACAGGCGTGGTCATTCAGGCGCTCCGGGCGGAATCGGGATCGGTCACGTCCTCTTCGACCCAGCGGCCGTGACCATTGTGTGGCGTCCGGCCCGTTTAACGACGACCCGACCGCCCGTCATCTGACAGGCGCGTCATAACGGTTAACAGCGGGTTATCGTCACGCTAGTGAAGGTCGAAACCGCGACGAGCGATCCATGATTTCCGGCCCTGGCGAAGACCGTGAACGCGCATCCACGCCCGTTCCAACGCCAAACGATCTGTCCGCCTTAGTGGCCGGGCGAACCTGGCGACGCAATCTGGTGGGAGAGGCCGGGGCCGCCGTGCATCGGCTCAGCCTGGACGGCGCGCCCGACCTCTATCTCAAACACGGAACCGGAGAAGTCGCGGGCGACATCGTCGACGAGGCCGCGCGCCTGCGCTGGCTGTCTTCGCACGTCACGACGCCGCAGCTCGTCTATTCCGCAGCTGACGGCGAAGAGGCCTGGCTGTTGACCACCGCCCTGCCCGGCCGCACCGCCTACGAACGGATGGCCGACGAACTGGCCCGCGCGCCCCAGGTTGCGGCTCTGATCGGCGCCTTCCTGAAGACGCTGCACGCCCTTCCCGCCGCCCAGTGCCCGTTCGACAGCGGGGCCGACCGGCGTCTGGAGCTGGCGAAGGCCCGCATGAAGGCCGGTCTGGTCGATGTCGACGATTTCGACGACGTCCACGCGGGCTGGAGCGCCGAACAGGTCTGGGACAAGATGATCACCCTGCGCCCCACGGTCGCCGATCCGGTCGTCACACACGGCGACTATTCGCTGGACAACATTCTGATCGCGGACGGCCCGATCACGGACAGCCATGTCTCGGGCTGCATCGACCTGGGCCGTCTCGGCGTTGCGGACCGCTATCAGGACCTGGCCATCGCCTGGAACTGTCTGGACGAGTTCGGCCCCGACGCCCAACGGGCCTTCCTCGACGCCTACGGCCTGGCTGAACTGGACGCGGACCGATTGGCCTTCCACCTGGCCCTGGACGAGTTCTTCTAGGCGTTATTCCGACGCCGGCCGCCGGTTCGGATCGACCGCGACCGACACGGGTGCGCCGACGCTGATGATGACGCCCTCGTGGCCTTCCTTGGCGATGGAATAGGTGGCGGCGTCTTTCAGCAGTTGCTCCTCGCACTGGCGGTCGCCCGGCCGGCCCAGTTCGGCGCAGCCGCGCCTGGCCGCGTCGGTCCAGCCCAGCACGCGGCGCGTCGCCGCCTCGGCCCGCTTGATCGCCGCCTCGTCTTCGGCGGCGGCCTGGGCGATCAGGGCCTGGCGCGCGCCCTGCTGGTATTGCAGCTCGGCCTGGCCCGCCATCTTGCGCTCCCAGACCTTGTAATAGGGACAGCCCACCAGCCCGCCGCCGACCAGCAGCACGAGCAGCAGGATCGTGACGATCACCGCGCTGGCGGACATCTTGTAGGTTTCTGCGGCCATGACGTTCCTCCCCTCGTTTCGGTGTAATCCTAAAACAACCGGCGGCTCGGACACACGCTTATTTCCGCTCATCCCGGCGAAAGCCGGGACCCAGTGCTTTGGGCGAAAGCCGCCGGGGCTCAAAGGCAGGTGGTCATCCGACGCACTCGCGATGCGAAAGGTCTGGGTCCCGGCTTGCGCCGGGATGAGCGGGAGAGAGAAGGCGCTCTAGCCCCCATCCGCCAGCCATGGCGTGACCTTCTCGATCAGCCCCTTCGACGGCCGCCGGGGCCGACCGTCCAGATGGATGCAGACCGCCGTCACCTCGGCCCGACACAGCACCTCGCCGTCGCGTTCGACCGATTGGCGGATGATCAGCCGCACGCCCTTCACCTGCTCGTAGAGGGTGCGCACCACCAGGGCGTCGTCGATCCGCGCGGGCTTCAGATATTTGATGTTCAGTTCGGACACGACGAAGGCCAGCGGCTCGGCCTCTTCCAGCAGATCGGCGTGGCCCACCCCGATGGCGCGCAGGAAGTCCGACCGCCCCCGCTCGAAATAGCGCACATAGTTGGCGTGATAGACCAGACCGGTGAAGTCCGTGTCCTCGTAATAGACGCGCACCGGCAACAGGTGATCGCGCCCCTCGAAACGGCCGGCGGTGGGAAGATCAGGGCTCATGCCGCGACCCTAACGCATCGCGACCGGATTCGAAGGCCCCTGCATGAAACCGGGGCAATAACGCAGGCGCAGTTCGCGAAACTCCTTGGGCAGGGGGTCGTCGCTGAACAGGATGCGGTTGGGGATGGAGACAAAGCTGACCGGCGGCCCCTCGTGGGTTCGACCGATATAGCCGCAGACCGCCCGGCGCTGGCCCGGCTCGGCGTAACGCAGCTCGGCTCCGGGTCCGGCCAGGGTGCGGATCTGGCGCGTCACCCGCGCGTCGGACGGCTCGGGCGGCGGGGCCGCGACCGGCTTCCACCGCATCCAGGCCCCGACCGCGCACAGGGTCAGCACCGCCGCCGCCAGGGCCAGGGTCCAACGCTGTCGCGGGGTCTGGGCGCGCATGGATCGATCAGGCCGCCGGCCCGTCCTCGATGAACTGCAACGGCGTGTCCGCCGCCGGCAGGCAGCTGCGGTCCACCGGCGCGGACGGATCGCGCAGGAAGTCACGCGCCATCCTGCGGGTGCAGGGGCTGGCGTTGATGACGCCGTGGGTGGCGTTGGTCACGATCACCACCTGGCTGCGGGAATAGCCCTTGGCCGCCGCCTCGGTCAGGGGCGGGGGACAGCCGGGATCGATCTCGGCGGCGACGAACAGGGTCGGGATGTCGGTGTGGACCGGCAGGTTCTCGATGGGGGCGGCCGGGGTTTCGCCCACCGCGTCGCACACGTCGAACAGGCGCGACAGAGACGGGACCAGCACCTCGGCCACCGGATCGCCCGCCGCCCCCGCCGCCAGCCGCGCCCTGGATTCGAACGGCAGCTCCTCCTTGCACAGATGCGCCATATGCTGGCCCTCGGTGTAATAGGTGCGGTCCTCGGCGATCTCGGCGACCGGGTTCAGGTTCCCGGCGATGATCGCCTCCAGATCGGCCGGCAGCCGCCGCACCCCCGTCGCGCTATAGGTCGTGTCCATCAGGAAGGCCGACAGGTCGTCGACGGTGAAGGTTCGCCCGTCCTTGCCCGTGACCGGCCCGGCCAGCCATTTGCGCGCCTCGGCCTCGAACCGCGCCTGAAGGTCGGGATGCCGCGCCGCGCAGGCGACCTGGGCCTGACATTTGGCCAGGATCAGCCGCACCGCCGCCGACACCTGTTCGGGCGTGCCGACGGCCCAGTTCCCTTCGGGCGGCCAGGGACTGTCCATCACCGCCGCCCGCACGATCTGCGGCTGGTGGGTGATCACCGCCGCCTCGATGCGCGGCCCGTAGGAGCCGCCCCACAGGTCGATCTTGTCGTAACCCAGCACCTGGGCCAGGTCGCGCACGTCGTCGGCGATGACGGCGGCGTTGTACTGGTTCAGGTCGATCCCCTTGGCCTGATAGGCTTTCAGGCACGCGATCAGCCCGTCGCGGTCGGCGTCGGACGGCGGCCCGGCGTCGGTCAGCTGCACCCCCGGACAGTCCATCGACGGATCGCCCCGCCCGCCCCCGCGTTGGTCGAACAGGACCACGTCCTGGTCCACCGCCATCAGCTCGGGCCGCCGCGACAGCGCCTGCAGAATATTTCCCGCGCCGGGCGTCAGATCGCCACCCGGCCCGCCGTGGAACATGAACACCGGAGGCAGCGCCTGCCCCGAGGCGTCGCGATAGGGCTGGCTGGCCTTCAGCACCACCACCGCCACGCCGATGCGCCGGTCGCTGGCCGTCCCGCGCGCCTCGTCGACCGTCAGGGTTCCGCACGTCGTCTTGCGCACATCGGTCGGCCAGTCGGCCGGACAGGGCTTTTCGGTGAAGACCGGCGCCGCCGCGCGGGCCGGGTTCGCCGCCGCCAGACCGCCCCACAAGCCAAGGCTTAGAACCAATGCCGCGACAGGACGAAAGAACATGGGGCCCGCTCCGATGCCGCGCCAGCAAACGCCGATCCGCCCCGGCTTGGCAACGCCTATTCGAACAGGTCGCCCGGCAGGGGTCCCGCGGAAGGCGGCGGCGCGCTCAGCCCCAGGTGGGCGTATGCCTTGGCGCAAGCGACGCGGCCGCGCGGGGTGCGCATGATGAAGCCCTGTTGCAGCAGATAGGGTTCGATCACGTCCTCGACCGCGTCGCGCGCCTCGGCGATGGCGGCGGCCAAAGTGTCCATCCCTACCGGCCCCCCGCCATAGTTTTCGATCAGCGCCTTCAGGAACCGCCGGTCCAGGCTGTCCAGACCGGATTCGTCCACCTCCAGCCGCGACAGCGCCCGCGCCGAAACCGCCCGGGTGATGGTCTCGCAGCTGTCGGCGTCGGCGAAATCGCGCACCCGGCGAAGCAGCCGCCCGGCGATGCGCGGCGTGCCCCGCGCCCGGCGCGCGATCTCCAGCGCCCCGCCCTCGTCGATGCCCGCGCCCATCTTGCGCGCCGTGCCCCGCACCACGGCGGTCAGCTCCTCCGGCGTATAGAACTCCAGCCGCAACGGAATGCCGAACCGGTCCCTCAGCGGCGTCGCCAAAAGGCCCGCCCGCGTCGTCGCCCCCACCAGCGTAAAGGGCGCCAGGTCGATCCGCACCGAGCGCGCCGACGGCCCCTCGCCGATGATCAGGTCCAGCACATGGTCCTCCATGGCTGGGTACAGGATCTCCTCGACCTGGGGGCTCAGGCGATGGATCTCGTCGATGAACAGGACGTCGCGCGGTTCCAGATTGGTCAGGATCGCCGCCAGGTCGCCCGCCTTGGCCAGGATCGGCCCCGAGGTCGCCCGGAACCCGACCCCCAGTTCGCGCGCCACGATCTGCGCCAGCGTGGTCTTGCCCAGCCCCGGCGGCCCGAACAGCAGCACATGGTCCAGCGCCTCGCCCCGCCCGCGCGCCGCGTCGATGAAGACCTTCAGATTGCCCTTGGCCTGCGACTGTCCCACGAATTCGGACAGGGTCTGCGGCCGCAGCGCGCGGTCATAGGCTTCGCCCGTTTCCGCCTCGGGGGAGATGATGCGGGTCATGGGAAAGTCCAGACGTGAGTCGTGAATCGTGAGGCGTGAATAATGCTCGTGAAGGACTGCGCGCCCGACTCACGACTCACCACTCCCCCATCACGCCCCCTCACCGCCCCAACTCCTGCAGCGCCGCCCGGATCACCGCCGACAGCTCCGCCTCTTCGCCCAGACGGATCAACGCCTGATCCACGGCCCGGCGCGCATTGACCTCGACCACGCCCAGGCTCAGCAGGGCGGACACCGCCTCGCCGGTGAGGGACGGCGGCGGCGGCGCGATCTCGACATGCATCCCCGGCGCGTGCGGCGCAAAGCCGACCTCGCCCAGCGGTTTGCCCTTCAGCTCGGTCACGATCCGCAGCGCCAGTTTCGGCCCCACGCCGTTGGCCCGCGCCACCGCCGCCTTGTCCTCGCGCGCCACCGCCCCCGCCAGTTCGCCGGGCGGCAGCACGTCCAGCACCGCCAGCGCCGCCTTGGGCCCCACGCCCTGAATGGCCAGAAGGGTCGTGAACGCCCGCCGCTCGTCGCGCGTCAGAAAGCCGTACAGGCGCGGCCCCGCGTCCTCGCTCCATTGCGAATGGATATGCAGCGTCGCCTCGTCGCCCGGCGCCGGCAACCGCCCCAGCGTCCGCGCCCCGCACGACGCCACATAGCCCACGCCGCCGCAGTCGATCAGGCAGTCCGCCTCCCCAACCTCGGCCAGCACCCCTCTCAGACGACCGATCATGCGGCGCCTCGCGTCATGGCTTCAAGCAGGGATCGTTTCCGCAGTTGCGCATGGGTGATCGCCACGGCCAGGGCGTCCGCCGCATCGGCCTTCACTTCGCCGGCCGTCGGCAGCAGCCGTTTGACCATGAAGGCGATCTGGCTCTTGTCCGCATGGCCGGCGCCCACCACCGCCTTCTTGATCAGGTTCGGCGAATATTCCGCCACCGTCAGACCCGCCTTGGCCGGCGCCAGCATCACCGCCGCCCGCGCATGACCCAGCTTCAGCGTCGAGGATGGGTTCACATTGACGAACACCTCCTCCACCGCCGCCTCCTCGCAGCCGTGGTCGGCGCAGATCGCCGCCACATGATCCAGCAGATGCACCAGACGCTCGGCGAAGGGCGCGGTCTCGGGCGGCGTCACCACCCCGTGCGCGATCCAGCGCAGCCGCGCGCCCTCGGCCGAGATCACGCCCCAGCCGGTGCGCCTCAGACCGGGGTCCAGGCCGATGATTCTGATCGGTTCGTTCGCCATCCGTTCCCCTCATGCCGCAAAGAGGGTTAGCGGGCAATGAACGGTTTCAGTCGGCGCAGGCGGCTGGCGGGTCAGCCGTGCTTTTCGACATAGGTTTCCGGGTCCTTGTTCACGGGTTTGACGCCGGTGATGTGCTCGGCCTCGAAGGCGGCGAACTTGACCGCCAGGTCGTGGCGCATGTCGATGTCGGCGTTCATGCGGAAGTCGGTCAGACCCTGCCGCTCCTCCTCGCCCATATGTTTGGAGTTGATCACATTGGCCTCGCCCACCGCATCGAACCAGGCCTTGCTCCCGACCTGGTGCTTCGCCACCGCCTTGACCGCGTTTCTCAGCTTGTTGTGGTCCTCGATGGCGTCCTCGGTCTCGCCCTCGACCGTGCCGTCCTCGGCATCGTTGGCGCCGTCGCCCTGTTTCAGCAGCTCGGGATAGAAGAACCGCTCCTCGGCCTCGGCGTGCACGTCCAGAAACGCCGACAACCGCGACCAGACGGCGCTCAGCGCATCGGTGTCCTTCGGGTCGATCTGTTCGATGATCGCGAACAGCCGACGCTGTTCGGCATGGTCGTCTAGGATCAGCTGGGTGATGTCCATAGGGGGCTCCAGGCGTAACGGTGAAGCCTCGTTACGCCCGGCGCACGACCCGGTTCCGTGCGAACGACTCGCGTCGCCGCCGCCTTGGCGAACATCGATCTGCGTGACATCCTCCGTCAGAAGCTGGGGGAAGACAGATGCCGTATCGTCATGCCGCATGGGCCATGCTGCTGCTGGCGCCGGTCGTGCTGTTGGCCTTCTGGCCCGCCTATTTCGGCGTCTTGCCGTCCGCCTCCTTCGCCTTCCATGCCCACGGCATGACCGCGACGGTCTGGCTGGCCCTGATCGGCTTTCAGAGCTGGAGCGCACACCGCGCGGATCGTCGCCTGCATCGCGCGGCGGGTCTGGCCGTGTTCGCCGTCGTGCCCCTGTTCGCCGGCGCGGCCGTCCTTGTGCTGCACAGTATGGCGACCAAGTTCGCGCTGAAGACCGATCCCTTCTACGCCGCCCTGGGCGCCCGGCTGGGACTGCACGACATCCTCTCGACCATCGCCCTGGTCGGCTTCGTGTCTGTCGCCATGGCGCGACGCCGCAACATCGCCGTCCACGCGGCCTGCCTGCTCTCGACGGCGATCCTGGTGCTGCCGCCGGTGATCGCGCGCCTGCCGATCCCACGCTTCTTCCATTCGGGCGAACTGATCGCCATCGCCCTGGCGCTTGCAGCCGCCTGGGTCGAACCCCGCGGGCGCTGGCCCTTCCTGGCCGTCGCCGCGATCATGGTGGTCCATATCCTGCTGTTCGAGACCATCGCGGCCTCGACGGCCTGGGCGCAGATCGTGGTGGGCTTCAGCACGCTGCCCGTCGCCCCCTTCACCCTGGCCGCGATGGCGGCAGCGCTGGCGGCGCTCGTTCTGGCGTGGAGACGCGTTCCGCCGCGTCGGCCGCCGGTTCGGCCGTCAAGGCCGACGGCCGAACCCGCCTGATGTCAGCCCGCGTATTTGGCCGCGTCCTCGTCCGAAATGTCTTCGTTGGAATAGACCGCCGACACGTCGTCCTCGGCGTCCAGCGCGTCCAGCAGCTTGAACAGCGTCCCGACCGCCTCGCCCGTGACCGGCACTTCGGACTGCGGCTTCCAGACGATGGCGGTGGACTTGGGGTCGCCCAGCACCTTGGACATGGCCTCGGCCACCTCGTTCAGGTCCTCGTAGGCGGTCCAGATCACGTGGCCCGGGGCGTCCTCGTAGATGTCGGGCTTGACCAGGTCGCTCTCGACGTCGGCGGCGCCCGCCTCGATGGCGGCCTCCATCACCGCGTCCTCGGTGCCCGCCTCGGCCGGATAGGTGATCTTGCCCACCTTGTCCCACATGAAGGCGACCGAGTTCATCTCGCCCAGCGCCCCGCCGTTCTTCTTGAACGCCGTGCCGATGTTCGACGCCGCGCGGTTGCGGTTGTCGGTCAGGGCCTCGACGATGATGCCCACGCCGCCCGGACCCCGCCCCTCGTAGCGGACCTCTTCCATCGTATCGACGTCCCCGCCGGCGGCCTTGTTGATGGCGCGCTGGATCACGTCCTTGGGCAGGCTTTCGGCCTTGGCGTTGTTGACCGCCAGGCGCAGGCGCGGGTTGGCGGCCGGATCGGGCAGGCCCGACTTGGCGGCGACGGTGATGTCGCGCGACAATTTGGAGAACAGCTTGGAGCGCTGCGCGTCGGCGCGCCCCTTGCGGTGCATGATGTTCTTGAATTTCGAGTGGCCGGCCATGGGATCGTCTTCGAGAGTCTGAAACCTGAGGCGCGCGTCCTAGCCGATGCGCGGCGGGCTGTCACGATCCGCCAAAGCGGTGGCCGCCCGAGCTTTGGCCGCCGCGGGGGTGGAACCGCGACGCTTTGCGGGTATTGATCCTGAACCAGAGTACGGGAGCCCGCCATGACCGCCGACGACACCATCTACGAAGCCGAAGGCTATATGGATGAAGACCTGCACGAGGCCGACATCGTCGAATGGTACGAAGCCCGCCCCGTCACCGTGCCCACGGCCGTCGCCGCCGGCGCCGTCGTCACCGCCTTCGCCCTGGGCGCCCTCACCGCCGTCGGCGTCCTCTTCCTGACCGGCCGCCTGGACGACTGAGGGCCCGGATCCTGCTCATAGGCCACGACGAGTAACCGTTCGGACGGCTGACAGACCAGAAGCCCGGCGGACTCGCCGCTGCACTCGGGCTGCCTGATACGCCGCCCGCTTCAGGCGGATGTCAGCAAGGTCCGCAACGTGTCGATGTCAGGCCGGGGCTTCGACACCACGATCAGCACACGGGCGTTGCCGTGGGCGAAGTAGAGAAGTTCACCGATCATGGCTCGGCTAGAGCGCGCCGGTCAGGCATGACAAGGCGCGCAGGCGTCAGGTGGGCCTGACCCGACTTAGCGACGGCGAAAAGGGTAGCTGACCAACAGTACAATCACCCCAAATGCCAAGGTGAGCGTGCCAGTCTGAAGATAGTCTGCGGGAGGTGGGCCGAAGCGACGGTACGGCAATAGCGTGATCAGTCCCGCAACGATCGCCAGCGTCCCGGTAGTCCAGACGGACAAGAACAACCAATGCTGTTTTGGGCCAAGCGGCCTTCGAGGTCCGAACGGTAACGGCATCAGCAACGCGTCTGCAGATTATCGGCTATTATAGCTGCATTACAGTTTGACGTGACGCACGCATGTCGGAAATGGCTCGAAATCGGCCAGTGCCTCCGACGCGGAGAGCAAACTAGCCCTCCATCCCCGACAACGATGTCGAAGCGTACCGCAGTACATACGGCTTAACCGGTGGTTTGCCCTCGGGGATGGCGTCCCCGAAAAATGCGACATAACAATCGTAGGCGCCGATTTCCGGGTCGAACCAGCAGTGCACGACGACCCCGTCCTCCCACGTGTTATCGCCCATGTTAGTCCTCCGGACGGCCGTTCCGGGTTCGAGATAGCGATCCATTTTTCCATCGTCGCGGAGCTTATGCAGGGTCCAACGGGTCGAGAATGGATGGGGACGCGCGCCCAAACCAACCTTGCATCTTCATCCCCCTCACCCCGCCTTCAGGTTCTCCACCACCGCCCTCAGTTTCGCGGGCAGGGGCTTGGGCCGGCGGGTTTCGGCGTCGACATAGACGTGGACGAAATGGCCGATGGCGGCGGGGACGTCGACGCCGCGCTTGAAGACCGCAAAGCCGTAGGTGACGCTGGAGGTGCCGATCTTGTCGACCTTGATCCCCACCTCGATCACGTCCGGGAACTTCAGCGCCGAGGTGTAGCGGCAGCCGGAATCGACTACCAGGCCGATGGATTCCTTCAGGGCGTCTGCGATCAGCAGGTGGGCGTTCACCGCCGAATCCACGAACTCGTAGAATTTGGCGTTGTTGATATGGCCGTACTGGTCGTTGTCGGCCCAGCGCGTGGAGACCATGTGATAGGCCTTGTAGGTCGCACGTTCGGCCAGCGGCCCTTCTTCCCTCTTGGGCATCGGTCGTCTCTCCCTGGCGACGTCTGATCGGTCGCTTCGAACGACGACGCTCTAGCTTGGACGACGCGGCGTCAAGCGCCTATCGGTAGAGGTCCGATCACGAACGCGCTGGCCGCAGCGCCGCTCCGGGAGACGCCGATGTCCTTCACGACCCGCGCCGCCGTCCTGTCCCGCACGGGCAGCGCCCGCCCCTATGCCGACAGCCGCCCGCTGTCGGTCGAAACCGTGACCCTGGACACGCCCGGCCCCGGCGAGGTCCGGGTCGCGATCAAGGCCGCCGGCCTGTGCCATTCGGACCTCTCGGTCATCAACGGCGACCGCCCCCGCCCCCTGCCCATGGCCCTGGGACACGAGGCGGCGGGCGTGGTCGAGGCGCTGGGAGACGGCGTCACCGACCTGAACATCGGCGACCACGTCGTCATGGTCTTCATGCCGTCCTGCGGCCATTGCGACCCGTGCGCTGGCGGCCGTCCCGCCCTGTGCGAACCCGGCGCCGCCGCCAACGGCCGGGGCGAACTTCTGTCCGGCGCCCGCCGCATCTTCCGCGAGGGCGAGGCCGTCAACCATCACCTCGGCTGTTCCGCCTTCGCCGCCCACGCCGTCGTCTCGCGCCGCTCGCTGGTCAGGATCGACCCCGACCTGTCGTTCGAGGAGGCGGCCCTGTTCGGCTGCGCGGTCCTGACCGGCGTGGGCGCCGTGGTGAACACCGCCGGCGTCAGGGCGGGCCAGAGCGTGGTCGTCGTCGGCCTGGGCGGCGTCGGTCTGGCCAGCGTCCTGGGCGCCCTGGCCTCGGGCGCCTCGCCCGTCGTCGCGGTCGATCTGTCCGAGGACAAGCTGGCGCTGGCCCGCACCTTGGGCCCGGTCCAGACCGTCGACGCCGCCGATCCCGACGCGGTCGATCAGGTCCGCACCCTGACGAACGGCGGCGCCGACTTCGCCTTCGAAATGGCCGGCTCGGTCCGGGCGCTGGAGGCGGCGTGGAAGATGACCAGACGCGGCGGAACCACCGTCACCGCCGGCCTGCCGCCGCCCGACGCCGCCCTGCCCGTCAACGTCGTCTCCCTGGTCGGCGAGGAGCGCACGCTGAAGGGCTCCTACATCGGAACCTGCGTCCCCAGCCGCGACATCCCCCGCTACGTCGCCCTGTATCGTCAGGGCCGCCTGCCCGTGGACCGGTTGATGAGCGGCGTCATCCCGCTGGACGACATCAACACCGGCTTCGACCGCCTCCACGCCGGCGAGGTGGTGCGGCTGATCGTGCGGCCCTAGGCTTCACAACAATCAGCCTCCGTCATTCCGGGACGCCGCAGGACGAACCCGGAATGACGAAGGAGAAGCGCCTTAGTTCGCCGCCGCCCTCGGCGGCGCGTTCTTCACATACTGGTCCAGCCAGCGGGTCATCTCCCACAGCGTATGTCCCACCGATTCCCGTGCGCGGTATCCGTGCGCCTCCAGCGGCAGGGTCACGTAGCGCGCCGTCGCCCCCAGCCCCTTCAGCGCCGCATAGAAGCGTTCGGACTGGATCGGGAAGGTGCCCGAGTTGTCGTCCGCCTCGCCGTGGATCAGCAGGATCGGCTCGTTCATCCGGTTGGCGTAGGTGAAGGGCGACATCTCGGTATAGACCTCGGTCGCCTCCCAATAGTTCCTCTGCTCGGACTGGAAGCCGAACGGCGTCAGCGTCCGGTTATAGGCCCCCGACCGCGCGATCCCCGTCCTGAACAGATCGGTGTGAACCAGCAGGTTCGCGGTCATGAAGGCGCCGTAGCTGTGGCCGCCGACCGCGATCCGGTCGCGGTCCGCCACCCCCATCGCCACCACCGCGTCCACCGCCGCCTGAGCATCGGCCGTCAGCTGCTCGACATAGGTGTCGTTCGGCTCGGCTCCGTCCTTGCCGATGATGGGCATGGAGGGATTGTCGAAGATCGCATAGCCCTGGGTCAGCAGGAACAGATGGCTGGATCCGCCGGGCCGCACGAAGCGGTTCTGGACGTCCACCGTCTGGCCCGCCACCGCCGCATCGGTGAACTCGGCCGGATAGGCCCACATCAGCATCGGCAGCGGCCCGTCCCGATCCTTGTCGTAACCGGCCGGCAGATACAGGGTCCCCGACAGCTTGACCCCGTCGGCCCGCTCATAGGTCACGAGCTGGCGCGTCGCCCCGGCCAGCTGCGGCGCCGGGTCGGGGAAGTTCGTCAGGGCCGTGGTCTGGCCCGTGGTCAGGTCGCGGATCTGCAGGTTCGGCGGGTCCAGCCGCGTCTCGCGCTGCGTCACCACCCGCTTGCCGTCCGCATCCAGGAAGCCGACCACGAACTCATAGTCCGTGTTGGCCGAGGTCCACAGGCGCTCGCTGCGCCCCGTCGCCGGGTCCAGGGCGGCCAGGAAGGGGAATTCGCCCTGCGGCGTGGCGCCCGCCCCCTGCATCAGGATCTTGCCGTCGGGGGTGAAGCGGATCACCGACCGGCCCGCCGCATTGGGCTGCATAACCGGCTGGCCCGGATTGTCGTAACGGGCCTGATAGTTCCGCTCCAGCAGCACCCGACCCTGGCCGGGGTTGGACGGATCGACCACGAACCGGGTCTCGTGCCGGGTGTTGAACCAGCGGCTGTTGACGATGGCCAGGTCGTCCTTGCCCCACTGGACGCCGCCGAACCGCTCCTTCAGGTCGATCAGCTTGACCGGCTCGCCCGTGAACGGCGCCGCCTGCATGAAGACCCGATCCCGGAACTCGGCCGCGCGCCGGATGTCGCCGCCGTCCAGCGCCTCGACCCAGGTCAGGGTCGCCGGCGCATCGGCCCGCCAGCCCACCGAGCGCGGCCCCGGCGCCACGGCGTCGAAGGCCGTCGGCACGTCGTCGCGCAGAGGCAGGTCGGCGACGGTCTTCACCACCCGCCCGGTCATGTCCGTCACCGTGATCTCGGTCGGAAACAGGTCGTCCGGCACCGCATAGCTATAGGGCCGCTTGGCGATCTCGTTCAGGATGTACTGGCCGTCGGGCGACACCGCCACGTCCAGATAGACCGCCGGCGCCCCGATCGTCCGCGCACGGCCGTTCAACGGAACCAGCGTCAGCTGCGACGTGAAATAATGGTCGAACAGGGCCTCGTCGCCGGAGTTCGACAACAGGTCCTGATAGGTCCGCACCGGCGCGACCCGGCCGGCCGTCTCCTCGATGTTCGGTCCCGTCGGCGCCGCCGTCACGTCCGGCGCCGGCCCGCGCCCGGCCGGAACCGCCTCGACCAGCAGACCCGAACTGTCGGGCAGCCATTCATAACCCGTTCCGCCCGTCATATTGACCACCGGATCGGTCAGCTTTCGCGCCCGCGCCGAGGCCACGTCCACCACCCACAGCTCCAGCCCCGTCGGCCGGTCCAGCACGAAGGCCAGCGACTTGGCGTCGGGCGAAAACCGCGGCGCCGTGAACCGCGCGCCGTCGGGCAGGGCCACGACGCGAGCCCTTTCTTGTTGACCTTGGCCTCCATCCACCGCCTGCAGGCTCAACCCCGTCAGCCACGAGACCCGGCTCTCGGCCGCGCCGTTGTTCCGGGGGTTGATCCGCGTCCCCGCCAGCCGCAGCATCGGCTCGGCCAGGGCCTTGATGCTGGGCAGGTTCGACCGATCCATCAGCACCAGCGTCCGCCGATCCGGGCTCAGCATCGACGACGGCGTCGGCTTGGCGTCCAATATGTCCGCAATCGGCTGGGGCGGCTGCTGATAGACCATCGGCCCGGCGGCCGGCGCCGCCGTCTGGGCCAGAGCCGCACCGGCCACGCCGCTCAGCAACACCGCCGCCAGAACCAGCCCGGCCCCACGTCCACGCATCATCATCGTCTTCCGCCCCTGAACAGTTGAAGCGTCAGACCTATCGTCGGCGCGCGCCGTCGCCAACCCTAATCGCCGTTACAACATCACAGCGACGCACCCCTTTTCCGCTCATCCTCGCGAAGGACAGGCAAGGCTCAGGCCGTCACTCCGGGTTCGTCCTTCCGACGTCCCGGAATGACGGTTCGAGGTGCCAGACCTCACCCCGCCAGCAACGCCTCCACCTGTTCCCGCTCCGGCGCCGACGGCTGCGCGCCGGGCCGCGTCGCCGCGAACGCCCCCGCCGCGCAGGCGAAGGCCAGCGCCTCGGCCGGGGTCATGCCTTCCAGCAGGGCCACGGTGATGGCCGCCACGAAGGCGTCGCCGGCGCCGGTCGCGTCCACGGCTTCCACCGCCGGCGGGGTCGCCCAGGCCATTTCGACGCCGCGCTGGTACATGGCCGCGCCCCGGGCGCCCTTGGTGACGACAACCCGGCCGCCGCCCCGGTGCAGGCCGTCGCCGTAGAAGGCGGCCTCCGTCTCGTTGACCACGATCAGGTCGGCGCGGCGCAGCAGCAGTTCCGACACCGGCCGGGCGGGCGCCAGATTGGCGCAGACGAAACCCGTCGCCCGGCCCACCGCCGCCTCCACCGTCTCGATCGGCAGTTCCAGCTGGACGATCAGCGCCCCCTCGATCCGCTGCGGCAGTTGTTCGGGCGTGACCATATGGTTGGCTCCGGCCGCGACCACGATCTGGTTCTCGCCGGTCGGATCGACGGCGATCAGGGCGACCCCCGTGGGGGCGGCCACATCCACCTCCACCCCCGCCAGATCGACGCCCAGATCCTCCATCAGGGCCAGGGCCTCGCCCGCCATGGCGTCGTTTCCGACCCGGCCGATCAGGCTGACCTCGGCCCCCAGCTTTTCCGCCGCCAGCGCCTGATTGGCGCCCTTGCCGCCCGGATGCCGCGCCAGGGTCGCCCCCGTCACCGTCTCGCCCGGCGCCGGCAGCTGGGGCGCGGTGGCGACCAGGTCCAGATTGATCGAACCGACGACCGTGATCCTCATGCCGCGCCTTTCAACTTGTCGACGATCAGGTCGAACACCCCCTGGGCGTCCGCCGCCGTGGCCCAGCGATGCCGCGCCGTTTCCGCCTCGACCCGGAACTCCACCGCCGTATGGCCGCGCGTCAGGTCGGACGCGGTCTCGACCTCGATCCGGCACGCCTTCGTCTCGAACAGGTCGGGCCGGATCAGCCAGGCGATGGGACAGGGATCGTGCAGGGGGGCTGAATCCCAGCCCACTATCTCCCGCTCCACCCGCTGCGAGAACCGCAGCATCGCCGCCGTCGCTCGCGCCGCCGCGCTGTCGATGGCCTCGACGGCGGCGATCCGGTCCTCGGTGGCCCGCACCTGATGCGTCGCGTCCAGGCCGAAGGCGACCACGCGGCAGCCCGAACCGAACACCACCGCCGCCGCGTCCGGGTCGGCCCAGATGTTGAACTCGGCCGAGGCGGTGATGTTGCCGCCCTCGCTGCGCGCCCCGCCCATGACCACCACCGACCCCAGCCGTTCGGCCAGCCGCCGCTCGCGCCGCAGGGCCAGGGCCAGATTGGTCATCGGCCCCAGGACGGCGACGGCGACAGAACCTTCGGGTCGGCTCATCACCAGATCGACGATGGCGTTGGCGGCCGGCCCGTCGCCGACGATCCCCGTCGGCTCGAACGGCTCCAGGTCGCCCAGACCCTCGGCGCCATGGAACGCGCCCGCCCCCGCCGGCGGGCGTTTCAGCGGCCGTTCCGCCCCGCCGAACACCGGCACGTCCTCGCGCCCGGCGATCTGGCGCATCATCCGCGCATTGCGCTGTGTCTTGGCGCCGGGGACATTGCCTCCAACCGTGGTGACGGCCAGCAGCTCCAGCTCGGGCGCCGCGAAGGCCAGGAACAGCGCCACGGCGTCATCCACGCCGGGGTCGCAATCGATGATCAGGGATTGAATGCTCACCCCCCTGGTTTGGCGGTCCGAACGCCGAGGAGCAAGGCCCGTCGCGGACGAAACCGCCCCCGCCCGCGACGACAGAGACCGTCCGCCTGATCGAACGTCGTTCATTCTCCATTCACGGCCGGTCAAGCTTCATGGTTCGGGCGTATCGCAATCATAAAGAGGGGGAAGGATCATGAGCCTGAAACTGACGATGGGTTTAGCCGCGGGCGTCGCGCTGGCGCTCGCCGCGCCGGCCGCCAACGCCTATCAGATGATGTACTGCCTTGAGGGGCAGGCCTATGTCGTCACCTGCAGCGGCCCCAACAACGACGACTGCTGGACGAACGCGGCCGGCGGCTGTGCGGGCAGTTGGGCGATCGAGCTGGATCTGACGGCGGTCGTTCCCGACCCGCCGACCCGGGGATCGACGCGCGACCCCATCCGTCAGACCGCCAGCCTCCTGCGCGACTGGCGCCCGGACCCGAAGTCCTGGACCCGCCCCTCGGAGCGTTTCATGACCAGTTTGCGCCGACAGGGCGTTCAGGGCCGTCTCGCCGTGCCCGCCGAGCGCCTGACGCCGCTTCTGCCGTCCGCGACCCAGGCCGCACCGGGCCCAGGCTTCGGCGGCGCGTCCGGGGGCGTTCCGCCCGGCAGGGTTCGTCCCGACAACCAGATCCGCAGCGCCGAACCCGCGCCGCAGTCCGCGCCTTCTACGCCCAGGTAGCTTCAGCGGCAGCGTCGGCAGGCGTCCCAATGATCGAAGGCGGCGGGACTGCACACAACCCGGTCCATGACGGCGGCGGCGCCGGCGCGGCCGACCGGGGCTGGGCGCGAATCGAGGCCGCCATCGACCGCCTGATCCCGGTCTGGCCAGACTGAACCCTTCGCGACCGCGCGACAGGGAGCCAAAGCCGCGCATCGACCGTTGCCGTCGCATGACCCCCGCCGCGCCCTTCGTGAATCTGGATCGAGAGCGGGCCTATGTGTCGGATCTGGGCCGCGCCTTCGCCGGCGCCCTGGTGTTCAACATCCCGCTTCTGATGACGATGGAGATGTGGGAGCAGGGCGTGGTCATGGGCCGCTGGCGGCTGCTGGTCTTCATCCTCGCCGGCCTGCCGCTGCTGTACGGCCTGGCCTATTATGCGGGGTTTTCAAAGCGGCGCGGCCTGGTCAACGACGCGCTGGACACGGCCGTCGCCCTGGCGGTCGGCTTCGTCACCGCCTCCCTGCTGCTGATCCTGTTCGGCGTAGTGGAATGGGACGCGCCCCCGCGCGAGGCCCTGGGCATGGTCGCGCTTCAGGCCGTGCCCGGCGCCATGGGCGCGCTTCTGGCCCGGCGTCAGCTCAGCGGGGATGGGGGCGGCGACACGGACGAGGATCAGGCCTCCTATTTCGGCGAATTGTTCCTGATGGCGGCGGGCGCCCTGTTCTTCGCCCTGAACATCGCCCCGACCGAGGAGATCGTCCTGATCGCCTACAAGGCCTCGCCCGCCCACATCCTGGCCCTGATCGCCGTGTCGATCCTGCTGCTGCACCTGATCGTGTTCAAGGCGGGCTTCGCGGGGCAGGAGGAGGCCGACCATCCCGCCGTCGCCTTCCTGCATTTCACCCTGCCCGGCTACGCCATCGCCCTGGGGGTCAGCCTGTTCACCCTGGCCCTGTTCGGGCGCGTCGACGGCCATTCGGTCGCGGGCGTGGTCCAGACCCTGGTCGTGCTGGGCTTTCCCGCCGCCATCGGGGCCGCCGCCGCCCGCCTTCTGGTCTGACCACCCATGCCCGCCAGGAAGAAATCCGCCCCCGCCGCGACCCGCCCCATGCTGCAATGGCTGATGGCCGCCGTCGGCGCCGTCGTCACCCTGACCGCCGTCGGCATCGTGGTGTGGGAGGCGTTGCAGCCGCCCTCGCCCACGGCGCTCAGCGCCCGCATCGTCGCGATCCAGTCCACCGCCGCCGGCCATGTAGCGACCGTCCGCGTACGGAACGATGGCGACGACACGGCCGCCGCCGTCGACATCGAGGGCGTGCTGGGCGACCAGACCGCCACCGCGACCCTGGACTACGTCCCCGCCCACGGCCACGCCCGCGCCTATCTCCGCTTCGACGGCGACCCCCGCGCGGCGACCGTCGCGGTCAAGGGCTGGTCGGCGCCCTGAGGCTGGGTTATGGTGGCCCTGTTCTCCGGGGGGTCGCAATCGAGCGGCTGAGATAGAGGTTTCTCCTCTGACCCGTCGAACCTGATCCGGGTCATGCCGGCGAAGGGATGAGTAACGCATTCGGTCCGAATTCATGGACCCTCGCGCCCGACGTCGGCGGACCTCAAACCGTTTTGAGGCCGCCATGAACATCCAAGTCGCCCCGCCCGCCCTGCCTGAAGAGCCCAATGTCGAGCTCGCCCTCAAGGACGCGCGCGAGCAGGTGATGCAGGAGACGGGCGCCATCCCGACCGGCGAACGGGCCGGGTCGAGGAAGGTCTATGTCGCGGGCGAACTCTACCCCGACATCCGCGTCCCCTTCCGCGAGGTCGCCGTCCACCCGAGCGCCAACGAGCCGCCGGTGACGATCTATGACTCGTCCGGCCCCTACACCGACCCGACCGTGACCATCGACATCAAGAAGGGCCTGCCCCGCGTGAAGTCGTCGTGGCAGCTGGATCGCGGCGACATCGCCCCCGTGGCGAACCCGCGCGAGGTGAAGCCGGAAGACAACGGCCACGCCAGCGGCAAACACTTGGCGCCGCGCTTCGACACCTCCAACCATCAGGTGTTCAAGGGCGTCCCCGGCCGCCCCGTCACCCAATACGAATACGCCCAGGCCGGCATCATCACGCCCGAGATGGAATATGTCGCCATCCGCGAGAACCTGCGCCGCGAGCAGAACAGCCCCTGCATCCGCGACGGCGAGGATTTCGGCGCCGCCATCCCCGACTTCGTGACGCCCGAGTTCGTGCGCCAGGAGATCGCCCGCGGCCGCGCCATCATCCCGCACAACATCAACCACCCCGAGGTCGAGCCGATGATCATCGGCCGCAACTTCCTGGTGAAGATCAATGCGAACATCGGCAACTCGGCCGTCCTGTCCTCGGTGGACGACGAGGTCGACAAACTGGTCTGGGCCACCCGCTGGGGCGCCGACAACGTCATGGACCTGTCGACCGGCCGCAACATCCACAACATCCGCGACTGGATCATCCGCAACTCCTCCGTCCCCATCGGCACCGTGCCCATCTATCAGGCGCTGGAGAAGGTGGGCGGCATCGCCGAGGACCTGACGTGGGAGGTGTTCCGCGACACCCTGATCGAACAGGCCGAACAGGGCGTGGACTATTTCACCATCCACGCGGGCGTGCGCCTGCCCTTCGTGCCGATGACGGCCAAGCGGGTGACGGGCATCGTCAGCCGGGGCGGCTCCATCATGGCCAAATGGTGCCTGGCCCACCACAAGGAGAGCTTCCTCTACGAGCATTTCGAGGACATCTGCGACATCATGCGCGCCTATGATGTCTCCTTCAGCCTGGGCGACGGCCTGCGCCCCGGCTCCATCGCCGACGCCAATGACGAGGCCCAGTTCGCCGAGCTGCGCACCCTGGGCGAACTGACGAAAATCGCCTGGGCCAAGGGCTGCCAGGTCATGATCGAGGGCCCCGGCCATGTGCCGATGCACAAGATCAAACAGAATATGGACGAGCAGTTGAAGCACTGCCACGAGGCGCCCTTCTATACGCTTGGCCCGCTGACCACCGACATCGCGCCGGGCTACGACCACATCACCTCGGCCATCGGCGCGGCCATGATCGGCTGGTTCGGCACGGCCATGCTCTGCTACGTCACGCCCAAGGAGCACCTGGGCCTGCCCGACCGTCAGGACGTCAAGGACGGCGTCATCACCTACAAGATCGCCGCCCACGCCGCCGACCTGGCCAAGGGCCACCCCGCCGCCCGCCTGCACGACGACGCCCTGTCACGCGCCCGGTTCGAGTTCCGCTGGGAGGATCAGTTCAACCTCGGCCTCGACCCCGAAACCGCACGCAAATACCACGACGCCACCCTGCCCAAGGAAGCCCACAAGACCGCCCACTTCTGCTCCATGTGCGGCCCCAAGTTCTGCAGCATGAAGATCAGCCAGGACATCCGCGACGCCGCTGCGGCCCAGAACGACGCAGGGGCGAGCCTGGCGGAGGCCGAGGCCGGCATGGCGGAGATGAGCGCGAAGTTCCGGGCCGGCGGCGGGGTGGTGGAGGTGAAGGTTTAGGCCTCAATCCACATAAGGTTCGTCTTGATCTCCGAAGGAGCCAGGAGCACCGAAATGGGCTTGTCGGTGAAGATGAATGTTTATGCGGGCGGCCGCCGAAGCGGCCTGCCCCTTGATTGCATCCGGAATGCCATCCGCCGTACCCCGGATGAGGTAGGTACCCCATATATTCAAGCCGCTTGGCCAAGTCGCGTCATTCACAGCGCGCTTGGCGACCTCATCAAACTCTTCCGAGTTTTCGCTTCGAAAGCTGATCCACTCCCTCGCCATGGGAACGTCGATCCTGGGTGGTATCGAGCCCATAGGCGTTGGGAGGCGCGGGGGGCGTGTGCTGCCCCAGTCACCATAGTAAAGAACGATAGAGTTATATTTTCGGACCAAATTGTCGAATAATACCCGTTCGTATGTGATGATGGCGTCTCTGGCCTTGGGCTTAAATGACTCTGGGAAGCTGGAGCCAGCTACTACGATTTCAGCCTCTGGCTCACCGGCGGCCAAGGTTGTCAAGATGCCATCAGCCCAAAGTTCATGGGCAATCAGGTCTGGCGACCAACCGACATCTAGGAAGAAAACGACTTCCGGAAACGCGAGTAAGACTTGGGTAACGATCGCGGACGGGTGAGGACATAGGTCCCGCTGGATTCGGCAAACCAGACCGCGATCTAGCCTAACAGCGTGCTCGACCTGCCTCGCTAGATCAGGAATGCTGCCGTTTGTGATCTGAAGAACAGGTATGACGTTTTGACCGAGGCTTTCGATCTCGACGTAGTAGTTGCAGTAACCATCATCAGACACGAATAGTTGGTCAAATTCGGATGCGGCAGGTTTATCTGAATTTGAGAATCTCTTGAATGGATCTATGTCCAGCGCGTAGCGACGCTGCCCGAAGGCCGCACCGATTTTCTCCCAAGTCTTTCGAAGATGCTTGGCATTCGGCCACGGCCGCCCAACGATAAGCGGAAATAGATACTCTTTGCTCGCCTCGGGCAATCGTTCGAGACCTTTGATCTCCGCCACCCTTGCATGAAGGATCGGGCAGTAGGTCTTTCCAGCCAGCATTGAACGTCCCGTTATGCGAGTCCGAGTCGGACTCTCATAGCAGGAAGCGACACTTTAAACCTAACCGCCAGTTCTTTCGCCGCTTCCTCGCTCGCAACTCCGCCGAGTGCTGCAAGCTCCTTTCGGACGGCTTGCATCGGCATAACGATATCCGCTGCAAGCCGATTTGCCTCCGCTTCCTTGCGAGACGTCAAAGCCGAGCGATACATTACGCTGTCGACCACACCCGATTGGATATCTGCTTTGTGAAGCAGAAAGTGAGCTACCTCATGTGCCAGCGTAAACCTCTGACGTTCGGGAACTTCATACTTGTTCACCCGAATTTCGTAGGGTGCTGCGCCCGGTTGACCAGGACGGATCATACCTGAAATAGCAGGGGGTAACGGCGACCTAAAAACATCGATACCAAGCGCCTTTGCAAGCTCCCCAACCTTGACGGGGTGCTCAGAAGTAAAGCGCTCTACGATTCCGGCTTCTGCGGGGTCAACGCGGCTCCAAAGATCATAGCTCATGCGCTATCCTCTCGGCCTTCTGCCTCGGCATCAGCCTCAAAATCCTGATCTATTTCGAGAATTCCTTCAAACATGGCTTTGTCTTTATACTCGACAAGCATTCGATGCAGCGGCTGACCTTCGCGAAAACCGTCAGATAAATACGACTTCACGTCAGACGCAACTTTTCCACTAATAGAATTCCACCCAATGTAAGCAAGTATAGCAATAAAAAACGCCAATAATGTCATAAGCAAAGATATCGCGGTCAACATCACCGAGATAAAATCCGCGTAAGAAATAGTATAATTGCTCTCCCCAAAATTTCTGGAGAAAGCGCCACCTGCTAATCCTGCTGCTAGGCACAGGAACACAAGCCCCATCGAGGCGAAGAGGCGAGAGCTTATTTTCATGTCGCGAACATGGAACAAAACAAGAACATTGTAAATCCCCGTTCACTCATACGGCGTATCTAACTAAATTGTCCAATGGGCGTCACCCACGCCCTCGTCCTCCTCGCCGGACCCAACGGCGCCGGCAAGACCACCTTCATCAATCGCTTTCTGCGTCAGCGGGCGGAGGCGTTTCGGTTCGTGAACCCGGATGAGGTTGCGCGGGGTCTGGCGGGCGAAGGCGCGGCGCGCGATCTGGCGGCGGGGCGGCTGGCGCCAGAGCGGCTGGACGCCCTGTTCGTCGAGCGGGCGGACGTGGTGCTGGAGACGACCCTGGCCACCCGCTGCCACGCCCCGCGCCTCCGCCGGTTCAAGGCCGCCGGATACCGGGTCGAACTGATCTATCTGCGCCCGCCCTCGGCGGACTTCTCCGTCGCCCGCGTGGCGCGTCGTGTGCCCCGGAGGCGCCGGAGGATGACCAAAGATGAGGAGCGAAACCCGTCGCTCGTCCCCTAATTCCCCGCCGCCGCCTTCTGATTTTCCTCGGCTTTTCCCGTCCCGACGACAATCGAACTCACACCCCTTTTCCCCGGCCCATACTGGCGGCGGCCCCGCGCGGGGGCGGATGGGTTCAGGGAGGGACGGATGGACGGCAGGGAAAGGGGCTGGCGCCGGGACGGGGCGGACACCGATCCGCACGGGTGCGAGGCGGTCGTCCATTACGACGGGCGCGTGACCGACGCCGATTTCACCGATCCGCCGCCGCGCGGCCCGGACTGGGACGACGCGGGTTGCGACATCCCGCCCGAAACCGGCCCCGACGGGCGGCCCCTGTACGCCGGGCGACCGGGGCGCGATCCCTATCGACGGGGCGGCGGTCATCGTCAGACCTCTCCAGAACGGTGGGCGGCGATCCGCGACGCCTATCTGGCGGGCGAGTCCGGGTCCTCGGTCGCCGCGCGGTTCGGCATGGCGCGCTCGACCTTCTTCGCCCATGCGCGCGACGCGGGCTGGCTGCGTCAGGACCAGCCCGAGGCGGCGCCGCTCGCGCCCGGCTGGGCGGACGACCCCGTGGACCTGGAGGCGGAAACGGCGGCGGGCCTGCCCGACTATGGGGTGATGGCGGCCCACGCCCTGGTGCGGATGCAGCGCGCCATATTGAACGGCCGGGCGATGGAGGCGGGGCGCTGGCTGCGGCTGCATGCCCGGCTGACGGCCCTGGCGAAAGAGGCCGCGGCGGGGTCCGCGCCGGACGCCGGGACGACGCCTTCGCCCGCCCCCTCCTCGTCCGCGCCGCGCGCCGAAAAGACGCCCGACCCCCAGGCCGTGGTCATGGCCCGGATGCGCGCGGTCCAGACCCTGGCCCAGGCCGCCGTCGGCCTGAACCCCCGCGATCCCGTCGGCCGCACCCTGCTGAACAAGAGCCTGGCCATCCTCGACGCTCTGGACCCGTCGCCCGGGCCCGCGCCGATTTCGGACCGTTCGGACTGTTCGGACGCTGTTTTTCAGTCCGACCCGCCGCCGTGATCCCAAACCCGCCGCTCAGCCCTCCGATGCGATCTGGCGCAGGGCCTGTTCGAAAGCTTCGGGGGGCTGGCCGCCCGAGATCAGATATTTGCCCTCGACCACCACGGCGGGGACCGAACTGATGCCCCGCGCGCGCCAGGTCTCCTCGGCCTGGCGCACGGCCTGGGCGTAGCGGCCCGAGGCCAGCACCTCGCCCGCCTCGGCCCGGTCCAGCCCGGCGGCCTGGGCCGCCTCGGTCAGGACGCGGGCGTCGGTCAGGTTGCGGTTGTCGGTGAAGTGGGCGGCGAACAGGGCCTGTTTCAGCGCCTTCTGCTTCTCGGGCGCGGTCTCATGCGCCCAATGCAGCAGGCGGTGGGCGTCGAAGGTGTTCCAGATGCGGCTGTCGTCGGTCATGCGCATGTCGAAGCCGACGTCGCCTGCGCGTTCGCGGATCATGGCGCGGTTGGCGGCGGACTGTTCGGGGCTCGCGCCGTATTTGCGGCCGATGTGTTCGACGATGTTCTCGCCCTCGGGCGCCATCTGGGGGTTCAGCTCGAACGGCTGGAAGGCGATGTCGGCGGCGATCCCCTCGGCCTTCAGCCTGTCCAGCGCCGTCTCCAGCCCGCCCAGGCCGACGACGCACCAGGGGCAGACGACGTCGGAGACGAAGTCGATCTTCAGGGTCTTTTTCGGGGTGGCGGGGGCGGCGTCGGTCATGGCGGCGGCTTTCTGGAACAGAAGTTGTTGCAATCTATATGGGCGGCCCGGGGCCGGTCGCCAAGGGCGTGACCCTCAGCCCCGCTCCAGCTGGGCCGCCGGCAGCTCCAGCACCGCCTTCAGCCCGCCCAGGTCGCTGTCGCCCAGGGTCAGCCGCCCGCCATAGGCCCGCGTCAGGTCGTCGACGATCGACAGGCCCAGGCCCGACCCCGGCGCGCTCTCGTCCAGCCGCGCGCCTCGCTTCATGACCTCCTCGCGGCGGTCGGCGGGCAGGCCGGGGCCGTCGTCCTCGATCACGGCGATCATCTGCCCCAGGCCGTTGTCGCCGGCCGAGACGCGCACCCGGCGGCGGCTGAACTTGGCGGCGTTCTCGATCAGGTTGCCCAGGATCTCCTGCAGGTCCTGCCGCTCGCCCAGGAAGGCCAGTTCGTCGGGCGCGCGCCAGTCGATCTCGACGTCCTTGGTGCGGAACACCTGTTCGATCATGACCGCCAGCTCGTCCAACACCTCGGCCACGGGGGTCGTCTCGCCCAGGCCGTGGGCGGCGCGGGCGGCGGCGCGGGCGCGGCGCAGGTGGTGATCGACCTGGCCCTGCATGACCTTGGTCTGGCGCCGCACCAGTTCGGGCAGGGCGCCGTCGGCCGTCCCCGCCTCGGCCAGCATGACCGAGATCGGGGTCTTCAGCGCATGGGCCAGGTTGCCGACGTGGGTGCGCTGGCGCTCCACCACCTCCTGGTTATGGTCCAGCAGGCGGTTGACCTGTTCGGCCAGGGGCTGGATCTCCAGCGGATAGGCCCGCTCGATCCGCGCCGCCCGCCCCTTGCGCACCGCCGCGATCTCGTTCCTCAGATCGAAAAGGGGCCGCAGGCCGAACCGCACCTGGATGAAGACGGCCGAGACCAGCCCCGCCCCCATGACCAGCAGGGCCACCCAGGTCAGGGTGGCGAACTGGCGGGTGTCGGCGTCGACCTCGGACCGGTCGATGGCGGCCAGGAAGACCACCGGCCGCTCGTGCCGGGGGATCGACTTCATGGTGGCGGCGACGCGCAGGGGCTCGGGCCGTTTGGGGTCGTCCTTGGGCCCCACGGTGTTGAAGGTGATGACGTCGCCGAACGCCTGGTCCAGCCGCCCCGTCAGCCCATCCGGCAGGCTGATGTCGTAGTTCCACAGCGAGGCGGACCGCGCCAGCGACCGCAGCCGCCCGTTCGGCTCCACCTCCAGTATCTGCCAGTATTTGCCCGACAGCAGGCGCAGCGTGCGGGCGTCCTGGATCTGGCCGATCCGCTCGCCCGGCGGGGTGCGGCTGGCGGCGACGACGATCTCGTCCACCGTCTCGTTCAGCATGGCGCCCAGGCGGCGCAGGGCCGATTCCTGGAACGCCTGGGTCAGGACCAGAGCCGCCGCCACCAGGGCCACCAGAATCCAGGCCGAGGCCAGCCAGATCAGGCGGCGCGTCAATGACCGGCCCGGTCGCCCGAACCAGCGCCCCCAGTCGCGCCCCCAGGTCCGCCGCGCTGGCGGCTCCGCCGTCACGCCGCCTCGGTCTCGCCCGGCAGGGGCGTCAGCCGATAGCCCAGGCCGCGCACCGTCTCGATCCGATCCGGCCCGACCTTCTTGCGCACCCGGCCGATGAAGACCTCGATGGTGTTGGAATCGCGGTCGAAGTCCTGATCGTACAGATGCTCGACCAGTTCGGTGCGGCTGATGACCCGGCCCTGATGCATCATCATATAGTGCAGCAGCCGGTACTCCAGCGAGGTCAGGCGCAGGGGCTCGCCGTTGACGTTGGCGCGCGCCGCGCGCGGGTCCAGCCGCAGGCCGCCGCACGACAGGGTCGCCGAGGCGATGCCGGCCGAGCGGCGCAACAGGGCGCGCAGCCGCGCCAGCAGCTCCTCGGTGTGGAAGGGCTTGGTCAGATAGTCGTCGGCCCCGGCGTCGAAGCCGGAGACCTTGTCCGACCAGGCGCCGCGCGCCGTCAGGATCAGGACCGGCGTGGTCTTGCCCTCTCGCCGCCAGCGCTCCAGCACCGACACCCCGTCGATCTTGGGCAGGCCCAGGTCCAGCACGATCACGTCATAGGGTTCTGTGTCGCCCAGGAACCAGGCCTCTTCCCCGTCCGCCGCATGATCGACCGCATAACCGGCGTCGGCCAGGGCCGCCTTCAGCTGCCGCGACAGGTCGACGTCGTCTTCAACCAGAAGGACGCGCATCAGTTCGGCCTGCGCCGTTGATCGTCGCCGCCGGAATCGCCCTGGCGCGGTCGGCCGGTCTGGCCGTCGACGACGACGTCGCGCACGCGCCCGTCGCGCTCGACCAAAACGCTGTAATTGCCGTCGCGGCGCGGCTGGGTGTCGATGGGCCGACCATAGGGCGCGGCGCTGCGCCGCGCCTCGTCCGGGCTGACGCGCGGCGGCGGGCGACGGTCGTCGCTTGGGGGGGGCTGACGGGGATCGCGCGCCTGGGCCACCGCCTCCGTCGCCAGGACAGGGGCGAGCGCCAGGGTCGCGACGGCGACGATGAGACTGGCGGTTTTCCTAAACATGATCGGCTGTCTAGTCCTGCGCTTCTGAACGGGTGCTGAATGATCCGTATAGGCGATCGGCGGGGCGAAGTCAGCGTCGGCGACCGACGATCGCCGCAAAGCTTTCGGATTTCTCATCCCGATGAACGACGCCTGACCCTCGCCGTTCAGGCCGGGCTCAGGCGTCGGGTGGTCATCTGGCCTCATCGCCGGTCGCCCCGATCGACGTCGAAATCGAGGAGTTCCATCATGCGAAACGTCATCGTTCCTGTCCTTGCCCCCGTCCTGGCCCTGGCCGCAGCCTCGGTCGCCCTGCCCGCCGCCGCCCAGGCCTATCATGGCCCCGCGCGTCACGGTCCGGCCCATCACGCCCCCGCCTATGGGAACTGGCAGTCCATCAACGCCCGCCAGGCCAACCTGGATCGACGCATCGACCAAGGCGTCCGCAACGGCCAGCTGAGCCGCCGCGAAGCCGTCCGTCTGCGCGGCGAATTCAACAGCCTGCTGCGTCTCGAGGCCAACTACCGCCGCGGCGGCCTGACGGCCTGGGAGCGCGCCGACCTGGACCGCCGCTTCGACCGCCTGTCCGACCAGATCCGTCACGAACGCCGCGACCGTGACCGCTATCGCGGCTGATTCCCAGAACCCGCCCAACACCGCGCGCGGCTCCGAAAGGGGCCGCGCGTTTGTTTTGCGTTCAAGGTTCGAGCTCGATGTCCCAGTACAGGATATTCGATGCCGCGAACTCTCGTTCTATCCTATTGATAAAGCTGATTTTTCTAAGACCTTAGGAAATCTCAGCGACGATTGGTCACCATATGGTCACCAGAAGAGGGGAAGAGCCAGCAATCTGGATCAATACCCACTTCCTGAAATCCCATAGCAGAAACCCGGTCGGAAATCTCCCGACCAGCGGCCGCTGAGCCGCCGAAAGCCCTAGCCCAACTTAGTGAGCCAGCAGTGGGGTGCGTGCGGGCTATCCTCGCTGTGCGACCAGCAGCCGTTTGCATCAGCAGACGCTGGAGGTGAGAACATCTAATGTCCGCCTCCGATCCGCGATCGGCCCCGAGCTCACCCTTTCGGCGTGCCGAGATCGTTGTTAGTCGGTCAGCGTGCTAGGCTTATGCATCGACCCCGAAGCCTCAATAGCAACTATCACCTCGACACGGAGACCGCCTCCTGGTGAGCGCAAGAACTGCACCTGTCCCCCATGGGCCTTCACTGTGGCGAGGACGATAGAGAGGCCCAGACCGCTCCCTCCGGAAGGTGCATTGGCCGCACGGAAGAAGCGCCTACCCAGCCGATGCAGATCCGAGAAGGCCACGCCCGGGCCGTCGTCCTCGACGATTAAACGCCCGGAAGTCGGGTCGTAACTGATCACGACTGAGGATGCCGCATGCGCCTGCGCGTTGGCGAGGAGATTGGCAGCCGCTGCCTCGAAGCGATCTGGATCCACGTTAAGCAGCGCGTCACCTTCAACGATCGACACCCGATCATCGCCTTCCGCTCCTGCAAACAGCGACCGAAGCGTCACCCAGCGGCGATCTTCGTCGCTAACCGGCATCTCGTCCTCGCGCGCCAAGACGAGAAGACCTGTGACGAGGCGGGCAGTGCGATCGACAGAGGTCTGGATCTGCTCCAGCGCGCGTCTTCGAACGGCCGTATCCGAAGACGACGCCGCAATCTGCGCCTGGACGCGCAGGCCTGCCAGAGGCGTACGCAACTCGTGCGCGGCGGCGGCCGTGAACTCGGCCTCGCGACGCCGCGCTGCGCCAAGGCGTGACATCAGGTCGTTCAGCGCCAGGGCGAAGGGACGGAGTTCGCGGGCGTCCGGCGATACGTCCAACGCCGTCAGATCTTCCGCATCCCGTACCGCAAGGCTGCGGGTCATTTGTCGAATAGGGGTCAGCCCCCGCCCTACCGACCACCAGATCAATACGCCAAGCACCAGCAGACCAAGGACCGCCGGACCGATCAAAGCGGTGACGACATTGCCGACCAGGTGCTCGCGAACGGCCAGATTGTCCCCGACCATGACCCTGAAACCGGCATCACGATCATGCACCGTGTAGACGCGCCAGCGCTCGCCCCGGATCGTGCGTTCTGAAAAACCGTCGCCCCCTTCCGACAACCGCTCCGCAGGCGCGCTTTGGGACCGACCAATCAGATCGCCTTCCAGCGACCAGATCTGGCAGGAGAGCTGACGGTCGTAGACATCGGCGGCCCCGCTTTCCGGAGCCTGCATCGCCGGGCGCACGCTGCCGGCCTGCATCAGGGACGAGACCATGCGGGCCGACTCCATCAGGCGCCGGTCCAGCACCCGTTGCACCTCGGCCCGGGTCTGGATCTCGACCCAGACGACCGCGCCGCCCCAGACGAGGGCGGTCACGAGCGCGAGGGTGGCGAACAGACGCAGGCGGATCGAGCTCATTGCAGGGTGTATCCTACGCCGCGGACGGTGCGGATGAAGCCGGCTCCCAACTTGGCCCGGAGATAGTGGATGTGCACTTCCACCGCGTTAGAGCCGATCTCCTCCTGCCAACCGTACAGGCGTTCTTCTAGCTGACTGCGCGAGAGGACCTGTGCAGGCCGTTCCATCAGGGCCTCCAGGATGGCGAACTCACGTCTCGAAAGGGGCAGGTCCCCCTCTTCACGCCAAGCCAGACGCGACTGGGGATCAAGGGTCACCCCGCCGTGGCGCAAGGCGGGCGCCGAGCGCCCAAGCAGGCGACGCCGCACCGCGCGCAGTCGCGCCGCCAGTTCGTCGAGATCGAAAGGCTTGCCGACATAGTCGTCCGCGCCGGCGTCCAGACCCACAATGCGGTCCCGACTGTCATCGCGCGCCGACAAGACCACCACGCCGACATCCATGTCGCGCTCGCGAACGAAACGCAGCACCGAAAGGCCGTCGCCATCAGGAAGACCCAAATCCAGCACGACCGCATCGAACGCCGAGCTTTCCAGCGCCGCGAGGGCGTCCTCGACCCGCCCGACGACTTCGACCGTCCAGCCGCAGGCGCTGAGCCCGACCTGGAGGCCGTCGGCGAGAACGGGATCATCTTCTATGGCGAGCAGTCTCATGCGGCGTGAGGTGGAAGTTGCGGCTTAAGCCTGACTTAAGCTCGTTTGCCGACGAGATGGCCATGAGGTTTTTCCGCCGACTGTTGCCCGCCGCTCTCGCGATCCTGTCCTTCACCCTTCCGGGTTCGGCATTGGGTCAGGCTCCGCTATCGCCTGACAAGGCCTTCTCCCTGACGGTGACGCGTGAGGCTGACGGCGACCTGGCCTTCGCCTGGGACATTGCGCCCGGCCATTATCTCTATCGTGACCACACCGTCGCCAGCACGCCGGGCGGGAAAGCATCGCTGCCTCTGGAGCTTGCGACCGGCGAAACCAAGGACGATCCGGGCTTTGGCGTCGTCGACGTCTGGCATGACGAGGGTCGCGCGACCCTATCGGCGCAGACCCTGACGCAGGTTGGCGGCCCGACGTCGGTCAACATCACCTACCAGGGGTGCCTCGAGGACTCGATCTGCTACCCGCCGATGACGCGGACAGTGGACGTGCCGACCCGGCCGCAGTCCGAGGTTGCCGCTCGGGAGGCCGATGCGCAGACCGCTCAGGCCGCCGCTCTGCTGGCGATCCAGGCGCCGGGCGCTGCACCCACACCCGCACTCGCGAGTGATGAGGGCGCGTTGGCGCCTCCGCCGGTCGCGCCATCGCCGGCGGTCATCCCGGACCCCAGCCCGGGCTTCGTCGATCGCTTGGCGCTGCAGGGCGGGGCCACCTGGGTCCTGCTCGCCTTCTTCGGTTTCGGCGTGCTTCTGGCCTTCACGCCCTGCGTCTTTCCCATGTACCCGATCCTGGCCGGCGTCATCGGACGCGGCGTGGACGGGCGCGGTACGCGCCGAGGCCTGATGCTCTCGGTCGCCTATGTGCTGGGCCTTTCCGTCGCCTTCGCCCTGCTGGGCGTCGCGGCCGCCTGGTCCGGACAGAACCTGCAGATGGCGCTCCAGTCGGTTTGGGCGATCGGCGCTCTGGTTGTCGTCTTCGTCGTTCTCGCCGCGTCCATGTTCGGCGGCTTCGAGTTGCAACTGCCCTCGGCCTGGACCAGCCGCCTGTCCCGCGACAGCGGTGACGGACGGCGGTCCCTGCCCTCAGCCGCAGGTCTGGGCTTCGTCTCCGCCCTCATCGTGGGCCCTTGCGTCACCGCGCCCTTGGCGGGTGCCCTGCTCTATATCGCACAGACCGGCGACGTTGGGCTGGGCGCGGCGGCCCTGTTCTTCCTGGGCCTGGGCAAGGGGGTGCCCTTGATCGTGTTCGGCACGGTCGGCGCGCGCTTCCTGCCCAAGGCTGGGCCGTGGATGGACCGGGTGAAGATGCTGTTCGGCTTCATCTTCCTGGGCATGGCCTGGTGGCTGGCCGGCCGCATCCTGCCGCCGAGCGCGACGCTGGCTTTCGGCGCGGCGCTGGCGCTCGGTCTGGCGGCGGCTCTCGGCCTGTTCCAGCCGCTGAGCCCGAATCTGAGAAACGGCGTCGCACGTGTCGCTGGCCTGGCGGCCGCGACCTGGGGCCTGTTGCTGCTGGTCGGCCTCAGTCTCGGGGCGGACGACCCGTGGCGTCCGCTTGAGCCCCTGGCGCGGCCCGCTGGAATCTCAGCCGCCGCGCCGGTCGAAACCGCAGCGGTCGTGCTGGATCAGACGGCGCTCGACCGCGCCGTCGCCGATGCCGCCGCGCGCGAACGTCCCGCCCTGGTCTATTTCACCGCCGACTGGTGCGTCAGCTGCAAGGTGATCGAGCGGACGGTGTTCGAGGACCCCGCGGTCATCGCCGGCCTTTCGAACACCGACCTCATCAAGGTCGACGTCACGCGCAGCACGCCCGAGGCGCGCGCGCTTCTTGAGCGGCACGGAGTGATCGGACCGCCGACGATGATCTTCCTGTCGCCCTCGGCGACCGAAGCGCCGGGCAGCCGACTGATCGGAGAGATGTCGGCCCAAGACGTCGCCTCCGCCCTGCAGAGCGCCGGAGCCGCCGCATGAACGCCATCACCCTGGGCCCGCTCGTCCTGTCGGGCGAGCGGTTCGCCATCATCGCCGGCGTGTTCGTCTTCATGATCGGCGTCGGGCTGTTGGCCAGCCGGGTCAGCCCGCGCTTCAACCTGTGGAGCACGGTCCTAGTCTTCGGCGGTCTGGCGGTCGCCCGCCTCGGTCACGTGGCGACGCACTGGGAGTATTTCGGGGCTGACCCGTGGCGGGCGCTCGCGGTCTGGCAGGGCGGATTCAGTTGGATCTGGGTCGCGCCGGTCGTGATCCTGGCCACCATTCTGCTGCTGCGCACGACGCGCGAACGCGCCTGGGCCATTGCGCCTGTGCTGGCCAGCGCCTTGGTTTGGACCACCGCCCATCAGTTGGCCTCGGCGACGCAGCCCATGGCGCCGCCCGCCCTGACGCTGGCCGCGATGGACGCACCGGCGATCGACCTTTCGGCGCCGATCGATCGGCCTACGGTGATCAATCTCTGGGCCACCTGGTGCCCGCCCTGCCGGCGCGAGATGCCGGCTTTGGCCCAGGCCGAAAAAGCCCATCCGAATGTGCGCTTCCTCTTCGTCAACCAGGGCGAGGGCGAAGCCGGCGTTCGGGCCTTTCTGCAGAGCCAGGGGCTGGCCCTCGACCATGTGCTGTTCGACGAGGCCATGGCGCTGCCCCGCCACTACGGTACGGCCGGCATTCCGGTGACCCTGTTCCTCCACGCCGACGGCCGTCTGGCCAAGGCCCACATGGGGGAAATCGCCCCCGAACAGATCGCGACCGAAATCGCGCGTCTGCACTGACCCCCTCGCCTCACGGAGCTTCCATGAACCGCACCTTCGCCCCTGCCTTCGCCGCCGTCCTGGCGCTCGCCGCCTGCGGCCCGGCCGACGCCGACAACGGCGCGGCGCCCGCCAGCCCTTCCGCCGCCTCCGGACAAGACATGCCGCCCATCGCCCAGGTCGGCTTCAATGACCTGCTGCGCGATCCCGCAGCGCCCTTCATCGGCGCCGAGAACGCCGATGTGACCATCATCGGCTTCGTCGATTACAACTGCCCCTACTGCAAGAAGATGCAGCCTGAGATCGACGGCCTGCTGAAGGCGGACACCAAGGTGCGCGTCCTGTACAAGGATTGGCCGATCTTCGGCGACGTCTCGGAGACCGCCGCCCGGACCGCCCTCGCCGCCGCCTATCAGGGCAAGTACGAGGCCGTCCATAACGCCTTCATGCTGTCGCCGTCGCGCATCGGCGACCAGGCGGACATCACCCGTCTGGTCCAGTCGGCCGGCGTGGACATGGCGCGCCTGAATCAGGACCTGGCCGAACACCGCGCAGACATCGACGCGGTGCTGGACCGAAATGGTCGAGAAGCGGCGGCCCTGGCCCTGCAGGGCACGCCCGCCTTTATCATCAACGGCAATCTGATCCCCGGCGGCATGCCCCAGGCGCAACTCGAAGCGGTGATCGGTCGTATCCGCTCCGGACAACCGCTGCGCTGAAGCCGACCATGACCACCCTGACCCTGCTCCAGCTGAACGACCTCCACGGCTATCTCGAGCCGCATCCCGAACTGGTGCGCACCGAAGGCGGCTGGCGGTTCGAACGGCTGGGCGGGGTCGCCCGCATCGCGCGCCTCTTCGAAGAGGCGCGCGCCGAAGGTGCATGCCTGACCCTGGACAACGGCGACACCTTCCATGGCACGCGGGTCGCCGTCGCCAGCCGGGGCGAGGCGCTGGTTCCGATCATGAACGCCCTGAAGATCGACGCCATGACGGCGCACTGGGAGTTCGCCTATGGCCCGGCGGGGTTCAAGGCGTTGGCGGCGGGACTGGATTATCCCGTCCTGGCCGCCAATGTCTTCCGCAAGGATGACGGCGCGCCGGAGTTCGACGGGCGGTGGGTGTTCGAGCGCGGCGGTCTGAGGATCGGCGTGATCGGCCTGGCCTGCCCCATCATCGACAAGACGATGCCCCCCGCCTTCTCTGAAGGCGTGCGGTTTGAAATGGGTGTGGCCGAAGCCCGCGAGCAGCTGCACCAGCTCCGCGAGGAAAAGGTCGATCTGGTCGTCCTGCTGTCGCACCTGGGCTTTCCGCAGGATCTGAAGCTGGCCGCCGAAACGCCGGGCATCGACGTGATCCTGAGCGGTCATACCCATAACCGCCTGCACGAACCGGCCCGCGTCGGCGACACCCTGATCATCCAGTCCGGCTGCCACGGCGCCTATATCGGCCGGCTGGATCTGGAGATTGCAGAGGGCCGCGTGTGCCTGCGGCGCCATCGGCTCATAGCCGTGGACGCTGGCCCCGAAGACGATCAAGTCGCCGGCTTGGTGGAGATGGCCCTGGCGCCCGAGCGCGAGCGTCTGGCGCGCATCGTCGGCCGCACCGCCATCCCCCTTCACCGCTACGCCATGGCCAGCGCGCCGATGGACGACGTCCTGCTGGCGGCGGCGGCGCAGGCGGCGGGCGTGGACATCGCCTTCTCCAACGGCTGGCGCTACGGCGCGCCCGTCGCGCCGGGTCCGGTCACTCTGGGCGACCTCTACAATATGGCGCCGATGAATCCGCCGATCTCACGCACGACGCTGACCGGGGCCGAGTTGCAAGCGATGCTGGAAGAAAATCTGGAGCGCACCTTCGCCGCCGACCCGTATGAGCAGATGGGCGGCTACATCAAACGTTGCCGGGGTCTCACGGCCTTCGTGAAGCTTGAGAATCCCAAGGGGCAGCGCCTCGACCGCCTGCTGGTCGGAGACCGCCCTGTCGAGCCGGAGGCGGACTATCTGGTGGCCTTCGTCACCGCCCAAGGGGTGCCCGAACATTACGGGCGAGACCGCCGGACGCTCGACATCGACACTGTGGGCGCGCTTGAATCCTGGTTCGCCGACCATACGCCTGGCGAGACCGATCTGCCCGTCAGCGTCCTCATCATCTGAAGGAACACCTTATGGACTCCGTCGCCGCCCGCGACTTCTGGAACAGCCGCTATGACCGCCAGGACTATCTGTTCGGCGAGACGCCCAACGCCTTCCTGGCCGCTCAGATCGCGCGGCTCCAGCCCGGCATGACCGCTCTGGCGGTCGCCGACGGCGAGGGCCGAAACGGCGTGTGGCTCGCCGAACAGGGCCTGGCCGTCACCACCACGGATATCGCCCCGCGCGCGGTCGAGAAGGCCCTCGCCCTGGCCGAGCGACGTGGCGTCACACTGGACGCCCAGGTGGCGGACTTCGAGACCTGGGGCTGGCCGCAGGGTGCGTTCGACGTCGTGGTCGCCGTCTTCATTCAGTTCGCCCCGCCTCCCCAGCGCGACCGACTTTTCGAGCGTATGAAGGCGGCCGTGAAGCCTGGCGGCCTGGTCCTGTTGCAGGGCTATCGGCCGGAACAGATCGCCTATGGCACCGGCGGTCCGGGGCAGGTCGAGAACCTCTACACCGAGGCGCTGCTCCGCGACGCCTTCGCCGACTTCGACATCCTGCATCTGAAAAGCCACGACAGCGACGTCTCCGAAGGCGCCGGCCACAGCGGCCGGTCCGCCCTGATCGATCTCATCGCCCGCCGTCCCTGACCCCCAGCGCCCGCACACCGGAACCCGCCATGAAAACCCTCGTGATCGCCCTGTCCTTGGCCGCCTCCCTGGCGGCCTCCCCGAGCTTCGCCCAGGCTGTCTCAGGCTTCGGCGGCTTCAAGCCCCTGCCCGAGGCCGGCGAACAGCCGGATCCGTCGCGCATCTATCGGGTCATCTTCGACGTGTCCCAGGGCGGTGCGGACGACAGGCCGCTGAAGGGATTGGATCGCGTCGCGCGGCTGGTGAATATGCTGGCGGCGGGCGGCGTGGACGCCGACCACCGTCAGATCGTGGTCGTCCTGCACGGCGCCGCCACCCCTGCAGTTCTCTCCGACGCCGCCTGGACCGCGCGCGGCAAGGGCGACGCCAACCCCAACAGCGCCCTGATCCGCGCCCTCATCGCCGCCGGCGTCCAGGTTCGACTGTGCGGCCAGGCCATGGCGGGGAACGGCATCGCGCAAGCCGATCTCGAAGCGGGCGTGAGCGTTGATCTCGCCGCCCTGATGACGGTCATCCACCTTCAACAGGCCGGATACGCCCTGGTTGTGAACTGACGGCTCGGCATAGGCGGAACCTTTCCTGAGCATAAGAACTATTAGTTTGCGTAAGTATGTATGTAATTGTTCATTGGGGCGTCTGAAGGAGATATCGACATGACCGGACTGCCCCGCCTCAACGAACCCGCCCCCGACTTTCACGCCCGCACCACGCACGGGGACCGCAGCCTGGCCGATTACCGCGGCAAATGGCTGATCCTCTTCTCCCACCCGTCGGACTTCACCCCGGTCTGCACGACCGAGTTCATCGGCTTCGCCAAGCACGCGGATGAATTCGCCGCCATGAACTGCGAGCTCCTGGGGCTCTCGATCGACAGCATCTTCTCGCACCTGGCCTGGACCCGGAACATCAAGGAGAAGTTCGGCGTCGAAATCCCCTTCCCCATCATCGAGGATCTGAAGATGGAGGTGGCCCAGGCTTACGGGATGATCCACCCTGGCGCGGCCGACACCTCGGCTGTTCGCGCCACCTTCCTGATCGATCCGGAAGGCAAGCTGCGCGCCATGGTCTACTATCCCATGAGCAATGGCCGCAGCATCGAAGAGTTCGTTCGGCTGCTCACCGCGCTCCAGGCGTCCGACGCCAACGGGGTCGCGACGCCTGAGAACTGGCGCCCTGGCCAGCCGGCCATCGTCCCCCCACCCAAGACCGCCGAGGCGGCTGAGGCCCGCGCCTCCGAGGGTTACGTCTACACCGACTGGTATTTCTCAACGCGCGACCTCCCCGACGCCCCGAAAGCCGCCTGATCGGACGCTGGCCGGGCCGCGCAAGCGGTCCGGCCCTTTTCTTCGCAAACCAAACGGAGCCTTCATGCAGATCATCGACCACGGCGGAGCGCGCATCGCGGCGCTCCACGACAAGAAGACCGGCAGTTGGCAATATGTCGTCTCCGACCCGGTCAGCCGCAAATGCGCGATCATCGATCCGGTCTGGGATTTCGACGAGAAGGCCGCGGCGACCTCGACCCGCAACGCCGACGCCATCCTGGACTACGTCAAGGCTGAAGGCCTGACCGTCGAATGGCTGCTGGACACCCATCCCCATGCCGACCATTTCTCGGCCGCGCCCTATCTCAACGAGAAGCTGGAGGCTCCAACCGCCATCGGCGAGAAAGTGGTTGGCGTCCAGAGGCTGTGGAAGGACATCTACGGCCTGGACGACGACTTCCCGACCGACGGTCGCCAGTGGGACCGTCTCTTCCAGGCCGGCGATGCGTTTGCTGTCGGCGGCCTGCCGGGGCGGGTCATCTTCTCCCCAGGCCACACCCTGGCGTCCATCACCTATGTGATCGGCGGCAACGCCTTCGTCCACGACACCCTGATGATGCCCTATGCCGGCACTTCGCGCGCCGACTTTCCGGGCGGCGATTCCAAGGCCCTCTACCGAAGCATCCAGGACATCCTGGCCCTGCCCGAGGAGACCGGCGTCTTCGTCGGCCACGACTACGGTCCCGATGGCCGCGAGCCCGCCTGCTTCAGCACCGTGAGAGAGCAGAAGGCGGACAACATCCATGTCGGCGGCGGACGCGGAGAAGCGGATTTCGTGCGGCTTCGCGACGGCCGGGACGCCACCCTGCCCTTGCCGAACCTGATGCTCTACGCGCTTCAGGTGAACATCCGCGGCGGGGTGCTGCCGCCGGCCGCGCCGGACGGGCGCGTCTATTTCAAGATCCCCGCCAATCACTTCGCCCCGCCCCAGGAGAATTCTTGATGCGCCTGTCCGCACTGACGCTGGCCGCCCTCCTGAGCGCAACGGCCCTGGCCGCCCACGCCCAGACGCCTGCCGATCCTCTTCATGTCTACGGTCCAGGCGGCCCCGCCCCCGCCATGCGCGACGCGGCGAAGGCTTATGAGGCGCGCACCGGTCGCGCCGTGGCCGTCGTCGCCGGACCTACGCCCCAATGGCTGGACCAGGCCAAGGTGGACGGCGACCTGATCTTCTCGGGCTCCGAGACGATGATGACCGACTTTGTCAGCGCCCTGGAGGGCCGCATCCGCGCAGAGGCGGTCGAGCCGCTCTATCTGCGCACCGCCTCCATCCTCGTTCGGCCGGGAAATCCGAACAGCATCGGCGGCCTGGAGGATCTTTTCCAGCCGGGTCGCCGGGTCCTGGTCGTCAACGGCGCGGGCCAGAACGGCCTGTGGGAGGACATGGCCGCTCGCACCGGCGACATCGCCAAGGTGCGCGCGCTGCGTCGCAACATCGTCGTCTACGCCCGCAACAGCGCCGAGGCCCGACAGGCCTGGATCGACGACCCGACGCTGGACGCCTGGATCATCTGGGGCATCTGGCAGGTCGCCAATCCGGACCTCGCTGATGTGGTCGAGGTCGAAGAGCCCTACCGCATCTACCGCGACGCCGGCGCCGTTGTGACAGAGACCGGCCGCCAGGACGCCGACGCCCAGCCCTTCCTAGACTTTTTGAAGTCCGACGAGGGGGCCGCCATCTTCGCGCGGTGGGGCTGGCGGACCGGCCAACCTTAAGCCTGCCTTAAGGTGAACCCTGCCGTGTCGGCGGCATGGCCGACCGTCGCTCCTTCACCCTGAACCGCCGACACCTGCTGGCGGCCGCAGCGGCGCCGCTTTGGGTTTCGACGGCGGCGCGAGCAGCACCCGCGCCCGCCGCCTTTGACATCACTGCTCTGACCACAGCCTTCTACGCCGCCCGCGGCGGACGCCCCGCCTGGGCGGGGCCAGCGCGCCGGCAAGCCATGGACGCCCTGGCTCTGGCGGACCGCCACGGGCTGTCGGCGCCCCACGGTCTCGCCCTGGGCGAAGTCGAACTGACCCAGGCCGTCCTGATCCTGGCTGAGGCGCTCGCCCATGGCCGGGTCAATCCAGCATCCGTCGAGACGCTTTGGGAAATGGATCGCAACCAGGTCGACACGCCGCCTCTCCTCGCAAAGGCGGTCGACGACCGAACACTTGCGGAGACGATGGCCGGCCTCGCACCCCAGGACCGCGGCTATCAGGGCCTGTGCGACGGCTTCCTCCGCTATCGCGCCATCGCCGACCGCGGCGGTTGGCCGCCCTTCGCCCTGGGCGCAACGATCGAACCGTTTGCGTCCGACCCCCGCCTTCCCGCCCTCCTGCCGCGCCTTCGGGTGGAAGGCGATTTGAGCGAAGCCGCCGCCGCGATGGTCGGCCCGTCTGGCGGTGAATACGGCTCCGTTCTGCAAGAGGCCGTTCGGGCGTTCCAGGTGCGCCACGGTCTTGAAGCGGACGCCCGCATCGGCCCGGCGACACAGCGGGCGCTCTCGATTTCGGCCGAGGCCCGCGCTCGCCAGATCGCGCTGAATTTGGAACGCCGCCGTTGGCTGAAGAGAGACGTCGCCCCGGAACGGATCGAGGTGAACACCGCCGCCTCCATCATGGTCTACTGGAAGGACGGTCGGCCCGTGCATTCGATGCGGGTCGTGACGGGTGACGCCGACAATGCGACGCCCAGCCTCGAACGGCCCTTCGCCTCGGTGGTCGCCAATCCGCCCTGGACGGTGCCGACTTCCATCGCCCAGCGCGAGATCCTGCCACGCGGCGCCGCCTATATGCGGGCGAACAACATGACGGTTCAGAATGGCATGGTGGTTCAGCGCGCCGGCCCGAACGCCGCCCTGGGCCAGGTCAAGTTCGAACTTCAGGACAGCTACGCCATCTTCCTGCACGACACCCCGTCGCGGGGTGCGTTCGAGCGGAGCTTCCGCCATCTCAGTCACGGCTGCGTGCGGGTGCAGGACGCGGTCGGCTTCGCTCGGCTACTGCTCGCGCCCGACCCCGCAAGGCTCGCCCGATTCGACGCCGCGCTGGACAGCGGCGAGACCGTCCGGGTGGCGACCGGTCGGCCGATCGACGTGCGCCTGCTGTATTGGACGGCCTTTCTGGACGGCCAGGGCCGCGTCGCCTTTCGCGATGACATCTATCGTCGCGACACCCGTCTGGCGGAGGCGTTGGGTATCGCCCTGCACCTGCCGCGGCCCGACGACCGGCGCGCCGATGCGGACGACGTCGGCCCTTGATGGTTATTCGGTCGTGCGGCCGTCGAAATGCTGGTGATCGGCGGAGGCCTGTTCCACCGTGGCGTGAACCGTGCCGTCGCGATGCTCGGGCGGACCATAGAGGGTGTAGAGCCGAAGCGGTTCGGACCCCGTGCTGACCACATTGTGGCGGGCGCCCTGAGGGACGATGACCCCGTCGTCCGCCTTCACGGCGTGACGGACGCCGTCGATCCAGATTTCGCCCTCGCCCGCCTCGATGCGGAAGAACTGGTCGCGGTCGTCGTGGACCTCTTCGCCGATCTCCTGACCGGGCGGAATGGCCATGAGGACGAGCTGCAGATTGTGGCCGGTGTAGAGAACGCGGCGAAAGTCTGTGTTCTCTTCCGTCAGACGTTCGATATTGTCGATGAAGCCCTTCACGAGAGTCTCCTGTGCGGGTTGGCCGTCAGCGCCGTGCGACGGCGGTGATGCGGGCGAATTGCGCCGTGTCGCCGCGCGCCGGCGTCGATGAGCGGGGCGCCGGGGCGGCGACGCGCGCGCCGACCGCCTTCGCATCGCCGCAGAAGATTTCGTAGAGCATGCCCATGACCGCCTGGGCCCGGTCGTCGGCGATCGAATAGAAGATCGAGCGGGACTGACGGCGGGTCTTGACCAGGCCATACTGGCGCAGCTCAGCCAGTTGTTGGGATAGCGCCGGCTGCTTGATGCCGAGGTCCGCCTCGAGCTGGCCCACCGAGCGCTCCTCTTCGGCGATGTGACACAGGATCAGCAGCCGGTTGGCGTTGGCCAGCTGGCGTAACAGCTCTGCGGCCTCCGGCGCCTTTTCCTTCAACCGCGCCATGGCGGCCGCTTGATCGTCGGTCATGCGCGGCGCTCGCGATAGTACCAGGGCGCATCGCCGTCACCGTCGGCGATGGCCGCATCCAGGGTGGTGGCGGCCGGCTCCAGCAGGGCGTCGCCGGGCGTCCAGCCCGCCGGCGTGGAGGCCGCCTCACGGTCCGAGGTCTGCAAGGCGGTGACGAGACGCAGCAGCTCATCAACCGAGCGGCCGATGTTCATCGGATACCAGCTGATGGCGCGCACCACGCCTTCGGGATCGATCACGAAAGTGGCGCGCACCGTCGCGCTGTCGCTTGAGCCGGCGTCCACCATGCCGAAGGCGTGGCCGATGGCCATGGAGGGATCTTCGATGATCGGGAAGGGCACCTTCACGCCGAAGCGGCGGTAGATGTCCTTCAGCCAGGCCAGGTGCGAATACAGACTGTCGACTGACAGGGCCATCAGATCGCAGTCGATCGCCGCGAAGGCGTCGGCCTGCCGGGCCAGGGCCACGAACTCGCTGGTGCAGACTGGGGTGAAGTCCGCCGGATGCGAGAACAGCACCAGCCAGCGTCCACGGTAGTCGCTGAGGCGCTTTTCGCCCTGGGTCGTGCGCGCGGTGAAATCCGGCGCCGTGTCGTTGATGCGGAGGGCGCGCATCGCGGTGGGAGAGATGGCTGGTCCGGTGTCGATCGTTTCCATGGCCGCAAGCTAAGCGCTTCCCACCGTTTCCGCTACATTAAACTACATACTTGCACGAACTATGAATGGGTATATGTGTTGAGTCACCGAAACGGAGACACGCCATGTCCTCGCCCATCCCCGATCCCGCCCGCGACCACGCCGCCGACATCGTGCGCGCCGCGCTCGCCGATCCCGCTCAACGTCCCCTGGTCAAATCATTCTTTGACGAGGCCACCTTCACCGTCAGCCATGTCGTGCGCGATCGCGGCTCAGACGCCTGCGCCATCATCGACAGCGTTCTGGACTACGATCCGGCGTCGGGCCGCACCGCCCACGCCTCGGCCGACGCCCTCATTGATTACGTAAAATCCGAAGGTCTCAGGGTTCAGTGGCTGCTCGAGACGCACGCCCATGCCGATCACCTGTCGGCGGCGCCCTATCTCCAGGAAAAGCTCGGCGGTCAGCTGGCCATCGGCCATGAGATCCTCACCGTCCAGGCGGTCTTCGGCAAGATCTTCAACGAAGGAACCGACTTCCGCCGCGACGGCAGCCAGTTCGACCATCTGTTCAACGACGGCGACCGGTTCGAGATCGGCGGGTTGAAGGCCACGGTCCTGCATGTGCCCGGCCACACCCCGGCCTGTCTGGCCTATGTCATCGGCGACGCCGTCTTCCCCGGCGACACCATGTTCATGCCCGACTACGGTACGGCGCGCTGCGACTTCCCCGGCGGCGACGCGCGGACGCTGTACCGCTCGATCCATCGCCTGACCTCCCTGCCGGACGAGGCGCGGGTCTTCCTGTGTCACGATTACAAGGCGCCCCCGGGCCGGACCGAGTTCGCCTGGGAGACCACCATCGGCGCCCAACGCACCGGCAATATTCATATCCGCGACGACGTCAGCGAGGACGAGTTCGTGGCCATGCGCACCCAGCGCGACGCCACCCTGCCGATGCCCAGGCTGATCCTGCCGTCGGTTCAGGTGAACATGAACGGCGGCCGCCCGCCCGAGCCCGAGGACAATGGGGTGCGCTACCTCAAAGTCCCGCTCAACGCGCTGTGAGATGAGCCCCCGATGCTTGAGCCTCTCCCCTTCATCTGGCCGCTGGCCGGCGGTCTGCTGGTCGGCCTGTCGGCTGGCCTCTATCTGCTGCTCAACGGGCGCGTGGCCGGGATTTCCGGCCTGACCGCCGCAGCGACCGGCCTGTCGAAAGGCGCGCCGCGCATTCTGGGCCTGCTTTTCATCGCCGGCCTGCTGGGCGGCGCGGCCCTGGCCTCGGCGCTGATCCGCAGGCCCGAGGTGCAGATCACTTCGGAGGTCTGGCTGCTGGTGCTCGGCGGCCTGATCGTCGGCTTCGGCACCCGCTGGGGCTCGGGCTGCACCAGCGGCCACGGCGTCTGCGGCCTGGCCCGCCTGTCGCCCCGCTCCATCGTCGCCACCGGCGTCTTCATGGCCGTCGCGGCCCTGACCGTCTTCGTCACCCGCCACCTGTTGGGAGGCCTGGCGTGAGCCGGCTGATCGTCGCCGTCCTGTGCGGCTTGTTGTTCGGCGCCGGCATGGTGGTGTCCGACATGATCAACCCGGCCCGCGTCCTGGCCTTCCTGGATGTGACGGGCGCCTGGGACCCCTCTCTGGCCTTCGTCATGGGCGGGGCGCTGATCCCCTCCGCCATAGCCTGGCTGATCCGCCGGCGCATGGAGGCTCCGGTCGCGGCCGACACCTTCCATGTGCCCGAGGGCCGGACCATCGACACCCCTCTGGTCGGCGGGGCCGCCCTGTTCGGCCTTGGCTGGGGCTTGGTCGGCCTGTGCCCCGGCCCGGCGCTTGCGGCGCTGACGACCGGCGCCTGGCAGGCCTTCGTCTTCGTCGGCGCCCTCGCGGCCGGCATGGCGCTGTTCCGCCTGACCCTCGACCGAAACGCCTGAACCAGAAAAGACCCTAGGGAGACAAAGCCATGCATATTCGCCCTTTGGACGAGGCCCTGTCCGCCTCGCCCCAGATCGCCCCGGAAGACCTGCCCGACATCGCGGCCCAAGGGTTCCGGTCGGTGATCTCCAACCGACCCGACGGCGAAGAGCCCGGCCAGCCCAGCTCCGAAGATCTGCGCCAGGCCGCCGAGGCTGCGGGACTGGCTTTCGCCCATGTTCCCGTGGTCGGCGGCGCAATCTCCGACCAGGACGTGGCGGACTTCCGCGAGGCTCTGGCCAACCTGCCCCAGCCTGTGTTCGGCTTCTGCCGCACCGGCACGCGCACGACCACCCTGTGGGCGCTGGCGAACGTCGCCTCGATAAGCGCTGACGATCTGATCGCACGCGCCAAGAGCGCCGGCTACGACCTCGGCGCCCTGCGTCCCCGTCTCGAAGGAGCCGCGTCATGAGCGCCCAGTACGCCCCCCTGGAGTCCTGCGATGTCCTGATCGTCGGCGGCGGATCCGCCGGCATCGCCACAGCCGCCAGCCTCCTGCGTCGTCGCCCCGACCTTGATGTCCGCATCGTCGAGCCATCCGAACATCACTACTATCAGCCCGGCTGGACCATGGTCGGCGCCGGCGTCTTCACGCCCGAGCGGACCCGGCGCCGCACCGAGGACCTGATCCCCCAAGGCGCCCAGTGGGTGCGCGGCTCGGTCGCGGCTTTCGACCCCATCCACGATCGCGTCGAACTGACCGACGGCCGCTGGATCGGCTATCGCATGCTGGTCGCGGCGCCGGGACTGAAGCTGGACTGGGGCGCCATTCCGGGCCTGGCGGAAACGCTCGGGCGCAACAACGTCACCTCCAACTACGGCTATGAGACCGCGCCCTACACCTGGAAGCTGGTCCAGGCGATGCAGAGCGGTCGGGCGATCTTCACCCAGCCGCCCATGCCGATCAAATGCGCCGGCGCCCCGCAGAAGGCCATGTATCTGTCGGCCGATCACTGGCGCGACCACGGTCGAAACGACATCGAGATCGAATTCCACAACGCCGGCCCGGTGCTGTTCGGGGTCAAGGACTACGTTCCGGCCCTGATGGAATATGTCAGCAAATACCGCATCGACCTGAACTTCGGATCGAAACTGGTGGCGGTGGACGGCCCGGCGCGGATCGCGACCTTCGCCGTGACCGGTGCGGACGGTGAAGTTCGCCAGGTTCGGCGCGAGTTCGACTTCCTGCACGTCTGCCCGCCGCAGACGGCGCCGGACTTCATTCGCGAAAGTCCGCTGGCCGCCGAAAGCGGCTGGATCGAGGTGGATGACGCCACCTTGCGCCACAAGCGGTTCGAAAACGTCTTCGGTCTGGGCGACGCCTGTTCGGCACCCAACGCCAAGACTGCTGCGGCCGCCCGCAAACAGGCGCCCGTGGTGGCCGAGAACATCCTGTCGCTGCTGGACGGCCAGCCGATGCGGGCGGTCTATGACGGCTATGGCTCATGTCCGCTCACGGTCGAGCGCGGCAAGATCGTGCTGGCCGAGTTCGGCTATGGCGGCAAGCTCCTGCCCAGCTTCCCGAAATGGATGCTCGACGGGACCAAGCCGACCCGTCTGGCCTGGCATCTGAAGGCCCAGGCCCTGCCCGAAATCTACTGGCTTGGGATGTTGCGCGGTCGCGAATGGCTGGCCGGCCCCCACCACATCGAACCCGCCCCCCAGCTTCGCCCTGCTGTCGCCTGAGCCTGATCATGGACCTGTCTCCGCTGCAGTACGGCCTCGGCGCCGGCGCCGGCTCGCTCGTCGGCTTCACCCTGGGCCTGGTCGGCGGCGGCGGGTCCATCCTGGCCGTGCCGCTGATCGTCTATCTGGTCGGGGTCAAGGAGCCGCACCTGGCGATCGGCACCAGCGCCTTCGCCGTGGCCGCCAACGCCTTCGCCAATGTGATCAATCATGCCCGCCACGGCACGGTGAAATGGAAAATTGCCAGTCTGTTCGCGGTCGCCGGGGTGCTCGGAGCCTTTCTGGGTTCGAGCCTGGGCAAGGCCGTGGATGGTCAGAAGCTGCTGGCCCTTTTCGCCGTCCTGATGCTGGTCGTCGGCGTACTGATGTTGCGGGGCCGCTCCGCCGGCGGAGACCCGAACGTCCAGCTTGATCGGCGCAATGCACCCAAGCTCGTCGGCACGGGCCTGGCCACGGGCGTGATGTCGGGCTTCTTCGGCATCGGCGGCGGCTTCCTTATCGTGCCCAGCCTGATGTTCTCGACCCGCATGCCGATCTACTATGCCGTCGGCTCTTCCTTGGTCGGCGTCACCGCCTTCGGCCTGACCACGGCCTTCAACTACGCCCTTGATGGCTGGGTCGACTGGCCCCTGGCGGCCGTCTTCATCGGCGGCGGCGTGCTGGGCGGTCTGGTCGGCGCACGGCTCGCCAAGGCCCTGTCGGGACAGAAAGGCGTCTTGAATACCGTCTTCGCGGGGCTGATCTTCGTCGTCGCCTTATATATGCTTTACCGCAGCGCCGGCGCGCTCGGCTTGATCGGTTGAAACGCTTCCATGGAACTTGACGCCCTGATCCTGGCTCGGATGCAGTTCGCCTTCACCGTCGCCTTCCACATCGTCTTCCCGGCCTTCTCTATCGGCCTGGCCAGCTATCTGGCCGTGCTGGAGGCCCTGTGGCTGAAGACAGGGCGCGAGCTCTATCTGAACCTTTTCAAATACTGGCTGAAGATCTTCGCCGTCGCCTTCGGCATGGGCGTCGTCTCGGGTCTGGTGATGTCCTATCAGTTCGGCACCAACTGGTCGGTCTTCTCCGACAAGGCCGGACCCGTCATCGGCCCCCTGATGGCCTATGAGGTGCTCAGCGCCTTCTTCCTCGAGGCGGGCTTCCTGGGCGTGATGCTGTTCGGCCTGAACCGGGTCGGCAAGAAGCTGCACTTCCTGGCCACCCTGATGGTCGCCATCGGCACCTTCGCCTCGGCCTTCTGGATCCTGTCCGTCAACAGCTGGATGCAGACGCCGCAAGGCTACGCCATCAACGAGGTCGGCCAGTTCATCCCGGCCGACTGGTTCAAGATCGTCTTCAACCCGTCCTTCCCCTATCGCCTCGCCCACATGCTGCTGGCGGCCTACCTGACGACCGGTCTGGTGGTCGGCGCGGTCGGCGCCTGGCACCTCATGAAGGAGCGGACCAACAAGGGCGCGCGCAAGATGTTCGCCATGGCCATGGGCATGATCCTGGTCGCCGCTCCGGTGCAGATCTTCATCGGCGACATGCACGGGTTGAACACCCTGGAGCACCAGCCCGCCAAGGTCATGGCGATGGAAGGCCACTTCGAAAGCCACCCGGACGGGGCGCCGCTGATCCTGTTCGGCCTGCCCGATCGCGAGGCCGCCACCGTCCATGGCGCGGTCGAGGTTCCGAAGCTGTCGTCCCTGATCCTGAAGCATGATCCAAACGCGCCTCTGGCCGGTCTCGACACCGTCGCCCGCGCCGACTGGCCGCCGGTGGAGATCGTCTTCTGGTCCTTCCGCGTCATGGTCGGTCTGGGCATGGCCATGCTGCTGCTGGGGCTCTGGGGGCTATATGCTCGCCTGCGCAAACGCCTCTACGATGCGCCCTGGCTGCACCGCTTCGCCCTGGTCATGGGGCCGATGGGCTTCGTCGCCGTGCTGGCCGGCTGGATCACCACCGAGGTCGGCCGTCAGCCCTGGACCGTCTACGGCCTGTTGCGCACCGCCGACAGCGCTGCGCCCCTGGCGGCGCCCGCCGTCGCAACCTCCCTGGCCGCCTTCGCTGTGGTCTATTTCACCGTCTTCGGCGCCGGGGTCTTCTACATCCTGCGTCTGATGAGCCATGCGCCGCACCGGGACGAGCCGGGCGTGGCGGAAACCCCGATCCGCACGGCGGGCATCACCCCCGCCCCCGCCATCGACCCGGACCGCCCCATCCCGACCGGCGAGGAGACCGATCATGAGCGTTGATCTGACCCTGGTCTGGGCCGGCCTGCTGGCCTTCGCCGTCTTCGCCTATATCGTCATGGACGGGTTCGACCTGGGCGTCGGCATCCTGTTCCCGACGCTGAAGGCCGGCGATCAGCGCGACAAGGCGATGAACTCGATCGCTCCGGTGTGGGACGGCAACGAGACCTGGCTGATCCTGGGCGGCGGCGGCCTGTTCGCGGCCTTTCCCCTCGCCTACGCCGTGTTGATGCCGGCGGTCTATACGCCGATCATCGCCATGCTGCTGGGCCTGGTCTTCCGCGGCGTCGCCTTTGAATACCGCTGGCGTACGGTACGGGCCAAGCCCGTTTGGGATGTCGCCTTCTTCGGCGGCTCCCTCCTGGCCGCCTTCTCCCAGGGCGTCACCCTGGGGGCCATCCTGCAGGGGGTCGAAGTGTCCGGTCGCGCCTATGGCGGCGGCTGGTGGGACTGGCTCAGCCCCTTCAGCCTGCTGACCGGTGTGGCCGTCGTCGTCGGCTACGCCCTTCTGGGGGCCACCTGGCTGAACATGAAGACGGATGGCGCGCTCCAGACCCACGCCCGGTCCCAGGCCTGGAAGTTGGGGCCGGCGACCTTGCTGATGATCGGCGCGGTCAGCCTGGCCACCCCGTTCCTCGACGGCGAATACGCCCGCCGGTGGTTCGACTGGCCCGGCGTGCTTCTGACGGCCCAGGTGCCGTTGCTCGTTCTGATCGTCGCAGCCGCCTTCTTCTGGACCATGCGTCAGAAGCGTGAGGTCTGGCCCTTCCTGCTGTCTCTGGGCCTGTTCGCCGTCACCTTCGCGGGGCTGGGCGTCAGCGTCTTCCCCTACGCTGTGCCCGACGAGATCACCCTGTGGCAGGCCGCCGCCCCCGCCTCCAGCCAGCTGTTCATGCTGGTCGGCGCCCTGATCCTGATCCCGATCATCCTAGCCTACACCGCCTATGCCTACTGGGTGTTTCGCGGCAAGGTCGGCGACGACGGTTACCACTGATGCGTCGCGGCTCCACAAACGGGCTTCGGCAGGGCCTTTGGTTCGTCGCCCTCTGGGTGCTGGGCGTGGGCGTCCTGGGCGTCGTCGCCTATCTGCTGCGCGGCGTTCTCAAGCTGGCCGGCGGGTGAGGCCGCAGGCGCCGAACCGCTGGCCCTGGCCGCCGCTCATCACGGGCGGCGCCGTCCTTGTCGCGCTCATCACGGCGCGTCTATGGACTCCGCCCGCCCTCTTCCCCGGCGCCTTCGCCGCCGGCGGCCTTCTGGTCGGGCTCGCCCTTGGTCTGGACCTCTGGGCCATGCTGGAGATGCGGCGGCGGCGCGCCAACATCCTGCCGCACCGGGCGGCGACCGCCCTGGTCACGACCGGTCCGTTCGCCTGGAGCCGCAACCCGATCTATCTCGCCAACGGCCTGCTGCTGCTCGGCCTCGGGGGCCTGTTCGACAACGCCTGGTTCTTCGTGGCCGCCCCCGTCGCCGCCTTCGCCACCGACCGTCTCGCCATCCGGCGCGAGGAACGACACCTGGCGCTCCTCTTCGGGTCAGCCTGGTCGGCCTACGCCGATCGCGTGCACCGCTGGTTTGGGCGCCGGACGCCGTCGCGGTCACCTTAAGGCTGACTTAAGCTTGACCCGGCCTGTTGCGACAAAACGCAGCAGGAAACGCCGATGGGAGACATCAAGAGGCCCGCGCCAGCCATGGGAACGCGTGTCCGGTGCTGATTTCTATCCTCATGAGCGGCGCCCTTGCCGCCAGCGGGCAGCAGGCGGTCGCCGACAACGGCTGGCGTGTGTCCGGGTCAGCGCGAGCGCGCGGAGAGACGCTGTCTGGCCAGTTTCGTCCAACGGCGGAGCCGAGCGACGCCGTTTTGACGACGCGGCTGACGCTGGCCGTCGAGCGGGATGTGGGTCGCGTGACGTTCGGCGGCGAGCTGTTCGATTCCCGGGCTTTCGGTCAGGGGCCGCGGTCGTCGGTCGGCGTCGGCGAGGTCAATGCGCTGGAGCTGGTGCAGGCTTACGCCAAAGTCCGTCTCGGCGCGGGAGACGCGCGGACATTGCAGCTGGGCCGGTTCACCATGGACCTGGGATCCAAGCGTTTCGTCTCTCGCCAGAACTTCCGCAACACTACCAACGCCTATACAGGCGCCCGTTTCGACACGCCCCTGGCCGACGGGGCGCTGACGGCCTTCTGGGTCATGCCGCAGGTGCGGCTGCCGGACGACAGGGCCGCCATCGAGGACAACCGGGTCGCGTGGGATCGCGAGGATGCCGATCTTCAGTTCGCCGGCCTGTTCTGGACTCGCGACCTCGGCCAGCGGCGGTCGCTCGACCTCTATGTCTACGGCCTGACCGAAAGCGATGACGCGGACCAGCAGACCCGCAACCGCCGGCTGGCGACGCCCGGCGTCCGTTGGCGCCAGTCGCCGGCGGCCGGGCTATGGGATGTTGAGGTCGAGGCGGCGGCCCAGGTCGGCCAGGTCCGGCGCTCCGCCTCGCCGACGGACACCCAGGACGTGGATGTCAGGGCGGGCTTGATCCATCTGGAGGCGGGGCGCACATTCCGGCACGACTGGTCGCCGAGACTGGCGGCCCAGTTCGACTATGTCACGGGTGATGGGGGACAGGGCGACTATGGCCGGTTCGACACTCTTTACGGCGCACGCCGCTTCGAGTTCGGCCCCGCCGGTCTCTACGGCCCGGTCTCACGCGCCAACCTCGTGTCGCCCGACGTGCGCCTGGAGATGAAGCCCTCCCGCAAGCTGGACGGCTTCGTCGCCGTGCGGGGACTCTGGCTCGAAGACGCGCGCGACAGCCTGGGCGCGACGGGGGTCATCGACCCGTCGGGCGACAGCGGCCGCTTTGGTGGAACCCAGATCGAGGCGCGGGTCCGTTACAAGCTGACGCCTGACGTCACCCTGGAGACCGGCGGCGCCCGGCTCTTCAAGGGCCGCGCCCTGACCGACGCGCCGAACGCGCCGGCGCCCGACGACACCACCTACGGCTATGTGGACGTGACCTATGCCTTCTGACGGAGTCCTCGCCTGATGTCGGTGACCATCGGCCTTCTGCTGGCGCTCAGCTTCCTCGTGTCGCTGCTGGCCCTGGCCTTTCTGATCTGGGCGGTGACCAACCGGCAGCTCCAACTGCACCAAGGGCAGGCCTACACGGTCTTCACGCCCGGGGAGGCGGGCACGCCCGACGATGCGACGATGTCCGGCGAGGACACCCAATCGGTCGGGCCGCATCACTATGACACCGAGCGCGAGGGCATCGATGCGGTTTCGCGCCGCCCCGTGATGATCCTGATCGGCAGCGGCATCGCCTGGCTGGTCATCGGCTCGATCTTCGGCCTGATGGCCTCGCTGAAGCTCCACTGGCCGGACTGGCTGACGGACGTCGCGCCGCTGACCTTCGGCCGGGTCCGCACCCTGCACCTGAACCTGGTGATCTATGGCTGGCTGTCGATGACCGGCATCGGCGTGGCGCTCTGGATCGCCCCGCGCATCTTCCACACCGCGCTGCGACATCCCCGGCTGCCGGTGATCGGGGCTGTGCTCTGGAACGTCGCCGTAGCCTGCGGCGCCCTGGCGATCGCCTCGGGCTGGACGGACGGCGAGGAATGGCTGGAGATTCCCTGGCAGATCGATGGGCTGTTGGCCTTGGCCGGCGCCTTCTTCGTCTGGCCGCTTCTCCATACGGCGCTGCGGCGCAACGTCGACCATATCTATGTGACCGGCTGGTACTATCTGGGCGCGCTGTGCTGGTTTCCCGTCCTGTTCTTCATCGCCAATCTGCCGGGCATCCATTCGGGCGTGCAGGAGGCGACGGTCAACTGGTGGTTCGCCCACAATGTGTTGGGGCTCTGGCTGACTCCGCTGGGCGTGGGCGCGGCCTATTATTTCATTCCCAAGATCATCGGCAAGCCAATCTACTCCTATAGTCTGTCGCTGCTCGGCTTCTGGGCGCTGGCGCTGTTCTACAGTCAGGTCGGCATCCATCATCTGATCGGCGGTCCGGTGCCGACCTGGGTGGTGACCCTGTCGATCGTCCACAGTGTGATGATGTTCGTGCCGGTGATCGCCGTGGCCATCAACCAGCACGTCACGGTCGCCCGCAACCTCTGGGCCTTCAAGGCCTCGGTCCCTCTGCGGTTCATCTCGCTGGGGGCGGTCATGTACACCCTGGCGTCCTTCCAGGGGTCGATCGAGGCCTTGCGCACGGTCAATACCGTGACCCACTTCACCCAATATACGGTCGGCCACGCCCATCTGGGCGCCTATGGTTTTGTGTCCTTCATACTGTTCGGCGCGGTCTACCACATGGGGCCGCGCCTGACGGGGCGGCAATGGCCCGCGCCGGCCCTGATCAAGGTCCATTTCTGGCTCGTGGTCGTCGGCTTCGCCATCTACTTCTTCGCCCTGACCATCGGCGGCGTGCTGCAAGGCTTGGCCATGCTGGACGCGACGCGCCCCTTCGCCGACAGCGTCACCGTCCTGGCGCCCTATCTTGAGGCCCGGTCTGTCGGCGGGGCGCTGATGACGCTGGGCCATCTCATCTTCGCGGGCCATTTCGTCGCCTTGCTGGCGCAGGGACGCGCCCCCCAGGCTGGAACCGCGCCCACTGACACCGTTCCGGCGACCGCAGCATGAACCGCGTCATCCCTCTGGGCGTCTTCGCCCTCGCCATCCTGGCGTTCGCCACCCTGATGCTGGTCATCCTCCCCGGCATCCAGATCCGCGGAGAAGCGCCCACGCCGGGTTTGCTGCCCTACACAGAGGCGGAGCTCCGGGGACGGGCGGTCTATGTCTCCGAGGGCTGCGTCTATTGTCACAGCCAGCAGCCCCGCGCCCTGGACCAGGCGCCGGACGGCGAACGGGGCTGGGGACGGGCGGCGGTGGCCTCCGACTATTTCTACGACCAACCCCACCAGCTCGGCACCATGCGCACGGGGCCGGATCTTCAGAATGTGGGCGCGCGGCTGCCGAGCGAAGCCTGGCACATGACCCATCTCTATCAGCCGCGCGCGATCTACGACTGGAGCATCATGCCGGCCTATCCTTACCTGTTCGAGGTCAAGGACAAGGCGGCGCCCGGCGACGTTGTCGTTGCGCTTCCGGAACGCTATGCGCCCAAGGGTAAGGTCGTGGTGGCGAGGCCGCAGGCGCGCGACCTTGTCGCCTATCTGCGCAGTCTGGACCGCACCTTCCCTGCCCCGCCCACCGCCGTCCGCGACGACGGCTACAGCGAAAAGGGCGAGCCGAAATGATCCGCAAAGGGCCGCCCGACGCCCCTCAGCCCCGCGAACCGGACGAGGCCTTCGAACCCTACGAGGAGTTCCGGCGCATTCCGCTGCCGGTCTATTGGATCGCCATCGCCTTGGCGATCTGGGGCGCGGTCACCTTATGGGACAACGCTCAGGCGGTCGGCGTCGGACGTGAAGAACGCGCCGAGCAGATCGAAGAGACGCCCGCCCTCGCTTTGAACAGCGGCGCTCAGGTGTTCGAGGCGCGGTGTTCGACCTGCCATCAGCCCAACGCCGTGGGCGTGCGCAGCGCCATCCCGCCGCTGGCGGGATCCCGGTTCGTCGCCGCCGATCCGACCGTCATCGTGCAGATCCTGCTTCACGGCATCGACGGGCCGATCGATGTCGGCGGCAAGGTGTTCGACGGCCATATGCCAAGCTTCGCCAGCGTGCTGTCCGACGCCGAACTGGCGCGGGTCGCCAGCCATGTTCGCCAGACCTGGGGCGGCGACGACCAAGAGATCACGCCGGCCTTCGTGGCGGCGCAGCGCGAACGTTTCGCCGGCCGCGGGGCCTGGCGCGGAGGTGAAGAGCTGGCGCGCGTCGTCGATCCCGGACTGGCGCCTCAACCTTCGGTCGGACCTGTCCGGATCTCCAGTTTCGACTATCCTGGCGTGATGCGTCTGGTCACACAGGGCCGAGGCGAAGCCTGGGCCTGCGCCTCCTGTCACGGCGCGGCCGGCGAGGGCGGCGCCAACGTGCCCCGACTGGCAGGTCTGCCCGAGGGTTATATCGTCAAACAGCTGCAGGACTATGTCTCAGGCCGCCGCCGCAATGAGACCATGCGGATTGTCGCCGGCGCCCTGAGCGACGCCGACCGGCGCGGTCTCGCGCGTTATTATTCGGCGCTTCGCACGCCTTCCACCGCGAAGCCGGAGCTGGGCGGAGACATGGCGCGCGGGGAGCAGTTGGCGCTGCACGGCGACTGGTCCAAGAACCTTCCCGCCTGTTTCAGCTGCCACGGCCCGTCGGGCTTCGGCGTGGCGCCGAACTTCCCCTCCCTGGCCGCCCAGCACCCCGCCTATACGGCCTCGCAGCTGGCCGCCTGGGTCGGGGGCGAGCGCGACAACTCCGACGTCCAGCTGATGAACGAGGTCGCGCGCAATCTGTCCGACGCAGACCGCCGCGCGGTCGCCGACTATCTTGCAACCCTTCCGCCGGTGCCGGCCGTTTCCGATAATGAAAGGCGATGACCATGGATGACGACGCTCCGCCTCCCGCTCCGCAGGACCGGCCCGCCAAGGGCCGGTTCGCCCGCGATGTGATCTACGCCGTCGGCGGCGGCTTCGCCCTGTTCGCGATCGCCGCCTACGCCTTTGACGCGGGTTGGTTGCGGGATCGCAAGGCCGGCGAGGCCGACGGCGACGACAAGGTCAATGCGGCCCTGTTCCAGCCGCCGCCGGACAGCGCCATTCCCGACGGACCGGAAGGCGATGCGATCCGACGCGGCCAGGCGATCTTCATGAACACGTCAGCCAATGCCTCGGATTTCGTCGGCAACAATCTGTCGTGCTCGAACTGTCATCTCGACGGCGGCCGACGGCCCAACTCGGCGCCCATGTGGGCGGCCTGGACCGTCTATCCCAAATACCGGTCCAAGAATAAGCAGATCAACACAATGGAAGACCGGGTGAAGGGCTGTTTCACCTATTCCATGAACGCCCAGCACTCGCCGACCGGCGGCCCCCCGCCGCCCGGGGACGACGTCTACAAAGACCTGCAAATCTATATGCATTGGCTCGCCAGCGGGGCCCCGACGGGCGTGGACCTGGAAGGCGCCGGCTATCCAGAGCTTGAAAAGACCGCAGCGGGATACGACCCGGCGCGCGGGAGCCGGGTCTACGCCGCCAACTGCGCGACCTGCCACGGGGCGGACGGCCAGGGGCAGTACGACCTCAATGGCCGCCCGGTCTTCCCGGCGCTCTGGGGACCCCGGTCCTACAACTGGGGCGCCGGCATGGCGCGGGTGAACACCGCCGCCGGCTTCATCAAGGCCAATATGCCGCTTGGCCAGACCGATCGTCTCACCGACCAGCAGGCCTGGGATGTCGCCGCCTTCATCAACAGCCAAGAGCGGCCCAAGGACCCTCGCCAGACCGGCACGGTGCAGGAGACGGCGCAAAAAAACCATGGCGGCGAGGAGACGTTTTACGGGCGGACTTATCAGGGCCGTCTGATCGGAGTAGGCACGCCTGAACCGACCTCCCGCGCTCGGCCTTGAGCGCCGAACCGCGCCAACAACTGTTCGCCGTCGATGGCCTCTTCTGCGGCGGGTGCGCGCGCGGTTTGGAGCGTCGGCTTGGCGAAACCCCCGGCGTCCTCCTCGCCCGGGTCCATCACCTCTCCGCCTCGGCCTTGGTCAGATGGGAAGCCCAGCGCTGCGACGTCGCTTATCTTCGAACCGTCGTCCGTCAGGCCGGCTATCGCCTCATCGAGCGCGCCGACCCCCAGGATGCGGTGGACCGGTTCGACGGTCAGATCCGCCAGTTGACGCTCAGGCTCGCCGTTTCCGTCGCCTTCGGCATGTGGGCGATGGTCGCGGCGATCGTGCTCTATGTCACGCCGAGCCTCGGTGCGGATCTCGCATGGAGACTGGCCGTCGCCAGCGGTCTGCTGGCCCTGCCGGCGCTCCTCTATGGCGGTTGGGACATCGGCCGCATGGCGATCCGATCCGTGCGCCTGCGCGCGCCCGGGCTCGACCTTTTGGTCACGCTCGGAGTCGGCGGCGCCGTGTCGGCCTCGCTCGTTCATCTGATGGCCGGCGATCGTCACGTCTATTTCGACACGGCGGTGATGCTGATCACGCTGCTTCTGACCGGACGTCTGATCGAGACCCACATCCGGCGCGGGGCCGCCCAGGCCGTGGTGGCCATGGGCCGTCTGTTCGACGACACGGCCCTGGTCTGGCGGGAGGCGGACGGCTGGCAGGCGGCGCCCAACGCCAGCCTTCGCCTCGGCGATCGCGTACGGATCCCCGCCGGCGCCGTGGCGACCGTCGACGGCCGGATTGTGGCCGGCGAGAGCCGTCTGAATGCGGCCGTGCTGAACGGCGAGTCCGCGCCGCGCGCCATCACTCCCGGGGATCGCATCAGCGCGGGGGCCGTGAACCTCGACCGGATGATCGAAGTCTCGGTCGACCGCGACGCCGGGGATCGAGACGTGGATCGGATGGGCGGACGGGTGGCCCTCGAACTGGCGACGCGCGGCGGTGACGAAGACCGGATCGCCCGTCTGGCCGGCGCGTTGACCCAGGGCCTGGTCCTGGCGTCCGTCCTGGTGACGGCGGCGACACTGGCGCTCACGGCCGACGTCGGGGAGGCGGTGATGCGCGGTTTGGTCGTGCTCCTGGCGGCCTGCCCCTGCGCTCTGGCCCTGGCCGCGCCCCTGGCTCAGGCGCGGCTCTCGGCCAGGGCCGCCGAACACGGTGTGCGGTTCTCCGATCCCGGCGTGGTCGATCGCATGGCCGGGCTGCGCACCGTCTTCCTGGACAAGACCGGGACCCTCACCCTGGGCCGCCCCGAAGTGGTCGCCGTCGCGCCCTGCCCCGGCTGGTCCGCAGCGCAGGTGCTGGATCTGGCGGCGCGTGCGGAGACCGGCGTCGCCCATCCCCTCGCGCAGGCCGTCGTCGCCGCCGCGCCGATCGGCGACGCGGGCGTCGTGGGCGGCCGACGCCTGGATCGCGGCGCCGAGACGACCTTGGCGGACGGCGCCCACATCCACGTCGGCGGCGTCCCAAGCCTGGAGGGAGAAACGCGTCTTCGGGTCACCCTGGATGGTCTCGCGATCGGTGATCTTCTGCTCGCCGATGCGCTGGACCCCAGCGCCGCTGACGGCGTGGCGCGGCTCAAGCAGCGGGGATTTCAGGTCGTGATGGCCACCGGCGACGCGGAGGGGCCGGCTCTGGCGGTCGCGCAGCGGATCGGTTTGGACGCCTCTGCGGTCCATTGGGGTTGCACCCCCGCCGACAAGGCCGACAGGGTCAGGAACACGAGCGGACCTGTGCTGTTCGTCGGCGACGGCGTGAACGACGCCCCCGCCCTGACCGCCGCCGCCTGCGGGGTCTCGGTGGCCCGGGCGCATCCGGCCGCCGCGGCCACGGCGGCGATCGTCATCCTCGAAGGGGGTCTTGAACAGGTCGACGTGGCGCTAAGCCTGGCCGCCGAGACACGCCGCAAAATCCGCCAGAATGTCGTCCTCGCCCTCGCCTACAACATCATCGTCCTGCCCCTGGCGGCTTTGGGCCTGCTTTCTCCCTTGGGGGCCGCAATCGCCATGACCGCGAGTTCCCTGCTGGTGCTGCTGAATGCGTTGCGAGATTGACCGACGGGGCAGTCCGGGGGCCATCCGCCCTCGGCGCCGGACGAACACCGACACCTCATGTCTTGCGTTGAGCGCCGGTTTCGACCCAGCACGGCTGTGGGATTTCGATAGAGGGCCTTTCGCGCGGGCGCTCGGACGACGGGGAACGTCCGGCGATCCTCAGATCTGGAGCCAAGAGACGCCAATGGCTCGGCAGCGATCGCGGGGAAGATGTTGAGCGGAGCACGCTTGTTTCTAGCCCGCCGCTACGAACGATCTGATGGCGATTGCCATGGAGTTCCGCTCAGCAGCCTGCGCCAAAAGTCCGTTCTGCGAATTGGGCGCCCTAAGTCTGATCCGCACGATCCCATCCGCGCATGATGACCCCCTACTCGACGTCAAGATATGCTGATCGCGCATGCCGTCATCCTCCCGCCGAGCGCAGTCAGGAGGATGTGCCCCGGCTTCTTCGGCGCAGCGGTCAGATTCGCTCCGCCGAAAAGACATATATTCATTGGGCGTCACCCGTGGTTGTCTCGATCTGCGCCGGTTAGGGCGCCGCCTGTCGAGGCGCGACCAGCTTAGGGAAGTAGGGCGGCGGCTTGCAGGGCGCGCCGGCGATCAGCGGATGCACCTTGGCGAGTTTCACACCGAGGCATTGCGTTACGAAATCGCCCGCGTCATAGGCCCCTGGCGCGCCTTCAAATGACTGGTGGTGATAGACGGCGTTTCGCGCATCCCGGATGCGGTCGAGCCAAGTCACCGCGAGTTGCTTCGGAACCATTTGCCCCTTGAAGACGAACTTGGGCGCGAAGAGCGACCAGTGGTCCTCAATCAGGAAGACGAGGTGTCCGAAGTCGCAGGCTGTCAGGAGCTCGTTCCCGGTGCGAAAGCTGGTGACCGCGACCTTCTTGTCGATCAGGGACTGCAGGATTCGCCCCATTCGGTAGGGAATCTCGCGGTTGATGTCGACGTTGCCGATGCGCGTCACCGACCGGGGATCCCACGCGCTCGACATCAGCCCTTTGAGTACAGGGTTCCACCAACCTTGGATGCCGTAGTGGGTCTCCAGCTCGACGGCGAGGCTCGCGCGCAGGGCGGTCTCGACCGTGTGGAACATCGGGAACATCTGAGCGTGCTCAGCGACCTTGCGATTGTAGATTCGGTAGATCGCGTCGCGGATATCGCCCTCAGCCGGTTCTTCCGGCAGCTTCTTTTTCGCGGTCGCCGCGATCTCCTGGATGGCGCCGCTCAAAAGCTGCGAGCTGACGACCGACAGGTCCGTTCGGAGACGGTCGATTACGGCTTGGTCGGGTCGCTGCGGCAGGGCGTCGATGAGGGCGTTCAGGGATTCTGTGATAGACTTGGTCACGCGCCGACGCCCCCGCTCCAGCCCGGCGCATTGACGAACCGGGAAACAAACCTCATATTCACGGCACTCCAGCCACGTCGTTCCGTGGGTTCGTTACCAGCCGCAAGGCTGGCGTGGAATGAGTCTAAACAGACTTCCAAGGGCCGCCGCGAGGCGGCCCTTCTACTTTGGGCCTCGATCCGAGCGGTCAGGCCGTCGCCTTCCACCTCGTGCGTCGAGACCGGATCGGTCACGGCTCCACCAAGGGTTCAAGTCTTGAGCGAGAGCTGCAGCTTGTCCTGATAGACCCTGATGCGCTTTTTCGCCCTGGCGACGACGTCGTCGTAGAAGAGGATTTCGGAATAGGTCTCGCCCAGTTGTCGCCTGGCCACCGGGTCGCGGAGCTCACCTGAGGAAAACCAGCCCGTGCCGGTCGGAAACTGGGTCCAGGTCTCGCCGAGCCGCAGCGGGTTGAGCGTGTCGCCGATCAGATAGCAGTAGAAACGGTTGAGCTTGCCGCCGGACTTGGCCGCAAGGAGATGGGCGTACTCCCGCAGGTCGCCGGTGTGATCGTCCATCGACACGCCAGGCGCCTTGAACTCGACAATGATCGCCGACCCCTCCTTGCTGAAGAGCGCGATATCGGGGCGTTTCGCGGCATGGTCATTGGAACGCTCGACCAACAGCTTGGCGAACTCGCGATCGATATCGTCCTCGAAGACGGTCTCGTCCCCCTCCCAGACGATACTGGCCAGCGGAACATCCGACGCGATGTAGTCGTAGTACTGGTAATCCTCGCTCAGCAGCCAGATGTCGTGATCGGTGACGTCGGTGCTGTCCCGCCGCATCGGGAAGAAAATGCTGTGAATGATCCGTTCGTCCTTGCGGCGGACACCATCCGCCAACGACTGCATGGCGAGGTTCTTGCCGCAGGCCAGGGCGAGAATTTCCACGATGGCGGCGCGGCGAACGACGAGCTGGGACAGGTTCGCCATGTCGAAATTCTTGAGCGACGAGGTGTACTTCCAGGCCAGCTGGTTGATCTTCGCACGGAACTCCTCGGAATCCGGTTCGGCGCGGATGATCTCCTCCTTCAAGTCGAAGATTTCCGCCGTCTCCTCGATGACCCGCTCCTGGTACTTCTTGAGCACGCGCTCGACCACGGACTGCGCCGGCTCGCCATAGACGATGCGCGTCGAGGTGTCGGCCAACATGGCTTCGCTCACACCGAACTGGTCGGTGAGCTCCTTGATCACGACCTCCTTCGTCCAATCCGCCGGAACGACCATCTCCTCGATCACGGGATCGATGGCGGCATGGATGTCGGCGTAGGAGAGGGGGTCCGAGGCGAAGAGGTCCGTGGTCGGGATCTCGGCGGGAATGTCGTCGAAGCCGTCGCGCTGTTCGTTCACCCGTTGGTCGAGGAAGTCGCTCTCCACGAGGACGATGTGGTGAAAGCCGCCGACAGGGTTGTTCTGCTCGGTCTTCGTACGGAGGTAATAGCCTGTGATGTCCTGCACCGGAGAGGATTTGGCGCAGAAGGCGATCGCATTCCTGGGCAGGCCGAACTCGGCGGCGTCCAGCTGATAATGCGAGAGCCGGAAGGTCTGATGGACCCCGGTCCCCTCGCCCGTCGACGGATTCCGCTCCTCGACCTCTACCGACCGTGTCGCGGTCACTTTCGGAAGATCGGCCCGCTTCAGCACTTCTGTGTTGGCGTCGCCGTCGCCATGGCGGGTCACAAAGGCGATGCCGAAATCCCCCAGGCGTTCATCCAGCCCGACGAGACGCTGGAGGAAGGCCATGAGCATCTGACGCTTCAGCGCTGCAGCGGAGAAGAGCGTGCTGGGGGCCGCCCCCGCGAAGCGCGGCCGCGCCGTCTCCTTGAAGGCGCCGAGCGACAGCGCCGTGCCGATAACCGTCTCAGCGCCGGGCGTTTCCGAGAAGTCCTCGAAATCGATCTGCTTGGTCGGCTCGGCATAATCCATGCGACGATGGATCGCCTCCCCGCCCCGCCTGAACGTGCTCTCGATCGATAGCGAACCGAAGTAGTGGAAATACTGAATGCGCCCCGCGCCCTTACACTTGCCGATCCCGGCGATGTGCAGGTCGTCCTTGTATGACGTGTCCTTGGTGAGGAACGCCTTCAGCTGATCGTCACCGAGCCCGCAACCGTTGTCGCGACAGCGCACCGACATCACCTCGAGCTCGCCGAACAGATCGCTCGTCCTGAACACCACGTCCACACGGACATCGAGCGCCGGCGCCGAAGGCTCGGCATCCTTCCGGATCAGGTAGGAGTCGATGGCATTCGAGATCAGTTCCTCGAACACAACATAGGGGTTCGTACTGAGCTTCGTATTCTTGATGCTGCCCCGGATATCGAGCGTCATAGTCGTGTCGGCCCGTCTTCGAGGTGTCGCCCTTCCCTCTCCAGACCAGCGCCCAGAGGGCAAGTCAAGACGACTTTCTTCGCTCCACGAGACGTCCGCGACCGCACCTGGCGCAGGCGAACGACTCTGGAACACTCGCGCAATGCGGGTATCATCGCCCCTCGTTCAAGCCGCTGGAATCACTCCGGCGGATCGGGGGAAGTCTTGACGGCGTTCGAAATCCAGAATGAGAACCGGAACCCGGGCTCCGCTCTTCGGAACGAGGCGGCGAACTACCTCAGCGGTCTCTACGGAAACGGCCGCACCGAGATCCTGATCGCTGGAAAGAAGGTCGACGGCGTTTTCGAGCGAGACGACTTCGGAAGCCGCGAGACGATCATCCTTGAGGCGAAGGACTACGCGCGCCCCCTCCATCGGGACGACCTCAAAGCAATCTGGTCGGACTATGAGACGGTTCTGGATGAAGTGCGGCCGGCCAAGCTTCTGGTCATCTCCCGTCACGGTCTGGCTCCCGGCGCACAGGCCTATCTCGATACCCGCCCGCCGATGCGGCACCGCACGATCTGGGAGCTGGAAGACGAGGTGCTGGGCCTGCGACCTCACACCCAGGCGATGGCGGCCGCCTTTGAGGAGGGCGGGCTCAGCCGGTTCTACATCGAGGCCCGAGCCGCCGAGGTCGCGTATGATGCCGACATGGCCGAATCCGAAGGCGAGGTCGTCGGTCTGATCGACGAGGTCGTGGCATGGCTGGCTACGGAAGACCCCACGCCGCTGGCGATCCTCGGCGGTTACGGGGCCGGCAAATCGAGTTTCGCCAAACGCCTCGTGACGCAGCAGGCGGCGCAGGCTCTGACGGATCCCAGCGCTCGCCGTCCGATCCTGATCAAGCTCGGCGGGCTGTCCCGCTACAGCGATCTGGAGGGCTTCCTCGGCGCGATGCTGACGAGTCAGCACAATGTCCGGGGATACAACTTCACCCGCTTCCTGGACTTCAACAGCAAGGGCCGTTTCCTGATCGTCCTCGACGGCTTCGACGAGATGAAGCACGCGATGTCCTTCTCGGAGTTCCGCGCGCAGGTCGGTCAGTTCAATCAGCTCATCACACCGGGGGCGAAGGTGGTTCTGCTGGGCCGCCCCTCCGCATTCACCACCGACGCCGAACACCACTATGTACTGAAAGGGCGCATCCCTGCGCAGGATCGCTGGCGCAAGCTGCCGGGCTGGCCCGAGTTCAGGGAGTACCGCCTCGCCGATTTCAGCGACGCGGAGCGCGATCTCTTCATCGCCGGCTTTCTGGCCTATCAGGCCGGAACCTCGGGCGATGGGGGTGCGGATGCGGAGTGGGTCGACAAGCGTCGCCAGGAGGTGTCCGAACTCGCGGCGGCGGACCCTGCGGTTTTCGGACGCCCCGTCCATCTGAAAATCCTCGCCGAAATGGCGGCGGACCGCGAACAGGATCTGACCCGACTGCGCCGAAGCCCGTCGCGCTGGTCGCTTTATGATGAGTTCTTTCAGTCGCTGGCGCGCCGTGAGGCCGAGAAGCCCGCCCGCACCCCCATCGGCGAGAAAGATCGACTTCGTTTCCTGGCCGAACTCGCCTTTTGGCTTTGGAGAGATCGGGCCGCAGCAACGAGCTTCGTCGCGGAGGTCATTCCATCGGACCTTCTCGCGGACTTGCCGGATGGAGACGCGCACGAGGTCGAACACAAGCGTCGGGAGTATCTCGCCGGGGCCTTCCTGGAGCGGAAAGCCGGCGACATCTATTATTTCCCGCACCGGTCGTTCGCCGAATTCCTCGTGGCCTCCCGGATGTTGAGCTGCCCGCCGCAGGCAGGCGACCATGTCCTCTACGGGACCCTCGCGCAGGAGGGCGTTCTGGAGTTTCTCCAGACCCCCGAAAACCAGCCCCGCCTCCGCGCCTGGGCGGAAACCTTCGTCTCGGCGCAGGGCTCGCTCCGGCCGAGTTACATCCGCCTTTTGATCGATGCTTTCGGCGGACCAAACCCGCTCATCCAGCACATTCCTTCAACCTACTGGACATTGCCGATCCGACTGATCGGCGGATCGTTGAAGATCGATCCGTCGAACCTGGCGCCTCTGCGGACCGCGATGATGCAGGCTCGCGTTCCCGAGCTGGCGCTCGCACTGCAGTTGCTCGAGCCTCACGGCGTTCTCGCCTCTGAAGACACTGTCCGTCAGGCGCTGGAGCCGATGATCGCCGGCGTCCTGATCGAACGAACCCTGGGACACGTCCGAGAGCTGCCGCAGAATGATCGGCTCTCGGTCGATGGCGAAGAGGGCGAGCGCATGCGTGCGCTTGCGACCGCGGGGGTAAAGGAAATCGCGGCCGGCCGCACAGGGCGCGTGGTGTCCATGAACTGGCTTGGACTGCTTGAAGGGGCCTGGGCGGCGAGCCAGGCGCACGGCGTCGTCCTCAAGACCCACGCCCCTCAACAAGCCTCGGGTTACCCACCCCTCGAACTGCCTCTCGATGTCGTGCTCTCGACGATCCCGGTGGCATCCCGCCCACGGATTCAAGGGTTTCTGCATAAGCTTTCCGACCTGCGGCACATCATCGTTGTCGCGCGCCGTAACCCGCGCACGATCGCAGCGGATCGGCCAATCCGGAGGCCCTGAATTCCGCTCGCGCGAAGCCCTTCCCGGCGTCGTGCGGCGCGGTTGTGCAGGCGACGCGCGATCATCGGAGAATGGCCGACCGAGGCCGTGGGTGCGTGGTGAGGTGACGTGGGCGCCGAACGTTTGCACCTGATCGACGGACCGGGACCGCCGACAGGAGCGGCGCGCCGCCCAGCCGTCACTCAAAAGGGCGAGAGCGCCAGGTCGACCCTCTCGATCAGGGCCCGAAAGAGTTCAGCCGTTTCGGTCACATAGGCTTTGGTGAAGACCGTCAGCTTCTCGTTGTTCTTGTCGCGGCCGTTTCGATGGACGCAGTCGTGACGATGCTGAATCGCGACAAACAGCTTCTCCCTCTGTGTTTGCTCCTTGAGGAGTTCGACCTCCAGAGCGATCCGGTACAGCGTGTCGACCTTCGCGAGGTTGTGGTAGCGGATGTCGGCCAGATAGGCCCCGACCCTGTCTCGGATCAGGCCGGGATTTTCCTGGATCTCCGCCAGGGTGAACCTTTCCTTCGCCAGTTCCTTGTCGCCGGCGAGAAGCCGCCCCAGACGCTTCTCGTCGCCCAGCACTTCCTTGAGAAGCGTGTCGCCGAGGAAGGCTTCGAGAGCCGCAACGTGCTGAGAGAAGACCATCCGATTGATCAGGGCGCCGCCGTCGTCCGAGCCGTGGGCATCGAGATAGGCCTGCGCCTGCTCGAACGACTCCGCCCAGATTGAGAGCGGGTTTTCCGGGAGAGCGTAGTCGGACCAATCCTCCTCGGGAGAGTAGAAGGCGACATCCGCCGAAACCGCCGTCTCAGGATGGGCGTTGAGCCTGACCTCGCAACTGCCTGCGCTGTTCACGACATAGGCCTCAAAGACGGTTTCGCAGTGGGGGCATTCGACCTCGGTTTCGCCCTCGGAGTTCAGGTCCGACATGCTTTCGGCTGCGCTCCAGTCCGGCTCGGGCACCTCCGCGCTCGTGACCGCCAGGGCGTGGCAATCCGGGCATGTGAACTGGATCTGCGTCTCGAAACGTTGGGTCATGCGGGCGCGGTCCTCTTGAATGGGCGGGGGTCGGCATTGGGCCGACCGCGCGAACGCCAGATATCGCGGAACAGGACCGACTTCGCCCCCCAGTTGCTGTCTCTGGACAGACTATCACACGACCGGAGTAGAACGACGCCCTCCGAAGCTCCCAATACGCAAGAAGTTCGGTGATCGTCCGCAAAAAAGTTGCGGGTCACACGCAATCTATTGGCGGTCAAAATATAACCTTGCATTGCATCAAATATATCTGCACTAACTTGTGTAATCGGATCGGCCTCCCCCCGTTTCCCGGTCCGCCCATTGTTCAGTCGAGGGCGTCATGCAGACTTCCGAACCACGAGACCCCTATGGAGCGGCTCTGGGTGCTCTAAAGCGGTTCGCCGAGGCGGGCCGGTTTGTTCCGGGCGAGCCGATCGTGGTGACGGAGCTGGCGGCGGAGGTGGGATTGAGCGCCACGCCGGTCCGGGAAGCCCTGGCCTGTCTCGCGGGACAAGGGCTCATCGAGCGCAGACGCGGACGCGGCTACTTCTACCCGTCGCTGAGCCCGGCGGAGATCATCGACCTGTTCGAACTCCAGCTCGCCTATCTCCACGCCGCGCTGACCCTCTACCCCCGCGGGCTCACACCTTTGCGCAAGGCGGCCGTTGCGGTCGATCCGCTCGACGGCGTTCAGGCCCTTTTCGACGCGATCATCAACCAGTCGACCAACGCCGCGCTTGTGCTGGCCCATCAACGTGTCGTCGACCGGCTCAAGGCCGTTCTCAAGGCCGAGCGCATCCATGAAGAAACTGACGGCACGACCGTAAGGACCATGGTGGAGGTGATCGTCGACGGGCGGATCCCGGCGCTCCTGGGTCTGCTGGAATCCTATCACGAGCGCCGCTGCTCACGCACAACGATCCTGGTGATCGAGGCCGCCTGATCCCCTCACTCCGTCCCACTTCGCGCCACCTCTTCCCGAGGCCCGACGCCGGCGAAGACCAGAGCGGCCAGTGCGCCAGCCGCCCCGATGCGCCGGTCATGGTAGCGCCCGACGGTCGCAGCGAACGCGGGCGCGGCCTCCTCATTGTAGGCGGTATAGAGCCCTATCGCCTCGTCACAGAGATCGTCAAACAGGGTCGCCTCATGGCGGCGCACCAGATCGAGCTGTCCGCTCACCTTCTGAAATCCGTCCCACAAGGCCTGATTGCCGGCGCTGCAGACGATGGTCGCGAACAGCCGGTTCACGGCCGCTATGGGACGACCGTGTTCGTAAGCGGGCGCCGGCGGACGCACGGCTCCGAGGGCGCGCAGGTTCACCTCGACGGCGATGCGGACGTAGTGGCCATGCATCGCCCAACGGTCACGGGCTGCGGTGGCGTCCAGCCGCAGGGTGACATAACCGCCGGTCGACGCACGCTCGACCAGTCCTTCTCCGCTCAGCCGAGCAAGAGCCTCTCGGATCGGCGTGGTCGACAGGCGCAGCCGCCGGGCCTCGTCCTGAACAATGACCGGCGACCCGCCGGCCAGGGCTCCCGAATGAATACGCTCACGCAAAGACGACAGCGCCTGGGTGAACGGGTCGCGATTACGCGCCATGTTCAGATTCCGATCTGCTCGGACCCCGGTCCGCCCCCTGATCGTCCACCCAAGCATCGTTCCCCAGACCGGCGAGTTCGTCTGCGAAAATCTTCTTCGGACAGGCCGCCATGCTCTGGCGCGCGCCCCGCCGATTTCTTGCGGGTTCTTCGTCTCGCTCCGGAACCATTCAAAAAAGTCGCACACGCCTGCATTGATTCGACACACCCAACACAGCACCTTCAGTGGTGAAAGGTCGAATCGCCTATGCTTTCCGATCCACCAGAAAAGTTGAGTGATGCACGGCTGATCGGTCTGGCGGCGCGGACGGTGCGGCGTGCCCGAAACATGACCGCCCAGCAGGTGGCGACCGCCATGAACCTGCCGCTTCGCACCTACGAATACTTTGAAGCCGGCGCTGGCCGGGTGAACCTCGACTACGTTCACCGGTTCGCCGTCGCGACGAACTGCGACCCGTGGTCGCTCTTGCTCGGCCCTTCGCTCGGCTCGATCGAGTTCGCGCGTCAGACGGCTGACAGCAAGCTCATGCTGATCTTCCTCATCGCCCTGGGCGAGTTCGTCCGGAAGATGGGAGACCGGCTTTTGACGCTCGATCCCCGCGCCCTGATCGAGGCCTTCACCGAGACCTTCCGCAAGCTGGAGGAAGAGAACCGGGCCAAGAGCGAGGAAACCGAGTCCTGGCTCGACGCGGGCCGCGACCGTCTGGCGGGCAAACCGCCGGAAGATGAGGTCTGAGCCGCAGCAGTTGAAATACACGACAGATATAGATTGCCGCTGGGGTCACCGCGGGCGCTCCATGACCTGCCGCAATCCGCGGCGACTTGCGAATGGAGGCTACCATGACCAGCACCGTTCAGATCCGACTGATCGGCTTCGGACCCGTCACCGCCCTCACCCGGGGCGCCATCGTCGGGCCGCCGCTGGAGATCGAAGAGACGCCGTTCGACGGCGTGGCCTGATCGCCCGGGACGAGCGTCGTTCGCGGCGCTCGTCTTGCCCCACATTGAGGATGACCGGTCGCCCGACAGCCGTCGCGGCGACGTTTGTGCATTCGCTCCTGTCCGATCGACAAGGCTCAAATACACGACAGATATAGATTGCGACCGCCGGCTTCGGAGCGGCTCCATAGGCTGCCGCAATCCTGCGGCCTCACAACCTGGAGGCTCTCATGACTGGCATCGCTCAGATCCGACTGATCGACCTCGGTCCCGTCACTGTTCTGACGAGGGGCGCGGTGATCGGCCCGCCCCTCGAACACGAGGAAATGCCGTACGACGGCGGGGCCTGACGGCCTCGGGGACGAACGCCTTTTGCGGCGCTCGTCCCCAGCCGCCGCGCGCGTGCCTCATGGAGAACCAGACCTTCGATTCCCCCACGCCCTTCGTCGCCGAGCCGGGGAGCGCTCTCGCCCACCTTTGGGAGCATCTGCATTTTGCTGTCGTCGATGAAGACGTCATTGTGCTCGATGAACGGACGGACGCTTACAGCTGCCTGCCCGGCGCCGGAACGGTGATACAAGTCCGTGGCGACCTTATCGTCGCCCCCGAACCCGTGCTGGAGCAACTTCGGGACGGCGGGTTTCTCGGCCCCTCGGGTGAGACCCGGGCCGTCGCGCCGCCGGCGCCGACCCGAGCCCTTCCCCTGCCGCCGTCGCCTGCGATCGATGTGGTTGCGACCACGCGGTTCTGGTGGTCCTGGTGGCGCGAGGGACGGAATTTCGAATCCCGATCCCTCGCGAGTCTGCTCGCCACGCACCGCCGGCGCTCCCCCTCCTCGAGCCTGTCCGAAGAGGAGGTCGCCCGTCTGACGGCGGCCTTCGTGCGCCTCCTGCCTTGGGCGCCGGGACAGGGCGCCTGCCTCTACCGGGCGCACCTGCTGAGGACCTTGATCCGGGACGCAGGCGGAGACGTGCGATGGGTGTTCGGGGTTCGCACCTGGCCATTTTCCGCCCACTGCTGGCTGCAGGTCGGCGACGCGGTGCTCGACGACGAGCCGGACCGGGTCGCCGTCTACACCCCGATCATGGTCGTCTGAGGTGGGGCATTTTCTGCATCTCGCCTGGTCCGACACCAGCAACCTTGCTCTCGCCGAAGGCCTTGTGGCTGAAGCCCAGGCCCGAGGGTTTGTCCCGGTCCAGGTCATGGAGCAGGCGTGGCTCGGCACGAAGGGGCCGAGGCCCCTGGCGGTCCACCATCCCGCCGGCGAGCATCTGCTCGTCCTCGGCGACCTGTTCGATGCCCTCGACGGGGATCGAACCCCTATCCCGACGCACGGCGACGACGCCGACCGCGCACGCGCCCTGATCCGGCGGTACTGGGGGCGGTACATCGGGATGTTCAGGACGCCGCGAGGCCAGGTCCGCCAGATCCTGCGGGACCCTTCCGGCGCCCATGAATGCGCGGCCTGGCGGTACGAAGGTGTCCAGGTCGTCACCTCCGAACTCTCCGACTGGCTGCTGGAAAGCGCCGCGCCGCCGGTCCAGATCGACTGGGACGTGGTGGGCGGTCTGCTGCGCGACCCCATCAATGCGACCGCGGCCAGTCCGTTGATCGGGATCAGGGTCGCCGAGGCCGGCGACCTGACCGATCTCAACGCCCGGCGAACGACTCCGCTGTGGCGTCCGGTAGACTTCACCGCCTCGGTCACCTCCGATCCCCGCGAAGCCGCAGCCTGGCTGAGAGGCCGGATCGACGGCTGCCTCGCCGCCTTCGCCAAGGTCATCGAACGGCCGGGCGTCGAAGTGTCCGGCGGGCTCGATTCTGCGATTGTCGCCGGCGGCTTTCAGGCTGGGGGAGCGACCCCGCACCTCTGGTTCAACATGTTCGGCCCGTTCGCCGAAGGCGACGAGCGTCGGTTCGTTCGAACCCTCGGAGATCGCCTCGGCTTCGAACCGCACTGCGTTCAACGCGCGATCAGGCCGATGACGACGGAAGGGTTCGAGGTCACCGCTCGAGGTCCCAGACCCGGAGTGAATGGAAGAGATTACTCGTTCGACACGGCCGTCGCGGAAGCCTGCCGGGAGGCCGGCGTCGACGCCCTCCTGACCGGGAAGGGTGGCGACGGGGTCTTCTTCCAGATGGGGGTTCCGGACATCTTCACCGACGTCCTTCGCGAGCGGGGTCTCGGCGCTGTGTTCAGCCCCGCACTACCGCAACTGGCGCGGTGGACACGCCGATCGACCTGGTCCCTTCTGCGCACCGCCCTGAGCACACCGCGACGCGCTCCGCTCGACCGGTCGGCACGCAGACTGTCCATCTTCAATCCGGAGAGCGTTTCGCACGATGCAGAAAGGGATCTGCATCCGTGGCTACGCGGGCTGGAAACGGTCCCGCCGGCCAAACGTCTCCAGATCGAATCCGTGGCGGCGGGCCTGGCCTATCAGAGCCAGTGCCGCCGAACGGAGGCTGCCGACCTGATCCATCCGCTTCTGGCTCAGCCCGTTGTCGAACTGGCGCTCGGACTGTCCGTTCCCCTCCTCACCGACGACGGTCGGGCCGATCGAAGGCTGGCGCGCGCGGCCTTCGCCGACAGACTGCCGCCCGAAATCCTGCACAGGCGATCCAAGGGTGAGATGACCGCCTACTTCGGGCGCCAGGCGGCCGCGAGCATTCCGTTCCTGAGAGACCACCTGCTCGGGGGTCGCCTCGCTGCGCGCGGACTTATCGACCGGGGTCGTACGGAAGCCCTCCTCGACCCTGACCGTCTGCTCTGGAAAGGCAGCGTCCCGGACTTCACGATGGCGGCAGTGATGGAGAGCTGGGTCCGGCGCTGGGAGGCGATCGGGGCTGGGGTCTGAGTACCGGCGGGACCTCGCCCGAGCTGAGGGTGCGGTCGAGGAAGGCCACGATCTCCGTGTAAAGATCCCGGATATTGTCCGGGCTCCAGAGGTGATGGCCCTCGCCCCAGTAGGTGAGAAGCCGTGCATCCTTGTTCTGTCGCCAGAGCGCCGAGAACATGATCTCGGACTGGGTGCTCGGCAGAAGATCGCGGTCACCGTGGACGAGAAGAACCGGTGCCGAGATCCGGTCCGCGCCGAACAGGGGACTGTTCCGGACATAGAGGTCAGGCGCGGTCCAGGGCGGCGCGCGCATTCGCCCCTGGCTTTCCTCGGCCCATCCGATGCGCTGGCGCAAGGAGAGTCCGAACTCCGGATTGTCCCGGTTGGCGGGAGAAAACTCGCCCCAGGCGGTCGCAAGATCTGACAGGCCCGCAACGGAGATGATGGCCTTGAACCGGTCCGTCTGCGTGGCGGCGACCAACCCAGCATAGCCGCCGAAACTGTGTCCCCAGTGCGCGACGCGGTCCGGATCCAGATCCGGGTACTGCGCGAGGGCGGCGTCGACCACCGCCAGGACATCCTCAGCGTAGTCCTCCGCGGGCTCCTTCTCCCGGTCGAGAGGCACGATCGGGATCAGCACTGCATATCCGCCGGAGACGACAAGCTGGGGGTTGGCCCAGGCGTTGAGCGCGGCGGGTTCCGACGGCGCGGCCGCAGGGCCGCCTGGGTAGGAGAGAACGACCAGAGGCGTCTTCTCCCCCCGCCACTGCCGGGGGCGATAGAGCCAACTGAACCGCTCTACGCCGTCCGCCCCCCGATGGCGGACCCGTTCGGGCTCGGGGAAGTCGATCTCTCCCATCCATGCGTTGATCATCGACAGTGTCCGGTCGGGGCGACCCGGCTGCTGAAGGCGCAAGGTCTGGACCCCGTTTTCCACGGTGCGGACGATGACGCCGTCGGCGCCGGCGTAGACGCCGGAGACGAAGGCGTCGCCCGTCGCCATCACGTCAGGATCGAGGTCCGGGCGGGCGATCGCACCATCGGACAGGCGCACCGCCATCCAGCCCCGCCGGGGTGGAGAGTTCCGCTGGCGTCGCTGCGACTCCAGATAGCCTGCGCCGTCGAAGCCGGTCACGACGCCGGTCGGAGCGACCATCGGCGCGGCTTCGCCAGAGACGGTCACGGCCCAAGGGCGGCCTCCGGCGACCAGCAATAGCCGCTCCCCGTCGATGGCCCCGATGTCGACGGACGGCGGACTGAGCGCCGCCGTCAGGTTGACGGCGCCCTGGCGTCCGAGCCGGTGCCAGTCGTTGCGCTCGCCCGTCGCGGTGTGGGCGAAGAGGACAGGCCAGTCTCCCAGCCAGTCCGCATAGACGCTGTTGAATGTGGCCACCCCGCCGCCGGTGTAGGGCCTGAGACCGCCGAGATCGTAGCGCTGCACGGCGTCACCGTCCGGGTCGACGCCGAGAAGGTCGCCGGCCTCCCATCCTTCGGCGCCGCGCGCCCACACCAGCAGACGATCCGAGGCCGGCGACCAGGCCAGCAGGCTCGGGGCGATATCGGCGTCGCCCAGCGGCGAGGTCACGGCGCCCGTCCGCAGGTCGGCAATGCGAAGCCTTCGCTCCCGATCAATGGCCTGCGGCTCGAACGCTGTTGTCGGGTCGAAGGTCGCCGCCGTGGCGGTCTCGACCAGCGCCAGGCGATCTCCGTCCGGGGAGAGTTCGAGGTCGTAGAACCAGCCTGCGGCGAGCGGGGTGGCGATGCCTGAACGAACGTCGAGTCTGACCGCCTGGTTCTGCGGAGGCTGGGGCATGTCGCCGGCGAAGGCGCCGCTGCCGAGGGAGGTCCGCTGCGCCGGTCCACCGGCGTCCGTCGCACGCCAGCGCGCCTCGAGCGCTCGCCTGCCTCGCGCACCGCTGGCCAACCATTGCGGCAACGATCCATCGGGTCTCACCAGCAGCAGGAGCTCGTCGTCCGAACGCCATTGCGCCGCCTCCCCGAAGACAGAGAGCTCCGGCGACAGGGAAAACCAGTGGACCGTCCGATCCGACATTTCCACGACCCCGGCCTGCCACCGGTGATCTCTGAGACGGAAGATCAGGAGTCTGCGCCCGGACGGCGACCAGGGCCCCAGGACGTGGCCGTCTCTCTCCTCCGGCCGAAGGAGGCTCTCAGCAGGCCGGCCCGAGGCCAGATCCACCACTTTCAGACGGCTCACGGTCCATGGGTTGCGGAGACCGAACTCGAACGACGTCGCCTGGTCGTAGGGCGCGCGTTGTTCAAACACCGCCCACCGCCCCGTCGGATCGATGGTGGCGTTGCCGAAGGACTCCGCCGCGAGCATGTCATCCGTGCGATAGGGACGACCCGGTGTTGCGGGCGAGGGAGATCCGGTGGCGACCTCAACTCCCGCCGGAGCGTTCTGTGGGATCTGCGCGGCAGCACCCCATCCCGCGCCCGACAGTAGGATGAAGGCCGAGGCGGCGACAAATGCGCGCGAACGCGCGCGGCGTCCTGCGGACGCCGTCTGGCGTACGCTCGAAGCAGCTCGGGGCATGACGGCCTACCAGCGCTTGATCAGCTGGAACGCCGCGACCCGGCCAAGCGGACCCGCCTGCCCCGGATCGAAGCCGAAGCCTTGCGGGGAGTCATAGAAGGGCGGGTCCGCGTCGAAGACGTTCTGGATCGTCAGGGCCACCTCGACGCCCTCGGCCAATCCGGTTCCGACCCCCGCCCAGCGCAGCTGAAGATCGGCGGTCGTGAAGGCGTCGATGGTCCGCCCCGCCGCGTCGCGGTAGTCGGCGGCATGGTTGACGCCGATCCGCGTCGACCAGTCCCCGCGCGTCCAGGTTGCGGCGGCCTGGGCGCGGAGATCGACGGGGAAGCCCACCAACCCGAGAACGTCCTCGCGAACGGCCACCGGGGTCACCCGACGGCTGTAGTCCAGCAGGTAGGATGCCGAGAGGGAGAGACCGAAAGCGTTGTCTCCTACGTCGAAGTCGTAGCTGCCCGCCAGATCGATCCCCTCGACGTTCAGTTCGCCGGTGTTGGCCCATCGGCCGTCGAGGATCACCGAGTAGGACGACGCCGGATAAAGGGTTGGCGAGACGAAGCGCGGGTCGGCGAGGAAAGCCTGGACGCGAGCCAGATCGGCCGCATTCCCGGGCGTGAGACGGGTGACGAACGGCGACAGGCTCGGATCGACGAGGATGCTGGTGATGTTCTCCAGCGCCGGTCGACCGATCTTGTTCTCGAAACGGATGTCAAAATAGCCCGCGCTGAACCGCATGCCGGGCCGGGGCGCCCATTCGACCCCGAGGGTGAGGCTATCGGCCGTTTCCGGTTCGAGGTCGGTATTCCCGCCGGACTGCAGGATCGCCACGCGGCTGACCCCGGAGTCGGACACGGTCAGGGGACCGAGCTGGACCCGATCGAAGACTTCGGTGAGGGCGGGGGCGCGAAAGGACGTCCCCCAGCTGGCGCGAACCGTGAACGGGTCCGAGGGCTGCCAGATCAGGCCGATCTTGGGATTGGAGGTCGTGCCGACGTCGTCATAGTCCTCGGCGCGCCCCGCCAGGGTAAGCTCCAGACGCTTGATCCCGGGCATTGCATTGGCCTCGCCCACCAGCGGCGCCCGCACCTCCATGAAGACGGCGCCGATGTCGCGGACCTGGGGGTCGCCGATGGTGATGACCGGAGCCACGCCCGAAGCGAAGTTCTGGCTGCGACGGTTGAACTCCTCGCGCCGGAACGACGCGCCGATCGCAATCCGGAGGTCCCCGCCCGGCAGTCTCAGGGGTGAGCCGTCCAGCATCAGATTGGCGGAGCTGATACGGCTGCGGTAGCGGGACCAGGTGTAGCCCTGCGAGATAAAATCCAGAACCGCGTCGCCGTTGGCCCCGCCCGACCCGAAGGGATTGAAGTATCCGTCCCGGGCTGCGTTGTAGGAGGTCGCCGGATTGTCGACGGCGTTGCCCAGCGCTTCGGCGAGGAAGGTGCTGTTAAGCTGGTTGTTCGTGCCGCCTTCGCTGAGCTCCTCGGCGAAGGCGCCGTAGGCTTCCAGCGTCCAGTCCCTCGGCAGCGCGATCTCGATCCCGGCGGTCCCGCCGAGGCTGCGCGACATGCCGTAGCTCTCGGTCGGACCGAGGTCGCCGATGAAATTGTAGGCGATCAGGTGGGAGGCCGAACCGGTCGGCGATACGAAGAAGGGGTTGTTGCGTCCGATGGTGAGAATGCTCACGGGCGCGAGGTTGGCGTATTCGAACGTCCGCCGGCTGAAGCGGGCGTCGGCGGACACTTCGATGTGCGAACCGAGGTCTTGGCGGACGCTCGCATAAGCGCTGTGGCGCTCCTGGAGCGGGAGGATGTCGACGTCGGCCCGGCGGTTGCCGAGGTTGGCGCCGCCCGCCTCGAAATCCGACGGCGTTCGCGCCGTGCCGTCGGGCCCCGGCCGGATCGCATAGGTGCTGCGGTACGCGCCGCGCGATGCGTCAAACACGACGATGCTGCCGGGCGGGCCGTAGAAGCTGCGGCGATCCGTGCCGGCCCAGGGCGTCAGATCGCCGGTGGCGGTGTAGTCGCGGTCCGCCGAGTTCAGCGCCGACTGATGCTGATACTCGTAGGATAGGAGCGCCGAGCCGGTGTCCCACCGCGTCCCGAAGAGATGGGACGCCAGCAGGTCTTCGCCCCCGCCCTCCGCGGCAGACGCGCGCAGCCGGGTTTCCTGGCCCTCATAGCTCCGTCGCAGGATGACGTTGACCACGCCGGCCACCGCGTCCGATCCATAGAGGGCGGAGGCTCCGTCGAGCAGCACATCGACACGCTCGACCGCCCCGCCCGGGATCGCCGAGACGTCGGCGAACTCCCCCTTCATCCCGGTGCCCGCGAGCCGTCGCCCGTTGACCAGAACGAGGGTCGCGTCGGCTCCGAGTCCCCGCAGGTTTACGCCCGTCGCCGTCGAGGTGTTGCTCCCGAGCGAGTCCGCACCCAGCAGCAAACTGTTGGGGGTCGCATTCCCCGAATAGGACTGAGGCAATCGGACGAGGGCGTCGGCGACCGTGGCGTCACCGCGTCGGTCGAGGTCCGCGCGCGAAATCACGGTCACGGGGGACGGCGATTCACCCGGCCCTCTCAGAAGCGTCCCGGTGACGATGACCTCATCGATGACGGTGGCGTCGTCGGTCGCCGCCTGCTGCGCCGAAGCCCGACGAAGGACGATCACGCCCGGCCGACTCCGAGACCAGACGACGCCGCTACCGGCGAGCAGGCGATCCAGCGCCGTGTCCGGCTCGTGCCTGCCGCTCAGTCCCGGCGTCCGCAGGCCGGCCACGAGGTCGGCGGTGTAGAGCATCTGCACATTGGCCTGCCGGGCGTAGGCGATCAGCGCCGCGTCCAGCGAACCCCCGGAAATGTTGAACTCACGGGCCGTTTGCGCCTGGACGTCGGTGGCGAACGCCACGGCGACGATGGGCACGAGTGCGACGCCGGCAAGCAGGCTTCGGGTGCAGATGGTCATGAGCAAGGTCCCCTCCGACGCAAGGGCGCGTCGAACAGGAGACGCAGCGACATCACGTCATCTGAGTTGGGACCCGAAATTTTTATCCGCCGACGGATCGCGCGGTGAGGCGGACCCCGCCGTCGGCCAGCGGCTGGGCGCTCAGATCGAAGAGATCCGAGACGGCCGCGACGAAGGCGTCCCGGTCGCCCGTGGCGAAGGAGCCGTTGACCGCAACCTCCGAAGCAGGTCCGGCCGCCAGTACGATCTTGTCCGGAAGGTAGCGATTGACCTCGGCGACGGCCTCGCGAAGCGGCGTGCCTCGGAAGACAAGGTGACCCTGCGACCAGCTGGTCTCGACGGTCGCATCGACTGCCACTGGCGAAGGATCGCGACGCGACGTCTGGACCTGTTGACCCGGGGTGAGGCGCCAGTTGCGGGTCTCGGCCTGCACATCGGTGACCGCGACCGATCCCTCGACGAGGGTCACGCGCGCGCCGTCGGACTCGCGCCTGACATCGAAGACCGTCCCCAAGGCCGTGACCTCCGTGCCGCCGGCCTCGACCCTGAAGGGGCGGGTCGCGTCGTGGGCGACGGTGAACAGCGCCTGGCCCTGTTCGAGCACGATCCGCCGTTCGCCCGAGGCGAACCGCACCCTGATCCGCGTATCCGTATCCAGCCTGACCTGTGTCCCGTCGTCGAGCGCGACGACCCGTTGGCCGCCGATCTCCGTCTCGTAGAGGCCTCGCGTAGGCAGCCAAAAGAGCAGCGCAAGCGCCACGGCTGCCACGGGGACGAGCACGACTGCAGCGGGCAAGAGCCGTCTGGACCAGACGCGCTTCGTTCGTGCCCTCGACGTGCGCAGCGTGGCCTGGGTCAGGTTCTGGATGTCGCCATCCGATGAAAGGGATCCCGTACTCCGCCACAGACGCTCGACCTTTTGATAGGCCTCGGCGTTGCCAGCGGTTTGGCGCCACGTCTTGAACGCATGGAGCGTGTCGGCGGACACGGGCCGTTCCCCGAGACGGACATGCCACTCGGTCGCTTCACGGTCCGCAACGCTTGCCGCGCTCTGCGGGTCGCTCATGGCGTTCCCCATCGGCTACAGCCGCAACTGGGCTGCGCAGTATTCGAGCGCCTTGATCATGCGCCACTGGACCGTGGTCACCGGGATGTTCAGTCGCTCGCTTATCTCTTGATACTCCAAATGGGCGAAACGGCTCAAGACGAACACCTCCTGAAGTCGCGGCGGCATGGTCATCACGATCTGCTTGAGAAGGAGCATGTCGATCTGCGACGCGGGATCCACGAGGGAATCGGGATCAAGCCGATCGCTGGCGGACAGCGGGGCCGGCCCCCGCCGCCTCGCCCTGTCGATGACGAGGTTGTCGACGATCTTGAGAAGGAGCGCCTTGGGGTGTTCGATCAGACCCTTGCGGCTATAAGGCGCGGCCCGGATCCAGGCTTCTTGGGCCAGGTCCTCGGTCTCGTCGCCGAAGCGTCGCCGGAGCCGCGAGGTCAGCCAACCGGAATAGGTGCGATAGAGATCGTGGAGGCCGTGATCGGCCTCCTTGTCCCCCACACCACCAGTTCGATCCGACACGGGCTCGCCTCCAGATGACGAGGCGAGCCCGGCCGAAGCACCGGGTGTTGAGACCATGCTTGAGGCATGCGTCGACGCCTTTAGCCCCCAAGAGTTTGTCCCGAGGGCCTGGACATACGCGCCGGCCACACCGCTGCTGCGGAGCGAAGATGGATGATCGTCTCAAGCGAGGTTCTCAAGCCTCGACGCCGCTCGAAAACGACGCATTCAAAGCTTGAATCAAGGCGGCGGGGTTTGCAAGCGGGCGAAATGCGACCGCCTCAGCGGATGAACAGAGCCGCCGTCAGGGCCAAGCCGAACCCATAGGTGCCGATCGCCCCAGCGGCTTTCGCAAGGCTCATGTGTTCGAGGGTGGCGCTGGTGAGGAAGCCGATGACCACCAGCCCTCGGCTGACCGTGGCGCCGATCATCGCCGCCGCAGCCCAGGCCGGCGGGGCGCTGATCAGCGGAAGCGCCAGGAAAAGCAGCGCCAGGAAAGGTGCGAACTCGGCAGTGTTCCCGTGGGCCCGTGACAGCTTGGTCGTGAACGAGGTCGGACCGACGGCTCCGATGTAGAAGTCCTTCGTCACAAAGCGTCGGATCGAGATCAGCAGTCCAAGACCGAAGAGAAGGAGCCCGAGGATGGCGGTGCAGACAAGGGCGGTGAACATGGAGCCTCCGACGGATGACCGTTGGATTCATGCACCGATCAAGCGCGTCCGGATTGTCCGATCTGATCCTCGATGAAAAGCGGCTCCCTCAGCGTCCCGCGGCGGCCCTCAGCTCTGCGAGGCGGTCACGGCAGGATTGCTCAACGAGATTACGCAAGCGACGAACGCTCTCCGCGAGGGCGTCGAGGTCCTCGACCGTGATGTCGTATTGGTCGGAGTAGCGCGCTTCGACATAGGCGCGCTTGAGCGTCTCGAAGCGCCGCTTGTCGATGCGTTGCTCGCGGGGCCACGCCTCAATCAGTCGCTTGTCGACGTCCTCCGCGAGCGAGCGCAGAAACTTGATGTTGTGAGAGCGCGGGAAGTAGAAGGTGTGAACGAGTAGGAAGCAGGCGTAAGCGCGCTCCACCGCTTGGTGCAGCATGAATGCCCGGTCTCTCCGCCAGACGACCTGAGTGTTGTCTTCTTGGGCCTGCAAATCGGCCGTTCGGAGCGCACTGTCGATCTTCGGCAAGGAGCCCGCGAAGTAGCTTTCCGCCATTTCCAAACCGTCACGCGGTGTCATTGGCTTGGGGACAGCAAGGGGATGGCCGGGTAGCTCGTAAAGCATCACCCCGTCCCGAACGATATCAGTCCAGAAGTATTCGCCGCGGCCCAGACCCCGGTTCACTTCAGCAAGATCATGGACGATGATATTGACGATGCGGCCGACAGAAGGGTCGTGGAGGATCCTGTTTTCGGCCTCCCACCAGTAGTCGGCGATGTCAGTCAGCTTCGTGTGGCTGACGATGATCAGCAGATCGAAGTCCGAGAGGTAGCCGTTGTCCGGCTCATCCACCCAGTCGCTGCGGGCATAGCTGCCGAACAGGATGATCTTGAGGACCTTGCCGCCCTTGCGCCAATCCGAGGTGCCGCCCGCGCCCTTGCGAAGCGCTGCCTCGAATTCCGTCAGCAAGGTCGTGCGGATGTGCGCGAGCTCCTGCTGCTGGCGGTCCGGAAGATGATCGAGGGTTGATTTCATCGACGCGAGTCTAGCCGGAAACCGCGCCACGGATCGACAGATTTCCGCCTACAGGAACCAGGCGATCTTCGGCTCGCGCACTTTGCTGAGTTGGGGCCGCCGTCACCCCCCGGCGCGCCCTCATCCAAGCTATGGCGTCGTCCGCCTCCAAGTGATCGCGAAGTCTCCTGGAGAGGCCTCGCTGCGCCAGCTTTGGAAGGTGATGGCGTCGCCGAAAGCCGGCCAACGGGCCGGATCCGAGGCTGCCGCCGACGCTTAGCGAGGCTGCGCACTCAGTCGCCCGATGAGGATCGCGGCGCGCTGCGCCTGGCGGACGAGGCTGCCCAGGTCCACGGTTTCGCCATCGCTGTGCATCCCCCATCCGGCCGCTCCCCGTCCGGCGAGCGAAGGGACGCGAGCCGCGACGAAGCCGACGTCGGAGGCGCCGCCGACCGAGGGGTCGCTCTCATCCATCTGCGGTAAGCCGAGGTCGCGGTTGACCGCGTTCAGTTGCGCCAGAAGTTCGCGGTTTTCCGCCCGCGGCGCCATGGGGAGGTAGGCGTCGTCGGCGAAGACAAGCTCGGCTCCCGTTCCTGGCAGGTGTTCCGCGACAATCTCCATCATCCGCACGCGAACACGGGCGTCCTGCTCCGGCGTCTGCGCCCGGATGTCGCCCCGCGCCACCGCGGTCCCGGCGACGATGTTGGTCTTGCCCGAGACCGTGGCGGAGAAGCCTTCGCCGTCCATCGTGGCGGACGTACCCCCCGCGATGAAACCGACGTTGTACGTCAGCGCCGGCTCTCGCAGGTCCCGGCGAAACGCGTCGAGAATGCGGGACATCTCATAGATCGCCCCGTAGCCGAGTTGGTCGTCAAAGACAGCGGACGAATGCCCGGCTCGCCCGGTCGTCGTCAGGGTCCAGCTGGCGACGCCCCGGCGACCGATGATGCCCAGGTCGTGGCCGTCGGGGCTGGGCATGCCTTCAAGCTCCAGCGCGTAGGTCGCGACTTCGCCCGCCTCGACCAGATCGCGGCGACTGACCGAGAGCGGCACGCCGGGTCGTTCCTCGTCTCCGCTGAGCACGATTGTGATGTTGGCGTCATCCAACGTCCCGGCCGCGGCCATTGCCCGAAGCGCCGAGATCATCACCACCAGGCCGCCCTTGTTGTCGACGGCCCCTGGCCCCTTTCCCTCATCCATCCCGTCGTCGGCCGTCGCTCGCGAGAACGTCTGGAACGGGCTGTCGGGCTCGAACACCGTGTCGAGATGGCCGATTAGCAGGATGTTTGGTCCGGGACCTTGCCGGGTCGCGATCAGATGGCCAGCACGATCAGTCTCGGCCATATCAGCCCAGCGAACATCAAAGCCCAGGGGCTCGAGCTCGGCGGCCACCATCTGACCGACCGCCAGAACGCCCACGAGATTCAGCGTCCCGGAGTTCTGGTTCACCAATCGCTCGAGCAGAGCAATGGAGCGGTCGTGCTCGGCGGCTACGGTCGTAACGATCGTCTGCTCGGCCGGAGTTAGAGACTGGGCCCGGGCCTGATCGGCGGTGGCGAAAAGAGCCAGAGCGAGAAGGATGGCGCGCATTTTGGAATGAGGCTGGGCCAGGCGGGTTTCGTCAAGTGGGCGACTCGGGCGGCGAAGCGCAGGTTTGCGCCAGAAGCGGACTCTGTCTCCATACCGGGAAGCAGACGTTCAAGCTTCCAGCCGATAGCCCACACCCGGCTCGGTCAGTAGTAGCGCGGGGCTCGCTGGGTCCGCTTCGAGCTTCTGTCTCAACTGCCCGACAACCACCCGCAGGTATTGGGTGTCTTGGGCGTGAGCCGCGCCCCAGACGGCAGTGAGGAGATCGCCGTGGCCGATGACTTTGCCGCGATGGCGGGCTAGGTGGGCCAGGACCTCGAACTCCTTCGGGGTCAGCTTGACCACCTCGCCGGCACGACGGACGCGGCGGTGTTCGAGGTCGATGGAGATTTCTCCGGCCTCGATCGGGTCCACGGCTTCCGGAGTAGAGGCGCGCAGGCTGACACGGAGGCGGGCCAGGAGCTCGCCGACGCCGAACGGCTTCTCGACATAGTCGTTGGCGCCGAGATCGAGGGCCGCGATCTTCTCTGCCTCCCGGTCGCGGGCCGAGAGGACGATGATCGGACCGGCATAGAACTCGCGTGAGCGGGTCAAGACATCCTTGCCGTCCATGTCGGGCAGGCCGAGGTCCAGCACCACGGCGTCAGGCGACCACAGGGCGACGCCGCGCAACCCCTCATGCCCGCTGTCCGCGCGCTTGGGCTCATAACCGGCGGCGTCGAGCGCCGGCGACAGGAAGCGGTGGATCTGGGGCTCGTCGTCGATGACGAGAATGACGGGGCGGATGGCAGACATGGCGGCTTATAGCAGGTCGCGGTGAGTGGGGATGGCTTTCGGCAGGCTGATGAGGATGCGGGTTCCGTGGCCATCGGCGATGGGGCTGGCGGCGGCGATCCGGCCGCCCATGGCCTCGACGAAGCCTTTGGAAATGGCGAGACCCAGGCCCGCGCCCTTTGATCGGTCGGAGGGATCTTCCATCCGACGGAACTTGTCGAAGATTCGCTCCAGTTCGGTGGTCGGTATGCCCTTGCCCTCGTCCTCGATCGAGATGACCACCGAGCCCCGGTCCTCATAGGCGGCCAGTTCGATGGTGGAGCTGTCGGGGCTGTAGGCGATGGCGTTCTCGAGGATGTTGACGACCGCCTGCTCCAGCAGGCCCTGGTCCAGCTTGACGAAGCTGAGCTGGGCCGGGAAGTCGCGGGTCATGCGGCGGGTCTCCAGCCGACGCGCCACCCGTTCGGCGGCGGCGTTCAGAACGTCGCGCACATCGACCCAGTCGGATCGGACGTTCAGGCCGCCGCCCTCCAGCCGCGTCATGTCCAACAGGTCGCCGACATAGCGGTTCAGGCGCTCGGCCTCTTCCCGGATGCTGAGCAGCAGGTCGTCGCGCACCTCGGGCTTCAGCGTGTCGCCGTAATCGATCAGGGTGGTCGAGGCGCCCAGCACCGTGGACAGGGGCGTACGCAGGTCGTGGCTGACCGAGTTCATCAGCGCGCCCCGGAAACGATCGGCGCGGCGAAGGCTTTCGGTCTCGACCGCCTCTCCCGCAAGACGGGCGCGTTCGAGGGCGACGGCGCCCTGATCCAGCAGGGCGAGGGCTAGCCGTTCCTCATCGGAGCCCGGCGCCAAGGCCTCGGCTTCTATCCCGGCGACCCCAGCCCTGCCCCGCACGCCCTGGAGCGGCCGGAAGGTCCAGCGGGTCTGCGGCAGTGTGCCGGTGCTGTGCCCCGTCGGTTCGCCGTGCTCCCAGGCCCAGCGGGCGGCCGCCATGGCGTCGGCAGCCAGAGTCTCTGCTTCGGGCGCGCTGGCGGTCAGAGCGATATCGTCGCCGGCCGGAAGCAGAACCACCGCCCTGGCACCGGCGGCGGCGGCCGTCTGTTCGGCCAGGGCCTTGGCGGTGGCCGCCACACCGTCTGCGTCGGTCAGGGTCTGGCTGGCGGCCAGAAGGGCGGAAACTGCGGAGGCGCGCCGCTGGGCACGTCGCGCTTGTTCCTTGACGCGCCCGGCCAGATAGCCGGTGACCAGGGCGACCGCCCAGAAGACCAGCAGGGTCAGGATGTCGGTCGGAGAACCGATCGTCAGGCTGTAGCGCGGCGCGAGGAACAGAAAATTGTAGACCAGGAAGGCCGCCGTCGCCGCCGCCAGCGCCGGGCGAAGGCCGTACAGTACCCCGGCCGCCAGAACGGCGGATAGATAGACCACGCCCAGATCGACCCGTTCGAACGACTGGTCGAGCACGAGCGCCAAGCCGGTGGCCACGGCCACGAAGGCGGCGCCGATGGCATAGCCGGGCCAGTCTCCAAGGCGTGGTGTGCGACGGGGCGTCGGCGAGGCGGCAGACTCACCCGGTCGGTCGGTGACGATGTGGATCGCTGCGCCGCGCGAGGATCGCAGCAGCTCGGCGGCCAGCGATCGACCGAACAGTTCGCTGAGACGGCTGTCTCGTCCCTTGCCGAGCACGATCTGGGTGACGTTGTTGCGGTGGGCATGGTCGAGGACAGTGCGGACCACATCGTCGCCGCTCAGCACCACCGTCCGACCACCCAGCTGTTCGGCGAGTTTCAGCGCGTCGGCGAGACGCGCGGCCCGCGTCGCATCGGCGGCCGAAGCACTGGGCCGATCGACGTGGGCCACGGTCCAGGGCGCGTCCATCATGATGTCGGACAGCCTTCGCCCCGTCCGCACCAGATCCGCCGCCATGACGTCGCCGCCGACCAGAACCAGGATCCGCTCGCCCGCCGCCCAGGGGCCGGGCACGCCCTTCTCGCGCAGGGCGGCGACGAGGTGGTCGTCCACCGTCTGGGCCGCGCGACGCAGGGCCATCTCGCGCAAGGCCGTCAGGTTCTCGATCTTGAAGAAGTTCTCGGACGCCAGCCGCGCCGTCTCAGGGACGTAGACCTTGCCCTCGGCCAGCCGCTTGCGCAGCTCTTCGGGCGTGATGTCGATGACCTCGATATCGTGGGCTTTTGACAGGGCGCCGTCCGGCACCGTCTCGCGCTGGCGCACGCCGGTGATGCGCAGGACGACGTCGGACAGGCTCTCCAGATGCTGGACGTTCAGCGTGGTCCAGACGTCGATGCCCGCCGCGAGTATCTCCTCCACGTCCTGCCAGCGCTTCGGATGGCGTGAGCCGGGGACGTTGGAGTGGGCGTATTCGTCGACCAGCAGCAGATCCGGCCGCCGGGCCAGGGCGCCGTCGATGTCGAACTCCATCAGGGTCCGCGCGCGGTAGTCGATCGGCTGGCGGGCCATGACCTCCAGACCGCGCAGCAGGCTTTCTGTCTCGCGGCGGCCATGGGTCTCGACGACCCCGACCACGACGTCGTCGCCCTCGGCCTTTCGGCGTCGGGCGGCGCGCAGCATCTCATAGGTCTTGCCGACCCCCGGGGACATGCCCAGGAAAACCTTCAGCCGGCCCCGCTTTCGCGAGGCCGGCTTCAGGAGATCGGTGCTGGAAGGCTCCGGCAACTCAGGTCGCCGGGAAGCGCGCGTCGAGCGCCCGGTTGGTCAGCAGCACGTTCACATGCGGCTGGCCGATGAAGCCCAGCAACGCACCCTCGGTATGCTGGTCGATCACGCCCTGGACCTCCTGAACCGGCACGCCGCGGGCCGTCGCGATGCGCGCGGCCTGGAGCCGAGCGTAGGCCGGGGAAATGTCCGGGTCGAGGCCCGAGGCGGAGGCGGTGACGGCGTCGGCGGGGATGGCGCCCGGCCCGTCCTCGGCACGGATGGCGGTGGCGTCCTCGGCCACGCGGGCCTTCAGATCCTCATTCAGCGGACCGTAGTTGGAGCCCGAGGATCCGGCGGCGTCGTAGCCGTCGCCCGCCGCCGAAGGACGCGGTTGCAGATAGGCGGCGCCGGTGAATGGCTGGCCGATCAGGGCCGAGCCGATCACCTGGCCGTCGGCGTCCCGGATCAGGTTGCCGTTGGCTTGCGCCGGGAACAGGGCCTGGGCCGCGCCGGTCATCGTCAGCGGATAGACGAGGCCGAGCAGCAGGGTGAAGAAGGCGACCATCACGATCGCGGGTCGGATCGAGCGGAGCATCAGAAGGTCGCCTTCAGGCTGGCCACGGCCCGGCCGCCATAGGCATCGCCGAAGTCGTGTTCGTCGGTGTCGTGATAGCGGACGTCGATCGCCAGGGTGTCGGTCAGGGCGAAAGCCGCGCCGAGGTTCCAGGTCGTATAGTCGAGGTCCGAAGAGACGAACTGGCGGCCCAGCGCGCCGGAGACGGTCCAACGGTCGGCCGGGCTGAAGGCGGCGTTGGCCTCGACATAGGTGGCCTCGTCCTCGGTCGCGCCGAAGAAGTCGGGCGACCAGTAGACGGCGGCGCCGACCGTGGCCGGCCCGACGGCGCGCGAGGCGGCGGCCTTGAGCTCGACGTAGTCGTAGTCCAGCGCGCCGGGCTCGTCGTACAGATAGCCGACGACGCCGAAGTCCCAGTTGAAACCGGCGAACTCCGGCCGGACGCCGGTGTAGAGGTCGGCCTCGATCCCGGTGTCGTCATCTCCGGCGAAAGAGACGTTGGACGCCCAGGCGCCGGCGTAGAACGGGCCATTGGTCAGATCGAGCCCGGCCGAGACCGCAACGTCCTCCTCGGTCTGGCTGACGCCCCGGAAGACGTAGTCCGAAGCGACGGCGCCGTTGGCGGACCACCGGGGTCGCTCGGCATCCTGGGCGTCGGCGTGGCTGGCCAGGCCCCAGACCACCAGGGCGATTAGGCAGGCGCCGGCGAACCAGACGTCGTTCTTGCCGGAGCCCTTGAAGGGCGATTTGCGGGTCATGGATTGCGCTTTCATGAGAAGTATGTCGGTCACGCCAGGCCCAGCCCGGACACGACCAGATCGATGAGCTTGATGCCGACGAACGGGGCGACGAGGCCGCCCAGGCCGTAGATCAGCAGGTTGCGGCTCAGCAGCTTGCCCGCCCCGACCGCGCGGTATTTCACCCCGCGCAGCGCCAGCGGGATCAGGGCCACGATCACCAGGGCGTTGAAGATGACCGCCGACAGGATGGCGCTCTCGGGACTGTGCAGCCCCATGACGTTGAGCGCGCCCAGCGCCGGCAGGGCGACCACGAACATCGCCGGGATGATGGCGAAATACTTGGCCACGTCGTTGGCGATGGAGAACGTCGTCAGTGCGCCGCGCGTGATCAGCAGCTGTTTGCCGACCTCGACGATCTCGATGACCTTGGTCGGATCGCTGTCGAGGTCGACCATGTTGCCGGCTTCACGGGCCGCTTGTGCGCCGGTCTGCATGGCCACGCCGACGTCGGCCTGGGCCAGGGCGGGCGCGTCATTGGCGCCGTCCCCGCACATGGCGACCAGCCGTCCCTTGGCCTGTTCCTCGCGGATCAGGCGCAGCTTGTCCTCGGGCGTGGCCTCGGCGAGGTAGTCGTCTACCCCGGCCTCGGAGGCGATGGCGGCGGCGGTGACGGGGTTGTCGCCGGTGATCATCACTGTGCGCAGACCCATGCGGCGCAAGTCGGCGAACCGCTCCTTCACCCCCGGCTTGACCACATCCTTCAGGTGGATGACCCCGACCAGGGCGCCGTTCTCGGTGACCGCCAGGGGCGTGCCGCCCGAGCGGGCGATACGATCCACGGCGGCGCGGAACTCGGCCGGAGCCTGCCCCTCGCCGAGGCCAAGCTCCTTCAGCACCGCGTCCACCGCGCCCTTGCGCCAGGACGACTTGCCGGCGTCCACGCCCGACTGGCGGGTGACCGCCGAGAAGGGAATGGCCTTGGCACCCTCGGGCAGGTCGAGCGCCAGACCGGCGTTGCGGCCCAGTTCGATGATGGAGCGGCCCTCGGGCGTCTCGTCGGCCAGCGAGCCCACGACGGCGGCGCGCAAGGCGGCTTCGGGGCGCACGCCCGGGACCGGGATCACCTCGGTCGCCATGCGGTTCCCGAAGGTAATGGTGCCCGTCTTGTCAAGCAGCAGGGTATCGACGTCCCCCGAAGCCTCGACTGCCCGTCCCGAGGTGGCCAGCACGTTGACCTTCAGCAGCCGGTCCATGCCCGCGATGCCGACGGCGCTGAGCAGGCCGCCGATGGTCGTCGGGATCAGGGTAATGAACAGGGCGCCCAGCACGATGGGATCCAGCTCGACCCCCGAATAGGCGCCGAGGCCCAGCAGGGTCACGACCGCGATCAGAAAGACCAGGGTCAGGCCCGTGAGCAGGACGGACAGGGCCAGTTCGTTCGGCGTCTTCCGCCGGTTCGCGCCCTCCACCATGGCGATCATGCGGTCGAGGAAGGTCGAACCGGGCGCCGAGGTGATGCGCACCTTGATCCAGTCGGACACCACCGTGGTGCCGCCCGTCACGGCCGAGCGGTCGCCGCCGGCCTCGCGGATCACGGGCGCGCTCTCGCCGGTGATGGCGGCTTCATTGACCGAGGCCACGCCCTCGATGATCTCGCCGTCAGAGGCGATGACGTCGCCCGCCTCGACGAGGATGATCGAACCGACCTGCAGTTCGTGCGCGGGCGTCGGGACGACCGTACCGGTCTTGGGATCGACGATCAGCTTGGCCCTGGTCGTCACACGGGTGGCGCGCAGGCTGTCGGCGGCCGCCTTGCCCCGCCCCTCGGCGACGCTTTCGGCGACATTGGCGAACAGGACGGTGGCCCAGAGCCACAGGGCCAGCTGGATGGCGAAGCCCGCGGACTGGCCGCCCGCCACCGCCGCGACCGCAGAGACGGTCGCCAGCAGGGCCGTGATCCAGGTGACGAAGATCACCGGATTGCGCAGCAGGTGCACGGGGTTGAGCTTGACGAAGGCCTCGCCGATGGCGCGGCCGATCATGGCCCCCGTCAGGCCGCCGGCGAGCGACGTCTGGCGGGGTTTGTCGCCCAGCATGTCAGGGTTTGCGAGTGTCATTGCGGGGATGTCCGGTTTAGACCCCGGCCGGACCGGCGAACATCTGGAAATGCTCGACGATCGGACCCAGGGCCAGGGCGGGGAAGAACTGCAGCCCGCCCAGGATGAGGATGACGCCGATCAGCAGGCCGACGAACAGCGGCCCGTGGGTCGGCAGCGTGCCGGCGGATGGCGCGAGCTTCGGCTTGGCGACGAGGGCACCGGCGATGGCCAGGACCGCGACGGCGGGCACGAACCGGCCCATCAGCATGCCGAGGCCCAGCGTCGTGTTCCACCAGGGGGCGTTGGCGGTCAGACCCGCGAAGGCCGAGCCGTTGTTCGCCGCCGCCGAGGTGTAGGCGTAGAGCATCTCCGACAGGCCGTGCGGCCCGCTGTTGAGCAGCCCCTCCAGCGCCGTCGGGAAGACTGCCGCCACGGCCGTGAAGCCGAGAATGGCCAGCGGCAAGACCAGCACCGCGATCATGGCGAACTGGATCTCGCGCGCCTCGATCTTCTTGCCGAGGTACTCGGGCGTCCGCCCGACCATCAGCCCGGCCACGAATACCGCCAGCATGGCCATGACGACCATGATCGCGATGCCCGAGCCGATGCCGCCGGGCAGGATCTCGCCCAGCTGCATCAGGAACATCTGAATGCCACCCGAAAGGGGCATGTAGCTGGCGTGCATGGAGTTGACCGAGCCGTTGGAGGCACCCGTCGTCTGGGCGGCCCAAGCGGACGAGGCCGGCACGCCGAAGCGGACCTCCTTGCCCTCCATATTCAACGGTTGCTCGATCCCGGCGGCGACCAGGGCCGGCGCCGGCTGGCTCTCGGCCGCATAGATGCCGGCGGTTCCGGCGGCCAGCAGGACGAAGGCTGCGACGACGAGCGCCCGCACATCCTTCTTCGCCAGCACGCTGCGCCCGAAGGCGAAGAAGGCGGCCCAGCCCAGCACATTGATCGAGACCGCCGTGATCAGATTGGTCAGGGCCGAGGGGTTCTCGAACGGGTGCGCCGAGTTGACGTTGAAGATCCCGCCGCCGTTGATGCCCAGTTGCTTGATCGCGAGCTGCGAAGCGACCGGGAACATGGACAGGGTCTGCTGTTCGCCCTCGACACCCGTTGCGGTGACTGAGGCCGAAAGGCTCTGCACCACGCCCAGCCCCGCCAGCAACAGGGCGAGGATCAGGGAAGCCGGCAGCAGCAGGTAGAGCGTCGTCCGGGTCATGTCGGCCCAGAAGTTGCCGACCCCCTCGCCCCGGTTGGCGACGAAGGCCCGCGCCAGGGCGGCGGCGATGGCCGCGCCGGTGGCGGCGGATAGGAAGTTCTGCGTCGTCAGCCCGACCATCTGGGTCAGGGTCGACATCGTCGCCTCGCCGCCATAGCTCTGCCAGTTGGTGTTGGTGACGAAGCTGACGGCGGTGTTGAACGCGAGGTGCGGCGACAGGCCCTCGAACCCCTGCGGGTTCAGTGGTAGTCCGCCCTGCAGGCGCAGCAGGGCATAGAGGAACAGGAAGCCGGCCAGATTGAACGCCAGCAGGGCGCCGGCGTAACCCAGCCATCCCTGGCTGCGCCCCGGATCGACGCCCGAGGCCTTGTAGAAGACGCCCTCGACGGGACGCAGGACCGGGTCGAGCCAGGTCCGCTCGTCGTTCCAGACGCGTGACAGATAGATCCCGAGCGGCCATGCGATCAGCACGGACAGGCCCAGGGTCAGGGCGATCTCGCCCCATCCTTGAAGGGTCATGGGCGCGGCTCCCTCAGAACCGCTCGGGCCGCAGCAGGGCCGCGACCATATAGACGGCGACGACGATCGCGCCGGCGCCCCAGAGCATGCCGACCAGCATCGTCACACCCGCTTCAGGAATAGGGCGAGCGCGGCGAACGCGAGAAACGCGCCGCCGCCGATCGCCAGAAACATCACATCGGCCATGCCGATCGCCTCCGACTTGTTGGAGACCGCAGATGCTCACCGAACCGCGTAAGCGCGCCATTCGGGTTCAGGCCCGACGCATAAGGAAAACATAAGGCCGGGCTTATGCGGACCTTACGCCGGCACCCGCGATCCACATGGCGCGCTTACCGCCCCGGGGGGTGGAATGGCGGCCTTGCAAAGGAGGTCATCATGACCCGCAACCACCTGCTCAAACTCTCCGCCCGTCCGAGCCCCGCCAGCCAGCCCAGCGTCTGGCGCATGACTATGGACGTTCTCGGCCTAGCCTTCGGCGTGCCCGCAAACCGTCGGGAGGATCGTCGATGATGGCCGGCTATTGTTCCGGTCGCCACAGCCCGGCGACCGAGAGCCGCCGACGTTACACCGTCGTGCCGCGCGCCGGCGGCTGGAGCGTCTCGGTCAACGGCGCATGCACCCGCCCGTTCGCGAACAGGCAGGCCGCCGAAAGGATCGCCGCGACGCTGCAAAGACAGGCGGATCGGCTGAGAGGCCGCCAATGATCGACTTACCTCCCCCACCGCCGGGCATCACCATCAAGCGCGTCGGCGAACTCTGGCGTGTCACACGGTCGGATGGACTGTTCGAGGGCGTCTTCGTGAATCGCAGGCAGGCTCTACGTGAAGCTGCAAATGAACTCGCCGCTCATAGACCAGCAACTGAACTCGCTTCGCTGGCCAGAGGTCTCACCTAAAGCTCAAGCTGCTCGGAGAGCTCAAGAGCGTCATCAACCTCGATACCCAGATAGCGGACAGTGCTTTCGAGCTTCCGGTGGCCCAGCAGCAACTGACACGCCCGCAGGTTGCCGGTCTTCTTGTAAACGAGCGACACCTTGGTTCGCCGAAGGCTGTGAGTGCCGTAAGGCGAAGGTTCGAGGTCAATCATTCGGACCCACTGCTCGACCAGTCTCGCGTACTGCCGTGTGCCGATGTGGTTGCCAGCAGAACTCCTGCTCGGAAACAGCCAGTCGTCATTACGTCGGCCGCGCACCAGTAGCCAAGCTGCTATTGCATCTCTGGCTGGCTCAGTGATCTCGAACGGCACCGGGCGGCCTGTTTTCTGTTGGATGACGGTCGATCGGACCCTCAGGGATCCGCCTGGGGCGACATCGCTCACACGGAGTTTCACGAGGTCACAAGCCCTAAGTTTGGCATCAAGGGCGCAGTTGAACATCGCGAGATCACGCACTCGCTTGGACACCTTCAATTGCTGTCTGATGGCCCAGACGTGTTTTGGCTTGAGCGGCGCTTTGGGGCCAATGAGGCGACCCGCATTCCAAGGCCGGCGAGGGACGATAAACAGGTCAGACTGGCGCATGGCCAACCTCCCATGAGACGGCCTCCCTGCGACGCCTATCCTACTCCAACTCCGGCGATCTTGCGCCAACAGCGGTCATTGACTCGACGCCGGAGAGCCGACTTCCATCAAGACTCGAGCGGCAGGTCTGCCTCCGAGGAGCCTGAGGTGATGGCCGCCACCTATCTGGCGCTCACCAAGGGGTCGACCGCCGGGATGACACGCATCGCCAGATCATTTTCACGGCGCTCTTCCGCAACTCCCCGGAGGGCATAGTCTAGGACTACCGCGGGTTTGTCCCCTCTCTCACCGCGATCATGGCGCGCGGGAGGATGGGCGCGGCGGTACGCCCTAGCGATCGTTCTCCGACAGGGTCTTCAGCGCAAGGCTGGCGAACACGGAAAAGGGCTCCAGCCGCTCGGAGTGCAGAACAAGGATACCCTCCTCGTTGCTTAGTGATAGGCCGGACCCGGACAGCCAGTCGCGAAGCCGTTGGGGTGCGAGATCCTGCAGATAGAAGCGCACCAACGGATGCGGTCTGGAATGATGGGCACCAAGGACGCCACCGTTGCAGCTCAGAAACGGATGCGCCCCGGAGGCGATCAGGGCCACCGTCGCGGCAGCTACCCCCACGTCCAGATGCCACAGGGCTTCAACATCGTCCTGAACCTCCCGGCTGGCGATGAACGCTTGTTCGGCGGCACCGGAGTCCGGCGCGCCCCGAAACTGACGAAGGAGTTGATCTTCTCGTGTGATGCAATCGGCAAGATCGGCCACGCTCAAGAAACTGAGATCAAGGTATTCCTGATTGCCGGCGAGGAAGCCCTCGTCTTCTGCGGCTTCGATTTCGGCGACCGACAAAACGGCCAGGCCAGTCAGATCCAGCGCCTGGCCCGCTGCAGCGCCGTGAGTACCCATTTGTTGATCGTCATCAGCCATGCCGGCCATGCGTCCTCCTAGTTGAGAGCCTAGGGCGTCCACAGGAGTCGAGTAAGAAGAACAAATAAGGAACTGGACCTTGGCTGGCCGCGGCGCCAAAGTGGCGCCATGAGCGAATCTGCATCCGCGCCCGTGACCCTCGACCGCCTCAATCTGCGCCTGCCGGGCGAGGTGTTTACCGCCATTGATGCGGCCCGGCTGGCCCGACCGGGCCATGTGTCGCGTAACACTTGGCTAACCGAAGCGGTACAAGAAAAGCTTGCACGCGAAGGTTGGACCGTGAGCGAGGCCGTGGAGTGTCGACATGGGTAGCTTCTACGAGTTCTTCGCCGGCGGGGGCATGGTCCGGGCCGGACTGGGCGAGGACTGGACCTGTCTGTTTGCCAACGATTTCGACCCTAAGAAGGGCGACGCCTATCGGGCCAACTGGGGCGACGCCGGCGAATTGCAGGTCGAGGACATTCGCAAGCTGAACGCCGCGCACCTTCCGGGATCGCCCGACCTCGTCTGGGGCAGCTTTCCCTGCCAGGATCTGTCGCTAGCCGGTGTAGGCGCGGGCCTGGCGGGCGAACGCTCTGGCGCCTTCTATCCGTTCTGGGATGTCGTCCGCGGACTCGCCGCCGACGGCCGTGCCCCGAAGCTCGTCGCGGTGGAGAACGTCTGCGGATCTTTGACCTCCCATGGCGGCGAAGATTTCAAGGCGATCTGCAAGACCTTCTCCGAGGCCGGGTACCGGTACGGCGCTCTCGTGATCAACGCGGATCTGTTCGTTCCGCAGTCGCGCCCTCGCCTCTTCGTCATCGGTGTTCGGAACGATATAGAGCTGCCCGGCGGGCTGACGTCGCCCCGACCGTCAGAACCGTTCCACACCAAGGCTCTGCTGCGCGCGGTCGACAGCCTGCCGCCCAAGGTCCGGGCAGACATGGTCTGGTGGAATCTGGCGGCCCCGGAAGCCCGCAACGACGTGTTCGCGGATCTGATCGAAGAGACTCCCGACAGTGTAGATTGGCACACCCCAGCGGAGACCAACAAACTTCTCGCCATGATGTCCAAGGTCAACAAAGCCAAGGTCAATGAGGCCAAGAAAGCTGGTCGCCGGATCGTCGGCGGCGTCTACCGCCGCACCCGCTTCGACGAAAAGGGCGTGAAGGTGCAGCGCGCCGAGGTGCGGTTCGATGACGTCGCCGGGTGCTTACGCACCCCGGCTGGCGGCTCAAGCCGCCAGATCATTCTGGTGGTCGATGGCCCAAAGGTTCGGTCCCGATTGATCTCCGCGCGGGAGACAGCGCGGCTCATGGGGCTGAAGGACGATTACGTCCTGCCGCATCGCTATAACGACGCCTACCACCTAACCGGCGACGGCGTCGCCGCCCCGGTCGTCGCTCATCTGCGGCGCGAGATTTTCGAGCCGGTTCTGGTGGGACCAGTTCCCTACGAACGGGCCGCCTGACCGCATGGCGTCCGAAGAGCCGGGAGCAACTCCGACAGAGGCACCGCAGTCTCGGGATGGTCTCACGGACCGCCTGGCGGCGTTCGCTGATGAGCACGCCATCCGCTCTAAGGGCGCTCTGGGACTGCCCTTAGTTGTGACCGACCACGCCCGGACCATGGGTCTTCCCCTAGATCCGGCACGCCTCCGCACGGAGAAAGAGGGACAGGTTCTCGGGCTCGGCAAAGGCAAGGTCCAGCAGGTGCTCGCCCGCCACGGCATTGACCGAGTGCTCGCCGAAGAAGGCGGCCGAACTAGCCGCGGCTCCATGGGCAAGATGAACGCCTACGTCGCCCTGCTCAATGAGCTCCATGCCGAAGCCGACAGCGCGCTCGACCTGGACCAGGTCGAGGCGTTCTGGATTTCCAGGGTTCAGCTCTTCTTCGCGGGCAAACCGCTGGTCATGCGACTCGATCCGCAAGCCAGCTTGCGCACCGCCTTCCGCAACCTATTCGAGCAGGCCGAAGTCCGTCAGCGCGAAACGCCCGGCACCATGGTCGTCGGCACAGTGCTCCAACATCTGGTAGGCGCGAAACTCGAAGGGGCCTATGGCGAGGTGGAGCATCACTCGGCCTCCACCAAGGATGAGGGTCAGTCGCGTCCCGGCGATTTCTCAATCGGGGATCTGGCGATCCACGTCTCGACCGCGCCGGGCGAAGCTCTAATCCGGAAATGCCAAACCAACCTGTCCGGCGGGCAACGACCTGTCATCCTCACACTGGGGCGGGGCGTCGCTCTGGCAACCGGCTTGGGCGAGAACGCCGGCATCGCCGATCGAATAGACGTGTTCGACGCCCACCAGTGGCTCGCTGCCAGCGCGCTCGACCAAGGCGGCGACAGTCCGCAGGCCCGCGCGCACGAGATCGGTCAACTGCTCGAGATCTACAATCGGATCGTCGAGACGACCGAAACCGATCCGTCACTCAAGATTATCCTCGCGACGGGCCGGGTCTGATCTCATGAGGCGGCATCAACAAACGCACATCCTCGTCTCGTCCGAAACGGAACCCTGCCGAGATACGAGGCTTGGACCTATTCAGGCCGCCATTGCAGGTTCCCGCACCGGCACTCAACCTTGCCCCCTGTAGAGTCAAAGATGCCGACCGGGGTCCCACAACCATCGCACATGAAAGCCCCGAGGACGGCCTCGCATCCGCCGATCAACTCCTCCGCTTCGGTCGTGCTGCCGCTGAAGGTATGGGTGCCCCGGTTTCCCCAGATCGCCAGCTCAGGCTTCGTCTTCTTAATCGCAGCGAGAGCGTCGGCGTTGGGAACGTAAGCGTCCCCAGCCTTCTTGCGGAAAGACTTGGCGGCAGCGCGGTCCAGAGCCACGAGGAACTGACCAGCGGTTCGGTGGTCGTTGTCATCGCCCCTCATGTGCGGGACGGCTAGACCGATCCTCTCCGCCACCTCGCTCAGGGCCACATCCATCAACCGGCGGACGTTCCCCAACGCTTCTTCAGGCTCTGTCTTCGCACGCGCCTTTGCCATCGCGATGTCCACGCCGTGGTCTGCAAAGGTGATCCCGGCGTCAGGCGCGGTGAAGGGTCGAAGCCGCTGGAACCCCCAGTGCTTCACAGGCAGAGTGCGTTGCAGCTCGAAGTACCATTCCCGGTCATGGGTGAGCAGGACGACCTGTCGGTTTGCAAACTCCTGCCGCAGCAAAGCTCCCACTCTTGAGCGATGCTCGCGGTCGAAACTGATGACCACATCGTCCAGGATGATGGGACGGTCCTCGTCCGCAGCCTTGTGCGCCATCGCCAGAAAGATGCAGAGCCCGAGGGCATTGCGCTGACCTTCCGAGAGGGTGAGGCGCGGGCTGTCTTGAGCTTTCCCGTGAAACCGGAGAGCGACTTCCACGGCTTTGTCGTTGTCCTCGGGCACCACGAGCCGCACATCCGTGATCACGTCGTTGGGCTGGAGGACTTTCCAGTACCGCTGCACGTCGCCGGAAATGCTTTCAAAGGTGGTGCGCGCCCGTTCGGCGATTTCCTCCCTAACCCCCGCCTCTAGCGCCTTCACGAGTCGGATCAGGGCGTCGGCTCGGTTCAGTCCTGCCCGCAGCGCGCCAGCCTTCAGCGACGCTTGAAGGACTCTCCCCTCCGTCTGGTGATCCACCAGCGTCTGGACCTGTGGGGGAGAGGCCTTGGCATCCTCAGCCGCCCGCGCGACGACCGGCAGAACCTTCGCCTGAAGCTCCGCAACATCTTCGGGCCCGCACGAGGTTCTCAGGTCGGCAGGTATGAGCCCCGCTAGGTAGGCGGCATGGTCCGCAACGTCGGCCGGTAGGCCAGCCCGCCAGCCCGCCAAGTCTTCCTTCCCGGCAACGGTCCGCAGACGGGCGACTTCCTCGCATACCTCCGCGACTGCCGCCCGATGCTCGTCGTACATTTTCTGAGCGGCCGACAGCCGGTCGCGCTCGTTGGCCACGTGCTCGCGGAACTCGTCAGCCTCCACTTCCTTGCCACACGCTGGGCAGGCGATGGGGCCCTGAAGGTCGCCTCCTGCTGTAGCGAAACCATCTGCGGCGCTCAGTACTTCAAGGCGCTCCTTGATCAGAGGTTCGGCTACTTCAGCAATCCGTGACGCTGCTTCCGTGACCTTCGCTAGGCGAGCCTCAAGATCGCTTCCACCAATCTCGCCGACCGCTGCTGCCCGCCTTTGGTCGGCACTGAGGGAGGCAATCTGGTCGTCGATAGCCGACAGCACGTAGGCAACGGTTTTTGTCCGGGACTCCACCGGCTGCTTGGGCGCGTAGATGAGACGAAGCTGCTCCAACCGAGCAAGGAGCTGATCATTGGTCTGCTCGCCGAATACCTCTTTGCGGCGGTCGGCAGCGAGGTCCAGCTTCGCGCGGAGGGCGGGCAAATCGGCCTGCCGCTCAATGGCTTTCACTAGCTTGTGGAGGTTCTCAGCAGTCGCCTCCAGATGGGACAGCCCAAGCAATGGCAGCACGGCTCCGTACTTGTCGCCCTTCGTGGCCCGGATGAACCCAGACAGCTCCTCCTGCCGGAGCACCGTCCGGCGGTAGTCCCAGTGCTCAATCGCCGTCGCGCCTTGCTTGGTGCGGGTCGGAGCGCCAGCCTGCCACGTCAGCGTCTCCGACGACCCGTCCGTCAGGGTGATCACCACCGCCGTTTTCTGCCCCGCCGGACGCGCCGTATTCAGTAGCCCCTTCTCTTGGTTTCGGCCGGAATACTCATGGCTGAGATGGCCGACTTTGCCGCCGCCGACCGTGACCTCAACACCGTCCACGAATGAACTCTTGCCTGCGCCGTTGGTCCCATAGATCGTCGCAGAGCGCCCCCCGAGTTCAAGCGTCGCCCCCTCGGCCGCTCCCCGGAACCATTGAAGGCTAATGGAGCGCAGTCTCACTTTTCGCCCCGGTTCGCAGCGATAAGCGACGTTGCCATGACATCCAGATCAGCGGGCTTCTTCCCCTCCTGCAGAGGCCCCCTCAGCAGCTTGCGCAACTCGGCAGCAACCGCGCCTGGGAATACATGATCGCTTGTAGTCGCCGCGGTTATCGCCGCCGCGAGGCGCACATCTACCCATTCGTCAGGTTCACTCAACGCCGCCTCCCACAGCTTATGCTAGAGACCAGACTACCAATGCCTTGGTGGGGGCCAAGCGAAAAGTCGGCTCCTCAGGAAGCGCCCACCTAATACAAAACGGACGTTGCGCACGTGTCAGACCTTCGCTTTCGATGGCTGATCGCCCTCCGGCCGCAAAGCGGACGTCGGCAACTACCGCTTTGAGTCGATACCGTTGAAAAAGTCGCCTGACTGAGATCGGCTTGAAGAGCGGCATGGTCAGGCTGTGGCGGGGTTCGTGACG
>QFQU01000036.1 GCA_003248965.1 Brevundimonas sp. | reverse complement strand
GCGCTGTTCATCGCCACGTCGGTTCCCGTTCCCATGGCGATGCCCACGTCTGCCTTCGCCAAGGCCGGCGCGTCGTTGATGCCGTCTCCGGCCATGGCGACGATGCGGCCTTCTTTCTGCAGCCGCTCGATCAACATGAGCTTGTCCGCCGGCTTGACCTCACCATGCACCTCGTCGATGCCTAGGCGTGCACCGACGGCTTTGGCGGTGGTCTGCCCGTCCCCGGTGGCCATGATGACCCGCAGGCCCGCTTCGGCCTGGGGTACGAGCGGTTCCACCGATACGCCAGACTGTTCCATCAGCACTGTGTTGCCCAACGCCAGTTGCCGGTGCTCAACCTTTCCGCGCACGCCGATGCCGGTTCCCGATTCAAAGCTCTGAGGCTTCACGAGTTGGAGGCCCTGGGCACGCGCGGCCTGCACGATGGCGTCGGCCAGGGGGTGTTCACTGCCCTGGTCCAGACTGGCCGCAAGACGCAGCACCTCATCGTTCGTAAAGCCGGGTGCTGCGACGACCTGATCGAAAGCAGGTCGGCCTTCGGTCAGGGTTCCTGTCTTGTCGATGACGAGGGTATCGACCTTGCGAAGATTCTCGATCGCCGCGGCATCGCGGAACAACACGCCCTGCGTGGCGCCACGGCCCGTTGCGACCATGATCGACATCGGCGTGGCCAGACCCAGCGCGCACGGGCAGGCGATGATCAGGACGGCCACCGCATTGATCAGTCCATAGACCCAGGTGGGCTGTGGCCCGAAGAATCCCCATACAAAGAGCGTCGTGACCGCAATGGCGACGACGGCCATCACGAAGTAGCCGGCAACGACATCGGCCATGCGTTGCATCGGTGCCTTGGAACGCTGCGCCTGGGCGACCATCTGGACGATCTGCGATAGAACGGTGTCCGAGCCGATCCGCTCCGAACGCATGACCAGCGCGCCGTTGGTGTTGAGTGTGGCCCCGATGACCTTGTCGCCCGCGCGCTTGCTGACGGGCAGCGGTTCGCCGGTCAGCATGGATTCGTCAATCGAGCTGCTGCCCTCGTGCACGTTGCCATCCACCGGCACCTTCTCGCCGGGTCGGATGCGCAGCAGGTCGCCGACGTGCACATGGCTGAGCGGCACGTCTTCCTCGCTGCCGTCCGCATTGATGCGCCGCGCGGTCTTGGGCGCCAGCCCCAGCAGCGACTTGATGGCCGCCGAAGTCTGGGAGCGGGCCTTGAGTTCCAGCACCTGGCCGAGCAGTGTCAGCGAGATGATGACGGCGGCGGCCTCGAAATACACGCCGACCCGTCCCATGGACATGAAGGAGGCTGGAAACACTTCCGGCGCAACGGTTGCCACGACGCTGTAGATGAATGCCGCACCCGTTCCCAGGCCGATCAGTGTCCACATGTTCGGGCTGCGGTTGACCACGGACAGCCAGCCGCGGGAGAAGAAGGGCCAGCCGGCCCACAGCACGATCGGCAACGACAGCACCAACTCGACCCAGCTCTGCGTAGCCATGTCCATCAGGTGCAGCCGCTCGCCCAGCATCGCCAGCGCCAGGACCACGAGCGTCAACGGCAAGGTCCACCAGAAGCGACGCGAGAAGTCACGCAACTCCGGGTTGTCGTCGTCGAGGTCGGGCAGCAGGGGCTCCAGCGTCATCCCGCACTTGGGGCAGGTTCCCGGATGATCCTGGCGGATCTCCGGGTGCATCGGGCAGGTGTAGATCGTTCCGGGTGCGGTTGGCGATGCCGCCGGGGCCGGTGAAACTGCGGTGCTGGCATGGTGATGCGGCGCATGGCCGCTGCCTGTGCCTATGCCCGCGCCACCGCTGGCATATCGCGCCGGATCGGTGTCGAATTTGGCCTTGCATCCGGTGCTGCAAAACAAGTACGTGTTCCCCAAGTGCGTGGAGCGGTGCTCCGACGCCGCCGTGACCGCCATGCCACACACCGGATCGCGCGTCGCGGCATCGGGCTGCGAGTGGCTTGAGGACCCGCCCGCGTCGTCACTGCCGGCATGGCTGGCGTGATGGTGGTGCGTATGCGGGCCGGACGTTGTGGCACCCGCCGCCATGCCTGCGTGCTCATGTCCTGAAGACTTGCTGGGTGAATTCATAGTGACAAGTGCCCTCCGCCGTTAACCGTTGGTGTCTGGTGATCGCAGCAGGCCGCAGGCGCGCAAGGAGACAAGCGCGGCGTCGCGTGCTCGCACGGTGCGAGCACGCGACTCATTGCTTCTGCTCCTTGGCGGGTGCGGCACCTTCCTCACCCTGACGCGCGGCATGATCGTGTCCGCCGTGGCCGTGACCACGGTGCATGAACAGGTGCATCAGCGGACAAGCCGCCAGCAGCAGGAAGGGGAGATAGCCGGCAACATGTGCCGTGTGCTCCTTGAGCAGGAAATACGCGGCGACAGCGGCGATGATGAGGAACGCCACGCCGTAGCGCGATCGCCAGAACCGGGGACGATCGCTGGGGGTCTGTGTGTGCTGATGCTGCATGGCATATCTCCACGGAAAAGGGTTGATGGATGGTCAGCGATGCGACTGATAGACCGTGCTACTACCGTTTTTCCCGATCAGCAGCACGTCGTAGGCGTCCTTGCGTCCACCATAGGCCGGACCATCCATGCCGGGCGAACCGACCGGCATGCCCGGCGCCGCGAGGCCGATGGCCTGCGGGGCTTCGCGCAGCAAGCGTTGAATGTCCGAGGCAGGCACATGACCCTCGATGGCATAGCCGCCGATCTGCGCCGTGTGGCACGAACCGTACTTCTGCGGGATGCCCAGCCGCGTGCGCGCTGCCGTGTTCCCGGTGTCAAGAACCTGCACATCGAAGCCTGCGCCTTGCAGGTGTGAGACCCAGTCCTTGCAGCAACCGCAGCTCGGGTCCTTCCACACCTTGGCGATCGGTCGGCTCTGCGCCAGGCTCGGTCCTGCGAGTGCCATCACCAACAAGCCAGCGATCAATGCTTGGCGTCTCGGCACTTTGCCCTGGCTTCTGTCGTAGTGCATGTTCATAGATTGCCTCTCATCAGATGATCAAACCCACAAGGTTCTAGAACCAGAATCGCACGCCAGCCACCCAGCGCGTCTGCTGCGCGCGGCCACCTTCGGCGCGCACATAGTCCGCGGTGCGTCCGAAGCTGCCCGCCCGTTCCACGCCGATGTAGGGGGCGAACTGGCGACTGAATTCATAGCGCAGGCGCAAGCCAGCAGACGCTTCGGCCAAGCCCTTGCCGATACCGCGTTCCGGGTCGTCCTTGCCATAGAACTGCAATTCGGCACGAGGCTCCAGAATCAGTCGCTGGGTCAGCGGCAGCTCGTAGCTTCCTTCGACACGCAGCGCCGTACGTCCGCCACTTCCCACGTAGCCCGTCGCCTCCAGCTCGAACCAGTAGGGGGCGAGGCCCTGGATGCCGAAAGCCAACCATTGAC
>QFQU01000056.1 GCA_003248965.1 Brevundimonas sp. | reverse complement strand
GACCTTAGCTGGCGGTCTGGGTTGTTTCCCTCTTGAGTCCGGACGTTAGCACCCGGTGCTCTGTCTCCCAAGCTGTACTCTTCGGTATTCGGAGTTTGCCTTGGTTTGGTAAGTCGCCATGACCCCCTAGCCAAAACAGTGCTCTACCCCCGAAGGTAATACTTGAGGCACTACCTAAATAGTTTTCGGAGAGAACCAGCTATTTCCAAGTTTGTTTAGCCTTTCACCCCTATCCACAGCTCATCCGCTAGTTTTGCAACACTAGTCGGTTCGGACCTCCAGTACCTGTTACGGCACCTTCATCCTGGCCATGGATAGATCACTTGGTTTCGGGTCTACACCCAGCGACTGAACGCCCTATTCGGACTCGATTTCTCTACGGCTTCCCTATTCGGTTAACCTTGCCACTGAATGTAAGTCGCTGACCCATTATACAAAAGGTACGCCGTCACCCTTGCGGGCTCCGACTTTTTGTAAGCATGCGGTTTCAGGATCTATTTCACTCCCCTCCCGGGGTTCTTTTCGCCTTTCCCTCACGGTACTAGTTCACTATCGGTCGATGATGAGTATTTAGCCTTGGAGGATGGTCCCCCCATGTTCAGACAGGATTACACGTGTCCCGCCCTACTTTTCGCTAGCTCAGTACCACACAGATCTTTTCACATACGGGGCTATCACCCACTATGGTTCCGATTTCGCTCGCCACTACTTTCGGAATCTCGGTTGATGTCTTTTCCTCGAGCTACTGAGATGTTTCAGTTCACCCGGTTCGCCTCGTTAACCTATGAATTCAGTTAACGATACCTTTCGGTGGGTTTCCCCATTCGGAAATCTCCGGATCAAAGCTTATTTGCCAGCTCCCCGAAGCTTATCGCAGGCTATCACGTCCTTCGTCGCCTATCATCGCCAAGGCATCCACCACATGCTCTTATTCACTTGACCCTATAACTTTGACGTTTCTTCTTTCGACGAAGATGAAGTTCGTTTGACGCAATCAAAAAATTGTCGCTGGCGGCACGGTGAGCTAAAACCTTTACGAATTTGCTCTTTCCGCCAGCGACGCTGATTCGACTCTATGAATTTTTAAAGAACAGCCGATTGATCAATCAATATTGACCAACAACAAAGAAGCCTCATGTAAACATGAAGCCGCTTTGGTGTTGACAAACAAGTATCGGAAGACGCCCGAAATTGGTGGAGGATGACGGGATCGAACCGACGACCCCCTGCTTGCAAAGCAGGTGCTCTCCCAGCTGAGCTAATCCCCCGA
>QFQU01000025.1 GCA_003248965.1 Brevundimonas sp. | reverse complement strand
GGCGGCGTAGATGCGTTTCATCGGTCGCATCGTAATCAGCTCAATCGTCTGCTTGGCCATTCGCGCAGGCATCGGACTGCCTTGGATTGCCGACTGCGCGCTTGTGATGCTGGGCCTCATCCTGATTTGCGGCGCCCATCGCGACCGGATGGAGGCAGCGGCATGATGGGCCACCCGCACCTCACAGAGGCCGACATTCGGCGGATCGTCCGCGAAGAGATCGCCGCTAACGACGCTGAACGTCGCACTCCCGAAGCGCGCGAAGAGCGTATCCGAAAAACTATCTCTGCGATGGCAGAGGCCTGCCGCCGTGTCGAAGAGAGGCGCCGATGATGTCGGTTGCCGTTCTTCCGATCTCTGACGGGGTGAGTTCGCCCCATCGCGCCGCCGCCGCTTCGTATGACGCCGCCCAGGCCTCGACGTCCTCTCCATTGGGATTTTCGCCCATGAGGAAAGTGATGATCGACATGAGCGCAGCGCTCTCAAGTTCGAGGTCTGCGACGCGCTGTTCAAGCAGCGCCAAACGGTCTGACATAACGCCTCTCGGTCTCGGTGGTGTCGTATCATCACTTCAGCGTCCATCGGTGGCCAGCCCTATTTCGGCGAGGCCCGCATGACCCGCCTCACCGACCAGGACCTTGCGGCCATCCGGGCGGTGGTCCGTGAGGAAATCCGCGCTTTCGACGCCGAGCGCCGCGCCATCGCGCTCAGGGAGCCGACCGACGAGGAGCTGACCCGCATCGGCGTCAAGCTGACGGCGCTGGGGCTTCGGTCGGTGGAGCAGCCGCCACCGCCCGAGGACGACAATGTTGTCGCTTTCCGGCCCAGCCGTCCCGTCGATCCCGATCATCCGCCCTGCCCTCCACCGCCCCGTGCGGCCTGACCGTCCTACGTCCCCGTCCATCAAGCGTCACCTTGCGCCAACCCGGAACAACGCAATGCAGAAATTCGAACCCAGCGAGTTGAAGGCCCTGTTCGGACAGTTGGTCGATGCTGTCGGCACACAGGAGGCGGCGGCGACGTTCCTGGGCGTCAGTCGACAGCGGATCGGTCAGCTGATCAGCACGGGAACGGGCGACCTGCCGACCTTCGCGCAGGTGTTCAAGCTGGAACAGGTGGTGGGCCATTCCATCGTGTTCGCGGCGTTCGCCCGGCGCGTCGACGGCGAGGCCGGCAAAGGCGCCCTGGCGGCGTCGGTCGCCAGCACGGCCGCCGCGTCGCATGCCCTGTCGGTGGTTCACGCCGCCAAGGCAGACGGGGTTCTGGAATCGCAAGAGATCGAGGCCGTCCGCAACGCGGCGCGCGAGAACCTGGAGGCGGCCCAGCGTCAGTTCGACGAGACCATGGCGTTGCGTCCCACCCTGAGGGTCGTCGCGTGATCGGCTCGATCCTCTCCATCCTTCACGGATCCCTGCTGCTGGTCCTGAACCGCAAGAGGCTGATCTGATGCCCTGGGCGCGTTGCCGGAACTGCGGCTGCTTTCGCGAGCCGGTCAGGGACGCCGATCTGTTCGACGCGCCCCTGCCGATGCCGGCCGTCGACGACGCCTTCGCCGCCTTTCACCGCCAGTCCCAGATGCGCGAACGCGCCGCCGCCGCCCGAGGGGCGGACCGGGCGGTCGGATCGGAGCGCCGGGCGCGGCGAGATTTCACCCATGCGGCCCTTCGCGGGCCGATCAACCGGATTCCAACATGACCGACAGCAAATCAGAACCGCAGTCCGACATCCTGACCAGCACCTCTGCCGCCCGCCTGCGCACCATCATCGAACGGCTGGGGCGCCTCGAAGAGGACAAGCAGGCCGTCATGACCGACATGAAGGAGGTCTTCGCCGAGGCCAAGGGCGAAGGCTACGACGTCAAGGTTCTGCGCAAGGTGATCCGCGCGCGCAAGCAGGACAAGGCCAAGCGTCAGGAAGAGGACGCGATCCTGGACCTGTATATGTCCGCCCTGGGCGAGGTCTGACCGCCCATGGCCCGCAGCATCTACGCCTCGGCCGCCCAGAGCGGCGCCGGATCGTTCGCCACATCGCGGCGGGGCGGTTTGGACTTTGCCGAGATCGACCGCGTCCGATCCCGGCTGGGCGCGCGCGCCACGCCGGCCCAGATCGCCAAGGCCACGGGTCGGTGCGAGGCGGATATCCGTGTGGTGCTGGTCGGCTCTGAGGCGTCCTGCGTCATTCCGGCGCGCGCGAGCCCCCTGACCAAACCGAAGACACACCGGGAGAAGCTGGCGGAGAAGGAGGCTGCGTTTGCGGTCGAATGGCGGAATGGGACGCCGATAGAGACGCTGGTCGCGCGGTTCGACATGACGCCGGGCGGGCTGCAGACGATGGTTCGGCGGCTGGGGCTGAAGAACCGCGTCCTGCAGCGCTACGCGACAGTGACATGGACGCCAGAGTTGGACGAGATTGTCCTTAGGGAGTTTGTGGCCGGCGGTCGTCCAGCCACGGTTGTGGCCGGGATGATTCCAGGCGCAACCAAGTCCGCGATCATCTCCCGAGCCTGGCGGAAGGGTTGGTGCAGAACATCCTCGCCCAATCCGATGGCCACGCCGCGCGCCCACACCATGGCAATCGTCGATGAGGTTGCGGCCCGTTATGGACGGACCGTCGCAGACTTGCGGTCCAAACGACACACGCGAGCCTATGCCTGGCCCCGGCAAGAGGCCATGGCAGCCTTGCGTGAAGCGACGGACATGTCGTTCCCACATATCGGCGCCTTCTTCGGCAGCCGGGATCATACGACGGTCATCGCGTCGATCCGGTCCTATGAGCGGCGCCGGGCATGGTGCGACGTGGTCATGGCCTTTGCGAGGTTCGCATGAGCGTCCAGTGCATCGCCATGGCCTTCGCCTACCCGGCGCCCAGCCCCACGACCAAACTGGTTCTGCTGGCCCTGGCCAACTATGCGGACGAGAACGCGCAGTGCTTCCCGCCTGTGAAGCGTATCGTCGCCGAGACGGGGTTGAGCGACCGTGCGGTTCGCAACGCGATTCAACTGCTGATCAGCGTCCGGGCCATTGAGAAGGCCACGCGCCGCCGCAAGAACGGCACGCAGACATCCGACCTGTTCACCCTTTTCCCCAACGGTGGTGACGCACAGACTGCACCTCGTGCAGTCGGCAGGAGATGCCGAACCGAGCAGACTGCACCAGATGCAGGCTGTTACGACGACAGACTGCACGAGGTGCCGGTACAGACTGCACCACGTGCCACCCTCACTACGTTCGAACCGTCACTAGAACCATCACTCGCTGTTGTTGACGCGCGAGCGCAGACGAACGCGCAGGCGGTGACGGTGGTTCAGACGACAACCACACCGCCCGAATGCGACGACTGGCCCGACGGCGACACGCGCCGCCACGCCGCGCTGCTGGTCGCCGAGGCCAGGACGGTTCACCTCGACCCCTCCCGGCAGCCCGGTCTCGCGACCACGCTGGGCCGGCTCCTTGCCTGGCGCCGAGACGGGGCGTCCTGGCAGCACGACGTCGTGCCGGTGGTCGTGACGCTGGCCCGCAAGCAACGCCGAGCCATCGGGACGTGGAAGTTCTTTGACGCCGCCATCGCCCAATCCATCGCCGACAACCGAGCCGCCCTCTCGATCCCGGAAGCCCAGACCCATGCAAGCCAAGCCGATGAACACCGCCCGAGCGCTAAGCTGTCCGCAAAACGGGCCAACCTCGACCGTCACTACGCCGGTGCTGAGCAAGCCATTGGCCTCGTGGCTGCTCGACGAAACTATTGACGCCAAGGCCATCGACGTCATCGCCAAGAGCGACATCCTGCGAAGCGAGGCGTCGATGGCGATGCCGGCCCTGCGCGCGGCGGCCCTGCGGCCGGCGACCGAGTCTGAGGTGCGCGACATCATCGGCAGCCGGTTCGCCACCTATCCGCAGCCGGAGAGGGACACAGGCGAGACGGCGGCGTTCTGGGGCGACTATTTCGACGCGCTCGGTGGTCTTACGCCTGCACAGATCGAGGCGGGCATGAAGGCCCATGTCGCGGACCCGAAGTCGGAGTTCCTGCCCAAGCCCGGACGGCTCGCCGATCTGGCCCGCCAGTCGACTTCGCCTGGGCGCTGGACCCGCGCCTACACTCGCGCCCGCGCGGCGGTGGTCCAGTCGCAGGCGATGGAACAGAAACCGTCCGAGCCGGTGGTCAGGCATTCGCCCGACGAGGTCAGGGCCATGGTGGCGGAAACGCTGGCGGCGCTGTCGGAGACGCCGACCGCCAAGGCCCTGGCGGCGCGCAAGGCGGCGCGGAAGCCTACACCCTCGGCGCCCCTGCCCGCCGGCAGCCACATGAGCGCGTCGATGCGCGCCAAGCTGGAAGCCGAAGGTGCGATCCTGCCTGCCCCGCATAACCAGAACCACGAACACCGCCAGCACGGAGCCGCCGCATGAGTCTCACCTGGCACATCGCACAAGTCACCCAAGGCGGCCGGCGAGCGGCCATCACCCTGCGCGATGAGGGTTTCACAGTCTACTGCCCGATGGAGCGCATCAAGCGGCCGGTAAAGAAGGGGCCAGCCGAGGAGGTCGAGAGACCGTTGTTTCCTGGATACTTGTTCGTTGGGCTGGGGCCACGGAACGACTACGACCAGCTCTACAGCATCGACGGCCTGACCAAGATCGTGGAGACGCGCCTGAGCAAGGAGCGGCTGGCGGCTATCGTCTATCAGTTGATGGCCCGGCAGTGCGCGGGCGAGTTCGATCAGACGTCGTCGCATCGCTACTTGCCCCCCAAGCCGCTGGTTGGGTCAATGAACAGGTCGGTCGGGTTCGGCCTGACGGCGTTGGAGCGGCTGTTGAAGACAGACCATCAGGGTCGGATGGACCTGGTGCTGTCCGGCGATCTGGATGGAGACGAGGTTGAAGATTTCGATCAGGCTGCATGACCACAAGGTGTTGCGGCTCCTTGCGAACCGTGACACAAGAGGTTCAATGTCACGCTCTTAGCGTGGCGCGGTCGATGGCGTGAAGGCATATGCCGTTCTAATAGGTTGTCGTGGATGCGTCCCGGCAAGCGCCACCCGGAGAAGCGTCAAGCCCATAGGCGACGCGCTTTCTCACGGAGAAGAGCCGCGCCCTGACATCGCCACAGCCCGCACCGCACTTTGCGTCGTCCAGCACCGGGACAAGGGACGTTCATCTCGACCGACCAGCGCTGACGACGGCTCGGGATAGCCGTTCGTCCATGGCGTCAAACCGGGGGTGCGGGGCGGCCTAGCCGTTCACTTAACCCGGCATGGCGGTCATTCCCGGATCGATCAGGAGGCAGCGATGGCCAGCCGCCCGCCCCTCAACCTGCGACCGCCTCGCACCTGGGTCCTTCCCGAGGGGGTGGGGTGTAATACGGTCGGGCTGGGCGCGTTCTGTTTCCAGCTAAGATGCCGAAACCTGGTAGCCGGTAGCCGGAGGTAGCCATGAGCCTCGTTTCCGTCTCCGGTTACGCCAAGCTCCACGGTGTATCGAAGGGCGCCGCCCAGAAGTGGCAAACCCGTGGCCTGCTAAGGTTTCGCGACGGAAAGGTCGATGTCGAAGCGTCTGATCAGATGCTCGCTCATGCGGGCGTAGGACGGTTTGCTGATGCGGCTACCAAGCAGCGCCGAACGGCTACCAGTAGCCGCTCACAGGTAGCCGCTCCGGTAGCCGTTTTCTCCGCAGCGATAGCCGACGGCCTGGAGGATGCGGCGGCTCAGGGCGACGAGGATGCGAAGAACGTCCTCGATTTCATGGCCGGCCTCGCCGAGGGCCGGGCGGTTGATCTGATCACCGCCCAGACCATGAAGGAGAACGGCCTGGCGGCTGTGCGGATCATCGAGGCCCGCAAGCGCGCTGGCGAGGTGATCGAGTTCGCCGACGCGGAGGCCATCGTCTTCGAGATGTTCCGGCGCCAGCGCGATGCCTGGATGAACTTCCCGTCCAAGGTCGGGCCTCTGATCGCTGCCGACCTGGGGGTCAGCCCTGAACGTGTGCTGGAGGTGTTGACTGCGCATGTCCACCAACAGCTCACCGACCTTGGCGAGCCCATCGACCCGCTCGGCGAAACTCGACCGACTGCGGCTGACCGCCAGAAAGGCAGCGACCCCGCCGCCAAGGCTTAGCCTGCCAGAGTGGGCCGATGAGTTTCGTCACCTGGCGCCAGAAGCCGGCAGCACATCAGGGAAGTGGCGGACGTCGACCGTGGAAATCGGACGCGGCCCGATGATGGCCGTGACGGAACCCGGCGTCGAAACCCTCTCCGGGATGGTCTCGACCCAGCTTCTCAAGACAGCGCTGCTGGAAAACATCTTCGGCTACTTCGCCCATCTGGACCCCTGCCCTATCCTTCTGGTCCAGCCGAAGGACGACGCGGCAGAGGCTTTCTCGAAAGAGCGGATCGCGCCGATGATCCGGGTCACGCCAGCCCTGAAGGGCCTGGTCGGACACCGCCACACCCGCACGTCGGAAGACACGCTGACGTTCAAGAGTTTCCCCGGCGGGTTTCTAGCCCTTGTCGGGGCCGGCAGCCCCGACAACCTCGCGCGGCGGCCGATCCGGCTGACCCTATACGACGAAGTCGACAAGTATCCCGTGACCAAGGAGGGTGACCCGTTCGTCCTTGGCGACGAACGTCAGGCCACCTTCTCGAATGCACTCAGCGTCCGCGTCTGCTCCCCGACGATTTCGGGCGCCAGCCGGATCGAGACCAGCCACAACGAGGGCGACCAGCGAAAGCCATCAGTCGAGTGTCCTCACTGTTCTCACCGTCAGTTCCTGACGTGGAAGCATGTCCAGTGGGAAAAGCGGGTCGTCGAAGGTCACGACACCGAACACCTTCACCAGACCGCGCAGATCTACTGCGAGGCATGCGGCACCGGATGGAACGAAGGCGAGCGCCTGAAGGCGCTGCAGACGATCCGCTGGCATCAGACCCGGCCTTTCATCTGCTGCGGCGAACGTCAGGTTCCGCTCGAAGCTTACGCTGCGCTGTCGAAGGCCGGCGTCGCAGACCCTGTCGCTCCGCTGTGGGACTGGTGGTCGAGCCGACGCTGGGCTGTCTACCGTGCAAAATGCCGGTGCTGCGGGGAGTGGGCGGTTTCAAACCACCACGCCAGTTTCAACGCCGGGAAACTCTACAGCCCATGGAGCCGGAAGGACTCCCCCGCGCGCATCGCCAAGAAGTGGCTGGATGCCCAAGGCGACGAGGACAAGCTTCAGGCCTGGTGGAATACCCAGATGGGTCTGCCCTATCGCCGCCACGCCGGGAAGGAAATCCCAGCTGAGACGCTGGCGGCTCGCCGTGAGAACTGGAAACAGGGTCACGTCCCTCAGGGAGCGGTCATCCTTACCGCCGGCATCGATACGCAAGATGACCGGGTCGAGGTGGAAGTTGTCGGCTGGGGGCGGGACGAAGAGTCCTGGTCCATCGACTATGAGATCATCCCCGGCGCGTTCGACGATCCGAACACGAAGAAGAAGCTGGACGAGTATCTGTTGCGAACCTTCCGTCGTGCCGATGGTCGGGAAATGCGGGTTGTCGCCGGCTGCCAAGACTCGGGCGGACACCACACGGATGCCGTCTACGAGTTCTCGAAAGGGAGGCTCGGCCGGCAGGTCTGGGCCATCAAGGGGGCCAGCGACCGAGCAGGCAAGCGGTCGCCGGTCTGGCCGTCGAAGAAGCCGACGAAGCGGAAGCGTGACAGGTTCCGCCCCTTCATCATCGGGACGCAGACGGCGAAGGACGTCATTTCGCACCGGCTCCAGATTGCCGAGCCAGGCCCAGGCTACATGCACTATCCCGCAGATCGGGATTTCGACTGGTTCAACCAGATCACGGCGGAACGCCTGACGGTGAAGGTCGAGGCCGGTCAGCGATACTTCATCTGGCAACCAATCCCCGGCCGAGCGAACGAAGGTCTCGACTGCCGTGTCTACGCCTATGCAGCCCTCAAGGGCCTGATGGCTGGAGGCTTGAAGTTGAACAATCTCGCAGAGCGCATCGGCGGTGACGATCCCGCCGAAGACCCGCCGCCCGGCCCAGCAGCCGAACCAGAGGCGAGCGAGCAGGAAACGACGCCGACCCCGGCGCCTAAACCCCGACGTAGTCGACGCCGCCGCCAGTCACGGAGCGGAGACGACATGGTCTGGTAGCCAGGAGGCGTCGATGCCCGAGATCGACAACTATCAGTCGGAGCTGATCCAGCTTCGTGCCGGCCTCGGCAGCGGCGTCGTCACCATCGAAAGCAATGGCCGTCGGAAGACCTACCGCAGCGTCGGCGAGATCGAGCAGGCCATCAAGTATTTCGAACGGCTGGGCGGCAATCGTCGACGTCGTCGGTCGCGGTTTCGCCTGGCGTCGATTGGGAGCGAATGATGGGCTTCATCGACGGCATTATCAGCGAGATTTCGCCCGCCTGGGGCGCCAGGCGGGCCGCCAATCGCGCCAAGGAAACCGTCTTGACCGAAGCCCGTCGGTCGGTCTCGGGCCGCAGGGGTTATGACGGTGCGCGTCAATCGCGCTTCAGCCGAGACTGGCGGACGGGCGGAGGCACGGCAGACGCCGAGATAAGCCCCGACCTTTCGACGCTCCGCAACCGCTCGCGCGACTTGGCCCGCAACAACCCCTACATCGCCTCAGCGGTGCGACAGCTTGTTGCGAACCTTGTGGGTGACGGCATCGAAGCGCGGGCGGTTCACGCTGATCCTGAGCTTCAGCGCATTGCCCAGGAGGTCTACGACGAGTGGGCGCGCTCGCCAGTCGATGGCCGACACGACTGGTATGGCGTCCAGCGCCTGGCGGTCAGGACCATGATCGAGGGCGGTGACATCTGCACCGTCTGGTCTGAGCGCGACGGAATCCCCGATGCACGCATGACGCTGATGGAAGGCGACCAGCTGGCAAGCCCGCTGCAGGGCCTGATCAACCGCGAGCCTCGCATTCAGGATGGCGTCGAATACGACACTGAAGGCACTCGCGCCGCCTATCACTTCCTGACAGCCCACCCAGGCGATCCGGTCGGCGGGATCATCCGCAAGACCCGCCGCGTCTCTGCGGATCACGTCGATCACATGTTCGACGCCACTCGCGTAGGCCAGACGCGCGGCGTGCCATGGCTCTGCCCGTCGATCCGCAAGGTGCGTGAGCTTCAGGAACTGGCGGACGCGATCCGCACGAAGAAGCGCCTTCAGGCATGCATCGGAATCATTCGCACGCTCTCGGCCGACGAGTCCGAAGAGATCGACGATGGCGCCGAGGGTGACGTAGAGGCCGGCGAGCGAGACACCTCTGGGTCGCCTGCCTTGGAGCGCATGTCGCCCGGCATGGTCGTCGAGGGCCTTCCGGGCGAGTCGTTCACCACGATCCAGCCGACGGCGGACGGCGACAGCGACGTGTTCTATCGCCAGGAGTGGGGCAGCGTCGCGGCATCGCTGGGCGTGCCTGAACACCTGATGACCGGCGACGTGTCAAAGGCCAACTATTCCAGTCTCCGGGCCGCGACTGTCTCGTTCTGGACCCTGCTGGACGACTGGCAGGCCAATATCATCGTGCCATTCCTGCTGGACCCGGCGTTCAAACGCCTGATGCGCCGAAAGGCGTTGGAGCTTCGCCAGCCCCGTCTGGTCGAGGTGAAGGCCGAGTGGACGCCGCCGCCCCGCTTCTGGGTCGATCCGGTCAAGGACGTCGCTGCGCAAATCATGGAGGAGCGAGCCGGCTACGTGAACAAGCCGGAAGTGCTGGCCCGTCGAGGCATCAACTGGCGCTCGCATTTCCTTGAACGCGCCATGGTCGACAAGGAAAGCGACCGCCTGGGCCTGGCCTTCGACACTGACCCCCGCAAGATAAACGGCACGGGCGCGGTCCAGCCGGCAGCGGGCTTCATTCTGCCGAAAGCCGTCTCCGAAGACCGCAGCGCGGTCGATCTCACGACCGCGAGTTTCTTCGGTCGAATGCTGGAAGCCATCGAGGCCGGAGATCACGCCACGGTCAACAATGGATTCGTGGAGGCGGCACTAGCCAACCGATCCGGCAACCCCAGCGGCCCCGCCATGGTCGCGATCATCGCCGCCCTCACGGGTGCTGACGAACCCGAGAATAGGACCTGATCATGTTGCTTCGAACGCGACTGCTCGGCAGCGCCATCGCGCGCTCGCCAAACACTGATCACGCCGCAGCCACTCATGTGCAGGCCGGCGATCTGCAAGGGCGCAGCGCGACGCGCCAGATCGGCTTCAAGCCCGAGACCTACGACGCCGCCACAAGGAGCGTCGAAGCGATTTTCTCCACGGGTGCTCGCCGCCGGACCTGGTTCGGTTTCGAAGAGCTGGAGATTTCGCCAGAGGCCATCAACCTGACCCGCGTCGAGTTGGGTCAGGTCTGCGCTCTCGACAGCCACAACCAATACGAAGTCGGCGCTATCGTCGGCTCCGTGACTGAGGCGCGGGTCGAAGGTCCAAACCTTGTCGGTCGCATCGCCTTCGCCGAGACCGACTTCGGCCGAGAAGTCGAAGGCATGGTTTCGCGGGGTGAGTTGTCCGGCATCAGCGTCGGCTACACCCTCGACACGATTGAACGGGTCGGCGTCGAAGACGAACGCGACATCTGGCGCGCGACCCGATGGACGCTGATGGAAGTCAGCTTCGTTTCAGTTCCCGCAGACGCGAACGCCGGGGTGCGTTCTGCGGGTCAAACCCCCGGAACCCCTGGCATGCCCGCCGATCCCCAACAGGAGAATGACACTATGCGTACCCGCCTCATGGGCGGCGCGGCTGCCGCTGCGCTGTCCCCCAACACCGACCAAGGCGCCGCCCCGCAGGGCGGCGATCAGGAGCAACGCGGCGCGACGCCGCCTGCTCAAGCGACCGGCATCGGCCTGACCGATGGCCTGCGTCTGATCGACCAAGCGCGCGCCTTCGGCGGCGAGATCGAGACGCAGGTCCGCAGCCTGGTCGTCGATCCGGCCCAGACTATCCAATCGGTCGAAAGCGCCATTCTCGGCGCTGCCGCGCGCGCACAATCGGCCCAGACCGCCGGCATCGCCGCCGGCGCTGCCGCTCGCGCCAGCGACAGCGACCGGGAAAACCAAGCCGAGGGCATGATCGACGCGCTTGTTTCGCGCATGACCCACAGCGCCCCGACGGAGCGCGGTCGAGCCTATCGCGGCGTTCGCATCAGCCAATTGATGGCCGAGCGCAACGGCATCGCGTCGCGAGACGAGGTGGAAATCATCTCGCGCTCGGTGGGCATGCACACCACGTCGGACTTCCCGAACCTGCTCGGCACCGCCGCCAACCGCGTGCTGCTCGCCGCCTACCAGCAGGCCGCCCCGATCTATCGGACCTTCTCGCGCCGGCAGAACTTCCAGGACTTCCGCCCGCACACCATGCTGCGGATCGGCGAGTTCCCGCTCCTGAAGGAACTGACGCAATCGGGTGAGATCAAACATGGTTCGATCCCTGACAGCGGCGAGACGGTCGCGCTGAAGACGCGCGGCCTGAACCTGGCGCTGACCCGACAGGCTCTGATCAACGACGATCTGGGCGCCTTCGCCGATATGGCGGCAGCGGCCGGTCGCTCGGCTGCTGCGACCGAAGACGCCGTCGCTTTCCAGATGCTGCTGTCGAACAACGGCAACGGCCCCAAGATGGCGGACGGGAAGACGTTCTTCCACCCGGACCACAACAACGTGGCAGGGTCCGGTGCGGCGATCTCCGAGACGACCATCGAGGCCGGCTACATCGCCCTCCGCACGCAGAAGGGCGTCGGCGACGAGACGCTGGGCTATGGCCCCAGCCGCATCTTGGTTGGTCCGCAGCAGGAGCGCGCTGCCAAGAAGTTCGTGGCGGTGGTTCCTGCCGTCACGCAGGGCGAGTTCAATCCCTACGCAGGCGATCTCACCCCCGACGTTTCGGCCCGGATCACCGACAAGAGCTGGCGCCTGTTCGTGGACCCGGCAGAATTGGCGGCCTTCGTCTACGGCTATCTGCGTGACGCCGAGGCGCCGCAAGTCAGCCAGCATGAGCCCGCCAATCAGGACGGGTTCGTCTGGAAAATCCTGCACGACTTCGCCTTCGGCCCCGTCGATTGGCGCGCCGGCTACAAGAACGCCGGCCAATAAGCCCCCGAGCAGAACGGTGTCCAATCACCGTTCTGCCTCTTTCCCTAAGAGGACCTACCGCTATGAAAACCTTCGTTCAGGTCGGGGACATCCTCGACTTCATCGCTCCGGCTGGCGGCGTCGTCGCTGGCGCCGGCTATATCCACGGCGTTGCCTTTGCGGTCGCCGCCGCCAATGCCGTGGAAGGCGACCCCTATGCGGGAATCGTCGAGGGCGTCGTCTCGCTGCCCAAGGCGACCGGCGCCATTGGCGAAGGCGCCCTGGTCTATTGGGACGCCGCTGCCAAGAACGTCACGACGACGGCGACCAGCAACAAGAAGATCGGTTATGCGACGATGGCGCAAGCCTCCGGCGATGGATCGGTCAACGTGAAGCTGGTTCCGAACGTCTGATCGCGTAAGCCAGGAGGGCGCTATGAGCTTCGGTGAACTCCTGGCTGATCTCGACGCGACGGTTTTTTCCCACCTGTCGGACGACACCGCCGCCGTCTGGCACCGTGCGGCCGGCCCGACCTACACCGTCGCCGCCATGGTTGAAGGCGGCGAAAAGCAGGCCGCGCCCGGTGGCTTGCCGTCATTCTCGTCGGGCACGGTAATCCGTCTTTCGGCTGCCGAGTTGATCGCGAAGGTTCCCGATCTTTCGGGGCTGACGCAGGAACAGATCGAGCAGATCGCCCCCGAATACGCGCAAGCCTTTCCCCCTCCTCCCCAGCACCCGGTGGCGGGTGAACAAATCGTCGTGCTTGGGAAACGCTACATTTTCCACGGCGAGCCGTGGCTGGACGATGCCTCTGACAGTCGAGACTGGCTGTGTCCGGTGACGGCGGCATGAGCGCCATCCGGGGTGTCTCGTCCTGGGGCCGCCAACTAGGGACGACCGGCGACCGAGGGCTGGTCATGACCGTCGAGGGCGCTCCAACGAGCGACCTCGCCCTGGCGCTGCAAGGCAAGCTGCAGGACAGCATCGACGCGCAACTGCGCGATCTCTACGGCGCCTACTGGCGCGCCATGAACCGGGTCGTCGAGGCCGGCAAAGGCCGCCTCCGGCAAGACATCATAGGCGGCGGTTTCCACCGTGCGCAGGCGCTCGCCAACACCTGGCGCGGCAACGTCTATCCAAGGGAGAAGAACTCCCTCGACGTCGCTGGCTGGCTCTACAATCGCGCAAGGCTGCTGATCGAAGTCTTCGACACCGGGACGGTGATCAAGGTCCGTGGCAACGCTCAGTTCCTCGCGATCCCCGTCGGTCCCGCCAAGGCCATCGTCCGTCGCCTGCAACAGCAGAAACGCAAGGGACTGATCGGCCGAGATAGCTGGGGCCGGTTCGAAAAAGACGACAGCTACGTCGAGCAGGTCGCCCGCGCTCTCGGCGTCGATCTGGTTCCCATCATCGCCCCCGACCGCCAGTCGGGCGTTCTGGTGGCGGCCGACAATCGAACCCTCACGGCGACCGGCAGGAACGCCAAGAGCCAGGGCGCCGCCGCTACCCCGCTCTTCGCCCTGGCGAAGACGGCGACCCTCAGTCGCAGGATCAAGGGCCGCGCCCTGCTGGAAGAGATCATGAACGGTTTCCCCGGCGACTTCGTCCACGCGCTCGCGGGCGAGATGAGCGTGATGCAGCGAGAGGGCTCATGACCGAAATCCGCGACGAGATAGCGACCCGCCTCGCCGACACGATCAGCCAGGCGCTCGACCTGCCCGTGCCGATCAACGAACCGGAACCCACTCGTTGGACCGAGTTGAAAGAGGCGACCGGCGATCCCGCGCCTGGGCGCACCATTTTGCGCGCCGTCGCGGTCCAGGACGAAAGCGCGCCGGAGCGGCTGTCTTTCGTGCGCGGCGCGACGGCCGATCCGACCGACGAACTCGAAGTGACGCTGGTGATCGCCTACGCCGTGCAGATCAAGCCAGGCTTAGGCGACGACGTATCCAAGCTTCGCATGGAGCGCCGCCGATTTCGTAAGCTGGAGGTCGCCGCCATCGTAGCGGCTATCGAAGCCGACCGCACTCTCGGTCTCGCCCTGGATGTCTGCGCCGAGATCGACCCTCCCGCCTACGAGGACGGGATCGCCTTTCAGAACACCCTACCCTGCGCCACGGCGCTGATCCCTGTTCGCGTCCTCTACACGGGCTCGAACGCCGCCGCTTGAGGAACCTGATGGAAAAGACCGACGCGAAGCCCGATCCGCTCGACCACGACAACAACGGCGCCAAAGGCGGGTCCGCCCCTGTTCCCGCCGTCCAGCACCTGGTCGTCATCAAGAGCGACGCCAAGCGCGGCCTCGCGCACGGCGACGTGATCGGCGTCGATGACGGTGAGGCGAAGGCTCTGCTGAAGGCGAATGCCGCGCGCGTCGCCACCTCCGAAGAAGTCGAACTGGCTCAGCCGTTCGTCTCCATCCGCACCGCCTAACCCACCTCCACGGAGCCTACGCCATGACGACTTCGAACGATCCGCGCGGCCGTCTGGCCGAACTCTACAGCGCCTCGCAGACGGCCCTGATCACGCCGGCCGCCGCGCCTGGTCAGACCTTCGTTCGCCGCCACTTCTACGACTTCTCGCCCTCGCCTCAGGAAGAGCCCCAGGACGACGAGTTGATGGGCGGCGGCTTCGCGAACAGCATCGACGCCCGGCCGGGCGCACCCGACGTTCACCGCGCGTCGGTGCGGATCGCATGGCCGCTCGATCTGATCCAGATCGGGTGGGCTCTGTCTGAACTGCTGGGCCTGCCGGAGACGACCGGGACCGGCCCTTATGTTCACACCTTCGACAGCGCCAAGGTTCAGGTGCCGTCGCGCACCTTCGAACGGATGCTGACGCCGACGCAGTTCGACGGGGCGACGGGAGCAGTCGCCCGGAACTTGCAGTTCCCGATTGGATCTGACCGGGGATATACCCGCGTCACGGCCGACTATTTCTGCCGCGAGGCTCTGGAGCAATACGCGGCGTCCATCGCCGGCACGCCGACCGCGCCGACCATCGCCAACCGTGTCCCACGCGCAATCGGCACGTTGAAGCGCAACGGCTCGGCATTCGCCGCCGTGATCTCAGGCGACGCCACCATCGCCAACGTTCTCGGCGAGGATTCCTACCATGGCTCGAAGTTCGTCGATGACGTTCAGGTCGAGGGCCGGACTGCCGCGCTGAACCTGACCGGACGGTTCAAGGGCGCGGCCATGCGCGACATGGGCAAGATCGCCGTGGGCGCCTTCATCCAGGACCCTTACGATTTCGAGTTGGAGTGGGCGCTGTCGGCGACCATGAAGCTGGTCGTCACCATCCGGAACGTCCGCTTCGCCCGCGTCGGCATCGGCACCAGCGGCCCCGGCCGCCTCGATGTCCCGCTGCGCGGCCGAGCCGAGATCGGCACGGCAAATTCCATGGTGACGGCGGTGCTGACCAACAGCCAGTCGAGCTACGATTGATGCAGCCGAAACACCCCGCCTGGGAGGCCCCTGAACCTCGATGGGTGCCGCTGGCGCCCGGCGTCAAATGGCTGCTGAGGCGGCCTGACGGCGCGGACAAGATGGTTGTCGTCGCCGACGTTCAGCAGGCTATGTCGCGCATCTATCAGGGCCGTGCGGAGTTGGAAGCGCTTGGCCTTGAGCCCGAAATGGCGGGGCAAGGCCACGTCCTGAGCCTCGACCAGATCGTAGGCTATAGTTCGCTGCTCACGGCGGTTCGCTACGCCAACCTCTGTCTCATCGACTGGTCGGGGATGGAGAATCAGCAGACCGGCGAGAAGATCGATCCCGCCGATCCCGACGCCATCCACGACGCGCTCGTGCATGGCGCGCCTGGTAGCGATGCGCCGCTGCTGACCCCGTTCCTCGCCTGGATCGACCAGCCCAAGCGGCCGATGGGCGGCGAGACCATCCGTCTCCGCGCCCTGGCCAAGGATCACTGGTCCGGCGGGCCTGCCCGTTGCCGGGCCTGCGTCGACGAGGGCGACAGTTGCGCCAAGGGCGGATCGGTCGAGGGCCAGATTTGCCCCCGGCTGCAGCATGCGCCGCAGACGCCGGAAGGCGTCGCCGCCTGGGAGATCGCTCACACGGCCTCGGGGATATGGGAGCGCGCCGGCATGACCGGCGTGATCTCGGGCCTTCGATATCGGGAAGCCCTGTTGCTGTTCGAAGGTCAGGTCGCCGACGGGCGAGAACAGTTGGATTTCGGCGCGGCCTTCGCGGCTTTCCGCGCCATCGAGGCCGGTCGGCTGGAGGCGGAAGCGGAGCAGGCCGAGGCCGACGAGAAAGCAGCGCAGGGTTGATCCGAGTGGTCATATCTCCGACGGTGATGTCTGGAGGATGATCATGAGACCGATCTTATACTTGGTGATAGGCGTCGCCCTCACAGGCATGGCGCCAGAAGAACTGCAGATGGTTCGCCCCAGCACGATGATGGTCGTTTCAGAGAACGACCCCTTCGCCCAGGCGGACAAGGCAACCGTCTCTCTCGGCACATTTCGGACGGACTGGTTTCGCGAGTTCACGCCGAAGCTCAGCGCCTATCGCCCCCGCAACGGTGGTGAACCCGTCTACCAGTTCGAGATTGAACTTCGGCCGCTGAGATCGCCTGGCACGATAAGATCGGTCGTCGCCCTTGGCGGGGAGCCCCTCCGTGAAGTTGATGTCGAGGCGTTCAACTTCAACTGCTCGCGCAACTGCTACAACTCAGCGGCCGGCATCTGGGCATTGACCGAAAATCAAATGACGACTCTTCGATCTGGGGCGCACCTGCCCGTCCGAGTCGAAACTACTAACGGTCCGGAGCACTACCTGACCATCGATATTCCTCCTGCCGCTCTAGCGGCACTTTTAGGCTGGGAATCTAAGAATCGCGGATCGGTGATCCCCTCGCTCGATAGCCTTGGACTGCCGCCCGACCCCTGACCTTTCCCAGGGTGAAGAGACCATGGGGCGGCCTTCGGGCCGCCCCATTGCTTTAGGAGTAGACATGGCGGATGGCGGCGGCATCAACCTTCGGCTTTCGCTGAAGGGGGCGGAAGAGGTTCGGGCTGAACTCGCCAGCATCGGTCCAGCCGGCAACCGGATGGCGCGCGAGCTTGACCGGGCGATGCGCCAACCGACGGCCGGCATGAAGGCGCTGGACACGGGAATGCGCGAGGCCCGCTCGGGCCTGGACAGCTTCACCGCCCGCGCTGGCCCCGCAGGCTCGGTTCTGCAATCGTTCGGACCATGGGGTTTAGCCGCCGCCGCCGGCATCGCCGCCGTCGTCGCCGGAGCGGCTTCCGCCGTCGCCATCGCCAACGATGCAACCCAGGCGGCGGCGGCCCTGACTGACGCGTCAGAGCGCATCGGCGTCGGCACCGAAGCGCTCCAGCAGTGGCGCTATGTGGCGGATGAGGCCGGGGTGCCGGTCCAGTCTCTCGAAGCCGATCTGGAAAAGCTGAACGGCACGCTCGGCAAATTCAAGGCGGGCATCGGCGACGCGAAACTGAAGCCTTGGTTTGAAAAGCTGCAGATCAGCAAGACCGATCTCGACAGCATCCAGACGGCCGATCAGTTGATGCTGATGATCGCGGGGCGGCTGGAGTTGATCAGTGATCGGTCGCAACAGGTAGCGGCTGCCCGCGCGTTTGGCATCGAGTCCTCTCTGCCGGCGCTGCGCCTGGGCGAGCAGGGTTTGCGCGATCTGCTTGCGGCCTCAAAGGATCTGGGCGTCGTCCTCGATTCAGAGACCATTGCGAAGTTGGATGCTGCCGACCGCAAGGCGGAGTTGGCTGGTCAGCAGTTGAAGACGCTGGCGTATGGGGCGGTCGAGCCGCTGGCGACGGCCCTCGCCAATGCTGGCGGTTACATCGCCAACCTGATCGTGGATATGGATCGCGTTCAGACGAAAGGTCCAGCTTGGGCGGCGTCTCTCATGAATTGGACCCGCTTTCTGCCCTTCAACAACGGCACCGCGTTCTCCCAGGCGTGGGAGGCGGGCCTATCACGGGGTGCTCGGCAATCGTCTGGGATCGACGCTGGCACGAGTGGCGTCGATCAGGACGACCCTGCCGCGCTCCGCCAGGCCCATGCCGTGCGGCAGTTTCTGGCTGGGCATACGAAAGACCCTGTTGATCCGAAAACCCCCAAGGGTGGAGACAGTGCTGCAAAGCGCGCGGCTGCGGAGGCCAAGCGCAGGGAACAAGAGATCAAGCGGCTGTACGAGCAGCTCGACAGGGAGGTGAACACTGCTCGACGCGACGTGACGCGCGAACGGTGGTCGGGCGATGCGCCGGAGGATCGCGCACAGTTGGCCAGGAGCCTCGCCGTGCTGGAGCGGCAGGAGCGAGACCAGAAACTCCAAGAGCTGCAAAAGGAGTTGGAGACGCGCGGCGCGATGGATGAGAGGCGCAAGCTTCTGTTCCAGCAAATCACGGACATGAACGCCGAGACCGATGCTCTGGAGAATGGCCGGATCATTCAGGAGATGACCAATCGCCAGCGGGAAGCGGCGCTGGCGGCCGAACGCGCTCAATCCGAGATCCAGTCCGAAATCCTGTCGCTGGCCTCCGCCAATGCCCGGACATCGGACGAGCGGCGCGCCATCGAGTTGGACCTTCTGGAAATCGCGCAACGCCGCCAGCGTGCCGAAATTGAGGCTGCAATCGCGGCCGAAAGAGACCCGACGGAGAAGGCGCGCAAAATGGAGTTGCTCGCCCGCCTGCCGACTCTGCATGCCGCGCAGCGAGAGCGGGTGCTTCGAGATACGGCGGGTCCGTTCGAGGCGTGGCGCAACAGTCAGATGACAGGGCCGGAAACTCAACAATGGCTTCAGGGCAAGGCCATCGACGCCCTCGACGGCGTGAACAAGGGCCTGATCGACGCCTGGTCGAACGCGAAAGGCGCCGGGGACGCCCTGAACCGCATGGGCGCCGTCGGCGTGAACGCGCTGAAACAGATCAAGGACGCGCTCCTTGAGGTCGCCATTCAACAGCTGATGATCAAGCCGCTCACCAATGCTCTGTTCGGCGGTGGTCAGTCGGGCGCCGGCGGATTTCTCGGCAATCTGCTCAACAACATCATGGGCGGGTTTGGCGGGGCCAAGGGCGGTGCCTCGACGCCTGGAGATACCGGAGCCCTGCTCCCAGGGCGATTGATGAAGGGCATGGCGCGCGGCGGCCTGCAGGGCGCGCGCGGCCTGGTGCCGGTTGGTGAACTCGGCCTTGAGCTGATGGACATGCCGGCCGGCGCCCGCATCTACGACACGGAACGCAGTGAGCGCATGCTTCGCGACGCGGCCATGGCGGGCGGAAGCCGGGGCGGCATGGTGGTGACGCCGCAGGTCAACATGCCGGTGACGGTCATCAACAACGGGTCGGAAAAGTTGCAGGCCACTACGCGCCAGACGCCCAAGGGGATCGACGTCCTGCTTGAGCCGATGGTCCGCAAGGCGGTGGGGAAGATGGGCGCTGACGGCTCTCTGGCGAAGTCCTACCAGCAGACCCCGAGAGGCAAGGATCGGTGATGGCCAACGGTCTCTGGAACGCCGGATTTCTTCAGGGCGGCGCTCACTGGCTGTCGACAGGAACCCTGTCAGTGGACGAGCAGAACCGGGGCGCTCCGGGGCGCGCCGTTCTGCGGGCGTCCAAGGTCGTTCCGACCTCTGGCGCATCGGTTCAGATCGAACCCGCCGTCGCGGATCGTGTCGCCGTGGCTGCGGGTCAGGTCGTCGAACTTTCAGGTGCGGCGCTCGGACTGCTGAGCGCATCCGAGACGCCCGCCGCACCCCGCGCCTTCGTCATCTTCTACGATGCCGGCGGCTGGGTGGTCGAAAGCCGCCCGCTCGCCGTTCGTCCGCCTGAGATCGCTGGCCATAGCCCTGGCAGGGCAGGTGTTCGCGGCAGCTTCTATTCGATCCTGCAGCGCGAGGTCGCACCGGCCGCGACGGCGAAGGCCAGTCTCTGGATCGAAGCCCAGTCGACGGCCGCCAACCAGACGGTGACGGTCCTGTCGCTTAAACCGATGCTGGCGTTGGTCGAGAATGTGCGTTCGGTCCCCATGCTCTGGACGCCAGGCCAGCACGACGATCCCGACCTGGGCTTTCAGGCATGGCCCGACATCCTGAAGCCGTTCCGCTCCGGCGCGGGCGGCGAACCCCAGCCGGGCCGCGTCGAGTATCAGGCTGGCGCTGGACGGCCGAAGTCCCGTCGCGTGGCCCTGGACCCTGTCCGCAAGTTCGTCGGTCAGGTTCGCTGCGATGGCGTCGAGCGCGCCGCCCTTGAGCAGTTCTGGCGCGAAGGGCCGGGCGACTTCTGGATGGTCGAACCGGACACCGACCGTCTGTGCGTCGCCAGTTGGGCCGCTGATGGCGCCCCGACAATGGTCGAGCAGCGCGGCCCCACCTGCCTCATGCAGGTCGGTCTATGGATGGAAACGGCATGAGCGACGTCACGGAAGCCATGATCGAAGCCGCCTGGCGTCGCGAGGAAGACCCGGTCGCACAACTGATCGTCATTCGATCCGACGCCGATCCCGCGCCTATCGCGGTGACGGACTGGCCTGGGGGGATCACCTCGAACGGGGTCGACTATCCGCACTATCCTTTCGAACTGGTCTGGCACGGCGCCAGCAAGGAAGACCCCTTCGGCAAAGGAAAGCTGACCATCGGAAACGTGGACCGTCGGATCGAGGAGGCCTGCGACGCCGCCCTGACGCCGCCGGAGATCGACCTGTCGTTGGTTCGGGTCGACGCCCCCGACGTCGTCGAGCGGGCGGTGTTGGGCGCCAAGGTCCCCAACGTCGAGGGCGACGCGCTCCAGGTCAGCGCCGTGATCAAGCCACGCGACTTCAGCGACGAACCGGCCTGCGCCGCCAAATATGTGCCATCGACCGTGCCGGGCATGTTCTGACCATGCAGATGATCGTCCCGTCCGACCTTGAAGATCGGGCAGCGGACCTGATCGGCCGCCCCTTCCTTCCGAAGGGCGACACGCCAGAGGGATGGGATTGCCGAGGACTGGCGCGGTGGTGTCTGCGGAAATGGTGCGGCGTGACCGTTCCCGACTACCTGGACCTCTACGCCGCCGGCATCGTTTCGCCGGGAGGCCGCCGCGAGCGGGCGCGTCTCCTGGCTGAGGGGCTTGGCGCCACGTGGCGGCCGGTTCAGCCGCAGGCCGGCGCGGTCGCCCTGCTGTCCTGGCTGGGTCAGGCGGGACACGTCGGTTTCATGCTCTCGGAGACCCGCATTCTCCACGCCGACATTCGCGTCGGCACGGCGACGTTCGATCTCACCGATCCGGCCGCCGCCTACAGGCTGAAGGGCGCGTTTGTCCCGGCCTTCATCACCGAAATCCGCCACGCCTGACGGCGTGACGCTGCTTCTGATTTGCGAGGCCCGATGAGCGATTTTCCCGACGAGGATGATGTTGGCTCTTGGGCGCCGATTCTGGCCATGCATGGCCATAGCAAGTTTCCAGACAGCGCTCCTGCTGTTCCTGTTGTGCTGTCGCCGGAGCCGTTCGCGCGGACCACGACCTATGTCGAGGCGCCGGCCGGCTGCACGGTGCGAACCATGCTGACGTCGGCGATCGCGCGCGGACACCTCAAGCTCGACGATCTGGCGCGCACGAACGTCTATGTCGACGGGGTTCGCCTGGATCGTGACGACGCCCTCACCATGGTCCTGCGCGAGGGCCAGGTGATCAACGTCGTGGTCGAGCCCCTTGGCGGCGGCAGCGGCGGCAAGAAGGAAATCGGTCAAATCCTGCTGACCATCGCCGTGATCGCGGTGAGCATGTGGGTCGGAGGCCCGGCGGGGCCGCTTCAAGCATGGCCGATGCTGGCCCGGCAAGTCGCGGCGGCGGCGATCCTGACGGCGGGGCAGATGGCCATAGCGGCCATCTTCAAGCCTGAGACGAACGTCACCAAGACGAATGATCGCTACGCCCTGTCGGCGGCGTCGAACCAGTATCGCCAGTGGGGCGCCATGCCCCTGGCGCTCGGCGAGGTGGTGGTGGCGCCCGACCTTGCGGTGAAGACCTTCACCCAGGCCCACGGCGAGGACCAGTGGATTTACGGCATTCTCGGCCTGCACTATGGCCCCTGCACTGCCGAAGACCTGAAGATCGGCGACACGCTGGTCAGTTCGATGGGCGCCAGCGATGTTCGCGTGGCCTACCATCTGACGCCCGGCCCGCGCACCTTCAGCATCGTCGCCAACGACACCGACCAGTTAGACCTGCAGGAAGAGCTGGCCGCGACCGTGTCCGGCGCCACGCCGGTCGTCAGGGCGGCGTCAGCGGAGGGCGAACGTTTCGAGTTCGACTTCTTCATGCCGCAGGGCCTGTATTTCGCCAAGGACGATGGGCGAAAGATCGCTGCGTCCCTGACCGTGACGATCCGTTATCGGCCGATCGATCAGAACGGCGTCCCCACAGGATCGGGCGCCTGGCAAAGCGGCCTTACGGTCCCCCTCACGTCGTCGTCGAGCGATCCTTGGCGATTCACGCGGTCGATCAGCCTGCCTCTCGGTCGCTACGAGTTCGAGGTCGTCCGCTCGAAGCTGGAAGACACGAACGCCAAGCGCAAGACCGACATCGGCTGGACGGCGATCCGGGCCATCGCCTTTAGAAAGCCGGTCGCGGACGAGACGTTGTCGCTGATCGAGTTCGCGGTGCGCGCCTCGGCGCTGAACCAGGGCAGCCTGGCGCCCTTCACCTGCCGGATCACGCCGATCTGTGAGACGTGGAATGGCGCGACGTGGGGCGCGCCTGCGCCGACATCGAACCCGGCGGCCGTCACCCGCTGGCTGATGACCGGCCCGGCGCCGGCTCTGCCGCTTTCGTCCGCCCAAGCCGACGTTGGGCTGCGAACCTGGGCCGCCTTGTGCGACGAGTATGACTGGAAGGCGCACATCTATCTGACCGAGGACCGCAAGCAGGACGTGGTCCTGCAACTGCTCGGGATGAACGGTCGGGCCAGCCTGTTCTGGGACGGCACGCAGTTGGTGGCGTCGCCCTGGACCGAAAAGCCCGCCCCACGTCAGTTGTTCGCCGGATCGAACCTGAAGGATCACCGCTGGGAGATCGTCTTCCCCGATCCCGTCCATGCTTTGCGGGTCGAGTTCCAGAACATCGAACAGGGCGGCGAGGCGGACGAAGTCTATGTCTACGCCGACGGTTACGGCGAGACGGCGGATGCGGCGAACGGCATCCAGGCCGCAACCCTCGTCGAAGCGTTGCGCCTGGAAGGTCAGCAGACCCTTGAGCGCGCCTATCGAGACGGGCGCTGGAACCTCGCGGCCCGCCTCCATCAGCGTCGCGTCGATAGCTGGTCGACCGATATCGAACATATCGTGTGCCGTTATGGGGACCGGGTCAGACTGGCCTGGGACCGCGTCGGTGGCGCCAATGCGACGGTGCGGAACCGTCTTTGGTCTGGCGGCCTGGTTTCCGGACTGCGCCTGAGCCAGCCCGTGCGGATGGAGCCGGGCTGGTCCTATGCTCTGGACCTGCGTCTGCCGGATCAAGTCCTGACGGGCGTGCCCGTGGTCAATCCGGCGACGACCGCGCCCATCGTGACCCGCACCGTCAGTTTCGTGGATCTTCGCAGCGCGAACGTCAGCCCGCGCGGGGGCGATCTGGTGGCCTTCGGCGAGCCGGAGCGCATCAGCGCAGACGTGGAAGTCATCGGCATCACGCCGGGGGCTGACCTGACCGCCACCCTGGTCGGCATTCGCTATGTCGCGCCCCTGCTCATGGCGGCCGAGACGGGTCCGATCCCGCCGCTGCAAAGCCGCCTTACGCGCGAGCGTGCTATGGACCCGCCGTCGCCCACCCTGCTCGGCTGGCAGGCGGACGCCGAAGGGGTTCGTATCGGCTTCTCCATGCCGCCTTGGCGCGGATCGCCGATCACCGGCTTCACCGTCCGCTGGCGTCAGACGCCGTTGGCGGGGCAAACATCGGCCTGGGTGCCGCTGCCAGACCTTCCAGCCAACGCCATGACGGCCGTTCTTCCTCCGCTGCGAGAACTGCCTGCTGAGGGCACGAACGTCACCAGCGCCCAGGTGCAGATTGTCGCTGTCACCGCAGACGGCCGCGCGTCGACACCGCCGTTGCAAGTGACAGTGCAGGAAGCTGCGATCCAGCAGCCGCCCTCGGGAGATTGGAGCGTTTCGGCTCTGGCGGTGGCGCCGGATGGGTCGCGGCAGTCGGGCCTCCTGGCCGTAGGCCTGGTGGGGGCGATCAATCCGCGCCGAGTGACGGTAGAGTTCGGCGCTTCGGCCGTCGGGCCCTGGGATTCGGCCTTTGACGGTCCGCCTGTCGACGGCGTCGTCCGCGCGCCCATTGTCGGCATGGCTCCCGGTTCACAGGTCTGGCTGGCCATAACCTACTGGACGGCCCAAGCCGTCGCTCCCAGCCTTCGGAGGGTTCTCGGCCCCTTCACCGCGCCCGTGCTCGACCCTGGCCCCAACGCCCCGACGATCCTTCAGCAGCGCGCCGACATCGATGCGCTAGCGGATCAGCAGGCCAGCGAAACGATCATCCGGCAGGAGCAGATCGACACGCTGACAGCCCGGTCCAATCAGGCCGCCAATCTGATCGACAACCCGTCTGGCGCGGCGGACCCGGCCGGGTCGTCCGCGATCCGCAGCTGGGTCAAGGAGGGCGGCCCGAACGTCCAGCTGATCAACGACCAAGAAGTGGGCCGCATCTTCGTGGTCGGCGCCTATATGGCGTCGCAAGTCTATCCAGCATCGCCTGGCCATAAACACAGCCTGGGCTACAACGCCTCGCCGGTCGGGGGCGGTCACGTCCGCCTGCAATACATCACGCCATCCGGCCCGATCGAAGGCGTGCGGGTGGACAATACGCTGAACGAGAAGGGCGCGCGTCGCCGATCGTCAGCGCCGTCTGTCGCGCCGGCCGGGACGACAGGTTTCCGCCTTCTCGCCGTTCCTCCATCTGGCGGGGTCCTCCCGGTCTGGGCCATTAAGGTCAACTTCGGTGACGTCGCGACCGACTATAGCGACGACTATTCGGCGAACGTGCTTCAGGCCGATGCCTCGATCACCAAGACGCTGGTGCTGGATCTGGAAAGCCAGAACGCCTTGGCGCGGCTGTCTCTCGTCGCAGCGGCCTCGGGTGGCGTGCCAGCCCGAATCGGCCTGACGTCGTCCACGCTCGGCAGCGCCATCACTTTCGATGCCCCCTACATCTATTGGGGCGCCAACACGGTCTTCATCGACGAAACCGACATCCTGGTCACGACCCTTGGGGACAAGGTGCGGGTCATGGCGTTTGGCGCGCCGTTCGGGGCGTCCGGCAATCTGCTGGAATGGTGGGGCCCGGCGAGCATTCCTGTCGGGTCGATGACCACGGCGAACGGCCTGAACGGCCGGATGACCACCTCTCCCGGCGTGTTCGACAACGTGACCTCCGCAAGCTTCGCCGCCATTCCGAACAAGTCGAACGCGGGCGGATCACGCGAAGGCTCCGGCCCGGTCGAGACGGAGGCCGTGACGGTCGCGGTGTCGGGCGCGTCCGGGCCGGTGACGCACGATTGGGTCCAGGTCGGCGGTTCCGAGACCTTCACCATCAACGCCCCGCTCAGCGCATCCACGACCTTCACGGCCCCGGTCACGACCGTTGCCCAGATCAAGCGGGCGACCTTCGTAGACCGTGTCACGGACACGAACACCGGCCGCGTCGCCCTGGTCACTGTCGGAGCGGCCGTGTTCCGCGAGCCGGACGGCGGCGGCTGAACCTCACTACTGCAATCGGGAGCGCCCCATTGGCCACGAACAAGCTTGAACAGAACTACGCCGCGCGCGAGGCCGTGGCCATGGCCGTCGGCGCCAAGCTGCGCGAGATCGCGGACATCCTGACCGAGGCGAAGGCCAATCCCGATCTTTTCCGCGACGGCCTGACCGCGCCGCTGGATCGGGTGCTGGTCCATGCCCAGCTGCACGGTCCCGTGCTGCATCCCGATCCGTTGCCGCAAGGCGCTGACTGACCCCGACTGAAGCCGCCCCAACGGCTGTTTTCACCACGGCCTGACTATCGGAGGGGGCGGATGATCGACCCACGCGAACTGCCCGCGTTCTGGGGCCTGTGCGGCGGCCTGATAGCGGGCGGGCTGGGGATGATCCCGGCCTACGGTTCGAAAGGCGCCACGCCTGAAGCTCGCCGCCGCGCCTGGCTGTCGCTGCTGATCGGTATCTTCGCCGGACCCGTGGCGGCCGAGGCGGCGACATCCTCCATCGTCGGCTTGGTCAAGGTGCTGGACGCACGGGCGGTGTCGCTCGCCATCGGCTGGATGGCGGCGAACGATCCGCGGGCCTTTTTCAATCTGGTGGGGCGCATCATCCGGGCGGCTCTCAAGGCCGCCATCGATAGCAAGGAGGCGTCGTCATGACGCATCAAGCGTTGGTTGTTCTGACGGGCCTGCTCTTTCTTTCGGCGGGCGGCGTGATGACAGTGGTGTTTCGACTGCTGGGGCCGACCTATCACACCCGGATCAGCGGAAGCTGGTTCCTGAGGCTGGTCGTGTTTCTGATCGCCGTCTTTCTGATGGTGCGCGGCGCCACGACCATCTTTCCCGGCCGGCTGGTCAAGGTCGAACACATGAGCCCGCTTCTTCCGGTCGGGGCCTTGGTCTCATTGGCCCTGGCCCTGATCGTCCTGCACTTCGTCCAGGCGGATCGCAGCCCGCCGCCCTGGAGTGTTCACGTCCTGCGCGCCCTGGCGCTGCTGAAGCGCGACGACCTGGTCATGGACATGGCGATGAAACTGCCGGCGGCTGGGCTGATCGACCGCCCCGTGTCGGATCGACCGTGTTTCAGAGTGCGCCTGACCTTCGTGCTGACGGCGGTGATTCTGATCTCGGCTGGGCTGTTGACCGTGGCGATCAACGGCTTGTTCGACTGACGAACCGGGTTCGCGAACGCCGTTCGCACCCATCCCCTCGACAATCTGGAGTCTGACCATGGACGTGAAGACGCTCCAGCGGAACCTCACGCTCGCCGGCCGTCCTGTGACGGTCGATGGCGTGATGGGGTCGCAGACGATGACCGCGCTGCTCAAGGCCCTGTACGGCCGGTCGGCGCCTGCTGGCAGGCTGGACGCGCTCGGCCCTGCCCTGGCCACCCTGATGCGCGCTGAAGGCATCTGGACGCCCTTGCGCATCCAGCACTTTCTGGCCCAGGCGGCGCATGAGACGGCGGGCTTCCTGGACATGGAGGAGCGCGGCGGCCCGTCCTATTTCGCCAAATACGACGGCCGCGCCGATCTCGGCAACATCCGGCCGGGCGACGGCTCTCGCTATCATGGGCGGGGCATCTTCCAACTCACGGGGCGAGCCAACTACCGCTCCATGGGCCGAACGCTCGGGCTTCCGCTTGAGGAAAACCCGGTCCTGGCGGCTGATCCTGTCGTGTCGGTCCGCATCGCCGTGGCTTACTGGCTGGCGCGCAATATCAACGCCAAGGCCGATGCCGACGATCTGGACGGCGTGACGCGGAAGATCAATGGCGGGCTGAACGGCCTGGCGGATCGACGCGACCGCCTGGCGGCCATCCGCAAGCTGTGGGGCGCGGCATGATTGCGTTCTGGAAGGCCCTCACAGCCACAGGCCGGTTGATCGTCGCCGCCCTGACCCTGATCGCCCTCCTGTGCTTCGTCATGGCCGCGCTGACCATGTGCAGCGCCAAGACCGAGGCTCGCAAGGCCGATGCAGGCCAGACGTTGGCTGAAGGCCGCACCCGCGCCGCTCAAGATTCGAACGCCGTGCGCGATGGCAATGACGCCGCCAACCAATCCACCCGCGATCAGGTCAAGGAGGACCAAGATGCGCTACGCCGTGAGACTGACCCTGCTGTGCGCGACGCTGACGCCCGCCGCAGGCTGTGCATCCTCAATCCAGGTGCTTGCGCCCCGTGACGGCTGTTCGACCCTGATCGCCTCTCGCTGGGCCGATCCGGTGCAGAGCGCCGTGCTGGAGAACAGCGGCGATCCGGCCCTCGATTGGCAGTTGTTCGGCATCGCCCAGACGGGGCAGTTGAACATCGCCAACCGCGACAAGGCCGATGCGCTGGAGACGATCCGGCGCTGCGAGGCGCGGGATGCGGCGGCGGTGCGACAGATCGGGAGGCCGTGGTGGCGCCGATTATTGCCGGGCTAGGTGAGCCATGTTCGAAGGGGGTCGGTCAAACCTCCCCCTTTCAGCGTCGAGCCTCAGGCTCCGCTATCGAGGCCGCTCCGGGAGACCGGGGCGGCCTCTGTCGTTTCTGCCTTGCAGATCACCTCTCACTGACTCATAATTCGTCTGCGAGCGGCGTGGAAAGCAGACACGCTACAAGCGATCCCATGTGGGCATGCAACCAGGCGGGAGGGGTAGGATGAGGCTCCATCGCCCTCTCAGCCAGCCGGAGTAGCGCCCGGCCTCGCATCGGTAAGGGTTGGGATTTCCCGGCCGCCACAGGCGCCCTCGGTTCACGCCGGGGGCGTTTTGCTTTAGCGGGGCGGGGAATCTCCGGTTAGGCTGGACCCGAAAAAGCCTATGAATTTCAGTGTTGGTCCGGACCCCGGCAAGACGCCGCAAGCCATTGATATCGCGGCATTGCGTGAGTTCCGG
>QFQU01000035.1 GCA_003248965.1 Brevundimonas sp. | reverse complement strand
CGCTCCCGCCGGCGACGCAGATCGGCTATCAAACCCCTGGGCTCTCACAATGATCGAGGGACCAGGGGGGGGCACGTCAAGCAGAAGCGCCCCTCCGCTTGACGATCCGCGCCGCCGCCCCATCTCGTAAATCACGGTCAACGGGCAGACGAGCGGCGGGGGAAGTCAGACGAATTAGACGGTGTTTTTCATGACCGCCGTCTGAAATCCCGGCGCGACCTTTTCCCGGCTTGATGCCGACGCATCCCGACGCCATCTGAACCGTTGAACCTGACCGATCTCTGCGCGGACCTCGCCCATGACCCTGCTCGACCCGACCCTGACCCCCGACGCCGCCGGCGACCTGATCAAGGAAGGCACGGACGCCTCCTTCATGACCGACGTCATAGAGGCGTCGAAACATCAGCCGGTCATCGTCGACTTCTGGGCCACCTGGTGCGGGCCGTGCCGGACCCTGGGCCCGGCGCTGGAGAAGGCCGTGCGCGCCGCCAAGGGGGCGGTGAAGATGGTCAAGATCGATGTGGACGCCAACCCGGCCTATGCGGGCCAGCTTAGGGTGCAGTCGATCCCGACCGTCTACGCCTTCGTCAACGGCCAGCCGGTCGATGGCTTCCAGGGCGCCATTCCCGACAGCCAGATCAAGGCCTTCATCGACAAGCTGACCGGCGGTCAGGGCGGCTCGACCGAAACCGCGCAACTGCTGGAGTTGGGCGAGGAATCCCTGAGCCTGAACGATCTGGGCGGCGCCGCCCAGGCCTTCGCCCATGTGCTGCAGATCGAGCCGGAGAACGAGAAAGCCATCGCCGGCATGGCGCGCGTCTATCTGGCCGACGGCGACCGCGAACAGGCGGCCCAGACCATCGCCATGGCCCCGCTGGACTCCAAGGACCCGTCAGTCCAGAGCGTGCGCGCCCAACTGGCCCTGGCGGCCAAGGCTCCCACAGGCGCCACCGCCGAACTGGAGGCAAAGGTCGCCGCCGATCCGAACGACCATCAGGCCCGTTTCGACCTGGCCGAGGCGCAAAGCGCGGCCGGCGACTTCAAGGGTGCAGTCGACAATCTGCTGTCCATCGTCAAGGCCAACCGCGAGTGGAACGACCAGGCGGCGCGCAAACAGCTCCTGACCATCTTCGAGGCTGCGGGCCTGAGTTCCGACGTGTCCAAGGATGGCCGCCGGCGCCTGTCGTCGATCCTGTTCTCCTAGCGACAGGCCAAGGGACAGCCGCCTCAAGCAGCCCGAAGGGCGGTAGGCCACAAAAGAAGGAATCAGATGCCGCAAGCCTATGTGAAAGCCTCTGATCTGCCGCAGGTGATCCCAGTCTTTCCGCTGTCGGGGGTCATCCTGCTGGCGCGCGGCCAGCTGCCTCTGAATGTATTCGAGCCGCGCTATCTGAACATGGTGGACGACGCCATGGCGGGCGACCGGCTGATCGGCCTGATCCAGCCGATGGGGGGAACGCGCGCCCTGCCGGGCCTGTCGCCGGTCGGCTGCGCTGGGCGCATCACCAGTTTCGCCGAGACGTCCGACGGCCGCTATCTGATCACCCTGACGGGGATTTCGCGCTTTCGCATCGCCGCCGAACTGCCGTCCAAGTCGCCCTATCGCCAGGTGCGCGCCGCGTTCGAGGATTACGCTGCGGACCTGACCTCTCCGGCCGAGGAGCCCGACTTCGACCGCGACGGCTTCCTGGACGCCCTGCGCGGCTATCTGGCCCATCGGTCGATGGATATCGACTGGGACACGGCCGAGAGCGCACCGATGGAGGCGCTGGTCAACAGCCTGTCCATGGCCCTGCCGTTCGAGCCGGCCGAGAAACAGGCGCTTCTGGAGGCGCACGGCCTGATGGACCGCGCCCAGGCCCTGACGGCCCTGCTGCGCATCGACGCCGCCGACGCCGGCGACGGCGACGTCACGCCTATCCAGTAGGGCGGCGGCCTCAGCCCGCGCAGCGCGACAGGCCGAAACAATGGCCTCAAGTAGCGCAAAGCGCGGTAGGCCGCTAAGGACTCTCTCAAGTAGCGCCAGCGCGATAGGCCAAAAAATGAGCGACGCCTTCAACACCCCCGTCTCCGTCGACCCCCGCCTGCTGGAAGTGCTGGTCTGTCCGGTCACGCGCGGCAAGCTGACCTATGACCGCGAAGCGGGCGAACTGGTCTCGACCGGCGCCAAACTGGCCTTTCCGATCCGCGAAGGCGTGCCGATCATGCTGGTCGAGGAAGCGCGTCAGCTGGACTGACCGACACCGCCGTCTCCTAATTACTCATCGGCCCTTGGCGCAGAGCGCTTACCGGGCCTCAAGCAGCGCGACGCGCGATAGGCCCCAACAAAAATGACCCTCAGAGTCGCCATCCAGATGGACCCGATCGAGGCGGTGAACATCGCCTCGGACACCACCTTCCTGATGGCCGAGACGGCTCAGGCGCGCGGACACCGACTGTGGGTCTATGACTTCCGCACCCTGGCGCTGGAGGAGGGGCGGCTGTATTGCCGCGCCCGTCCCGTGACCCTGCGGCGGGTGGTGGGCGACCATGTGACCTTCGGCGAGGAGGTGCGGCTGGACCTGGGCCGCGACGTGGACGTGATCCTGATGCGCCAGGACCCGCCGTTCGACATGGCCTATGTCACCGCCACCTATCTGCTGGAGACCGTCCATCCGCACACCCTGGTGGTCAATGACCCGGCCGAAGTGCGTTCGGCGCCCGAAAAGCTGTTGGTGACGCGCTTTCCCGACCTGACGCCGCCGACGCTGATCACTTCCGATCCCGTCCAGCTGAACGATTTCCACCGTCGTCACGGCGAGGTGGTGCTGAAGCCCCTGCACGGCGCCGCCGGTTCGGGCGTGGTGCGGCTGAGGGCGGACGACCCGAACCTGGACGCCCTGATCGAGATCCACGCCGCCGGCTCGCGCGATCCGCTGGTGATCCAGAAATTCCTGCCCGCCGTGTCCAGGGGGGACAAGCGCATCCTGCTGGTGGACGGCGAACCCGTGGGCGCCATCAATCGCATTCCGGCCAAGGACCAGGTCCGGTCCAACCTGCGGGTCGGCGGCACGGCCGCGCCGGTCGAACTGACGCCGCGCGATCTGGAAATCTGCGCCGCCATCGGTCCGACGTTGAAGGAACGCGGCCTGATCTTCGTCGGCATCGACGTGATCGGCGACTGGATGACCGAGATCAACGTCACTTCGCCCACCGGCGCCCAGCAGCTGAAACAGTTCACCGGCATCGACGCCACGGCGGTGATGTGGGACGTGATCGAAAGGAAGAGTTCCACTCAGGTTGCGTGAACACGACTTGAATTAGATTTCGGTTCGTGTTTTGTTCCTTCGCTACGGCGGAGGGAACATATGGTCGCGCGGGTCGTCACGGTCGCCTTCGATGGGGTGGACGCCCGGCGCGTGGACGTGGAGGTTCAGCTGGTCGGCAACGACGGGCCGACCGTGTTCAACATCGTCGGCCTGCCGGACAAGGCGGTGGCCGAAAGCAAGGAACGGGTACGCGGCGCCTTCGCCGGCATCGGCCTGGCCCTGCCGGCCAAACGGATCATCGCCAATCTGGCGCCCGCCGACCTGCCCAAGGAGGGCAGCCATTTCGACCTGCCCATCGCGCTCGCCCTGATGGCGGCCATGGGGGTGATCGCGCCCGACGCCCTGGACGGCTGGGCGGCCATCGGCGAACTGGGTCTGGACGGCCAGATCGCGCGGGTGGGCGGCGCCCTGCCCGCCGCCGTCGCCGCCGACGCCATGGGCCTGGGCCTGATCTGCCCCGAGGCGACCGGGCCGGAGGCCGCCTGGGCGGGCGGCGCGCGCATCCTGGCTCCGCGGTCGCTGATCGGCCTGGTCAACCATTTCAAGGGAACGCAGGTGCTGCGCGCGCCCGAGCCGGGCCCCCTGGCCGACGGCGGCGCCGTGCCCGACCTGCGCGACGTCAAGGGGCAGGAGGGCGCCAAGCGGGCGCTGGAGATCGCGGCGGCCGGGGGTCACAACCTGCTCGAACCATGGTCGATTGTCATGGTCCGGGGATGGTCCCCCAGACGATCCAGCCGACGATCCCCGCGACAGTCTAC
>QFQU01000034.1 GCA_003248965.1 Brevundimonas sp. | reverse complement strand
GATGACTCATGATGAACCCTGTTCCATGGCTCCAGATGACAAACATGATCTCATATCAGGGACTTGTTCGCACCTTCCCCAGCCGATCGGATAGCATTGTCCATACTGTGGGTCACTTCTTCTCGCGCATAATGACTTCCGAGGCCAATTATCGCAATAAGAAGTCCACATCCCACAGCCACGACCGGGTGTCCGATGGTGATGAACATTCTTGATACCGTCCCCTGCCAGTGACCAGCCCATGTATCTGCAATGCCGCTTTCCCGGAAGAATGTCGCCAGCAGGATCAAAATAATCGGCACAAACAAAGGCGCGAAGGAAATCAGTGTGCCAGGAAGTTGTTCATCTTCCTGTGGGTTTAGCACGGGAACAGCCTGCCGTTCACGTGTAAAGCCTTCGCCATCTTCCGTTGGCACAATAAAAATGCGTTTTCCCAGCCATGTGGTATAGATAAATCCGCACAGCGTGACCGGAATGGCAACCAGCATGCTCCAGAGCATGAATGTTCCTATCGGCATGTCAAACTGAGAGGCTACACCGAAAGGCCCCACAGCCGGAGGGATCATACTGTGGCTGATAACCAGGCCGGCTGCCAGTGTTGCACCCAGGCCGACAATTGACTTTCCACTGGTACGTGAAAGCGACTTAACAAGCGGTGTCAGAACAACAAATGCTGAGTCGCAGAATACGGCCATTGAAACAATAAGACCAATCAGGACAAGTGCGAGTTCTTCACGCTCTTTACCCAGCACCCGGATAAAGGTCTGAGCCATTTTTCTGGACGCGCCGCTGAGCTGAAGCAAAGCCCCCATCATCACACCAAACCCGATAACGATGCCGATATTACCCAGTGTTCCGCCAAATCCTTTCGTAATAGACTGGATCATCAGGTCACTTTTCATCCCTCCTAATGAACCCGTAATGATGGCGGCGATAATCAGAGCGGGAAAGGTGGATATCCGGGTTTTCAGTATCATAAACAGCAGGGCTGCAATGGCAACAAGCAGGCCGCCAATAACATGCGAACTTTCCAGTTCACTGCTACCGTGGCTTCCTATATAGAAAATCACCAGACCAATAATCAGTATTACAATGCCTTTTAACCTGGGGCTGAATGTATATCTGCCCGTTACTTTTATATTTTCAGACATAATAATTTTATCCTTCTTAAATACAGTCAGTTCTGTATTTAATGATGCAGTCATGGGCACTCCCGCTTAATAAGCGGGAGTTATGTTACCGATTACTGTTTGCTGAAGCAGGGTGCATATAGCGCTGCCAGCCGGACAGCTTCAATCATACTGACAGGGTCTGCGATCCCTTTTCCTGCAATGTCATTGGCAGTACCGTGGTCGACGGACGTACGCAGGATGGGCATACCATTGGTGATAGATATCGTGCGATGAAAATCCACCATCTTGGTCGCGATATGTCCCTGATCATGGTAGGGGGACAGAACAGCATCGTATTTTCCCTGAATCGCGAAGTGAAATACGCTGTCAGCCGGTTTTGGACCTGTAATTGAAATCCCGCGGGCCTTCGCCATTTCAATACCGGGCAGCAGAATATCATCATCCTCTGTGCCAAATAGCCCATGTTCGCCACCGTGTGGGTTAATCGCGGCAATGGTCATACGGGGCTCTTTCAGCCCCAGCTTCTCTAATGCGCGGGTACACCGGATGGCGTAATCACAAACCTTTTCTGGTGTCAGGCTCTGAATGGCATTGACCAGCGACATATGGCGTGTCAGAAAGAAGACACGAAGATCGCGAACCTGGAACATCGTCAGGGGATCTGGGGTGTCAGTCAGTTGCCCGAAGATTTCCGTGTGGCCAATGAAATTAACATGACCCGCTTTCAGCGATTCTTTATTTATAGGCGTTGTGGCCACGGCATCCACATCCCCTGACATTGCCATTCTGACGACTTCTTCAATGCAGTCATACGCAGCTTTCCCGCACTGGCCCTGGATTTCACCCTGCCGGAATGTACTGAAATCAATATCACCCCGTTCAATCAGGTTCATAACGCCGGGTTGATCATTGAAATCCCCGATGCTCGATATTGGGTTTATCTTCAGATGAACATCAGAAAATTCACACGCGGTTTCCAGCACGCGTTTATTTCCAACCACAATCATTCTGGCATATTTGAATGCCTCTTCAGATGCAATAGTTTTAACGGTAATTTCCGGGCCGATGCCAGCCGCATCCCCCATTGGAATAGCGATCAACGGTTTCATTAATAAATCCTTCTGGTTGTAATTACATTACTGCTGTTTCTTTTCTCTGCGTTGAAACTTTTGCTGAAAGATAATCGATACAATGTACGAGAGTATTATCATCACCGACAAATCCACCTTTCGTGATTATCGGTATTTCACGACAGGAACCTCCGGTGAGGTTTCCATAAACAGTTAATGGCTCAACTTCATCTTTTAAAATAACACCATTACCCTGAAGTCTTTTGGTAATGGCGACCACAACATCACCACCGCTGCTGTACAGGGCGCTGACAGGAGAACTTTCCTTTTCCAGTACCTGGGCTGTTATTTCAGCAAGGCCTTTATTTATCAGGCAGGTTACTTCATTTTCATCAATGGAATATTTAGCGGAAAGCTTTTTCAGACAACAGATATGTTCAGGAAGCTCTACAGTATCAATACCCACCACATCATATTGTTCTGTTTTACTGGTCAGATGCGCCACCAGTTCAGATGCAGTCTCCGGGTGAAACGCATAATCAATCAGCGTCTCTGCAGGTAAGGTCTCGATACAGACCTGCCGTTCATAGCGGAGTTTCCTGATTTGCCGCTGAGTCAGTTCAGAAACGCTGCCTATCGTAACAAAGATTTTATTTGTTCTCTTTCGACCGCTTGAATAGCGAAGATACGCCAGCTGTGCAGTGAAGACGCCCGGGTCCACACAAAAGAACGGGACTTTTGTTTTCAGAACGGCCGTAGCAATTTGATGAATATCCTCATCTGTCGTGGCATCTATCACCACAATTCTGACATTTTTGTGGTAAAGGGTTTTCAGTTCACGTACCAGGGTGTTTGCTCCCGCCAGAACTGAGCTGAGCGATATATATCCCAGATTTTTATTGGTCTGTTTGCGAAACAGCTCCATAACAGACGATTCTGTCATCGGGTTTTTGGGATCATTCCGCATTGCTGTATTCTGCAATGGAATACCGTCCACCAGGAGGGAGCCGCCAACGCAAATCCGGCCGCTGGAAGGATAGACGGGGACGACAATCGCCATCAGTTGCGGAAACCGGTCAATAACCGCATCCACTTCTGCCCCCAGATTCCCCCGCAGAGTGGAATCGATACGTTTACTGATTGTCGTGATTTCCGGGTTAATAATCTCAAGATACCGGGATACCCGCGCATAAGCTTCCTGGTATGAAACCGACCTGGAGTCTGTGGAAAAAGACACGACATCATAATCTTCGGCATATTCAGGATTATCGAGGCAGGTTAATGTCGTAAATCCCTGGGTACTTAATAATGCTGCGGTGGCATTTGCTCCTGTTAAATCATCAGCAATAATGGCTACTTTCATTTTTTATACTCCTGGGGACAGGGTGATATTGCTCCGTCATCATCGGTTATTACTTCACTAAAGAATTCAAGATCGGCTACTTTATATTTGCAGAAAACATTTTTCTTACTGTGGTCGACCAGTAATACAGACTGAGTGGCCCGGTTTGCCGCCATCCATTTACAGTCTGCCTTCACCTGGCTTGTCGTCATGGCACCGTTTTCTTTGCTGAAACCATCGGCACCAATGAAGGCGATATCGAAATAATGTTCAGAGAGAAAGCGTAGTGTTTCACTGCTGTAGGCCGATAAACTTTCCCTCACAATTTCTCCCGGGCAGAGAATTACCCGGATAAGTTCGTTTTCATTGAGCAGACTGGCTGTACTGATATCGTTTGTCAGCACGGTCAGTGGCATATCTATCAGACCGGACAATTGTTTTACCGTGGTACCACCATCCATGAATACAGTCTGTTGGGGGCGTAATAATTTGTATGCCTTGAGCACCACCGCTTTTTTATAATCCGTGTTCTCACGGGATTTATTACTGTATTCCGGGCTGTTTTCAATGAAGTTTTTAACGATTTGTCCGCCAAAAATAACTTTCACCAATCCATTATTTTGAAGTTCCTCCACATCCCTGCGGATAGTCATGTGTGACACCGAAAAATAATCTGCAAGATAACTGATTGTGACATTGTCATCTTTGCTGACCATCTCAATGATACGGTTCACTCTGTCGTTTTTGCTGTACCTTGCCATTAATTGCCACTCTCTTCAGGTCAGCCTCACCATGACGTAAGGCTAAGGAAGGTGCGAATAAGCGGGGAAATTCTTCTCGGCTGACTCAGTCATTTCATTTCTTCATGTTTGAGCCGATT
>QFQU01000024.1 GCA_003248965.1 Brevundimonas sp. | reverse complement strand
CTCGCTCGTTTCATTCCGTCCGTCCTTTCAAGGGCCGGACTCTAGCTCCGCGTGGAGGAAATTCTCAGGGGCACGTCAGAAGCAGTGCAGACCTTCGTCGCGAAGGGCTATGACCGCGAGTACCGCGTCAAGGACGGCAACCTAGTCGATCTCGAACTGGGATCGATGCTCGATCCATGCTCCATTCGCGTCGACGCAGCGCTGCGTCTCGAAAGCGGGGACGGTGCCGAAGATGCTTCGAACATCTACGCGATCACCGATCCCGCGACCGAGCGAAAAGGTTTGCTGATTGATGCCTTCGACGTGTTCGACGAGATTTGCCACCGTGATCTTTCCGAGCGCCTCCTGGAACATCGTGAGATAACGCCTGCAGGCGACGAAGGCGTTCCGAGCAAGCATGGGCTGCGGAAGGTCTATAAGGCCGAATTCGATCGCGAACCCGAGCGTTACGTTCTTCGAGAAGGCTTCCCCGATTTTCCGGCATGCCCGTTCGGGGGCGCATTCAGCATTCTCGGCTTCGATACCGCAGAACAGACGTATGTCTGGCTCGTGACCAGCATCATTCGGGATCCTCGGCTGATCAGAATCCCCTACCAGGGCGAAGACGTCATCATCGAAGAATAACGGTGCCGGCTGCGGAACGCGGCCTTTCAACGGCTTGCTTCGATAGATCGGCTTATCATTTCAAATTGCAATGCAACGAGGTGCAGATGGATTGGAATAAGGACCACATTCGGGAAACGATGCTGTCGTTGGAGACCGCTGCTCTGCAGAGCGCTCGCGACAAGTATCTCGATTATGTTTCTACCGCTCGCTTGGATCGGAGCGAGTCGATCGAGAACGACGAACAGGCACAAGCCGAGATCGCGAGCGACTTCGCCGAGGCGCTCGACGATACGCTGGACGATTACGCCGACAAGCTCGACAAGCTCAGAACAATCGACTTCGGACCGAAGACGGCGGTTACAGAAGGGGCGGTCATCAAGTTGTCGGGTCGCTACTTCGTCGTCGCGGTGTCAACGGACAAGTTCGTCTGCCATGGGCGCGAGCTTATGGGCATATCGACGATGGCGCCGATCTTCGAGGTAATCGACGGGGCTCAGGCTGGCGAGACGGTTCAATTCAACGGCCGAGAGCTGAAGGTCGAAGCTGTCTCATAGCAAACGGTCGCCGGGGCCGCAGCGCTAGTTCCGAACGCTCTGCGGCTCGTCCTGGGTTCGTATCATCGCATCGAGAGAGGCGGTGATCATCGGCGTACTCGGACAACGTGTCGCCTTTACCTCGATTGCGGAGCGAGAGCGACCGCGTAGGCCCGCTAACACCGCTAGCATGGTCAGCAGGACAGCAGCATAGACGAACAGCCCACCAGGCCCGACACGATCCATCACCACGCCCCCGACAAGTGGTCCGGCCGCCGTTCCGATCCCGTTGAGCAGCAGAAGCCCTCGCGCGGTGCCGAGCAGCCGCCCTGGAGGAAGGTCGTCGTTCGCGGCGGCGAGACACAGCGAGTAGATCGGGATGCCAAAACCGCCGAAGAGCGCTCCCGCCGCAAGAAGGACGGGCAAAGGGGCGTCTGCCGCCACCGACACGCCGATGGCTGCCACGGCGGATGCCAGCGCCGCTCCTGCGATGACCAGGTTCCTGGACACCCGGTCGGAGAGCCAACCGAGCGGCCATTGCAACACAAGCGTTCCTCCGAGAACCGCGGCCATGAAGGCGGAGATGCCGGCGACGTCGAGACCAATCCTTTGCGCGAAATTAGGCCCCATGCCCCAGAAGCCGCCTATGGCCAGCCCGGCCAAGAAGACGCCGATCGACGCCAAGGGCGAAACAGAAAAGAGATCCCTGAATGCAACCGACTCGTGCCGTACGTCGGCCGGCGAATGACTGGGGAGTAGAGTGATCGGAACCACTGCGGCAGATATCAGCAGCGAGACGATGAGGAAAAGTGTAACATCGGCGGGTGGAGCGATGTTGAGGAGCGCCTGTCCGGTCGCCCAAGAACCCATGGAGACAACGCCGAAAATCGACAAAAGCTGACCGCGTGTGGATTGAACCGCGTGGGCATTGAGCCAGCTTTCCGTTGCGAGGATCATTCCCGCATATGCGAAGCCGGTCACGAGCCGAAGCGGCATCCAAGCTACCGGATTTACGAACGCTACATGGAGAAGGGCGGTCATCGATGCGATCGCCGCAAAGCCGGCGAAGGTCCGTACGTGCCCCACCGACACAATGATGCGAGGCAAAACCAGCGCGCCAATCGTGAAGCCTGCGAAGTAGAACGACATCATCGCGCTGATCGCGGCGGCCGAGAAGCCCTCCTGACCAGCTCTGACGATCAAGAGCGTGCCCAGCAGCCCGTTGCCGAGCAGCAAGATGGCGACGCTCAACAGCAAGGCGGCTACTGGCGCGAGGACGAGACCACGCGTGCAAGCAGCCTTCACGTTGTCCAATGCCTGGCTCATTTCAGAGCCTGTCGCGGAACTCGATACTCCGCAGCGCTGATGAATTGATCAAACGCCTCGCACCAGATGACAACTGCGCTGTAATCGTCAACGTCGACGCCTCTTGGCACCGCCACGATGAACCCAGCGAAGGTCTTCACATCTCCCAGCAGAACTGAAGAGCCTTTGGCTTCAAGGAAGTCCTGTTTGGTGTCTACAAACCGGGGCGCGAGGTAGACTTTGTAATCCGGACCAGGAGACAGACGCCCAAGGTGCACGATCCGATCGGGCGCGACACGAACCTCTCCGTCACCCCAGTGCAGTAGATCACTGCCCTTAAGATCGCGTGCAAACCGCCCCACGTAGACCGCTTTCGAAGCAGAACTCTGGAGCGCGGCTTCAGTGGGCGCAGGCGGCGCAGTCAGGATCGGCAGCAGATAGATCCCACCGGCGAAGCCTATGGACATGACGAGGATGTGAGTCCCGGTGAGGATCAGCCAACGCGGCATAGCGTCACGCCCGCTCCAGTTCCGCCACAAGACGATCTGCTTCTAGATGGAAGTCAGAGAAGACAATGTAGCCATCGGCATCGATCACCACAAACCAAGGCGTTCCCCGGGTATGATAATCCCCCATGAGCGTTGGGAACGGTGCACCTGGTGGTGGCTCGTCGTGACCAAAGGCGACAGGTAAGCCGTACTGGAGCTGATTGACGCGCAGTTTTTCGAATGTGTTCTCTTGCGCGCCTTCGAAAACCGTTTGGACGACCGCAAACCCGACGCCTCTGGATTCCAACGCCCCATGCAATCTTTGAAGCGTGGGAAAGCCATGCAAATGGCAACCACGGCACCAGTGCTGGAACGCGAACAGAATCTTCGGTCCGCTACCGATGTCTGAGAGCTTGAGGGGCACGTCAAGGCGGTGTCCGTCTCCGCCGATCCAATGTTGCACACGAAGCTCGGGCGCTTGTGCTCCGGTAGCGCTCATCCGCTTTCTCCAACCTCAATGCAGAAGCCCGATGTCTGGCCGAGCATTGCGGCGGCAGGCGAACTGCTGTCCTGATCTGCGCTCTTTGGCTTGAGGTCTCTTGATCGATTCGATCGAGTTTTCGTCCGATCCTTGCCTCAGGAAACCAAGATTTCCGCAGCAGCAACTATGAATTGTTACGATCCACAATACCAATAGCTGCTCGGTATAGTTTCCATACCACGTACCCCGTTGGTGGGGCGGTTCTCCCTCAGCGCTCTTGACGGCCACTTCTCGAGCTGTGCGCCACAGGGAGCGCGCGCTTGTGCGCCGTCGCGCGGTATGCGCTTGCGATCGTCCCCGCAACTGACTCATTCACGGCTTTACCTTCGAGGAAATCGTCGATTTGGTCGTAGGTCACGCCATAGACATCCTCGTCCGGTCGCAACGGCGCGCCATCATCCAAGTCTGCGGTAGGAACCTTGCCGATCAGCTTTGCCGGTGCGCCTAAGTACGATGCTATCGCGCGCACGCGCCGTTTGTTCAGGCCCGCTAGCAAAACACAAGGGCGCGCGCGTGATAGCTGTCGCGTCAAGCCGACACGAGACATTTCTGCGCGATCTCGGCGCCGACGAATTCATCGACTACACGAAAATCAAGGCGGAAGACTCGGTGCGCGAGGTGGACCTCGTCGTCGATGCAGTAGGTGGCCCGACAGCCAGTCGCTTCTTGCGTTCGATACGTCGCGGCGGCGCGCTTTTTCCAATCTTTCCGCTTGGCTTCGAGGGACACGATGAAGCCGCTAACCTTGGCGTTACGGTCTCTGCAACACAGGTCCGATCCAACGGAGCCCAACTCGCCGAGTTAGGCCGATTGCTGGACAGCGGGACCGTTCGCGTCGCGGTCGATAGCACGTACCCCCTCTCGGAAGCGGCTGCCGCCCACGAGCGTGCTGAGGCGGGTCATATTCAAGGCAAGATTGTCCTCATCGTCGAAGGTGGCGATGCTGCAGTGACGCGTGAGGCTGGGACATCGGCGCGGCAGTGGCCGCCTCGCGTGCAAGGACATTGACGTGCTGAGCCTGAGCGCCAGTGCGGCCGACGTGGGGGCGGTTCAGCGAGCGAAGGCGCTTGCTGAACTCATGGTTCTCGACACACCGGACGAGCAGTCCTTCGACGATCTCGTGTTCGTTGCGGCCAAGGCCTGTGGCGTTCCTATCGCTCTGATTACGCTTCTCGACACAGACCGACAATGGTTCAAGGCCAAGTACGGGCTCGACGTGTGCGAGACGGATATCGAACATTCGGTCTGTCGGATCGACATCGATAAAGGCGACCTCCTAGAGATCGTCGATTTGACAGCCGATGCGCGAACGAAACGCAATCCACTTGTCACCGGCGAAAAGCACTTCAGGGCATATGCTGGCGCGCCGCTTGTCCTTCGATCCGGGGCGGTAGTCGGTCGGCTGTGTGTTATCGATACAGCTCCGCGGCCGGCAGGGCTGAGCGAGATGGAAAGGGCGATGCTCCAGGCGCTTGCCCGTCTCGCCAGCGAGAATCTCGAACTGCGTCGAATCGCCAAGGCTAGCGAGCGCCTAACTGAACTCCAGACCGCTCTTGTTGAGATCGGTGAGGTAATCCGCAGCAGTAGCGGCACAGAGGAGATGACGTCTGGCACCTCTGCCATCGTTGGTCGGACCCTCGCCACGGACCGAGCCGGGTTTGGAACCGTCGACCATGACGTTGAGACGATCAACGTTGAAACACACTGGACCGCACCGGGTGTGATGAGCATCGCCGGTCGACACCGGCTTGACGAGTTTGGGAGTTTGCACAAGCCACTTGTCGATGGCGACCCTCTGATAGTTAGGGACGCCCTGTCTGACGAGCGCGCGCTGCACAATCTCGATGGCGCGTTGCGTATTGGTATTCGCGCAGTGATCGACATGCCAGTGCGCGATCAGGGCAAGACAATTGCCGTTTTCTTTGTGCATTGCGGCACCCCCCGGCTATGGCCTGCCGAAGAGATTGCATTCTTGCGGAGCGCTGCAGACCGACTTGAAGCAGGGGTCGCTCGGCATCGTGCCGAGCAGCGCCAGCACATCGTAAATGGTGAAATCGCGCATCGCCTGAAGAATACGCTCACCATGGTTCAGGCTATCGCGAGCCAAACCTTGCGAACCGTCACCGACCGCGATGCTGTTTATGCCTTCGAGCGCCGGCTGATGGCGTTGAGCGCAGCACACGACGCCCTGCTCCAGACAAGCTGGACACAGGCTGATCTCCAAGCTGTTGCGGCGACCGTCATAGACGCGATCGGATTTTCGGATCGGGTTAGAATGACCGGATTGCCCGTGGCGCTAGGGCCAAGAGCGGCGCTGTCCTTTTCCCTCATCGTGCACGAACTTCTGACGAACGCCTGCAAATACGGCGCTCTGACGAATGACTATGGGAAGGTGTCGCTGTCTTGGGGCGTCAAAGACAGCCAGGACGGCGATCTGCTGAAGATCGAGTGGCGAGAGAGGGGCGGACCTCCCGTTGTGCCGCCGACGCGTAAAGGCTTCGGCTCAAAGCTAATCAGCATTGGTTTGGTCGGTACTGGTGGCGTCGATCTTCGCTTCGATCCAGAAGGCCTCGCGGCGGACCTGCATGCCTCTATGCGCCAGTTGGTCCAGGCTTGATGGAGTACGTGTGTGGAATGAACAAACCAGTCGTGCTTGTCGTGGAAGATGAGCCACTTCTCCGTCTCTTTGCATCGGACATGATTGAAGAAGCCGGCTTCGAAGTGCTGGAAGCATCAGATGCCTCTGCTGCGCTCGTGGCTTTGGAAGAACGGCGCGACATCCGGGTCGTCTTCACCGACGTGGACATGCCGGGCGGCATCGACGGCATCATGCTAGCCATCCGTATTCGAAACAAATGGCCGACCATTCAGATCATAATCACGTCCGGAAGGCCGTGGCCGGAAGAAGCTGTTGTCCCAGCGGATATTCCATTCTTCTCCAAGCCATACCGGCAAGACCGGGTGCTGGATGCGGTCAGGAAAATGGCTGCGTGATGACCTGGATCTTGCGGCCTGCCTCAAATCAGCCGTCACGTAGTTTTGCGCCCTCGCTCCCAGCCGTTCGAGAGTCGCGGTGATACTTAGGTTCTGCCGCGAAGGACTCACGTCACGCGTCAACGATTGGAGATGCAAAATGAAGCCAGAAGTCCTCCTCTATGTCACGAGTTGGTGCCCATACTGCCGCAGAGCGAAAGCGCTGCTTACAAAAAAGGGGGTAGCGTTCACGGAAGTCGACATCGAGGCTAGTGCGGAAAACCGAAAAGCGATGATCGACGTCTCAGGTCGAAGGACCGTGCCGCAGATATTCATCAACGGCACGCATGTGGGCGGCTCTGACGAACTCCATGCCCTCGATGCCAGAGGCGGGCTCGACCAGCTGCTCGCCATCGGACGGCCACCAGTGACGTGAAATGGAGGAGAAAGAATTCGATACGGCTTTCGCTAAGCTACCGGACGGATATAGTGGGGGCACTTACAAAGCCCGGCGCTTCGGCGTTACAGTCCGCCGCTCCAAAGATGGCCGACGTAACAGCCTTTTTGCCCGAGAGCTGGCTGGAACCGATATCGTTAGCTTCAACCTGTACCGCGTCTCAGCGGGCAAGGCTTCACTCAAGCCGTGTGAGATGTCCGCAGAAAAGGTCGTGGCGTTCGTGCTCCACTTTCGACCGGACGCATGAGCTTGGCTTCACCGCTAAACGTGGTGACCGTGATGGGCGCGAACCTAGGCCCCTAGGCTCGTTTCTGGTCGCCTGAACTATCGAAACTATAGTTACAGGTCATTGGACTTCATCCTGACGTAAATTCATTTTCTGTACCTTAGCGTGCGAAAGAATCGGCGCTGGTCTGTTGTGCAAGCCATGATCGAGAAAGTCCAAGCGATGACAAACTCCAGTGCTGCAACCGCGCCTTCACCTTCTGACCTGGACGAAAGCGCGACCATGACGGTCGCGGATGCGCTGAAGATCATTTTGGCGAACAGCTATGCGGTCTACCTCAAGACCAAGAACTTTCATTGGCATGTCTCGGGCCCGTACTTCAGGGACTACCACCTGCTTCTCGACGAGCAAGCCGCGGAGATCCTCGCTGCTACCGATGCTATGGCTGAGCGCGCCCGGAAGACCGGTAATACGACCATCCGATCGATCGGCGATATCGCCCGCCACCAGACGATCAAGGACAACGACGCGGAGTTCGTCACGCCGCAGGACATGCTGACGGAATTGCGCGCTGATAATCTTCATATGGTCGAGTCGCTGCGTCGCGCAAAGGACGTCGCCGATCAGGCGAAGGACAATGCGACCTCCGGCCTGATCGATACCTGGACCGACGAGGCGGAACGCCGTGCGTGGTTTCTTTTCGAAGTCAGCCGATAGGATTGCTGCTCAACGGATCGGATCGTTTCATGGCGTCTAACGATGCGCAGACCCAGTTTATTCAGACAGAGGGCGGTAGGATAGCCTTCGACGACACGGGCAAGTCCGACACCGCAGCGTTCCTAGACGAAGTCTCCGTGCCAAGCCTCATCGTGATGGGCTCGAAGGATCCAGACTTCCCGGACCCTGTCGAAGAAGCTCGGAGCTTGGCTTCGAGGATCAATGGCGGAACCATGATTGTCGCGGGCGCCGGGCACTACCCTCATGTCGAAATGGCGGACGATGTCGGACAGCGTATCATCGCGTTCGTAAGCCAGCTCGATAGGTCCGGCCTAGCCGTTTTGCCTTTGCGCAGGAGTTGAGGATGGCAAAGGTCGGCTTTGGTGGAGGCTGCCACTGGTGCACCGAGGGTGTTTTCCAAGCGTTGCGCGGCGTCACGCAGGTCGACCAGGGTTTTCTACAATCGACGGCGCCGGCAAACACCTGGGCAGAGGGGGTGATCGTCACCTTCGATCCCACGGTCATTGGTTTGACGACGCTGTCCGAGGTCCATCTCAGAACGCACTCCGCCAAGCGAGCCCGATCGCTGCAAAGCAAATATCGCAGTGCGATTTATATATTTGAAGAGAGCCAGCGCCATGAAGCTGAGCAAGCAATTGCCCGCTTGGGCGAAGAGACTGGCGAGGCGGTGCACACCTTAGTTCTATCGTTTGTGGGCTTTAGGGCATCGGATGCGCGCTATCAGAACTACTACCGCACCGATCCGAGCAGGCCTTTCTGTCAGAGCTACATTGATCCGAAGCTGGCGTATATCCGGCAGCACTATTCAAAGTTTGCTCTGCCGGGATAGCCAATACGAGTACGCATTTTCCGGGGATCCGCACGCCGAGCCAGCACCGTGTGCTGGGTGACTGCTTTGGCTAGTTCAACGTAGATGAATGATCCGACGACGGGGTCACGACTCGGCCAAGCGCCATAACTTTGGACCATCTCGGAGAGAGACAGCGCACCGAACACGACTCGAACGTGTGGTCTCCACCTTCAACGGTAGCACTGAATGATGGTGCGGGTGGCCGGGGTCGAACCGGCACTCCTCTCGGAACTGGATTTTGAAGGGAATCGCGTCTTTCGTATTCCGCCGTACCCGCCAGAAACTCGGGCCCGAAATCGCCCACATAACCGTTGCGCAGCATCTGCGCGGCACCTGGCGAGTCAACGGAAGCAGTTCGTCCAACCCCGCCTATGTGGCCTATACGGTATCCGTTTCTCCGACCCGAGCCGGGAACGTCTTTCGCGGCGGCGAATGGCGCAGCATGTATGTCCGTGCGGCAGCGTGAGGCACCGGTCTTTGGCCCTTAAAATTAAACCCGAAGCGCCCCTCAAAGAACTACCGCGATGATCAACTCAAGACGCGGCGGCAAGGCCTTGGTCATGCTGCCGAAGGAGGCGGCAGTGCCAGATAGCAAATACCTTACGCCTGAGGAGGTAGCTGAGCGCTACCGAGGTGGTATTTCGGTTGGGACCCTACGGAATTGGCGCGCGATGCGTCTTGGACCGTCCTTCGTCAAAATCGGCAAGGCCGTGCTCTACCCCCTCGATGAGCTTGATGCCTGGGATGAAAAGAATAAAGTGCAATGCCGTGCCCCAAGGGACACGGCGAGCACCTAGGTGATCAAACGTGACGGTCACGTTCACGCATGATCAACCGCCCCCATTCTCCGGCACCAGTCATTATGAAATTTACATTATTTGCTTATTGATCAATGTCTTAGCGTAATGGATGGCATGGTCCACAATCATCCGTCGGGCGACCCCACGCCCAGCCGCGCCGACGTGGAGATGACGAAACAGGTTGTGCAGGCCGGCCGTCCGCTTAACGTCGAGGTGCACGACCATCTGGTCGTCGGCCGCGACGGCGTGGCCAGCTTCAAGCAATTGGGACTGATGTGAACCACGCCCCTCTGACCACCGACCGCCTGGTCCTGAGACCTGTCGCCGTCGGCGATCTGCCCGACCTGACGACGCTGTGGAAGAACGAGGATTTCACCCGCCACATCATGGGTCGCGCCCTGTCGGAAGAGGAAATCTGGTTCCGTCTGCTGCGCGACCTGGGTCACTGGACCGCCGTGGGCTACGGCAACTGGACCGTCCGGCTGCGCGAAGGCGGCGACTATGTCGGCAGCGTGGGGGTGTTCGACTATCGCCGCGATCTGGACCCGCCGTTCGACGCGCCCGAACTGGGCTGGGGCATGGCGCCGGCGTTCCAGAAGCGGGGCTATGCGGCCGAGGCCCTGACCACCGTGCTGGACTGGGTCGACCGTCTCCTGGCCGCGCCCCGCACCGTCTGCATGATCGCCCCCGAAAATCTGGCCTCGCTGAAGCTGGCGGCGCGGGTCGGATACCGCGCCTATGCGACCGCGACCTACAAGGACCATGCGGTCCAACTGCTCGAGCGGCCACGGGCCGAGGCGTAGGCAGCCATTAAGGTTTATGCGGCAGGCTGCGCGGCGAACATATCGCCCCGCGTCCGCCTGCCCCGAATCCGGCCAGAGTCCGCTCAGAGTCCGCCCCATGCCCATGTCCGTCGAAACCCTGCGACAGCATCTTGTCGACGCCTTCCCCGACGCGGAGATCGCCATCGAGGATCTGGCCGGCGACGGCGATCATTATCGCGCACGCATCGTCACGACCGCCTTCGCCGGCGTTCCGCGCGTGCGCCAGCATCAGATGGTCTATGCCGCGTTGAAGGGTCAGATGGGCGGCGAACTGCACGCCCTGGCGCTCGAAACCGCCGCTCCGGGAGGCTGACCCATGCGCTATCGCCCGTTCGGCGCCACCGGCTCCGCGATTTCCAGCATCACCCTGAGCTTCGGCGACGCGGCCCTGGCGCGCGGTCGCAAGACGGGGCTGGAGCTGATCTACTCCGCCCTGGAAGCCGGGGTGAACACCTTCCGGCTGGAAACCGCCGACCCGGTCGCCGCCGAGGTGCTGGGCGAGGCCCTGTCCTATGTCGATCGCGCCCTGGTCTGCGTGATCCTGACGCTGGGCGTCGGCTATGGCCGAGGCCCCGATCGCGACTTTTCGGCCGAGGGCATGACCGGCGCCATCGATCGGGCCCTGCATTTCTCCGGCCTGGGCTGGGTCGATCTGGCCCTGTTGCAGGAACCCGGCCAGCACGAACTGCCACAGGCGTCGTTGCAGGCGCTGAAGACCATGCGGGCGACCGACCGCATCAAGCTTCTGGGCGTGGCGGGCGGCGGCGAGGTGATGGACGCCTATGTCTCCACCGGCGCCTTCGACGTCCTGGCCACGCCGCTGGACATCAACGTCGACTGGCGCATCCGCAACCGCATCCGTTCGGCGCGCGAACAGGACATGGCGATCTTCGCCTACGACTATTTCCACGACCGGCGCCATCGCGCGCCCGACGAGCCGATCTTCAAGAAGGGTCTGTTCGGCCTGGGCAAGGCCAAGCGGCCGCCCGACACGCCGCAGAAGGACGCCTTCGGCTTTCTGTATCGCACCCAGGGCTGGACGGCCGAGGCCATCTGCCTGGGCTATGTGCTCAGCGATCCGTCGGTCTCCAGCGTCATCGTGCGGGCCGACGATCCCGAGCGCCTGGCGATCCTGACCGCCGTGCCCGAGCGCGACATGCCGCCCGGCCTGGCCGCCCAGATCGAAATGGCCCGCGTCGTCGCTAACGCCGCGGCCTGACGTCCCACCCGGATCACGCCCTCGCGCCTTGACCTGAGCTCCCCGTCTCCCTAGCTGACGGGCTTCACGAAAGGCTCTGAACCGTGACCGACACCGCTTCCGCCGACCCCGTCCACGCCTTCATCGGCGACACCGTCGCCCAGCACGACGTGGTGCTGTTCATGAAGGGCACGCCGGACCAGCCGCGTTGCGGCTTCTCCTCCCTGGCGGTGCAGATTCTGGACCATGTCGGCGCCAACTTCGTGGGCGTGGACGTGCTGCAGGACGAAGCCCTGCGCGAAGGCATTAAGACCTTCACCGACTGGCCGACCATTCCCCAGCTCTATGTGAAGGGCGAGTTCGTCGGCGGCTCGGACATCATCCGCGAGATGTTCCAGGCCGGCGAGCTTCAGGCCCTGATGGCCGAGAAGGGCGTCGCGCTGGGCGAGGCCTGATGGCCCGCGCCGTCCTGACGCCGCGCGAGGACCGCGAGGTCTTCGTTCTTCCGCTGGAGGTCCGACCGGAACACATCGACGCCAACGGACACGTCAACAACGTCGTCTATGTCGGCTGGCTGCAGGATGCGGGCACGGCCCATTGGAACGCGCGCTTTTCCGAGGACGACCGCGCCAGGTGGTCGTGGGTCGCGACCCGGCACGAGATCGACTATCTGCGCGGCATAGAGCCCGGCGCGACGGGCGTGGTCGCCCGCACCTTGGTCGGCGAGCCGCACGGCCCGCGCTTCAACCGCTATGTCCGCATCGAGGACGCCCAGGGCCGCGTCTGCGCCCAGGGCGTCACCGAATGGGTGCTGGTGGACGCCGCGACCCTGAGGCCGCAGCGTATTCCGCCGGCGATGCTGACCGTGTTCGAGACTACTTCAGCGGATTCATGATCCGCGCCGGCGTGCCGGGCTCAAGACCCAGGTCCGCATAAGACCAGCGGAGTTCCACGCCGTCGGGCGCCAGCGCCTTGCACAGGTCCGGCTTGGTGCGACGCAGGGTGATCTCGACCGGAGAACCGTCCGACACCAGAACCTCGAAGTCCGACGCCTGGGTGCAGCCGTTGGAATCGACCCGCGCGACAAGGGCGCCGTCGATGAAGCGGGCCTGACGGATCGCCTCGCCCACGGGCGCGTCGTTGCGGCCGAGGTTGACCGCCACCTTTTCCCCGGCGTCGCTGTCATAGATGACGCAAGCCGACAGCAGCGGGGTCGCCAGGACCGCGACGGCCAGCCCCTTTATCACGGCGCGCATTATTGACCCGCGGGGGCGGTGACGACGCGGGTGGTCGGCTTTTCGGTCGAGACGATGATGCAGCCCGACAGCAGCGGGGCGGCGATGGCGATGGCGAGAGCGAGAGCGAGACGAAGCATTGGCGTGTTCCCCAGTTGAAGCTTGACCCTTTCTTCGCGCGTCGCCCGGTTCCAGGCACGTGAATTTTCGGCAAGGCAGGTGAACAATCGGAAAGGTGCGGCCTTGATCGGGGCCCGAGGCGGCTTAGCTGGGAAATCTCTCCCGCCGTTCCGGACGCCCCCCATGAGCCTGCTGTTCTCGCCCCGAAGCATCGGCCCTCTGACGCTGATGAACCGCGTGATCATTGCGCCCATGTGCCAGTATTCGGCGATCGACGGCGTGCCCCAGCCCTGGCACGCCCAACACCTGGGCAAGATGGCGATCTCGGGCGCGGCGGCCGTCATCGTGGAGGCGACGGGCGTCGAGGCGGCGGGCCGGATCACGCCGGACGATGTCGGCCTGTGGAACGACGCGCAGGCCGACGCCTTCGCCGACATCCTGAAGGGAATTCGCACCTATTCGGATACGCCCATCGGGGTGCAACTGGCCCATGCGGGGCGCAAGGCCTCCACCAGCGCGCCGTGGAAGGGCGGCGGCGCCCTGGCGGCCGAGGACGGCGCCTGGGAGACCTACGCTCCGTCCGCCCTGCCCTTCCGCGACGACTGGCATACGCCGATCGCCATGACCGAGGCGGACATGGACCGGATCGTGGCCGCCTTCGCCGACGCGTCCCGTCGGGCCGATCAAGCCGGCTTCGACTTCGTCGAACTGCACGCCGCCCATGGCTATCTGCTGTGCGAGTTTCTGTCGCCCCTGTCGAACCAGCGCACCGACGCCTATGGCGGCTCGGCCGAAAACCGGGCGCGCTTTCCGCTCAGGGTCGCCCAGGCCGTCCGCGACGCCTGGCCCCGGACCAAGGCGCTGGGCGCGCGCTTCAACGGCTCGGACTGGGTCGAGGGCGGGGTGGCGCTGGACGAGGTCACGGCCTTCGGCCAGGCCCTGCACGCCATCGGCTACGACTATCTGCACCTGACCAGCGGCGGCAACGTGCCGCGCGCCGCCATCCCCGGCGACCAGCCCGGCTATCAGGTCGCGTTCGCCGAGGCGATGAAGGCCGCCGCGCCCCAGGCGACGGTCATGGCCGTGGGCCTGATCTTCGACCCACAACAGGCCGAGGCCATCGTGGCGTCCGGCCAGGCGGACCTGGTCGCCATCGCCCGCGCGGCGCTGGACGATCCGAACTGGCCGCATCACGCGGCCGTCGCCCTGGGCGCGTCAGAAGATCTGCCGTTGCAATATCAGCGCGCCGGCAAGGGCGCCTGGCCCGGCTACGGCCGATCCGTTTGAGACCTCAGGCCGCGTCGCGACGGGGGCGGGACGGGATCGGAGCCTCCCCTTCGGTCCACAACGCAAGGGCGGCGTCGGGAATATGGCTGTCGGCGATGGGCTTGGGCCGCCCCAGAAGATAGCCCTGCGCCTCGTCGCAGCCCTGCTCGCGCAGGAAGTGAAGTTGCTCCAACGTCTCGACCCCCTCGGCCAGGACCGGGATCTCCAGGCTTTCGCCCAGGGCCAGGACAGCGCGGATGATGGCCGCCGACTGGGGGCCCCCGTCCAGTTCGGACATGAAAGACCGGTCCAGCTTGATCTTGTCGAACGGGAAGGCCCGCAGGGTCGAGAGCGATGAATAGCCGGTGCCGAAATCGTCCATCGCCACCGATACGCCCAGCAGTTTCAACTGGCGCAGGATGTGGGTCGTGCGGTCCAGGTCGGCGATCATGGCCGTTTCCGTGATCTCCAGTTCCAGCCGCGACGGCGACAGGCCGGTCTCCACCAGCACCTGATGCACCAGACGCGGCAGGTCGACGTGACCCAGCTGGATCGGCGACAGATTGACGGCGATCTTGTGCGGCTCGGCCCAGCCGGCTGCCTCGGCGCAAGCCTTGCGCAACACCCACTCGCCGATCGGCAGGATCAGGCCGCTCTCCTCGGCCAAAGGAATGAAGTCGGCCGGAGAGACGAAGGTCCCGTTGGGCTGGACCCAGCGCAGCAGCACTTCATAGCCGGTCACTTCGCCGGTATCGACGGCGGCCTGCACCTGCCAGGCCAGGCTGAACTGGTCCTGATCCAGGGCCTCGCGCAGTTGTTGAACCATGCGGCGACGTTCGCGCACGGCCTTGTCCATCTCCTCCTCGTAGAAACAGACACGGTCGGTCAGCGAGGCCTTGGCCCGATACATGGCCAGGTCGGCGTTGTTGATCAGGGCCGACATCTCCGCGGCGTCATGCGGCCAGAGCGCGACACCGACGCTGGCGCCGCACGAAACCTCGGCGTGATCCAGATCGACCGGAGCGGCGATGGCTGCGCGCAGCCGGTCGGCCAGATCGCGCGCCTCGTCCCGCCCCTGGACGGGGGTGACGGCGACGAACTCGTCCCCGCCCAGACGGGCAATGAATTCGCCGGGCTTCAGGCAGGCCTTCATTCGCTCGGCGATCTTGACCAGCAACTGGTCGCCGGCGGCATGGCCATGGATGTCGTTGACCTCCTTGAACCGATCCAGATCGATGGCCAGCAGGGCGACCCTGTCGTGGATGGACGCATCGCAAGTCTGGCGGCTCAGCAGTTCCAGGAAGGAAGCGCGATTGGGCAAGCCTGTCAGGCTGTCGTTGCGCGCCAGATGGGTGATGCGGCGTTCCTGGGCCAGGCGCGCGCGCAGGTCGCGCAACGCATAGATCATCAGTGGAAGGCCGCCCTCTGGGGCGTCGCGACGTACCGCGATCTCGACCGGAATGGAACGGCCGTCGCCCAGGTCCAGCGCGGCCTGTGTCAGGGCGCCGACGGACAGGGTGTCGATAAACAACGCGTCCCGTTGGGCGATCCAGCGCGACAGACGCTCCCCGACCAGGGCGTCGTGCGCCACACCCACCATGTCCGCGAAGGCGGCGTTGGCGGCCAGGATACGGCCGTCCTGCTCCACCACCATGCCATCGACGCTCCCCTCGACCAGGTGTTCCAGCCGCGCCCGTGCGTGGGCGCGGAACTGCATGTCCAGGGCGTGGCTGGACAAGCCGGTGCCAAGAACCAGCAGGCCGACGCCAGCGACGGCGAAAGCCATGACCATTCGAGCGTCATCGCCAATGACCTGGCCCGCATCGGGAGCGAAGGGAACCACGGTCATGGCCGCCATGCCGGTGAAGTGCAGCACCACGATCCCGCCGACCATCAGCAGGGCTCCAGGCCAGGTGGCGCCGTTGCGGCCCGCCCGGCGCGTCACCTCGAACGCCGACGCGCCCAGAAGCACGGCCCCGACGACGGAGGCGGCGACATAGGCGGCCGACCAGTGAATCACGCCTTCGACCGCGAAGGCGGCCATGCCCAGATAGTGCATGGAGACCACCGCCAGACAGAACACTCCGCCGCCCAGCATGGCCGAGGCGCGCGGGCGTCGCGCCCCGATCCACAGCGCGATGGCGCTGCCCAAGATGGCCACGCCCAGCGACAGCCCCGTCAACAGCGGCTCATAGGCGACCTCGACCCCAGGCTGATAGGCGATCATGGCCACGAAATGGGTGCACCAGATGGTCGCGCCGGTGGCGACCGCCCCCATGAAGGTCCACGCGGGTCGTGCATTTTTCTCAGCGAAACAGAGACGCTGAAACAGTCGAACAGTGATGGAAGAGCCGATTAGACAAATAAAAGCCGCCAAAACAACCAGCGGTATATTGTGTTGTTCAGTCAAGCACGAAAAGAAACGCATCGTTGTACCAGGAAGGGGGATCAGTCCGCCTCCATAGGGACAGTTGCTTAATGGGGGCCGCCCAAACAGGCCTAACGACGCCCTAACGCGGCGGCGACAAGCCTCAGGTCTGGGGCAGTTGATAGGGATTGTTGACGCTGACGGGAGAGCCGGGCTTGAGGCCCAGTTCTTCGAACGACCACTTCAGTTCGACCCCCTCGGCGCGGTTGTCGCGGCATTTGTCCTCGTCGATGCGGCGCAGGGTGATGACGGCGTTGCCGCCTTGCAGGCTGACGATGGGGATCAGGTCTTCCTTGCGGGTGCAGCCGTTGGAGCTGACCCAGAACACGGCCTGATCCTTGGTGAAGGCGGCCGCGTGAATCGGCTCCAGCGCGCCCGGCATGCCGGCGGTGGAGACGGTCGGTTCGCCGGCGGTCGCGCAGGCGGACAGGCTCGCCGATACGGCGGCGATCATGGCCAAGCGTTTCATGATGGAGTCGCGCAACAGACGACCTCCCCTGTCTCGAAGCCTGAACCGGCCGAGAATGCGCCTGTTCGCCCGTTGAGGGAACAGGATAAAAACGAAAGGCCCCGGACGAATCCGAGGCCCTCCAAACTCAAATCCAGAAGCGGCTCAAGTAGGCCGAAGGCCGATAGCCGCTCTGAAAAAGCTTCGCTTACGAAGCGTAGTATTCGACGACCAGGTTCGGTTCCATCTTCACGGCGTAGGGCACGTCCGACAGTTCCGGCACGCGGACGTAGCGCACCGAGAACGAACGGTCCGACAGTTCCAGATAGTCCGGCACATCGCGTTCCGACGACTGCTGGGCTTCCAGCACCAGGGCCATGTTGCGCGACTTTTCCTTCACCGAGACGACGTCGTCCGGCTTCACGCGGTAGGAGCCGATGTCCACCTTCTTGCCGTTGACCAGGACGTGGCCGTGGCTGACGAACTGGCGGGCGGCCCAGACGGTCGGGACGAACTTGGCGCGATAGACGATGGCGTCCAGACGCGATTCCAGCAGGCCGATCAGGTTTTCCGAGGTGTTGCCCTTGCGGCGCGTCGCCTCGTCATAGGTCTTGGCGAACTGCTTCTCGGTGATGTTGCCGTAGTAGCCCTTCAGCTTCTGCTTGGCCTTCAGCTGCAGGCCGAAGTCGGAGACCTTGGACTTGCGGCGCTGGCCGTGCTGGCCGGGGCCGTAGGACCGCTTGTTGACCGGCGACTTGGCGCGGCCCCACAGGTTTTCACCCATGGCGCGGTCGATCTTGTACTTGGCGCTGTGGCGCTTGGACATTCTATTCTCTTTTCACACGATGCGGCCCGGCGTCCCCTGGATTGGGAATGCGATCTCAACGGCGGTCCACGCATCTTCCGTCATCAACCCCGCCGTCCGGCGAGCCGGCGACGTGGAAGGCGGCGCTTATGGCCACACCGGCCCGCGGAGTCAAGCCGGACGGGCCGTTAAGCACGATGGCGCGGAACCATCGTCCGGCCCCGCCCTTCCTATGGCGTCGAATGGAATCCTGCGCGGGAAAGGAGGATTGGAATGCGACCCGAAGACAAGAGCTTTCAGACCGGCCTGTCCGACCGGGGCCTGGAGATCCTGAAACGCCGGCTGGTCGATCTGGTCGAGCCGCTGAACGACCATCAGCTGCTGGATTTAGCCGACGGCATCCACGAGATGCTGCGCCAGCGCCGGGCGGTGCGACAGCACCATGCCGAACGGATGAACGACCGGGCCCGCCACGCCGTGAACCTGCTGATCTGACGAAAAACGCCCGCCGGTGGACTCCGGCGGGCGTCGTCTTAAAGGACGCGGTGCGCCTTACTTGGCGGCGTCGTACAGGGCGTTGACCTTGTTCCAGTTCACCACCGACCAGAAGGCCTTCAGATAGTCGGCGCGGCGGTTCTGGTACTTCAGGTAATAGGCGTGCTCCCAGACGTCGGCGGCCAGCAGCACCGCGCCCTTCTCCTCGGCCAGGTCCATCAGCGGATTGTCCTGGTTCGGCGTGGAGGTGATCTTCAGCTTGCCGTCCTGGAGGATCAGCCAGGCCCAGCCCGAACCGAACTGGCCCGCGCCGGCGGCGTCGAAATCGGCCTTGAACTTGTCAAGCCCGCCCAGGTCGGCGTCGATCTTGGCGGCCAGTTCGGCCGACGGCTCGCCCGTCTGGCCCTGGGGCGCCAGCAGTTCCCAGAACAGGCTGTGGTTCCAGTGGCCGCCGCCGTTGTTGCGGACAGCCTTGGGCAGTTTGGAGATGTTGGCGAACAGCTCTTCCAGCGACTGGCCCTGCAGGGCGGCGTCGGCGTCCACCGCCTTGTTCAGATTGTCGACATAGGCCTGGTGATGCTTGTCGTGGTGGAAGGTCATCGTCTCCTTGTCGATGGCCGGCTCCAGGGCGTCATAGGCGTAGGGCAGCGGGGGCAGGGTGAAGGCCATGGGAGGTTCCTCTTTCCGACAGATCTTGATGGGCTTCAGATAGGCGCCCGTTCGTGAAACCCAAGCGACAGGGCCCGGATAAGTTCCGCCTTATCGGCTCGGAACGGTCAAGCTGGCAAGTTCGCCTTCAGGCATTCGCGCACGGCCCGTTTCAGGTCGCCGGGCGCATTGGGTTCGTCCACCCCTTCGGCGGCGAAGACGGCCTTGACCGCCGCGTCCAGACCCTTGGGCAGGGCCTCGACAACACGGCGCTGGCCCTTGTCGTGCAGGCAGAAGCCCACCTCGCGGCAAAGGGCGGCGAACATCGGTTCATAGGCGTCGAGGGCGGTCATGCGGCCGCTGTAGCACCGCCCGGCGCGGCGGGACAGACGCTCACCCCTTCAGCCGGGCCGCGTGGAAGGCGATGTGGTCAGCGATGAAGCTGGCCATGAAGAAGTAGGAGTGGTCGTAGCCGGGCTGCATCCGCAGGGTGATCTTCTGGCCGGCGGCGTCGGCGGCGGCTTTGAGAAGTTCCGGCTTCAGCTGGTCGGTCAGGAAGCTGTCGGCGTCCCCCTGGTCGATCAGAATGTCGTCAAAGACGCCCTTCGCCGCACCGGCTGCGATCAGCTTTGCAGCGTCGTGACGGTCCCAGGCGTCGCGGTCGTCGCCAAGGTAAGCCGTGAAAGCCTTTTCGCCCCAGGCGCACCGGGTGGGCGAGCAGATGGGCGCGAAGGCCGAGACCGAGCGGAACAGGTCGGGGTGACGCAGGGCCAGGGTCAGGGCGCCGTGCCCGCCCATGGAATGGCCGCTGATCGACCGGACGCCGGTGGTCGCAAACTCCGCATCGATCAGGGCGATCAGTTCCTGGGTGACATAGGTCTCCATGCGGAAGTGCGGCGCCCAGGGGCCCTGCGTCGCGTCGACGTAGAAGCCCGCCCCCTGACCCAGGTCATAGGCGGGATCGTCGGCGACGCCTTCCCCGCGCGGCGAGGTGTCGGGGGCCACGATGATGACGCCGTGTTCGGCCGCCGCCTGGTAGGCCCCCGCCTTGGTGGTGAAATTGTCCTCGGTGCAGGTCAGACCCGACAACCAGATCAGCACCGGGAAAGGCCCCTCGCCGGGCGGAACGAAGACCGACAGGGTCATGGGCGTGCCGGTCGCCGTGCTGTCGTGCTTCAGATAGCGCAGGGTTCCGCCGTGGACGATGTGGGTCTTCGTGATTTCCATTCAGGCGCTCTTTCGGTGCAGGGCGCAGATCTTGTTGCCGGCGGGATCGCGCAGATAGGCCAGGATCATGGGGCCGAAGGGGCCGTTACGTTCGCCGGGCGGGTCTTCGATAGCGCGACCGCCGGCCGCGACGCCGGCGTCATGGAAGGCCTGAACGGCGTCGGCGTCCTTGGCGTAGAAGCCGATGGTGCCGCCGTTGGCGTGGCAGGCCGGTTCGCCGTCGATCGGCTTGCCGATCGCAAAGGCGCCCAGCCGCGTCCGCCACCAGTAGCGCCCCTTCGGATCCGGTCCCTGCCCCGGCTCGACGCCCAGCGCGCCCAACGCAGCGTCATAGAAGCGGCGCGAGGCCTCGACGTCGTCGGCGCCGACGGTGACGTGGGTGAACATGATCTTTCCTCTCCCTGTTGGACACGCAGAACTAGCCGACTACGTTTCTTTTGACAACTTACCTCTTCGCTGCGGGTCTCACCACGGCACTGTGTTTCCGTCCCGGTCGAGATAGCGTAATCCGGGCCGCCCGCTCTGGGCCAGGATCAGATCGGCCAGCAGGGGCGCGCTGTCCTCGACCGTATAGGGGGCGTCGGGTCCGCCCAGGGCGGTGCGTATCCAGCCCGGCGCCAGCAGCAACAGGGGGCGGCCCGCCGAGTCCGGACGCGCCGCATAGCCCCGCATCAGCATGTTCAGCGCCGCCTTGGACGCGCGATAGGCGTCGTGGCCGGGACGGTTGGCATTGGTCAGGCTGCCCTGGCCCGAAGACATGACGCCCACCCCGCCGTCCGCCGCCAGAAGCGATTCCAACGCCGCGATGACCTGGAACGGCGCCCAGGCGTTGGTCGTCATCAGGCGGTCGAAATCCTCGGCGGAGGTGTCGGCGATGGACGGCGGCGCGTCAGCCACGCCGGCGTTGACGAACAGCCAGTCAAACCGTTCGCCCTCCAGGCGCGATTTCAAAGCCGCAATCTGCTCGGGCCGGGTGATGTCGGCGGCCTCGATCCGCAGGGCGTCATAGCGGGCCGCCAGATCGTGCAGCGGCGTGGGTTGCTCGGCGGAGCGAACGGTGGCCACGACCCGCAGGCCCCGCTGAAGGAAGGCCTCGGCAAGTCCAAGGCCAAGACCGCGTGAGGCGCCGATCAGCAACAAGGTTCCGGTCGCTTGGCCCGCTCCGCTCATGTCAGAACACCACCACGCTGCGGATGCTCTCGCCCGCGTGCATCAGGTCGAAGGCCTCGTTGATCCGTTCCAGCGGCAGGGTGTGGGTGATCATGGGGTCGATCTCGATCTTGCCGTCCATGTACCAGTCGACGATCTTGGGCGTGTCGGTGCGGCCGCGCGCGCCGCCGAAGGCGCTGCCTCGCCAGACGCGGCCCGTGACCAGTTGGAAAGGACGGGTGGCGATCTCCTTGCCCGCCTCGGCCACGCCGATGATCACGCTCTCGCCCCAGCCGCGGTGGCAGGCCTCCAGCGCCTGGCGCATGACCACCGTGTTGCCGGTGCAGTCGAAGGTGTAGTCCGCGCCGCCGCCGGTCAGTTCGACCAGGTGGGCCACCACGTCCGGCACGTCCTTGGGGTTGACGAAATGGGTCATGCCGAACCGGCGGCCCCATTCTTCCTTGTCGCCGTTGATGTCCACGCCCACGATCATGTCGGCGCCGACCATCTTCAAGCCCTGGATGACGTTCAGGCCGATGCCGCCCAGACCAAACACCACGGCGTTGGCGCCCGGCTCCACCTTGGCCGTGTTGACCACGGCGCCGACGCCGGTGGTCACGCCGCAGCCGACGTAGCAGGCCTTGTCGAAGGGCGCGTCCTTGCGGATCTTGGCCACCGCGATCTCGGGCAGGACGGTGTAGTTCGAGAAGGTCGAGCAGCCCATATAGTGGGCGATGGCCTGCCCCTTGTAGCTGAAGCGGCTGGTGCCGTCGGGCATGACGCCCTTGCCCTGGGTGCCGCGAATGGCGGTGCACAGATTGGTCTTGCGGCTCAGGCACGACTTACACTGGCGGCATTCCGGCGTGTACAGGGGGATGACGTGGTCGCCGACCTCCACCGAGGTCACGCCCGGTCCCACCTCGACCACCACGCCCGCGCCCTCATGGCCCAGAATGCTCGGGAAGATCCCCTCCGAATCCAGCCCGTCCAGCGTATAGGCGTCGGTGTGGCAGACGCCCGTGGCCTTGATCTCGATCAGCACCTCGCCGGCGCGCGGCCCCTCCAGATCGACCTCGACGATCTCCAACGGACGTTTGGCCTCGAAGGCGACGGCGGCGCGGGTTTTCATGATTTCAGGTCCTTCGGACGTCCCTACCGCTCGCCGCGCGTCCCCGCCTGCGCGGGGATGACGAAGCTCGCTGCTTGAGGGACAGGCGGTGAATGTATTGGGTTTCTTCTACGCTTCAGGCTGTGCGTGGAAAGCGCGACAAACGCAAAACATTATTGTCATACAGCAACAATCCTGATCCAAGGCGAGCATGAGTCGCTGGGACGGGATCGACGAGTTCACCGCTGTCGCGGAACAGGCCAGCTTCTCGGCCGCCGCGCGTCGGCTGGGCCTGTCGACCTCGGCCGTCAGCCGCGAGATCGCCCGGCTGGAGGACCGGCTGCAGACCCGCCTGCTGCACCGCACCACGCGCCGGGTCGAACTGACCGATGCGGGACGCGACTTCCTGGCCCGCTGTCGCCGCCTGATCGATGAGCGGGACGAGGCCCTGGCCGCCGTCCGGCCCGACGACCAGGCCCCGCGCGGCCTGCTGCGGATGACCTGTTCGGTTTCATATGGCGAGCGGTTCATCGCCCCCGCCGTCAACGCCTTCGCCCGCCAGAACCCGGAACTGCGGATAGAGATGGACCTGGATAATCGGCTGCGCGACCTGGTGGGCGACGGCTATGACCTGGCGGTGCGGTTCGGCCATCTGACCGATTCCCGGCTGATGGCGCGGCGTCTGGCGTCGCGGCGGCTGATCCTGTGCGCCAGTCCCGACTATCTGGAAAAGCGAGGCGCCCCCCGCGACCTGTCCGAGATCGCCAGCCACGACGGGCTGATCGGCTCGGCCGAGCATTGGCGTTTCACCGAGGCGGGCCGCGAGGTGGCCTTGCGCCCCAGCGGCCGTTGGCGCTGCAACTCGGGCGCGGCGGTGCTGGACGCGGCCTTGCAGGGGCTGGGCCTGTGCCAGCTGCCGGACTTCTATGTGGCCGAGGCCCTGGCGTCGGGCGCCCTCGTCTCGCTGCTGGATGATGCTCGACCGCCCGACGAAGGCGTCTGGGCCGTCCATCCGCACCCCCGCCACGTCCCGCCCAAGGTGCGCGCCATGATCGACTGGCTGTATGATCGGCTGTCGTCCGCCCGGAGAGCCCCCGTATGAACCTCGTCGTCCTGACCGGCGCCGGCATATCGGCCGAAAGCGGCGTGCCGACGTTTCGGGCGTCGGACGGGCTGTGGTGCGGCCATCGGATCGAGGATGTGGCGACGCCGGAGGGCTATGCCGCCGATCCGGCGCTGGTGCAGGACTTCTACAACCGGCGGCGGCGGCAGTTGGCCGAGGTCCGGCCCAATGCGGCGCATCGGGCGCTGGCGGATTTGGCGGCGCGGTGGGCGGGCGACTTCCTGCTGGTGACGCAGAACGTGGACGATCTGCACGACCGGGCGCACGCCGAGACGCCGGCGGCCGAGGGGTTCGAACTGATCCATATGCATGGCGAACTGCTGAAAGCGCGCTGCACCCGCTCGGGCGCGGTGATGGACTGGGTCGGCGACATGGCGGCGGATCAGGCCTCGCCCCACCATCCGCAGGGGCGGATGCGGCCGCATATCGTCTGGTTCGGGGAGATGCCTCTTCAGATGGGGCGGATCGAGCGGGCGCTGGCGCATTGCGACCTGTTCGTCTCCATCGGCACCTCGGGCGCGGTCTATCCGGCGGCGGGGTTCGTGCAGGCGGCGCGGTATGCCGGAGCGCGGACGGTGGAGATCAATCTGGAGCCGACGGCCGGCGCGCGCCTGTTCGACGAGGGCGTCTATGGCCCGGCGACGCAGGCCGTGCCGGCCTTCCTCGACACCCTGTAGAAACGAAAACGGCGGCCGCTGCGAGGCGGCCGCCGATCAGATCTCGACGTAAAGGCGATCAGGCCAGCACGACGATGGTCACGCGGCGGTTCTGGGACCGGCCTTCGGGCGTGTCGTTCGAGGCCACCGGCTGTTCCTGACCATAGGAGATGGTCGCCATCCGGTTCAGGGCCACGCCCTGACGGTTCAGGAAGCGACGCACGGCCTCGGCGCGCTGCTGGCCCAGTTCGTCGTTGTGCTGGGGCGTGCCGGTCGAGTCGGTATAGCCCTGGATTTCCAGATAGACATTGCGGTTTTCGCTTTGCAGACGCTGGGCGAACTGGGCCAGGCGCTGCTCGGCCTCGGGCGACAGGGCCGCCGCGTCGGTGGGGAATTTCACGGAATCGTCGGACAGCACGACCTGATAGAGGAACTTGCCCTCGGCCAGTTTATGGGCGTCGTTGGCGCGTTGCAGAGCCTGGTCTGCGGTGCCTTCGACGGTGGTCACGCGGTTGTCGACGACTTCGACCTGATCACGCACGAAACGATGGCTGGCGCAGCCGCTGGCCGCAAGGCCGAGGGCGATGAGGGCGCCGCCGACGACCGCCGTCCTGAGTTTCGATCTGCTCAAGTTCTGTCTCCTTCTTGCCGGGGGCGCCACGCCCAGTTCATGCGCGACATGACAATGAAGTAGGCCAAAAGGCGGAGTAATGACGTGCTTCGGGCAGGAAAATGTCAGCTTGACCATAAGCGAATGCTCGAATTTCGCGGATTTCGCCAAGTCATGGAACCGACAGGCGAGACGCGACGTTGGTCCGCCGACGGCCGTGCCGGAGGGCGGGCCAGTTGATCTCAATAAAACTTCAAACACCGCACAGTTGTATTCGACCTAGCGCCTCTTTCCTGACGCGTGTGTATGTTTTCAACGGTCCGTCGTGATTTTTTACAGGCGTTTCGTTGCGATGACCATGCGACACAGGCTGTCGGCCTCATCACGGATCGGCGATTGAGACCGACACGGACACGGCGATGGGCGCTGGCGGCGACGCCGATCCTGGCCGCGCACCTGGGTCTGGGCCTGCTGATCGCCGCCCAGACGCCGGCCGCGCCCCAGGCGTCGGAGCCGCCGTTGATGATGGTGGAGCTGGTCGATCCGCCCGCGCCGCCTCCCCCGCCGCCGCCTGCCCGGATCATCGCGCCCGAGCCGTCGCCGAAGCCCGACGCCCCGGCCGCCGCCGCATCGGCCGCGCCGCCGAAACCCGCGCCCCAGCGTCGCCCGCCGGCCGTGGCCGCGGCCCGGCCGCGCCCGGTCGTCGCCAAACGTCCACCCGACGTCGACCCCCTGCCTGTCGCGCCCGCCCCGCCGGGACCGCCCCTGCCCCTGCTCGGTCCGGCCGAGATCGCCGGCGCCCTGACCGTGGGCGCCGGGCCGGGCGGAGGCGGCGGCCAGGGCTCTGGCGCGGGCGTCGGCGGGCCTGGCGAGACCGGGACGGGGCGTGGCGGCGGGTCGTGCGACATGGTGCGCTGGGTTCAGGACGCGGTGCGCGACGACGTCGCTGTGCGCCGCGCCGTCATCGACGCCGCCCAGTCGATGAACGCCTCGGGCCGCGCCATTCTGGTCTGGAACGGCGACTGGCTGCAGAGCCGAAATCAGTCCGGCAAAGGTCTGGCCGGAGTACGCCAGGCCATCGCCCTGGAAGTCGCCTTCGCCCCGGCCGAGTGCAAGAGTCAGCGGATGACGGGCCTCGCCGTGCTGAAGCTGGAAGATCGCCCCGGCGGCGCGCAACTGGCGCTGGGCAAGGGCAGCTGGCGGTGGTCGGACCTGCTGGGGGCGGGTTAGGCGGCCCTCGGTCCGAACAGGATGATCCCCGCGCCGATCAGGCAGACCGCGCCGCCCAGCACGTCCCAACGATCCGGCGTGGTCTTTTCGACCAGCGCCATCCAGACCAGGGAGGCGCAGATATAGACCCCGCCATAGGCCGCGAACGCCCGCCCCGCCGCATCGCTAGGGATCAGGGTCAAGAGCCAGGCGAAAGCGATCAGGCAAAGAAGGCCGGGCGCCAGCCACAGCGGCGACCGAACCAGCTTCAGCCAGGCCCAAAAGGCGAAACAGCCGCCGATCTCCGCCAGCGCGGCGAGGGGGTAGATGAGGATCGGTTTCATCGCCGTTTTCTACGCTGTCCTTCCCGCCCTCGTCATCCTCGGGCTTGACCCGAGGATCGGATCGGCCGCGTGAAAACTGTCGGAAGGGGAACGGCGTCCGTTCGGTTCGATCCTCGGGTCAAGCCCGAGGATGACGGAGGAGAGCAAACCCTAGTCGGTCGCCTTGTCCTTCGCCGCCCGTTCGGCCGCCAGCTTGGCCAGCACCCGCCCGCGGCCGCGCGACAGGGCGTGGATGGCGCCGCGCATGGTGGCGACCTCCTGTTCGGAGAAGGCGGCGCGGCCCAGCATGACACGCAGGTTCTGGCTCATGGAGCGCTTCTTCTCGGGCGGATAGAAGAAGCCGCCGTTTTCAAGCTCCGTCTCCAGATGCTCGTACAGGCCGATCAGGAGATCGTTCGAGGCGGGCGGCTCGGCCTCGCGGAAGCGGGGCGGCGGGGCGTCCAGAACCAGGGTGCGCCACTCATAGGCGTTGATCGCCACGGCCTGGGCCAGGTTCAGGGAATGGTGTTTCGGGTCGATGGGGATGGTGACGATGCCGGCGCACAGGGCGATGTCGGTCGTCTCCAGCCCCGCGCGCTCGCCGCCGAACAAGAGGCCGGTCTTCAGGCCCGACGCCGTGTCGTCATATAGGACGCGGCTGGCCTCGCGCGGGGTGCGCACGGGCTGGCGCGTCTCGCGCGGGCGGGCGGTGGTGGCGAAGACGGTGTTCAGGTCGGCGATGGCCTCGGCGACGGTCGAGAACACCCGCACGCCCTCCAGCACCCAGTCGGCGCCGGACGCGGTGGCCCAGGCCCGCTCCTGAGGCCAGCCGTCACGTGGCCTGACCAGACGCAGGTCCGACAGGCCGAAGTTGGCCATCACCCGCGCCACGGCGCCGATGTTCTCGGCCATCTGCGACTTGTCGAGAATGACGGCGGGGGATGTGAGGTTCTCAGTCACAACTTGGACGGCCCCTTGCCGGTGACTGCCGCCACCGCATCGAGCCAATCACCCATCATCGCCGGATCGGCCGAGATACCATCAGGTGTCAAAGGCAACCCCCCGAGCAATCCGGCGAGATCATCTGAACTGCGTCCGCCTCGTTCCCAATACGTTTCAAGGAAATGCACCATGCAAAGATAGCTCTCTCGTATCGAGAGTTCCGGCGCGCTCAGGGTGTCGATCGCCATCAGTCCTCGCCCACCATGGCGATCCAGGGGTCGGCGGTTCCGGCCTCGACCTCGGCGACCTTGACGGCGGGCCAGCCGATGGAGGCGCTGCCCGAGGCGGTCCAGGCCGAGACGATGAAGTCGCGCAGCTCGGCCGCGCCCGCCGCCAGACGTTCGTTGACGAAGGCCGCGCCGCGCGGATCGGCGTCGCGGAAGCCGCCGGCCTTTTCCAGCCGATAGAAGGGGATCACCGTGCCCAGCGTCGTCTTCAGATAGGCGACGGTGCGCGCCTTGGGATCGAAGCCCTCCAGGTTTGCGGCCGGCATGGCGGCCTCGATGGCGTCCAGACGGGCGACGCGGTTGGTGAACTCACCCTCGAACAGGGCGTGGGTCTGGCGCGAGTTGGTGAAGCCTTCCGGGTTCGCGAAGTCGCCCCAGCCGTTGTAGTGGATGCTGGTGTGATGCGGTTGCGAGCCGTCGCCGACATAGTGGCCCATCACGCCGATGTCGCGCAGGATCAGGGCCTCGCGGCGGAGGCGGTCGGCCCGATACCAGGCCTGGCGCTCCATGTTCGTCTCGCGCTTTTCGGCCGCGTTCAGCACGCGCCAATAGGCGAAGTCGCGGCCCAGCTGCTGCCAGCCGTCGATCATGGCGTAGGGCAGATAGCCGGCGTCGTTGACGTCCAGACCCGCCTTGGTCAGGGCGGCGTCATATTCGGATTTCAGGCGCGGCAGGTCGTCGATGCTCATGCCGCGCTGGTCGAAGACATGGCCCTGATCGTCCAGATCGACGAAGTGGGCGGTGTCGCGCTCCCGGTCGTGCGGCTGGCCCGCGCCCTTCCAGCGGTCGGGCTCGCGCGCCAGTTCGCCGACGTCGGCGATGGCGCCCGGCGTGCGCAGGAAGGCAGGCAGGTCGTCCGGCAAGGCGCGCATCGCCGCCACCCCGATCAGGCGATGGCCGGTGTTGCCCCAGGCGGTGACGGTGACGGCCGGCGCGGCGACCGCGACGACGGCCAGGGCGGCGATGACGAAACGCTTCATGGAGACGGACCCGATCGATAAGGACCGCCGCTCTAGAGCATGATCGGGGACGCGAGTGAATAGGCTGTTCGCGCCCGGATCGGTCGAGGCGATCAGTCCACGGGTTCCGGCTCGGCCGGCGCCGGCGGGCCGGCCTCGTCCTCGTTCAGAAGGCGGCCCTTGCGTCGTGGCACGACATAGGGGGCCGGCTGCGGCGTCGGCATGTTGCCGCGCATCAGTTGGCGCCCCGCCGAGAGACCGCCGGTCAGCTGCAGGTCCAGCCGCGCCTCGTCGCGGCGGCGGACATCGCCGATGGTTTCGGACGCCTCCTCCTCTGGCAGACCCAGTTCGATCAACGCCTCCTCGCCGAACTTCAGGGCGGATTCGAACGTCTCGCGAATCTGATAGTCGACGCCGGCCTGGATCAAACGGATCGAATGGCCCCGGTCGAAGGCGCGGGCCATGACGCGGGTGCGCGGGAACTCGTGCTTGACCAGTTCGACGATGCGGTCCGTGACCTCGGGCTTGTCCACGCAGACCAGGACGATCTCGGCCTCCTCGGCGCCCGAGGCCCGCAGGGTCGAAAGCTGGGCGCCGTCGCCGTAATAGACCTTGAACCCGAACTGAGAAGCGGCCTGGATCATCTCCACGTCATTCTCGATGATCGACACGTCCACGTCCCGCGCCAGGAGGGGCTGGGCCGCCACCTGGGCGAAGCGGCCGAAGCCGATGATCAGCACCTGGCCCCGCAAGCCGTCGGCGGAATCGACGCCGTCGGCGTCCTCGGGCGAAAGCCCCTTCTCCTTGGGCAGCCAGTGCTTCATCGCCAGGGTGGTCAGGGGCGTCAGGGCCATGGACAGGATGACGATGGCGGTCAGGGCCGCGCTGGCCTGGGCGTCGATCACCCCGCCGGCCGCCGCCGCCCCATACAGGACGAAGGCGAACTCCCCGCCCTGGGCGAACAGGGCCGCCCGCTCGATCGCCTCGTGGTGGCGCGCCTTGAAGACGCGCGCGACGCCATAGATGACCGCCGCCTTGACCAGCATGAAGGCGGCCAGGCCCGCCAGCACCATGCGCCAGTCGTCGATCACCACACCGATGTCGAGGGCCATGCCGACCGACAGGAAGAACAGGCCCAACAGGATGGCGCGGAACGGCTCCACGTCCGCCTCCAGCTGATGGCGGAAGGTGGAATCCGACAGCAGAACCCCGGCCAGGAAGGCGCCCATGGCCATCGACAGGCCGACGCCGTTCATGATCCAGGCCGTGCCCGCCACCACCAGCAGGGCGGCCGCCGTCATCACCTCGCGCCCCCCGTTTCGGGCCAGGAAGCGGAAGACGGGGTTGATGGCGTAGCGCCCGGCGATCAGCACCCCGCCGACCGCCGCCGCCGCCAGGCCGATCGTCTGCCACAGGGGGGTGGAGGATTCGGCCGCCGTCCCGACCGAGGTCGCCAGAACCGCCACCACCGCCAGCAGGGGCACGATGGCCAGGTCCTCGAACAACAGGATGGAGACCGCCCGCTGGCCTTGCGGCGTGGGCAGTTCGCCCCGCTCCTCCAGCATCTGCACGATGACGGCGGTGGAGGACATGACGAAGCCCATCGCGCCGACGAAGGCCACGGGCCAGGGAGCCCCTGCCGCCATCGCGACCAGGGTCAGGGCCAGCCCCGCCAGCCCGACCTGGGCGAAGCCGACGCCGAAGATGGCGTTGCGCATGGCCCACAGGCGCTTGGGCCGCATCTCCAGCCCGATGATGAACAGGAAGATGACCACGCCGAACTCGGCGACGTGCAGGATGGTCTGGGGCTCGCGGAACAGGGCTAGGCCGAAGGGACCGATGGCCGCCCCCGCCGCCAGATAACCTAAAACCGACCCCAGGCCGATCTTGCGAAAGACCGGCACCGCCACCACGCCCGCCGCAAGCAGAGCGGCGACATGGCCCAGATCAATTCCCGACGTTGCGTCCGCCATCGCTCACCCTTGCACTGAAGCTTCCATTGTGGGGACGAAGCGACCGGATTGCGAGATGCACGAATGCCACGATCGGATAACGCCGTCCGTCCAGAGAACGGCGCCGCCACAGTTTCGCCTTACCGCCTAATCCGACTGCGCCAAACAAACGGGAGGAAGAAACAATGTCGCGTTCGATCCGGGCCGCCGTCGCCACCTTGCTGGGCGCCGCCCTTGCCGCGCCGCCCGTCGCCATTCCCCAGGTCGCCCTGGCCGAGCCGGTCCGGGACGGCGTGGCCACGCCCGCCGCCTGCGCGCCGCTGGGCTTTCAGTTGGATGAGCCGACGCAGGTGGACGATTTGGTTTTGACGGGATCGCGTGTATCGGCGCACGCTCCCCCGCCTCCCCCGCCTCCCCCGCCTCCCCCGCCTCCCCCGCCTCCACCGCCTCCGCTTTCTGCGCCGCCTCCTCCCCTTCCCAGGTCTGCGCAGCCGCCCTCGCCGCCAGCGGCTGCGCCCTCTTCGATCGTGAGGCCGATCCCGCCGCAAACGCCGCCCGCCGACACCGAACGCTATCCCGACGCCACGCCCAATCCGGTGAAGCGCACGGCGGATCAGCCCGTCTCGACCTTCTCCATCGACGTGGACACGGCCGCCTACGCCAACGTCCGCCGCTTCATCGACCAGGGCCAGCGCCCGCCCAAGGACGCCGTGCGGGTGGAGGAGCTGCTCAACTATTTCGACTATGGCTACGCCCAGCCGACGTCCCAGGCCCGGCCTTTCGCCGTCACGACGGCGATCGCCGCCTCTCCCTGGTCGCCCCAAGGCGGACAGGCTGGCCGACAGATCGTCCACATCGGCCTGCAAGGATATGAACTGCCGGCGGGCGAGCAGCGTCCGCTGAACCTGACCTTCCTGGTCGACGTCTCGGGCTCGATGGGCAGCGCGGACAAGCTGGACCTAGCCAAACAGGCGATGAACCTGGCCATCGACCGACTGCGGCCGCAGGACACCTTGGCCGTCACCTATTACGCCGAAGGGGCGGGCACGACGCTGCAACCCACGCCCGGCACGCAGAAGCTGAAGATGCGCTGCGCCGTCGCCAGCCTGCGCGCCGCAGGCGGCACGGCCGGCGCGACCGGCATGACCAACGCCTATGACCAGGCCCAGGCCAGTTTCGCCCGCGACAAGGTCAACCGCATCCTGATGTTCACCGACGGCGATTTCAACGTCGGCGTCACCGACAACAAGCGGCTGGAGGACTATGTCGCCGACAAGCGGGCGACGGGAATCTATCTGTCCGTCTACGGCTTCGGGCGCGGCAACTATCAGGACGCGCGGATGCAGGCCATCGCCCAGGCCGGCAACGGAACCGCCGCCTATGTCGATGACCTGAACGAGGCGCGCCGCCTGTTCGGCCCGATGTTCGACCGGGGCGCCTTCCCCATCGCCGATGACGTCAAGATTCAGGTCGAGTTCAACCCCGCCCGCGTCGCCGAATGGCGGCTGATCGGCTACGAAACCCGCCTTCTGAACGAAGAGGACTTCGCCAACGACCGCATCGACGCGGGCGAGGTCGGCTCGGGCGCCAGCGTCACGGCCCTGTATGAGATCACCCCCGTCGGCGGCCCGACCCAGGTCCCCGAGCGCCGCTATCCCGACAATCGTATCGGCGTGGGCGGCGGCGATCCGAACGGCGAGATCGGCTTCATCCAGGTGCGCTACAAACAGCCGGGCGAAAGCCGCTCGGAGCTGATCCAGCAGCCCCTGACCAACCGTGCGTCCGCCCCCGTCAGCGCCCAGCCGCCCGAAGCGACCCGCTGGGCCATCGCCGTCGCCGCCTTCGGCCAGAAGCTGCGCGACGATCCGTGGATGGCGTCCGACTATGGTTGGGACCAGATCCTGGAGCAGGCCCAGGGCGCGCGCGGCGAAGATCCCTATGGCGAGCGGGCCGAGTTCGTGCAGATGATCCGCGCCGCGCGAGATCTGCCGCCGCGCGCGACGCCCTGACGGTCCCCCCTATGGCGCCGTGGCGATCCGCCCCCCGTCGATCTCGACCACCGCCTTAGGGGACGGCCTCGAATGTCCGGCTGGCGTGACCATGGTGAACAACGGACAGGCGCCTATCGTCAGTCGGGCAGCAGACGGAGCGCAGAGCCTTTGTGGGCCGCTATATGGTCGGTCTTGTCGCTCTTGATCTCGTACTGAGGCGCATCGGGCGAGGCGTGGTGCGTATAGCCCTTGTAGTCGAAGTCGCGCGTATGAACGGCGACGATGCGGCCAGACACGCGCCCGGCCTCGGAATTCCAGCCGACATGATCCCCGACCTTGAAACTGCGGCTTATGTCGAGGCTCCTGCTCCGTCGGCGCTAGTCCATGTGCCGACAGCCGCGGCCGTCGGCGGCGACCGCCTCGACCACGCCAGGCGGCGACAGATCCTGGGCGGCTTCGCCGTCGAACCGCCGGTCGTCCGGATGGGCGAATCCCGGCAAGGGCGCGCCATGGCGGACGTAGAGGCCGATACCGGGCTTCTTGGCGTTGATGTACAGGTCGTACGTCTTCATCCTCAAACCTCGGCTTCGGCCTCTCAGCCGCTTAAAGTTCGACCGGACGGCCGGACTTTTCTTCCTCCAGGGTCACGGCGATGTCGGCGTTGGCGGACAGCCGCACCTTGTCGCCTTCGACCCCGGCGACGAAGCCAGTCTCGATATAGTGGTGGTGGTCGGTATGGACGCCCGAATTATCGCGCTTGGTCAGCTTGATGCGGTCGCCTTCGACGCGGTCCACCGTACCGACATGGACGCCGTCGGCGCCGATCACTTCCATGCCTTCCTTGATCTCGCTCATCATCGCTTCTCCTGTTGTGCGGATGTGGTGTTCAATTCTCCGGGACAGCAAAGGTTGCGCGGCCGACAGACCCCGACGCCTCGCCTAGTCGCCGACAGTATTGCGCGGCCCCGCTCGGGACGGTCAATGGACAAGATGTCCGGAAAAAGACAGGCTGTCCTTGCTCGGGACACGGCGCTGGGCGTGGCTTAAGCGAGGGGCGTGATCGTGTGAAAGTCGCTGGAGTGGAAGATCAAAGGCATCACTCCGTCCGTGACCGCCGCCCGGCGGAGACGGAACAGGACGATGTCGTGATCTCCGGCGCCGATTTCCTTCTCGATAGAACATTCCAGCCAGGCCGTGGCGTTCGTCAGAAAGACGGCGCCGCTGGATGTCGCTTCATAGTCCAGTCCGAGGAAGCGGTCGTCGGCCCGCTGCGCGAGTTGGCGCGCCGTCGCGGCGTGGCCATGGCCCAGGAACGAGATGCCGATGCGCTCTCGCGTGCGCAGTCGGCGCCAGGTCCAGGAGCCATGCTTGATGCAGACAGACACCAGCGCCGGGTCGAGCGAGACCGCGACGAAGGCGCTCGCGGTCATGCCCGCGGGCCGATGTCGATCCATCGCGCACAGGGCCGTGACGCCGGTCGGGAATCGACCGAACAGGCGACGCAGATCGGTCTCTTGCGTGATGTCGTCCAGAGAGGCTCTGCCTGAAACGTCGATGCAAGCCTGTGTCACGCGGGCCCCACGACCGTCGAAACGGCCTCCTCCGGCCGTTGGCCATAAGGCCGGAGGCGTGCGGCGCAGACCATCGGCTGCATCCGATGAAACAGCATGAGCGCAAGGACGATCAAATCCACCGTGGCGGTCGCGGCCATGATGGTCAGGCCGCGAGTTCTTTGCGGATGATCTCCGCGCCCGCGCCCAAGGCCTTCAGCTTGCCGTTGGCGACGCGGCGAGACAGGGGCGCCATGCCGCAGTTGGTGGCGGGATAGAGTTTGTCGGCGTCCACGAATTGGAGCGCCTTCCTCAGGGTGTCGGCGACCTGTTCCGGCGTCTCGACGACGTCGGTGGCCACGTCGATGGCGCCGACCATGACCTTCTTGCCCCGGATCAGTTCGATCAGATCCATCGGCACGCGCGAGTTCTGGGCTTCGAGCGAGATGATGTCGATGCTGGAGGTCTGGAGTTTGGGGAAGGCCTCCTCGTACTGGCGCCATTCGGAGCCGAGGGTCTTCTTCCAGTCGGTGTTGGCCTTGATGCCGTAGCCGTAGCAGATGTGGACGGCGGTCTCGCAACGGAGCCCCTCGGCCGCCTTCTCCAGGGTGGCGACGCCCCAGTCGTTCACCTCGTCGAAGAAGACATTGAAGGCGGGCTCGTCGAACTGGACGATGTCGACCCCGGCGGCCTCCAACTCGCGTGCCTCCTCGTTGAGGATCCTGGCGAATTCCCAGGCCAGCTTTTCGCGGCTGCCATAGTGGTCGTCGTACAGGGTGTCGATCATCGTCATCGGCCCCGGCAGGGCCCATTTGATCGGCTGGTCGGTCTGCGCCCGCAGGAATTTCGCGTCCTCGACGAAGACCGACTTGGGTCGACTGACCGCGCCCACGACCACCGGCACGCTGGCGTCATAACGGTTGCGGATGCGCATGGTCTTGCGGGTCTCGAAGTCCACGCCGTCGAGGTGTTCGATGAAGGTGGTCACGAAATGCTGGCGGGTCTGTTCGCCGTCGCTGACGATGTCGATGCCGGCGCGGCGCTGATCGTCCAGCGACAGGCGCAGGGCGTCCTGCTTGGCTTCGATCAGTTCGTCGCCTTCCAGTTTCCAGGGCGACCAGAGGGTCTCGGGCTGGGCCAGCCAGACCGGCTTGGGCAGGCTGCCGGCGGTCGAGGTGGGGAGGAGCGTTTTCATATTGGGAGACTCTGAACTTCTGGACGGATCAGGCGGCGAAACCGGCTGACCATTGGTCGAGGACCGCGCGGTGCGGCTTGATGAACCGCTCCTCGACGAACCTGCCCTGTTCGACGGCCAGTCGGCTGCGCTCCTCGCGGTCGTAGACGATGCGGGTCAGCGAGTAGTCCTGGTACTTCAGGCTCGGCTGATACTGCTCCGTCGCCGGCGAGTTGGCGTTGTAGATCTCGGGCCGATAGATCTTCTGGAAGGTCTCCATCGTGGCGATGGTGCTGACCAACTCCAGGTGCGTGTAGTCGCCGGTCAGGTCGCCCATGTGGTAGAAGGCGAAGGGCGCGACGCTGCCTTTGGGCATGAAGTAGCGAACCTTCATCCCCATCTTCGCGAAATACTGATCGGTCGGCGAGAACGCGTCGTTCTCGTATTCCAGGCCAAGCACAGGGTGCTCGTTCCCTGTCCGATGATAGGTCTTGTTGCTCGACACGCTCAGGCAGATCACCGGCGGCTTGGCGAAATTATCCCGATAGGCGCTCGAGGTCAGAAAGTGCTTGAACAGCTTGCCGTGCAAGTCGCCGAAGTCATCCGGCGCCCGACCATGGGTCTTCATATGCTCCGGCAGAACCACGCTGAAATCGTAGTCGCGGACGTAGGAGGAGAAGTTGTTCCCCACGATCCCATCGATGCGCGCGCCCGTTTCGTTGTCGGTGATGGTCGTCTGCAGGATTTCGATCAGCGGGAAGACGTCGACGCCGTCGCCGGGAGAGACGCTCATCTCCACGGAAACGATCTGAAGCTCGACCGCGTAACGGTCCCCTCTCGGATTGTCCCAATGCGCCAGCGAGTTGAACCGATTGTCGATCATCCGGAGCGTGTTGCGCAGGTTCTCCTGCCGGCTTTCTCCCCGAGCCAGATTGGCGAAATTCGTCGTGATCCGTGTGTTCTCAGCGGGAACGTAGTTCTCATCGAGCGCCGTGCGCTTGATGGTGAAGGTGAATTCGCTGCTCGCCATGGTCTCTGCCGTTGATGCTGTGGCGAGACAGCGGACAGGGACGCGCGACCGCCCGCGCGGAATCGACCCGTCGCGGCGCTCAAGCGACCTGACCGGACACCCCGCCGGAGGACGTTATCTGTCGGGGCAGGTCTCCTGGCTCGCGGGTCACGGCTTCCGGTCCGGCCTTCCCGGGGCGGACCCCAGTGACACGAGATGGACCTTCGGCTCGCCGCTCACAGTTGCGGGGGCAGCGCCGGCGTCGCACCGGCTTCCCTCTTAGCTCCGCACAGCCCGAGAGCCGCGCGCAGAACCTCGACGGCGTCACACTGCCACAGGCGCTCCCGAAGTCAATAAGTACATAAAGATATCTTTATATGTTTATCTGATTTCCGCGCGAATGCTCCCGCCGTCGCGCCCCGCAGAACGGTCGCTGCCAATCCTGACCGGGCTGAGCGCGCCTATTGAAGCGCGGCTACGGCGAGGCGCTGAACGTCATGCACATGGTCCGCACCTTCGAGGAGGCGGGCGCCGGCGCCGTGCACCTGGAAGACCAGATCCTGCCCAAGAAGTGCGGCCAACTGAACGGCAAGGCCCTGGTCCCGGCGATGGACATGGCCGCTAGGGTCGCGGCCGCCAAGAAGGCCGGCCGTGACATCCTCATCATGGCCCGCACCGACGCCGCCGGGGTGGAGGGGTTCGACGCCGCCGTCGACCGGGCCAAGATGTATGTCGACGCCGGCGCCGACGCCATCTTCCCCGAGGCCCTGAACACCCGCGAGATGTTCGAAAAGTTCGCCCGCGCTCTGCCCGATGTGCCCCTGCTGGCCAATATGACCGAGTTCGGCAAGACGCCCTTCTACACCGCGCAGGAATTCGAGGAGATGGGCTACAAGATGGTGATCTGGCCGGTCTCCTCTCTGCGCGCCGCCAACAAGGCCCAGGAAGAACTCTACGCCTCGATCAAGGCCAATGGCGGAACGCACAAATATGTCGACCGCATCCAGACCCGTCAGGAACTGTACGACACCATCGGCCTGCACCAGTTCGAGGAACTCGACGCCTCGATCATCAAGACCATCGTCCCGCAGGGCACGCCGCAAGAGGGCTGAGCCGCCCCCTTATCCGTATTAGACGCCCGCCCGCGTCAAACGCGCTCAAATCAGTCGAATCCCCGGCCAACGTTGGTGCTATCGGATCAGGCGATCCCGGCTGGCTTTAACTGGGTCTGAGGGAGTCTCAGGAAACAGAAAACCCCACAGGGGAACCTGTGGGGTATCACTGGGTGCGGGAGTAGGATTTGAACCTACGACCTTCAGGTTATGAGCCTGACGAGCTACCGGGCTGCTCCATCCCGCGGC
>QFQU01000005.1 GCA_003248965.1 Brevundimonas sp. | reverse complement strand
CCGCCTTCATCAGGCCAATGTTGCCCTCCTGGATCAGGTCCAGGAACTGCAGGCCGCGGTTGGTGTATTTCTTGGCGATGGAGATCACCAGGCGCAGATTGGCCTCGACCATCTCCTTCTTGGCCTGACGGGCTTCACGCTCGCCCTTCTGCACCGTCTGGACGATGCGGCGATAGTCGTCGATCGGCAGGCCAGCTTCCAGCGCCACGGCGGCGACATCGGAACGGATGGTGGCGATCTGGCTGGCTTCATTCTCGCTGAACTTGGTCCAGCGCACGCCCTGTTCCTTGATCCGATCCGTCCAGGTCGGGTCCAGTTCGGCGCCGAAATAGGCCTTGAGGAACTCGGGACGCGAGATGCCGTAGCTGTCGGCCAGACGCAGCAGGCGGCCTTCCAGACCGATCAGACGCTTGTTGATCGCATAGAGTTGCTCGACCAGCGCCTCGATGCGGTTGTTGTTCAGCTTCATCGTCTTCAGACGGTCGGAAATCGCCGTCGTCAGCGCCTGATAGGCCTTCTCGTCCTTGGCGGTCAGCGCCTCGCCCTTCAGACGCGCCTGGACCAGCTTGTCCTGCAACTGACGGAAGGCGCCGAAGTCGGCGGCGATCAGGTTCAGGACCTCCATCACGCCGTCGCGCAACTCGGCTTCCAGCGCCGAGATCGACATGCCGCCGCCGTCGTCGAAGTCGTCGTCGTCCTCGTCGTCGGATTCAGGCTTGTCCTCGGCCGCCGGCTTGTCCTCGGCTTCCTCTTCCTCGCCCTCCGGCTGGGCGGCGCCCGGCAGGGACGAGGGGTTCAAAACGCCATAGGTGGCGTCAAGGTCGATGACCTCGCGCAGCAGGATGCGATTGTTTTCCAGTTCGTCGCGCCAGACCATGATGGCCTCGAACGTCAGGGCGCTTTCGCACAGGCCCGAGATCATGGCGTCGCGGCCGGCCTCGATCCGCTTGGCGATGGCGATTTCGCCCTCACGGCTCAAGAGTTCGACCGAACCCATTTCGCGCAGATACATCCGCACAGGGTCGTCGGTGCGGTCATAGGCCGACTTGGCGGGCGTTTCGGCGACGGCGGTCCCGGCGGCGGCGGCGACGTCGGTGGACTGCTGCTCCTGCGCGTCCTCCTCGGCCTCGACGACGTTGACGCCCATTTCCGACAACATGGCCAGGGTGTCTTCGATGGCGTCGGGGGTGACTTCCTCAGACGGCAGGACCTTGTTCAGCTCCTCCATCGTCACATAGCCGCGCGCCTTGGCCTGTTTAATGAATTTCTTGACGCCGGCGTCGGTCAGATCGAGCAGGGGCCCGTCGGTCGAAACCTCGGCGTCCTGCGTCTCGGTCTGTGCGTTCATAGTCAGTCTGTCTCCGGCCGAGGGGGTGATCAGTCCGCCCCGACGAAAAATACAATGCCCGGCGAGCCGTAAGGTTACGCGCCCGCGCTGTCTTCCCAAATCGTTCCGGCTTTGATCGCACGGCGAAGCGCATCCCGCTCGGCCTTCAGCCGGCGGAACGCCTCATCCTGCCCAGGCACGCCACGCGCCTGGGACAAGGCGTCCTCCAACGCCGCCACGCGGGTTGAAGCGTCGAACGCCTGCGACCATCGGACCCTTGCCTCGGCGAGGGGCGCATTTGCGGCCAGGAATGGCGCGCCGGACTTCGCCGCCGCCTTCTCGACCTCGCGCACTAAGGCATCATGACCCGATTGCGCCAGATGGCGTCGCAAGGCGGCGGAGTCAAGGCTTTGGCCCGACAGACGCAGGCGAACCAATTCCTGGGCCAGGCCGTCCAGGGCCTTGTCGCCGAAACCATGGCTGCTGATCGCCTCCAGATGGTCGTCCATCCGTTCGGGGTCGTCGATGGCGCCATGGGCCAAGGCGGCGGGCACCGGCTCTATGGCGCGGAACAGCGACTGCATTGCCTGCGCCCCTTCGACCGTCTGGCCCATCTTGGGCGGCGGGCCGAACCGCCCCCTGCCCTGCCCCGGCGTCCAGGGCGCGCGTTGCGGGCTGCGGGGAAACAGGGCGTCGAAACGCTCATAGAGGTCGCGCCGATATTGTTCGGCCAGATCCTTGTCCTGAATGGCGCCGGCCGCCGCCCGCAGACGCGCCTTGAAACCCGCCTTCCGCTCGGGCGTGTCCAGCGGCTCGACATCCTGTTCGCGACGGAACAGCACCTCAGCGAAGCCATGGGTTTCGGACAGGGCTTGCCGCAAGGCCGGCGCCCCCTTGTCGCGCAGGATGTCGTCCGGGTCCTGACCGCCGCCCAGCAGCGAGAACCGGAACGACCGCCCCGCCTTCAAAAGCGGCAGCGCCCGCTCGATGGCCCGATAGGCGGCGCGCAGGCCCGCTGCATCCCCATCGAAACACAGCACCGGCTCATGGCTGATCCGCCACAGCCGCTCCATCTGCTCCTCGGTCAGGGCCGTGCCCATCGGCGCCACGGCCGGCAGGCCCGCACGCTGACAGGCGATGACGTCCATATAGCCTTCGACCACGATGATGGCCTGATCGTTCCTGGATTCCGCCCCCAGGATGCGCCGCGCCTCAGGCAGGCCGTAAAGGGTCGCGCCCTTGTGAAACAGGGGGCTTTCCGGGCCGTTCAGATATTTGGCCCGGTCGTCGGGGTTCATGGCCCGGCCGCCGAAACTGACGATCCGCGCGCGCGCGTCCAGAATCGGGAACATCAGCCGGTCACGGAACCGGTCATAGGGCTGACCGCCGCTTTCGGGCGAGATCAGCAGTCCCGCCTCGACCAGATCGGCGGGCCGGGCGCCGCGCTGGACCAGCGCCTGTTTCAGCCCCTCGCGGTCATTGGGCGCATAGCCCAGGCCGAACCGCTCCCACTGATCCTCGGGCAGGCCGCGCTTTTCCAGATATTCCCGCACCGCCTTGCCCGGCGTGCGGCGCAGGTTTGCGGCGAACCATTTCTGGGCCAGGTCCATCCAGTCCGACAGACCCGCCCGCTTCTGCTCGCGCTCGGCCTCCCTGGGGTCTTCGGCGGGAAGCTGCATCCCCGCCTCGCCGGCCAGGCGCTGCACCGCCTCGACGAAGCTCAGCCGCTCGGTTTCCTGCAGGAAGGAGATGATGTCGCCATGCTTGCCGGACGAGAAGTCGTGGAAGAAGCCCTTGTCGTCGTTGACGAAGAAGGACGGCGACTTCTCCTTCGAGAAGGGCGACAGCCCCACGTATTCGCGGCCCTGACGTTTCAGCTTCACCGTCCGACCGATCACGTCGGACGGCCGAAGGCGGGCCTTCAGTTCATCGATGAATCTCTCGTCGAAACGCACCCGCGATCCTTAAGCCCTGCGGCCCTCAACGTCGATGGATGGGAAGACGATCAGTCGGCTCGTCCGGGCATCCCCCGATATCCGAACGAACCGCCGCATCGCAGAAGGCGCAAACCGCAGCGTCCCCCAACGCCTTGGCTAACGAAGTCCTAACGCCTCGCGGACCTGCATCTGGCGGGAGGTGCGGCCTTCTGTCGAGAGGGCGCCGACCGGCGATTTCCAGAACAAGGCGAGACTGTGTCTTTTACGCCGCGCCGAGTTCGCGTCAGGGGCGACCGAAGGGAACGATCTTGTTGGCGGCGTCGTGCCCGATGTCGGCCTGGCCCAGGAATTCTATGCCCGATCTCAAGCACCAGTATCGAACGATTTCCTCCGGCGTCTGACCAAAGTCGGGATCGTTTGGCGTCACGTCCGACACACGCCCCAGGCGAATTCCGGCCACGCGCCGAATCGAAGCCTGACCCGTCAAGTGAAACATCATCCGGTCGATCCGATAGGCGGCCTCGGACACTTCCTCCAGCATCAGGACATGGCCGGACAGGTCGGGTTCCAGGACCGTGCCGGTCAGTTCGTTCAATATGGTCAGGTTGAAGGCGACAGCCGGCCGTGGATCGGTCGCCAGCGAGGGCTCCAGCCAGTCGCTGCGTCCCGTGGCCAGCCAGGCGAGCGCCCCTGCGGCCGTCGCGTCGTGATGCACCGCGTCCGACGCCATGGGCCCGTGGGCCAGATGCTTGAACCCGGCCTTGTACATCCCCGCCAGCAGGCTGCCGGCGTCGGAATAGCCCAGATACCGTTTCTTGCGCGCCACGGCGTTCAGTCGGGGCAGGACAGCTTCGGCGATACGGCAGGAGCCATAGCCGCCGCGCCCGAACCAGACGGCGTCGATGCGAGGATCGTTGGCGAACTCCACGAAGGCTTCGGCGCGGGCGCGGTCGTCGCCGGCGAAATGGCCGTGCTTCAGAAAGCAGGCGGGATGAAAGACCACCGCCACGTCGCGGTCGGGGTGGTGCTGGGCCATCCAGGCCTCGATGGCGTCGGCGCGCTCCCTGGAGAAGCGCGAACTGGCGCAGACGACGCCGATCTTCACTCTGTTGTTGCCGTCCACGACCGCCTTCTTCGCCGATTTTGCGATCCCCACTGGCGGATCGCCCCGATCCCCTGTTCTAAGGGGGCATGAACCAAGACGCCTCCTATTTCTTCTGCGGCATCGGCGGATCGGGCATGCTGCCCCTGGCGCTGATCGTCCAGGCGCAGGGCTATGCCATCGAAGGCTCCGACCGCGCGCTGGATCAGGGCCGCACGCCCGAGAAGTTCGACTGGCTGCGCGCCCATGGCGTGACCCTCTATCCGCAGGATGGATCGGGCGTCGTCCGCGCCGACCAGATCGTGGTGGCGACGGGCGCCGTGGAGGACACCGTGCCCGACATCGGCGCGGCCCGGCGCGTGGGCGCAACGATCAAGACCCGGCCCGAACTGCTGAGTGAACTGTTCAACGCCGCCCCGACCTCGGTCGGCGTTGCGGGCACCAGCGGCAAGTCCACCATCACCGGCATGATCGCCTGGATCCTGAGCCAGACCGGCCGCGACCCGACGGTGGTGAACGGGGCGGTGATGAAGAATTTCGCCGACGCCGACCATCCCTTCGCCAGCGCCGTGGTCGGCGGTCCAGCCCTGTTCGTCGCCGAGGTGGACGAGAGTGACGGCTCCATCGCCCGCTATGATCCCACTGTCGCCGTGGTCTCCAACATCTCGCTGGATCACAAATCCATGGAGGAACTGCGCGACCTTTTCGGCGGCTTCACGAACCGGGCGATGACGGCGGTGCTGAACCTGGACAATCCCGAGACGGCGGCGCTGGCCCAGACCTTGCCGGCCGGAAAGGTGATCACCTTCGGCCTGGGCGAGGAAAAGGCCGACCTGTCCGCCCATGATCTTCAGCCCCTGCCCACCGGCATGCGGTTTCGCCTGATCGAGGGCTGGAGCGAACATGACGTGACCCTGGGCGTGCCGGGCGCCCACAATGTCGCCAACGCCCTGGCGGCGCTGGGCGCGACGCGGGCCCTGGGCGTACCGACCGCCGAGGCGGTCAGGGCGCTGGAAAGCTTCGCCGGCATCCGTCGCCGCATGGAGGTGGTGGGGACCGCCCGAGACATCACCGTCATCGACGACTTCGCCCATAACCCCGACAAGATCGCCGCCACCCTGAAGACCCTGCACGCCTTCGACGGGCGACTGCTGATCCTGTTTCAGCCGCATGGGTTCGGGCCGCTGAAGCTGATGAAGTCGGAGTTCATCGACGGCTTCGCCGGCCTGATGCGCGAGGACGATGTCCTGATGATGCCCGAGCCAGTCTATTACGGCGGCACCACCGACCGCAGCGTGGGGTCCGAGGACATCGCCTCGGGCGTCCGCGCCGCCGGCCGTCAGGCCGAGGCGCTGGCGACGCGCGCCGACTGCGGCGACCGGATCGTGGCGATCACCAAGCCGGGCGACCGGATCATCGTCATGGGGGCGCGGGACGACACCCTGTCGACCTTCGCGGCGGAACTGTTAGGGCGGCTTACCTAACCTCTAAATCGTCATCCTCGACCTTGTGGCGAGTATCCATACTCCCGGTGACGGCCTTGTCTCACCTTCATCTACGGAGCGTATGGATTCTAGGCACAAGGCCTAGAGTGACGAGTTTTAGTAGACATCCCGCCGATAGCGACCATCTTCCAGCATGGTCAGCACCACGTCCGCACCCAGCGCGCTTTCCAGCGCCGCATGCACGCCCTGGGACATGCCTTCCAGACTGCCGCAGACATAGATCGCAGCCCCGCGCCCGACCCAGTCGCGCAACTCGTCCACCGCCGACGCAACTAGGTCCTGCACATAACGGCCGTCGCCTTCATCGCGCGAGAAACACCGATCCAGCCGGCTCAGCACCCCTGACGCCAGCCAGGCCTGAAGCCCGGCGTCGAAGAAGTTGTCGTGCGCCTGCGTCCGTTCGCCGAACAGCAGCCAGGCGCCCCCCGCTCCCGTCCGCGCCTTCAGATGGGCGCGCAGACCGGCGATCCCCGTACCGTTGCCGATCAGGATCATCGGCACGGCGTCATCGGGACCGTGGAAGCTGCGGTTGGCGCGCAGCCGCATGTCGATCACATCCCCGACCGCCAGATCCTGCGTCAACCAGCCCGAGGCCAGGCCCGGCGTCCCGTCCGGCGCCTGCATCAGCCGGATCAGAAACTCGACGCGACCGTCCGTCGGCAGGGAGGCGATCGAATATTCCCGCGCGCCGGGCCGCTGTCCGTCGCGTTCGGGCAGACCGATCTCGGCGATGTCGCCCGCCGACCAGTCGGGCGCCGCGCCCACGGCTTCGAACGCCAGATGATAGGCCGCGCCGCCGGGGCTGCCCGGATTGATCAGGGTGCGTTCCACCAGCCGCCAGGGCTCATAGGCCGGAGGCGTCCAGTCTGGGGCTGCGGCCTGGCCGGTGATCTGGTTCAGCTGATGCTGCCAGTGGCGAATGGCGCCGGCCTCGCCGTCGTCCACCTCGACCAGATCGAACAACGGTTCCGCGCCCGAGCGCCTCAACCAGCCGTCGACCGCATGGCCGAAACCGCAGAAATAGTCGTAGCTGCGGTCGCCCAACGCCAGAAGGCCGAACCGCAGGCCCGTCAGGTCGGCGGACTGCGCCAAGGTTCGGCGCACGAAACGGGCGGCCGCGTCAGGCGGATCGCCCTCGCCCGTCGTGGAGACGATCAGCAGGGCCCGATCCGCAGACTTCAGCGCCGCCAGGTCCAGGTCGGCGAAGGACAGAACCCGCGCGCCGACGCCGCCGACGCCCCCATCAGCGGCGAGCGCGCGCGCCGTCATCCAGGCCAGTTCCTCGGCGAAGCCCGTCTGGCTGGCGAACGCGACCAGAACCGGCGCGGCGTCCGATCCGGCCAGAGCCTGAGACCGCGCTTTCGCCGCCGAGCGCGCGCGGCGTTCGCGCCAGACCACCAGCGCGATCAGGGCCAGCCACAACCCGACCGCGACCATGGCCCAGAGCCAGCGTTCGGGGTTCGTGCTCAACCGGCGGCGCTCTCTGAATCGTCCATCATGGCGGCGAAAGCCGGCGTCACCCGCTCGACCAGGCCCCGATCCGTCCGCTCGACGAAGTGGGCGGCCAAACCCAAGGCCTCGGCGTAGTCGGGGCCTTCGAACCCGCCCATGACCATCAGGGCGGTGGCGTAGGCGTCGGCCTTCATGGCCGACGAGTGCAGCACCGTCACCGAGGCCAGGGCGTTTGCGACCGGCCGGCCTGTCGATCCGTCGATCGTGTGGGCGTAGCGACGCCCGGCGTGCTCGAAGCTGCGGCGATAGTCGCCGCTGGTCGCCACGGCCAGGTCGAACAGGGCCGCCACCGTGCGGGGGAAGGCCGCCCCTTCGACTCGCTCGATCTCAACCCACCAGGGTTGGGCGTCCGGCTTGACGCCGCGCCCCTTCAACTCCCCGCCGATCTCGATCAGGTGCGAGGTCGCGCCCAGCGCCGTCAGCCGGTCGGACACGCGGTCCACCGCATGGCCCTTGGCGATGCCGGAGAAGTCCAGCTTCATCCCGCCCATCTGCATGGCGGCGCGCGCCTCGCGGTTCAGGCGCAGGCGACGCCAGCCCGACACGGCCAGCGCCGCCTCGATCTCTTGTTCCGACGGCACGGGCAGAAGGGGCGAGCGCGGTCCGGCCGGGCCGAAGCCCCACAGATCGACCAGTGCGCCCAAGGTCGGATCCACCGCGCCGTTCGTCTCGTCGCCCAGGTCCATCGTCGCGTCCAGCAGATCCCAGAAGGGCTGAGACACGGCCCAGACGCCTTCGGGGGCCGTGTTGAAGCGACTGACCTCGCTGGTCGGCTCCCACGGGCTGAACAGGGCGACGACCGCATCCAGTTCGGCCTGGATCGCCGTGCGGATGTCGTCTTCGCCGACGCCGGGCGGGGCGATCACGCGCGCGTTCCAGCTCGTGCCCATGGTCTGGCCGCCCAGCGCACGGATCACGTCGCTGGGCGGGCGCGGCGGCGCGCCCTCAAGGGCAGGGATCAGCACCCGATTGTCGGCGCGATCCGCCAGAGGCAGGGGATCGCCCAGATTGACGACGGGCGGGGCGGCGCGCGAACCGCGCGAGGAAGGCGTGTCGGTCATGTCCCCGGCTTAGGGCAGGACCTCGACCGCCGCCACATAGCTGGCGCTGGATCCCGGGGTTTCGCCCTGGCCCTCGGTGCGGACCGCCGCATTCAGCCAGTACATGCCGGGCTCGGGCCAGGTGACGGTGAAGGCGCCCTGAGCGTCGGTCTTGACCGTCATCTCCTCGGGATTGTCGCGATAGCGGATGCCGCCCCGCGCAACGGTGACGTCCAGGTTGGCGGCAGGCTGGCCGTTGTTCAGCAGTTTGAACGTAGCCGCCTCGCCCGCGACCAGATCGTTCGGATGGGTGGTCGGGACCAGTTCCAGCCCCTCGCCCGTCGGCTTGAACACCGTGTCGGTCGGGTTGTTCAGGGTGACGAAGGTCTCGATGCGGTTGGCTGTGCGGGTCGCCTGAACATCGGTCGCGCCCTGCGGCAGGCCCGAGGGGTATTCCGCAGCCGTGCCTCGCCAGCGCTTCTGCTCGCCGTTCAGCTTGTAGCTGGCCATGACGCCGGTCATGACGTTGGCGATCTTGTAGGTGCCGTTCTGGGTCAGATGGGCGTCGAAGGTCGTGCGGTACTGGCCCTGCATCATGTGTTCGGGCTGGATGGTCGAGCCGTCTGGCGCGGTGATGGTCAGACCCGTCATCCGCATGGCTGCGTGATCGGGATTGAAGACCTGGTTCGACATACCTGCGTCGAAACCGACCCAGGCGTCGTTTCCCGACAGGGTGGTGGCGGTCGGCGCCAGCCAGGCGCGGTGCGCCTGGGCGGCCATCGGCGCCGCCAGGGCGGCGGCGAGCGTCAGAAGGGCGATCGTCTTCTTCATGGTCTTGATCCTCAGCGAGAGACGGCGACGCGCACGACGCCCAGTTCAGATGCGCCGGTTCCGGCCCCGGTGTTGGCTGCACCCCAGCGGAAGGGCACGCGCACGACCTCGCGGCCGCCCAGTTCGCGCGCCGCCTCGACGACGATGTTGTACTGGCCCGGCTGCAGGCCGGCTAAACGTGCGGCGGGCACGGTGATGGTCTGGCGACCCGGCGCGCGGGTGGCGCCCGACACCCCGTCGGCCGGCAGGGCCATGGCCCGGCCGCCCTTGCGCCACCAGGTGCGCAGGTCCTTCAGCCAGTCCTTGCCGTCGCCCTCGTTGTTGCGGGTCTGCTGATACCAGACGGCCAAGGTCCGCTCGGTCGACTGATCCGGCTTCTCGATCCACACGGCGACATAGGGGCGGTGATAGGAGGCGGTGTTCAGCCGGGGAATCTCGACCGACACGGTCAGATCGGCGGCCATGGCGGGCGCGGCCGCCGCAGCGAGACCGACCGTGGTGATGACGACGGGGAGAAGGCGCATCGGAAAACTCGTCAATGGATGAAGATCAGGGCGATGACGACGGGGATCAGCAGGCCCAGCGCCGCCAGCGGCCAGGTGGAGGGGCGGCCCTTGGCGTGCAGGACCATCAGACCCAGACCCGTGACGGCGAAGATGACGCAGGCCGCCGCGAACACGTCGATGAACCAGAACCAGACTACACCCGCGTTGCGGCCCTTGTGCAGGTCGTTGAGGTAGGCGATCCAGCCGCGCGTGGTCTTCTCGTGCAACGTCTCGCCCGTCGAACGGTCGATGGTGATCCAGCCGTCGCCGCCGGGCATGGCCAGGGCGACATAGACCTCTTCCGGCGTGGTCTCGGTCGGCTTGCCCGCGATCTCGACCTTGAACGCCTCGGACGCCCAGCGCGCCACGGCGTCGGGAACCGGCTGGGTCGTCTCCTCGGGAAAGGTCTTCAGCCGCTGCAGCAGCGGGGCTGGCAAGGTCCGGGTCTGTTCGACCGTGACCGGTTTGCCGGGGATGGAGGCCGCGTGGTTCAGGGTGATGCCGGTGACGGCGAACAGGATCATGCCGACCAGACTGACCGCCGCCGAAATCCAGTGCCAGCTGTGCAGTTGCTTCAGCCAGAAGGACCGCGCGCCGTTCAGGTTCGCCTTGGGCTTGCGAACGACCGCAGGCGCTTCGGCGCCGGTGGGCGGCGTCGCCGGATCGGGCTGGCGTTGTGCGGCGAGTTCGGTCACGCGGTGGCTGTGCCACCATTGCGAACGGTTTTCAATAGCGGGGACGTCGCGCCTAATAGCTCAGACGCAGACCCAGGGCGAACCGGCGTGGCGGGCCATAGCCGACGACATCGTCGGCGGTGCGCGCGGTCTGGACCTCGGCGTCGAAGAGGTTTTCCGCCACCGCCCACAGGACCGTGCGACCGTTCAGGGCCCATTCCGCCCGCCCATCCAGGGTAAGGGCGGCCTCCAGCACGCGACTGTTCAGATCGTCGTCGAATCGGACGGACTCATAGCGGGCGGCCGCGATCAGAGTCAGTCGCTGGCTCGCGCGCCAATCCAGGCCCGCCGTCGCGCCCCATCGCGGCGCCTGGGCCGGACGCAGGCCCGTCAGCTGCGGCGCGGCGTTCCCGCCGTCGATTTGCGCCTCGGTCCAGGCCAGCGCGCCGTTCAGCGACAGAGCGGGCATCAAGCGCGCCGTTCCGTTCAGTTCGACGCCCCAGGCCGAGATCACGCCGGCGTTCTGGCGCTGGCGGACGACGCCCGATGCGCCTTCGCTCAGGGTCACATTGACGATGGCGTCGTCGATGCGGTTCCCGAAGACGGTGACGCCCCAGGCGGCGTTCTCTCGGTCCGACGCCAGACCGACTTCGACGCCGGACAGTCTCTCGGGCTTCAGGTCGGCATTGGCGGTGGTCTGATCATTGCCGACGCGAAACGGGCGATAGAGTTCGTTCAGGGTCGCGGGCCGGAAACCGGAATAGGCGGCCGCGCGCGCCGACAGCGTCTCGCCCAGTCTCCGCCGGGCGGCGAGACGGCCGCTGAAGACCCGACCCGACCGATCCTGGAACGCCACGTCGGCCGTCGGCGCGCCGCCCGCGAGCAGCCGCTCCACCCGAAAGCCGTCGGCGTTGGCCCAGCGATCCAGCCGAGCCCCGCCCGCCACCAACCAGCCGCCCGAATTCCACGAGCCGTCGACATAGGCCCCGACTACGGAGGTTTCTCCGCCCGCGCGCCGTTCGCGGGTGAAGGCGCCGCCGAGGTAGGAATAACGTTCGTGCGTCTGGCCGCGATTGAGGCGCGCGTCGGCGCCGATCTCCCATTCCAGCCGCCCACCAGCCCAGTCGGCGACCCGGCGACGCAGGGCCAGATTCACCCCCGATCCGGTCGCGGGCGTCTTGAACTGATCGTTGGCCGGGGTGGTGGTCGATCGATCCGCTGCGACCGACACCGAACGGTTGGCCAGATCGCTGTCGATCCGCCAGGCCTGAAGCCGCCAGCCGTAGCCTTCGGCTTCAGGCACCCGCGCGGCCGTGGCGCTGAGACTGTGGCCGCTGGCGTTGGCGCAAGCGCCGGCCAGACCCGATCCGCGATCCTCTTCCCAGGCGGAGGCGCGCAGCGACAGGCGCGCGTCTTCGATCCCGCCCAGCGGCGCATCGACGCGCAACGCGGCGGCCCGGCTGTCCAGGTCCAGAAGCGTATCGGCCGCCCCGGCGGAAGACCCGCGCACCGGGATATAGCCGTCGCTGACCTCACGAAGGCCCGAGACGGTGACGCCGACCGATCCCAGCCGCGCCGAGGCCGAGCCGGCCAGCCGCGCGCCGCCGTCCTGGGCCACCGAACCGTCCAGCACGCCGCCTCGGTCCCTTTCGGTGAGGGCGACGGTTCCGGTCAGGGCCCCGGCGCCATAGGGGCCTGCCCCGGCCCCGCGCACGACATCGACGCGCGCCAGGCTTTCCGGCGCCGCCTGTGACCAGATGACCCAGCCGCCGAAGGGATCGTTCAGGGGCACGCCGTCCAGCGTGACCAGCGCCCGGCCCGCGCCCGACGGCGCTATGGCCCTGAGCGACAACCCCTGCGTCGTCGGATTGGCCGCAGAACTGGAGGTTCGCCGGAACAGGGACACGGCCGGCACGGTGCGCAACGCCTCGTCAAGCCGCATGGAGCGTTCCAGCACCTGCGGGTCGAGGCGCACGACGGAGAAGGCGGCGTCGGCCGCCGCTGGCGGCAGCCGCGCGGCCGTCACCACGATTTCGGGCAGGGTCTGGCGCGGCGTCGGGGGCGGAAGGTCCTGCGGCATCGATGGTTCAATCGCCCCCGCACGGCGAAGGTTCAAGCCGCGTCGCGATAAGTCCGTCCCGCGTCCCTTTCGTCACACCTCGGTCCAGCGCCGCAGCAGATTGTGATAGACGCCGGTCAGTTCGATCACCGCCTGATCCTTCGGCCCTTTTTCCGTGGCGACACGCTGGGTGGCCACGTCCAGGCGGAACAGGGTTTCACGGTCGGCGTCGTCGCGCACCAGGCTCTGCATCCACATGAAGGACGACACACGCGCGCCGCGCGTCACGGGCGTGACCCGGTGCAGGCTCTTGGATGGATAAAGAACCAGGTCCCCAGCCGGCAGTTTGATCGCCTGCGCCCCATACATCTCCTCGATCAGCAATTCGCCGCCGTCGTACTCATCGGGTTCGGAGAGGAAGAGGGTGGCGGACAGGTCGCTGCGGATGCGGACCCCGCCCCCGTCGCGGGACTGGCGGATGGCGTTGTCGACGTGCAGGCCGAACTCGCCCCCGCCCTGATAGCGGTTGAACAGGGGCGGAAAGATCGTGTGCGGCAGGGCGGCGGCGACGAACATGGGATTGGCGTTCAGCGCCTGGACGATCAGGGCCGAAACCTCGCGCGCGACGGCGCAGTCCTCGGGCAGCTGCTGGTTCCGCTTGGCGGTCGCGGACTGGTGGCCCGAGGTCATGTTGCCATCGGCCCACGGGCCGGCGTCCAGCCGTTCGCGCAACGCCTTCACTTCCGCCTTGGAGAAGACTTCGGGAATCTGCAGCAGCACGTCGGTCTCGCTGAAAAAGGAAAGGCGGCCCCGCCGGGAGGACGGAGCCGCCAAATAGTAGGCCGTGATAAGGGCCTTTAGAAGCGCATGTTCAGGGCCAGAATGGCCTGACGCCCGGCCGCCACGTCGGCGTGGTGAACGCCGTTAGTGCGGATGATGTAGTCCTCGTCCGTCGCATTCTTCACGTTCAACTGAAGACTGGCCCGATCGGTCAGGTCGTAGGCGGCGAACAGATCCAGGCGCGTCCAGGACGGCGCATAGATGCGGTTGTTCCCGCCGCCGGCTCCGCCCTGGTTCCCACCGAAGGACTTGGAGGTGTAATAGACGCCGCCTCCGACCGTCAGCTTGGGCAACAGGCGATAGGTGGTGAACAGGCTGACGCTGTTCTTGGGCGTATTGGCCAGGGGCAGGCCTTGCAGAGGATTGGCGACCTCCACGGGCGGCGTTCCCGAGAAAATCTTGGCCGCTTTGGTCAGTTCGGAGTCCATGTAGGTGTAGCCGCCGAACACGGTCCAGTTGGGCGTGATATTGCCCGACACGCCTAACTCGAAGCCCTTAACTTCGACCTCGCCCTCCTGACGGTAGCGATCCGGCTCCACCAAGATGAGCGCGTTTTTTCGCGTCAGTTGGAAGGCGGCCGCCGACAGGGCCAGACGGTCGTGGAACACATTGGCCTTGGCCCCGATCTCGAAGCTCTCGGTGTCTTCCGGATCCAGCACGACATTGGCGACTCCATCGACCGTGCCCGTCCCGCCCGAGGCGTTCTGATCACCGGCAGCGATGGTCGGCGGCGTCGACGAGGTCGCCCAGGAGGCATAGACGCTGCTGTTCTCCGTCGGCTTGTACACTAGGCCGACCTGATAGTTGGTGAACTCCCAGGTCCGTTTCGGCACGGCCGTATAGCCCGCGACATTCCAGACGCCGGCGGTGGAGGACGGCGATCCCAGCACGGCGTTCACGCCTTCGACGGAATACTGATCCCAGCGCACGCCCAGGTTCAGGATCAGGCGCTCGGTCAGGCTGATGCTGTCGTTGGCGTAGACACCGATGGTCTCGGTGGTGTTGGAGCTGACCGGGCCGCGATTGATCACGCCCGTCCAGGCGTCGTCGGGATTGGGGTTGTAGACCGGGGTGCAGTCGCCTGCGCCTGCGGCGCCGTTCGCGGTCGGCGGCGAACCGACCACCGTCGTCAGCCCCGTCGGACAGGCGGCCCCCGAGGTCGTATAGGTGGAATAGGTCGCGTTGCGATTCCGCTCGCGCGTCAGCTCGAGGCCGACGTCGTAGCTGTGCTTGACCGAGCCTGTGGCGAACTGGCCGTACACGTCGGTGACATTGGCCAGGGTCGAAACCGGATTCCAACGGGTCTTGGTCCCCCGCTTCATCCAATAGGTTCCATCGGCCGCCCGACCGACATAGCCGCCGTCGCCGGGGTTCGTGACGATGTAGTCGTTCAGCGTCTCGGCATAGCGGCTGACGTTACGGACCGTAGCGAAGTCGCTCAGGCGATGCTCGGCCTTGAAGGTGAAGGCGTCCACCGTATTGGTCAGATAGTCGCGCGCCTTCAGGCCGTAGAAGCTGCTGTAGGGCACGTCCAGAACGCCGCTGTCGGTCGTGCGCGACTGGATCTTGGTGAACAGCGGGATGCCATAGTCCGGCATCTGGTCGCTGGTCAGATGGTAGTAGCTGAACACCATCGACGACGGCGTACCCAGGCCGGCGCCCAGGCTGAGGCCCAGGCCCCATTTGTCGTAGTCGACGGCGTCGCGGCCCGGCACGTCGCCCTGGGCGCCCATCAGGTTGATGCGCAGGGCGGCGGTTTCGCCCAGCGGAAGATTGCTGTCGATCGTGCCGCGCAGATAGCCGTCCGTACCGACGCCCGCGCCGACATTGGTGAAGCTGTTCAGCTTGGGCGACTTGGAGGCCAGGTTGATGCTGCCCCCGCCCGAACCACGACCGGAATAGACGGCGTCCGGCCCCTTGATGACCTCGACCTGCTCCAGGTTGAACACTTCACGCTGCTGACCGCCGGTGTCGCGCACGCCGTCCAGAAAGATGTTGTTGCCGGACGACTGTCCACGGATGAACGGACGGTCGGCCAGCGGCTGGCCGCCCTCTCCGGCGCCGAAGGTGATGCCGGGCGAGTTGGACAGCAGGTCCTGCAGCGAGGAAGCGGCGGTCTGCTCGATGATCGCCTGGGGAATGACGGTCACGGCGCGCGGCGTGTCGACCAGGGGCGCGACGAATTCGGGGCTGACCGGCGCCGGCTTTTTGACGTGGCCGTTGACGTCGATCGTGCCCAGGTTGGCGGGTTGCTGCTGATCCGCAGCGACCGTCAAGTCGGCGGCGTCGGCGGCCATGGCGGGGGCCGCGACCAACATTCCAGCGGCGCTGGAGGCGAACAGAAGCGCGCGGAGGGAGGCGGCGCGAGAGTCGGACATAGTTTTGCGACCTTTTGGTCTGATTTTGCGATGCGGTCGCAATAACCAGCTTCAATATGTCGCACAAGCAAAATTGATAATAAATCGCAATCCTAGCTTGCGACTACCGTCAGCGGTCTTGGCTGGGTTTCCTCGGCGTCCAGCCAGGTGGGGTCGGGCATGGCGCGGTGCGCCGCCGCCAGGGCTTCGGACCACCGCCGCCCCAGATCGCGGAAATAGGGATCGTCCGCCTCGATCCGCCGCGCCGTTCCGCTGATCCGGTCGCGCGGCATGACGATCAGGTCCAGCGGCGGGCCGACCGCGATGTTCGAGCGGATGGTGGAATCGAACGAGATCAGACCCAGTTTCACCGCCTCGGACAGAGGGGTCGAACTGTGCAGGGCGCGGTCCAGGATCGGCTTGCCGTACTTCAGCTCCCCGATCTGAAGATAGGGGGTGTCGGGGCCGCACTCGATGAAGTTGCCCTGGCCGTAGATCAGATACAGCCCCATCTTGCCGCCGGCGATCTGACCGCCCAGCAGCATGGAGGCGTTGACGTTCAGGGCGTCGGCCGTCGGCGAGGCGGGGGTGTTGATGGTGGCCCGCACCGTCGCCATGGCGTGGCCCAGGATCTGCGCGGCGCGAAACAGGGTGGGCGCTGTGTACAGGGTTTCCGGCGCAGTCGAATCCGGCAGTTTGACCCCCGCCGCCGTCATTGTCAGGGCGGTCTGGGTGACGGACAGATTGCCCGCCGTCGCCACGGCCAGGATGCGTTCGCCCGGCGACTTGTAGATGTGCAGCTTTCGATAGGACGAGATGTTGTCCACGCCCGCATTGGTGCGCGTGTCAGCGATCATCGCCAACCCTTCGTCCACCAACATGCCTACGCAATAGGTCACTTCGTTCTATCCGCTCCCCGCGATGCGAACCGTCCAACGCTAACAGATTCGCGTGTCATGCCTATGCGGACCAGCCCCGCGACTGCAGTTGCTGCTGCGTCTGTTGCACAGGCCGCACATGAAGCGCGACCGTCAGGCTCTCCTGCCCGCCGCCATAGCTGGTCCCCCGGATGGGGGTGGCGCCCAGGGCGTCCAGGCCCACGGCGACGCGGACATAGTGTTCGGTCGGACAGATTCCGTTGGCGGGATCGAAACCGACCCAGCCCAGGTCCTCCACCCAGGCTTCGGCCCAGGCATGGGCGGCCTCCTGGTCATGCTGGCCGTCCTGGCGGCTGAGGTGGCCCGAGACATAGCGCGCCGGAACGCCCAGTTGACGGGCGGCCGCGATGAAGATCTGGGCGTGATCCTGACAGACGCCCCGCCGCTGGGCGAAGGATTCGGCGGCGGTGTGGGCCGCCGAGGTGGCGCCGACCTCGAAGGCGACCTCGGCCTTCAGGGCGGCCATCAGCGCGTGCATCCGGCTGAGAGGCGGCCCCCCCGCGATCGAGCGGGCGAAGTCGGCGATGGCGGCGTCGGGCCGGGTCAAAGGCGTCTCGCGCAGGAAGACCAGAGGCGACAGCCGTTCGGATGCGCCGCCCAGCACGCCGCCGGTGTCAGCGGTCGTCACCTCGCCCATCACGCGGATGGTTAGGGCGTCGGTGGGGCGTTCGGTATAGAGGCTGTGGACGATGTTGCCGAAGGCGTCCTCGCTGCGACGCAGGCGCGCGTCCACGTCCGTCTCGATGCGCCATTCGCGCACCTGCTGGCCCTCGCTGGACTTCGGCGTCAGACGCAGGGTCTGGATGATGAACCGCGCCGGTCGGGCGTAGGCGTAGCGGGTGGAATGGTCGATCCTTATCCGCATGGTCAGACCAGATACTGTTCGTGGATCGCACCGGCCAAGGCGTTGTTCTCGCTCAGGAACGCCTGGATATATTCGTGCAGGCCGGACTGGAAAATGTCCTCGATCTTGGCCTCGTTGAACTGGCTCAGGCGGTTGGAGGCCAGGCGCTGGGCCGGACCGCGCCGGCCGTAATCGGTCGCCAGCCGCTCCAGATAGCTGACGATCATCCCCTGGCACGACGCCAGCGAGCGCGGCATCTGCCGGTTCAGCACCAATAGGTCCGCCACCAGCCAGGGCCGCACGCTCTCGCGGTAGACCCAGCGATAGGCGGTCAGGGCCGAAACCTCGCGCAACAAGGTCGTCCACTGGAAATAGTCCAGTTGACCTCCGACCCGTTCGCCGGGCGGGAGCAGCAGATGATATTTCACGTCCAGCAGGCGGGCGGTGTTGTCCGCCCGCTCGATCGCCATACCCAGACGCAGGAACCAGTAGGCGTCGTTCCTTAGCATGGTCCGGGACGAGGCGCCCTCGACCGCCAGGGACGTCGACTTCACGAAGTCCAGAAAGCCCGTGAAGTCGTCTCGGCGCGTCGGCTCGCCCAGTTCGTTCAGACCGTTCCAGGCGCCGTTGATCGCCTCCCACAGTTCGATGGTTAGGGCGGTGCGGACCGAGCGGGCGTTGGTCCGCGCCTTGGTAATGCACGCCTTGATGGAGGTCGAATTGTCGGAGCCGAAGGCCAGATATTCGCGCACCGATTTCTCCGACACCGCGCGGCCCGAGGCGTCGAAGGCCGTCTTCACCCCCGAGGAGGCGATGGCCCCGGCCCAGGCGGTGACGGCGGCCTGATCCTTGGCCGGCAGGGCCGCCAGGCGAATGGCAGCCTCGAGAATACGGGCGAGGAAATCGGCCCGCTCCATATAGCGGCCGGTCCAGTACAGGCTGTCTGCAGTGCGAGAGAGCATCAGTTGTCCAGCACCCAGGTGTCCTTGGTTCCGCCGCCCTGGCTGGAGTTGACCACCAGAGACCCCTCCCTCAACGCGACCCGCGTCAGTCCGCCGGGCGCGACCCGGACGCCCGCAGGACTGGACAGGACGAAGGGCCTGAGATCGACGTGGCGCGGCGACAGATCGCCGCCCGCCAGGGTCGGCGCCGTCGACAGACTCAGTGTCGGCTGGGCGATGAAGTCGTCCGGATCGGCGATCAGCTTGGCCCTGAAATCCTCGATCTCGGCCTTGGTCGAGGTGGGGCCGACCAGCATGCCGTAGCCGCCCGATCCGCCGACCTCCTTGACCACCAGCTCCGGCAGCTTGTCCAGAACCTCCTTCAGCGCGTCAGGCTCTCGACAGCGCCAGGTCGGCACGTTCTGAAGGATGGCGTCCTCGCCCGTGAAGAAGCGGATGATGTCGGGCATGTAGGTATAGACGGCCTTGTCGTCGGCGACCCCCGTCCCGACCGCGTTCGCCAGCGTCACCCGTCCGGCGAAATAGGCCGACATCAACCCCGGCACCCCGACCGCCGAATTGGGCATGAAGGTCAGGGGATCGATGAAGTCGTCGTCTATGCGGCGATAGATGACATCGACCCGTTTGGGCCCTTCGGTCGTGCGCATGAAGACGGTGTCGTCATTGACGAACAGATCGCCGCCCTCGACCAGTTCGACGCCCAGCTTGTCGGCCAGAAAACTGTGCTCATAGTAGGCGGAGTTGAACGGGCCGGGCGTCAGCACCACGATGGTCGGGTCCGCCCCGGCCCCAACCGGCGCCGAGGCCTGGAGCGAGCGCAGCAGCATGTCGGTGTAGATCTCGACCGGCCGCACCGCATGTTCCGCGAACAGGTCGGGGAACAGCCGCATCATCATCTCGCGGTTCTCCAGCATGTAGGAGACGCCGGACGGCGTGCGGACATTGTCCTCCAAAACATAGAAGCCGTCCTCGCCCGTCCGGACCAGATCGACGCCCGAGATATGGCACCAGACGTCGCCCGGCGGGCGGCGGCCCTGCATCTCGGGCCGATAGTGCGGATTGGTCAGGATCAGATCGGCCGGGACGATGCCCGCCCGGATGCATTCCTGCGGCCCGTAGATGTCCTTCAGGAAGGCGTTGATCGCCGAGACGCGCTGCTTCAGCCCGGTCTCCAGTCCGCCCCATTCGTCGGCGCCGATGATGCGCGGCACCACGTCGAAGGGGATCAGACGTTCGTTGGATTCCTCGTCGCCATAGACGGCGAAGGTGACGCCCATCCGACGGAAGAACAGTTCCGCCTGGCGCGAGCGCGCCTGCAACAGGTCGGCCGGCGCGTTTTCAAGCCAGGCCGCCAGGGTCTTGTAGCTGTCGCGGATCGCACCCGATCCGCCGCCGGTCATTTCGTCGAAAGCTCTCGTCATTCGCCCCCGCCGCGTTGAGATCGCAGCTTGATCCCTACCCAACGGAAAGCGCAACAGTTTTGTTGCAGTGCGGCGAAGATGATGGCGCGACGCCGCTTCGCCTCACGGGATTGAGACTGGAGCGAGGCTCTACGCCGCCAGCGCCTTCATCGACACCGCCCGATCCGCCAGCTTGGTCGCGTCCACTGGCGTTCCCTTCCCGATCAGTTGTTTGCCCGCCATGAACTCCGGGGCGGCGTTGACGGCCTCGACGCAGACGATCCGGTCGCCGTTCAGGTGGAAGACCGCAAACCCGCCCGTCGTCGGATCGCCCCGCACCACCTGCCGGTCGGCGTCGAACGGAAGGCCGGCGATCTGAAGCTTGAACTCATATTGATCGGACCAGAACCACGGAACCTCCGGCGCCGGTCCGGGGCGGCCGACGATGGCCGCGGCGGCCTGTTTGGCCTGCTCCAGCGCGTTCGGCACGCTTTCAAGACGGTGATGCACGCCGCCGTGCACCGAAATGGGGCGACGCGTCATATCGCCCACGGCGAAGACGGCCGGGTCGCTGGTTCGCGCCTGATCGTCGACCACCACCCCGTCGTCGCAACGCAGGCCCGCCGACCGCGCCAGGCCGTCGCTGGCCATGGCGCCCACGCCGATCAGGACCTCATCGGCCCGAACGACCGAACCATCGGCCAAGGTCACGCCGTCCTGCGCCACCGCCGTCACCTCGGCGCCCGTCACGATCTCCACGCCGCGCGCCCGATGCTGGGCGGTGAAGAAGGTCGACAGCGTCTCGGACGCCACCCGCGCCAGGACGCGCGGCGCGCGTTCGATCACCACCGCCTCTGCGCCTAGGGCGCGCGCCGAAGCCGCCGCCTCCAGACCCACATAGCCGCCGCCGACCACCGCCAGCCGCTTGCCCGGCCCCAGCACGGCCTTCAACCGTTCGGCGTCCTTGAGCGTGCGCAGTTCCAGCAGTTCGGGATGGTCGCCGCCCGGAACGGGCAGTTTGCGCGCCGTCGATCCCGTCGCCAGCACCAGCAGGTCATAGGTTTCCGACGATCCGTCGTGGAAAGCGACCGTCTTCGCCTCCGCATCTACCGACACCGCGACCGTCGAGGGGCGAAAGTCGATGTTCTGCTCGGCGTAGAAACTCAGGGGCCGCAGCAGCAGGGCCTCAAGATCCGCCTCGCCCTTGAGCCAGGCCTTGGACAGGGGCGGACGCTGATACGGCGGCGCATCCTCCTCGCCCGCCAGAACGATCGGCCCCTCATGGCCATACTGCCGAAGAAAGGCCGCGACAGAGCCGCCCGCGTGTCCCGCGCCGATGATGAGAACCTTGGTCATGGGAAGCATTTAGAGCGGCGAGTGGCGAGTGGCGAGTGGCGGTTCAGCAAGGCATGCTCTTGACCGTTTCATCGTTACAGCATAGTGAAACGCGCATGACGACCCCGCCCGCCCGCGCCGCCCTTCATGACGCCCTGCTGTCGATGCAGACGCGCGAGGAGATCGACGCCTTTCTGGCCGATCTGTGCACGCCTGCCGAACTGCGCGCCTTCACCGAGCGGTGGCAGGTCGCGCGCCTGCTGGACGCCGGGGGCAAGTCCTATCGCGAGATCGCGGCCGAGGCCCATGCCAGCCCCACCACCGTCGTCCGCGTCGCCCGTTATCTGAAAGACATGCCACATCAGGGATACCGCATCGCCCTGGATCGGCTGAAAGACTGAGAATCCGAACATGAGCACTGTCCAGGGTCGGCTGCGCATCGCCGTCCAGAAATCCGGCCGTCTGGCCGACCGCAGCCTGGACCTGATCCGGGACGCGGGCCTGAAATGGGTCAAGGGCCACAACGACCTGCTGTATCGGGTCGAGAACTATCCCATCGACCTGTTGCGCGTGCGCGACGACGACATTCCGACCTTCGTGGCGGACGGGGTCTGCGACCTGGGGATCGTCGGCGAGAACGTGCTGGAGGAAGGCCGCAACGGGGGGCCGAACGCCTCCATCGTCATGCCGCTGGGCTTCGGCCGCTGCACGCTGAAGCTCGCGACGCCCCCGACCCTGGCCTATGACGGCCCGGCCTCGCTGGAGGGTCTGCGCATCGCCACCTCCTATCCCAAGATTCTGCGCCGCTTTCTGGACGAGCGCGGGGTTCAGGCCGACATCGTCGTCATGCGCGGCGCCGTCGAGGTCGCGCCCCGGCTGAAACTGGCCGCCGCCATCTGCGATCTGGTCTCGACCGGCGCGACGCTGGAGGCCAATGGTCTGGGGGCCAAGGATACGGTGCTGGAAAGCCAGGCCGTGCTGATCCAGTCGCCGACCGCGCCCGAACCCGGCCTGCAACACCTGCTGGACAGCATCATCGAACGGATGGCGGGCGTGGTGTCCTCGCAAGGCGCCAAATACGTCATGCTGAACGCGCCCCGCGCGGCGTTGGACCAGATCACCGCCATCCTGCCCGGCGCCGGTTCGCCCACCGTCATGCCCCTGTCGGGTCGTGACGACGCGGTGGCGGTCCACGCCGTCTGTCAGGAGGCCGTCTTCTGGGAAACGCTGGAGAAGCTGAAGGCCGCAGGCGCCTCAGCCATCCTGGTCCTGCCCATCGAGAAGATGATGTGATGGGCGACCTGTTCAAACGCATCGACTGGTCGTCGCTGGACGCCGCCGGAAAGAAGGCCGCGCTCGCCCGCCCGTCCCGGCGCACCGCCGGCGACGTGACCGAGGTGGTCCGCACCATCCTTGACGACGTGCGGGTGCGTGGCGGCGCGGCCGTGGCTGACTGGTGCCTCAAGCTGGACAAGGCCCCGCCGCGCCGCATCTCCATCACGCCGGGCGCGGTCGCCGAAGCCCGCAACGCCCTGCCCCCCCGCGACGTGCGCGCCCTGCGGATGGCGGCCGACAACATCCGCGTCTTCCACCAGGCGACCCGGCCGGAAGACACCCCCTTCGTCGAGACCACGCCGGGCGTGCGTTCGAAACTGGCGTGGCGGCCCATCGCCTCGGCGGGCCTGTATGTTCCGGGCGGCACGGCGCCGCTGTTCTCGTCCCTGCTGATGCTGGCCATCCCGGCCGGGGTCGCGGGCGTGGCCGAGCGGATCGCCGTCACCCCGCCGGACAAGGAGGGCGGCGTCCACCCCGCCATGATCCTGGCCGCCGCCGAGGCCGGTCTGGACGCCATCTGGCTGATGGGCGGGGCGCAGGCCATCGCCGCCCTGACCTTCGGCGCCGAGTTGGAGGACGGCGTCATTCCGCCCTGCGACAAGCTGTTCGGCCCGGGCAACGCCTATGTCGCCGAGGCCAAGAAACAGGCGTCCGCCTTACCCGATGGCCCCGCCGTCGACATGCCCGCCGGGCCGTCCGAGCTGATGGTCATCGTCGACCGAGACGCCGCGCCAGAGATCGTCGCCGCCGACCTGCTGAGCCAGGCCGAACACGATGCGGACGCGCAGGTTCTGCTGGTCTCCACCAGCCGCGCCACCATCGATTACATCCTGACCGAGGTGGAGGTTCAGGTCGCAACCCTGCCGCGCGAAGCGATCGCCCGCGCCTCGCTGCAGGAGGCCCGCGCCATCCTGGTCCGCGATCTGGAGGCCGCCTCCGAGGTCGCCAACCTCTATGGTCCCGAACACCTGGCGATCCAGATCGACGATCCCGAAGCCCTGGTCGATTCCATCAAGGCCGCCGGCGCTGTCTTCGTCGGACGGTTCGCCGCCGAGACTCTGGGCGACTACGCCGCCGGTCCCAGCCACGTCCTGCCGACCGACGGCGGGGCCAGGACCCTGGGCGGCGTGACCACCGCCAGCTTCATGACCACAATGTCGGTGCAGCTCGTCACCGAGGCCGGCGCCCGCGCCCTGGCCCCCATCGCCGCCCGTCTGGCCCGGATGGAGGGGCTGGAGGCCCACGCCCGCGCCGCCGATCTGAGGGCTGAGTGATGAGCCTGCCCGCCCCCTATCCTCCGCTGGTCTCCGGCGGCGAGGGTCTGGATCGTTATCCCGGCGACGCCCAGGCGTTGGCCGCCCGCATGGCGGCGATCTACGCCACGCCGGTCGAGACGGTTCTACCGGTTCGCGGCCTGACCCACGGGCTGGAGTTGGCCTGGCGCCTCGCCGCCCGCGACGGCGGTTCGGTCCAGGCGCCCCAGGCCGAACCCTATGACAGGCTGAGCGCCATCTATCCGGCGAAGGGCGATCCCGCCGTCATCGTCATCCGCGCCCTGGGCTCGCCCGAGGCCGTCGCCGAAATGGCCGCCCGCGTCGCCCCCGCCCTGCTGGTCGTGGACGAGGGGTTGATCGAGTTTTCCGACAGCGCGTCGGCCGTCACCGTCATTGCGGACCAGCCCAATCTGGTCGTGCTGCGAAGCCTGTCGCTAGCCTATGGGCTGGCGGGCGCGCGGGTCGGGGCGGCCATCGCCCAGCCCCGGACCTTGGCACGGCTGGCCTCGGTGCTGGAGCCCTACGCCCTGCCCGAACCCCTGGTGCGGCTGGCGCAGCAGGCGCTGGACCCGTCGCGGATGATCGAGACGGCCGAACGCATCGCCGCCGTCCGGCGCGAGCGCGAGCGGGTCGCCCGCGAACTGGGCCGGTTGATGACGGTCGAGCCCGGGGTCGGCCCCATCGTCGTGACGCGGCCGGAAAATCCCGCCGCCGCCCTGGCCGATCTGAAAACCTATGGCGTCGACGCCGATCTGTCGGGCGAACGGCTGCGTCTGCCCATTTCCATCAAGCCCGAGGTCAATGATCGGCTGCTGGCCGCCTTCGGCCTGACGCCCGCCAGGCGCCGCGCGCCGCGCGTCGGTCAGGCCGTGCGCGACACGAAAGAGACCCGCATCGTCTGCGCCGTCGATCTGGACGCGGCCGGCCCGGTGAAGATCGAAACCGGCGTCGGCTTCTTCGATCACATGCTGGAGCAGATCGCGGCCCACGGCGGCTTCTCGCTGCGTCTGCAATGCGAGGGCGACCTGCACACCGACCCGCACCACACCATCGAGGACAGCGCCATCGCCCTGGGCCAGGCGCTGAAACAGGCGCTGGGAGAACGCAAGGGCATCGCCCGCTACGGCTTCGTCCTGCCGATGGACGAGGCCAATGCGACCGTCTCCATCGACCTGTCCGGGCGTCCCTATCCGCTGTTCGAGGGGACGTTCGAGACCCCCTATATCGGCGAATACCGCACCGACCTGACGGCCCACGTCTTCCGGTCTCTGGCCGAGGCCATGGGCGCCGCCGTCCACATCACCGTCACGGGCCAGGACGACCACCACAAGACCGAGGCCGTCTATAAGGCCTTCGGCCGCGCCCTGCGTCAGGCCATCCGCGTCGAGGGCGACGCGGTACCTTCGACCAAGGGGGTGCTGTGACCCAGGTCGCCGTGATCAGCTATGGCGCGGGCAATATCGCCTCGGTCCAGTTCGCGCTGGAGCGGCTGGGTGCGACCGTGCGCCTGACCGCCGACCCGGTCGAGATCGCAGAGGCCGAGCGGGTCATTCTGCCCGGCGTCGGGGCGGCGGGCTACGCCATGTCGCGGCTGGCGGCGTTGAACCTGATTGAGCCCTTGCGCGCCTTCGAACGCCCCCTGCTGGGCGTCTGTCTGGGTCAGCAGCTGCTTTTCGAGCGCAGCGACGAGGGAGAGGATGTCCAGATGCTGGGCCTCATCCCCGGCACGGTCGGGCGGCTGGAGCCGGACGTCCCCCTGCCCGTGCCGCACATGGGCTGGAGCCGGCTGACGCGCGACCGCGACGATCCGCTGCTGAAGGGCGTCGCCGACGGCGCCTACGCCTATTTCGTCCACGGCTTCGTCTGCCCGGACGGGCCGGCGACCCTGGCCCGCGCCGACTATGGCGGCCCGGTTCCGGCCATGGTGCGATCCGCCAACCGCTGGGGCTGCCAGTTCCACCCCGAACGCTCGGCCGAGGCCGGAGCCGTCATCCTCAAGAATTTCCTGGAGATTGCGGTGTGAACCGCACCGCTCTCCCCGCCCCGTCATCCTCGGGCTCGACCCGAGGATCGGCCCCTCCATCACTCAAGCGACGACGGATGCGCACGGGCCGCCCAACACCTGATCCTCGAGTCAAGCCCGAGGATGACGACCGGAAACCGACCCCATGCTGATCTATCCCGCCATCGACCTGAAGGACGGCGTCTGCGTGCGACTGATGCACGGCCGGTTCGATCAGGTGACACGCTATGACGAACAGCCCGCCGCCCGTCTGACCGCCTTTGTCGCCGAAGGCGCCGAATGGATTCACGTCGTCGACCTGGACGGCGCCGAGGCGGGCGAGGCCATGCAGCACGCCCTGATCGGCGAACTGACCCAGGCCATCGACGTCAAGGTCCAGTCGGGCGGCGGCGTCCGGAGTGCCGAAGATGTGGCCAAACTGCTGGATTCGGGCGTGTCGCGCGTGGTGGTGGGCTCGCTGGCCGTGACCCAGCCCACCGATGTCGCCGCCTGGTTGAAAGGGTTTGGGGTCGAGCGCATCACCCTGGCCCTGGACGTCAAGATCGAGGACGGCGCGCCCGTTCCCGCCCTGAAGGGCTGGACCCAGTCGTCGGGCGTGACCCTGTGGGATGCGCTGGACCGCTATCCCGAGGGGACGGCGAAACACATACTGGTCACGGACGTCGGCCGGGACGGCGCCCTGACCGGACCCAATCTTGAGCTTCTGGCCGAAATCCATCGTCGCCGCCCCGATCTGGTGCTTCAGGCCTCGGGCGGGGTGTCGTCGCTGGACGACATCCGGGCGATCAAGGCCCTGGGCTGCCACGGGGCCATCGTCGGCCGCGCTCTCTACGAAAACCGTTTCACCCTGCCCGAAGCCATCGCGGCCGCCGCATGACCGCCCCGTTCACAGGCAAGAGGGCGGTTCAATGACCGCCCGGCGGATCATCCCCTGCCTGGACGTCAAGGACGGCCGGGTCGTCAAGGGCGTGAAGTTCGTGGGCCATGCCGACATGGGCGACGCCGCCGAACTGGCCGCCCGCTATCGGGACGAAGGCGCCGACGAACTGGTCTTCTACGACATCACAGCCAGTCCCGAAGGACGGACGCTGGACTATGGCTGGATCAGGGACATCGCCCGGCTGCTGGACATTCCCTTCTGCGTCGCGGGCGGCATCCGCAGCGTGGAGCAGGCGGCGCGCTGTCTGGACCACGGGGCGGACAAGGTGTCGATCAACTCCCCCGCGCTGGAACGGCCCGAACTGATCGCCGAAATGGCCGAACGTCTGGGGTCGCAATGTGTGGTGGTCGGCGTCGACAGCCGTCTGGAAGACGGCGAATGGGTGGTCCACAAATACACCGGCGATCCCGATGCGCGCCGCCACGCGGGCAAGCGGACGCTGGACTGGCTGGACGAAGCCCAGGCCCTGGGCGCCGGCGAGATCGTGCTGAACTGCATCGATCAGGACGGGGTGCGAAAGGGTTATGACATCGAACAGCTGGCCGCGGCCCGAGGGCGGCTGACCATCCCCCTGATCGCTTCCGGCGGGGCGGGCGCGCCGTCGCATTTCCGCGAGGTGTTCGAGCAGGCGGACGTGTCCGGCGCCCTGGCCGCCAGCGTCTTCCACACCGGCGCCATCGCCATTCCCAACCTGAAGCGATACCTGGCCGATCAGGGCCTGGAGATGAGACTGTGATCGACCCCGCGACCATCGACTTCGAAAAAGGCAACGGCCTTGTTCCCGTGGTGGTGCAGGATGCGGCGACGCTGCAGGTCCTGACCCTAGCCTATATGGACCGCGCCGCTCTGGATGAGACGATCCAGTCGGGTGAGGCCACCTTCTTCTCGCGCTCGCGCGGCGGGCGGTGGAGGAAGGGCGAGACCTCGGGCGACCGGCTGCATGTCTTCTCCCTCACCGCCGACTGCGACAACGACGCCCTGATCCTGTCGGTCCGACCGGTCGGCAATGCGTGTCACCTGAACCGGACCAGCTGTTTCGGCGACGCCGACGCGCCGGGTCTGGGCCGCATCGCCCGGCTGGAACAGACCATCGCCCGCCGCGCCGCCGCCGATCCGTCCGAAAGCTGGACCGCCAAGCTGATCGCCCAGGGGCCGAAACGCATCGCCCAGAAGGTCGGCGAAGAGGGGGTGGAGACCGCGCTGGCCGGCGTCGCCGGACCGAACGAGGAACTCGCCAGCGAGGCTGCGGATTTGATCTATCACCTGCTCGTTCTTCTCCATGCCCGTAACATGGTGTTTCAGGACGTGCTGGACGTGTTGGCCTCGCGCGCCGAAGCGGGCAAAGGCCAACCTGCACCTTAACGGCGTCGGTCCCACGAAGCGGGATCGCTGAAGGGAAATTTGATGGCGGCTCTCATTCTGTTCGGCGGCGGCGGCGATCTGGCGATGCGCATGTTGCTGCCGTCGCTGTATTTCCTGGAACACGACGGCCTGCTGCCCGAGGGACTGAAGATCATCGGCGCGGCGCGGTCGGAAGAGACGGCCGATGACTATATCGGCAAGGTCCACGAGGCGGTGAAGGCCCGCGCCGAGGCCGACAAGGCCTGGGATGAGGGCAGTTGGGCGCGAATGAAGGCGCGGCTGGACTATCTGGCGGTGGACGCCACCTCGGCCGACAGCCTGAAGCCCCTGAAGGCCAAGGTCGGCGACGGAGAGGTCACGTCCTTCCTGGCCGTGTCGCCCTCGCTTTACGCCCGCATAGTCACCGCGATGAAGGCCGCCGGTCTGGCCGAAAAGAATTGCCGCATCGTTCTGGAGAAGCCGGTCGGGCGCGACCTGAAATCCTTCCTGGAAATCGACGATGCCGTGGCCCACGCCTTCAGCGAGAACCAGGTCTTCCGCATCGATCACTATCTGGGCAAGGAGACGGTCCAGAACCTGATCGCCCTGCGCTTCGGCAACACCATCTTCGAGCCGCTGTGGAACAATCTGACCATCGACCACGTCCAGATCACGGTGGGCGAAACGGTGGGGGTCGGCGACCGCTGGCCCTATTACGACGAATACGGCGCCCTGCGGGACATGCTGCAGAACCACATGTTGCAGTTGCTGTGCCTGGTGGCGATGGAGCCGCCCAGCGATCTGGACCCGGATTCGGTTCGCAACGAAAAGGTCAAGGTGCTGCGCTCCCTGCGTCCGGTGACGGTGGAGGAGGTCGAGCGCGTCACCGTGCGCGGCCAGTATGTGGCGGGCGTCAGCGAGGGCAAGCCGGCCAAGGGTTATGACGAGGAACGGGGCGAGGATTCGGACACCGAAACCTTCGTCGCCATCCGCGCCGACATCGACAACTGGCGGTGGGCCGGCGTGCCCTTCTTCATGCGAACCGGCAAGCGGCTGCCCGAAAAGCGCACCGAGATCGTCATTCAGTTCAAGCCGGTGCCCCATTCCATCTTCGACCACGACGACCGTGGAGAGGTGAAGGCCAACCGCATGGTCATCGAGCTTCAGCCCGAGGAAGACATTTCGCTGACCGTCATGAACAAGCGCCCCGGCCTGGATCGGCGCATGCAGCTTCAGCCGATCCAGATGAGCCTGTCCTGGGGTGTGGACGGCAAATCCGCCGCGCCGCCGCGCCGCCGCATCGCCTATGAGCGGCTGCTGCTGGACGCCATGGTCGGCGACAGCACCCTGTTCGTGCGCCGCGACGAGGCGGAACAGGCCTGGAAATGGGTCGACGAGGTGTCGGAGGCCTGGACGGCCTCGGCCCAGAAGCCCGACGAATACGTCGCCGGAACCTGGGGCCCTGAAAGCGCCGACATGCTGATGGCCCGCACAGGCCGCGCCTGGAACACCGCCGATGCGTGATCTTCTCATCGAAACCTTCGACGGCGTGGAGGCCTGGGCCGAAGCCATCGCGGCGAGGTTGGGCGAAACCCTGGGCGCCGCCCTGTACGACAACGGCCGCGCGGTCTTCGCGGGGCCGGGCGGCTCGACCCCCGCCCCGGTCTATCGCGCCTTGTCGGCCATGGACCTGGACTGGTCGAACGTCGCCGTCACCCTGGTGGACGAACGCTACGTCCCCGAAAGCTCGCCCGAGTCGAACGCACGGCTGATCCGCGACGTCCTACTGCAGGACAGGGCCGCCGCCGCCCGGTTCATCCCCCTCTATACGCCCGAAGTCACCGTCGACCGCGCCGCCATCGTCGCCGCCCGCGCCCTGGCCGAGGTCGGAGGGCGTTTCGACGCCGTGCTGCTGGGCATGGGCGAGGACGGGCATATCTGTTCCATGTTCCCCGAAAGCCCGACGCTGAAGACCCTTCTGACCCCGACGCTTAAAGCCACGGTTCTGGGCGTTCCCCAAGGCCGCGACGGTCTGGCGCCGAGCCTCGAACGCCTGTCGATCAACCTGCCCTATCTGATGTCGGCCGGGCGGGTGATCCTGGGCCTGAAGGGCGCGCGGAAACGCCGCGTATTCGAGGAACAGGCGCTGGGCGACCCCCGCATCCAGCCGATCGCCGCCCTGCTGGCCTCGGACGTTCCCCTTGAAGTCCTGTGGACGGAGGAAGGCTGACATGGCGCTTCATCCTACGGTCGCCGCTGTCACCCGGCGCATCATCGACAAGAGCCGCGCCACGCGGGCCGACTATGTGCGCCGAATGGACGCCGCGCGGGATTCCGGCGCGGGGCGCGCCAAACTGTCCTGCGCCAACTGGGCTCACGCCTTCGCCGGCCAGACCATCGCCGACAAACTGGCCTCCATGGACGGCTCAAGGCCGAACCTGGGCGTCGTCACCGCCTATAACGACATGCTGTCGGCGCACCAGCCGTTCGAACGCTTCCCCGACGTGGTGCGCGCGGCCGTGCGCGAGGTCGGCGCGACGGCCCAGGTCGCGGGCGGCACCCCCGCCATGTGCGACGGCGTGACCCAGGGCCGTCCGGGCATGGAACTGAGCCTGTTCAGCCGCGACGTCATCGCCATGTCGGCGGGCGTGGCCCTGACGCACGACGCCTTCGACGCGACCCTGATGCTGGGCGTCTGCGACAAGATTGTGCCCGGCCTGTTCATGGGCGCGCTCGCCTTCGGCCATCTGCCGGTCGTCTTCGCCCCGGCGGGTCCGATGCCGTCGGGCATTCCCAATGCTGAGAAGGCCCGCGTGCGCGCCGAATACGCGCAAGGCAAGGTCGACCGCACGACCCTGCTGGAAAGCGAGATCGGCAGCTATCACTCGCCCGGCACCTGCACCTTCTACGGCACGGCCAACTCCAACCAGATGATGATGGAGCTGGGCGGGCTGCACATGCCCTCCACCGCCTTCGTCCATCCCGACACCGGCCTACGTGACGCCCTGACGGCGGCGGCGGCGAAGCGTGCGGTCGAACTGGCCCGCAGCGGCGAGTGCCGCATGGCCGACGTCATCGACGAAAAGTCCATCGTCAACATGATCGTGGCCTTGCTGGCCACCGGCGGCTCGACCAACCACGCCATCCACCTGGTCGCCATGGCGCGGGCGGCGGGGGTGCTGATCGACTGGACCGACATGGACGAGCTGTCGTCGGTCACGCCGCTGCTGGCGCGAGTTTATCCGAACGGCTCGGCGGACGTGAACGCCTTCCAGGCCGCCGGCGGCGTCGCCTTCATCGCCCGCGAACTGGCGATGGCGGGCAATATCCACACCGACGTCACCACCATCATGGGCCGGGGCATCGAGGCCTATTTCCAGGAACCGTCGATGGTGGACGGCGAACTGGTCTGGCGCGACGGGGTCAGCGAGAGTTTGGACCGCGACATCCTACGACCCGCCTCCGACCCGTTCGACCGAGAAGGCGGCCTGCGTCTGGTTCAGGGCGACCTGGGGCGCGCGGTCATCAAGATCTCGGCGGTCAAGCCAGAGAACCGTTTCGTCGAGGCCCCCGCCGCCGTTTTCGAAACCCAGGAAGATGCGCTGCAAGCGTTCAAGGACGGCAAGCTGTTCCGCGACGTGGTCGTGGTCTTGCGCTTCCAGGGGCCCAAGGCCAACGGCATGCCGGAACTGCACAGCCTGTCGCCGGCCCTGTCGGTCATTCAGGACAAGGGATTCAAGGTCGCCTTCGTCACCGACGGCCGGATGTCGGGCGCCAGCGGCAAGACACCCGCCGCCATCCACGTTTCGCCAGAAGCCCTGGCCGGCGGCCCCCTGGCCCATGTCAGGGACGGGGACATCATACGTCTGGACGCCGAGGCTGGCGTGCTGACGACGGTGGGCGTTTCCGGCCTGACGGCGCGGCCTGCGGCGACACGATCCAGAGCCCTCGCCGAAGGGTCCGGCTGGGGTTATGGCCGCGAACTTTTCGGGGCCTTCCGCCACGTCGTCACCACCGCCGAACAGGGGGCGACGGTCTGTTTCGCCTTCCCCGTCGGCGCGGAAGGCCATGACGACACCCCGCCCGATCCCAACTTCGTCGACCGGACCGTGGACGCCTGATCCACCAAACCGACCGCAGGAAACGCCTCAAAATGAATGACAAGACCCTCCTCGTCGGCGACGTCGGCGGCACCAACGCCCGCTTCGCCCTGACCCGCATGGTCGACGGCAAGCCGGTGCTGGAACATCACGACAGCTTCCCGGCCGAGACCTATCCGACCTTTCTGGAAGGCGTGGCCGCCTTCATCGACGGCTGCGAGGTCAAGCCGACGGGCGGCGTGATCGCCGTCGCCGGGCCGGTCACGGACGGCGCCATCGACCTGACCAACTCCCCTTGGCAGGTGTCGGAAAGCGAGCTTCAGACCCTGGGGCTGAAGCCCGTCAAGCTGATCAACGATTTCGAGGCTCTGGCCTGGGGCGCTCCCATCGTGCCCGAAGACCAGCTGGAAAGCCTGGGCGGCCCGGTGGACGGCGATCCCCAGGCGACCGTGGCGGTGCTGGGCCCCGGCACCGGCTTCGGCGTCTCGGCCCTGGTCCGCGACGCCCACGGCAAGGAGATGGCCATGCCGTCCGAGGGCGGCCACGCCTGCTTCCCGCCCGGCGACCCCGTCGAGGACGAGATCCTGCGCATCCTGCGCCGCCGCTATGACCGCGTCTCCATCGAACGGCTGATCTGCGGCCCGGGCCTTCTGAACATGCACCGCGCCCTGGCCGAAATCGACGGGCGCGAGACCCATATCGACGACCCGGCCCAGATCACCCAGACGGCGATGGCCGATCCGAACAGCCCATGCGGCTCGACCCTGGCGCGCTTCTGCGCCATCCTGGGCGCGGTGGCCGGCGACATCGCTCTGACCACCGGCGCCCGCGGCGGGGTCTATATCGCCGGGGGCATCGTCCCGCGCATCCTGCCCTTCATCAAGGCCAGCCCCTTCCGCCAGCGGTTCGAGCGCAAGGGCCGGTTCAAGGACTATATGTCCGAGATTCCGACCAAGGTGATCATGCACAAACACGCCGCCCTGCTGGGGGCCGCCCGTGTCGCCTTTGCTGAGGCCGAGGCCTGAGGCTCACGAAAACTTCACGGCGGCGTGAACCGAACCCTCGACGTGGCGTTTGCCTGTCTCCACCAAGGAGAGGAAACCACCATGAAGAAGTTCGCCATCGCCGCCGCTTCGTTGTTCGTGCTGTCGGGCGTCGCCGCCTGCGGTGAAAGCGCCGCCGACAAGGCCGCCGAAAAGCGGGCCGACGCTATCGAAGCGACGGGCGAAGCGCGCGCCGATCAACTGGAAGCCCAGGCCGCAACCGCCCAGACCGAGGCGCAACGCGACGCCCTGAACGCCCAGGCCGATCAGGTCGAGAAGAACGCCGACCGCAAGGCCGACATGGTCGAGCAAAAGGCCGGCAACGCCGACGGCGGCATGACCACCTCGAACACGCCGTCGACCCACTAAGGGTCACAGCAAAACCGGATCAGCCCCCGTCGTCCGCGACGGGGGCTTTTTCGCGATCCGCCTCAGTCGATGCAGAGGGTCGCGCCCACCCTGCCGTCCTCGACCGGGGTGTGGCAACCGAAGCGGTCGCTGGTCGCCTGACAGACGCCGGTCACGGCTGCGCCGGGCGTCAGGCCGGAATTGCCCTCCACGCGGCAGTCGCCCTGGCATTGATCGCCGTCGGTGCAGCGTTTGCCGGCGTCGGCGTAGCGGATGACGCACTGCCAGGATTGAAGCCGGCCGACCTGCTTCATCTCGCCGCCCCGCGCGGCGCAAGCCGAAGCGTCCGCGCTTTGCATCGGCGCCTCGCTAGTGACGGCCGCCTGAGAGCAGCCGACCAGCGCAAGCGGCAGGACGAGGGCTCCCAGAATCAGACTACGCATCAGACCACGCATCAGACCACCTTTCCCTTCTCGAAGCCGGACCAGACGTCGTCATAGTCCAGCTGCATCTGCGGCGTCTCTTGCGCCCACTGCGTCAGCCGGATCGGCATCCGCGTCTCGAACATGAAGGCCAGGGTGTTTTCGATCTTGTGCGGCTTGAGCTCGGCCTTGATCGCGGCGTCATAGCTGGCCTGATCCGGGCCATGGCCGCTCATGCGGTTGTGCAGGGAGGCGCCGCCCGGCGCGAAGCCGCCGGCCTTGGCGTCATAGGCGCCCGTCACCAGGCCCATGAACTCGCTCATCACGTTTCTGTGGAACCAGGGCGGGCGGAAGGTGTGCTCAGCCACCATCCAGCGCGGCGGGAAGATGACGAAGTCGATGTTGGCCGTGCCCGGCGTCTCGGACGGACTGGTCAGGACGGTGAAGATCGACGGATCGGGATGGTCGTAGGAGACGGTGTTGATGGTGTTGAACCGCGCCGTGTCATAGCGGCAGGGCGCCAGATTGCCGTGCCAGGCGACCACATCCAGCGGACTGTGATCGAAGGTCGCCGACCACAGACGACCGCCGTACTTCTGAACGCACTGGGTCGGGCGGTCCACGTCCTCGAACCAGGCGACGGGCGTTTCGAAGTCGCGCGGGTTGGCCAGACCGTTTGCGCCGATGGGCCCCAGGTCGGGCAGGCGGAACGGGCTGCCGTAATTCTCGCAGACATAGCCGCGCACGGCGCCGTCCACCTCGACCCGGAAGCGCACCCCGCGCGGGATCAGGACGATATGCCCCGGCCGGGCCTCGATCAGGCCCATTTCGGTGACGAAACGGTGCGCCCCCTCCTGCGGCACGATCAGCAGTTCGCCGTCGGCGTTGTAGAAGACGCGGTCGGTCATGGAGCGGTTGGCGACATACAGATGCACGCCCGCGCCGGCGCCCGCGTCCGGCTCTCCGTTGCCGCCATAGGTGACAAGCCCCTCGACCCAGTCGGTCGGCGCATCCGGCAGGGGCAGGGGGTCCCAGCGCATGCGGTTGGGGTTGGGCGGCGTCTCGTCGAACGGACCCGAACGGACCCGGCCCTGGTCGAACGGTTTATAGGGGCCGTGCTGGGCCGACGGCCGCAGGCGGTATAGCCAGCTACGGCGGTTCTCGGCGCGCGGAGCGGTGAAGGCCGTGCCCGACAGCTGCTCGGCATAGAGGCCCATGGGCGTCTTCTGCGGCGAGTTCTGCCCCACCGGCACGGCGCCGGGCGCGGCCTCGGTCGAGAAATGATTGCCGAAGCCGGCGAGATAGGCGGGCGCGTTGGTTCGCGTCGTCATGTGCATGCGTCTCCCTTGGCGGGAGGTTTAGGCGGTTCGGACGCAAACGTCATCCCGCGCCCGCGCCGACCTCAGAACCCCTGGCGGCGCGCCAGTTGTTCGGCATGGAAACCGACGTCACCCAGCAGTTCGTTCAGCACCCGCACCCGCTTCATGAACAGGCCGACGTCGAACTCGTCGGTCATGCCGACGCCCCCGTGCATCTGCACCGCCTCCTGAACCGCCAGTTCGGCGACGCGGCCGGCCTTGGCCTTGGCGATGGAGGCCGCCAAGCCTGCATCTTCGCGTCCTGCGTCGATGGCCTGAAGCGCGCCCAGCGTGGCGGCCCGCGCCAGCTCCAACTCGGTGAACAGATGCGCCGCCCGGTGCTGAAGGGCCTGAAACTCCCCGATCAACTTGCCGAACTGCTTTCGGGTTCGCAGATAGTCCAGCGTGATCTTGAACGCCTGATCTCCCGCGCCGGTCAGGGTCGAGGCGGCGCAGGCGCGGCCCAGGCTCAAGGCGGCCTCCAGCACGGGCTCGCCCCCGCCGACCTCCCCGATCACCGCATCGGCGTCCACCGCCACATCCGTCAGGGTGACGCGCGCGGCGTTGTGGCTGTCGACCATGGCGGTCCGTTCGATCTCCACGCCGGCCGATTTGGGATCGACCAGGAACAGGGTGAGCCCCTCCTCCGCCCTGGCGACCACGATCAGGGCGTCCGCGACATGGCCGTCCAGGACGAAGCCCTTGGCGCCGTTCAGACGAAAGCCGTTGCCGGATCGCACGGCCCGCATGGCGATGCGGGACGGCGCGTGTTTGGCGCCTTCGTCCACGGCCAGGGACAGGATCGCCTCTCCCGCCGCGATCCGGGGCAGCCAGGCCTTTTGGGCTTCCGACCCCGCATCGGTCAGCACCTTGGCCGACAGGATCGACGATCCCATGAAGGGAGAGGGCGTCAGGGTGCGGCCCAGACTTTCGGCGATGACGCCGGCTTCGACCGCGCCCAGGCCCAGCCCGCCCTGCGCCTCGGGGATGACGACGCCCGCGAAGCCCATTTCTCCGAAGGCCCGCCACAGGTCGCGCGAAACGCCGTCCGGATCGCGATCATCGCGTAGCTTGCGCAGATGGGCGATGGGGGCGTTGTCGGCCAGGAAGCCGTCGGCCGCCTCCTGCAGCATCGTCTGCTCTTCGGTCAGGATCAGGGGCATGGTTCAGGCTCCCGGCAGTTGCAGCAGATGTTTGGCGATGATGTTCAGCTGGACCTCGCTGGTGCCGCCTTCGATGGAGTTGGCCTTGGTGCGCAGCCAGTCGCGGGCGGTGGAGCCGCCGCGCGAACGCTCGCTCTCCCACTCCAGCGCATCGGCGCCGCCGGCCGCCATCAGCAGTTCGTGACGCCGCTTGTTCAGTTCCGACCCATAGTATTTCAGCATGGAGGCGATGGCGGGGTGCGCCTGTTTGGCCTTCACCTGATCGCCAACCCGCTCCATCGCCAGACGGAAGGCCGCCTGATCGACCTCCAGTTCGGCGATGCGCGCGCGCAGCATCGGCTCGTCCAGACGCCCGTCCTCGGTCGCGCCGACGGCGTCCAGCGCCACCTGGCCGACCGGGCGGCCGCCCGCGACCTCGCCCATGGCGCCGATCATGGTGCGCTCGTGCGCCAGCAGATGCTTGGCCACGTCCCAGCCCCGGTTCAGCGTGCCGACCAAATTCTCCTTCTCCACGCGCACATCGTCAAAGAAGGTCTCGCAGAAGGGCGACTTGCCGCTGATCAGGGTGATCGGCCGCGTGGTCACGCCGGGCGTCCGCATGTCGAACAGGACAAAGCTGATGCCCAGATGCTTGGGCGCCTCGGGATCGGTGCGCACCAGACAGAAGATCCAGTCGGCCCTGTCGGCGTAGGAGGTCCAGATCTTCTGGCCGTTGACGATCCAGTGGTCGCCGCGATCCTCGGCGCGGGTCTGGATCGAGGCCAGGTCCGAACCGGCGCCCGGCTCGGAATAGCCCTGGCACCAGCGGATTTCGCCGCGCACGATCTCGGGCAGGAACCGCTTCTTCTGCGCCTCGGTCCCGAAGGCCAAAAGCGCCGGCCCCAGCATCCAGACGCCGAAACTGTTAAGCGCGGGCTGGGCCTTGATGCGGCGCAGTTCGGAGGCCAGCACCTTGGCCTCTTCTCGGCTCAACCCCCCGCCGCCGTATTCGACAGGCCATTCCGGGGCGGTCCAGCCGCGCGCGCCCATCCGTTCCAGCCAAAGCTTGTGGCCGGGGGTGGCGAAGACGGCGTCGCGTCCGCCCCAGATCATGTCGGCCTCTGACCGCATCGGCCCGCGCACCTCGGGCGGACAGTTGGCCTCCAGCCAGGCGCGCGTCTCGGCGCGGAAAGCGTCCAGATCGGTCATGTCGCGTGTTCCCCGCGTTTCCTCTGCGCGCCACGTTAGCAGATGCGTTTCGATTGGCTACGGTCTTCTGCACGTGGCAACAGCTTCGCCGTTCGTGCGTTGGTGCGCTGAACTCAAGGGGCTTTCGATGACCTATCTGACCCGCCTAGTCTTCGGCGCCGCCAGCCTGGTGCTGCTTTTGGCGGCGGCCGCCCTGGTCGGGTTCGGGGTCAAGGACGCCCTGCAGGGCATCGGCCGTCCCGACCACTCCGGCGCCGACGCGGTTCTGGACGTTCTGGGCTATGTCATCGTCGCCATCGCCGTTTTCGACGTGGCCAAATACATCTTCGAGGATGAAGTGCGGCGCGGATCCGAGCGCCGTAGCGCGTCCGAGGCCCGACGCAGCCTGACGAAATTCCTCTCCACCATCGTCATCGCCCTGTTCCTGGAGGCCCTCGTGGTGGTGTTCAAGACGGCGCGAGAGGATGTGGCCCTGCTGGTCTATCCGACCGCCCTGCTGATCGCGGCCGTCCTGGTTCTGGTGGGACTGGGCGCCTTCCAGCGCTTCTCGGCCTCGGTCGAGGAAAAGGTCGGCGACGACGACGAGGCGGAAGAGCGCAAGGACGCCGTCAAGCGCCGGGCCCGACCCGCCGCCAAATCCTAGGCTCGTTTAGGCAGGAAGGGCGAGAAGGTGATGACGGTGAAGGTGTCGCGGATATGCGGCCGCGTCTGCACCTGTTTGGTCACGAAGGTCCCGATGTCGGCGTCGCGCGGCAGGTTGAACTTGGCCAGAAGATCGTGCTGGCCCGAGGTGGAATAGACCTCCGAGACATTCTCGACATTGTCCACGATGTCGGCGGCCACGTCGTTGGCGTAGCCGGGCTCTGTTTTGATGAAGACGAAGATGGCGGTCATCATGGCGCAAGCTCCCTGGCGGTCAGCCGGGCTTCTAGCCGATGGCGGCCCGCAAGCCGAGCCGGATTTGTCCGCCATGGTCAGCGCAGCCGCTTGCTGACCCAGACCAGGGTCGGCTCCTCTTCCAGGGGCGCCGCATCGAATCCCATGTCGTTCTCGACCTGAAGCGCGCCATGGTTGGCCCGATCCTCCAGCGATTCCACCACGGCGTAACCTTGGCTGCGCGCCTCCGCGACCAGTCGTTCCAGCAGGGTCCAGCCGATGCCCTGCCCCTTCAGATCGCCGCGCAGGAGAATGGCCGCCTCGGCGCGTTCGCCGGCCGCATCGCCGGCCAGCACGGCCGTGGCCGCCACCGTTCCATCCTCGTTCCATGCGATCAGGCTGGCGCCATGTGCGTTCGGCCCCTGGATCAGCGCCAGCAGTTGATCGTGCCCCGGCGTGCGTCGCGTCGACAGGAAGCGAAAACGCATGTCTTCGGGCGTCACCTTGGCGAAGAAGGCGGCCAAGGCCCGTTCATCGTCAGGCTGCGCCGGTCGAAGCTCCAGCGCCCTTCCCGTGCGGGTGACGAGCCGTTCGCGGTCGAGAATGGTCATGGCGATCTCCTTGATCGGTGTGTCGCGCGGGGGCTTCGCCGGCGCATTGACCCTGATCAAGTCCGCAACCCGTCGCCCGCAATGAAACAATGTTTGCTTCCGCCGCGCGATGTGGCGGCGACGCCGGGCTTTGGCATCCGACCTTCGCTGCGATAAGCAGAACGCGAAAACGGCCCGCCCTCGGGCCAGGAGACAGATCATGGCCCACGACCGCGTCAGCGTGCTTCAGGCGCTTCAAACCCAGGGCGTGTGCCCGGTCTTCTATCACCCCGATCCGGAGGTCAGCCTGAACGTCATCCGCGCCTGCGCGCGGGGCGGCGCGCCGGTAGTGGAGTTCACCAATCGCGGCGATTTCGCCTGCGACCTGTTCGGCGAGATCAATCGCGAACTGATCAAGACCGACCCTGATGTGGTGCTGGGCATCGGTTCGGTCGTCGATAGCGGCACCGCCGCCCTGTATCTGAACCGGGGCGCGCGTTTTGTGGTCAGCCCCTGCCTGGTCCCCGAGGTGGCCAGGGTCTGCAACCGCCGCATGGTCGCCTATTTCCCCGGCTGCGGCTCGGTGACCGACATCGGCGAGGCGCACGAGCTGGGCTGCGACATCGTCAAACTGTTCCCCGGCTCGTCGGTCGGCGGGCCGGACTTCGTCAAGGCGGTCAAGGGGCCGATGCCCTGGGTCAAGATCATGCCGACGGGCGGCGTCGATCCGGACGAGGCCTCCATCGCCAAATGGTTCGGCGCCGGCATCGTGGCGGCGGGCATGGGCTCGAAACTTGTGACCGACGCGGCCGTCAAGGCCGGCGACTGGGCCGCCATCGAGGCCTCGGTTCGCGCGGCGGTTCAGGCCGTGGCCGACTTCCGCGCCAGGGCAGGCTGATCGTTTACGGACGGGCCTCTGCCGGCCGCTGGGCTTCATCACCATGATGCGCGGCGGCCCGGCGGGCGTCGCTGCGACGTTGCAGCAAGGGAGCCAGCGCCTTTCGATCCTCGGGACTCAGGGTGGCCAGAACCGTGACGGCCCCGGCCTCGATCCGCGCGCGTCCGCGCATCTCGGCGGCCCGCGACTGCACCAGCAGGGCGTCGACCCGGGTTGGGTCCAGCGTCGGCGCGCCGGCGGCGGCGATGGCCTCGCGTCGCGCCGCCCGCGCCGCTTCGAAATCGGGTCGCGCCGCCAGGGCCGAGGCGCGCAAAGCGGTGCGGACGCGGTCGCGCGTCGCGGGATCCAGCGTCTGCAGCACTTCGCGCAACGGCCCCTCGCGGCCCGCTCGCCGCTGATCGTCCAGCCGGCGTTCGATCCTTTCGCGGCTGATCAGATAGGCCGCGCCGCCGCCCACGGCGAACAGGTTCAGCCCGACCGACACCGCCAGAGCGATTTTCAGCGTTCTTGAATTCATCCCAGAACCTCGGTGTCGTCCACGCCGCTCAGCGTCGCCTGATAGAGGACCGCATCGGCCCGTGCGTCTGCGCTCATTTGACGGGTCAGGCCGACGCCCGCGACCACGCCCGCACAGGCCGCCGCCGCCCAACCGGCGCCCAGAAACCAGACGGCGCGGCGCGGCCGGCTCTTCGCCCGTGCGCCCGGCGCGGCCCTCAGGACCCGCGCCGTCAGATCGGCCGAAGGCGCGACGGACGGTGAAGCGTCCAGCAGCGCGTCCAGCGCCGCCGCCTCATCCAACAGGACCCGCGCCGCCGGATCGGCCGCGACCAGGCTTTCGGCGAAGGCGCGCTGGTCCGCCGGCCAGCGCCGCAGGTCGCCGCCATAGGCCTCGGCCAGGGCTTGCAGCCGCTCGATCCTCATCGTCCGTCTCCTTCAGATCGCCCGCCGGAACGGGGCGACAGGTCCGCCAGGCTCTGGCGCAAGGTGCGCCGTCCCCGCGACAGCAAACTCTCCAGCGCCTCGACGCTGATTTCCATGACGGACGCCGCCTCGATATTGGACAGGTCCTGATAGTGGCACAGCACGATGGCCTCGCGCTGGCGGTCGGGCAGGCGCCGAAGGGCCGCGTCCACGCGCGCGCCCGTCTCCGCCGCCAGCAGGCCGCGATCTGGGGCCGGCCCGTCGTCGGGCCGATCCGGCGGCGTCTCCGTGGGGATTTCGCGCCGCCGTCTCAGCCGATCGTAACACAGGTTCAACGCCACCCTGTGCAGCCAGGTATCGAAGCGCGCCTGACCCGGCGTCCATTTCGGCGCCTGTCGCCAGGCCTTCAGCATGGCCTCCTGCGCCACATCCTCGGCCTCGACCGGATCGCCCAGCATCCGCTGGGCCAGGGCCAGGACGCGCGGCAGCTTGCGCGCGACAAGGGTCTGCGTCGCCGTGGGGTCGCCCTGCCCCACGCGCCGCACCAGATCCTCGTCGGGGTCGACCGTCGCGACCAAATCCGCCTCTTCCGCAACTGACGAAAGGGACCGATGCGTTCATGACGGCCGACCCCGACACCGTTCTTACTCCGAAGTCGGAGCCGGGGAAGCGGCTTGTGGCGCCGCCGGCGGCGACGCGCGACGCGCCGGGCGTTCCGCGCGATGGGCGGCGCGGGCGGCTCTGCGTTCCTCGGGCGAAATCACCCCGTCACGGTTGGAATCCATCGCGTCGAACCGTTGACCCAGCTTGGCCGCCACGTCCGAAATCACGATGGGGCCCGCCTGACGTTCGGCGCCCGGACGATCATGACGACCATGCCGGCCCATACCCGCGCCACGCTGGGGCTGGACGGCTGCGGCGGCGTCGAACTCGGCCCGGCTGATCATGCCGTCGCCGTTGGCGTCCATCTTGGCGAAGCGGGCGTCGATCCAGCTCGCACGATGCGCCGCCTGTCCAGCGCGTCGCTCTTCGACGCTGATGACGCCGTCGTGATTCGCATCCAGAGCAGTCAGTCGGGCCACCCGCGCATCGACATAGGCCGCCCGTGTCTGAGGTGCGGCTTGCGCGTGTCGAGCGTGATGCGGCGCGGCCATGGCGGCGGCTGGCGGCGCAGGCGGGGTCTGGGCCGTGGCGGCCCCGGCGAGGGCGGCCAGGGCGACGGCGCCCAGGCCTGCGGTGAAGGTCAGTCTCATCTCGATCTCCTTAGGGGCGAGATTGCGCCCCATGACGCCCTGTCAGGAGATTGAACGCGACGGCTCCGAATCTCCGTCGCCCGCAGGTGAAGTCGCGCGCTCGAAGGCGCGCCGCGCCCGTGTTCTCAGATCGCCCAGTTCGACCTTCAGCGTCTCGAAATCCCGCGCGCCGGCGGCCTCGGCCAGGCGAAGCTGGAATACAGCGGGCTCAACCTCGGGATCGACGCGCCCCTCGAACGCCGCCGCCAGCAGATGCGCCAGCCGCTGCTGCACCCGCCAGGCCTCGGCCAGGATCGGGTCGCCGGACAAGGCCTCCAGGGTCGACAGGGTCAGGGGCCGGCCCGCCGCAGCGGCCTGCAACTGACGGAACTGGGCCGTGAACTCGGCGTCCACCTGTCCGCCCGGCGACAGTTTCAGATCCCAAAAGCCGTGCGGCCGCCGCTCCCGGTCCATCAGGGCGCGCATCCGGCGCACGTCGTCGGCCACATCGACGCCGGGGCGCGGCCGCCGCAACGCCGCCTCGATGCCCTCGGCCACCTTCGCCCCGAAGGCCGGATCGCTGGCCCAGACGACCCGGGCGCGGGTCAGGACCATGAACTCCCAGGTCTCGGCCTCCGAGGCGTAATAGTCCTCGAACGCGCTCAACCGCACCGACACCGGCCCCTTGGATCCGGTCGGCCGCAACCGCATGTCCACCTCGTAAAGGCCGCCCTCGGCCGTATGGGCCGACAGGGCCGCGATCAGCCGCTGGGTGAAGCGGGCGTAGAAGACCTCGGCGCTCCAGCCCTTGATCTCGGACAGGGCCTCGGGCGGCGCCTCATACAGGGTCATCAGGTCCAGGTCGGACCCCGCCGTCATCTCTCGCGATCCGGCCTTGCCCAGCGCCACCACCGCCACCGCCCCTGCAAAGGCGCCGCCCAGCCGCTCCGTCTCGGCCAGGGCCGCCGGCGACAGGGTCCGCATGGCGGCGTCGGCCAGGGCGGCGTAGGCGCGCCCCGCCGCCTCCGGCCCGGCCCGACCGGTCAGGGCGTGGATGCCGATGCGGAACATCTGCTCTCGGTGCAGACGACGCACGGCGTTCATGGCGCCCTCGAAATCCTCGCTCTCCCCGGCCTCCCGCATCATCTGTTCGGTCAGTCCGCTCTCTTCCGACAGATCGGTCAGGAAGCGGGCGTCCAGCACCCCGTCCAGGGCCGCAGGCTGACGGCCCAGGGTGCGCGCCAGGCGCGGCGCGAAGGCCATGACCCCCAGGACCATCCCGAACAGCTTGGGCTGGTTCAGGAACAGGGCCTGGACCTGAACCCCCGCCGCCAGAGCCGAGAAGAAGACCGCGAACCGGCGAAACGCGTCGTCCGGCGCGCCCGTCCGCGCCAGGGCCTCCAGCAGGCGCGGGGCCAGCCGGGTGAACAGTTCGCGCCCGCGTTCGGTGCGGGTCGCGGGAATGCGCCCATGATGCCAGCTGCGGATGGTGTCCGCGACCGAGGCCGCCTCGGTGAAGCCCATCCGGGTCAGGGTTGCCAGGGTCTCGGGATCGTTCTCGACCCCGGTGAAGACCAGGCTGCCATAGCTGGAATCCAGCTCTTCCCCGCCCTCGAACAGTTCGCCATAGCGGGCGTTGACGCGGGCCAGCAGCGCCTCGACATGGTCGTCGAACGCGCTCAGATCCGCCCAGCCGGCCAGGGCCGCCACCGCCGCGCGCCGTCCGTCGTCCTCGGGCAAGCGGTGCGTCTGTTCGTCATCCAGCATCTGGACACGGTGTTCCAGCCCGCGCAGCTCGACATAGGCCGCCGACAACTCCTCGGCGACGACCTGCGGCACATGGCCCGCCGCCGCCAGGGCCCGCAACGCCTCCAGCGTGCGGCCCGCCCGCAGCCCCGGATCGCGCCCGCCCAGGATCAGCTGCTGCGTCTGGGCGTAAAATTCGATCTCGCGGATGCCGCCGCGTCCCAGTTTCAGATTGGCGCCCGCCGCCTGCAGCCCCTCGCCGGTCTTGTGGACGTGGATCTGCTTCTTGATCGACTGGATGTCCAGGACGGCGGCGTAGTCCAGACTGCGGCGCCAGACGAAGGGGACCAGCGCCTTCAGGAACCGCGCGGCGGCCCGCGCATCGCCCAGGACCGGCCGGGCCTTGATGAAGGCCGCCCTTTCCCAGTTCTGGCCCACGCTCTCGTAATAGGCCAGGGCCATGGGGGCGGCGACCACCGGCGGGGTCGAGGACGGATCGGGCCGCAGCCGCAGATCGACGCGGAACACATAGCCGTCGGCCGTTCGTTCGCTGAGCAGGGTCGCCAGCCCCTTGCCGATCCGATTGGCGAAATCCTGCATTTCCACGTCGTCGCGCAGAGCCAGGGTCATCAGGCGCGGCTCGAAGAACAGGGAGATGTCGATGTCCGAAGAATAGTTCAGCTCGTGGGCGCCGTGCTTGCCCATGGCCAGGCCGAACAGACCGGGGATCGGGCCGCGCGTCTCATCGGGCGTGACGATCAGCCGTCCCCGGGCCCGCTGCTCGGCGGCGACGGCGCGCAGGGCGGCGCGGCAGGCGGCGTCGGCGAACCGCGACAGGGCGCCCGTGACCTGATCCAACCCCCAGACCCCGCCCGTGTCCGCCAGGGCCGTCAACAGGTGCAGGTCGGCCTTCAGCACCCGCAGCGGGGCGCGCACGTCGTCCGGCTGGCCGTCCAGTGCGTCCGTCTCGCGCAGAATCCGCTCCAGGCCATCAGCTGCTTCAGCCTCCAGCAGGCGTCGCAGATGGTCAGGACGACGACGCATCAGTCCGGCCAGATAGGGCGAAGCGCCCGCCAAGGGCGCCAGGGCGGGCCAGGCCGTGTCCAGGGTTTCGCGCCAGCCGTCCGCGTCGGCGGTCTGGATCAGGGTCTCCAGCAGGCGTTCGGCCGCTGCGGCGTCCACAACCGGACCAGCAGGCTTCATGTCGCGGTACAAGGGGACCGAGGATTCGTTATCGGGCATCAAATCATCCCGGCGGACGCCGGCGGCAGAACCAGCGCCACCCGCAGGCCGGGGCCGAAGCCGCCGTAGGCGCCCGGCCCCTCGTCCAGCACCACCCGCCCGCCGTGCGCCTCGGCCACCGCCGTCACCAGCGACAGGCCCAGGCCCGAGCCGGGCTCGGTGCGGCTGTTGTCCAGGCGCACGAAGCGTTGGACCACACGTTCACGGTCTTCCTCCGGCACGCCGGGCCCGGTGTCGGTGACGGAATATTCGATCTCGCCCGACGACCGCCTGCGCGCCCGCAGCTTCACCGCCCCGCCGGCGGGCGTGTATTTGATGGCGTTGTCGATCAGGTTCGCCAGGGCCTGGGCCAGGAAGGGCTGGTTGCCCTCGATCATCAGCCCCTTCTCCACCTCGGCCGAGAAGTCGATGTCCTTGTCCTCGGCGGCGGGTTCGTAAAGCTCGGCCATGTCGGCGGCCAGGTCGGCGGCGTCCATCACCTTCGGGTCGGGCGCGCCGCCCGCCTGCAACCGCGCGATCGCCAGGACGGTGTTGAAGGTCTTCAGCAGATGATCCGCCTCGTCCAGGGCGATGCCCAAGGCGTCGACCCCGTCGATCTTTCCCGCCTCGGCGTCGATCAGGGCGACCTCCAGCTTGGCGCGCATCCGCGTCAGGGGCGAGCGCAGGTCGTGGGCGATGGCGTCGCCGGCGTGGCGTATCGAGGACATGGAGGCCTCCAGCCGATCCAGCATGGTGTTCAGGCCCTGGCCCAGTTCGTCCAGTTCGTCGCCGGTGTGACGCACGGGCGCGCGCACCTTCAGGTCGCCCTCCTGAACCGCCTGAACGACCTGGTTCAGCCCGGCCATCGACCGCTCCACCCGCCGGCTGATGTAGAGGCCGCCGGCCAGGCCCAGCAGCATGACCAGGCCCATCGCTCCCCACAGGGCCTGGGTCAGGCGCGACAGATATTCCTCGATCCCGCCGATGTCCTCGCCGACGAACAGGGTATCGCCGCCCGCCAGGGGCATGATGACGCCGATGGAACGGCGGGCCTCCACCCGACCGTCGGCGTCGGTGCTGGTCAGGCGAAAGGTGTTCCATTCGCCCGCGCCCTCATGACGCGCCTCTTTCAGGTCGAAAGGCATGGCCGACAGATTGCCGGTGACGATCTTCCCGTCCGGTCCGGTCAGCAGATACAGATAGGGTCCACCCCGAATGGTGCGCTCCACCAGGGCCTGGTTGAGGGCGTCGATCCCGCGTGTCCGATGGATGGCGGTCAGGGCGCCCAACTCCGTCTCCACGTCAGCCCGCGCCCGCGCCTGGGCCTCCGACGCCGAGGCGAAATAGACATAGGCCAGGATCGCCCCCGCCGCCGCCACGAACAGCGCCAGGAACAGCAGCGTCAGCCGGAAGGGCGTGCGGCGAAGGAGGGACGGAAGGCGCATGCCGAAGGCTTACGCCTCCAGCCTGTATCCCGCCCCGCGCACGGTCTGCAGCATCGCGCGGTCGAAGCCCTTGTCGATCTTGGAACGCAGGCGGCTGATGTGGACGTCGATGACGTTGGTCTGGGGGTCGAAATGGTATTCCCACACCTTCTCCAGCAGCATGGTGCGCGTCACCGACTGGCCGGCGTGGCGCATCAGGAACTCCAGCAGCTGAAACTCGCGCGGCTGAAGGTCGATCTCGGTCGTGCCGCGATGCACGGTGCGGCCGATCAGGTTCATCTCCAGGTCGCCGACCTTCAGAACCGTCTGCACCCCGCCCGTCTCGCGGCGGCGCGCCAGGGCCTCCACCCGCGCGATCAGTTCGGCGAAGGCGTAGGGTTTGACCAGATAGTCGTCGGCCCCGGCCTTCAGGCCCGTGACCCGATCCTCGACCTCGCCCAGGGCCGACAGGAACAGCACCGGCGTCTGGTCGCCGCCCTTCCTGACCGTTTCGACCATGCCGACCCCGTCCAGGCGCGGCATCATCCGGTCCACTACATAGACGTCGTAACCGCCCTTTTGCGCCTCCAACAGACCGAAGGCGCCGTCCACGGCGTGGGTGACGTCATGTCCGGCTTCGGACAGTCCCCGCACCATGGCGGTCGCCGCCTCGGCGTCATCCTCGACCACCAGAATCCGCATGAACCCCTCCCGGAATCAAAATCGCCGCCGATGGTAGCGCATCGGCGGCGATTGACGAGTTAAGGCTTGGTCAGAATACCGATCAGTTCTTGTCCTGAAGCGGCAACACCACAGGCGAGTTTCCTCGCGGCGTCCGCATCAGCAGAAGAATCCCAGGTCGTCCAGCGGACTTCACAGCCTCGACCGCGCCCTTGAGATCGGCGGCCGAACCCACGCTGCGGCCGTTCGCCTGAATGACGACCATTCCAGGCTGGAAGCCCAGGCGGGCGGCACGCGATTGCTGTCCGACGGCAGTGACGACTAGGCCTTGAACATCGGCCGGCAGACCGAAGCGGCTCCGTAGCGCTGCATTGACAGGCGCGACGGTCAGACCTTCCACAACCTCGCCTGCTGCGGTGCCCGGGTTCGTCGGACCACCAGATTCATCATCCGAGCCAGCGCTTGCCGTCTCAAGATTCGCCGGCCTAGATCCCGAACGGACGTTGATCGTCTGACGGCGACCTTCCCGCAAAAGTTCCAGTCGCAGAGTGTCGCCGGGCTTGGCCGAACCGACGGCGCGCGTCAGTTCAGATGAGCTTTCGATCGCGCGACCGTTAAGAGAAACGACGACATCGCCGACCTGCAATCCACCTCGTGCGGCAGGACCGTCTGGCGTAACTTCCACGACATAGGCGCCCTTGGTCGAAGCGGGTAATCCCAGGCTCTCACGATACTCGTTGGTCAAGTTGCCGATCTGGACCCCAAGGTAGCCACGCTCGATGCTTTCACCGCGCATCAAGCGCTCGGTGATCGACTTGGCCGTTTCCGCCGGAATGGCGAAACCGATGCCGACCGACCCCCCCGATGGCGACAGGATCGCGGAGTTCACACCAATCACGCGGCCGTAGATGTCGAAGGTCGGTCCGCCCGAGTTGCCGCGGTTGATGGCCGCGTCGATCTGAAGGAAGTCAGTGTAGGGGTTCTCGTTTCCGCCAATATCGCGGGCCTTGGCCGAGACGATGCCGGCCGTCGCCGTTCCGCCCAGGCCGAACGGGTTGCCGATGGCGATGACCCAGTCGCCGACGCGCGGTTGGGCCGTTTCCTCGAAGCTGACGTATTTGAAGTTGTCGCCGTCGACCTTGATCACCGCCAGGTCGGTCGCCGGATCTCGTCCGATCAGGCGCGCGGGCAGTTCGCGGCCGTCCGACATCTTGACCTTGATCTCGGTCGCGTCGGCGACAACGTGGTTGTTGGTGACGATATAGCCGTCCTGCGAGATGAAGAAGCCCGAACCGGCGCCCTGGGCCGTGCGGGGTTCGTCGTCCTGGCCTCTTTGGCCCTGGGGCGGGACGAACTGGAACGGCAGGCCGGGAATCTGGAAGGCGCCGCCCTGGGGCTGGTCCACCTTCACCGTCACGTCGATCTGGACAACGGCCGGGGCGACCTGTTCGAAGATGGTGGCGAAGCTGCTGGGCGCGCCCGGCGGCGGGGTGAAGGCGTCGCCGTTGGCCGGGACCGGGGTAATGCGGTTCACCGCCTGCGGCTCGGCATGGGCGCCGGGCCAGCTCATGAAACCGCCGGCGGTCGCGGCCGCCGCCAGGGTCAGGCCGGCTGCGGCCCCCAGAATGAACTCCTTGCGCTTCAGCATCGTGGTCCTTGCGATCCTCTGTCCGGCGCAGAATAGCCGGTTTCGCGTTTGATATAGGCCAGGGCGGCTCGGCGCCAAAATCCCAGCCGCCGATCGTTGTTCCCGACTAGCGCCCGTCGTGAGGCGAGGTTGCGTCAGGATCGCGGCGAAGCTTCTCATTTCGGAGAATGTTTTCCAGACGGCGTTCCTCTTCGGCCGACAGGGGCGTCGGCTCCGCCACACGCCGACGTGCGTTCAAAGCCAAGGCCGCGCCGGCCGTCAGCACCAGGGCGAACGGCCCGAACCACAACAGCCAGGTCCCGATTCGCATCGGCGGGGTGAACAGCACATAGTCGCCGAACCGCCGGACCAGATCGTCGCGCACCTGTTGATCCGTGGCGCCCGAGGCGATCTCCTCGCGGATCAGGCGGCGCATGTCGCCCGCGACGCCGGCCGGACTGTCGGCGATGGCCTCATGCTGGCAGACGACGCAGCGGACGCCCTTGAACAGGGCCTGGGCGCGGGCCTCCTGCGTCGCATCCGCCAGCGGGCGATCCGTCGCGGCCGGCGGTTCGGCCGCCGTCAGCATCAACGCCAGGATCGGCGCGGCGGCGAGGAGCACAAGCCGCCTCAAGCCGTCTTCCTCCGCCGCGCCACGCCCACCCTCAGACGACGATCCATGAGCGACAGCAGGCCGCCCAAGGCCATGATCGCCGGGCCCAGGAAGATCAGCCGCGCCCAGGGGTTCCAATACAGGCGCACCACCCAGGCCGGCTGTTCCGGGCTGCCCGCCCTCTCTCCGATCACCACATAGACGTCGTCCAGCCCCCGGAAATCCAGCCCGACCTCGGTCGTGGTCTGCCCCCCGGCGGGAAAGAAGCGCCGTTCGGCCGTCACCGTCTCGGCGCGCCCCCGGCCGCCGGCGCGTCGCACGGTCAGCCGGCCCTGTTCGGCCAGATAGTTCGGCCCCTCGACGACGTGGACCTGATCCAGCGTCACCGTCCACGGCCCGGCCGACACGCTTTGGCCCAGGGACAGGGCGCGTGCGGCCTCGGCCTTGAAGCCCGTTTCGACCACCGCGCCCAGGATGAAAACCCCCAGGCCCAGGTGCGCCAGGGTCATGCCCCAGGCGCCCAGCGGCAGGCCCTTCAGGCGACGCAGCGTCTCGGCGCCGGGCGCGCGAAACAGGCGCACCCGCTCGACGAGTTCGGACAGGCTGCCCAGGATCAGCCAGGCGCCCAGGCCGATCCCGGCGGCGGCCAGGGCCTTTCTCGGCTCCCACAAGGCATAGGCCGTCAGGGCGACCAGCACCGACAGGCCCGCCGCGAGGCTCAGCCTCTGAAAGGCGCCGGGCAGATCGCCACGTTTCCAGGCCAACAGCGGCCCTGCGGGCAGGATGACGAAGGCGACCGTCATCAGGGGAACGAAGGTCGCGGCGAAATAGGGCGGTCCGACCGAGATCGTCGCGCCCGACGCTGCCTCCAGGATCAGAGGATAGAGGGTGCCCAGCAGCACGGTCGCGGCCGCCGCCGTCAGGAAAAGATTGTTCAGCACCAGCGCGCCCTCGCGGCTGATCGGCGCGAACAGGCCTCCTCCCTTCAGCTGGGGCGCGCGCCAGGCGAACAGGGCGAAGGCGGCGCCCGCCGTGACGCCCAATATGGCCAGCAGCATCATCCCGCGCTTTGGATCGACGGCGAAGGCGTGAACGCTGGTCAGCACCCCCGACCGCACCAGAAACGCGCCCAGCATGGAGAAGGTGAAGGCCAGCAGGGCCAGGAACACGGTCCAGCCCGCCAGCGCCCCGCGCCGCTCGGTGACGACCGCGCTGTGCAGCAGGGCCGCCCCCGCCAGCCACGGCATGAATGACGCATTCTCGACCGGGTCCCAGAACCACCAGCCGCCCCAGCCCAGCTCGTAATAGGCCCAGAACGACCCCAGGGAGATGCCGACCGTCAGCAAGGCCCAGCTGGCCAGCGCCCACGGCCGGACCCAGCGTCCCCATGCCGGCCAGAAGGCCGTCTGCGCCCGCCCCTCGATCAGGGCGGCGACGGCCAGCGAGAAACAGACCGAAAACCCGACGTAGCCCGCGTAGAGCAGCGGCGGATGCACCGCCAGAGCCGGGTCCTGCAACAGCGGGTTCAGCGACGCGCCCTGGAACGGCGCGGGGTCAAGGCGGGTGAAGGGGCTGGAGGTGAAGACGGCGAAGGCCAGGAACAGCGAGCCCAGCGCCCCCTGCACCGCCACCGCCGAGGCCTTCAGCCCGAACGGCAGGCCGCGCGCCCGCGCCAGCGCCCCGCCGAACACGGTCAGGACCAGGCACCACAGCAGAAGCGAGCCTTCGTGGCTGCCCCAGGCGCCGGCGACCTTGTACAGCATCGGTTTGTCGGTGTGACTGTTGGCCGCGACGTTGGAGACGGAAAAGTCCGACACCACGAAGGCGTAGATCAGGGCCGCGAACGCCAGGGCCACCGCCCCCGCCGCCGCCAGGGCCGCGCCCTGGGCCGCGCCGGCCAGCACCGGACTGCGCCACACCCGCCCGGCCGCCGACAGAACCGTCTGCAGCACCGACAGGGCCAGGGCCAGGGCCAGGGCGAAAGCCCCGAATTCCGCGATCATAGGGCGGTCGATCCGCGCGTCGGGGCAGGCGGCGCCGCGCCTTCGGGCCGCCACTCGCCCTTGGCCTTCAGCCGGTCGGCGACTTCGCGCGGCATATAGTTTTCGTCGTGCTTGGCCAGGACCTGGCGCGCATGGAAGGTGCGGTCGGCGCCGAACGATCCTTGCGCCACGATCCCCTGCCCTTCGCGGAAGAGGTCCGGCAGATCGCCGTGATAGACGACGCGCGTCGTGGCGGCGTTGTCGGTGACGGAAAAGGCCACCACGCCGTCACCGGACTTGTGCACGCTGCCCGTCTCGACCAGCCCGCCCAAACGGATGTCGCGCCCCTCGGGGGCCTTGTCCGCGGTCGCTTCGGACGGAGAATAAAAGAAGGTCACGCTGTCCTGCATGGCCCACAAGGACAGACCGACCGCCAGGGCCAGGACCGGGGTGGCTGCGGCGACGACCCAGAGACGCCGACGCGCCTTGGGCGATTTGGGCAGCCAGCTCATGCGACGAACGCTCCGCCAACGGAGAAGGGAACGGACGCATATAGCCGGGGCGTGAACGCGCTCCAACGCATCATTGAACCCGCCCCTCAGCGTCCGCCGGGGGCAGGCGCCGTTCCAGGTCCAGGCGGCGCGGATCGGCGGGATCGAGAGCCGCGATCAGCGGGGTCCACATCAGGCGGGTCGTCCGGACGTCCCCGCGCGCCAACGCCGCCTCGCCCAGGAAGAAGCGTGCGCCCAGCTGACCCGGATCGAGGCGGACGGCCTGCGCAAAGGCCGCCTCGGCGTCGCCGCCGATCCTGCCGTCGTTGGCGCGAACCAGGCTTTCGCCCAGCCGCGCCCAGGCCTGGGCGTCCTTCGGTTGGATGTCGATCAGCCTGCGAAAGGCCGAGGCCGCGCCCAGCGGATCGTCGGCGGCGAAGCGCGCTGCGCCCAACATGGCCAGGGCCTGCGGGTCGCCGGGCTTGTCTCGAACCACCCGCGCGGCGACGGCGGCCAGTTGCGGCGCCTCCAGCGTCTCCAACCGCGTCGCCCAGTCGTCGACGCGGCGTTCATAGGCCTGATCCGGCAGTCCGGGCGCGCCCGTGGCGACATAGAGGCCCAGGGCGCCCGCCACCGCCAGGGCGACGCCGCCCAAGACCCAGAATCGATCGCGCCCGCCCGCGATCGGCGCCGTCGTCGCCTGCACGGCCAGCAACCGGCGACCGGCCTCGGCGCGCGCGCCGGCGTAGGCCGCGTCGTCCAGCAGACCCCGCGCCTTCAACCGCTCCAGTTCCTCGATCTCGCGCGCGCCCGCCTGGCTTTCGACGGTCGCGCCCGGATCGGCGCCGCGCCGCGCGCCGGCCAGCACCAGCAGGGCGGCCATCGCCGCCGCCAGCCCTGTCATCGTCCAGAAAGCGATCATCGCCGCCGTCTAACGCATCAATCGCCGGCGGGCGAGGCCCCCGTTGACGCGGGTCGCGCGACCCGCGCCGTTTCGGCCGCCGCAGCGCGTCGACGGATCGCCCGCGCCGCCTCCAGCGCCTCGATCACCGTCAGGAACCGCGCCGCCACGCCGACCAGGCGCAGCGCCTGGTCCGGATCGAGCGCTTCGGCGTCGGCGATGCTGTCCAGCGCCTCGTTGGCCCAGGCGGACAGATAGTCCGTCAGTTCGGTCGTCAGAGCGGACCGGTCGGATTCGCAACCGAAGACGTTGGCCGCGCCGCGCATGGCCGTGACGGCGGCCAAGAGGCCCGCCGCCGTCTCTATCGCCTCACCCTGGCAGGGCGCCTCCAGCCACGGCGACATCCGCGTCATCCGGCCGGCCAGAACCTGTCGTTTCATCGGCAAGGCGGCGTGGACGGCGGCCTGGGTCGATTTCATCAGCCCCGACATCTGGCCCGACACCTGAATGCGCGCCAATCGCGCCGACTTGCCCCAGGGAGAGTCCGGCCGCACCTGCAGGCTCATGTCCAGTTCGGCCAGAACCCCCGCGCACCAGTTCACATCGTCCACCAACGCCAGCATGGCCGCCTCGCCCTGTTGAGGCCGCATGACGGCGATATGTTTGACCCGCGCCTGAACCGAGACCAGTAGGCGTTCGACCAGAACGCCCATTTCCGAATGGCTCAAAATCGCTTCGCGGTCGGCCAGACGACTGGTCCGCGTCACGACCCGCAGCATCCGCTCTGCGTCCGGGACATGGGCGAACAGGATGTCGATCATGCGCCGCCCGCCCTCGGGGGACACGGCCAGACAGTCCTGAATAAGCAGTCGAAGACCCGCCAGTTGGGTGTCGTCCGGCCGCTCCAGCCAGACCGCCAGACGCGGCAGGGCGCCGCGCGCCAGGGGCGTCAGATCCAGACAGCCGGCCAGTTCGACCGGCGTGGACGGGGGTTCTCCCTCGGCGGGGCGCTGACAATCCGGCCATATGTCATAGGGTCGGTCCCGAAGGACGGCCGACGCCTTGGCGCACAGCCGATCGGCGACCAGGGTCCATTCGCCCTCCGTCGCGACCACCCCGTCCAGCAGGCCCAGGAAGGCCTCTTCTCCCTTGCGCGCCTCGCGCCACAGGCGCGCGTACAGCGCGGGCGGAAAGGTCAGGGCGGGAACGCCGTCCGCGCGTGGGCGAAACAGGGGCGTCAGGGGGCCGAAGGCGACATCGCGTCGGGCGCGATCACGAATCTCTTCGGCGACCAGCGCCTCCAGTTCCGCCGCCTTGGCGCCGGTCAACGTCTTCACCCCCATGGCCAATTGCGCCAGCTGGCCGTCCGAAGAGGCCTGGACGATCGCCTCCAGGGCGACGCGGTGCTCTACGGACAGCGAAGACAATACGGACCCCGTCAGGAACGCGACGTTCCCGTCACGATGCCTGCAACCCGTTAACAACGACTTCACCCCTTGAGCGGCGCGACAGGCGCGCCATATTCCCGCCACGACGACGCCCGGCGCATCCGCCGCCGGCGAAGGGAACGCCGATGCCGGTTATCGAGATCGAAGGCCTGACGAAGACCTACAAATCGGGGCTTCAGGCGCTGAAACGCATCGACCTGACCATCGACAAGGGCGAGATATTCGCCCTCCTGGGCCCGAACGGGGCGGGCAAGACGACCCTGATCTCCATCGTCTGCGGCATTGTCACGCCGACGACAGGCACGGTGGTCGCCGACGGTCACGATATCCAGTCTGACTTCCGCGCCGCCCGCACCAAGATCGGCCTGGTGCCGCAGGAACTGACCACCGACGCTTTCGAGACGGTCATGGCCACTGTCACCTTCAGCCGGGGCCTGTTCGGCAAGGCGCCGAACCCGGTCTTCATCGAACAACTGCTGCGCGACCTGTCGCTGTGGGACAAGCGCGACGCCAAGCTGCGCACCCTGTCGGGCGGCATGAAGCGGCGCGTGATGATCGCCAAGGCCCTGAGCCACGAACCGGACATCCTGTTCCTGGACGAACCGACGGCCGGGGTGGACGTGGAACTGCGCCGCGATATGTGGGCGATGGTCAGGACGCTGCGCGAACGCGGCGTCACGATCATCCTGACCACCCACTATATCGAGGAGGCCGAGGAGATGGCCGACCGCGTGGGCGTCATCCTGAAGGGCGAACTGATCCTGGTCGAGGAAAAGACCGCCCTGATGAAGAAGCTGGGCAAGAAGACCCTGACGCTGAACCTGGTCGAGCCGCTGGACGCCCTGCCCTCCGAACTGTCCGACTGGGACCTGACGCTGAAGACCGACGGGGGCGAGCTGGAATACAGTTTCGACGCCAACGCCGAAGACACCGGCGTCCCCTCGCTGATCCGACGGCTGGAGGGGCTGAACATCGGCTTCAAGGACCTGAACACCCGCCAGAGCTCGCTGGAAGACATCTTCGTCAGCCTGGTTCACACGAACGGAGCCGCCGCATGACCTTCAACGCCTACGGCGTCTGGGCCATCTACCGCTTCGAGATGGCGCGCGCGCTGCGCACCCTGTGGCAGAGCGTGGTCACGCCGGTCATCACCACGGCCCTTTATTTCGTCGTCTTCGGCGGCGCGATCGGCAGCCGGATGCAGGAGGTCGGGGGCGTGCCCTACGGCGCCTTCATCGTGCCGGGCCTGATCATGCTCAGCCTGTTCACCCAGTCGATCTTCAACGCCTCGTTCGGCATCTACTTCCCCAAGTTCACGGGGACGATCTACGAAATCCTGTCCGCGCCCGTGTCGTCGTTGGAGATCGTGCTGGCCTATGTCGGGGCGGCGGCGACCAAGTCGGCGGCGCTGGGCCTGATCATTCTGGCGACGGCGGCCTTCTTCGTGCCGCTGCAGATCTTGCATCCGTTCTGGATGATGGCGTTTCTGATCCTGATTTCGGTGACGTTCAGCCTGTTCGGCTTCATCATCGGGGTCTGGGCCGACGGGTTCGAACAGTTGCAGATGATCCCCATGCTGATCGTGACGCCGCTGACCTTCCTGGGCGGCGCCTTCTATTCCATCGACATGCTGCCGGCAGGCTGGCGCACCGTGACCCTGTTCAATCCGGTCGTCTATCTGATCTCGGGCTTCCGCTGGGCCTTCTACGGCCAGGGAGACGTGGCCGTGGGGATCAGCCTGGCGGCGACGCTGGGTTTCTTCGCCGTCTGCCTGGCCATCGTCATGTGGATGTTCAAGACCGGCTATCGGCTCAAGAATTAGACCGTCACGAAACCGGCCAGATCGCCAGCGATTAGAAGACCATGTCCGACGATACCAAGACCCCGTCCATGCCTCAGCCCTTCGCCCGAAAGCCGGTGCAGTGGGGCCGCATGCCGGCGACCACCTTCCATGTCGGACCCGTGCCGGTGGCGCCCAATCCTCTGGACCGCATTCCCGATCCGCCGCGCCGCGCCGCCCCGAAACCGGCGCCTGCCCCGGCGCCCAGCCCGATCCAGGGCCGGTCCCTGGCCGAAGGGCGCGCGCCGACGCCCACCGCGCGCCAGGGCGGCATCCTGTCGGGCTCCCTGATCCCGCAAGCGCGACCTGCGCCTGCCGTCCCCGCACCCAACGCCGCCACGCCGACGCCGAACGCGAGCGCCGACCTGACGGTCCGCCCCCTGCCCGCCGCCGAGCCGATCACCCCGAAAAAAGTCCCGGCGCCGGAGCCGGCCCGCCCCGTCCGCGTGGCGGAGACGCCGCCCGTGGTCGAAGCCGCATCCGTCGCCCCGACCTTGGCGCGACTGGATCGCGGAACCGCCCGGTCCTCGCGTGCGCCGCTGCTGATCGGCGCCGCCGTGGCGCTCCTGCTGGTCGTCGGCGGCGGCCTGTGGTTCGCGCTGAAGCCCTCGCCGGCTCCGACGCCTGTTGCTGCGACGCCAACGGTCGAGTCTCTCGCCCCGGTCCAGCCCGCCGCCCAGGCGCCGACTGAAACTCCGGCCCCCACTCCGACGCCGCCATCGACCGCCGTCGCCGCGCGGCCTGCCCCATCCGTCCCTGCGCCATCGACGTCCACGCGCCAGGTCGCCGCATCTTCGCCGACGACGCCGGCCTCGCGTCCCCAGGCGTCGAAGCCGGCTCCCTCTCAATTCAACCCGACCCCGGCTGCGCCCCCGCCGGCTGCGACGACGACCGAAACGCCCGTGGTGGTGGTGACGCCGCCCGCCGCAGCCCCGACCCCGGCGCGTCAAACCCAGGCGGATCCGAACGCGCCGATCGTCACCCGGCCCCAGCCGCTGGACTGACGGGAGATCAGGCGGTGCGGACGATCCCGCCCGCGACCTGAACCGGCCAGGGGGTCAGCCGCCCCCCGGCGCAGGGGCCGCCCTTGCATTCCCCGGACAGCGGTTCGAACACCGCGCCGTGCCAGCCGCACAGGATCAGCGAGGCGTCGGGCGTCAGATAGCGATCCAGCTCGATGGCCAGCGGAAAGCCCGCATGCGGGCAACGGTCGACCCAGCCGGCGACCGCGCCGTCCTTGCGCACGACGAAACCGTGAAAGAAGGCCTCCCCGATCTGCAGCACGAAGCCGCGCGATCCGGGATCGGCGATGTCGGCCTCGGCGCACAGGGCCACGCCCGGCGGGGTCTTCCAGACCCGTTTACGCTCCTCGGTCGGCGCGGCGTCTTCAGACACGTTCGGCCTTCAGCGGACGCGACAGCAGGCCGTCGATCAGGCCGTCTACGTCGATCTCTCCGGCCAGCAGAGCGGCGACCCCTTCGGCGATCGGGATTTCCACGCCAAGGCGCGCGGCCAGTTCGCGCACCGCGGGCGCGCTCTCATAGCCCTCGGCCACCGACCGTTTGCCGGCCAGGGCCTGTTCGACCGTCTGTCCCTGGCCCAGGGCCAGACCCAGGCTCATGTTGCGCGACTGCGGGCTGGAGCAGGTCAGGACCAGATCGCCCAAGCCGCACAGGCCCGCCACAGTCTCGGCCTCGGCGCCCATCGCCACGGCTAAGCGCGTCATCTCAGCGAAGCCCCGCGTGATCAGCGCGGCGTGAGCGCTGCGGCCCAGTTGGCGGCCTTCGGAAATGCCGCAGGCGATGGCCAACACATTCTTCAACGCCCCGCCCGCCTCGGCCCCGATCAGGTCGGTCGCCAGATAGGGCCGGAAGCCCGGCGCCGACAGGGTGTTCAGCAGGGCCTGGCCCAGCACCGGATCGGCGCAGGCCAGGGTCACGGCGGTCGGCAGGCCGCGCGACACCTCGGCGGCGAAGCTGGGGCCCGACAGGACGGCGGCCGGCGCATCCGGCAGGGTCTCGGCGAGCACCTCGGTCATCAGCTTCATCGTGCCGCGCTCCACCCCCTTGGAGCACAGGACCACCGGCACGCCGGCGCGATGGTGGGGGGAGAACGCCGTCAGGGTGGCGCGCATGTGCTGGGCCGGTGGCACGGCCAGGATCACATCGCAACCGCCCAGGTCCGCCAGGTCGGCGGTGAAGCGCAGACTCTCGGCCAGAGGCACGTCCGGCAGATAGAGCGCGTTCATCCGCGTCCGCGTCAGGGTCTCGACCAACTGCGGCTCGCGCGCCTGAAGGATGGTGTCCAGCCCCGCCCGAACGCAGACCTGCGCCAGGGCGGTGCCCCAGGCGCCTGCGCCGATCACTCCCGCGGTGCGAAATTCCATGCGCCCTCCCAGGCTCTTGTCGTTGTTCAGGCCTTGGCGCCCTTGCGGCCCGGCCGATGCGAAGGATCGGACAGGGCGCGCGCTTCGTCCAGCGGCCATCGCGGCCGGGCGACCACATCGATGTCGCTGGTCAGGCCCAGCGCCAGCCGCTCCGCCCCCGCCAGGGCGATCATGGCTGCATTGTCGGTGCAATAGGCCATCGGCGGCGCCAGGAAGTCGAAGCCGTGTTTCGCCGCCGTCGCCTCCAGCACGGCGCGGATCGTCCTGTTCGCCGCCACCCCCCCGGCCACCACGAACAAGCGATGGTCGTGCGTCGCCGCATAATCCGACAGCGCGCGCTCCGACCGGTCCGCCAACTGCCGCGCGATGGCGTTTTGCACCGCATCGGCCAGATTCGCCTTGTCCTGTTCCGTCTCGCACGTCTGGGCGATGCGGAAGGCCGCCGTCTTCAGCCCCGAGAAGGAGAAGTCGCAGTCCTTGCGCCCCAGCAGGGCGCGCGGCAGATCGATGCCGGACCCGTCGCCCTGCATCGCCAGCCGCTCCAGCGCCGGTCCGCCCGGATAGCCCAGGCCCAGGGCCTTGGCGATCTTGTCGAAGGCCTCGCCGGCCGCATCGTCGATGGTGGCGCCGATCCGGCTCATGTCGCCGACACCGCGCACCTCCAGAAGCTGACAATGACCGCCAGAAACCAGCAGCAGCAGGAAGGGATAGGCGACCTCCGCTCCCAGCCGGGCCGAGACGGCGTGTCCCTCCAGATGATTGACCGCCACCAGCGGCAGATGACGCGCAAGGCTGACCGCCTTGCCGTAACTCAGCCCCACCATGACCCCGCCGACCAGACCCGGCCCCGCCGTCGCCGCCACCCCGTCCAGCGCGCTCCAGTCCAGTCCGGCCTGGGCCATCGCGCGGCGGGTGACGCCGTCGATCATCTCCACATGGCTGCGCGCGGCGATCTCCGGCACCACCCCGCCATAGGCGGCGTGATCGTCGATCTGGCTGTGCACGACCGAGGACAGGACCTCGGCCCGCCCGCCGCGATCCGACGGGTGCAACCGCACCACCGAGGCGGCCGTCTCGTCGCAGCTGGTCTCAAGGCCCAGCACCGTCAGGGCTTCGCCAGGACGGGGGGGGACATCCCGTCCAGTTGCCGCTGCGGCGCCGCTGCTATAGTCGGCGGAACTCTCCATCGGGCCGAGGTAGCGACCCGACGACCGGTACGCAACGCTCATGACCTTTCCTCTCCGCATCGGCACCCGCCGCTCCAGGCTGGCCTTGGCCCAGTCCGGCATGATGCAGCGCGCCATCGGCCGCGCCCTGGGCGTGCCGGAAAGCGAGATCGCGGATGCCGTTCCCTTGGTCGAGATCGTCACCACCGGCGACCGCATCCAGGACCGCCGCCTGCTGGAACTGGGCGGCAAGGCCCTGTTCACCAAGGAGATCGAAGAAGCCCTGCTGGACGGCCGCATCGACATCGCCGTCCATTCGATGAAGGACGTGCCCGCCGAACAGCCGCCCGGCCTGTGCGTCGCCGCCACGCCCGAACGCGAGGACGCGCGCGACGCCTTCATCAGCCGCGACCACGCCGCCTTCGACGACCTGCCGACCGGCGCGCGCCTGGGCACCGCCAGCCTGCGCCGCCAGGCCCAGGCCCTGGCCCTGCGTCCCGATCTGAAGATCGAGATGCTTCGCGGCAATATCGACACCCGGCTGCGCCGCGCGGCCGAGGGCGAATTCGACGCCATCCTTCTGGCCGTGTCGGGCATGACGCGTCTGGGCGTGACCGACGCCATCCGCGAAAAGCTGTCGCTGGACGCCTTCCTGCCCGCGCCGGGCCAGGGCGCCCTGGCGCTGCAGACGCGCGAGGCGGATATGCACGCCCCCTGGGTCGCAGCCCTGAACCACCCCGAAACGGCCATGGCCGTCGAGGCCGAACGCGGCGCCATGCTGACGCTGGAAGGGTCGTGCCGCACCGCCGTCGGCGCCCATGCCGTCATCGCCAACGGCGTGCTGCGCCTCACCACCGAAATGCTCAGCCCCGACGGCTCGGCCCGCTGGCGCCGGACGGGCGACCTGCCCGCACCCAACCCCGACTCCGCCCGGGCCCTGGGCCTGCGCCTGGGCGAAGAGGTGCGGGACGCCGCCGGCGATCAGGAGGTCGATCTCGCGACCTTGGACGGATGAGCGCCCGGGTCTGGATCACCCGCACCCGGCCCGGTGCCGACCGCACGGCCCAGCGTCTGCGCGCCCTGGGTCTGACGCCGGTCGTCGCCCCTCTGTTGACCGTCCAGCCGCTCGCCCCCGCCCTGCCCGACCTGGACCGCTACGCCGCCCTGGTCTTCACCAGTCCCAACGGCGTCGCCGCCTACGCCGCGCTGACGCCGCGCCGAGACCACCTCGTCTTCACCGTAGGCGACGCCACCGCCGCCGACGCTCTCGCCGCCGGCTTCCTGCAGGTTCGGTCCGCCGAAGGAGATATCCACGCCCTGGCTCGCCTCATCGCCCTCCAACCGCCGGCCGGACCGATTCTGGCCGCCGTCGTCGAAAGCCCGGTCGCCGACCTGGCCGCGCTGACGCGCGCGCAGGGCTCCAACATCGTGATCGACGCCCTGCCGGTCTATCGCACCGTCCCGACCGACCCTTCCGCGCCGCCCCAGGTGGACGCCGTCCTGGTTCACTCCCCTCGCGCCGCCCGCGCCCTGGCCGCCCACGGCAACAATGCTCTGGCCGAACGCCTCGTCGTCTGCATTTCGCCCCAGGCCGCCGCCCCTTTGATCGCGCTGAGCCTCCACCCCGCCATCGCCGCCACCCCAAACGACCCGGCTCTGCTCGCAACCTTGCAAGAGGCGCTTGGCAAGCGCCGACGGCCCGTATAAAGAGCCCCTCTCGCGCGGGCACGCCCGCCGACCGGAGCCGCTTTAGCTCAGCCGGTAGAGCACCTCATTCGTAATGAGGGGGTCAGGTGTTCGAGTCACCTAAGCGGCACCATTTTCCGGTCGACCGGTTTCGCACCGACGCTTCAAGCTGATAATCGGCAGCTTTGTCCGCAGCCGGACACTTCTCGTTACGCCATGACTTGACGTAGCGGGCGTTTTGAGGCCTGAGCACGACTTCCGCTTTTTTGTCAGGCCAAGATGACCGACGCAATAGATCCCGTGGATATCGCAATTGGCGCCCGCATCCGGACGCGACGCGAGGAACTCCGTATCACCCAGGCCCAGTTGGCGGCCGGCGCAGGCGTGACGTTTCAACAGATCCAGAAATACGAGCGGGGCGTCAATCGCGTGTCGGCGGCGCGCCTTCTGCAGATCGCGGCGGTTCTGAAATCCACCGGCGCCGCCCTGTTGGGTGAACTGGAAACGGCCGAAGGCGACGAACTGGCGCTGGCGGCGCCCGGCGTGTCGGAACTGCTGAACGCGTTTCGCGGCATCCACAGCGCCGAAAAGCGCGACGCCCTGCTGCTCGTCGCCAAGAGCCTGCAGGACTGATCAGCCGCGCGCGCGAGCTTCGTGCAGCAGCCGGTCCACGCCATTGAGCGTGGCGTCGGCGGATGTTTGGCTCGCAAGCCAGGCCTGGACGGCGCCAAGCGCCCGAACATCCATGCCGTCCGACTGCCCGGAATCAGCGATATTCTGGCGGATGATTTCCAGAAGGCAAGCCGCCTCGGTCGCCGACGAGGGCGTGTGCGACAACAGGGTCGTCTCGGCCTCGACCATTGCGCTGAGGTCCAGGTCCGCGAGCAGGTTGCCCGCGTTGGATGCAAGGGCCTGGGCGCCGGCGGACTGCGCGAGGTTGGCGGTATCGAACCAGGCGCCGAACAGCGGCAGGAAGTCGGATTGGATTTTGGCGGTCATCATCGATGTCCTTTGGTGATTTTAGCGGCGGGCGGCGTCGGCCGCGGCGGAAGCGTAGGGTTTTTCGGCGTAGGGCGCGGCGCGCGCCTCCCAAACGCCGAACACGGCGAGAAGCAGAAGCTCGAACCAAACGACCATCCGGGTCGAGACGATCGACCAGAGCAGAGCGTCCGAACCCGCCACACCGGCGAAATGGGTCGAAAGCGCGATTAGCTGGGCGCCGGCCGCCAGTAGAAGCCACCACCGGTCGTATCGAAGCGCCAGTCCTGCCAACAGGCAGAACATCGCAAACGACAGAATCGCCACCCCCCAGCGGAAATGGCCGATGAACAGACCATCGACGAGCGGCGTGCCCCACTGCAACATGAACAGGGCGACCACGACGATCCGTTCAGGCGTGCGCCCCTTCCACAGCAGAAGCGCCATGGCCACATAGGTCAGGCACTCCAGCAGCAGGGACAGAGGCGACCACATTCCGGCGAGGACGATCAGGCTGCGATGGCGAAGGGCATGACGCCCTTTGTGGACTCGGTCTTGCTCTCGCGTGGACCGTCCAGATACCAGCCGACCTGATGTTCGTCGGCGACCTGGGCCAGTTCGCCGTGGCTGGCGATGACGGCGCCGCGGACCTCGGCCAACTGGCTCAGCCCTCGCACCATATTCGCCAAAGCGCTCTGCCCGACCTCGGCGGCCAACTGGGCTTCGACGCGGCCTTCCAGCGCGGTCTGGACCAGGCGGCATACCTCGATCATGGCTTGATCGACAGCGTGCTCGGCGTTTCTGACCTGTCGCGCCACGCGGACGCCGACCTTCAAGTTGTTCATAGGCTCTTCTCCCCTGCAGGCTCGATGTCAGCGCGTTTCAGCGGGAGCGAGCCGGTCGAACAGGGATGGAACCACCATGCCCGCCGTGACGATCCCGATGGCGAGCAATAGGGCGATGGCGGCGCCGGCGACGATGATCCCTGCCCTCGCCAGGACGCCACGTGGCGGCGCCGGCAAGAACCAGGTGGTCGTCTGGTCGGATGCCCCATCGTCCGATTGCCCGGCCGACGTGGCGTCATCTGGCGGAATCGAGGGCGGGTTGGGAATGAGTATCGACGACCCTGAGTGATCGTTACTCAGGCGCTGGGCGGCGACCTTTCGATCGGACACGCCCAGCTTCGCATAGGCGCGATGCAGATGGTTGCCCACAGTGCGCGGAGAAAGGTTGAGTCGGGCCGCGATCTCCTTGTCCTCCAGCCCCTGTCCGGCCAGACGAACGCATTCCTCTTCTCGTGGCGTCAGACCGTCGCGCATCCGCTTCCCCTTGGCCCTCCTGTTTACCCGAATAAACACGGGTGTCAGCCACGATGGCTCAGGCAAGGACCACAGTGTCGCCAATTTCCAGAAAAAAGCGGTCGCTTGCAGATATAAGCATATCTTTATATGTCTGTCGGCCAGACACAGACAGGAGCCTCTCTTGGCCGCTCGTTCCTCCTTCCTCTTCACTTCGGAAAGCGTCTCCGAAGGCCATCCGGACAAGGTCGCGGATCGAATCTCGGACACCGTCGTCGACGCCTTCCTGTCCAAGGATCCGGAAGCCCGCGTGGCGTGCGAGACCCTGGTGACGACCCAACGCATCGTGCTGGCGGGCGAGGTGCGCGCCACCCAGCCGGGCGCCACCAAGGAAGAGAACGAGGCCTTCACCCAGAGCATCATCGACAGCCTGGAGCCGCTGGTCCGCGCTGCGGTCAAGGACATCGGCTACGAGCAGGACGGCTTCCACTGGGAAACGGCCGACTATTCCTGCTTCCTGCACGCCCAATCGGCCGATATCGCGGTCGGCGTCGACTCGACTAATGAGAAGGACGAGGGCGCGGGCGATCAGGGCATCATGTTCGGCTATGCGTCCAACGAAACACCGGAACTGATGCCGGCGACCCTTCAGTACAGCCACAACATCCTGAAGCGCCTGGCCGAGGTCCGCCACGCCGGCGGGTCGCAACTGGAGCCCGACGCCAAGAGCCAGGTGACGATCGAATACCAGGACGGCAAGCCCGTTCGCGCCACCTCGATCGTCCTGTCGACCCAGCACGCCAAGGGCCTGTCGTCGGAAAAGGTCGCCGAGATCGTCAAGCCCTATATTCTCGAAGTGCTGCCGGAAGGCTTCACCGACGAGAACACCGTCTGGCACATCAACCCGACCGGCATCTTCGAGATCGGCGGGCCGGATGGCGACGCCGGCCTGACCGGCCGCAAGATCATCGTCGACACCTACGGCGGCGCGGCGCCCCACGGCGGCGGCGCCTTCTCGGGCAAGGATCCGACCAAGGTGGACCGTTCGGCCGCCTACGCCTGCCGCTATCTGGCCAAGAACGTCGTGGCGGCGGGTCTCGCCGACCGCTGCACGATCCAGATCTCCTACGCCATCGGCGTCGCCGAGCCCCAGTCGATCCACGTCGACCTGCACGGCACCGGCAAGGTCTCCGAGGCGCTGCTGGAGGACAAGCTGTTGGGCCTGATCGGCGGGGCGACGCCGCGCGCCATCCGCCAGCACCTGGGCCTGAACAAGCCGATCTACGCTCGCACCACCGCCTATGGCCACTTCGGCCGCGAACCGGACGCGGACGGCGGCTTCAGCTGGGAAAAGACCGACCTGGTCGATCAGCTCAAGGCCTTGGCCTGAACAGCCTCAGGCGGCCTGGTCGATGATCAGGCCGCGCACCCCCGTCAGGTTCGCATCGGTCAGATCGGTCTGACGGGTCTGGGCGCCGTGGAGAACAGCCCGGCCCAGATCGGCGCCGACCATGACGGCGCGGCGCAAGTCGGCGCCGGTCAGGTCCGCCCCTCTCAGGATGGCGCCGGTCAGGTCCGCCGACAGAAGGCGGTCGGCCGTCAGCAGCAAGGGGCCCAGTTGCGCCTCGCGCAAATCTGCGCCGTTCAACTTGGCGCCTTTCAGCCGCGCACCGCGCAGGTCGGCGCGGCACAGGCGGGCTGAGCGCAGATCGGCGTTTTCGAGGTGGGCGCCCTGAAGTTGCACCCCCTCCATGTCCAGGCCGTAGAAGACCGCGCCCTTGGCCGACAGGGCGGTCAGGTTCAGACCCGTGATCGACTTCAGGGGCCGCAGATCGACGCCGTCGAAGACAGAGGGTTGACCCTCGACCCCGCCGGTCTCGCACCAGCGGGCGTGTTCGCGCAGCATTTCGGCGGCGGGCATCCGATCAACGGGTTCGCCGACCGTGCTTCTGTCCGTCAGCGCGCCTTCCATGTCGGCGCCGTCGGCGCGCGACATCGTCATCTTGCAGCCCACCAGGATGGCGTCGCGCAGATCGGCCCCCGAAAGGTCGGCCCCCGAAAGGTCGGCCCCCGCCAGGTCTGCGCCGCGGAAGTCGGCCTGTTTCAGATTGGCGCGGACCAGCTTGCAGTCCTTCATCACCGCGCCCGAGAAGTCGGCCTTGACGGCGATCACCCCCGACATCTTCGACCGTTGAAGATTGGCGCCCGCAAGACAGGCCCCTTGGGCTTCGGTCTCGGTGCGCTGACGCGGCTCTATGACCTTGAAGCCCAGTTTGGCGTCGGCGGCGGCGATGGTGCCCTCGCGCAGATCGGCCTCGAACAGGTCCGCACCCGACAGGTCCGCGCCACGAAGGCAAGCGCCGCGAAGATCGGCGCGACGCAGGCTGACGTCGGCCAGGATCGCATCCTGCATGTCCGCGCCGAAGAAATTGGCGTTGTCCAGCCGCGCGCCGGTCAGGTTGCAGCCCTCCAGGCAAGCGGCGGCGAAATCGGCGTCGGCGAGGTTGCGGCCTTTCAGGCACAGCCCCGACAAATCCATCCAGGCGAAAACGGCCCGCGCGCCGCCGAGCCGCGCCTGAAACAACCGATCATGCCGGGCGCAAATTGCGTCCAGTTCCGCCTGAGTCAGGCGTTTGCGCACAATGGGTTCGGCGGCCTGGGCCATAACGCCATCCTAGGCCGCGCGACTTAAGAAAGCCCTCACGCCGGACGAACGTTAGTCTGTCAGCAACCCTTGATCGCGCAGAGCGTCGGCCAGTTCGCCTTCTGTCGTCCACAGCCGGGTGTAGCCCGCCTCCCCCAGCCGTTTCAGCTCGGTGATCAGGTCGGCCTTGGCCGAGGCGGCGAAACGGCCGTCGAAGCCCGTTCCGTCGCGGCTGACGCGCACCATGGGACGGCCAGTCTCCAGCCGGTGCAGGAAGCCTTCGCACAGGACGGCCGCCTCCTCGCTCATCAATCCCGTCTCGACCGTCAGGCCCTGGGCACGCAGGCGCTCGGTGCCGCGTCCGGCTGCGAAGGGCGACGGATCCAGGCAGGCGACAACCACGCGCGCCACGCCGGCCTCGGTCAGAAAGTGGGCGCAGGATTTGCGGCCCGAGGACCGCGCCCCGCACGGCTCCAGCGTGACATAGACGGTCGAACCGGCGGCGTCTGCGCCCGCAGCGGGCACGGCCTGTTCCTCGGCGTGAGGGCGACCGCCGGGCGCGGTCGCGGCCTGGGCCACCACGCGGCCGTCCTTGACGATGACGCAGCCTACGGCGGGATTGGGCCAGGTTTCGCCCATTCGCCCGGTCGCCAGGGCGATGGCCTGGGCCATGAAGTCCCGGTCGACGTCGTTCGCGCTCATGCGGCGACCGGCGGCAGGTCTTCGGCGCGCGCCGCGTCCAGATAGCGGGCCGAGACGGGCTTCAGCGCCGCGTCCAGTTCGATCTCCAACGGATTGCCGGTGGGAATTTCGACACCCACGATCCGGTCGTCCGGCACATTGAATAGCAGTTTGACGATGGCGCGCAGGGAGTTGCCGTGGGCCGCGATCAGCACATCCTCGCCCGCCTTCAGGCGCGGCGCGATCTCGGCGTCCCAGTAAGGCTTCACCCGGTCCAGGGTGGTTTTCAGGCTTTCGGTGTCCGGAATGGCCTTGCCGGCGTAGCGGGGGTCGGCGTTGAAATCGAACTCGCCCCCCGGCGCCAGGGGCGGCGGCGGGACATCATAGCTGCGCCGCCATATCTTGACCTGGTCTTCGCCGTGCTTCTCGGCGGTCTCGGCCTTGTTGAGGCCGGTCAGGCCGCCATAGTGCCGCTCGTTCAAACGCCAGTCCTCGATCACCGGCACGCCGGTCAGGCCGGCCGATTGAAGGGCCAGGGCGCCGGTGCGCTTGGCGCGTGTCAGGACAGAGGTGAACATGACCGCCGGCTTGAACCCGGCCTGGGCGATCAGCTCGCCGCCGCGCCGGGCCTGGGCCTCGCCCTCCGCCGTCAGATCGACATCGACCCAGCCGGTGAAGCGGTTCTCAAGGTTCCATTGGCTCTGGCCGTGGCGGAGCAGGATCAGGCGCGGCATTCGGTCGGTCCTCGCAAAAACGATCCGACCGGGTAAGCCGCCCTCCCATGCGGGTCAAGGCGCGGCGCCCGTGTCGGCTGGCGCGGCGGCGGAAGGATGCTAGGAAGAGCCACCACCCTTTTTCCCGTCGCCCGCGAGACCCGATGTCCGACCGTCTGTTCTTCCCGCTGGCCCTGCTGGCCGTCACCGCACTGGTCGCCCTGGCCCTGGTCTGGCCCTGACGCCTGAACGCGGTCAGAACAGTATCTTGCGCAGGTTGATGCGGAACACCCGTCCCTGCGGGTCCAGATAGTCGGACTGATAGTTGACCGGCGTGCGCCCGTCGCTGCTACTCACCGAAACGCGGTCGTCGAACAGGTTCTGCACGCCGAAGCCGATGCGCGTGCCTTTCAGGATCGGGAAGCGTTCGACCCAGGAGGCGCGCTGGGTCAGGTCGGCGAAGGCGAACAGATTGACGGTCGTGCGACCCGAGAAGTCCAGGTCGGGCGCGCCGGGGCGGTTGCTTTCCACCGTCGTGCCCGATTTCCAATTGGCGTTGACGAAGGCGCCGAAACCGTTGCGGAAGGCCCCGGCCTGCAGTTGGACCTCGTGGCGCGACTGGCCGCCCGAGCCGCTGATGCTGTCGCCGTCCAGCAGATTCAAGGGCGCCAGGCCGTCGCGGATGACCACCTCGTCCTGAACGCGCCAGGTGTGGGTCAGCGACAGGTTGAACATCCCCTGCCCCGGCTGCATGCCCGGCGCCTGGGAGCCGCGCAGACGGCCGCCCGGACCCCCGGGGCCGCCAGGAGGGCCGCCCGCCATGCGGCCGCCGCCGGGACCACCGGGTCCGCCGGGACCGCCGGGACCGCGTCCGAAGCCCCGCTCCCCGCCAGCGGTCGGCGACGGCGTTCCGAACGGCCGCGAGAAGTTGAAGCCCCACTGTACGTCCTGCTGCTCGCGCCTGGCGAAGTTCAGCGGACGGGCGTCGATGGACAGCAGATTCCCGTCGCCGTCGCGGGTGAACCGCTCGGGCAGGGCCGCCTCCAGGTCCGGGGTGATGGCCGGGAAGCTGGCGATCTCGTTATCGATCTCGGTGCGGGTGTAGGCCAGGTTCAGGCGGAAGTCGGTGCGGGCCAGCGGCTGCCAGTTGGCGCCCAGCTTGACGATATGGCGATCCTCGGCCTTCAGATTGGGATCGCCGCCGGTGATCTGGGTGATCTCCACCGTCTGGCCCGTGGCGAAGTCGAACACCGGCGTGTTCGGGGTGGACAGGGTGGGATCGTTCAACTGCTGGATCGTCGGCGCCTTGCTGGCGTCGGAATAGTTGGCCGACAGCGACAGCCGGTCGACCGGCGACCAGTTCAGGCCGCCGCCCACCGAACTGATCCCGCCGAAGTCGGACAGCTGCTGATAGGCCAGGTTCAGATTGGCCGACAGGTCGCCGATCTTGGGCAGGACGCCCTTGTCGCGGTTGGAGATGGGCAGGTCGAAATTGGCCTGGACCGAGCCCAGGTCGCGCGACTGCGACCGGTCGGTCGTCACGTTGCCGCGCAGGCTCTCGGAATCCAGCGACTGGTGCGTGGCCCCCACCTTGAAGGTCGCGTTCAGGCGGCCCGCCGGCAGTTCATAGGCCGAGCCGTTGAAGACCAGCTCGGCGTTGGCCGTCTGGGCGACGGAGTTGGCGGTGTCGCGCGCGGCGATCGTGACCGCCCCGTCGATGTCGCCGAACGGATTGACGCTCGGATCGCCTGCCGAGATCGCGCTCTGCAAGGCGGCGGCGTTGACGCCCCGGCCGGTGGTCGTGTCGGTGCGGACGCGGCTGTACTCGCCCGTCGCGGTCCAGCGCCATTCGCCCAGATAGCCGTCGAAGACCGAGCCGAACTCGGCCGTGCGGCTGTTGGTCTGACGCGTCAGGGCGTCGGGCCGGTCGATGTAGCGATAGAGAAGGACGTCGCCGCCAAAAGGCGACCAGGGGCTGGTCTCGGGCAGGGTCAGGGTGACGCCGGGCAGGCCCAGATAACTGCGGCTGCTGCTGTCATCCAGGCTGGCGCTCAGGGTCATGCCGACCTTGTCGTTCAGGTCGTGCTTGTACGTCCCGGCGATAGAGGCTTCGGCCTGACGCGGCAGCAGGGTGCGATAGGCGGTCAGGTCGCCGTTTCGCGCCACTCCGGCGGTGGAGACGAAATCCCCCAGCGTCGCGGGCCGCGCGGCGGCGACGGTCGGAACGCCCGCCACCGAAATCGACCCGCCCGCGAGAGCCGACAGGGCGGGATCGATCTGGCCGCCGTTCACGCCGCCGACGTTGCCGATGCGGTCGAACAGAACACCCGTGTCGCTGCGGTCGATGTTGCGTTCGGTCTCGAACAGGCTGTTGCTGCTGTTGCCGTTGACATCCAGCGACCAGCGGTCGCCGCCGGCGATACGCAGCACATTGTTTTCGGTGGAGACGGTGGTGCGGCCGCCCTGCTCGGGTCGCGATACGTTCACCGAGGTCGTCAGGGACTTGAAGTCGGCCTTCAGGACGATGTTCACCACACGCTGATCGGCGCTGTAGCCGTAGGAAAGAGCGGTTTCCTCGGGCAGGATGTCGAACCGCTCGATGGCCTCGGGCGGCAGGCCGCGGATTTCGCGAAAACCCGAGATACGCCGCCCGTTGACCAGAAAGACCGGCGACCCGCCCCGCGCGCTGCGGGTCTGGGCCTCCAGCAGAGTGACCAGTTCGCCGATGTTGGTGGCGCCAAAGGCCTGAAGCTGGGTTGCGTCATAGGAGACGATCGGCTCCTGTCCGCCCAGGGCCACGCCGCGCTTTTGGGCCGTGACCACGACATCGGGCAGGATGGTGGTCGGCTCCTGCTGCTCCTGAACGATTTCGACGGCGCCCGAGGCGGCGGGCGCGGCGACCTCGGCCTGGGCCGGTGCGGCGGGGGCCAGTGCGAGCAGCATCAGGGCGGTCGAATTCATGAGGCGCGATCCGGCGACGTTATGGGCGAACAAGCGGTTGCAGACGCGACAAAGGTGGCGGGAAAACGGCCAAAACCATGAAGCTTTGCAAAGGTTTCGGAGAATTCGAAAATCATTGTTCGACCGCGACGGAATGGCGACGCCGACGCGTTCAAGAGTGTTGCGCCGAGGTGGAGCGGGTCCATTTCAGGGCTTCCGGCTCGAACGAGGGGCGCCAGGCGGATCGTTCAGACTCCGCGTTGACCGTCGCCCGGCTTTCCGCTATACGCCCGCCCTCTTGAGATTTCCGCGCCGTGGACGTGTGCTCCGCGGCGTTTTCCGTTCGAAGGTTTGACATGGCCAACAACCCCGGCGCCCGCAAGGCGATCCGCAAGATCGAAGCGCGGACCCAAGTGAACAAGGCGCGTCGCTCGCGCGTTCGCACCTATCTGCGCAAGTTCCAGGAAGCCCTGGCCGGCGGCGACGTCGCCGTGGCCAAGACCGCCTTCAACGAAGCCCAGTCCGAGTTGATGCGCGCCGTCTCCAAGGGCGTGGTTCACAAGAACACCGGCTCGCGCAAGGTCAGCCGTCTGGCCGCCCAGCTGAAGAAGCTGTCGGCCGCCTGATCCGTTAAAGGATCGCGACGACCACGGAACAGCCGTCGCTGTTTCGTTACGGGATTTTCTAGGGATTTCAACGGCGAGGAAGCATCAGCTTCCTCGCCGTTTCGCGTTCGGCCGTTAACTTCCAATCCGGTTCGGCCGCAAAATTTCGACCGTCGAACGCGGATTTTCCCAAGCAGAATTGGCGTTTGCCGGAGTCAAACAATTTAACTGCGAATCGACCAACGAATCAGCGTTGACCCGCCCGGCTCGCAGCGTAAGTTTTGGCCTCTAACGCACTTCCATCCCCACACGGATGAAGGCGGCGCGGGACCCTTATAGTGTCGTGCCGGCGGGAGATGTCTGTTCAGGAATTCGACCCCGTCCGAAAAGCCTCGCTTTTCGGCGCAGGAGAAGTCGTCCCTGAAGCATCTCGGAGGGGCGTTGGGCTGGATGGGTTCTTGTTAGCGGGCGGCTGATCGATGGTAGGGGGCGTAACGGCTATGGCGGGTGCGACGAGCGGATCGAACATGACGGATCCGGACCGCATCTGGAACGAGGCTTCGGTGCGCCTGCGCGCCGAGATCGGCGACGGCCCCTTCTCGTCCTACATCGCCCCTTCGGCCGTGCGCGTGGACAGCGCCGGTCATCTGATCCTGGTCACGCCCACCGCCTACGCCCGCGACTGGGTGCGCAAGAACGCCCTGCGTCGCATGAACGAGCTGTGGCTCGGCCTGGACGGACTGAACCGTCGCCTGGACGTGCGTTGCCGCGCCGAGGTCGGCTCGGTCCCGCCGGCGACCGCCGTGGGCGGCAATGTGGTGGACGCCGGCCCGCGTCTGGCCGCCCTGTCCGCTTCCGCTCATCTGTCGACCCCGACCGTGCCCCCCATCGCCGACGGCGCCCGCGCCGTGCGCGCCGCCGGTCTTCAGGATCGCCTGACGTTCGACAGCTTCGTCGAGGGTCAGGGCAACGCCTTCGCCCTGGCCATCGCCAAACAGGTCGCCAGCTGGGCCGACGGTCACTTCAACCCCGTCTTCTTCTGCGGCCCCTATGGCTACGGCAAGACCCACCTGCTGAACGCCATCGCCTGGGAGGCCCAGCGCCTGCGGCCCGAGGCCAAGGTCGTCTATCTGACCGCCGAGCGCTTCCTGTCGACCTTCGTCAAGGCGATGCAGGACCGCTCGACCGCCGCCTTCAAGGAGAGCCTGCGCTCGGCCGACATGCTGCTGCTGGACGACGTCCAGTTCGTGGGCGGCAAGACATCGACCCAGGAAGAACTGCTGTCGACCCTGACCGCCCTGATCGAGGACGGCAAACGCATCGTCTTCTCGGCCGACCGCGCGCCCATGGCCCTGACCGAGGTCGAGCCGCGCCTGCGCAGCCATCTGGCCGCCGGCCTGACCTGCCCGGTCGAGGCGGGCGACCGCGAGCTGAAGATCGCCGTGGCCCGCAATCGCTTGAAGGCCCTCTCGGCCCTCGGCGTCGTCCAGGGCGAGGCCGCGCCCGAGGTCTTGGCCCAGCTGGTGGACCGCACCCCCGGCTCGATGCGCGAACTGGAGGGCGCCGTGAACACCCTGGCCGCCGCCGCCGGCGCGCGCCTGTCATCGGTGTCGGTGGACGAGGCTTCGGTCCTGTTGGGCGCCGCCCTGCGCGGCGGGCCCGAGCGCCGCATCACGGTCGACGAAATCCAGAAGACGGTCGCCGACCACTTCAACCTGAAACAGGCCGATCTGCTGTCGGAACGCCGCACCCGTTCGGTGGCCCGTCCGCGCCAGATCGCCATGTATCTGTGCAAGCAGCACACGACCCGGTCGTATCCCGACATCGGCCGTCGCTTCGGCGGGCGCGATCACACCACCGTCCTGCACGGCGTGCGCAAGATCGAGGAGTTGATGCCGCAGGACGATCAGATCGCTCGCGACGTCGAGGCCCTGACGCGCAAGCTGCGGGGCTAAAACGCACGATGCTCCCCCCCCCCAGCGGGGAAGGAGAAAACTGTGAACGGCTTTGGCGGCCTTCCTTGCTCTCGCCGCCTGATCCGTTAGTGTCCTAGACCCTCTATCGCGGCCTCTCTGGGGAGTCGCCGCAGCCGGGCGAGACACATGCAACTGACCATCGAACGATCCGCGCTTCTGAAGGCCCTGGGCCATGTGCAGAGCGTCGTCGAACGTCGAAACACCATTCCCATCCTGTCCAACGTCCTGCTGAGCGCAGGCCGCGACCGCCTGGCCTTCGCCGCCACCGATCTGGACATGGAGATGGTGGACGAGGCCGAGGCCCAGGTTCAGGTCGAGGGCCAGATCACCGCCCCCGCCCACACCCTGTACGAGATCGTCAGGAAGCTGCCGGAAGGCGCCGAGGTCTCGCTACTCTATTCGGGCGACGATCCGCGTCTGGTCGTCTCGGCCGGCCGGTCGCGCTTCAACCTGCCGGTCCTGCCGGCGGGCGACTTCCCCGTCATGTCCACCGACAGCGCCGGGGCCGCCTATGTCCTGCCCAAGGAGGATCTGGCTCGCCTGATCGACAAGACCCGGTTCGCCGTCTCGACGGAGGAAACCCGCTACTATCTGAACGGCCTCTATCTGCACACGGTCGCCGAACAGGGCATTCCCCTGCTGCGCGCCGTCGCCACCGACGGCCACCGCCTGGCTCTGGCCGAAACCCCGGCGCCGGAAGGGGCTGCGGGCGGTCCCGGCGTGATCGTGCCGCGCAAGACGGTTGATCAGGTCCGTCGTCTGCTGGACGACGCCAGCGGCCCGGTCGAGGTCCAGGTCTCGGCCCAGAAGATTCGCTTCCAGATGGGCGAGGCGTCCCTGACCTCCAAGGTCATCGACGGCGCCTTCCCCGACTATCTGCGCGTCATCCCGCGCGGCAACGACAAACAGGCCGACATCGACAACGCCCTGTTCGCCAAGGCCGTCGACCGTGTCGCCACCATCTCGGCCGAGAAGAGCCGTTCGGTGAAACTGGCCTTCGACAACGACCGGGTGAAACTGACCGTCCGCAACATGGAAGCCGGACAGGCCGAGGAAGAGGTCGAGATCGGCTATTCCGACGAACCGTTCGAGATCGGCTTCAACGCCCGCTATCTGCTGGACGTCGCCGGCCAGATCACCGGCGAAAACGCCGCCTTCCGCTTCGCCGACCCGGCCTCCCCGACCCTGGTGCTCGATCCGGGCGATCCGGGCGTGCAATATGTGCTGATGCCGTTGCGTGTCTGATAGCCATGAGAATGGCGGAACGGTGATCAAAAAAGCGAGGTGGAGAGTTTGGACTCCACTCGTGATCTCGTTCTTGGGTCTTAGCGCCTACGTCGGCATTTACGCTTGGTTATCTAGCCTTGAGGGTCGCGAAGATTTTCTTCGCTCCTTCACGAGTTCCATTACCGACGCGGTCATAATCGTTGCACCAGGTTTGGTGATGCTCGCCCTATGCGGCGAAGCGATACGGTCGCTGTTATGGGGAGATTATATCGCCCCCGGTCATCGCGGCGTCCGCTTTCGGATCAACGGTCGCACGCATTTCCTTTTCTGGGAACGGGTGAGGAAGTTCCGCGTCGAAACGCCCGCGGTGGGCCAAGAGGGTGTGGTCGGATGGGACTACAGTAACGATTTCCGTGGCGAAAAAAGCATAAAGAGTTCGGCGGCGACGACACTGGATGGCGATTTCGGCCTCGGCTGGCAAGGTGGGCCAGACGCCGTTTGTGCAACGCTGGAAGATTGGAGATCGCGTCATTCCGCCCCCCTAGTCTTTCAAGAAGAGATAAGCGCTGCGCATCCTGAAGGCGGTCAGGACGGAACACACCTTCCGATGTCTTTGACGGTGCGCGCGGACACACGAAAAGCGCTTGGGCCGCTACTATTGATCTGGTGCTGCTTTTTGGCACTGTTCGCCCTGCCGATCTGGATTACGGCCATGGCAGCTCCAAGCGGCCAAGGGCTGACGGTATGGACGAGACTTGCAAGCGATTGGTCGTTCTGGCTCATCGCACTGATGTATGTCGCGATGGCTCTTTGGCTCGGATATGTCGCCCACCTTCTGACACTCCGCTTTTTTCTGAAGCCGACTATCGTGCTGACCCCAGCAGGCTTCACGATCAAGGACGAAGCGGGAGTCCGCTTCACACGCTGGCAAGACGTCGAAGCCTTCGGCATATCCTATGACCCGAACAATCATCGTGAACACGTAGGTTGGCGTTACCGGCCCGGCGTCGCCACCGTAGGTGCCTGGGACAAGCCGAGCCTTGATCTGGATGCTTCGGTGGGCATGGGCTGGCAGGGTTCGGTGCATGACCTTCGCGCTACCTTTGACGAGTGGCTCCGTCGGCACGGCGTCTGCTGAGCGGATAGATTTGATCCGCTCCCTCACCCTCACAGACTTCCGCTCCTATGGGGGTGCGCGGCTGGAGATAACCTCCGGACCCGTGGTGCTGCATGGGCCAAATGGGGCGGGAAAGACCAATCTTTTGGAGGCGATCAGCCTGCTGACCCCCGGCAAGGGGCTGCGGGGCGCGACGGCCGCCGAGATGGGGCGGCGCGAGCCGGGCGAGGCGACCGGGCGCGCCTGGGCCGTCATGGTCGAACTGGACGACGAGACGCGGCTGGGCACAGGGGTCCAGGCGGCGGGCGCGGCGCGGCGCATCGTGCGGATCGACGGCGAGACGGCTCAGCCGGGACGGCTGCTCGACTATCTGCGTCCCGTCTGGGCCACGCCGGAACAGGACCGGCTGTTCTCGGACGCGCGCGCCGAGCGGTTGAAGTTCTTCGACCGGCTGGTCTTCGCCGCCGATCCCGATCACGCCGCCAGCATATCGGCCTATGACAAGGCCCTGCGTGAGCGGCTGCGCCTGCTGAACGACGCCGCCGACGGCCGGGAGGCCGATCCGGTCTGGCTGGATGCGCTGGAGGCGCGTCTGGGCGAGGCGGGGGCCCGTGCGGCGATGGCCCGTGTCGCGGCGCTGCACGCCCTGCAGGCCGCCATCGACGCCCGTGGCGACCGGCCTTTCCCGCAGGCGGACCTGGGGCTGGACGGGGCCGCCGAGCAGATGGCCGAGGCGGGCGCCGAGGAGGATGAGATCGCCGCCGCGATCCGCGAGGGTCTGGCCCGCGCCCGCGCCCGTGACGGCGCCGCCGGTCGCTCCCTGTTCGGGCCGCACCGCACCGACCTGACCGCCCTGCACCGCGAGAAGAACCGCCCGGCGGCGGAAGGGTCGTCGGGCGAGCAGAAGGCGTTGGTGCTGAACCTGATCCTGGCCCAGATCGCGCGCCTGTCTGACCCCGCCGTCGCCGGGTCGGCGCGGCCCGTCCTGCTGCTGGACGAGGCCCCGGCGCATCTGGATGAACGCCGTCGCGACGCCCTTTTCGACGAGATTGCCGCCCTTGATCTGCAGGCCTTCATGACCGGCACTGAACGCGGTCTGTTCGCCGGTCTGGAGGGCCGCGCCCAGTTCGTGCGCGTCGCGGGCGGGGCGCTGGAGACGGACTAGCCGACAGACGCCTCGGAGAGACGGTCAGGTCTCGCTTTTTCGCCGGAATTTCCTATATGTTGCGGACTTCGGCGCGGTGCGATCCCGCCGTCGATTCGAGCGTTGTTCGCGGCGCTCCATCCCTGTCCCGGTCGGGACTTCAGAGCCAATGACTTCATGACCGATCCGATTGCCGACCAGCCTGAATACGGCGCCGATTCCATCAAGGTTCTCAAAGGCCTGGACGCCGTGCGCAAACGCCCCGGCATGTATATCGGCGACACCGACGACGGTTCGGGCCTGCACCACATGGTCTATGAGGTGGTGGACAACGCCATCGACGAGGCCCTGGCCGGTCACGCCGATCTGGTCCAGGTCATTCTGAACGCCGACGGCTCGGTCACAGTGACCGACAACGGGCGCGGCATCCCGACCGACATTCACGCCGAGGAAGGCGTGTCGGCGGCCGAGGTCATCATGACCCAGTTGCACGCGGGCGGTAAGTTCGACCAGAACTCCTACAAGGTGTCCGGCGGTCTGCACGGCGTGGGCGTGTCGGTGGTGAACGCCCTGTCCGACTGGCTTCAGCTGAAGATCTATCGCGACGGCAAACAGCACGAGATGCGCTTCGAGCGCGGCGACACGGTCAAGTCGCTGGAAGTCACGGGCACAGCCCCCACCCGCACCACCGGCGACAAGGCCGGTCAGCCCCAGAGCGGCACGGAAGTCACCTTCTTCCCGTCGATCACGACCTTCAGCCACATCGATTTCGACTTCAAGACGCTGGAGCACCGCCTCAGGGAGCTGGCCTTCCTGAACTCCGGCGTCGTCATCCGCCTGGCCGATATGCGCCACGCCGAACCCATCGACGTGACCCTGCATTACGAGGGCGGGGTCGAAGCCTTCGTGCGTCACCTGGACAAGTCCAAACAGCCCCTGCTGAAGGACGTCATCGTCATTCGCGGCAAGAAGGACGGGATCGAGCTGGACCTGGCCCTGTGGTGGAACGACAGCTACCATGAGACCATGCTGTGCTTCACCAACAACATCCCGCAGCGGGATGGAGGCACCCACCTGTCGGCCTTCCGCGCCAGCCTGACCCGCGTGATGGGGGGCTATATCGAAAGCTCGGGCCTGGCCAAGAAGGAGAAGGTCGCGCCGACCGGCGAGGACGCCCGCGAAGGCCTGACCTGCGTGCTGTCGGTCAAGGTGCCGGACCCCAAGTTCAGTTCCCAGACCAAGGACAAGCTGGTCTCGTCCGAGGTGCGGCCGGCGGTCGAGAGCCTGTGCAGCGAGGGGCTGTCCACCTGGTTCGAGGAACACCCGGTCGAGGCCAAGATGATCGTGGCCAAGATCATCGAAGCCGCCTCGGCGCGCGAGGCCGCCCGCAAGGCGCGCGACCTGACGCGGCGCAAGTCGGCGCTGGAAATCTCAAGCCTGCCGGGCAAGCTGGCCGACTGTCAGGAACGTGATCCGGCCAAGTCCGAACTGTTCATCGTCGAGGGCGATTCCGCAGGCGGCTCGGCCAAACAGGCGCGCAACCGCGAGAACCAGGCCGTCCTGCCCCTGCGCGGCAAGATCCTGAACGTCGAGCGCGCCCGCTTCGACCGGATGCTGTCATCGGACCTGATCGGCACCCTGATCCTAGCGCTGGGCACCGGCATCGGGCGCGACGACTTCAACGCCGACAAGCTGCGCTATCACAAGATCATCCTGATGGCGGACGCCGACGTCGACGGCGCCCACATCCGCACCCTGCTGCTGACCTTCTTCTATCGCCAGATGCCCGAGCTGATCGAGCGGGGCCACGTCTATATCGCCCAGCCGCCGCTCTATAAGGTCTCCAAGGGCAAGCAGAGCCGCTACCTCAAGGATCAGGCCGAGATGGACGCCTATCTGATCGAGGAAGGCTCGTCGGAGGCCGAACTGGACCTGTCGAACGGCGAACGCCGCATGGGTCTGGACCTGCAGTCGCTGGTGCGCGAGGCCAAGGCTTTCAGCGCCGGGGTCGATCGCCTTAGCCAGCGTGCTCCCGCCTTCGCCATCGAACAGGCGGCCTTAGCCGGCCTGTTCGCCGACAACGCCAACATCGCCCAAAGCGTCGCCGAGACGGCCCAGCGCCTGAACCTCTATGCCGAGGAAGGCGACGGGGAATGGTCCGGCGTTCCGGGCGCGCAAGGCGCCGTCGTCTTCTCGCGCACCCGTCGTGCGGTGCAGGAGACCATCGTGCTGGAAGAGACGCTGATCCGCTCGCTGGACGCCCGCCGTCTGGCCGAACGCGCCGTCGCTTTCGAAGGCGTTTTCATCGCCCCCGCCGTCTATCGCCGCAAGGACAAGACCGCGGCTATCCGCGGCCCGTTGGACCTGCTGAACGCGGTTCTGGACGCCGGCAAGAAGGGCCTGTCGATCCAGCGCTACAAGGGTCTGGGCGAGATGAATCCCGAACAGCTGTGGGAAACCACCTTGGACCCTCATGCCCGCAACCTGCTGCAGGTCTCGGTCGAACACGAGGAAGACGCCAACGACCTGTTCGCCAAGCTGATGGGCGACGTCGTCGAACCCCGCCGCGAGTTCATCCAGGAAAACGCCCTGGACGCCGCCGTCGACGTCTGACGGCCGCGAGGACTATGGCCTCTCGCCGCTGAATGTCGTTTGGAAACGGCTTTTTCGCGCGCCCGCACCGCGGCCTGCTGGGGGTGTCATGCTTGTCGGACCGACATCGGCCCTCGCTCAGATCGGATAGCGGCCGGTCAGGTCCAGCCGCACCCGGCGCAGGTCCCATTCCGCCTGATCCAGGGCGTCGCGCGCCTCCCGCGCCGCGCGATGCGCCTGGCGGATTTCGCCGCGCACCTCGTTGATGCGGTCGCGCACCCGTTCCTTCTGTTCGTCCGTCAAACCTTCGCCGCGCAGTTCGCGCTCCTTGGCCTCCAGCTTGTCCTCGCGATCAGCGATGCGGGCCTCGGCGCTGTTCAGCGCGCTTTCGGCCGAGGACACGGCTTCTTCCACATCGTGCAGCCGCCGCCCGTCCTGATAGGCGGGCAGGAAGGCCGCCTCCTCCTCGGGCCGGCAGACTCCGTAGTAGGTGTTCCCCGACCGTCCTTCCTCCCAGCCGCGCCGCAGGGTGCAATAGGTCCGCAATCCATCCTCGCGCGCCGATTCATAGGCGGCCGGATTGGGCGCGACCTGAAACTTGGCGCAGGCCTTGGCGTGGTCGTCCAAACGCGTCATCGGATAGCCTGCCGCCCCGTCGGCATAGCCCTTCTCGCCCCAGGCGCCGGCCAGGCATTCGTCCTTGCTCATGGTCGTGCAACTGCCCGAGAGGGCCGCCAGGGCGACGACACCGCCCGCGATGATCCATCGCCTCATCGAATATCCCCTACGCCCCGACGCACTATCGACCGCCATACCGCCCTCGCGCAAGCGGCCGGTCGTGCTAGGAAGGGGCGTGGCCGACCCTGATCTGATCGACGACGAAGACGCGCCGCTGGACGCCGCTCTGAACGCCTCGCTGGGCGAGCGGCTGGAAGCGCGCATCGACGCAACCGGCGTCCGCCTGGACAAGGCCCTGGCGGACGCTTTTCCCGCCCTGTCGCGCGCGCGCCTCCAGGCGCTGCTGGCCGACAGCGCCGTCCGCCGTGACGGCCAGGTTCTGACCGGCGGCTCGGCCAAGGCCCTGCCCGGCCTCTACACCGTCGTGGTGCCCCCGCCCACGCCCGCAACCCCGCAGGCCGAGGCTATCCCCCTGACGGTCCTCTACGAGGATGCGGACCTGATCGTGATCGACAAGCCCGCCGGCATGGCCGCCCATCCGGCGCCGGGTTCGGAGACCGGCACCCTGGTCAATGCGCTTCTGGCCCATTGCGGCGACAGCCTGTCGGGCATCGGCGGCGTCGCCCGCCCCGGCATCGTCCATCGCCTGGACAAGGACACCTCGGGCGTCATGGTCGCGGCCAAGACCGACCGCGCCCATGCGGGGCTGTCCGCCCTGTTCGCCGCTCATGACATTGAGCGCACCTACATCGCCCTGACGCGCGGCGCGCCGTCGCCCGCCCAGGGCCGGCTCGCGACCCGCATCGGCCGCTCCACCGGTGACCGCAAGAAGATGGCGGTGCTGAAGACCGGCGGCCGTGAAGCCGTCACCGACTATGTCGTCCACCAGACCTTCGGCGAACCCGTGCGCCCTGGCGGCGCGCCCCTGGCCGCGCGGGTCGCCTGCACCCTGCACACCGGTCGCACCCATCAGATTCGCGTCCACCTGTCCTCGAAGGGCGCTCCGATCCTGGGCGACGCCGTCTATGGATCGGGCAGTCCGGCGGCCCCCGTTCGCGCCGCTATCGCCGAGGCCGGCCTGACCCGACAAGCGCTGCACGCCGCCGTCCTGGGCTTCATTCACCCCGTGACCGGCGAACGCCTGCGTTTCGAAACCGCCCCGCCTCCGGATATGCTGCGGCTTCAATCCCTGCTCGCCGACCTGTGAGGCCGCCCATGCTCGACCCCGAAATCCACGACAACGCCAGCCGCAGCCGTTACGAACTGGCCGTCGACGGCGAGACGGCGGTCGTCACCTACAATCTGTCCCCGCCCAATCTGATGATCACCGAAACCCTGGTGCCGGAACGGCTGGAAGGACAGGGGATCGCCAGCCGGCTGGCCCGCCATGTCCTTGCCGACGCCCGGGCGCGCGGCCTGCTGATCCTGCCGGTCTGCCCCTTCTTCGCGGCCTATGTGCAGAAGCATCCCGAGCATGCGGACGTGGTCCACCCGACCTATCGCACCATTCTGGGCCTCTGACGCACATAGTCTTGAATAAAAACTGACATGCCCCATATGGGACGTTGATCGGCGCGAGTGGCGCCTGGGTTACGGTCACGCCATCGTGTGACGATCCGCCCCTAAAAAAGGCGGCAACCCATCGCTACTTTGCCGGTTGAGGGGTGAGAGGTCGGCGCACGCTCGGTGGCCGATACCGGAGAACCCGCTCGTCTAGACGGTCGGAGGGACCTTAATATGGCTGCCAACAACACGCTCGCGGTGATGTCGCCTGAACAGGGCCTGTCGCGTTATCTGACGGAAATCCGCAAATTTCCGATGCTAACCAAGGACGAGGAGTTCATGCTCGCCAAGCGTTGGTCAGAGCACCAGGACCCCGAGGCCGCCCACCGTCTCGTCACCTCCCACCTTCGCCTGGTGGCCAAGATCGCCATGGGCTATCGCGGCTACGGCCTGCCGATCGGCGAAGTGATTTCCGAGGGCAACGTCGGCCTGATGCAGGCCGTCAAGAAGTTCGATCCCGACAAGGGCTTCCGCCTGGCCACCTACGCCATGTGGTGGATCCGCGCGTCCATTCAGGAATACATCCTGCGCAGCTGGTCGCTGGTGAAGATGGGCACCACGGCGGCGCAGAAGAAGCTGTTCTTCAACCTGCGCAAGGCCAAGAGCCAGATCTCGGCCTTCGAGGAAGGCGACCTGCACCCCGAACACCTCTCCGCCATCGCCACCAAGCTGGGCGTGTCCGAGCAGGAAGTCACCGACATGAACCGCCGCCTGGGCGGCGACGCCTCGCTGAACGCGCCGCTCCGCTCGGACGGCGAAAGCGAATGGCAGGACTGGCTGGCCGACGATACGGCCGTCTCCCAGGAGACCCAGCTTGCCGACGACGAGGAAAAGGGCATCCGCATGAGCCTTCTGCAGGAGGCCATGGAGGAGCTGACGGACCGCGAAAAACACATCCTGACCGAGCGTCGCCTCAAGGACGATCCCGTTACCCTGGAGGAGCTTGCCGGCCAGTACGGCGTGTCGCGCGAACGCGTGCGTCAGATCGAGGTCCGCGCCTTCGAAAAGCTGCAGAAGGCCATGCGTGCGGCGGCTGAAGAGCGCAACCTGGTCGACGCCTGAGGCGCCGTCCCGCCAGGCTGGATCAGGACGCTTGCGCCATTGGCGCGGCCGACGGTTGCGCCAGGGCCATGATCGCGCCGATCGGCTGGGCCAGCCCGGCCTTGGTCGCCGGTCCGGCGGTCATATAGGCCTCCAGCCCGCCCGCGGCGATCGCAAGCTGCGTGTCGGATGTCTTGACCGCCACCGCCTTCAGCGTCGCGGCCTGTTGGCGGATAGCGCGCGTGGCCTGGGCGGGGTCCTGGTCGAACTGGGTCATGGCCGCGACCAGTATCCGGATCGCCTGATCGCGCGTGGCCTCCACGGAATCGGCCGCCGCGTCGCCCCGCCGTTTGCGCGTTCCCGAATATTCGCCCGAGTTGAAGCGTCGACGATCAGGCCCGACGTACCCCACCGCCTCGACCCAGGGTCGCGGCTTCGTCGCCACGTTCAGGGCCCGCTTGAACAGGTCGCCGGTCGTGAACGGCTTTCTCAGGAATTCATGCACCCCGGCGTCGCGCGCGCCCTTGATGGCGGCGGCCGTGGCCTCGTTCGTCACCATGATGATCGGCGACATGCGGCAGACCATGTTCGAACGGCGGATGCGGCGCGCCAGCGTCTCGCCATTCAGCGTCTCGCCCGACCGCTCGATGAAGATGATGCCGGGCTCGACGTCACGCGCCAGTTCCAGAGCCCGCTCCTCGTCGCTCTCGGAATAGATTTCGCGCGCGCCCAACCCCTTCATGACGTCCGCCAGCAACCGCACCGCCGAGGCGTTGGGGTCGATGATGATCGTCCGCCGCACGACAGGTTCGAGGCGGCTCAGCGTCTTGGGGTCAGCGGCGAACAAGGAAGGGCTCCGTCGTCTTTACGCGAAAACCCTTATATCGATCTGGTTAAAACGCCTTGAATCGCGACCTCACCCCAGGAAGGGGTCGCGCATCAGGATCGTATCGTCCCGCTCGGGGCTGGTGGACAGCAGGGCGACCGGCGCGCCGATCAGTTCCTCGATCCGGCGCACATATTTCAGGGCGTGGGCGTTCAGGTCCTTGAAGCTGCGCACGCCGCCCGTGCTCTCGTCCCAGCCGTCCAATTCCTCGAACACCGGCTCGGCCGCCGCCTGATCCTTCAGACTGCTGGGCAGATAATCCAGCACCTCGCCATTGACCCGATAGCCGACGCAGATTTTCAGCGTCTTCAGCCCGTCCAGCACGTCCAGCTTGGTCAGGGCGATGCCGTCGATGCCGTTTATCGCCACGGACTGACGCACCAGCACGGCGTCGAACCAGCCGCAGCGGCGCGCCCGGCCGGTGTTCACCCCGACCTCGCGCCCCACGGTCGCCAGATGCTCGCCGACCGCGTCGTTCAGTTCGCAGGCGAACGGTCCCTCGCCCACCCGGGTCGTATAGGCCTTCACGATCCCCAGCACATAGCCGACGCCGCGCGGCCCGATGCCCGAGCCCGCCGCCGCCTGTCCCGCCACGGTGTTGGAGCTGGTGACATAGGGATAGGTGCCGTGATCGACGTCAAGAAACGCGCCCTGCGCCCCCTCGAACAGCACGCGCTTGCCGGTCTTCTGCGCCTGATCCAGCACCCGCCAGGCCGGCTTTACATAGGGCAGTATCTTGGGCGCGATCTCCAGCAACTGCGCCAGCAGGGCCTCGGGGTCGATCGGCTCCAGGCCCAGACCTGCCCGCAATGGATCGTGGTGCGAGCGCAGCCGGTCGATCTTGACCTTCAAGTCGTCTTCGTTGGCCAGGTCGCAGACGCGAATGGCGCGACGTCCCACCTTGTCCTCATAGGCCGGGCCGATGCCGCGTCCGGTCGTGCCGATCTTGGCGCCCGGCGCGCTGGCCGCCGCTTCCCGCGCCACGTCCAGCGCGGGGTGGATGGGCAGGATCAGACAGGCGTTGTCGGCGATGGTCAGGATGTCGGGCGTGATCGCCACGCCCTGCGCCTGAATCTTCTCGATCTCCCCGACCAGATGCCAGGGATCGACCACCACGCCGTTGCCGATGATCGACGGCTTGCCTTGCACCACGCCGGAGGGCAGCAGCGCCAGCTTATAGACCTTGCCGTCCACGACCAGGGTGTGGCCCGCATTGTGCCCGCCCTGGAACCGCACCACCATGTCGGCGCGGTTGGACAGCCAGTCCACGATCTTGCCCTTGCCCTCGTCGCCCCACTGGGCGCCGACCACCGCCACGTTCGCCAAAGCACTGTCTCCGCTGAATGCGGGCGCAGCCTATAGCGGGGGAATCGTCCGGTGTCGCGTCAAGCCAATGGCTTTTTAGGTCGATAGTCTCGCTTATCGATACAGGCATCGTACATCGCCCTGTCGATCTTGATCCAATCCGTCTTGTTTATGCCTCTCCAACCCTTTGTAGCTGGGCTGAAGGGATAGGCCGAAGCGACCTTGATCCAACGATCCTGCTGCGTAGCGATGAGCCTGATTTCCGACGCCACCTCCGCAAGATCCTGATCGCGGCAAAACAGCAAGGCCACATCATACTCATCGCGGTGCGCCATCTGGATGACGTCGAGCGCGATCCTGACGTCTATGCCTTTCTCGTCTCCATCTAAAAATGTATGGAATGATCCATCAGGCAATCTGACTTGCTTGTTTCTGTATCGAAGCGGCCTCGTGCAGATAAAGGCGCCTTCCCGCCCCATTTGTGCGCCCTTGGCCGTCCAGAAGTGATGCCAGAAGGGGTTATCGGTCGCATCCGGAACGCCGGTGTAAAATCGCACCCCTTGGACCTTCCAGCTCTGAGCCGCGCAAACCGCTTTTGTCAAAGCGACAGGGTCAAAGTTTGGAAAGGGATAGCCGAACGCCGCTTTTGCACTGTGAAAAAGGTTCTGACCGTCGAAGAATGCGACAGCTCTGATAACCTGGGGGAGATGGGCCATGCCGCAAAGGTTGCAGAACTTGAGCCCAAGAATCAATAACCCCGCCGGAGGCCCCTTTCGGGGCGTGTCCAGCGGGGAAAAAGTGATACCTAATATATGGCGTGACTAGTCCTAAGATTCAACTTCTATCTGAATCAAAGGCCGCCGCCTTCTCGAACGCCCACTCCAGCCAAGGCGTCGCCGCGACCACGTCTGCCGTCTCCACCGTACAGCCGCACCACAGCCTCAGGCCCGGAGGCGCATTCCGATGCGGCTCCATGTCGAACACGGCGCCCTCGCCCTCCAGCAGGGCCTTGAAGCGGGTGACGAAGGCCTTCTGACCCTTGTCGTCCAGGCCTGTCACGCGCGGATCCACGAACTTCAGGCAGACCGAGGTGGTCGAACGGATCTCGGGCCGTTCGGGCAGGAAGTCGATCCAGTCGGTCCGCGCCACCCAGTCGGCCAGGGCCGCATAATTGGCGTCGGTGCGGCGGATCAGTTCGCTTAAGCCCCCCACGCCCTCGGCCCAGTCCAGGGCGTCGATCCAGTCCTCGATGGTCAGGACCGAAAAGGTGTTCATCGCCACCCCGTCGGCCAGGGCCCGGTCGAACCCCTTGCCGTCGGTGATCCGCAGCACCTTGGGGATGGGCCGATCCGGCCGATAGGAATCCAGCCGCGCCACGGCGCGCGGCGACAGGGCCATGACCCCGATCCCGGCCTCGCCCCCCAGCGCCTTCTGGAAGCTGAACGTCACCACATCCAGCTTGTCCCACGGCAGCGGCATGGCGAAGGCGGCCGATGTCGCGTCGCAGATGGCCAGCCCCGCGCGGTCGTCGGCGATCCAGTCGCCGTCCGGCACGCGCACGCCCGAGGTGGTGCCGTTCCACGGAAACACCACGTCTTTCGACCAATCCACCTGGCTCAGGTCCGGCAGATCGCCCCACGGCGCCGTCATGGCCTCGGGCGCCAGTTTCAGATGATCGCGCACGTCCGCCAGCCAGGTCAGGCCGAAATTCTCGAAGGCCACGACCTGCACCGGCCGTTCGCCCAGCAGGTTCCACAGCGCCGCCTCCACCGCCCCGGTGTCGGAGCCGGGCGTGTAGAGCAGGACATGGCTTTCGGGAACCTCCAGCACCGCGCGCGTGCGCCGCAGGCCGTGGGCGAACCGCTCGACCACCTCGGGCGCACGGATGCCCCGCCCCAGCAGGTCCTGCGGCAGACCGCCCAGCCGATACCCCGGCCGTTTCGCCGTCGGGCCGGACGAGAACCACGGCCGCGCGGGCTTGATGTCGGGCCTGGCGATCATGTCATGTCTCTCCCGCGTACTGAGCTCCGCGCCGCTTGAGCGCTCAGCGTCCTGGCGTATAGGGTCGATTGGTGCGCCAGTCCTCTGCGAACTTGGTCAGCGCCTCGTCCGGCTGATCCGGCAGGGTCACGACCAGCCGCGCCATCAGGTCTCCGCGTCGTCCCTTGTCGAAGGCCCCGCGTCCTTTCAGCCGCAGCACCTTGCCCGAGTTCGAGCCCGCCGGAATGGTCATCTGCACCGCCCCCTCGGGCGTCGGCACGCGCACCTTGGCGCCCAGAACGGCGTCGGGAACCGACACCGGCAGGTCCATGGTCAGGTCCGCCCCTTCGCGGCGATAGATCGGGTGCGGTTCGATCCGCAGTTCGATCAGGGCGTCGCCGTTCTCCGCGCCCCGTCCCGGCGCGCCCTGGCCGCGCAGACGGATGGTCTGGCCGTCCGACGCCCCCTTGGGGATGGTCACGTCCAGCGTCCGCCCGTCCGAGAACTGGATGCGCCGCGTCGCACCGGCGATGGCGTCCTCCAGGCTGATGTCCAGCGTCGCCTTCACGTCCTGGCCGCGCGCGGTGAAGTCGCGCGCGCCGCGCTGCCGTCCCGCCCCGCCGAACATGCCGAACAGATCGTCCAGATCGACGCCGTCGAAACTGGCCCGGCCGCCCGGCCCGCCGCCGCCGCCGCTGGAGAAACCGCCGAAGCCGCCGCCCTGACCGAACGGATTGCCGCCGGGGCGAGCGCCCCCGCCGAAGCCCCGGAACTGCTCCTTGCCGTCGGCGTCGATCTCGCCCGCGTCGTATTTGGCGCGCTTCTCCTTGTCGCCGACGATGTCGAAGGCGGCCGTGATCCGCTTGAACCGCTCCTCGGCGGCCTTGTCGCCCGGATTCTTGTCCGGGTGCAGGTCCTTGGCCAGCTTGCGGAACGCCTTCTTGATCTCGTCCGCGCTCGCGCCCTTGGAAACGCCCAGTTCCTTGTAGGGATCGCCTGCCACGTCCGATGTCGCTCCGACTGAATAAGGAAAGAGGCTGTCAGTTAAGCCATGGCTCGCCGCCCTGAAAGGGTCGGACGTCCATAATCGCCCATAATCGTCAGTCCAGCGCGATTTCCGCCTCGACGCCCCATCCCCATCCCTCACCCCACTGGCTCACGGCGATCCGCGCCGCAGCCCCCGGCCCGCTCGGAAAGTCCGCCGCCAGATCGGCTGCGGCGTACACGGCTTCTTCCCCCTCGACCGTCATCGTGCGTCGCACCGCGTCGCCGTCCAGCACCCTCAGGCGGAACCGCAGGGGATCGACCGCCCCCGGCTCTCCATCCCACGGATCGCCGTACAGCCGCACGCGCGGCGTCCAGCGCACGATCCGCCCCGCCGTCGTCGCCTCGACCGTCACGCCGCTGGGCGACCAGGGGCGCGCCTGCCGCCCTTCCAGGGTGAACGCCGCCTCGGAAAAGCCCGCCCCGCCCGGCGCCGCCCCGGCGGGACCGGCGCGGCAGATCAGCGGCGCCCCCCGCTCGCCCGGTCCGATCTCGACCCGCGTCAGGCTGTCGTCCAGAAAGATCACGACCGCGCCCGCCGCCGCGCCCGCCCGCATCTCCGCCTCCGTCCCCTGCTGCCCGCGCAACAGGCCTGTCAGCCGCCAGACATCGCCGCCGACCAGGGTCGCGGTTCGATACTGCATCACCTCCCATCCCGCCGTCGTCCGAACGGCCAGGGCGTTGGCGCCGCCCAGCACCGCCTCTTTCGACGCGCTTTGCGGCGACAGGCCCTCGACCCGCACCGTCAGCGCCTGCGCTTCGTCCCAGCGATGACGCAGCCCCGGCCCCAGCGGCTGAACCAGCACGCCCGCCGTCGCCGGCGTCGTCGCCTCTCCGCGCGGCGTCAGCGTCTGTTCGGACGCTCCGGCATGCAACCGCATCGGCCGCCACGGATCGGCCGCCACCGCCATCAACGGCCGCGCGTCCGTCTCGCGCCCCATCAGCGGCGGCAAATCCAGCAGCGCCAGGAACGGCGCCCCCACCGTCCCCGGCGTCTCCCCGCCGCGCCAGTCGTCGTCCTCGACCACCCGCCGAGGCGCCGACGCCGGCTCCAGCACGGCCTTGGGCGTCTCATCCAGGTCCAGGCGCGTCACGCGCCAGTCCCTTTCGCCCCGCCTCACCCCGTCGCCCGGTTCCAGTTGCAGCGCCTCCAGCGGACCCAGCGCCAGGGTCAAGGTCAGAGTCTGCGTCGCCTCCCCCTCCAGCGCCCGCTCGGCCGTCGCACGCGCCAGACCCCCGCCGCAGACGACCGGCAGGTCCATATCCACCCCGCCCCCGGTCGCCGCCGTGTCCTCCGACCGCACGACCACGGCTCCGGTCTGATAGTCGGCCGTCTCGTCGATGAAGCGCACCCGCACCGCGCCCGGCCGGCGTTCCAGGCGGCGCGTCGTCGTTTCCGACGCCCCGTCGTCCGGCAGGACCAGCGCCTCGTCAAGAATCGCCAGCGACGGCTCCGCGCGACCCGTCACCGCCACCCGCCCGTCCCGCTCGGCCGCCGTCGCATCGAAGGCGGCCAGCAGCGGCTCCAGCGCATCGCGCGTCCGCATCGGCCGATCGATCACATAGCCCGCAGCCGCCCCCTCGACGCCCTGCACCGTCCATTCGTCCGGCGCCAGCCCGCCGCGCGTCAGCACCGCCGCGATCAGATCGGCGCCGTCGCCGGCCAGCCGGCCGTTCAGCCAGTGTCCGGCCCGCCACGCCCCCGCATCCGCCCAGACCTCACCCCGCGCGGGGAAGGCCGGAAACGGCCGCGCGTCCCAGCACCAGGCGTCCGCCCCCTCCAGCATCGGCCCGCCATAGACGCTCGAGACCGGATTGTTCGCCGGGTCTGCAAAATGCCCCAGCACCGCCTCCAGCGCCGCCCTTTGCATCGCGTCGTCGCGCGCGCCGGTCGAACAGGGCGGCAGGGCGCTCTCGCCGCTCTTGGGGTCCTGAAACAGGTTCGGCGCATTGCCGCCCCGGTCCACGGCGGCGCAGCCGAACTCGGTCAACCGCACCGGCTTCATTCCCGGAACCCAGGCGGTCGACGTCGCCGACCGCACCCCGCCCGGCCTGTCGTGGTGCGGATTGGACCACCAGCCCTTCAGGTCCTTGGGCCGGAACAGCCAGTCCTCGCCGTGCGCCCCGTCCACGATGGGCGTCCGCACCTGGGCCGCCCGGTCGGCCGCGCTGGCGTAGTACCAGTCGAACCCCTCGCCGCCCGCCACCCCCGCCGCCAGATAGGCCGGGTCGGCCGCCCCCGCGAACCGGGCGGCGTCCACGCCGCCCTCGCCTTCGCGCCAGTCGGTCAGCGGCGGATACCAGTCGATCGACACATGATCGATGTTCGGATCGGCCCACAGCGGATCCAGGTGGAACAGAACCTCCCCCTCTGCCTGCCGCCCGAAATATTCGCTCCAGTCGGCGGCGTAGGACAGCGCGACGCCCGGCCCGACCACGGCCCGGCACTCGGCCGCCAGCGTTCGGAACTGACCGACCGCCGGGAAGCCGCCCGCCGCATCGCGCGTCCAGGTCAGGCCCCGCATCTCCGATCCGATCAACAGGCCGTCCGCCCCCTCCTCGGCCGCGATCCGGGCGTAGTGCAGGGCCATCCGACGCAGCCCCCAGTCCTCCGTCCCGCCGAACAGGGCCGCGACCTCGGCCGCCGCCCCCGCCCCGTCCGTCCCCGCGATCCGTCCCCGCCAAGGATAGCCGGGACAGTCCATGAAGACGAAAGGATACAGCGTCACCTCCAGCCCCCGCGCCTTCAGTTCGCGGATGGCCTGGCGCACGCTCTCGTCCGACGGCGTTCCGCCATAGGCCGGCGCCCCGCCCACCCGGCTGACCTCATAGGCGTCCTGCCGCGCCACGCCCGCCACGGACCAGGTCATCGGTTCGGTCGGCTTGTCGGCCCGCTCCACCCCCGGTCGCACCCGACACTGTCCGGCCCTCAGATCGTCGCCGAACCAGCCGACCACCAGGCTGACGCGCTTCAGATTGGGCGACTGCGCCTGCAACTGGTCCAGAGAGACCAACAGGTCCGGCCGCCCCTCGCCGTTGTGCACGTTCTCCGCCGTCGTCCGCGTCAGCCCCTCGCGGCGCACCACAGCCTGGGTCGCCAAGGCGAACTCCCCGGCGCCGGGGATCAGGCACACCCCCTCCAGCCGGTCCTCCAGACGCGGCTTCGCCCCGCGCGGCCGCCGGAACACCTCGAAGCTCAGCTGCGGAACCCGGTCGCCGAACGGCCCCAGCGGCAGATCCTCGAACACCACATAGGCTGTGCCCCGATAGGCAGGCGCGGCCCCTTCGACCGCTTCGATCAGGGGGTCCGGCGTCTGGTCCTCGCCTCCGCGATGCACCCGCATGACCACGCCCGTCAGGTCCATCGCCCGTCCGTCGGCCCAGACCCGGCCGATCCCGTCGATCTCCCCTTCGCACAGGGCCACGGCGAAACTCAGCGAATAGACATAGTCCACCGTCTTCGGCCCGCCCTTGCCGGCCCGTCCCTTGTTCTTGGCCTCCAGAAACCGCGCCGCCCAGATCACCTGCCCCGTCACGCGCGCCCGGCCGAACAGGCAGGCCATCGGCGCGCCCTCTGCCGTGCCCTGCACCTTCAGCGTCTCCAGGCGCGGCCCGATCTGCCGCGCCGGTCCCAGACCGGCGATGGCGCGATCGTCGATCGCCCGCCCGATGGTCGCGCCGATCACACGCCCCACCCCGCCGCCGACCTGCTGCCCGACCGCGCTCAGAATGACCTGGGCCATCTATCTCTCCTCGGGAAACCGAAACGCCGCGACCAGCCGTCGCCGCCACCACCCGCCCATCCAGCTTTCGACCACCGCCCGTCCCCAATAGGCGTGGATCATCCGGGGCTCGGCGCCCTCGACCTGGCTCAGGATGGCGCAGTGTTTGACCGCCGCCCCGGGCGACATCCGAAACAGCAGAACGTCGCCCGCCTGCATCCGCGCCAGGGGAACCGGCCGCAGCCACCGCCCCGCAGCCTCCAGCAGGGTCTCGCGCCCGCCGACCTCTGCCCAGTCCGCCGAATAGGGCGGCAGGACCTCCGGCTCCTCGCCCACCACCTCGCGCCACACCCCGCGCACCAGCCCCAGACAGTCCGCCCCCGCCCCCTTCACGCTGGCCTGATGCCGATAGGGCGTGCCCAGCCAGGCTCTGGTCGATGCGACGACGCGCGCACCGACCTCTCCCTCCCCCCGCGCGGGAGGGTGGTCGAGCCGCAGGCGAGACCGGGTGGGGACGACCCGACCTTTCGTGTCCGATCGTGCGGCCGTCCCCACCCCGTCGCTACGCGACGACCCTCCCCGTTCCGGGGAGGGAGAAATCGCGACCTCCCTCACCGCCGGCTCCCGCCGTCGTTCCGCACGCTTCCCGCCGGCCAGGCTGTCAGGAAATCGTCGCCCGGCACGTCGGGAAAGCCGCGAAAGTTCGCCCCGTTGCCGAACGTCCCGACGCAGGTCTCCCAGCGCTTGTCGCAGGTCCGGCCAGCCGGTGCGGCCACGCCGCAGCGCGCATCGCCCAGACGCGCGTCGCACATCCGGCCATAGGTCCGCCCGACCACCGGTTCCAGCTTCGCCAGCGGCCCTTCAAGTTCGGCGACGAAGGCCCCGGCCGCGTGCCGGATGCGCGTCAAAGTCGCCCGCCACAGCCGCACCCTCGTCGTCGGCTCGGCCCAGTCCGCCCGCCACAGCTCGACCGTCGCCCCGTCGTAAAGGCCCGCCGCCACATCGGCCTCGGTGATCGCCGCATCGTCCAGGGCCCCGGCCGCCGACGCCGTCCCCGCCGTCAGCCCGACCGCGCTCTCGGCCGCCCCCGCCGTCCAGCCGCTGCTCGCCCGGCAGACCAGGCCCTCCAGCGTCAGATCGCGGTCATGGTCGGTGAACCCCAGCGCCGTCCCGTCCGACCGCTCCAGCCGCCAGACATGACACAGCCTCGCCACCCCGCTCTCGATGCTGGCGGCCATTTCGTTCGGTATGTTTCTCATACAAATTCGCTCTGACTTGGCGCGACACACGCTGCCGCACGCTCAGCGTCATCCGGCTTTGAAAACGGCAACGCGCTTCAGACCCGCACTTCGATCAGGGGGACCGCCGCCATCCGCCCGGCGTCGAAGCTTTCCAGCGTCGTCTCGATCCGGTCCGCGTCGAACCGCACCGGGGTGTCGAAGACGAAGCCCGCACTGACCGCCACGCCCGCGCCCGGCGGGACGGCGAACGTCACCGCCCCCGTCGTCGCCTCGACCGCAAAGGCCGTCGTCTCCACCCCGTCCAGCGCCGCCCGCACCGTCCCGGCCACAGGCTTCACGATCGGCCGCTCCACGTCGCCATAGCGTTTGATCAGGGCGAACACCGTCTGAACCCCGTCGCCGACGCCCAACGCCTGGTCCGTCGCCGCGACCGTCCCCGTGGGCGCGCAGGACTTGAAGTCCGCGAAATCCTTGAACCGGAACCCGTACAGCCGCCCGCGCCGCGCCTCGAAGAAGGCGGTCAGCTCGGCCATGTCGTCCAGCGACCTCAGGTTCGCGCCGATCAGATAGCGCCTGCGCCCCATGGCCCAGGGCGTCGCCCGTCGTTCATGCCCGGACGCCAGCATCGTGATCTCGGTCCGGCGCTCGATCCCGCCGGTCGATCCGAACGCCAGCCGCGCCGGCAGCCGCACCTCATGAAAGGCCATGCCAACCTTTCCTCCCTTTTACTTGTTCACGGACCGCCGCTCGTCCATGCTGACGCTTCGGCCGCTTGGGCCGGACACGCATGGGAGCGACACGTTTGCGCGGCGAAATCCTCAGCTACGACAGCACGACCGGCATTGGTCTGATCAGCGGCGACGACGGCGCGCGCTACGACTTCACCTCGGCCGCGCTGCAATCTCCGGCCGTGCCCGCCGCCGGCGTCCGCGTCGACTTCGTGCCCGAAGGCTCGGTCGCGACCCAGATCCTGATCCTGGCCGGCGGCCCGACGCCGACCGGCGTCGCGGGCTTCGCCACGGCGACCGCCGCACCCGGCTCGGGCTTCGATTTCAAGACCGCGCTCCTGTCGTTCGAGGGTCGCCTGCGCCGCTCGCATTTCTGGATCGGCTTTCTGATCCTGTTCGGCGCCAATGTGGTGCTGGGCTGGATTCCGCTGATCGGGCTGATCGTCTGGCTGGCCTCCATCTGGGGCCACGTCGCCATCTCGGTGAAGCGCCTGCACGACATGGGCAAGACCGGCTGGTACGTCGTGGCGCCCTACGTCGCCTCCATCGCGCTCAGCATCATCGGCGTCGTGATGATGTTCGGCGGCATGGCCGCCAACGGCTTCTCGGAAGACTATTACGAGGGCAACCCCGCCGCCGCCCTGGCCCTGATGGGTCCGGCCATGGGCCTGTTCGGCCTGGCCTTGCTGACGGGCTTCGTCTTCCTGCTGTGGATCGGCCTGGTCGACAGCCAGAAGGGCGAAAACCGCTTCGGCCCCAACCCCAAGGGCGAATAGGGCTCCCTCGCCTGAACGTCTTCGCGCCGCTCCGTCCTCGACGGGGCGGCGTTTCTACATCCGCCGCGCCCCCAGGCTGACCGCGCGGGCCAGCATCTGGGCGATCTGCGCCTCGGACCGCAGAAGGCCCTGCGCGCCGCCGTCCACCGTCACATTGACCGTCACCGCGCCGCCCGCCGCCGGGCCGATCTCGCCCCCCGTCGTCGGTCGGAACACCTCCGGCCCACGCTCTCCGACCAGATAGGCGCCGCCGCCCAGCACCGGCCCGCCGTCCGCCCGCGCCCCGCCGAAACTGGACAGGACCGCCTGGATCGCGCCGCTCAGGCCCCCGTTCGATCCCGCCGCGGAATTGACCGCGTTCAGCACCGCCCGCGCCAGTTCGGCCAGCGTCACCTCTCCGTCCGCCGCCGCCCGCGCCAGGGACCGGGTCAGGCTGTCGCCCGCCCGCCCGAAGGCGTCCTCGATGGCGGTCGCAGCCTCCTGCGCCGGCGCCTTCAACGACTCCAGCGCGGCCGCCGCCTCGGCCGCCTTGATCGGCACGGCGTCCAGCCGTTCGTCCTCACCCGCCATCGGGCCATTCCTCCATCAGTCGCGCCAGCGTTCCACGCCCCATCGGCGTCGCCGCCCCCGGCGCCTGGGTCAGGCTCCGCCATTCCTTCAGAGACAGCCGCCAGAACGCCTCGGGCGCCACGCCCAGCAGCGCCGCCGTCCGCAGCATCTCGCCCCAGGGCGTCATGCGGCGACCGCTGCAAAGGCCCGCGCCACGGCCCCGGCCGCCTCGCGCGGATCGACCGCCGCCACGTCCGGCGCATTCTCCCCCCCGCCGCGCAGCAGGGCCGCCAGAACCACCATCAGGTCGCGCGCCGACAGGGCCTTCATCCGCTCCGCGAACGCCGCCAGTCCTTCGACCCCCAGCCCCGTCTCGATCTCCGCCAGCGCCCCCAACGTCAGGCACAGCCGACGCGGCGCCCCGTCCAGGGTCACGACGGCCTCGCCCCGCGCGCCATTGGCCCCGATCATGTCGCGCTGAACCCGATGGCCCCGGCGCTGGCCAGGCTCAGGGCGAAGGTCGCCTCGCCCTCGTGCGTGCCGGCGTATTCCAGCGCCGCGACCAGGAACGGCCCCTCCAGCACGCCGAAGTCCGGCACGATCAGCCGCCAGCGTTTGGCCGCCTGGTCGAAGAAGGCCTCGCGCACCAGGGCGTCCGACGCCGCGTCGCGAAAGATCCCCTGCCCCGACACCGCCGCCGACTTCACCCCCGCCCCGGCCAGCAGTTCGCGCCACCGCCCGGCGCTGTCGCCGTCCGTCGCTTCCACCGTCTTGGCGTTCAGCGAAATCGTCCGCGCCCTCAGCCCCGCCACCGTGGTGAATACGCCCGGAGACGCCACTGGGGCGCCCTCGATCTTCAGCAATATGTCCTTGCCCGCCTGTGCGGTCATTCGTCCTCTCCCGTTTCCTCGGTCACGGCCCTCAGCCGCACGACCGCATAGGTTCGCCGCCCGTCGCCTGCCCGGAACACGTCGCTGAAGACGGTCCTCAGGGTCGCTGTCCGCACGCCGTCGGCCTCCAGCGCCGCCGCCTCCAGACAGGCGCGCACGGCGGCGGCCACGGCCTTGGCCTCTTCCATCCCCGCAAAGCGCGACACGACCGTCAGCGTCAGCCGCTGCTCCACGCCGCAGTCCGCGGCCGCCACCGGCCGGCTCTCGCACCGGCCGACAACCAGATTGGGCGTCTCGGCTCCCTCGGGCGCCTGGTCGAACACCCGCCCGGCCAACAGGGCGTCCAGCGCCGGATCGGCCTTCAGCCGCGCCAGCATCGCCTTCTGCAGCGCGCTCTCGTGATCCCTCATCGCCTGCGCTCCAGCTCCAGCCCGACGCGGCCGGGTCTCAGCGGCCGGACGGTCACGATCCCCCAGTCCGCCCCGCCGAAGCGCAGCACCCGTCCCGTCTCCAGGCGCGGGTCGTCCCGCGTCTCGGCGCTCATCGTCTCCACCGCGTGGTGTTCGTCGCCCTCGCCCCGCTCGGACCGCCTGCGCGCCCCGCACGCCAGCCAGGCCGATCCCATCGCCTCGAACGTCACGCTGCGCCCGCCATAGGGGGTCTGGCTCTCGACCGGCCGGTACAGGCCCGCCAGCATCCGCATCGCCCCGCTCACAGCCGCACCACCCGATAGGGGGCGACCCAGGCTTCGACAGACGTGGCCGCCATCGCCGCCTCGCCCCGCTCATAGGCCGCCAGCGCCAGCATCAGGATCGCCAGCCTCAGCGGCGCCGGCGCGCTCGACGTCAGGCTCAGACCCACATCCGCCTCCACCCGGGTCTGCGCCGCCTCCAGCAGCATCCCGATCAGCCCGTCCTCGTCCGCGTGCCCCACGCGCAGGAACAGCTTCGCCTCAGCCACCGTCACCGGTTGCGCCATGGCCGTCTCCGTTGTCAGATTCAGAAAGCTCCCTCCCCCGGCAGGGGGAGGGAGAAACGCGCCTCGCGATCAGCTCGCCGCGAACTTCATCACCTTGATCGCGTCGAAGTTCTGCACCCCGCCGCCGACCCGTTTGGTGGTGTAGAACAGCACATAGGGCTTGGCCGTGAACGGATCGCGCAGCACCCGCACGCCGGCCCGGTCCACGATCAGATAGCCGCGCTGGAAATCCCCGAACGCGATGGACAGGCTGTTGGCGGCGACGTCCGGCATCGTCTCGATCTCCGTGACCGGATAGCCCAGCAGGCTGGCCGTTTCACCCAGCCGCGCCGGCGGCTGCCAGATATAGTTGCCGTCCGCGTCCTTGAACTTGCGCACCGCCGAGACCGTGCGCCGGTTCATCACGAACCGCCCGTTCGGCCGGTACTGGGCCTTGGGCGCATAGACGAGGTCGATCAGCTTGTCGGTCGGATTGCTGGCCGCGAAACCGCCCGCCGCGCCCGAGGCGACAAAACCGATCTGGCCCCAGGTCTGGCCGGTGTCCGCCACCGTGGGATAGGTCAGGAAGCCGCGCGGCTTGTTCGTCCCGTCGCCGTTGACGAACGCCTGGGTCTCCTGAGCGGCGAAGGCGTCCTCCACCTCGGCCGCCAGCCATTCGTCCAGGTCGATCATGGCGTCGTCCAGCAGGGCCTGGGTCGCCGCCGGACTGGCGTAGAGATCGGCCGACGGAAACTCCAGCAGGGCCAGGGTCGCCGGGTCCGTCTCCGGCCGCGCCGCCGTCTCGGCCACCCAGCCGGCCGTCACCCCGGCGGTGGAGACGGGCTTCCTGAACACCCCCGCCGCCACCGTCCGCACCGTGGCGATCTCGCGCATCGGCGACACCGTCATCAGCCGCCGCTCGATGGCCCGCTCGGTCTCATAGGGCACGACATAGCCGCCCGAGGTCGCGCCCGTGCTCAGTCCAGCCTTGATCTCCAGACCTTGGGACTGCCCCGTCTTCAGATAGCCGTCCCAGGCCGCCTTGGCCTCGGGCGCCGACACGGGTTCGGCCGGTTCGCCGCCCAGGGCCGGACGCCGGCTCTGGCTCATCACCCGATCCAGTCGCGCCTGGGCCGCCGCGACCGCCTGGTCGATGCGCGCCACCTTCTCCTCCAGCAGCACGTCGGCCGCCGCCTTCTTCTCGATCTCGCTCATCCGGGCGTCGTTCGCCCCTTTGAACGCCTCGAACGCCGCCATCATCTCGCGCACGACGGCGCCCGCCTCGGGCTGACCCGAGGCCTGTTTGGTCTCTTTCATGATCTCTCCGGTTGAAGAACCGCGTGTTGCGGTTAGGGTCGAGGCGTGACCGACACGACCTCGAATTGGATCGAAAGCCTGCGCCGCTCCTGGCTGCTCAAGCTCGCCTGGATAATTGCGCCGTTTGGAGCGTTTCTCGCCTTGGCCTTGTTCAGACACGCGTCACGGCCAGAAGCGGCATGGCCGTCTCTGATGGGGATGCTGATCCTCTTCGGCGGGCTCGCCGTCTCCATCGCATTTGCGCTGATCGAACGGAGGCGACGGCGCGCCAGTCTCCGCAGGCTTTCTCCCTTGCAGCGCCTGCAAATGTCCGATGAAGCCAATCTTGCGCCACTCGGCGAAACCCTGCGGATTTCGGACCCTGCCCCCATCGAAACCCTCCCTCGACCGCTTCTGTCGGCGATGGCTTTCTGGGGCGCACGGCTGTCAAAGCCTGTCTCAACCGCAGTGCTTGTTCTGGATTTGACCAGCATTGCCTTGCTGCTAGCCATGGTCGTGATGGACGATCCGCTAGGCGCTCTGTCACGTCGAACGGGTGCGCCGCTCTTGCCCTATTGGCCGGTCTTCATCACCCTGTTCGTCACCGCGATAGCCATTCGCATCATCGGATATCTGGCGCAGATGCACCGCTATTATGTCGCCCAGGCTGCGCCTTCAGGTCGCCGCCCCTTCGCCGCTCTTTGACGCCCGCCTGATGTCCCATCTGACGCCACTCGAAAGCGCCGTCATGGACGCCTTGGTCTGGCAGATGGGCGACCGCGTGCCCGATCTGGCCGCCCAGGTCGCCGCCAGTTCTCCGGGCCTGCGCCGCAACACCGGCGCCGGCCTCTATTCGCAGATGGTCGTCGATGCGAACCGGCCGGCCGCCAATCCCGACGCCACCGGCCTGTTCGGCACGGTCCACGCCATGGTCGGAGGCCTGGCCCAGCCGATCGGCTTCCAGGTCGAGCTGCGCCAGGGCCGTCTGATCGCCCTGCACGGCTGGAGCTATGGCCAGGACACCCGCGCCATCGACTTCGCCGACACCGTCTTCGACGAAGTCTTCATCGTCGACGACACCGGCCGCTCCATCCTCTATCGCCCTGCACGTCCCGCGCCGGAGCCCGTCTCGCCCCGGCGCCGCGCCGCCGTTCCCGCGACGCCCGCCCCGACGGCGGCTCCGAAGCCGGCTTCCAAGCCCGCGCCCAGGCCCGCCCCGAAACCGGCCGAAACGCCGCCCCCCGTCGCCGTCCGGCCCACGCCTTCGGGCGCCGACATCCTGGCCGGCCTGTCCGACCCGACCGCCTCGCGCGGGGGGCGGCTGGCCCTGGTCTATCTGGGCGCCTACGTCCTGGCGGCCGTGGCGGTCCTCCTCGCCGTCGCCGTCTTCCGCTTCAGCTGGGTCTTCGCCCTGATCGCGGCGGGCTGGATGCTGCGCTCCATCCACGGCAAGAAGGGCCGCGTTCAGATGGCCGCCCTCGCGGACCAGCTGGACCGCCAGGGCGTCTTCCAGGCCCTCAAGTCACGCTGAACCGCGCGCCCGGCAGCATCGGGAACGTCACCAACGACACCTCCCACAGCTCGACCGCGCTCAACACCCTCAACCGTCCCTCGCGCCGGGCCCTGGCGGCGCGATAGCCGATGGACAGGCCGTCCAGCGCCCCGGCCCGGCTCAGAGCGGCGGCGAACCGGGCCTGGGGCGACCAGTCCTCGATCCGTCCGCGGACGAACAGGCCGCGCGCGTCCTCGACGATCTGCTCCCACACGCCGACCGGCGCATGGGCGTCGTGCTGGTTCAGCATCCGCACCCCTGCGGCCCCCGTCCGCGCCAGACTGTCGGCGAAGGCCCCCGCCTGCACCACGTCCCCGTTCAGGTCCGCCACGCCCCACAGGGAGGCGTAGCCTTCGATTTGGAGCGCACCGGAACGCTCCCTCCCCCCGCGGGGGAGGGTGGTCGAGCCGTCAGGCGAGACCGGGTGGGGGCGGCCGGGAAAAATCCTACCGACCTGTTTTGTTTCCAATCGTGCGGCCTTCTTGGGCCGCCCCCACCCGGTCGCTTCGCGACCACCCTCCCCGCAGCGGGGAGGGAGAAGATTGCGTTCGTCCCTCATTTCCCCTCCAGCCGCCGTTCGATCCGGTCCACGGCCGCCCGCGTCGCCTCGCCCTGGGCCTCCAGCCGCGCCAGACGTTCGGCGACCAACCGCTGCTCGCCCACGCGCTGCTCCAGCGTCGTGATCCGCGCCGCCGCCCCGCCGGCCCAGATCAGCCCGCCCAGCGTCTGCACCGCCACGGCGATCAGCAGGGCGGTCGGCACGCGCCGGATCTGCGTCTCCTCGCTCATTGGCCCAGCCCCGCCATCCGACGCCGCTCGTCCTCGGTCAGGAAACTGGCCGCTTGCAGCCGCGCCCACAGGGCGTCGCGCTCGGGCTGCAACGCCGAAACCGCGTCCAGATCGGCCCTGATCTCGCAGTCGGCGAACCGTTCGCCCAGCCAGCCGGTCATCGCCCCCGCCGCCTTCCTGACCAGCGGGATCACCGTCTGGCGCCAGAAGGCCGCATTGGCCTCGCGATAGTTGGCGTAGGTCGCGTCGCCCGGTATCCCCAGCAGTTGCGGCGGCACCCCGAAGGCCAGGGCGATCTCGCGCGCCGCCGCATGTTTGCCCGCTGTAAAGTCCATCTCGGCCGGCGTCAGACTCAGCGGCTTCCAGTCCATCCCGCCTTCCAGCAGGATCGGCCGCCCCGCGTTCGTCGCCCCCGCATAGACGTTCGACAACTGATCCTTCAGCGCCTCGAACTGCCCGTCGGTCAGCCGTTCGCCGTTCCTCGCCCCGTAAACCAGCGCCCCCGACGGCCGCGCCGCATTGTCCAGCAGGGCCTTGTTCCAGGCCCCCGCCGCATTGTGCGCGTCCACCCCCTGCGCCGCCGCCTCCAGCGGCGACAGCCCGTACCAGTCGTCCAGCGGGTGCCACAGCTTCAGGTGCATCACCGGCGCCCAGCCGTCCGCCGCCCGCCCGATCCGAACCGACCGTCCGTCCACGGAATAATCCCACGCCTCGGGCCAGCCTGACCGGCCCGGAACCACCTTCACCCGGTCGGATCGCAGCGCCCACAGCTCGTCCGGCGCCCCGTCTCCATCCGCATCGCCGGTCGCCTCGACATAGGCGTTGCCCGACACCTGCAGCGCCCCATAGACCGCCTCCATCAGCTCCGCCCCCGACTGTTCGGGATTGGGCCGGCGGATCAGCTTCGCCAGCGGATGATCGTCGTCCCGCACGCCGTCCACGAACACCGCGAACGGCGCGGACGCCGCCGCCTCGGCGATCATGCGGACGCAGCGATAGGCCACCGCATTCCTCTGATACCCCTCGCGCGCCAGGCTGGCGTAGTCGTTGGGCGTCCAGCGCGGCCGCCCCACCCCCGACAGGGCGATCACCCCGCCCGCCCGGCTCTCCTTCGCCTCGGGCGCGCGCCCGCGCCCTGCCTGGCCGAACGGCCATCGGATCGAAACCATCGTCTCCTCCACCTCGATTGCGGCCGCTAGAGCCGTCTCACGCTCGGCCCCTGGCCGCCGGGCCGAAGCAGCAGCCGCGTCACCGCCCAGACCAGGGCGTCTGCCCGGTCGGGGCTGGGTCCGCCCTCCCCGCCCAGGGCCAGCATCTCCTCCTCCAGGGCGGGAAAGTCGCCGCAGTGGATCACCCGCCCCTGTTCGTACAGCAGGGCCACCGGCTCGGCCCGCGCGGCCTTGGACCGGGCGGCGTGAACCATCGTCACCGTCGCCCGACACCCGGCCTGGGCCAGGATGGTCCGCACCATCTCTCCGCCCTGATTGACCTCGGCCACCACCTCCTGGGCGTCATGATCCTCGGCCGCCCGGACCGCCGCCTCGGCCCATCCCTTCGGCGACAGGCCGCGCGCCGTCCGGTCGTCCAGGATGAAGGCCCGCCCGTCCTTGCGCCCCGCCGCCACGATGCCGCAGGCGTCGCCGTGGGCGCTGGCCGGCGGATCGACCGCGACCACCACCCGGTCCAGGTCCGGCGGCCTTGCGCCGCGCGCCCGTTTCAGTTCGGCGGCGCGGAACAGGGCGCCGTCCCCCTCCACCACCACCCCGCCCAGCTCCTGCGCCTCCAGCCGCGTCCCGCCATAGACGGCCTTCAGATGCGCCAGAAAGCCGGGCGCCAGGTTCTCGGCGTTCGCCGCCGTCCCGGCCCGGTCGATCACCGTCCCTTCCTCGGTCATCAGCCGCCGCAGCGCCGGGATCGGCCGGGGCGTGGTCGTGATCGCCAGCTTGGGGTCGCCCCCCAGCCGCAGCCCGAACCTCAGGTTCGCCAGCACCGCCTCGGGCCGGCGCCAGGCGCAGAATTCGTCGGCCCAGGCATGGTGGAACTGCGGCCCTCTCAGACTGTCGGGATCCTCGGCCGAAAAGGCGTAGGCCGCCGAACCGTTTCGCCACAGCAGCCGCCTGCGCCCCGCCTCCCAGCGCGGCCGGTCGCCCGGTTCGGCCAGGGCCTTGATCCCCGACGCCCCCTCCACCATCACCTCGCGCACGTCGTGCAGCGCCGGCCCCACCAGGGCGAACAGGCTGCCCGGCGCATCGCGGGCGATGGCGTCGATCCACACCGATCCGGCGAAGGTCTTTCCCGCCCCCCGCCCGCCCAGCAGCAGCCAGGTCCGCCAGTCGTCACCCTGAGGATTCAGCTGATGCAGATGCAGGCGCGTCGCCCGGTCCAGCCGTCGCAAGTCTCTGTCGTTCAGCTGCTTCGGATCGCTTGATCTCCAGAAGGGCGTCCATCCGTTCGCAGCTGGCTTCCAGCCGGGCGCGGACGCGCTCGGTTTCCTCGGGATCGTAGGATCGTCCACCCATTTCGTCCTCTTCGCTGTCTTCGGCCTCGATGCGGGGACGGATGGCCTCGACCAGCTTGGCCGCGCGCGCGATCACGCCGACGCGCCGCGCCAGCTTCTCGGCCGCGTCGGCGTCCAGGTCCTCGTCGGTGCAGACTGCCTCGGCGGCGCGTTCGACCGCCGTTTTCAGCCGCGCGAACAGCGGCCCCAGCCAGTCCGCCGCCCCCTCCGCCGTCCCGTCCGTCATCTCGTCTTTTCCCGCCATGCCCAAACCCTAACGGACCAGCGTCCTCAGGCGCGCAAAGGACCGCGAGAAAAACCTAAGGTCTTGTTTTAAGACGGATCAGGCCAGCGTCATTGTGCGCCCAGGCCGTCGCGACCTGGCGCCCGAAAACGTCTCAGCCGCGTTCCAGCGCCCATTCCGGCGCCTCGAAATCCAGCGCGTCCTCGGGCTCGGCCAGAGCCAATTCCGAGATGGTCTGGCCCCGAACCGACACGCCGGCCGTATGCACCGTCTCGCGGCTGCCAGAGATCAGAGGATGCCAGCACGCCAGCGGCCGCCCCTCGTGCAGGCGGCGATAGGCGCAGGACCTGGGCATCCACTCCAGCGCCTCGATGTTGTTGGGCGTCAGCTTGATGCAGTCCGGCACCTGCTTCTTGCGGTTGGCGTAGTCGGAGCAGGTGCAGGCCTGGGGGTCGAACAGCCTGCAATGCACCCGCGTCGGGATGATCTCGCCCGTGTCTTCGTCCTCGAACCGCACCAGGCAGCACAGGCCGCACCCGTCGCACAGCGCCTCCCACTCGGCGGGCGACATCTCGGCCAGGGTCTTGGTTTCCCAATAGGGTGCGACTGCGCTCATGCGCGGTCCTTACGCCGCGGCGGCGTCCGTCTCAACGGCTCGGGCGGTCATGACCGCATTCATGGCCGTCAGCAGCTCGGTCGGCCGGATCGGCTTGCCGACGTGGGCGTCCATTCCCGCCGCGCTGCAAGCCTCGATCTGATCGGGCTGGACATTGGCCGTCAGGGCGATGATCGGCGTGCGCCCGACCGGCCCCTCCAGCGCGCGGATACGTCGCGACGCCTCCAGCCCGTCCATATTGGGCATGTGCACATCCATCAGGATCAGGTCGTAGAGGCCGGTCTGCGCGGCCGCGACCGCCTCGACCCCGTCGGTCGCCGTCTCCAGGCTGACGCCCAGGCTTTCCATGATCGCGGCCATCAGTTCGCGATTGGCCGCCACATCGTCGGCCATCAGCACCCGCAGAGCGCCGGTCGGACCCTGCGCCGCCTCAGGCGCCTGGGCGTCCACGGCCGCCGGATCGGCGACCTCCAGCGGAACCTCGATCCAGAAGACCGAGCCTTCGCCCTGCCTGCTGTCCACCCCGACCGCCCCACCCATCACCTCGGCCAGACGCCGGCTGATCGCCAGCCCCAGGCCGGTCCCGCCATACTGGCGCGTGGTCGAAGCGTCGGCCTGCATGAACCGGTCGAACAGGGTCTTGGCCACCTCGGGCGTCAGGCCAATGCCGCTGTCGCGCACCGCGATCCTCAGCCGACCGTCCGCCACGCTCATCAGCAGCGCCACCTCCCCCTCGGCCGTGAACTTCACCGCATTGGACAGGAAGTTCAGCGTCACCTGGCGCAACCGCCCCGCGTCGCCGTTCAAGGCCTCGGGCACGGTCGGATCGACCTCGACCTTCAGACGCAGCCCCTTGGCCTCGCACTGGCCTTCCACGATCCCCGCCGTGGTCTCGGCCAGGTCGCGCGGCCGGAACGGCACGGGGTCCAGCCGCACCGCCCCCGCTTCCAGCTTGGAATAGTCCAGGATGTCGTTGATGACCGCCAGCAGGCTCTCGCTGGCCGCCGCGATCTTGCGGACGCGATCGCGGTCCCTGGCGCTCAACTCGGCGCTGTCGTTCAGCAGGCCGGCGAAGCCGATCACGCTGGTCAGGGGCGTGCGCAGCTCGTGGCTCATATTGGCCAGGAACTCCGACTTGGCGCGTGATCCGGCCTCGGCGCGATCCCGCGCCTGCGTCAGGGCGTCTTCCAGCCCCTTGGTCTCGGTCACGTCGCGGCACTGGTTCTGGAACTCGACGACCCGCCCCTTGGCGTCGCGGATGCTGGCCACCCGGCTCTCGAACCACCGCATCAGGCCGCCTGGCCCCAGGGCGCGGAACCGCACCGGCGGCATGTCGCCCTGCGCGCCCGATGTCAGATAGGCCACCAGATGGTCCATCAGCATCGGCCGGTCGTCGGGATGCACGAACTCCAGCAGCGACCGCCCCACCACCGCCTCGCGCTCCAGCCCATAGCGGCCGATCGACGGCGACACATAGGTCAGGGTCCCGTCCACCCGGTGACACAGGACCAGATCGCTGGACCGGTCGGCCAGCAGACGATACCGGCTCTCGCTATCGGCCAGTTGCCGCTTGGAGCCTTCCTCGTCGGTGATGTCGCGGAAGACGCCGAACACCGAGGCCACCTCCCCGTCCGCCCCGCGCTCGCAGTCGGCCTGCGCCTCCACCATGCGGATTCGCCATCCGCACGGTGGACGCGGGACCGCAGCTTGTAGCCGACGCCCTCGACGAAACACCGCTCCAGCGCCGCCTCCAGCACGCCCCGATCTTCTTCGAGGTACAGGGCCACGGCGTCGTCCACGGTCGGGTCGAAGGTCGCCCGGTCCAGGCCGAAGATGCGATAGATCTCGTCGCTCCAACCGACCTGACGCGTCTTCACATCGATCCACCACTGGCCGACGCCCGCCATTTCCTCGGTCAGTCGCAGCAGCTCCAGCTGCTCGCCCTGACGCCGGACCGAATCCGCCTGGATGAAGACCTCCGACGCCATCTGCCCCAGCATGCGCAGCGTCTCGACCTCGCGCCGCGACAGGGCTTTGCGCGGCCGGCTGTCCATCACGCCGATGGCGCCCACCGCCCGGTTGAACCGGTCCACGATCGTCACCCCGGCGAAGAAGCGCAGATAGGGCGGCCCCACGACCATCGGATGGTCCTTGGTGCGCGGATCCGTTCGCCCCTCCTCGACCATCATGACGGCGTCGGGTCCCTGGGCGATCATATAGTGGCTGAGCGTCATCTCGCGCGGCAGGGCGTCATAGCCCAGGCCGATGCGCGAGTGGAACACCGTCTGCGCCCCATCGACGATCGACACCATGGCGTGCGGCATGCCGAAGATGTTGCAGGCCAGATTGGTCAGGCGGTCGAACGGGCTGTCCAGGTCCAGCGTCTGGCGGGCCTCTCGCATTGGGACACGGGAACGCGGCTGTGACATGGCTCCATCAAAGCCCAACATCTGAAATTTTCAGTTACTAATGAGAGGCTTCGTCGCAGTCTGCCGGGGCCACCCTCAAGGTTGCCAACTTCGCAATCTTAGGGCGTTTGGTCCGGCGAGAGCGCCGGTTTCGTCCAAGGTCATGGCGGATCGCCGGCCCCTCCTCTATATGGCCGCGATGGCAGCCAGACCCCCTCTCGTCGCGCTCAAGGACGTCCGCCTTCAGGACGGCCAGCGCCCCCTGTTCGACGGCGTCGATCTTGCGGTCGAACCGCGCAGCCGCGCCGCCCTGGTGGGCCGCAACGGCGCGGGCAAATCCACCCTGATGAAGGTGGTCATGGGCCTGATCGAGCCGGACAGCGGCGACCGTTCGGTCCAGTCCGCCACCCGTTTCGCCTATGTGCCGCAGGAGCCGCTGATCACCGGCGAAACCTTGCTGGACTACGCCTCGTCCGGCGAGGCCGAGAGCTGGACCGCCGAGGCCTGGCTGACCACCTTCGGCCTCGACCCCGCCAAGTCCACCAAGGGCCTGTCGGGCGGCGAGACCCGCCGCGCGGCCCTGGCCAAGGCCTTCGCCGAGGAGCCCGACCTGCTGCTGCTGGACGAGCCGACCAACCACCTCGACATCCTGGCCATCGAGCTTCTGGAGAACGAGCTGATCTCGGCCCGGTTCGCCCTGCTGGTCGTCAGCCACGACCGCGCCTTCCTGAACCGCGTCACCGACACCGTCCACTGGCTTGAGGGCCGCCGCGTCCGCACCCTGAACAAGGGCTTCGTCCAGTTCGACGAATGGTCGACCAAGGTGCTGGAGGAAGAGGCCGAATCCCTGCGTCGCCTGACCAAGACCATCGAGCGCGAGACCGCCACCTTCTACTCCTCCATCACCGCCCGCCGCAGCCGCAACGAGGGCCGCGCCCGCTCGCTCCAGGCGCTGCGCGCCGAACGCGCCGAAAAGATGAAGGACGTGCCGCGCGAACTGTCGCTGGGCGTCGATTCCGGCGCCACCTCGGGCAAGCTGGTCGCCGAGATCAAGGGGGTGTCCAAGGGCTACGACGGCCGCACCCTGTTCAAGAACCTCACCACCCGCATCATGCGCGGCGACCGGTTGGGCATCGTCGGTCCCAATGGCGCGGGCAAGACCACCCTGGTCAAGACACTGCTGGGCGAACTGGCGCCGGACGAGGGAACCGTCCGCATGGGCGCGAACCTCGAACCCGTCTATCTGGACCAGTCGCGCGAGGGGCTGAAGTCGGACATGACCCTGTGGGACGCCCTGACGCCCGGCGGCGGCGACAGCATCATCGTGCGCGGCGTCTCCAAACACGTCGCCGCCTACGCCAAGGAGTTCCTGTTCTCCGAGGCCCAGTTGCGCCAGCCGATCTCGACGCTGTCGGGGGGCGAGCGCAATCGCCTGCTTCTGGCCCGCGCCCTGGCCAAACCCGCCAATCTGCTGATCCTGGACGAACCGACCAACGACCTGGACATGGACACCCTGGACAAGCTGGAGGAGCTGCTTGAGGGCTATGACGGCACCCTGATCCTGGTCAGCCACGACCGCGATTTCATCGACCGCCTGTCCACCTCGACCCTGGCCCTGAACGGGCGCGGCGACATCGTCGAGACACCCGGCGGCTGGACCGACTTCATCCGCCAGAACCCCGGCTTCCTCCAGCCCGGCGCCAACCCCCGCCCTCAGGACAAGGCCGCCGCCGAGCGCGCCGCCGCCAACCCCGCGCCCGCCACGGTCAAGAAGGCCGGCAAGCTGACCTTCAAGGACGCCCACCGGCTGAAGGAACTCGAAACCCTGATCGACACCCTTCCGGCGACCATCGCCAGACACGACGCGAGCCTGGCCGATCCCACCCTCTACGCCCGCGACCCCAAAGCCTTCGACGCCGCCATGAAGGCCGCCGAAAAGGCCCGCGCCGACCTGGACGCCGCCGAGATGGAGTGGCTTGAACTGGAAGAGAAGAAGGCGGCCCTGGCGGGCTGACGACGGGGCTCAGTCCGGCCCCTTCGCGTGATCCTTCGCCTTTCCCTTGGCGGCGTAGGTCTGAGTCACGGCGACGATCACCGCCGCGCCCAGGCCCAACGGGAACCACAGGCCAAATTTTCCGGTCAGCAGGCCGATCAGGCCGAAAACCAGCACCACGCCAAAAGGGGTCAGCTTTTTCATGGGGACCAGCCTAGCGCAGCACGGCCGGCTCTTGAAACTCTTGGCCTGCTCACCCACTGCTCAGGCATGACCCTGCGTGTCCACACCGTCGAGTTTCCGCCCGCCCAGTTGGCGGCCCAGCGGCGCATCGACGCCGTCTTGGCTCGCGCGCCGCGCCTGCGCACCGATCCGTGGCGGGTCGAGGCGGGCCAGCGACTGTCGGTCTGGCTGGACGCGGCGGCGGGTCGGGTCACGGTCCCCCGCCTGAAAAAGCGCGGCGTGACGGTCGAGATCGTCCAGACCGAAGGCGACCACCCGGTCCCCTTGCGCATCCTGCATCCGGCCGAGACGCCGCGCGCGATCGTGTTGGACATCCACGGAGGCGGCTGGGTTTTGGGCAGCGCGGGGCTGAACGACCGGCTGAACGCCCATCTGGCGCACCATGGCTTCTGCGTCGTCTCGGTCGACTACCGCCTGCTGTCCGAACGGCGCGGAATCTATATCGACGCCGCCATCGCCGACTGCCTGGCCGGCGCCCTGTGGACCCTGACCCATGTGGATCGACTGGGCGCGGCGCCGGTCTTCATCGCGGGCGAATCCGCCGGCGGCCATCTGGCGGCCCTGACCGCCGTCGCCCTGCGCGACCTGGGCCTGATCGACCGGGTGCGGGCCTGCGTCTTCACCTATGGGGTCTTCGACCTGTCGGGGACGCCGTCGGTGCGCGCGGCGGGACCCGAGACCCTGCTGTTCAACGGTCCCACCATGCGGGCCGACCTGGCGCGCCTGGCGCCGGATCGGGACGAGACGGCCCTTCGCGCGCCCGACGTCTCCCCCCTCTACGCGGACCTGACGGGCCTGCCGCCCGCCCTGTTCCTGGCCGGCGAATACGATCCCCTGTTCGAGGACAGCCTGCTGATGGCGACCCGCTGGGGGCAGGCGTCCGACGCCGACCTGATCCGCGTGCCCGAGGCGCCGCACGGCTTCCTGCATTTCGGGGGGCCGGCCGCGCGCGGCGCCCGCACCGCCATTCGCCGCTGGCTGGACGCGAGGATTGGATCGCACGACTAGCCCCTCTTCGTTCGGGGTCGTTCAGCTCTCGATCAGTTCGCGGATGCGCCCGCCCAGGGCCTCCATGGCGAAGGGCTTGGTCATGACGTGCATGCCGGGATCCAGCTGGCCGTTGCCGACCACCGCGTTCTCGGCGTAGCCGGTGATGAACAGCACCTTCAGATCGGGGCGCGCCGCCCGCGCCGCATCGGCCATCTGGCGGCCGTTCATGCCGCCGGGCAGGCCCACGTCCGTGACCAGAAGGTCGATCCGCGCCTCGGACTGCAACAGCTTCAGCCCCGTCGCCCCGTCCGACGCCTCTATGCAGTGATAGCCCAGGTCGTGCAGAATCTCGGCGACCAGCATCCGCACCGTCGGCTCGTCGTCCACGATCATGACCGTCTCGCCGGCCTGGGCGCGGGGCGGCTGCTCGACCTCCAGGACCGGCTCGTCCGTCTCCACCGCGCCCAGATGGCGGGGCAGATACAGGCACACCATCGCCCCGTCGCCGGGCTCGGAATAGATGCGCACCTGCCCGCCCGACTGACGCACGAAGCCATAGATCATCGACAGGCCCAGCCCCGTCCCCTGGCCCAGGGGCTTGGTGGTGAAGAAGGGTTCGAAGGCGCGGGCCGCCACCTCGGGCGTCATGCCGCCGCCCGTGTCGCTGACGCAGATGGAGACATACTGCCCCGGCTCCAGGTCCTGGGCCTTGGCCATGCGCGCGTCGATCCAGCGATTGGCCGTCTCGATCGTCAATCGGCCGCCTTCGGGCATGGCGTCGCGCGCATTAATGCACAGGTTCAGGACCGCGTTCTCCAGCTGATGCGCGTCGATCATGACGGGCCACAGGCCGGCGCTGGCCACCACCTCCAGATGGATGGCCGGGCCCGTCGTGCGGCGGATCAGATCCTCCATGCCGCGAACCAGCCGGTTCGGATCGGTCGGGCGCGGGTCCAGCGTCTGGCGGCGGGAAAAGGCCAGCAGCCGGTGCGTCAGGGACGCCGCCCGTTTCGCCGCCCCCTGGGCGGCGGCGGCGAACCGCTCCACGTCGTTATGGCGGCCCTGGGCGATGCGGCTGGATATGATCTCCAGGCTGCCGGTGATCCCGGCCAGCAGATTGTTGAAGTCGTGGGCGATGCCGCCGGTCAGTTGACCGACCGCCTCCATCTTCTGGCTCTGACGCAGGGCCTCCTCGGCCTGCATCAGCGCGCTGGTGCGCTGGGCGACCTGCTCTTCCAGAGTCTCGTTGAACCGCGCCAGTTCGGCCGCCTGGCGGCGCAGATCCTCGATGTCGGTGTTGGACCCGACCCAGCGGGTGATCCGCCCCTCCTCGTCGTGAACCGGTTCGGCCCGGACCATGAAGGTGCGATAGACGCCGTCGTGGCGACGGATGCGGAACTCGGTCTCATAGACCTGGCCGCTGGCCAGGGCTCGCGTCCAGGCCTGGGTTGCGGCGTCCACGTCATCGGGGTGCAGGTTCCTCAGCCACCCCTCGGGACCGTCCAGATCACCCGGCGTCCCGCCCGTATAGGCATAGACCTGGGGGTTGCACCAATACAGCGATCCGTCCGGCCAGCTGGCCCAGATCTGGTTCGGCGTGGCCTGGGCCAGAACCCGGAACTGGGCCTCGCTGTCGCGCAGGGCGGCGCTGCCGCGGGCGCGTTCGCTGGCCATCCGCACCCGCTCGGCCACGTCCCGCATCAGTTTCAGATCGTCGTCGCTCCAGGCCCGGGGCGTGGCGTTGTTGACGAAGACCAGGGCGACGACCCGCCCCTGTTCCATCAGCGGCATGTTGATGAAGGACCCGGCGCTGATGGCCTTCAACTGATCGGCCGTCGCGGCCGTCCGCGGGTCCAGGGTCACATCGGCGATGGCCACCGTCTCCCCCGCCTTGATGTCGTCGATATAGGAGCCGTAGTCGCGAAAGCTCAGCACCCCGGCGATGCTTTTCACGCCCGGCTGGTTGAAGTCGCGCTCGATGGTGATGGTCTCGGACGTCGTGTCGATCGTGCCGTAGCCGGCGCGGCTGACGCCCAGGGCGCGCGCCAGAACCTCGGCCGAGGCGTGGGCGATGTCGCCGGCGTCGGTCAGGTCGCGGATGGCGTCGCCCAGCTCCACCAGCGCCCTCTGGCGCGCCTCGGCCTGTTTGCGCTCGGTGATGTCGTTGAACAGTATGGCGACGCGATAGGCGCCCGGCTGGCCGATCCGCAGGGCCTGCACGTCGTACCAGCGGCCAAAGATGTCGGCGGGGTTCTCGAACCTCGCCGGCTCGCCGGTGCGCGCCACGGCGCCGTACAGGTCGAACCAGTGCTGCTCCAGCCCCGGCGCGATCTCGCTGACCCATTTGCCGTAGGGATCGACCAGGCCGGTCATCTCCTCGAACGCCGGATTGCCCTCCACGATGCGATAGTCGATCGGCCGATCGTCGGCGTCGAACTTCATCTCGACGATGCAGAAGCCGGTCGCCATGGCGGACAGCATGGCCCGATAGCGCGCCTCGCTGGCCGCCAGCACCTGGTCCGCCTGGCGCAGGTCGGTGACGTCCACGCCCTGGACGAAGATGCCCCAGACCTGGCCCGCCGCGTCCTTCAACGGCTGATAGACGAAGTCCAGATAGCGATCGACAGGCGTGCCGCCGGGCTCCGGCTGGACGGCGAACAGGGCGCTTTCGGCCCGGTGCGCCACCCCTGTGCGATAGACCTGATCCAGCAGGTCGACATAGCCCTGCTCGGCCGCCTCGGTCAGGGCCTCGGCCACCGTGCGGCCGATCACCTCGCGCCCGCCGATCAGCTGCTGATAGTCGGGATTGGTCAGTTCGAACCGATGCTCGGGCCCGACCAGCAGCGCCATGAACCCCGGCGCCTGGGCGAACATCTCGCCCAGTTGAACGGGATCGAAGGCGGTCTGGACGGCCGACCCGGAAACGGTTTTGGACAAGCGGATCCCCCAAGGACGTACGGCTGAACCTCACAACCCGGATGGGGCGAACTCGTTGCAGGCCGAACGGTGCGAAACCGCACACAGCAGCGATTTCGCGTCTTCTTGTGGACAAGGCAACGGCCTGATCCGCCAGCGCGAATTTGATCCGTCCACCGATATTCACAGGCTTGTCCACCGCGACGGGCCCGGTGATGCACACGGACGCCGCTCGGGGCGCTTGCCTCATAGCCGATTTCGTCGGAACGTCAACGGGCCAAGGGACACGGCGGCGCGGAAATTCGGGGAGACCCGGACCTCAAGCGAACCGGCCCGGCTCTACGACCCGACGTTTCGGGCGGTTTTCGGACCGTAACGGGCGACGGGCGGGATCAAGGCTTCGGACTTCGAACGATCCTCGGATCGGCGGCGTCAGAGGAACCGGATCGGGATCGAAGGACGGCGCGGACGCAATCCGCGGAACGCCGGAGACCCGGAGCGCGACAGGATACAGCCGACCGTCCTCGAAGGGTTCGCCCCGCGACGACGCCCAGGCCGAGGTCCAGACCCGAACGGCCAAGTCCAACCCGGACTTGGCGAGGGGACGAAGTCGACGGGTCCGCCCGAAGACTTCGTCCCCTCGCTCAATTCTGGGCGCGACGTTCCTCGGGGGCGCCGATTGACCTGCCGCCTTCCCATCGCCGTCGTCGCCCCGTAAAGCAGGGACATGTTCCAGCGTGGGAATCGCACCCTCCTGACCCGCCGCAACGCCTTGATGGCGGGGGCCGCCGCCGTTCTGGGCGGCGCGGGCCTGAGTCTGAAGGCTTGCGACCGCGCCGAGGCGCCGGTGGACGAACAGGGACGCGTGCGGCTGCGCTTCGCCACCGACTGGCGCGCCCAGGCCGAACACGGCGGCTTCTATCAGGCCCTGGCGTCGGGGGCCTATGAGAAGCGCGGGCTGAACGTCCAGATCGTGCAGGGCGGACCCGGGGTGAACATGCCCCAGTTGCTGGCGTCCGGCGCGGTCGAGCTGGGCATGGGGTCCAACAGTTTCGTGCCGATGAATCTGGTCGCATCCGGCGCGCCGGTGAAGGCGGTCGCGGCCTTCTTCCAGAAGGACCCGCAGATTCTGATCGCCCATCCCGATCCGGCCCTGAAGACCATCGCCGAGCTGAAGACCCGGCCCTTCCTTCTGGCCGAGTCGTCGCTGAACGGCTTCTGGGTCTGGCTGAAGGCCAAATACGGCTTCACCGACGCCCAGGTCCGCCCCTACGCCGGCGACCTGAAGGCGTTTCTGGAGGACCGCCGCGCGGTGCAGCAGGGCTATCTGACGTCCGAACCCTATCGCGTCGAGCAGGAGGGCGGGTTCGAGCCGAAGGTCTTCCTGCTGGCCGACGACGGCTATCCGTCCTACGCCGCCATGGTGCTGGCGCCCAACGCCTTCGCCCGGGACAACGCCGCCGCCCTGCGCAGCTTCATCGCCGCCTCGGCGGAAGGGTGGCGCGACTATCTGAGAGGCGACGCCTCGGCCGCCGACGCCCTGATCCGCAAGGACAACCCGGACATGACCCAGGCCATGCTGGACCAGGCGCGCGACAAGCTGCGCGACAACGCCGTCGTCGACGGGGGGGACGCCGCCCTCTACGGCCTGGGCGCCATGACCGAGGACCGCTGGCGCGCCTTCTTCGAGGCGACCAGCCAGACGGGCGTCTACGACCCCGGCCTGAACTGGCGCGAGGCCTTCACCAACGCCTATCTGCCCGGCCGAGGCTGAGCGCCGTCCCCGCCTATCGCCGGTCGCCGCGTTAGCGCGCGATTAAGCGGTCACGCCTAAGCTGTGGGCGACCCTTCTCCGCGGGAGCGCCGCCTTGCGCCATCTGATCGCCCAGCCGTTCGTGATCCTGTCGTCCGCCATGACGCTCGCCTGCGTCATCGCCGGACCCGCCGCCGCGCAACAGGCGCCGACCAACGGCGCGGGCCTGCGCTACCTCTCCTGGCCCGGAAAGCCCGCAGTCGCGGCGAGCCCGGCCCGGCGCCCGACGACGGTGGCCCTGGCCGGCGGCGGCGCGACGCGCGACCCCGCCCTGCCGCCGCTGGCCCGCCTCGACGCCCCAGCGCCGGCCGCCCCCGCAGCGACCGCGCCGAACCCCGTGGCGTCGCCGCATCGCGGCCTGACGCCAGCGACCGCGTGGAGCGCGCCGACCGCCGCCGCCCCGAACACCGGTCTGCCGCGCGCCTATCCGTCGCCGACGCCGCAGGTTCAACCTCGGCCCGTTCAAGCCGAGACCGAGGCGACGCCCATCGCATCGGCCCCCGAACCGTCGCCTGCCCCCCCGGTGCCGACTCCGGTGCTGACCCCGACGTCGACCCAAGCCCCGGCCCCCGCTTCGGTTCAGGCCAGCCAGGCGGCCGCGCCCGCCGCCGCCGAGCCCGTCCCGGCCATGGTCGATCCGATGGCGCCGCGACGCGACGCCGCCATCTTCCGCCTGCAGCGGCCCCAAGGCGTGGAGCCGGCCCCGCCGGCCGCTGCCGCTCCGAACCAGATAGCCGCCCTTCAGCCTCAGACCCAGGCCCAGGGCGTGCGCTACTATTCCGTCCACCGTCAGGCGGGCCGCCATCCGGACGCGATCCCGGCCCCGCAGCAAACCTATCTCGACGCCCTGCCGGTCGAGATCAGCCAGACCCCATCCTCCACCGACCTTGCCCAGCCCGACGCCCCGCCCGCCCTGATGCGCGACGCCTCCGGCAAGGTGCGGCCCATGCCCCAGACCGAGCCCGACGCCCTCCCATGAACGCCCCTTCCGCCGTCGAGTCCGCCACCATCCAAGCTTCGCGCCTGCCCGACCTGATCGCCCTCGCCGGCGAGGAGTCCAGCGAGAAGCGTCGCCTGCTGCTGCGCGAACTGACCGACCACTTCTTCGGCGCCGCCGAACAGAACGCCAACGAGAACGCCCTCTACGGCGATGTCCTGGCGCGGCTGTGCGACGACATGGAGGTGGTGGTGCGCGCCGAACTGGCCGCCCGTTTCGCCCCGGCCCCCAACGCACCGCACAGCCTGATCCGCCGCTTCGCCCATGACGCGGTCGAGGTCGCCGAACCGGTGCTGCGCGTCTCCCCGGTGCTGACCGACGACGACCTGATCCAGGTGGCGCGCAAGCGCGGCCAGGCCCATCTGCGCGCCGTCTCGGGCCGCGCCGTGGTCTCCGAGGCGGTGTCGGACGTCATCGTCGAACACGGGGACGACGACACCCTGAACGCGCTGCTGCGCAACGACGGCGCCCGCCTGTCGCGCGCCGCGTCCGAGACGGCGGTGGAACGGGCCAAGGTCAACCCCGCCCTTCACGCCGCCACGGTCGAGCGCAAGAGCCTGCCCGCCGACCTGCTGAACGAGATGTATTTCGCCGTCGAGGTCCGGCTGCGTCAGCAGATCCTGGAGCAGAACGCCCGTATGGACCCCGAACTGCTGGAGGCGGCCCTGGCCGCCGGCCGCGCGCGGGTCGCCGCCGAGGACGGGGCGCTGCCGGCCGACTACGCCGAGAACCTGGCCTATGTCGACGAACTGCAGGCCGCTGGCCAGCTGACGCCCGAGGTGCTGATCCGCTTCCTGCGCGCCAACGGCCGCACGCCGTTCCTGATCGCTCTGTCCAAGCTGGCGGACGTGGATTTCCATACCGCGCGCGGCATCGTCGAACGCAAGGACCTGGACGCCCTGTCGGTGGTCTGCAAGGCGGCGGACATGGACCGCGCCATCTATCTGACCTACGCCGTGGCGGTCCTGGGGTCCGAGGACAATCCGATGGGCAAGGCCGCCGCCTATGGCCGGATGTACGGCGAACTGACCCGCGACGCCGCGCTGCGCACCCTGCGCTTCTGGCGGATGCGCCGCGGCGCCCAGGCGGCGTAGACACCCGGCCCTCTCTGCTCATCCCCGCGAAAGCGGGGACCCAGTGCTTTGGCGATAGGCGTTTAGGCCGGAACGATTGGTGGTCTAGCGCCAGGCGATGCTTAAGGTCTGGGTCCCCGCTTTCGCGGGGATGAGCGGAGACTTGAGCCCCCAAAGCAAAACGCCCGCCTCCTTTCGGAAGCGGGCGTCGTCAGGTCGGAAAAGACCGGCTTACTTCTTGGGGCGCGGGGCGCGGGCCGGTTTACGGCCGCCCTGGCCCAGCCCCATCTGCTTGGCCAGTTCCGAACGCGCCTTGGCGTAGTTCGGGGCGACCATGGGGTAATCCTTGGGCAGGTTCCACTTGGCGCGGTATTCTTCGGGGCTCATGTCGTATTTGGTGCGCAGGTGACGCTTCAACGACTTGAACTTGCGGCCGTCTTCCAGGCAGATCAAGAAGTCGGGGCTGATCGACTTGCGGATCGGAACAGCCGGTTCCTTGGGTTCGGGCTCGGGCTCCACCGGACCGGCGGTGACGCCCGACAGCGCGGCGTGAATACTGGCGATCAGCGACGGCAGGGTCTCGGCGGCGACGGTGTTGTTGCCGACATAGGCCGACACGATGTCAGCGGTCATTTCGAGCAGTTGGGGATTCTCGTCCATTCTCGGCTTCGCCTTCGGCTATATTCAGTTCGACTGAAACGCCAGCCGATTCCATGGAACAGAGTTGATAGTGTTGTTCGCCCACAATGGCAACACAGCATCGGCACACGTAATCAGGCGTGTGATCTCCCTATTTGGGATTGCATGATCTTAGCGGCGAAAGTCTTCGGACAGAACCATCATCGCCGCGCGCGCCGGGGCGGAATACTCGTCCACCGCTTCTTCGTCGCCGTCTCGGATCGCGCGTAGAAGCATCGGCGTCAACGCCGACGACAAAGTCCAATTCCAGTAACGCAATACGGTCTGGGCGCGATCAACCGCCAGCATCTCATAGGTGATCTGAACCCGTTCCCAATCGGGATGTATAGCGCCGTCCGGCGTCGTCTCCGGGCGCCGCATCGACCGCCACAGGTTCAGCAGATCGCCGCGCGACAGCCCGGTCGCCTTGCACAGGATCGCCAGCGGCTCGCCGCCAGGATCGCCCAGCAGCTTGGCGCCCGTCAGCGGTTTCAGCCCCGCCAGGAAGGCGATCTCCGAGGCCGTCTCGCGGGTCAGGCCGTCGCGCGCCGCGACCGCGATCGCCTGCTCCAGGCTGTCGAACGGGCTCTTGTCTATGGCGGCGCGGCTGCGCTGGCGTCGCTCGATGAACTGCAACGCCTTGCGCACGACAGGATCGGCCCAGTCCTCACGCGCGGCCAGGGCGAAGACGTCCTCGGACACCTCCTGCATCACCTCGCGCGAGACGGCGAACCGTTGCAGGATCGTGCGGCGCTCGTCGGGGCCGCACCACCAGAACATCACATAGGCCCCGGACGGACGCAGTTCCGGCCGCTTCAGCAACGGGGCGCACAGCGGGGGATGCTGGCGGCTGAGACCCACCGCCTCCTCGATCCCGACCTGGGACAGGCGCGCGGTCGCGTTGCGCAGCACGGCCTCGATGACCTCCAGCTCTTCGGAGGCCGTCAGCGCCTCGGTGACGATCTCGCTCAGGCCCCGGCGCATAGCGATCAACCGCCTGTGTTCGGTCCCGGCGTCGCGGGCGCAGGCCACCAGATCGGCGTCGGTCAGGGCGGCGCAATGCTCGATAAGAAGGCCCGCGATCTCGGGCTCGTCGCGCAGCAGCAGCCGCGTCACGCTGTTGGGCAGTTCGGCCAGCGGCGCCAGGCGGTTCGCCACGCGACGACGCTCCTGCGGCGAGGCCAGACGCAGCATCTCGACCAGAAGATCGCCCGTCACCGCCCGCTCGAAGGCGTTGATCCGGCTGCCGGGCAGGGAGACCACGTCGGCCAGCCGTTTCAGCAAGGCCTGACGCGCCTTCGCCGGCGTGTCCGGGAGGGCGTCATCCACGATCATGGCCGAGGCTTCGCTCATGCCGCCATCCTAGACCGCCAGGGTTAACCGGGCGTGAGCCGCCGGCTCAGTGTCTGTAGATCACCACCACGATGGCCAGGATCACGAACAGCAGCAGCGCCAGGATACGCGCGATCCAGGGGGCGGCGACGAAGACGCCCAGAACGGTGAAGCCGCTCTTGACCGCCTCGGGCCGGGTCAGGGCCTCCTTGAACGTGCCGCCGCGCGACGTCGCCGTATCGGCCGCGATGGGATGTCCGCAGTTCGGGCAGGTCGGGGCGGCCGGCGATACCTGGCGACCACAGGCGGGACAAGGGATCAGGGCCATGTTCAACCTCCTCCGCTGGCGCGCGGCGTGATGCGGATTTCGACGCGGCGGTTCTTCTGGCGGCCGTCGGGGTCGTCGGCGCCGTCGGGCCGGGTGTTGGGGGCGACGGGCCGCCGCTCGCCGAAGCCCTCGGCCTTGATCGATCGACCGGCGGCGGGGGACTGCAATCGATCCGCCACCGACCGCGCGCGGCGCAGCGACAAGGCCTCGTTGTAGGCGTCGTCGCCCTTGGCGTCCGTATGGCCCCCGATCGTGATCTGGGCGCCGGGATAGCTTTTCAGCAGTTCGGCCGCGCGGGCCAGGGCGGGTTCGGCGTCGGGTCGGATGGTCGCCTTGTCGAAGTCGAACAGCACGTCGGCCGGCAGATCGACGACGATGGCCCCGTCGCTGCGTCGCGCCTTCAGCTCGGTCAGCAGGCCGCGCGTGGTCTCGATCCGATCCGGCGCGACTTCGGAGGCGACGAAGACGCTCTCCAGGCTGCTGTCCGGCCCGGCCTTTTCGAACACCGTGCGCGGCGCGTTCGGATCCTTTTCGAAGGTGGAGGCCATGCCGATGGCGCTGCCGGACATCAGCCGCACCGTCAGGGCCGAGGCTACATCGGGCGCCAGGCCCGCGGCCAGCAGGGCGGCCGCCAGGACGGGGGCGTGCGCGGCCCCGTACCGCCCCGTCATCCCGCGCCTCCCGCCGCCTGGGCGGTCAGGGGGACGTCGATCCGCAGGAAGGGGCCGATGATGCTGTCGGAGGTGGAGCCTTCGTTGAACACCAGCGAGATCTTCTGCACGTCGCGCGGCACGGCGCCCATGAAGACCAGACGGCCGTTCATCGTGTCGCCGCGAACGATGTTCATGTTCGGATTGCCCTCGGGCGGCTTCAACCGCAGCTTCTGGCCGTTGGGCAGTTCGATATAGGTCTCGGTCGAGGCCATCTCGACGTTGTTGGTCTTGTCGCCGCCGAAGGAGATGCTGACGTCCACCACGGTAGCGTCCTCGGCCAAGTCCACGTTCTTGACCCGCACGGTCGCGCCCACCTCGGTCACGCCCTGGACATCGACGGGGATGCTGCGCGTCTGGCGCGGCTGGGCCGTGACCGGGGCGCCGGCCGCGGCGGCGGCCTGCTGTTCCGGCGTCATGGCGGCGTCGGACTTTGCGTCGTTGTTCGAACAGGCGGCCAGCGCCAGGGCCGAAACCCCGGCGAGGACGGTCAGACGAAGGGCGGCAGTGGACATGGAACGCTCCGGCGTTGTTGATCCGCCGCGCGCGGTCGCCGCCATGGACAGGCGGAGCCCCACGCGCGTCGAAGGCGAAACACCCGAGCCGGAGAAAGGCTCCGCTTACAGCCCTTCGAACAGGGCCGTCGACAGATAGCGTTCGGCGAAGGACGGGATGATGACCACGATGGTCTTGCCCGCATTCTCCTGGCGCGCCGCCAGGCGGAAGGCCGCCGTCAGGGCCGCGCCCGAGCTGATGCCGACCGGAATCCCCTCGACGCGGGCGGCCTTCCTGGCCATGTCGAAACTGTCCTCGTTGGAGACCTGCTCCACGCCGTCCACCACGGAGGCATCGTAGATGGCCGGCACGAAGCCCGCGCCGATGCCCTGGATCTTGTGCGGACCCGGCTGGCCGCCCGACAGGACCGGCGACGCCTCCGGCTCCACCGCGATCATCCGGACCGAAGGCTTCCTGGCCTTTAGCGCCTGGCCGACGCCCGAGATGGTGCCGCCCGTGCCGACCCCCGCGACGACGATGTCCACCGCCCCGTCCGTGTCGTTCCAGATCTCCTCGGCCGTCGTGACCCGGTGGATGGCGGGGTTGGCCAGGTTCTCGAACTGCGAGGGGCTGACGGCGTTCGGCGTCGTCTCCAGCAGTTCCTGGGCGCGGGCGATGGCGCCCTTCATGCCCTTTTCTGCCGGCGTCAGCTCCAGCTGGGCGCCCAGGAGGGCCAGCATCTTGCGCCGCTCGATCGACATGCTCTCGGGCATGCACAGGATCAGCTTCAACCCCTTGGCGGCGGCGACGAAGGCCAGGGCGATGCCGGTGTTGCCGCTGGTCGGTTCGATCAGGACGGTGTCCTTGTCGATCTTGCCCGCCTGCTCCAGCGCCTCGACCATGGCCACGCCGATCCGGTCCTTCACCGAGGCGATGGGGTTGAAGAACTCCAGCTTGGCCAGCACCGTCGCCTTGGCCCCATATTCCGCCGACAGGCGCGGCAGGCGCACGATGGGCGTGTCGCCCAGGGTGTCGACGATGGAGTCATAGACCTTGCCCCGCCCCTTCTTCAGGTGGCGGGAAGCGTCGTAGCTGAAGTCGGTCATGGGGAGGTCTCCGGTGCGTCTGTTCGGCCTGCATAACAGATAAGGCCGGACCGCGATCCGCAAGAGGCCGTCGGCGAGGATTTCTAAGGGCGCCGATAGAAGGGCTGATGACGCGTTCGCCGCCCCTCCGTCCGAACCCTAACGCCCCAGTACGGCGCGCGCCGGGTCGAAACCGACCACCTCGCGGATCACGATCATGCTCTTGAAGCCGCGCACCCCCTTGTCGGGGACCATTTCGCGGATGCCGAAGGCCTCGTAGTCCTGCATCGACCGCACGGCGACCATGACCAGATAGTCGGTCTCTCCTGTCACGTCCCAGCAGCCCTGCACCTCGGGACTGGCCTTCATGGCCCGCTGGAAGGCCTCCATCACCTTGCGGTCCTGGGTGTTCATCTCGACCAGGACGTGCAGGACGATGCGCGGCTCGACGCGGGCAGGGTCGATCACGGCCACGTCGCGCACGATCACCCCTTCGGCCCGCAGGCGGCGCAGGCGGCGCAGCACCGCCGATTCCGACAGGCCCACCGCCTCGGCCGTCACACGGGCGGGCTCCAGATTGTTGCGCCGGACGCGCGCCAGCAGCTTGCGGTCGAAATCGTCGATGGCGACGAATTCCGTCATTGGATTGCCTTTCATGACGATTTCAGGCGCAATCAGGCCGGAAATCGGCGAGAAGCGCAAGCCGGAACCGGCTATTCAAGCCCCATGACAACCATGGCCCTGAAGTCCCGCCTGACCTCGCCCTTGATGGGGCGGCTGATCCCATACGCCGCCCTGTTCGCCGGCATGGCGACGCTGGCGTGCGGCACCTCCTTCGCCAAGACGCTGTTTCCCATGGTGGGGGCGCAAGGCGTGTCGGCCTATCGCGTCGGCCTGTCGGCCCTGTTGCTGGTCCTGGTGTTCCGGCCCTGGCGCGCGCGGCTGAACCGACAGGACCTGATCGGCGTCGCCCTGTACGGCGCCGTCATGGGGGCGATGAACCTCAGCTTCTACATGTCCCTGCGCACCATTCCCCTGGGACTGGCCATCGCCATCGAATTCATGGGCCCTCTGTCTCTGGCCCTGATCCATTCCAGAAAGCCCGTCCATTTCGCCTGCATCGGCTTTGCGGTGGCGGGGCTGGCCCTGCTGTTGCCGCTGGGCGGCGGCGCGGGGGCGCTGGACCCCGGCGGCATGGCCCTGGCGGCTTTGGCGGGCGTGTTCTGGGCGCTGTACATCGTGTTCGGCAAGCGGCTGTCCCACCTGCATCCCGGCCAGACGGTGGCGACGGGCATGAGCGTGGCGGCCCTGGTGGTCGTGCCCTTCGGCCTGGTCCATGCAGGCGCGGCCCTGTTGAACCCCGCCCTGCTGCTGGCCGGGGCGGCGGTGGCCCTGTTCTCCAGCGCCCTGCCCTATACGTTCGAGATGTTCGCCATGCGCTCCATCCCCAAGCGCACCTTCGGCGTGGTGCTGAGCGCCGAGCCGGCGGTCGGCGCCCTGGCGGCCCTGGCCATACTGCACGAGCACCTCACCGCCCAGCAGTGGCTGGCCATCGCCTTCATCGTCGTCGCCTCGGTCGGGGCCATCGCCACGACCCGGCCCGAACGCATCCCGACAGAAACGCCCTGACCGCGCGGGGGACGGGTTCTTAGCGTCAGAACTCCTGCCAGTCGTCCGTCGCGGCCGCGGTCACGCCGCCGCCTGCAAAGGCGCGGATGCGCGATCGTTCCCGAGCCAGGGGAATGGGCGGCGCGCCCGCGCGCGCCGTCGCGACCGGAATGCGGTCTCCGCCCGTCTCGAACCGTTCCACCAGGGTCGCCAGTTGGTCGGCCTCGGCCTTCAGGTTCAGGGCGGCGGCGGTCGTCTGCTCGACCATGGCCGCGTTCTGCTGTGTGACCTGGTCCATCTGGTTGACGGCGCCGTTCACCTGGCTCAGCCCTGTGGCCTGCTCCTGGGCCGAGGCGGCGATCTCGCCGACCAGGGCGTCCATCTCGGCGACCTTCTGGGCGATGGCGCCCAGGGCGGCGCCGGCCTCGTCCACCAGTTTGACGCCCTGCGACACGTCCGCCGTCGAGGCGCCGATCAGGGTCTTGATCTCTTTGGCCGCCTCGGCCGAGCGCTGGGCCAGGGCCCGCACCTCGGAAGCGACGACGGCGAAGCCGCGTCCCGCCTCGCCCGCTCGCGCGGCCTCGACCCCGGCGTTCAGCGCCAGCAGATTGGTCTGGAAGGCGATCTCGTCGATCACGCCGATGATCTCGCCGATCTGGCCCGAGCTCTTGCGGATGCCGTCCATGGCGGCGACGGTCTGGCGCACCACCTCGCCGGACCGGTCGGCCTCGGCCCGTGCGCCGGCCGCCGCCGCCGAGGCCTGGCGCGCGCCCTCGGCGCTGCGGGCCACGGTGGCGGTGATCTGGTCCAGGGCGGCGGCGGTTTCCTCCAGCGAGGCCGCCTGCTGTTCGGTGCGACGCGACAGGTCGTCGGCGGCGCCGGAAATCTCGTCCGCCCCGCCCCTCAGCGTGGCGACAGCCTGAAGCACCTGGTCCAGGGTCTGGCGCAGGCTCTCGACCGCGCCGTTGTAGTCGTCCTTCACCCGCACATGGGCGCCGCGCATCTCGGCCGTCACCCGCGCCGTCAGATCGCCGGCCGACAGTTTCGCCAGAGCCGCGCCCAGCGCCTCGACCAGGGCATGCTGCGCCTGTTCGGTCGCGACCCGCTCGGCCTCGGCGCGCGCGGCCGCCTGTTCCGCCTCGGTGATGTCGACGGCCAGCTTGATGACCTTGACCGGCCGCCCGTCAGGCCCCAGCACCGGATTGTAGGAGGCCTGCAGCCAGACCTCGCGTCCGCCCTTGGCCAGGCGACGGAACTTTTGGGCCAGGAAGCGGCCGGCGTTCAGGTCGCGCCACAAGGCGACGTATTCCGGAGAGGCCGCTTCCTGCGGATCCATGAACTGACGGTGATGGGCGCCGACGATCTCGGACAGCTCATAACCCATGGTTTTCAGGAAGTTCTCGTTGGCCTCGATGATCGAGCCGTCGAGATTGAACTCGATCAACGCCTGGGATCGGCCGATGGCTGCCATCTTGGCTTCCAGGTCGATCAGCCGCTGACCGGCCTGATCTGAAACGCGACGCCTGTTGAACATCTCGAACCCCGTCGAGAGCCATTGTTATCCGAACCATTCGCCCGAATTCCTTTCCAGATTCTTTCACCTAAAGGTTGCGAACACTACGCATAACTGCGTAAGGAAACGCCCTTAGGTTGCACTCGATACGCTCTGGCCCAGGGCCGGCTTCATCGCTCGTTAACCACGATGGGCGATGGATTGAGGCCTGTTCCTGGGGTCGTCCGCTTGCGCAATCTCGTCGCCGCCGTCGAAGCGATCGACCCGCTGGTCGTCACCGGCAAGGTGGCGGGCGTGTCGGGCCTGCTGATCGAATCGCGCGGCGGCCTGTCGCGTCTGGCGGTCGGCGCCCGGGCCGAGATCGGGCGGCGCGGCCACGACCCCCTGCCGGCCGAGGTCGTCGGCTTTCGCGACTCCAAGGCCCTGCTGATGCCCTTCGGCCCGGTCGAAGGCGTGGCCCCCGGCGCCGACATCCGCATCATCGACCAGGCCGCCAGCGTGCGCCCGACCACCGCCTGGCTGGGCCGGATCATCGACGCCTTCGGCCAGCCCATCGACGGCAAGGGGCCGCTACCGCAAGGCCCCGCCCCCTATCCCTTGCGCGCCCCGCCCCCGCCCGCCCATTCGCGCGGCCGGGTCGGCGAGCGGCTGGATCTGGGCGTGCGGGCCATGGACGTCTTCACCACCACCTGCCGGGGCCAGCGCCTGGGCATCTTCGCCGGTTCGGGCGTGGGCAAGTCGGTGCTGCTGTCCATGCTGGCCAAGGAGGCGACCTGCGACGCCGTGGTCGTCGGCCTGATCGGCGAACGGGGCCGCGAGGTGCGCGAGTTCGTGGAAGAGACCCTGGGCGAAGAGGGGCTGAAACGCGCGGTCGTCGTGGTCGCCACCAGTGACGAGCCGGCCCTGAAACGCCGTCAGTCGGCCTATATGACCATGGCCATCGCCGAATATCTGCGCGACCAGGATCTGGAGGTGCTGTGCCTGATGGACAGCGTCACCCGGTTTGCGATGGCTCAGCGCGAAATCGGTCTGGCCGCCGGCGAACCCCCGACCACCAAGGGCTACACCCCCACCGTCTTCACCGAACTGCCCAAGCTCTTGGAGCGCGCTGGTCCCGGCCCGATCCGCCCCGACGGCACGACGGCGGCGCCCATCACCGCCCTGTTCACCGTGCTGGTGGACGGCGGCGACCATGACGAGCCCATCGCGGACGCCGTGCGCGGTATTCTGGACGGGCACATCGTCATGGACCGCAAGATCGCCGAGCGCGGACGCTTCCCCGCCATCGACGTGCTGAAGTCGGTCAGCCGCACCCTGCCCGGCTGCCAGACCCCGCCCGAGCGGGAGCTGAACAAGCGCGCCCGCCAGTGCCTGAGCGCCTACGCCAATATGGAAGAGCTGATCAAGATCGGCGCCTATCGCACCGGCGCCGACCCCATCGTGGACCGGGCCATCGCACTGAACCCGGCGCTGGAGGATTTTCTGGGTCAGGACAAGGACGATGCGACCCGTCTTTCCGATTCCTTTACCCGGCTGGAAGCAATCCTGAACCAAGGCATGATCAGGGAGTGATGATTTAGATGACCGCTTGGGCCCAATCCCTGATCCGCATCTCCAACTACGAGGTCGAGACGCTGCAGAAGCGTCTGGCCGAGATCGCCGAACGCCGCGCCGGCGCCCAGGTCCGCATCGCCGTTCTGGACGCCGAGGCCGAGGCCGAGCGCGACCGCGCCCGTCTGGACGCCGAGGCTGGCATGATGCTGGGCGCCTATCTGAACGGCTGGAAGGCCAGGAAGGCCCAGGCCGAGGGCGACCTGTCGGTGCTGGACGCCGAGGAGGCCGGCGCCCGCGACGCACTGACCGGCGCCTTCGAAGAGCTGAAGAAGTTCGAACACGTCGCCGAAACCACCCGCCTGAACCAGTTGATCGCCCTCGCCAAGCGCGAAACCGCCGCCTTCGACGAACTGGGCCTGCGGAAACGTGCAGTCTGACGACCGACAGACGCCTCCCTCCCCCTGCGAGGCAGGGAAACCTTTGACGCCGACCCGCCGCGCCCTCCTCGCCGCGCCTCTCGCCCTCGCCGCCTGCGACCGCTTCGCCTCGGCCGAGCCGACGCCGCCGGATGCGCCACCGCTGAAATCCGTCTCGCCCGCCCCCTTCGGCACGGCGATCAAGGCGCTCCAGATCGACGATCCCGACTGGGTCGCCCTGGCCCGCGCCAACGTCTCCCAACTGACGCCCGAGTGGGAGATGAAGATGGAATACATCCTGGCCGACGGCCTGGACCGGCCCAACTTCGACCGCTCGGACCGTATCGCCGCCTTCGCCCGGGCCGAGGGCATGGCGATGCATGGCCACACCCTGATCTGGTATGCGCAGGGCCAGGAGGCCTTCGCCGGCCTGTCGGGCGCCGCCTTCGACCGCGCCTTCGACGGCTATATCGCCACGGTCGCCGGCCGTTATCGCGGCAAGGTGCGCAGCTGGGACGTGGTCAACGAACCGATCCTGGACGACGGGTCGGGGATGCGCGACTGCCACTGGAGCGCCCGCTACGGCCACGACGGCTACATCCTGCGCGCCTTCGAACAGGCGCGCGCCGCCGATCCCGAGGCCGTCCTGTTCCTGAACGAATACAATCAGGAAAGCGTGCCGGCCAAGGGCGCCCAGTTCCTGAAACTGGTCGAACGCCTGCTGAAGGCCGGCTGTCCGCTACAGGGGCTGGGGCTGCAATCCCACCTGTGGATCGACATCCAGCCCGGCGTCATCGCCGCCTTCATGCGCGAGGCCGCCCAGTTCGGCCTGCCGATCCATGTGTCCGAACTGGACTGCACCCTGCGCACCGAGGATCGGCTGGATTTCCGCAGCCAGACCCAGCGCCTGACCGCCCAGTCCGCGCGCGTCACGGAACTGGCCCAGGCCTTCGCCGCCCTGCCCAGGGCCCAGCAGTTCGCCTTCACCGTCTGGGGCCTGCGCGACACCGACAGTTGGTATCGCCAGGGCGACAAGGACGACGGCAAGGACAAGCCCCTGCCCTTCGACAGCTTCGGCCGCCCCAATCCGATGGCGGCGGCCCTGGCGGCGGGGTTCGAAGGCCAATAAAAGACGCCCGCCGTTTCCGGCGGGCGTTTCGTGATCCTTGGATCGAAGACCGATCAGGCGGCGACGCTCTGCCCCGCCTCGGCCGGGTCGCGCAGGACGTAGCCGCGGCCCCAGACGGTTTCGATATAGTGTTTGCCGTCGGCGGCGGTGGCCAGCTTCTTGCGCAGCTTGCAGATGAAGACGTCGATGATCTTCAGCTCGGGCTCGTCCATGCCGCCGTAAAGGTGGTTCAGGAACATTTCCTTGGTCAGGGTCGTGCCCTTGCGGAGCGAGAGCAGCTCCAGCATCTGGTATTCCTTGCCGGTCAGGTGGACGCGGTGGCCGTGCACCTCCACCGTCTTGGCGTCCAAGTTCACCGCGATGTCGCCGGTGTGGATGATGGCCTGTGCGTGACCCTTGGAGCGACGGACCACCGCATGGGTGCGGGCGATCAGCTCGTCCTTGTGGAAGGGCTTGGTCAGATAGTCGTCGGCGCCGCCGCCGAAGGTCTTGACCTTGGTCTCGATCTCGTGGCTGCCCGACAGGATCATGACCGGGGTGTTGATCTTGCCCACGCGCAGCTGACGCAGCACTTCCAGGCCGCTCATGTCCGGCAGGTTCAGGTCCAGCAGAATAAGGTCGTAGTCATAGATCTTGCCCAGATCGATGCCTTCTTCGCCCAGGTCGGTCGTGTAGACGTTGAAGCCTTCCGACTTCAGCATCAGCTCGATGCTTTGGGCAGTTGCGTGATCGTCTTCAATCAACAGGACGCGCATTCGTGCCCCTCCAGGCCATAGCTTTGCGTTAAGCACCCAGGCACACGGCCGAGTAACCTTGTTCGCAGGTTAAGAGGTGAAAACCTTAAGAAGGGTTAACGCCATTCGATTGAGTCGAATCCTAGGCTGATTTGCGAATCGGCGTCGAGAGTCGCGAGTCAACGATTCGAAATTTATTAACCATGACGTCCGCCCGCGCAGGCTCGCGCCCTGCGAGCCGCCCAATCGCGCCGACGCAACCTGAGGTATTCCAAGGCGCCACGACCGCTTCTGACGTTGAATAGGATGTTATTCCTATTGCAGGTTCGGACGGCTTCAGAATGAGCGCCGTCGGATGATCGAAACGAGAGGGCGTCATGTTGGAGGAGTATCGGGTTCCGGTCAGCGAGGAGGATCGGGTCAAGGCGGGCCTGGCCGTGCATCTGGTGGCGGCCCGGACGGGAACGCGGCCGGAGCGGATGGTGGGCGGGGGACGGCTGGATCCCCGCAGTTCGCGCGCGCGCTGGCTGGCCATGTATCTGTCGCACGTCGCCTTCGGCTGGACGCTGGAGCGGGTGGCGCATGTGTTCGGCATGAACCGGGCCACGGCGAGCAGCGCCTGCCGCTGGGCGGAGGACGAGCGGGACCGCAAGGCCGTCGACGACCTGCTGAGCCGGCTGGAGACCTGTATCCAGGACCTCTATCACGCGCCCGCCTGCGAGTTGGCGCCATGAGCCGGGCGGTCGAACGGGCGCGCGCCCTGCTGGCCCGCCCCGGCGCCTGGCTGGGCGCGGAAGGAGCGACCTATGCGCTGCGGCTGGGGCCGGACCGGCGCGGCCGGATCAGCCTGAGCCTGGACGAGGCCCAGTTCCGCGCCCTGGTCGGACGCCCCGGACTGAGCCCCCGCGCCCAGGGCGGCTGGATCGCGCGCGCCGCAGTCGCGCACGGCGACAGCCCGCCGGCGGGCCGGCCCGGCCTGATCGCGGGCGAGCGCGACCTGATCGACGAGACCGGCCGCCTGGTCCGCAAGACCGCCAACCTGGGAGAAAGCCCGATCGCCTGGCTGGCGCGGCGCAAGGACGTATCCGGCCGCCCATGGCTGACGCCGGCCGAGGCCGCCGCCGGCGAACGGTTGCGCGCCGAGGCCGAGGCGGCGATGCGCGGCGCGGCCCTGACCATGCGCTGGGACGCCCTGCCCCGCGCCGGCTTGGGCGGAGCGGCCTGGGGCGCCGGCCGGGCCGAGCCAGGCGACCGCGCCCTGTCCGCCGCGCGCCGGGTCGAGGCGGCCCTGGCCGCCGCCGGTCCGCGCCTGCGCCCGATCCTGAACCGCATCTGCGTCCACGGCGACAGCCTGAAACTGGCCGAGACGGGGCTGGGCCTGCGCCGCCGCCAGGGCAAGACCCTGCTGAAACAGGGGCTCCAGGCGCTGGCCGAACACTATGGGATCGGGTGAACTCGCCTCACCCCGCCGCCAGCGCCGCCTCGCGGATGCGGCCCACCATGCTGTTCAAGCCGTTGGCGCGCTGGCGGGTCAGGGCCGCGGGCAGGCCCAGACGATCCAGCGCCGCGCGGGCGTCGAAGGCCAGAATCTCGGTCGGGGTGCGGCCGGAATAGAGTTTCAGCAGCAGGGCGATATTGCCCTTGGACAGGGCGCTGTCGCTGTCGGCGGCGAACCACAGGCGGCCGTCGTCGGTGGGATGGACGGCCAGCCAAACCTGGGCGGCGCAGCCGGGCACCTTGTTCGCCTCGATCCGGTCGGCCGCGTCCAGCGGGGCCAGGCCCTTGCCCAGTTCGATGACGTATTCGATCCGTTGCTCCCAATCGCCCAGCAGGTCGAAATCCTCGGCCAGGTCGGCCAGGGTCTGGTCCAGGGTGTCGGTCGGGGGCGTGCGCGCGGTCATGGGCGCCAGATAGGCCGGGCGGCCGTTAACGACAACCATCGGCTTTGTCCCCTGAAATTCATGGTGAACGTCGCCGGGAAAGTCGCCCGAGGGGGGAGCGGCCTCGCGCCGACTCAAGGCCAGGGGTAGTTTGATCCCCGGAAAGAACCACAGCCCGTCGTTTGAACATTCACCAGCACCATCGCTTTCAGGAGGACCGCCGCATCGCCGATGCGCGCGCCCTGCCGCCCGAGCGGGGGTCGGGCGCCTCCCTGGTCGCCATCTGGCACGCCGGCTGGGCCGTGATGGTAAGCCTGGCGGCCCTGATCGCCCAGACCCTTCCGGGCGCGATCCTGGCGCCGACGACCCAGACCGCCCTTCTGCTGACGGCCCTGCCCGGCGTGCTGGGCGTGGTCCTGATGGCGCGCGACACCGCCGGCCTGCGGTTCCTGGTCATGGGGGGGTGGCTGCTGGCGGCGACGGCGGCGGCCGGACTGACGGGCGGGGCGACCGGGCCGGTTCCGGGGCTGGTTCTGCTGCCGCTGGCCGCGGGGATCGCCCTGGACCACGCCCGCGTCGGCGACGACCGGCTGACGCGGCTGGGCGCCGTCGCCGTGATCCTGCCCCTGCTGTCGGGGCTGATCTCGGCCTGGGTCAACCCGACCCCTGCGGCCGCGCCGGCGCTGGCCGCTGCCTCCGGCCTTCTGGTCCTGATCGCCCTGATCGCCGCTCTGCGCCTGACCTGGGGCGAGCGCCGCCGCCGCCTGACCGCCGCCGAGGCCGACAGCGCCCGCCTGACCGCCCTCCTCGGCGACCAGCCGGCCCTGACCCTGGTGCTGGACACGGCGGGCCGCGCCACAGCCCACTGGGGCGCCGCCCCCCCGGCCCTGTCGGTTTCGGCCCTGGCGGATCAGGGTCTGGTCGCCGCCGTCCATGCGCCAGACCGTCCGGCCGTGTCGGCAGCCCTGTCGCGCGCCTTCGCCGGCCAGCCGACCGAGATCCTGTTCACCCCCCGCACCGCCCTGGATAGGCGGGTGGTTCTGATCCTGCGACGGTTCGATCGGCCCGACGAACCGCCCCGCCTGATCGCCCAGGCCTTCGACGGCACGGCCCAGTTCGCCCGCGAACTGCGGCTGGAGAACGCCCGCGCCGAGGCGGAGGCCCAGAGCGCGGGCAAGACCCGCTTCCTGGCCAATATGAGCCACGAACTGCGCACCCCGTTGAACGCCGTGCTGGGCTTCGCCGACATCATGCGCCAGCGCCTGTTCGGCCCCCTGCCCGACCGCTACGCTGACTATGCCGAATCCATCCACCAGGCGGGCGGCCATCTGCTGGACCTGATCAACGACGTGCTGGACATGGCCAAGATCGAGGCCGAACGCTATCAGCTCGCTCTGTCCGACTTCGATGCGCGCGACGCGGTCTCGGCCGCCGTGGCCCTGCTGCGGCTGCAGGCCGACGAGAAGGGGGTGCACCTGGCCGCCGTCCTGCCGACGCAGGCCCTGCCGGTCCACGCCGATCCGCGCGCCCTGAAACAGATCGCGCTGAATCTGCTGTCCAATGCGGTCAAGTTCACCCCGGCCGGCGGGGCGGTGACGGCGACCCTGGACGGCGTCGGCCCGGACCTGGAGCTGGCGGTGTCCGACACCGGCGTCGGCATCGCGCCCGAGGACCTGCAACGCCTGGGCCGCCCGTTCGAACAGGCCGGCGGCGCCGACCAGAAGGCGCAAGGGACCGGCCTGGGCCTGTCCCTGGTCCGAAGCCTGACCGAACTGCACGGCGGCCGCATGACCATCGACAGCACCCTGGGCGAAGGCACGGCCATCGTCGTCCGCCTGCCCGTCCGCTCGCCCCCCACCCTGCCGTTCGAACCGGCGGAGGAGGAAGCCGATCAGTCCGCCGCCAAGGCCGAGGCCTAAACGCGTCCCATCGCCAGGAAGGCGCGGCCGGCGGCGAAGTCGCCGGCTTCGAAGACCGAGCGGGTCGCGCTGCCGTCGCGGAAGACGAACTCGACCGTGAAGACCTCGCGCGGGTCCAGGCCCGACAGGGCGTCGGCGGCGGCGGCGGGGAAGGTCCAGGTCTGGGCCGCCTCGCGCCCTTCGGGCAGCAGGCTCTCTTCGGCGTCGGTCACGCCGGCGGCCCAGAAGACGCGTCGCTGGGCGACCGGCGGTAGTTCGCGCGCCAGCCAGGGGCGCGGCGCGACCGTCTTGTCGCGCAACACCAGACGAACGCCGGTGGGACGCGACCGCCCCTGCCAGGACACCACGGCCGCCAGTTGATCCGGCCGGTTCAGGCCGCCGACCACCCCGATGCTGACGGGCGAGGCGCCGGTGCGGCCGGTCTGGACCAGCCGCCAGGTGGGGCGGGCGTAGGCGGCGCGGTCGGCCGTCCAGTCGGCCCTCTGGCCCGGAAACACCATGCGGGCGGTGCGCGACCAGCCGGCGAAGGCGGTCTCCACCCGGCCCTTGACCAGCTTCAGATCGCCCGAGGCGCAAGGGGTGGTCGCCGCGCGGGCGCGGGCGCGGGCGGCGGTCTCGGCCATCTGGCGGTCGTCGGCGCCGGCGCGCAGGGCCGCGCCGCGCGCCTGCCAGGCGGCGGCGTTCAGGGCGGCGGCCAGCTGAGGCTGGAACAGGTTGCAACGCTGGTGGGCGGCGACGACGAAGCTGCGCTCGTAATACCTGTCCGCCGGGCCGGCCAGGGCGGTCGCCGGAACGCCTGCGATCAGCACGGCCGACAGCAGCGCCGAAAAGCGCGCTTGGGTCCGACGGGGGGAAGGGCCTATCCTCATGCCCCTACCCTAGATGCGCAGGGTTGGGGTTCCGTGTTCGAGCAGGGTTAGCGAATTGCTTCTATCCAGCGACCTGTGGGTCGGCGCCCTGATCCGCCGCGCCGAGATCGAAGGCGCCTATGCGACCGTGGTCAACAAGGGCGACGCGCGCGCCGGCTCGGTCATCGTCAAGGTGTTCGACACCTCGACCCGAACCGCCCGCCTCTATACCGAAGCCTTCGGTCCAGACGGCGACCGGCTGTGGATCCAGCCCGTCGTCAGCGACAGCGAAAGCGAGCTGGACGCCTATGTCGCCCGCCAGCGCGGCTACGACCCCGACCTGTGGGTGGTCGAGATCGAGGACCGCCAGGGCCGCCACTTCATCACGGAAAAGGTGCAGGACTGATCCGCGACGGCTTGCGGACGGCTCCGATCGCTCAGCCGCCCGACAGCCTCTGAAGCAGACCGCGCGAGGGGGCGAAGAAGGTCACGCCCGTTTGCGGCGTCGAGAAGTCCAGCAGCCGGTCGTAGGCGCCGGCCGGTTCGCCGACGAACATGCGCTGGAGCATTTTCTCGATCACCCACAGACGGCGGGAATAGCCGATGAAATAGGTGCCGAACTCGCCATGGCCCGCGCGGCCGAACGGCATGTTGTCGCGCAGGATGTCGTGCTCGACCCCCTCGGCGTCGACGATGGTGGCCAGGGTCTTGTGCGACTTGCGCGGCGCGGCGTCGTCGTCCAGCTCGATATTGTCGATCTTGGTGCGGCCGATGATCTCTTCCTGCAAGGCGGTGGAGACGCCGCCCCAGGCCGCCATGTCGTGCAGGTATTTCTGAACCACGACATAGCTTCCGCCGCGAAAATCCGGGTCCTCGTCGCCGATCAGGGTCGAGGCGGCGATGTCGGGGCCGTCGGGGTTCGCCGTGCCGTCGACGAAGCCCAAGAGGTCGCGCGCGTCGAAATAGCGGAAGCCGTTCACCTCATCGACCAGGGACACCGCGGCGCCCAGCGTCTGAAGCAGGATACGCTCGAACTCGAAACAGATGTCGGGCCGTTCGGCGCGGATGTGGAACAACAGGTCACCGGGCGTCGACGGGGCGTGGTGCGGGTCGCCGGCGATGGGCGTGAACGGCTTCAGCTCGCTGGGACGGCGCCCGGGGCTCAACCGGTCCCACAGGTCGCTGCCGACGCCGACGATGCAAGACAGACGCGCGGAAAGGTCGCGAAACCCGACCGTCTTCACCAGGTCCTCGACATCGCCCAGCGTGGAACGGACCTTGGCCAGGGCGTCATCGCCTTCTCCGACGTTCAAGACCAGGAAGATCGCCGCGTGCGACAACGGCGCCCCGACGCTCTGCGCGTCGATCGGCACCCTTTCCCAACTGTTCCCCGTCACGCCTTTTCCTTTCGACCAGACCACCGCAAGACGCGGGTGATTCACCCGGCGTCCGACGATCCTACATCAGGCCGGGCCGCTGCGTCGTCCCCCCCGCAAACGAGAGGGCGCGACGTCGAACTGGCTCCGGCGGCGACGCGGGCGAGCCTACGATAGCGCGTTTGTGGTGGGGTTTTCGGGGAGGTCGCTTCCTTCAATGCCCTTAGATCATTGAAAGAAATGGTGGACGCGACAGGGATTGAACCTGTGACCCCTACGATGTCAAAATACCGCACCGTTCGCCAACCTGGACAAGATACGCGTTTTTTCAATGACTTGCTTGTGCAACGAGTTGCAACGCCACCTACATATGTAGCGCATTTGGGGGTCAATGGGGGTGTGTTTGGCAACATTTGGCAACGCGCCCCTTCAAGCCCAGTAATCAAGCACTGACCCGTCGATCTGGACGGTGATGAACTGCTGCCCTTTCCACAGCATCACCTTGGTGTGCGGCTTCCTCGCGTTAGGGCCGGAGACCTGTTTGATCCGCCAGCCATCTCTCGTGTAGCGCCGCACCTGCTGGACCATGGGATGCCCATTCAAGTCCAGGCGAGCCACCACGTCGTCGTTCAACCTTAGGAAGCCGCGTCCGCCGTCAAATGCGGTCGGTTGACTGTGCATCTTGGAGATCAGCGACAGCGCCTGTTTGAAGAAGGCACGTATGTGCGAGGGATCACTGCCGGTGATGAACAGGAAGGCCGCCCGGTCGCGGAGGTCAGCGAAGTCCTGGGACTGGGGTTGAGACAGGATACGGTTGATGTCTGACATGCTACCCTTCGGTGTCGGCTCCCATGGCCCTTCCGGGAGGATAGGCGGGCGTGCCGTAAAGTTTAGCGGGATGATTTCCTCGGCGAAGACCATGTCGGATCGACCAGCAATCGCACTACCGTCCGAGGCGACGGCCTCACAGCGATAGATGCCTTCGTCATCCACGTCGGCGACAACGAGGACGTCTCCGCGCCAGAACACGTCAGGCACGTCGTCAAATCGTTTCGTATAGCCCCTGAACACGGCCTGATCACCCACACGCATGAACACCTCCTACAGCACAACGCTAACAAGTGCTCTGCTCTCGTCAAGCATCATGCTTCTACAAAACGCCCCAATCGACCAATCAACGCGGAAATCAGACAGTAACCCAAACATGTAGACAGCATTTGTTGCAAAACTTTCTCTGGCAACACGTGTAGACACGCTCACAGATGCGCCCTATTCGACTGCCATGACCACCGGAACCGCCGCACACGACCTAGGAGCCCCCTTCATCGCGCAGCGACTTCCGGAGCGACCCGCCGAAATTCTGTCCGCCATCGGTCGGGGCCAAGCACCAATGCTCTCGAAGACCGAGTGGCCGATGCTGAAGCAATACGCCAAGGACCGGGTTCGACGGTTCGATGCAGAGATCGAGAACCGGCTGAGAATGGGCGATCTCAGGGCCGCGAAGCACAAGGCCCGGAAGATGCTAGCGTGTCCTGCGGCTCGCCTTGTCGCGCTGATCCGCTCCAACGCCAAACTGAAGCCAACCAAGCGGCGTGATCATGCCGCTCTGATTGCAGAGATCGGGGCCGTCGACGTCTTTCGTCGTGCCGCGTCGCCATGCATGGAGTGGCAGCCAAAGCCTGATCGCGGCTCCCGCCCCATTTACAAGTTTGGACTGGTCGATGGAGCCTGCGCGGCCCTCATCGCCATGGCCCTCAAACCGTTCGCCCGCGCCCACCCGCGACTTGCCTGCCATCCCGCGCAGGTCCTGCTCGCCGGTGGGTCGCCCGCCGCGTGCGAACGTCTTCGCTCCGCTCTGGAACAGGCCCCCGATGGGGCCGCCTTCGTCCACATTGACGTAAGACGGTTCTACCAGTCGATGACCTGCGCAGGGCTAGCGAGGATGACCGGGCTACCTCCCGAGGTAATCCATCGGCACCTGTCAGTGGAACACCTCAAGGTCCGAGCGAGAAACTCCAAGGAGTATCCGACAGGTCAAGAGAACGTAGATCCTGGTGTGAGACACTCCGCGCCTTACAAGCCGGAGCGTGAAACCCCCGAGGTCCTCAGCGGCCTCACAACCGGCTCAGCGGCGTCATCTACCGTGGCCGAAATCGTGATGGGACACATCCTTCGGGATGCGCGCGCTACAGAAGGCCTCATCACGTTGATCGTGTACTCCGACAACGTCGGGGCAGTCGTTCGGTCACAGGAAGCGGCGCTTGTGTTCAAGGAAGCCATCCTCCGGGCGCTCCGGCGCTCGGAGGCAGGCCCTTTCGGAGCGGGCGAGGCTTCGATCTGCGACGTCCGCGCTGGCTTCAACTTCCTCGGCTACCGCTGGCAGAAGGACGGCGAGGCAGTGATCGTCGAGCCGACGCGACACCGGCACGAACTTTGGCAAATCGCCTTCAGGACAGACTTGATGGAAGCGGGTGCCGGTTTAACCAGACGCGCACGGGATGAACTCCGCGCCCAACTACGGTGCTACGCCAACGGCAAGCGGGAGTGGGAGGGAAGGCTTGATTTCGTCGCGCGCTACGAGGCCTTGATCGACCTCGTTCTTCCGCCCGCCGAGCCCGTCTCTGCCGACCTTCCGCCGGGAAGATAGCGATAGAGGGTGGCGGCGGAGATACCGACCCGGTTGGCGGCCTCCGCGACGGTGATCTGCTCGTTGGCCAGCAGCGCCTTGATCGCAACGAGATCCTTGTCAGTCACCGAACGCGGTCGCCCGCCCGTCCGGCCTTGCGCTCTCGCCGACGCCAGCCCCGCCATTGTGCGTTCGCGGATCAGGCCACGCTCGAACTCGGCTAGGGCGGCGAAGAGGTGGAAGACCAGCCTGCCGCCCGGCGACGTTGTGTCGATGTTCTCAGTCAGGCTCCGGAAACCGATGTCCCGCGCCTCAAGGTCTTCTACCGTTTCGATCAACTGACGGATTGATCGAGCGAGCCGGTCCAGCTTCCAGACCACCAGCTGGTCTCCCTCGCGCATGTAGCTGAGCGCCGCCGCGAGTTCAGGTCGCTCACGTTGGGCTCCTGACGCCGTCTCTTCGAACACGCGCTCGCACCCCGCCCCCTCCAGTGCAACCCGTTGCAACCTGGCATCCTGATCTTGGGTGGAGACCCGCGCATAACCGACCAGCATCGACTTCTCTCTCAATAACCTCAGCTACCTTACCTATTGAGAAGGTGGTTACAAGAGACATTTTTGAGAGGTTTCAGGTGCTTCGCCCAGCGGTCCAGCACGTCCCAACTCGAGCTTCGCATAAACGACCGATTATGAGAGATCGCGCGCGGTAGGAACGGTGGCGTTCGCGAAGACGGCTGCTTACACTACCCATGTTGTTCAGCGGGGAGGCCGGGGTGGCTGAAGCAAGTCGAGAAACAGCAGTGGCGGTGGCCGAGGGCATCGTCGAGTGGGCGCGAGAGCACAATGCGTTAGCCGACGCTGCTTCGATCCCCCGGTCTCTAGGCCGAACTGCGATCGACGTGTTGCCTGAGAACGTCGGAAAGGCAGAGGACGCCGAAGCTGTCGGGAAGGCAGAGAAAACGCTCGAAAGAATCAAGGTCGTTGCGGTCGCTGTCGATGCTGAACGCAATCGGGCCGTGGTGCTCACGAAGAACCAAGTGTCCGGCAGTGCTGAGAAGCTTCTGCCTGAGAGCATAGACGGGGTTCCGATCGACTATGTCGGCCAAGCCGCCATCGAGCCAAACCCTCCCCCCATCCCTCAATCGGCTGGAGCCTCTGCTCCCCGGTGCTTCCTTCACAAGGCGAAACTCGCCTGTGGCAGCTCCGTAACTGCGGCATCCATCTGGGGAGCCGGCACCCTGGGCGCGTTGGTCCGGTTAGCTGATGGTCGGCTCTACGGATTGACCAACAATCACGTGACCGGCGGCTGCAATCACACAGTCCAGGGCATGCATATTATGTGCCCTGCACCGTTCGACGCTGATCCCACTCACCCCGCGCCACTGGCAATCGGACGCCATCACTCGTTTGTGCCCCTGGCAAGTGGTGATCCCGGACAGATCCAAGAACAAGAGTTGGACACCGCTCTCTTCGAGGTAACCCGTCCCGAGGTTGTCACCTCCATGCAGGGCGAAGGCACCTTCGACACCCCAACTGCGATTGCAGACCCGATCGGTGGAATGATGGTGAAGAAGGTAGGCCGCACATCCGGACTCACGACAGGACAAGTCTTGGGTCAGGTCACGACCGCCCTTGGCATCCCCTACGAGGCACCGGACTTCCGCTCCCGCGTCTATTTTCGCGATGTCTGGGTGGTGAGCACCCTCACGGGCGATCCGTTCTCTTTGCCTGGCGACAGTGGCTCACTTGTGGTGTCGGAGGATGGAACCCATGCCGTCGGCCTCATTTTCGCTGGGACGACAAATGGCACTGTCTCGTATCTGATACCCATTAGGACCGTGCTAGACTTTCTTGGAGCCACACTGGTCTCTGGCCACAACATATGAAGCCACAGGACATATCTCAGCTAAGTCGAGGGCTCTTGGCTCACTTGCATCTCAGCGCGGCTGAAGCGGCCGTGATGCTGGACGAGCGCCACCGGCAAAAGCGCCTGGTTGTCTTGATATACGACACCGCAGCCTCGCGGCGGGTCCCCAAACTCCGAGAGTGGCAGGGTTATCCCGTCTCTATTGTTCGAGATCTGGCTCACGGTCCTCACTGACGAGAACGCCCGGCCTGCCACCTTGCCAATCTGCCAGGATGCGACGACGGTGCTCCTTTGAGTTGCAGGAGGGGCGAGCAATGAAAGCGGATCATGCGGCGGTCGGAAATGTGCTCGCAGATCGGCGGCGCTTCATCGTCCCGGTCTATCAGCGACATTACAAATGGAATGTCGAAAAGCACCTAGAGCCGTTTTGGCAGGACATTGCCGCAAAAGCCGAAGAGCGACTTGCTGGGCTGGCCACGCGGTTCGACCACTATATGGGCGCGTTGATCGTCCTCGATGACAACGTCTATGAGCCGCGCAAGGTGCCCGCAGTTCAGGTGGTAGATGGCCAGCAGCGGCTCACTACGTTTCAGCTGTTTCTCGCCGCCGCGCGCCATGTTGCTCGCGTTCGCGGGTTCGATGCCATTCTGAGGGACATCGAGGCGCATTTGCTCAATGGCGATGAAGCTCGGATGAGCGACCCTGAAGTCGAGCGGTTCAAGCTGGAGCCGACGATCTTCGATCGAGACCTGTTTCAGTGTTTGGTTGAAGGCGACCTCGCGTCGATTCAGAAGGCGCAGCCTCTGGCCTTCTACAAGAACGGCAAACTGAAGTGGGGCTCAGCCGCGAAGCCTCTCGCGGCGTTCATCTTCTTCCGGGACCAAATCAACGGGTTCATCGAGAGCGATCAGGGCGCGCAGGATGACCAAGCCACCTACCAAGCCGAACGCCTTTCGACGCTGATCAGCACCCTGCTCGCCGACTTCCGATTGGTCGTCATCACACTGCAAGCCACTGACGACGCTCAGGTCATTTTCTCGACGCTCAATGCGCGCGGCGAACCCCTTCTCGCGATGGACCTGGTCCGAAATGACGTATTCCACCGCGCAAAGGCGGACGGGCATGATCAGGCCAAACTCTACAAGACCCTTTGGTCAACCTTTGAGCATCGCTTCTGGGAGGCCGAGGTCAAACAGGGCCGCTTCAAGAAACCTCGCGTCGAGTTCTTCCTAGCCAACGTCATGGCCGCCGAAACAGCGCAAGAAATTTCCATTGGAAACCTGTTCCCCGAATGGCGGTCGTTCGTGAAGTCAGGCCAAGGCGGAGGCGTTGTCGCCGAGCTGGAGATCCTGACCGGTCACGCCCCCAACTATCGCATCCTTACGAACCCGGTCGGCACGACAATCTTGGATCAAACAGCCAAGACCATGGCGGCCTTCGACGTCTCCACGGCTAACCCATTGCTGCTCCGGCTGGCCAAGGACCAAGGAGACGAGGACGAACTGAAGCGGACGTTGGACCTGATCACGGCCTATGTCATCCGGCGCGCGGCATGTGGATTGGGCACCAAGAACTACAACAATAACTTCCTTCGCTTGGTGCAGGCAGCCAAGGATGACGGTCCCACCTTCGACGCGATCTGGAAGGTCATGGGCGGCTGGACGGGGGAAGCAGTTCGTTTCCCAACTGACGCCGAGTTCGCCAACGCTCTCACGTCTGCACCTGTCTACCGTCGCCTGGGACCGGCGCGCGCGCGGTGGTTGTTGTCGAGACTGGAGATTGCGCTGCGGACAAAGTTTGATGAGCCGACAGAACTACCATCCGTGTTGGAAGTCGAACACGTCATGCCGCAAGCGTGGCGTGCAAAGTGGCTACTCCCTGATGGTCGGAAAGCTGTTGGCGTGTGGGAGCCAGCTTTGGACGAGCAAATGTCCAAGCATGCCCTCGAACGTGACGCTGCAATAGACACGCTTGGCAACCTGACCTTGCTGGCGAGCGCCCGGAACATCTCGCTGTCCAACAGGATTTTTGCCGAGAAGCGGAGCGAGTTCGAGAAGTCGCTGCTGGTTCTCAATCGAGACATTGCGCGGGCAGCCGAGTGGAATGAGGCCTTGATTGCCCAAAGAGGGCATAGGCTGGCCGCTCAGGCGCTGAAACTCTGGCCAGAGCCAACGCGCGCAGAAACGGCATCTCAGGCAGCTTAAGGCTGCTATCGATTTCAGAATTGGCGACCCCCCGCTCACTGGGGGAGAACGCCTCTGGTTTAGAGTTTGGGGGCACCCTTGAGCGTTGATCTGAATTGGATAGCGGGGTTCATCTGGAACATCGCTGATGACGTGCTGCGCGACCTCTACGTGCGGTCGAAGTATCGCGACGTAATCCTGCCCATGACGGTGCTGCGGCGGCTGGACGCTGTGCTGGAACCGACGAAGGAAGCGGTGCTGGAGATGAAGGCCAGCCTCGACAAGGCGGGCATCGACAATCAGGATATGGCGCTGCGTCAGGCGTCGGGTCAGGCGTTCTACAACTCGTCGAAGTTCAAGCTGCGCGACCTGAAGGCCCGCGCTAGCCGACAGGCGCTAAAAGCCGATTTCGAGGCTTGGCTGGACGGCTTCTCGCCCAATGTCCAGGAGATCATCGACGGCTTCGAGTTTCGCAACCAGTTGCAACGGCTCTCGCAGGCGGACGCCCTTGGGACGCTGATCGAGCGTTATCTGGACCCGCGTGTCAATCTGGCCCCCACGCCGGTCCTGAACGGGGACGGCTCGGTGAAGCTGGAGGGCCTCGACAACCACGGCATGGGCACCGTGTTCGAGGAACTGGTCCGCCGGTTCAATGCCGAGAACAACGAAGAGGCGGGCGAGCACTGGACGCCGCGCGACGCCGTTAAGCTGATGGCGCGCTTGATCTTCGACCCCATCGCCGATCAGATCGAGAGCGGCACCTACACGCTATATGACGGGGCCTGCGGCACCGGCGGGATGTTGACGGTCGCAGAAGAGACCCTGCGCAGTCTTGCGGCCCAGCGCGGCAAGCAGGTCTCCACCCACCTCTACGGCCAGGAAATCAACGCTGAGACCTACGCCATCGCCAAGGCAGACTTCCTGCTGCACGGGGATGGTGAGGCAGCCGACAATCTGGTTGGCGGGCCTGAGCACTCCACGCTGTCGGCCGACGCTTTCCCATCCCGAGAGTTCGACTTCATGCTGTCGAACCCACCCTACGGAAAAAGCTGGAAAAACGACGCCGAGCGGATGGGCGGCAAGGGCGGGATCCGCGATCCCCGCTTCGTTATCAGCCATGCTGACGAGGCCGACTACAATCTGATCACCCGGTCGAGCGACGGCCAGATGCTGTTCCTGGCCAACCTGATTTCCAAGATGAAGTCCGGGACGAAACTCGGCAGCCGGATCGCTGAGGTTCACAACGGCTCATCGCTTTTCACGGGCGACGCAGGATCAGGTGAGAGCAACATCCGGCGCTGGGTGATCGAGAACGACTGGCTTGAGGCCATCATCGCACTGCCGCTGAACCTCTTCTACAACACCGGCATCGCCACCTACGTCTGGGTGCTGTCGAACCGCAAACCGAAGCATCGCCAGGGCAAGGTTCAACTAATCGACGCCACAGCCTGGTTCCGGCCTCTGCGGAAAAACCTCGGAAAGAAGAACTGCGAACTGTCGGAGGCGGACATCGGCCGCATCCTCGCCACGTTCGACGCCTTCCAACCGACCGAACAGTCGAAGATCTTCGAAAACGCAGCCTTCGGATATCACAAGGTGACCGTCGAGAGGCCGCTCAAGGTCAAGGGCATCGAGCCGGACCGGGCCTATGGGGCGGCGGAGATCAAGGCGTTCAAAGCCGACGGCCGGGTCGATCCTGAGGGGCATCCGGTGATCCGCCGCATCCACAAGCCGGGTAAACATCAGCCTGACCCGCTGGCGGGCCTGTTCGCGCGTCGCATCGGCGGCAAGGACTGCGTGGTGGAGTATGAGCCGGACCCTGACCTGCGTGATACGGAACAGGTTCCGCTGACGGAGCCCGCCGGTGTCGCCGCCTTCATCGAACGGGAGGTGCTGCCGCACGCAAAAGACGCCTGGGTGAACGACGACAAGACCCAGGTCGGCTATGAGATCAGCTTCACCCGGCACTTCTATAAGCCCAAGCCGCTCCGCAGCCTGGAGGAGATCAAGGCCGACATCCTGGCGCTGGAGCGTGAGACTGAAGACCTTATCGACGATATCGTCGGGAGCCAGGCGTGATCGCGGGGCTTAAGGCATATCCCGAGAGGCGCAACAGCGGCGCTGACTGGCTGGGCGAGGTGCCGGGTCACTGGCAGGTAGTTCCCTTGGGATCGCTTCTCACAATCCGTAGCGAGAAAGGACGCACCGACCTGCCGCTCCTGTCGGTGCTGAGGGAAAAGGGTGTTGTGCGTCGGTCGGACCTCGCTGCCGACGAAAATCACAATGTCATGCCGGACGACCTAGCTGCCTACAAAGTCGCGCGGGGCGGCGACCTGGTCATCAACAAGATGAAGGCGTGGCAGGGGTCTTTGGGGTTGGCCCCGTGCGACGGCGTCGTAAGCCCGGCCTATTTTGTTTTCGACCTTGCCTCTTCGAACATTCGCTTCGCCGAACGAATGCTCCGGTCGAGACACTATGTGGATCAGTTCGCACGGGCGTCCGATGGAGTGCGGATAGGGCAATGGGATTTGGGCATCCCCGCGATGAAACGCATCGCGTGCGTCGTCCCGCCAGAAGACGAGCAGGCCGCCATTGTTCGCTTCCTGGATCACGCCGACCGGCGCGTCCGGCGGTCCATCGCCGCGAAGCAGAAGATGATCCGGCTGCTAGAGGAACAGAAGGCCGCGATCATCCACCAAGCCGTCACGCGCGGCCTGAATCCCGACGCCCCCATCAAGCCATCCGGCGTCGATTGGCTCGGCGACATCCCTGCTCATTGGGAGGTGACGCGCGTCAAGGATGAGTTTCAGAACCTAAACACTCGTCGCATCCCCCTGAGCGCCACCGCGCGCGGCGAGATGACGGAACGCTCGTTCGATTATTACGGCGCGTCGGGCGTCATCGACCGGGTAGACGATTTTCTGTTCGACGAAGACCTCCTGCTCATCGCCGAAGACGGAGCCAATCTTGTTCTGCGCAATCTACCACTCGCCATAATCGCGCGTGGAAAGTTCTGGGTGAACAACCACGCGCATATCCTGCGGCCCAAACGAGGTAGCCTCGATTATCTCGCCCATTACATGGAAGGCATCCGCTACCAGCCTTGGATCACAGGCGCTGCCCAGCCAAAACTCACAATGGACCGGTTGATGGCGATTAAGGTCGCGGTCGCGCCACCGGACGAGCAGCACGCGATTGTGGCTGTGGTTGCGGCCCAAACCACCGAACTGCGAAAAGCAATCGCGCTAGCTCGAAATGAAGTGATCCTCTGGAATGAATATCGCACCAGGCTCGTCGCAGACGTGGTGACCGGCAAGTTGGACGCGCGCGCCGCCGCCGCGCAGCTAGACATCGTGGATAGCGAGGAAGACGAACCAGTAGACGGCGAAAACATCGAGCCTGACAATAAGGGGTTCGACGAGGCCGAGGCCGACGAGGAGTTCGTCTGATGATGCCAAGCGACCCGATCCGGGACGTCATGCGCCGAACAATGGCTAACCTGGAGTTCGTGGAGGCTCGCGCAACTCTCCAAGGACCGTATGAGACCACCCAGCTGATCAACTCTTTCTAGGTGCGTTGGCGCATCCGTGGGAGGCAATGCGGCCTCAACTCGAAGAGATGACGCTTGCTGAAGCGGACAGCCGGGGTTGGCCAATCATTGAGAAAGAGCGCGAGCAAGATCGGGACCCTGCTAATCTTGGCGACCTGATCCGGTTGATGCGAAACGGCTTGGCGCACGGCAACATCGACTTCTTCCCCGGCGGTGACGGTCGCATTGCGGCTCTACGCATTTGGAACGCCTCCCCCAACGGCGTCAGGACCTGGGGCGCGGTGGTCAGCACGGCCGACCTCCGCACCTTCCTTTTCGCCTTCGCCGCCCTGATCGAAGAAGTCCACGCTGAAGGCCAGTGGCAGGGGCGCGAACGGGCATGACAACGGATACCAGCGAAGGCGGTCTGGAAGACATCATCGTCGCGGACCTGACCGGTCTCGACCTCAAGGCCACGCGGTCCGGCGGAATGACCGAGACGCCCGAACCCTTCGTTGGCCTGACCCACTATCGGCTTGGTGACCGCGACGCCTATGACCGCGACTACGCCGTCGATCTGTCGCAACTGACCGCATTCATCGCGGCGACTCAGCCCGATCTAGCGGAGGAGCTGGACCTCAAGACGGACGGCCCGACCCGGCGGGCGTTTCTGTCCCGCCTACAAGGCGAGATCACCCGCAACGGCGTGATCCATGTGCTGCGCAACGGGTTGAAGCATCGGCAGCACGCCGTGGACCTGTTCTACGGATTCCCGTCAGCAGGAAACCCCAAGGCGGCGGCGCTCAATGCCGAAAACCGCTTCAGCGTCACCCGCCAGCTTCGCTACTCCCGCGACGGCACAGCGCATGCTCTGGACCTCGCCATCTTCATCAACGGCCTGCCGGTCTTCACCTTCGAACTGAAGAACAGCCTGACCAAGCAGACGGTGGCCGACGCGGAGGAACAATACCGCCGAGACCGCGACCCGCGCGAGCGGCTGTTCGAGTTCGGCCGGTGCATCGCCCACTTTGCGGTCGATGACGCCGAAGTGCGGTTCTGCCCGCACCTCCAGGGCAAGGCGTCCTGGTTCCTGCCGTTCAACAAGGGCTGGAACGACGGTGCGGGCAATCCTCCCAACCCGGACGGGTTGAAGACCGACTACCTCTGGAAGGACATCCTCAAGCCCCAAAGCCTGACCGACATCATCGAGAACTACACCCAGATCGTCTCGGTCGATAAGCGGCGACTGGACCCCAGGACGGGCAGGCGAACCACCACGACGGAACGCGTCCAGGTTTTCCCGCGCTATCACCAGTTGGACGTGGTGCGGAAGCTGTTGGATGATGCCCGGCGGAACAGCGCGGGTCGGCGCTACCTGATCCAGCACTCGGCCGGAAGCGGCAAGTCCAACAGCATCGCCTGGCTCGCCCATCAACTGGTTGGGCTGAAAGGGCCAGGCCAGGCGGACGGAGCCGACATCTTCGACAGCGTCATCGTGGTGACCGACCGCCGCATCCTCGACAAGCAACTCAACGAGACGCTGAGGGGCTTTGCGCAGGTCGGGGCGACCATCGGGCACGCAGACCGATCAGGCGACCTGCGACGGTTCCTGGACGGCGGCAAGAAGATCATCGTCACGACGGTTCAGAAATTTCCCCACGTGCTGGACGACATCGCGGGCGGGCACGGCGACCGGCGCTTCGCCATCGTGATCGACGAAGCCCATTCCAGCCAGGGCGGTCGGACCGCGTCTCAGATGAACCAAGCCTTGTCCGGCTCGGTGACCGAAGAGGAAGACACGGCCGAAGACATCATCAATCGGCTCATGGAAGCCAAGAAGCTGCTGCCCAACGCCAGCTACTTCGCCTTCACGGCCACGCCGAAGAACAAGACGCTGGAGCTGTTTGGCGAGCCCGTCCCGCGAGGCGATACGACGGGGCGCACGCCGTTCCACAGTTACACGATGAAGCAAGCCACCCAGGAGGGCTTCATCCAGGACGTACTCCAGTCCTACACGCCGGTCGGCAGCTACTACCGCCTAGTGAAGACGGTGGACGAAGACCCCGAGGTGGACACCAAGCGCGCGAAGAAGAAGCTGCGCCGCTACGTCGAAAGCCACGACCACGCGATCCGCCTGAAGGCCGAGATCATGGTCGATCACTTCCATGAGCAGGTGATCGCCCAGCAAAAAATCGGTGGGCGGGCGCGGGCGATGGTGGTGACGAGCGGGATCGAGCGTGCCGTGCAATACTACCGCGCCTTCCAAGCCTATCTGGCCGAGCGGAAAAGCCCGTGGAAGGCCATCATCGCGTTTTCCGGGGAGCACGACTTCGGGGACGGAAAGGTCACTGAGGCAAGCCTGAACGGCTTTCCGTCCAACGACATCCCTGACAGGATCGAGGAAGACCCGTATCGCTTCCTGATCTGCGCCGACAAGTTCCAGACCGGCTACGATCAGCCGCTGCTCCATACCATGTATGTGGACAAGACCCTGTCGGGCGTGAAGGCAGTGCAGACCCTCTCTCGGCTAAACCGTGCGCATCCCAAGAAGCACGACGTCTTCGTGCTCGATTTCGCAAATGACGCCGACGCGATCCAGGCGGCCTTCGAGCCCTACTACCGGACGACGCTGCTGAGCGCCGAAACCGATCCGAACCGCCTGCACGACCTCAAAGCCGATCTCGACGCCGCCATCATCTATGACCGGCAGGCAGTCGAGACCCTGGCTGACCTCTATCTGGCAGGCGGGGGTCGCGAGAAGCTGGATCCGATACTCGACCAATGCGTCGCGGAGTATGTCGAGCGTCTCGATGAGGACGGCCAGGTTCAGTTCAAAGGGACGGCCAAGGCGTTCGTGCGAGCCTACGGCTTCCTCTCCACCATCCTGCCCTACACCAGCGCCGACTGGGAACGGCTGTCAATCTTCCTCAACTTCCTGATCCCCAAGCTGCCCGCGCCGAAGGAAGAAGACCTCGCCAAGGGCGTGCTGGAAGCCATCGACATGGACAGCTACCGGGTGGAGAAGCTGGCGGCGCAGAAAGTGCTGCTGGCCGACGCCGACGCGGAGATTGACCCGGTCCCGATGGACGGCGGCGGGTCGCGGCCGGAGCCGGAGATGGACCGGCTGTCGAACGTGATCGCTACCTTCAACGACTTGTTCGGCGGTATCGACTGGTCGGACCTCGATCGCGTGCACCGGTTGGTGGGCGAGGACATTCCCACGCGGGTGGCCGCCGACCCTGCGTATCGAAACGCTCGTGACAATAGCGACAAGGATGCCGCACGCCTTGAGCACGACCGCGCGCTGGCTCGCGTAATGATGGGCCTGATGAAGGACGATACGACGCTGTTCAAGCAGTTCAGCGACAACCCCGACTTCAAGGCTTGGCTGTCCAACGCGGTCTTCCGCGCGACCTATGCGGAAGGCGGGCGAGCACCGTCTTGATGAATGGGCGTTGCAACCCGTTGCACAAATCACCTGCGAAGGTGCCTACTTGCGCACAAGATGGTGAGTGGGGGTGAAGATGGGCCTAATACAGGCCGCTCAGAGGCCGCCAAGCATCGTCCTTTCAGGTAGCATGGTGCCTACTGCATGGGCCCCAGCTGGTCCCAGAGCGCCGCAGACGCCGCCCGCTCCTCCGGCTTGGTCGGGTGCTCGTAGTGCCGCTTCGTCACCTTGGTGCCCGGCGCATGACCGAGCAGGCTCTGCACAATGCGTTCCCGCACCCCGCTACTCGCCTGCCAAGTAGCGAAGCAGGCGCGAAGGTCCTTGGGTCGGACGTTTGCAAGCTGCCCACGTCGAGTGATCCCGGCAGCGCGCGTTGCGGCCCGCATAGCGCAACGGATGTCGTCAATCGGCCGCCCGGCCTTTCGTCCCTCGAACACAAAGGCATCGGGGCTAACTTTCCTCTCGCTCAGCGCCACACAAAGCGCAGGCGATAGGAGGAGCGTCCGGATGCTGTAACGGCTTTTCGGCCCCCAATCGCTGCGTCGCTCAATGCGCGCCTCGCCAGCATCAAGGTCAACCTGCCTCCAGCGGAGGTTGGCGGCTTCGCCAAAGCGACACCCCGTTTCCATCAAGAGCCGAACGAAGGGACGGAGATGCTCCGGGATATGGGTCAAGAGGGCGACCGCTTCGGCAGGCGTCAGGACCAGAGGCTCCTTCGGCTCGATGGGTAGTCGGTCGGTGGTCACCACCTTCTTGATGATGTCCTGCTCTACCGCCCAAGCCTGAACTTGCGCCAAGAGCGCGATCTCACAGTTGATCGTTTCTGGCTTGCGACCCACCCCCGCGCGCTCTGCCTGGTAGGCATCGAGGCGGCGGCGCGACAGCTCGTCGATAGGCAGATGGCCCATGGCTTTGAGGATTGGAGCCAACTGGTAGAGGTTGGTCACCAAGCTGCTCTTGCGCTTTTTCCCAGCGTCCACGCGGACTTGCTGATCCCGGACCCAGTGCTCGGCGACCTCGGCCAAGGATGGCGTTATGCAGTCCTGTTGCGGCAGACGCCCATATCCTCCGTTCAACTGGACTTCCAACAGGATCGCCCGCGCACCTTGTTCGGCTTCACGGGCCGAAGGGAACATGACCCTCTTACGTTTGCCGGAAAGAGTCAGGTTGTCAGGGACATCGACCTGCCATCGCCCAGACGGAACGCCGCCCCGCACATGCGGACGCGCGGTGAGCGCGCCGACCTTGAACGCTTTAGGCATGACCGGCACGACCCATTTCACGGGCCAGTGCAGCCGGATCAAAGGCGGGGACCGAGACGCGTCGGTTCGGACGCCCTTCAGGAGTGGCGCCAACCGACGCTCCCGCAACCGGCAAACCGGCGACATAGATCAACACGTCCGAGCGGAGATAAAGCAGCCATTTCCCCGGTCCCTTTCTCGCCTTCAGCAGTGTGCGCGGGATGCGACGGACAGTGTCCTCATCGCATCTAAGTATCCGCGCCACGTCAGTGAGTGTTCGAATGTCCGTATCGGAAGAGCGTGCAAGGCGCGCACGCACTCGCGCGCTACAAGGAGAGGATGTTCCGGGTTTGATGAGCAATGGTCGCCAACTCAACTGATCGAGATTGGCCTCTCTTCTAACCACAAAAGCGACAGCTTCAACAGGTTTCGGTTGCAACCCGTTGCAACGCAAATCGTCGATGCGTCGAGCTGAGGCGCTGCATTGAAAGCCCTGGCTCGCGTCGCCCCGGCACTTGGCAACACTTGGCAACACCGTGCCCACGGGGGCGAAGCCCTGGTGGACGCGACAGGGATTGAACCTGTGACCCCTACGATGTCAACGTAGTGCTCTCCCGCTGAGCTACGCGTCCGCCGTGGCGGCTCTCGATGGGTTCGAGAGCGGGAAGGCGGGTCGTATAGCGGCCCGATCCGTCGGCATCAAGCGGCTTTGACCGCCACGGCGAGATTTCTGAAAAATCCCTGCCGAAACAAGTGTCAGGCGGCGACCATCCGTTCGACTTCGTTGACCAGGTCGCGCAGGTGGACGGGCTTGGAAAGGACCTTCGCCTCGGGCGAGGCCTGGGCGGCGGTCAGGGCGACGGCGGCGAAGCCGGTGATGAACATGATACGCAGACCCGGCTGGCGGGCGGCGGCGACGCGCGCCACCTCGATCCCGTCGGCGCCCGGCATGACGATGTCGGTCAGCAGAAGGTCGTAGGGGCCGTGCTCCAGGGCGTCGATGGCGTCGTCGCCGTTCTCGCAGTCGATGACCTGATGGCCGGCGCGCTCCAGCGCCCGGGTCAGGAAGCCGCGCAACGAACTGTCGTCTTCGGCCAGGAGGATGCGCGCCATGCAGAGAAGGTCCCTTGATATCGACCCGCAGGCTAGGGGCATAAGCGTAAACCGGCGATGAAATTCAACGATCCGCCGCCGCATCCGGCCGCTTTCTTCTGTGCGGAAACCGTCTATGCGAAGGCATGACCGACGCGGGCGAGACCTTTTCGATCACCCAACCGCCCCCTCACCGCGCGGCGGGCGCCCTGGTGTTCGGCTCTCCCCATTCGGGGGACCTGTATCCCGACGACATGGGCGCGGCGGGCGATCTGTCGATCCACAGCCTGAGAAGCGCCGAGGACGCCCTGGTGGCGCAGCTGGTCGCGGACGGCCCCCGCCACGGCGCGCCCCTGATCGTCGGGCGGCTCGGCCGGGCCTATGTCGATCTGAACCGCGATCCGGACGAACTGGATCCCGCCCTGATCGAGGGGGCGCAAGGGCCGGTCGGGGCCAAGACCGCCGCCGGCTACGGCGTCATGCCGCGCCTGACCGGAGACGGGCGCCCCCTCTATGATCGGCGGCTGACGCTGGACGAGGCGCGGCGTCGGATCGCGGCTGCGCACAGGCCCTATCACGAGGCGCTCGCCGCGCTGATGCAGGCGGCGCGGGAACGGCAGGGCCGGGCGGTGCTGATCGACTGGCATTCGATGCCGACGCGCGCGGCCGGCGCCGAGGTGGTGCTGGGCGACCGGCACGGGTCGGCCTGTAGGGCGCGCCTGACGCGGCGGCTGCGCGACCTGTTCCAGGCGGCGGGCTGGCGGGTGTCGCTGAACCTGCCCTACGCCGGCGGCTGGTCCACCCAGTCCTGGGGCCGACCGGACGACGGGTTCGAGGCGATCCAGATCGAGATCAGCCGCGGCCTCTATCTGGACGAGGCGACCCTGAGGCCCAATGCAACCTTCGACCTGACGCGCCGGACGGTGTCGCGCGTCATCGCGGCCTTGTGCGCGGAGGATTGGGCCGCCTGAAGGGTGGGCGGATCAAAAAAAAGCCGCACCCGAAGGTGCGGCATGAAAGTCTATAGGGAGGAAACGCCCAGGAAGGGCAAGACGCCCTCAGGCGTCGAAGATCAATCTAGGTTGCAATGCACAATGGGTCAAGGCCGATCTGACCCGGCGATGGTCACGCCATGTTACGAAAATCGGCGGTGTAACCGGTTTCGCGGCGCTGAAGCCGCAATGACGGCGCGTCATCCTTCGCAGTTGCAGTATCCTCAGTCCGTCAGCAGACGCCGCGCATTGCGGATGGCCCGCGCGGCCGGCGACGCCTCCTGCCGATAGAGCAGCAGGCCGAAGGACGACACCACGCCCAGGGCCAGCCACAGCGGACCGAACAGCCAGGCGGCGGCGGCCAGGGCGAAATAGTAGCCGCGAACCCCCTGGCTGAAGGCGCTGAGCGCGGGGTTCAGCAACTGGCCCGCCGCCTCGCTGAAGGCCTTGCGATCGGTCTTGGAATGCAGTTCGGGGGCCGAGCCGATCAGGGCCAGGGTGTAGTTCATCTGGCGCAGCGCCCAGATGAAATCCAGGAAGCCGCGCGTCAGACAGACCAGCACCAGGGCCAGTTTGGCCTCCAGCAGACGGGTGGGCACGCTTTCGGCGCCGACGGCGGCGAATCCCTTCAGCGCGTTCTCGCCGCCGAACAGAACGCCCGCCACCGCCGCGATCAGCAGCAGGTTGGTCGAGGCGAAGAAGGAGGCCGAGTTGATGGAATGGCCCATCAGCTGGCTGTCGACCAGCTTCAGCTCGCGATGGGTCATGGACTGCATCCACACCGTGCGGATGTAGGCCATGTCGGCGTTCAACGAGCCGCCCCTGCGGCCGATGAGGCCCAGTATGGAGTTGAAACCCAGCCAGCTGGCGAAGAAGAGCGCCAGGGCCGCCCAGTCGATCAAGCTCATGGCCCATGATGTCCCCGATGACGCGGTCCGGCGCAAGCCCGGCCCTCGCCCTGGACGCAAGGTCGCCCTTGCCGTCCGGGGCCGACAAGCCTATCACCCATCGCCTTTTCGAATTTCGCAGTCGCAGCAAAGACCCGCCATGAACCTCGACGCCATTCCGGTCGGCCCGAACGCCCCGTGGGACATCAACGTCATCGTCGAAATCCCCCAGGGGGGCCTGCCGGTGAAGTATGAGATGGACAAGGAATCGGGCGCCCTGTTCGTCGACCGCTTCCTGCACACGGCCATGTATTATCCGGGCAACTACGGCTTCGTGCCGCACACCCTGTCGGACGATGGCGACCCGTGCGACGTGATCGTGCTGAACCCGACGCCGGTGGTGCCGGGCTGCGTCATCCGTTCGCGCCCCATCGGCGTCTTGAAGATGGTGGACGAGGCCGGCGGCGACGAGAAGATCCTGGCCGTGCCGGTCGACAAGCTGAACCCCTATTACACCGAGATCGCCAGCTATCGTCAGCTTCCCACCATCCTGATCGAGCAGATCGAACACTTCTTCACCCGCTACAAGGACCTGGAGAAGGGCAAGTCGGTCACGGTCCAGGGCTGGGGCGACGCCGGAGAGGCCGCCGACCTGATCGCCAAGGGCATGCAGGCCCACCAGGACAAGCTGGCCAAGAAGAAGGCCGCCAACGCCGCCTGATTTGGGCGACAACCGTTCCAGGCACTGAAGGCGTCCTCCCATCGGGGGACGCCTTTTTGCTGGTCGATCTGCTATCGCCGCCGCGCCGAGCCCGGAGGAGACTTAGTCGGCAGCCTTGGCTTCAAAATCACCCCGCGACGCCCCGCCCTCTCCCGCTTGGCTTGGCGGCCTCCTATCTGCACCACATGACTGAACTGACCCCCCGCGAGATCGTCTCCGAGCTGGACCGCCACATCATCGGGCAGAACGACGCCAAGCGCGCCGTCGCCGTCGCCCTGAGGAACCGCTGGCGCAGGAAGCGCGTGCCGGACGATCTTCGCGACGAGGTGACGCCCAAGAACATCCTGATGATCGGCCCGACGGGCGTGGGCAAGACCGAGATCGCGCGGCGTCTGGCGCGGCTGGCCGGCTCGCCCTTTCTGAAGGTCGAGGCGACCAAGTTCACCGAGGTCGGCTATGTCGGCCGCGACGTGGATCAGATCATGCGCGACCTGGTCGAGAGCGCCCTGGTCATGGTGCGAGAGCGCAGGCGCGGCGACGTGCGGGCCCGGGCCGAGAGCGCGGCCGAGAACCGCATCCTGGACGCCCTGGTCGGCCCCGGCGCCGGCCCGGCCACCCGCGACAGCTTCAGGAAGAAGCTGCGCGCCGGCGAACTGGACGACAAGGAGATCGAGGTGTCCCTGGTGGACGCCGCCTCGCCGATCCAGGGGCTGGACATTCCCGGCGGCGGCAATGTCGGCCTGCTGAACCTGTCGGAGATGCTGGGCAAGATGGGCGGCGGGCGCACCAAGACCGTCAAGCTTACCGTGCGCGACGCCACCGCGCCCCTGATCGCCGAAGAAGGCGACAAGCTGCTGGATCAGGACAGCCTGACGCAGGAAGCGCTGAAACTGGCCGAGAACGAGGGCATCGTCTTCCTGGACGAGATCGACAAGGTCGCGGCACGCCAGGGCGCATCCGGCGCCGACGTGTCGCGCGAAGGGGTGCAGCGCGACCTGCTGCCCCTGATCGAGGGCACCACCGTCTCGACCAAATACGGGCCGGTGAAGACCGACCATGTGCTGTTTATCGCCTCGGGCGCCTTCCATGTCGCCAAGCCTAGCGACCTGCTGCCCGAGCTGCAGGGGCGGCTGCCGATCCGGGTCGAGCTGAAGGCCCTGACGCGCGACGACTTCAAACGCATCCTGACCGAGCCGGAAGCCAATCTGATCCGTCAGAACCAGGCGCTTCTGGCGACCGAGGACGTGACCCTGACCTTCACCGACGATGCGGTGGAGGCCATGGCCGATGCGGCGGTGGCGGCCAACAGCGCGGTCGAGAACATCGGCGCCCGCCGGCTTCAGACCGTGCTGGAGCGGGTGCTGGAGGAGACCAGCTTCAAGGCTTCAGACCTGTCGGGCCAGACCGTGACCTTCGACGGCGAAGCCGTGCGCGAAAGGCTGGGCGCCCTGACCAAGGACGTGGATCTGAGCCGGTTCATCCTCTAGGGGCGCGCGCCCTCACACGCGACGGCGGTCGGCGCGCGAACGGCGACGCAGCAACCGGTCGGCCGCCGCCTCCATCTGGCGCTGGGTGAAGGCCAGGGCGGCGGGGTTGCCGCGCCGCGCGCCGACGTGATCGGCCACCATGGCCCCGCGCTGGCCGATTGGCTGGGGCTTGCCGGTGGTGGTGTCCATCGCGGTCTGATGCTCGATCTCGGCGTTCAGCGACGCCCCCATCAGGATCACCTGCACCGACAGCCAGGTCCACAGAAGGAAACCCATCATCGCCGCCAGCGGCCCATAGCTGTCGGTCCGCACGAAATTGTTCAGATACCAGCTGAAGGCCAACGACAGGATCAGGCTGAGGCTGGCGGAAAACACGGCCCCCGGCGTCAGCCAGCGCCAGCGCGCCTTCTGCCGGCAAGGCCCGTAGCGATAGATCAGCATCAGGGCGCAGACATAGCCGGTCAGCAGCAGCGGCCAGCGCAGGGGGGCGAACAGGCCCCATTCCTCTTCCAGTCCGAACAGATGCACGACCACCGGCACCCCCACCACCAGGGCCGAGGTCAGCAGCACCGACAGAAGCGCCCCGACCGTGAACCCCATGCACAACAGGTTGTAGCGGACGATGTTGCGCTTCTCGACCTCGTGATAGGCGACGTTGATTCCGTAGAAGAGCATCTTCACCGCCCCATTGGCCGTCCACAGCGACAGGGCCAGGGTCCAGATCAGGGTGAAGGTCAGCTGACCGCTGGAGTTCTCGGCCAGACGCTGCATCTGCGCGCCCAGGAATTCGGCGATGCTGTCGGGCAGCAGGGCATAGAGGAACTGCAACCGCGCCCACGCCTTGGCCGGATCGGCGAACAGCCCGTAGAGGGTGACGAACGAACCCAGCAGCGGAAACAGCGACAACAGGGTGAAGAAGGTCACGCCCCCCGCCACGAATCCGACCCGGTCCCCGAAATAGGAGGCCGCCGCACGCCAGACGATGTCGGTCCAGCCCTTTCGGGGGATATGGTGCGGGCGTTCGGCCAGGCGCCCCCGGCCCGGCTCCCTGGCCTCGTAATCCTCTGGCGTCGGCGGCGCGGGCGGCAGGGGCTCGGGCCGTTCGGGGCGCAGTTCGACGCCGAACCTGTGACCCTGACTATAGAGCAGGTGCGCCGCCCCGGCCCCGGCCGCCAGCCCGCCCGCCGCGGCGGCGACATAGGCCCACAGACCCGCGCCGCCTTTTCCGGCCGCCTTCAGGGCGCGTCGACCGGGCGTGAAACGACCGATCAGATCGGCGAGGCGAGAGGGGGAGGTCTTCATCAGGACGCGAACGGCGAAGCTGGTCCGACGTTCCCGGATATCCGCTGGCTTCTTGAAATCATGCCCATAAAGCCCCACTCACCCTTCATGACCACCGAACCCATCACGCCCAAGCCGACCGACGGCGCCTCGACCCTGCTGACCGTCTGGAAGGCCGCCCAGGCGCGGCTGAAGGACGGCCGGATCGACAGCCCGGCCATCGACGCCCGCCTGTTGCTGGAAGCCGCCGCCGGCGCCAGCCGCACCGACATTCTGACCGATCCCTATCGCGTCGTCACCGCCGAACAGAGCGCCGCCTATGACGCCATGATCGACCGGCGCCTGCGGCGCGAACCCGTGTCGCGCATCGTCGGCAAGAAGGGCTTCTGGAAGATCATGCTGAACGTCACGCCCGACGTGCTCAGCCCCCGGCCCGACACCGAGACCCTGCTGGACGTCAGCCTGTTGGCGTTTGCGAAGAACGAGGCGTTCAGCGCCATCGACCTGGGCACCGGCTCGGGCGCTATCCTTCTGGCCCTGCTGGCCGAGCGGCCGGCGGCGCAGGGGGTCGGCACCGACATCTCGCCCGAGGCCCTGGCCGTGGCCAAGGAGAACGCCGCCAACCTGGACCTGAACGGCCGGGCGTCCTTCCTGCGCACCGAATGGGCGGCGGGCTTCGGCGACGCCAGCTTCGACCTGGTCCTGTCCAATCCGCCCTATATCCCGACCGACCATATCGCTGGCCTGGACCCCGAGGTGCGCGACCACGATCCGCATCTGGCGCTGGACGGCGGCCCGGACGGGCTTCAAGCCTACCGCGACCTGGCGCCCGAGATTCGGCGCATCCTGAAGCCTCTGGGCGTCTTCGCGGTCGAGATCGGCTGGGACCAGGGACCGCAGGTCAAGGCCCTGTTCGAGGAAGCCGGCTTCACCGACGTCAAGATCATCAAGGATCTGGGCGACCGCGACCGCGTCGTCACCAACGGCCCGGACCCGCGCACCAATCCGATCCCCCAGGACTGAGGGGCGGACTGAGGATCGCCCGTGAAAGCCGCCTTCCCGCCCACGCGGGGAGGCGTTTTCGTTCAGCCCGCGATCAGCCTGCGATCTGGCCGAAATCGGCGACGCGGCCCATGACGTCGCGCACCTGACCCAGCAGCTTCAGCCGGTTCTCGCGCTCGGCCGGAACGTCGGAGTTGACCATCACGTCTTCAAAGAAGCGGTCGACCGGCGCGCGCAGGGCGGCGAGGGCCGTCATGGCGGCGGCGAAGTCCTCGGTCTCCAGCGCGGCCTCGACGGCGGTGCGGGCGGCGCCGACGGCGAAGGCCAGGGTGGTCTCGGCCTCGGGCTGGTTCGGCAGGCCGGTCTGGACCATGCCGGTCGGCAGCGGGCCCTTCTTCTCCTCGGCCTTCAGGATGTTGGACGCGCGCTTGTAGCCGGCCAGCAGATTGGCCCCGTCGTCCGTGGCCAGGAAGGCGGCCAGCGCCTCCACCCGACGCACGATGCGGACGAGATCGTCGTCGCCCAGGGCGAAGACGGCGGCGACGAGGTCGTGGCGCTGCCCCTGATCGCGCAGGAGGACGGTCAGGCGGTCGGCGAAGAAAGACATGAGGTCACTAACAACCTGTACCTCAAGAACTAACTCGGCCGCAAAAATCGCCTGCCCCATAGCATCGGCAGCGACCTTTCTGCGAATATCCGGTGAAGATGCTCCCGCAGCTTCGTTGGCTTCCCAGTACTTTTGTGTACCGCGCGCCATAGAACTTCTGGATTCAAGCGCTTGATAATGATTTGCCACGAATATGGCTAGTCTTGCACGTACCCCGCTTTCGAGCACCAAGCGGATCACGCCCAGCGCCGCTCTGCGCAGCGCGAACGGGTCCTTCGAACCCGTAGGCTTTTCGTCGATGGCGAAGAAGCCGACCAAGGTGTCCAGCTTGTCGGCCAGGGCGACGGCGACCGTGACCGGGGCGGTCGGCACCGTGTCATTCGGCCCCTGCGGCTTGTAGTGGTCGCGCACGGCGTCGGCGACGGCGTCGGGGTATCCGGCCAGACGGGCGTAATAGCCGCCCATGATCCCCTGAAGCTCAGGGAATTCGCCGACCATGCCGCTGGCCAGATCGGCCTTGGACAGACGCGCGGCGGTTTCGGCCTGATCGGCGTCGGCGCCGACCAGCGGGGCGATCTCGCGCGCCAGGGCGGCGATGCGCTCGACGCGCTCGGCCAATGTGCCCAGTTTGGCGTGGAAGGTGACGCCGGACAGTTTGGCGTTCCAGGCGTCGAAGCCGACCTTCTGGTCCTCGTCCCAGAAGAAGCGGGCGTCGTTCAGGCGGGCGGACAGGACGCGGCTGTTGCCGGCGGCCAGGGCCTTGCCACCGTCGGTCGCCTCGACGTTGGCGACAACCAGGAAGTTGGGAGCCAGACCCTCGCGCGCCGGATCGCGGACGGCGAAATACTTCTGGTGGACCTTCATCGACAGACGCACGACTTCCGGCGGCAGGGCCAGGAACTGCGGGTCCATGTCGCCCAGGATCGGGGTGGGCCATTCGGCCAGGCCCGCCACCTCGTCCAGCAGGCCGTCGTCATCGACCAGGACCAGGCCCCGCGCGGCGCAGGCGGCCCTGGCCTGTTCCAGAATCCGCAGCTTGCGGTCGGCCACGTCGATCAGGACGAAATTCTTTTCCAGCTGGGCGCGGTAGTCGGCGAAGTCGCTGACCCGCAAGGGTGCGCCCGAACCCATGAAGCGGTGCCCCTCGGTGATCGCATCGGATGCGATCCCGTCGATCTCGAACGGAACCACCTTGCCGTCGAACAGGCACAGGATGCGCTTGATCGGCCGCACCCAGCGCAGGCTTCCCGTACCCCAGCGCATCGACTTGGGCCAGGGGAAGGCGCGCACGATCTGATCGACCGTCTCGGCGACCAGATCGGCGGTCGCGCGGCCCTTGGACGACAGGACGGCGAACAGGACGCCGTCGCGCTCCACCAGTGCCTCGCGGTTCAGGCCCGTCTTCCTCAGGAAGCCCTCCAGCGCCTGGGGCGGGGCCGAGACCTTGGGGCCCTTGACCTCTTCCTCGCGGTCGGGCGTGGCGGCGGGCAGGCCGTCGATCACCAGGGTCAGGCGGCGCGGCCCGGCATAGGTGGTCAGGGCGTCCCAGGTCAGACCGGCGGCCTTCAGCCGCTCAGACGCCATCCGCTCCAGATCGCGCGCGGCGCCCTGCTGCATCCGGGCGGGGATTTCTTCGGAAAAGATTTCGAGGAGGAGTTGGGGCATCAGTCAGCTTGTCTGCGTTGGATAGACAGGCTGAGGTCACGCACCGCGCCCGTCTCGTCGGCATAGAAGCCGACCGTGATTTCAAAAGGCACGGGGCTGAGCGCCGCGCCGCCTATCAGGTTCGCTAATTGCTGGCCGACAACGAATTGAGCACTGACGCCATGCTCATGTTCGTAGGCCGAGCCAAGCGGCTCATCGTCCTCAAGCGGTTCGGCAAGGAAAGAGCCTTGCAATGGGCAGTCTTTCTCGCCGTCCAGGTCAAAGCTCGTCTGGAACGCCCACTGCACTTCATGCGAAGCGACCTTGGTCATCGGAATATAGAGGGCGTCGTTGGTTACGACTGCCCCTCCACCGACCGGCTTGATCAGCTTGGGTCGTCGATCAGCCAGAGAGATGACGGTCTCATCACTCATGCCTCGGCCCGTTCCCGTTCGACATAAGCGAGGGCGCAGGCTTTGCAGAGTTCGCGGATGCGACCGATGTAGCTCTGGCGTTCGGCGACGGCGATGGCGCCGCGCGCATCCATCAGGTTGAACAGGTGGCTGGCCTTCAGCACCTGGTCATAGGCGGGCAGGACCAGCGGCTGGTCTTGGGGACCGCGCATATTCAGCAGGCGCGAAACCTCGGCGACCATGTCCTCGAACCGGCGTTTCAGCCCATCAACGTCATAGCCGTGGAAGTTGGCCGCCGACTGCTGGCGCTCGTTCTCCAGGAAGACGTCGCCATAGGTCAGACCCTCCTTGTTGAACTTCAGATCATAGACGTTGTCGACGCCCTGAACATACATGGCCAGGCGTTCCAGCCCGTAGGTCAGCTCGCCCGACACCACATCGACCTCGATGCCGCCGACGCCCTGGAAATAGGTGAACTGCGTCACCTCCATCCCGTCGCACCAGACTTCCCACCCCAGGCCCCAGGCGCCGACGGTGGGATTTTCCCAGTCGTCCTCGACGAAGCGGATGTCGTGCAGTTTCGGATCGATGCCGATGGCCTTCAGCGAGCCCAGATACAGCTCCTGAAGATTGTCCGGGTTCGGCTTCAGGATGACTTGATACTGGTAATAATGCTGGAGCCGGTTGGGGTTCTCGCCATAGCGGCCGTCGCCGGGGCGGCGGCTGGGCTGGACATAGGCGGCCTTCCACGGCTTCTGCCCCAGGGCGCGCAGGACGGTCGCGGGGTGCAGCGTCCCCGCCCCCACCTCGATGTCGTAGGGTTGCAGGATGGCGCAGCCCTGTTCGCCCCAATAGCGGTGAAGGGTCAGGATCAGGTCCTGGAAGGCGAGCGGCTCAGTCGGGGTGGTCAAATCGGGCTCGGAAAGAGGCTGAAAATCGGGACGGCGGACCTATAGAGCATGATCGTTTGGGGGGGAACCGCCGCCCAGACGGGTCGCGCGGACCCAGGCCTGCGGCCAGGCGGCGCCCAGCGCCCGCGCCGCCGCCTCGGACGCCTCGACCGTGCGGCAAAGGCCGAAGACGGTGGCCCCCGAACCGGACATCCGCGCCAGGTCCACGCCGGGCGCCCCGGCCATGGCGGCCAGGGCCTGACCGATCACGGGCGTCAGGGCCAGGGCCGGCGCCTCAAGATCGTTCCGCTGGGCCGCCAGCCAGTCGATGACGGCGGCGACGGACCAGTCGGCGGGCGGCGCGGGCCGGTCGGCGCCGTTGATCGGGCCGTCGTCATAGGCGCGATAGACCGCGCCGGTCGACGAGGGCGCGCCCGGATTGAACAGAACGGCCGGCAGCGGCGGCAGGTCAGGCGCCTCGGTCAGGACGTCGCCCCGCCCCTCGGCCCAGGCGGAACGGGCGCGCAGGCACATGGGGCCGTCGGCCCCGATCTGTCCGGCGACGGCCTCCAGCCCCGTCTCTTCGATGTCCAGCTTCAGCACGGCGCGCGCCAGCTTCAGCGCCGCCCCGGCGTCGGACGATCCGCCGCCCAGCCCGGCCGCGACCGGCAGCCGCTTGTCCAGCGTCACCTTCAGCGGCGGTTCGCCCGTTCCGGTCGCCTCCCCAAACGCCCGCAGCGCTCTCAGGATCAGATTGTCCGGTCCCGCCAGCCCGTCGCCGAACGGCCCCGTGACCGACAGCGACAGCCGCCCGGCCGGTTCGACCGTCACCCGGTCGCCCACATCGGCGAAGGCGACCAGACTGGCCAGCGGATGATAGCCCTCGGCGTCCGGCGCGCCGACATGCAGGAACAGGTTGATCTTGGCCGGGGCCAGGACCGTCGCGGAATCGCTGGACCGCATGACCCTAGTTGGAGACGCCGGTCGAAGCCGGGGCATCGTCCAGCCCCTGGGCGATCTTGCGCTCCACCTCGGCGCGGCGTTCGGCGTCCGGGTCCAGGGTCAGGACGCGGTTCCACAGCCAGCCCGCCTCCCGCCGCCGGCCCACCCGCCAATAGGCGTCGCCCAGATGATCATTGATCTCGGCGTTGGCCGGCTCCTTGTCCACCGCCTGCTCCAGGGTGGTCACGGCCGTGTCGAACTGGCCCTGGCGATACTGGGCCCAGCCCAGGGAGTCCTCGATATGGCCGTTGTTCGGCTCCAGCGCATGAGCGCGGGCGATCATGTCGGCCCCCTGCTGCACCCTCAACCCCTTGTCCACCCACAGATAGCCCAGATAGTTCAGGGTGTTGGCGTCGTTGGGCGCGGATTGGAGCGCGGCCCACAGCTCGGCCTCGGCCTCGGGAATGCGGTTCATCGCCTCATAGGTGGCGCCGCGCAGGAAGCGGGCGCTGGACGGCTGCAGGGCGGTGTTCAGCAGCGGCCCGTTCAACAGGGTCAGGGCCGCGTCGTAATCCTTCAACTGCACCAGTTGCCCGGCCAGCATCAGGGCGATGCGCGGATCGGCCGGCAGGGCGGCGGCGGCGCGGCGCAGTTCGGTCAGGGCCGCCTGGTCCTGCCCCTCCTGGGCGTAGCTGGAGGCCAGTTCGGCGCGGGCGGCGGCGTAGACGGCCGCATCGTCCGGCCCGATCCGCTCCAGGGCCGCGCGCGCCGCCGAATTCAGCCCGGCGCGCGAGAGCATCTGCGCCAGGGTGTATTGGGTGGTGTCGTCGTATTCCAGGTTCAGCGCCAGCCGCAGATAGACGGCGGCGAATTCGTTGCCGCGTTCGTTGGCGGCCTGGAAGGCGGCGGTGGTCAGGCCTTGCGCCGCCCCTGCGCGGAAGGTCGGCAGGGCGGGTGGGCGCTCGCCGGCCTGGGCGCGGGCCAGGGCGCGTTTCAGGCCGGTGTCGTCCGGATTGGCCGTCAGGCCCGCCTGATACAGGGCGATGGCCTCGGGCCGGCGACGCCGTCGCTCCAGGAACTCGCCGTAAGGGCGTTTGAACAGGGCGCCGATCGTCGGAGCGTCGGCCAGCCCCTTGAGCTCCGCCTCGGCCCCGGCGTAGTCGCGACGACGCTCCAGCAGACTGGCGCGGCTGACGCGGGCGATGGCCAGGGTCAGGGGATCGGCCATGGTCGGCGCGGGTTGCAGGGCGCGGGTCCAGTCCCCCGCCGCCGCCGCGATCCACGGCGTGATCATGATCCCGGCGCGGGCGTGGGGCGCGCCGATGGGTTGGTTCAGGGCGGCGTCGGCCGCGCGGGCGTCGCCGTGGACGAAGGCCTGGACGGTCTGGACCAGACGTCCCGCCTCGACGAAGGCGGGCGATCCGTCGCTGGGCGCCAGGGCCGCCGCCACGTCCAGATCGCCGGTCAGCAGAGCGGCGGTGAAGGCCTGTTCGCGCACGCGCGGTTGTTCCGGCGTCAGGCGATTGGCGCGGGCCAGGAAGTCGGCGCCGACCGCTCCTTCGCCCCGCATCAACGCCAGCTTGCCCGCCAGATAAAGGCCGTAGGCGCTGGCGCCTTCGGCGTCGGTCGGCACGGGGGCCCAGACCGCGGGGATCGGCGGTGCGGCGGGCTCTTCCGGCGCCTTGTCCGGCTCGGCGATGACGACATGCGGCTCGGGCGCGGCCGGTGCTTGATCGGCAGGAGCTTCCTGCGCCACGGCGCCGCCGGCGGCGACCAGGGCCAGAACCGACAGGGACGCGGCGAACAGACGGGAACGGCGGGCGCGCAAGGGGAAGGCGATCATGGCCCGACCCTTCACGCTTTTCCCGCCACGGGCAAGGGGCGCGACGCCGCCTCCCGCCCGCTTTGCTCACATGTTCGGATAGTTGGGACCGCCGCCGCCTTCGGGCGTGGTCCAGACGATGTTCTGCGACGGGTCCTTGATGTCGCAGGTTTTGCAGTGGACGCAGTTCTGGGCGTTGATGACGAAGCGCGGATCGGCCTTGGCCGCCTCGTCGCCATAGACGACCTCGTACACCCCCGCCGGGCAGTACAGGCGCGCCGGCTCGCCGTATTTGGGCAGGTTGACCCGGATCGGGATCGACGGGTCTAGCAGCTTCAGGTGGGCCGGCTGGTCCTCGGCGTGGTTGGTGTTGGAGATGAAGACTGACGACAGCTTGTCGAACGACAGCTTGCCGTCCGGCTTGGGATAGCGGATCGCCTTGTGCTTGGCGGCGGGTTCGGTCGAGGCCGCGTCCGTCTTCTCGTGCTTCAGCGTCGGGATCGGGGACCAACCGCCCAAGAGGGTGCGGCACCACATGTCGAACATGCCCAGCGCCCCGCCCAGCGTCGTGCCGAACTTCGACAGCAGGGGCTTGGCGTTGCGGACCAACGACAGCTCCTTGTGGACCCAGCTCTTTTCGAAGGCGGTCTGGTATTCGATCAGTTCGTCGCCCGCGCGCCCGGCCTGCACGGCGTCATAGGCGGCGTCGGCGGCCAGCATGCCGGTCTTCATGGCGTTGTGACTGCCCTTGATGCGGGGCACGTTCACGAAGCCGGCCGAACAGCCGATCAGGACGCCGCCGGGGAAGCTCAGCTTCGGGATGGACTGCAGGCCGCCCTCGGTGATGGCGCGCGCGCCGTAGGAGATGCGTGTTCCACCCTCCAGGTGCTGGGCGATCTCGGGGTGGTGCTTGAAGCGCTGGAACTCGTCGAACGGCGACAGGAACGGGTTCTTGTAGTTCAGGTGGACGACGTATCCGACAGCCACATAGCGGTCGCCGAAATGATACAGGAAGCTGCCGCCGCCGGTATGTTCGTCCAGCGGCCAGCCCGTCGTGTGCTGGGCCAGGCCGGGCTGGTGCTGCTCGGCGGGCACCTGCCACAGCTCCTTCAGGCCGATGCCGTATTTCTGGGGCGACCTGCCGTCCTGAAGCTTGTGCCTGGCGATGATGGTCTTGGCCAGGGAGCCGCGCACGCCCTCGGCGATGAAGACATATTTGCCGTGCAGTTCGATGCCGGGCTGGAAGTCGTCGGTCGGCTTGCCCTCGCGGTCGATGCCGAAGACGCCAGCGACCACGCCCTTGACCCGGCCCGTCCCGTCTTCCCAAACGACATGGCTGGCGGCCATGCCGGGATAGACCTCGACGCCCAGGGCCTCGGCCTGTTCGCCCAGCCAGCGCGTGACATTGCCCAGCGAGGCGATGTAGCAGCCGTGATTATGCATGAAGGGCGGCAGGAGCGGCATCGGCAGGGGCGCCGATCCCTGCGGTCCCAGCAGCAGGAAGCGGTCCTTCGTCACCGGCGTCTCCAGCGGCGCGCCGCGTTCCCGCCAGTCGGGGAACAGTTCGTTCAGCGCCTTGGGATCGATCACGGCGCCCGAGAGGATATGGCCGCCCACCTCGGCCGCCTTTTCCAGCACGGCGACGCTGATGTCCTTGCCGTCCTTTTCCGCGCGCTGCTTCAGACGGATGGCCGCCGACAGGCCGGCCGGGCCGCCGCCGACGATCACCACGTCGTAGTCCATGACCTCGCGCTCGACGCCCTCCAAGGCCTCGATCGGCGCCAGATTGTCGATGATGGCTTCCTGACGGGCGTTTTCCGCGCCGCCTTCGATGGCGTCTTCGGCCATGGTTTCCCCTGAATCCCGGTTGTCCGTGTGGTTATGCCGCTTATCGGAAGGTGACGCGAGGGCGGTCAAGGCTTATCGGTAGCCCGAGACATGAACGCGCAACCCCATGACATCGCTGCAGTCGAAAGCCTGCTCGCCTTCTGGCGGGATGCGGGGGTGGACGCCTGCTATGGCGAGGCGCCGGTCGATCATACCCACATCGCCCCGCCGCCGGCGGTTAAGGCGGTGCAACGCGCCACCGCCTCGGTGGTCATGCCGCTGTCAGGGGCCGTGGGCGCCGACGCCCTGGCCGAGGCGCGTCATCTGGCGGCCGGCGCGGCGACGCTTCAGGACCTGGCCGCCGCCGTCGCCGCCTTCCAGGGCTGCCCCCTGCGCGGCATGGGCGCGACCCAGTCGGTGTTCGGGCGCGGAAACCCCAACGCCCCGGTCCTGGTCGTCGGCGAAGGCCCCGGCGCGGACGAGGACCGGATCGGCCAGCCCTTCGTGGGCAAGGCAGGCCAGCTGCTGGACCGGATGCTGGCGGCCGCGGGCCTGACCGACAAGGTCTTCATCACCAACACCGTCTTCTGGCGTCCGCCCGGCAACCGCGCCCCCACCCCTCAGGAACAGGCCGTCTGCGCCCCCTTCGTCGAGCGGACCTTCGCCCTTTTGAAGCCCAGGGCGGTGCTGCTGCTGGGCGCCGCCTCGTCCAAGTCGGTGCTTCAGGTCGAAGAGGGCATCATGAAGCTGCGCGGCCAGTGGAAGGAATGGCGTCTGCCTGAAGGGGCCGTGTCCGCCCCCGTCATGCCGACCCTGCATCCCGCCTTCCTGCTGCGTCAGCCCCAGGCCAAGCGCCAGGTCTGGAGCGATCTGCTTTCGCTGGCGGTTCGCCTTGAAACGGACTCGGTTGAGGATCACGGCTGATTGCGGCATGTTTCCATGCTGACGACCGATCGCCACACGGACCCCGCCTGAGTCGAGACAGGCCGGGCCGCCGCCAACGAGGGGGCCGCCGCATTGCTCACTATCCGCCGCGCCCTGTTTGCGTCGACGATGATTCTCGCCCTTTGCGCGGCCGGGCGCGCGGCGGTTGCCGAGACGCCCTACGACGCAACGGGCGTCGCCGCCTCGGGTTCCGCCTCGACGTCCGGGTCGGGCCGTCCCACCGCCCTCAGCTCGGCGGACCGACTGTCCTACACCACCGCCTTCGACGCCCTGCGGCGCGGCGATCTGGAAACCGCCCGCACCTCGGCCCGCCAGGCCCAGGACCGCGTGCTGCTGGGCCAGGTCGAGTTCGAACGGCTGTTCCACCCCGACTACGCCGCCACCTATGACGAGCTGGCCGCCTGGCTGCAGGACTATTCGGACCTGCCGTGCGCGGACCGGGTCTACGCCCTGGCCCTGAAGCGGCGGCCTGACGGCGCGCCCGAACCGATCAAGCCCGCCGGCCTTCTGGAGCGGACCTGGAACAGCGTCGTCAACGCCGTGACCGGCGGCGGCCCCGTCCTGGACCCGATGAAGGCGGCGCGCGTCGCCTACAACAATGACGACCTGACCGGCGCCTCGGCCATCGGCCGTCAGATCGGCGACTGGTGGACGGTGGGCCTGGCGGAATGGCGCCTGGGCCAGTTTCACGAAGCCTTCGCCGCCTTCGACCGGGTGGCCAACGATCCGACCGAAGACCCCTGGGTCCGCGCCGGCGCCGCCTTCTGGACCGCGCGCGCCGCCGCCCAGTCCGGCCGCCAGGACCGCGTGACCGAATATCTGCGCCTGGCCGCCCAGTGGCCCGCCACCTTCTATGGCCAGATCGCCCTGCGTCGCCTGGGCGAGGAGCCGGCCATCGAGAACCAGGGCCCCCGTCCCTATCAGGCCGAGCCCCGATTGCAGCGCGCCGTCTTCAGCGCCTCCAGCGGGGTGGACCCGCGCGAACTCGAGGCCTTCGTCCAGAGCGACCCGCGCGCCCGGCGCACCGTCGCCTTCTACGAGGTCGGACGGCGCGCGGACGGCGACAGCGAGTTGCGCTCGGGCCTGCGCACCGCCGCCGGCGACGCCGCTCGCCTGTGGTCGGCCCTGGCCCGCACGCTGGTTCCGGGCTCTGGCTCCGACGTCGCTCGGATCGACGCCACGCGCTACGCCATGCCGGAGCTTCAGCCCGAGGGCGGCTTCATCATCGAGAAGTCGCTGGTCTACGCCCTGATCCGCAAGGAGACCGACTTCAACCCGACCGCCCGGTCCGGCGCCGGCGCCTACGGGCTGATGCAGGTCATGCCGACAACGGCGGCCGAGATGACGGGCGATCGCGGATTCGTGTCCAATCCGACGCGCCTGTTCGACCCCTCGGTCAATCTGAAACTGGGGCAGGCCTATGTGAACCGGATGCTGTCGCTGCCGGCGTTCCGGGGCGATCTGCTGCGGGCCGTGGCCTCCTATAACGCGGGGCCGGGGCCGATGCTGGCGGCGGTGCGCAAGCTGGGGCCGGACGCCGACCCCCTGTTGCTGATCGAGACGATCGACGTGCCCCAGGCCCGCGAATACGTCGAAAAGGTCGTGGCCAGCTACTGGATCTATCAGCGGATGCAGGGCGCGCCGCTGAACACGCTGGACGCCCTGGCCTCGGGCGCGACCCTGGCGCCGATCGCGCTGGACTATGTGGCCCCGCCGCCCCAGGCGGAACCGGTCCTGGTCGCCCAGGCGCCGACGGACGCCGGCGCGCGCTGAACGTCTAGAAGAGAGCCGAGAGCAGCAACGCCCAGACGGCGGCGCTGACCAGGGCGGCCAGAGCATAGCCCGTCACGGCGTTCGACAGCCGGCCCGGCGCGCGACGCGCGGCGGGCGCGGTCTGGCGGGTCTGCAGCACCGGGGCCGTCATCAGCCGTTCTCCTGGGCGCGATCATTCGAAGGGCTCAAGATAACGCCGTGCGATTAATCGCGCGTCAGCGGCGATGGTTGCCGACGGCTTAATTCCGAGGCGTTCCCGTTGCGGAGGAGATCAGTGGCTTGACGCCAGTTTCAGCACGATCAGGCCAGAGGCGACCAAGGTCACGCCCGCGATTCTGAGCGGCGTCAGCGGTTCGCCCAGGGCCAGCGCCCCGACCGCGAACGCGCCGACGGCGCCGATCCCTGTCCAGATCGCATAGGCCGTGCCCAGCGGCAGGGTCCGCATCGACAGCGACAACAGGCCGAAGGAGCCGATCATGAAGACGATCATGCCGACCGTCGGCCAGGGACGGGTGAAGCCCGCCGACGCCTTCATCAGAAAGGCCCAGACGACTTCGAGAACACCGGCGGCGAAAAGATAAACCCAGGCCATGACGACGACTCCTCTGCATGGCGGCCGGGTCGTCCCGGCGTTCAGGCCCGATAGGGGGAGGTCGTCCTCGCTGAAAGCGCGCCCAATCTGGGGTCCATGATCACGCGCTATTCCCGCCCCGACGCCGTCGCCATCTGGTCGCAAGAGACCAAGTACAAGATCTGGTTCGAGATCGAGGCCCACGCCGCCACCAAGATGGCCGAGCTGGGCGTGATCCCCAAGGAATCGGCCGAGGCCATCTGGGCCAAGGGCAAGGACGCGACCTTCGACGCCGACCGCATCGATGAGATCGAACGCACCACCAAACACGACGTCATCGCCTTCCTGACCCATGTGTCCGAGATCGTGGGCGAAGAGGCCCGCTTCCTGCACCAGGGCATGACCTCGTCGGACGTGCTGGACACCTGTTTCGCGGTGCAGCTGGCGCGTTCGACCGACCTTCTGCTGGATGGCGTCGACCGCGTCCTGGCGGCGCTGGAGACCCGCGCCAAGGAACACAAATACACCGTCACAGTTGGTCGCAGCCACGGCATCCACGCCGAGCCCGTGACCTTCGGCCTGAAGCTGGCCGGCTATCACGCCGAATTCCAGCGCGCCCGTCGTCGCCTGGTCACAGCGCGCGAGGAGATCGCCACCTGCGCCATCTCCGGCGCCGTCGGCACCTTCGCCAATGTCGATCCGGCGGTGGAGCAATATGTCGCCGACCAGATGGGCCTCAGCGTCGAGCCGGTCTCGACCCAGGTGATCCCGCGCGACCGTCACGCCGCCTATTTCGCCGCCCTGGGCGTCGTCGCCTCCTCCATCGAACGCCTGGCGACGGAAATCCGCCACCTGCAGCGCACAGAAGTGCTGGAGGCCGAGGAATTCTTCGACAAGGGTCAGAAGGGCTCGTCGGCCATGCCGCACAAGCGCAACCCCATCCTGACCGAGAACCTGACCGGCCTGGCGCGCCTGGTCCGCTCGGCCGTGACGCCCGCGATGGAGAACGTCGCCCTTTGGCACGAGCGCGACATCAGCCATTCCTCGGTCGAGCGCGGCATCGGCCCGGACGCCACCATCCACCTGGACTTCGCCCTGCACCGCCTGGCGAACGTGATCGAGCGCCTGAACATATACCCTGAGAACATGCAGAAGAACCTGGACCGTCTGGGCGGCCTGGTCTTCTCGCAACGGGTCATGCTGGCCCTGACCCAGGCGGGCGTGTCGCGCGAAGACGCCTATGCGGCCGTTCAGGAGAACGCCATGAAGGTCTGGCGCGGCGAGGGCCGCTTCATCGATTTCCTGAAGGCCGACCCGCGCGTCACCCTGCCCGAGGCCGACCTGGAGGCCCTGTTCGACCTCGGCTACCACACCAAGAACGTGGACGTGGTGTTCGAGCGGGTGTTCGGGGCCTGACGCCGTGAGCGAGCGCGCGATCCGGCTGAACCCCCGGCTCGATCCCCGCGACTATGCGGCGGCCTATGCGCGCGACGGCGTGGTGCAGGTGCCCGACATGTTGGACCCGGACAGCGCCGAATGGCTGGCGCTGGCGCTGGAGCACGACACGACCTGGAGCCTGTCGCTGAAGATGCCCGAAGGCGGCAAGCTGTTCTCGCCGCAGGAGATCGCGGCCCTGGGACGCGACGAACTGGGCCGCCGCATCCAGGCCGCCCTGCATCAGGCGGGCGACGGCTTCTCCTTCGTCTATCTGGCCTATCCGATCATCAAGGCCTTCCTGTCGGGCCGGGATCAGGGGCACGCCACCCACGTCCTGCTGCAGTTCTTCAACGACACGCCCTTCATGGAATTCGCCAAGGCGGTGACGGGCGAGGCGGGCGTGACCAAGATCGACGCCCAGGCGACCTGGTTCCGGCCCGGCGACTTCCTGACCCTGCACGACGACACCGGCGAAGGGCAGCGCCGCGCGGCCTATACGCTGGGCCTGACGCGCGACTGGCGGCCCGACTGGGGCGGCCAGCTACTGTTCCACGATGCGGCCGGCGACATCGAGTGCGGCTTCAAGCCCGGCTTCAACGTCTGGACGGTGTTCCGGACGCCGCGCAACCACTCGGTCGCCCAGGTCGCCAGCTATGTGGACGGCAAACGCCGCTCGATCACCGGCTGGCTGCGCGACGATCCGCCGGTCAGGTGACGCATCCGCCCATCGAGCCGCGCAAGCGCGCCTTCGAACCGGCCGTCGACGCCGCCGCCCGGCTTCTGATCCTGGGCAGCCTTCCGGGCGAGGCGTCCTTGAGCGCCGCTCAGTATTACGCCCATCCGCGCAACGGTTTCTGGCGGCTGATCGGCGGGGCGATGGACGAAGACCTGGCCGCCCTGCCCTACGAAGCCCGGCTGGACCGGTTGAAGGCGCGAGGCGTCGGCCTGTGGGACGTGATCGCCTCGGCTGAGCGGTTGGGCAGTCTGGATGCGGCGATCCGCTCGCCCGAAGCGGCCGATCTGATCGGACTGATCGAAAGCCTGCCGAGGCTGCGGGCCGTCGCCTTCAACGGCGGACTGGCCGCGCGGCTGGGTCGGCGCATCCTGGCCGGACAGGACGGCCTGGCCCTGATCGACCTGCCGTCGTCCAGCCCAGCCCATGCGATATCCCTGTCGGCAAAGGCGGAAAGCTGGGCCATACTGGGCGAGTTTCTCCCCGACAAGCCTGCCGACCGATGATCCTGACCCTTTCCTGCCCCGACCGCCGCGGCATCGTGGCGGCCGTATCCGCCTTCCTGCTGGAGCGGGACGCCAATATTTCCGACGCCCAGCAGTTCGGCGACGCCTCCACGGGCGCCTTCTTCATGCGCGTGGTGTTCGAACCCCGCGCGGGCGACATCGAGTCGGCCCTCCGCGCCGCCTTTACGCCCTTGGCCCAGCGGTTCGATATGGACTGGACGCTGCGCGGACCGGAGCCGCGCAAGGTGATGATCCTGACCTCGCGCTTCGATCACTGCCTAGCGGACCTGCTGTATCGCTGGCGGATCGGCGAACTGCCGATGGACCTGACGGGGATCGTCTCCAACCACCCACGCGACATGATCTGCCATGTCGATCTGGGCGACCTGCCCTTCCACCATCTGCCCGTCAGCGCCACCGACAAGCCGGCTCAGGAGGCCCGGCTTCTCCGCTTGATCGCGGAGACCGGGACCGAACTGGTGGTCCTGGCCCGCTATATGCAGATCCTGTCCGACGACCTCAGCGCGCGCCTGGCCGGTCGCTGCATCAACATCCACCATTCCTTCCTGCCGGGCTTCAAGGGCGCGCGCCCCTATCATCAGGCCCATGCGCGCGGGGTGAAGGTGATCGGCGCCACGGCCCACTATGTCACCGCCGATCTGGACGAAGGCCCGATCATCGAACAGGACGTCGAACGGATCAGCCACCGCGACACGCCCGAAGACCTGATCCGCAAAGGGCGGGACATCGAGCGCCGGGTGCTGGCGCGCGCCGTCCGAAGGCACCTGGAAGACCGGGTTCTGTTGCATGGCGCAAAGACGGTGGTGTTCGAAGACTGAACCGCCCGGCTGCGTCGATCGCTGCGCTGCTGCGGAAGACGCCGCCCGTCGTTGCAAAAAATATTCGCAGAGCGCCCGGAACCGACGGAAACCAAATTCCCACTTCAGTGTTCTTCTAGGGCGCGAGACGCAGAGTATGCCGGGTGAGACATCCCCCAACGTCCCCGGCGAAAAGAAAGGGCCGCACTTTCCCCCGGGTGCGGCCCTTTCGACGTCCTGAACGGCCCGAAGGCCGAATATCTTATTCGCCGGCGCGGATTTCCTCGCGCGCGATGGAAGCCAGTTCGTCGATCTTGGAACGAATCTCGCCCTCGGACACCGCCAGGCCGGCGCCCTTGAAGTCGCCGGCGACCTTGCGGAAGACGTCCTCGTCGCCCGGCTGTTCGAAATCTGCGCGCACCACGGCGGCGGCGTACTGATCCGCGCTTTCGCTCGACAGGCCCATCTTTTCCGCAGCCCAAAGGCCCAGCATCCGGTTGCGCCGGGCGATGGCCTTGAATTCCTGCTCCTGATCGAGGGCGAACTTGGCTTCGAAAGCCTTTTCCCGATCGTCGAAGGTCGTCATGTCGCTCAGCATGTTCCGCACCCCGCCAAACTCCGGGGCAAGCGCCGTCTATAGCTCCACCACCCGCGAACGCAACCGCCTGTCGCGGGCCGAGGCGGCCTGTCCACACGCAAGACCATCCGTATTTGTATCGCAGGCCGCCTTAAGCTAAGGAGACGCCGAACGAGATTGACTGCCCGAGCGATTCCGAAACGCGCCGCCAGGCGGGACCTTCCCCGCTTTACATTGGCCGCGCGATTTTTGTTTCTGAGGGGCCCGTAAGCCGGGACGGACGATGAACACCAAGCGCAAGAAGCTCTACGAGGGCAAGGCCAAGATTCTGTACGAAGGGCCCGAGCCCGGCACCCTGATCCAGTATTTCAAGGACGACGCCACCGCCTTTAACGCCCAGAAGAAGGCGGTTCTGGAAGGCAAGGGCGTGATCAACAACCAGATCAGCGAATTCATCATGTCGCGCCTGAACGGCATCGGCGTGACCAACCACTTCATCAAGCGGCTGAACCTGCGCGAGCAGCTGATCCGCGAAGTCGAGATCATTCCGCTGGAAGTCGTCTGCCGCAACATCGTCGCCGGCTCGATGAGCCAGCGCCTGGGCATCGAGGAAGGCACGCCCCTGCCCCGCTCGATCATCGAATTCTACTACAAGAAGGACGAGCTCAACGACCCGATGGTCACGGAAGAGCATATCACCGCCTTCAACTGGGCCTCGACCCAGGAGCTGGACGACATGCTGGCCATGACGGTGCGGGTGAACGACTATCTGTCGGGCATGTTCGGCGCCGTCGGCATCACCCTGGTGGACTTCAAGATCGAGTTCGGCCGCGTCTGGGAAAACGACTTCAGCCGCGTGATCCTGGCCGACGAGATCAGCCCCGACAGCTGCCGCCTGTGGGACGCCACGACCGGCGAGAAGCTGGACAAGGACCGTTTCCGCCGCGACCTGGGCAATGTGATCGAGAGCTATTCGGAAGTGGCGCGCCGCCTGGGGATCATGAAGGGCATGCCCACCGTGATCCAGGGAGGACTGCACTGATGGCCCCCGCCGATTCAAGCAAGGTCAAGGTTCACGTCTTCCTCAAGCCCGGCGTCCTGGACGTCCAGGGCAAGGCCGTCGAAGGCGCCCTGCAGGGCCTGGGCTGGCCCGGCGTGTCCGACGCCCGCGTCGGCAAGCTGATCGAGTTCGACCTGGCCGGCGTCGAAGACCCCGAAGCCGAAGCCAGAAAGATGTGCGAGCAACTGCTCGCCAATACGGTGATCGAAAGCTACCGCATCGAGGTCGCATAAGTCGTGAGGGCCGCGCCGATGATCGGGGCGGCCCTTTTGCTGTTCGGCTGCGCAGAGAAGCCGGCGCCGGCACGCGAGATCGGGCCGCAGATGGATTGCGCCCGCGGGTTCAGGGCGTTGGTCGCCGAACTGGACGCCAACCCAGGCCTGGTCGTCTCTCGACACCCGCGCGGGTCGAGCACCTATCGAGACGATCGGCAGAATCGCCTGTATCTCGTGACCTTGCCGAGCCACCCTGCGCACCCGGCCATCTTCGTCAGACAGGTTTTCCCGACCAGCGAAGGGATGATCATCGATTCCAACGGCTGCGGGTTCGGCGACAAGGCGGCGTTCGATCTCGAAATGCAGGCTTACGACGCTTTCGACCGCCTGCTGAACGCCGAGGAACCCTGCTATCTCTGCTCTTCGGATCGGCTGCAGTCGCCCACGGTCAGTTGGCGCTATTCCCCGCCGCCCGCCGATGAACGACAGAGATAGTCCCGCGTCAGCGGAACCGCGTCGGGCCGCCTGGTCAGTTGCAGCTGGAACACCATCTGTCCCAGTTCGCGGAAGGCCACCTCGCTGACGGCGAGATAGTACTCCCACATCCGGCAGAAGCGGGCGTCGTACATGGCCAGGGCTTCGTCGCGGCGGGCCAGGAACCGTTCGCGCCACGCCCGCAGCGTCTCGGCGTAATGCAGACGCAGGACCTCCATGTCCGTGACCCACAGGCCCGACCGCTCGATGGCGGGAAACACCTCTGACAGGGCCGGGATATAGCCGCCTGGAAAGATGTATTTGCGAATCCACGGCTGGGTGCGGCTGGGCGGGCCCTTGCGGCCGATGGAATGGATCACCGCCACGCCGTCGTCGGTCAGCAGCCGGGCGACCGTGTCGAAATACGCCTGATAGTTCGGCGCGCCGACGTGTTCGAACATGCCGACCGAGACGATGCGGTCGAACGGCCCGTCCAGGTCGCGATAGTCTTGAAGGCGAAAGTCGGCCCGGTCCGACAGCCCCTCGGCCGCCGCCCGTTCGTTCGCCGTGCGATGCTGTTCGGTGGACAGGGTGACACCCGTGACACGCGCGCCCGCGCGGGCCAGCGACAGGCCCAGACCGCCCCAGCCGCAGCCGATGTCCAGCGCCCTGTGACCCGGCGACAGGACCAGCTTGTCGATCAGCCGCCGCTTCTTGGCGGCCTGCGCCTGCTCCAGCGTGGCCCCCGGCGTCTCGAAATAGGCGCAGGAGTATTGAAGGTCCGGATCGAGGAACAGCCGATAGAAATCGACCGTCAGATCGTAGTGGTGGTGAACGTTGGCCCGGGCGTGGCGGCGGTCGTTGGCCTGCTCCATCGCCCGGCGAATGCGCCACCCCACCCCCAGCGGCCGATCCTGCCGCGACAGTTGCGACGCCGCCAGGGCCATGAAGTCGTAGATGTCGCCGCCCTCGATGCGGAAGGCGCCGTCCATATAGGCTTCGCCCAGCTTCAGTTCCGGATCGGCGGCGATGGCCGCCAGCGCCTTGCGGGTCTCGATCACGGCGGTCAGTTCGGGTTCGCCGGGCCCGGCCGTCAGGGTTCGCCCGTCCGGCAGCCTGACCGCCACGGCGCGGGTGCGAAAGGTCCGATCCAGCAGGGATTGCAACATGGCGGCTTGCTCCCGATGACTGTGCGGCGAGACAACAGGTGACAGCCGCCGATCAGGCAACGATGATAATGATCATCCGTTCAAACGCCGCCCTTGTCCCGGAGAAAAAACGTCATGAGCTTCACCCTCGCCTCCACCGACATCCAGGACGGCGGCGTCCTGCCTGACGCCCAGGTCCTGGCCAAGGGCAATGTCTCGCCCCAGCTGTCTTGGTCGGGCGCGCCGGAGAGAACCCGCAGCTACGCCGTCACCTGCTACGACCCCGACGCCCCGACCGGATCAGGATTCTGGCACTGGACGGTCGCCAACATCCCCGCCGACGTGACCGAATTGGCGGCGGGCGCGGGCTCGAGAGGCGGCGACCTGCCCAAGGGCGCGATCCAGGGACGCACCGATTTCGGACAGGCCGGTTTCGGCGGCGCCGCCCCGCCTGCGGGCCATGGGCCGCACCGCTATGTCTTCACCGTCTTCGCCGTGGACGTCGACAGCCTGGAGGTGACAGCCGACGATTCCGGCGCCGTCTTCGGCTTCAACCTGCATTTCCACACCCTGGCCAAGGCCTCGATCACCGCCACCTACGAAAACAGGGGCGGTTGATCCGGGTAGGACGCGATACAAAGCGTGATGCGGAGTGCGACCGGCCAAGGTTGCCGCCGAGAGACGCAGCCTTATGTTGCATCGCACAATCCTCATCCTCCCCGGTGAAACTCATGGCGTCCTGCGACGCGGCGGCCGACCGCGACAGCCTTCATCCCCCCTTGACCGCCAGCAAGGTGGCGCTGGTCCTGATCGCCCTGGCGATGGGCGGTTTCGCCATCGGCGTGACCGAGTTCGCGGCCATGAGCATCCTGCCGGACTTCGCCGCCGGCCTGGGCGTGGATGCGCCGACCGCCGGTCATGTCATCAGCGCCTACGCCGCCGGGGTGGTGGTGGGCGCGCCGATCCTGGCCGTGCTGGGCGCGCGCCTGCCGCGCTGGCTGCTGCTGATCGGTTTCATGGCCCTGTTCGCCGTCGGCAACATTCTCAGCGCCCTGGCGCCCAGCTATCCGTGGATGCTGGTCTTCCGCTTCCTCAGCGGTCTGCCGCACGGGGCCTATTTCGGCGTCGCGGCCCTGGTCGCGGCCTCCACCGTGCCGCTGGAATACCGCACCCGCGCCGTCTCCACGATCCTGATGGGGCTGACGGTCGCCACCATCATCGGCGTGCCCTTCGCCAATGTCGTCAGCCACGCCTACGGCTGGCGCTGGACCTTCGCCATCGTCGGCGTCCTGGCGGTCGCGACCATGGCGCTGGTCGCCCTGTTCGCGCCGCGCGATCCGGCCCACGCCGACGCCAGCCCCTGGCGCGAACTGGGCGCCCTGAAGCGCGGGCAGGTCTGGCTGACCCTTGGCGTGGGCGCCATCGGCTTCGGCGGCATGTTCGCCGTTTACGCCTATCTGGCCTCGACGCTTCAGGCGGTGACGGGCGTGGGGCCGGAGGTCCTGCCCTGGGTCTTCGCCGTGTTCGGGGTCGGCATGTTCCTGGGCAACATCCTGGGCGCCTGGGCCGCCGACCGCATCGGCTTTCCGGCGGCGGGCGGCGTGCTGTTGTGGAGCGCGGCCGCCCTGTCGCTCTATCCCTTCGCGGCCTCGAACGTCTGGGCGCTTATGGTCGTGGTCTTCCTGATCGGCGGCGGAGGCGGTCTGGGGGCCATCCTTCAGACGCGGTTGATGGACGTTGCGGGCGACGCCCAGACGCTGGCCGCAGCGCTGAACCATTCGGCCTTCAACACCGCCAACGCCATCGGCCCCCTGCTGGGTGGAATGGCCATCGCCGCCGGCCTGGGCTGGACCTCGACCGCCTGGGTCGGCGTGGGGCTGTCGCTGGGCGGCTTCGCCATCTTCGTGGTCGCCTGGCTGACCGGCCGCCGCCGCGTCTGAGGCTCTTTGATCTGTCGAACGGGCGATCCGCTTGGAGCCCGCACACGCCAGTGTTAGTCTATTCTGCAATTATAGATTGCATGAGGCTGGGGCGTGGTGGCGGATGAGTTGCTTGAACGAATCGGGCGGATGGCGCTGGACCTCGAGGAAGGGCGACGGCCCGCCCAGACCGCCAATCAGATCCATATCGCGCTGGACGATCTGCATGAGGCGCTGACCCTGCCGCCCCGCGACGACAGACGTCAGGCGATACTGGCGCGGGTGTCCTCGTTGTTGGAAAGTCTGGACTGATCCCACGGACCTGACAGGCCGACGGATCGGTGCTAAAAGCCCGCGCCATGAGCGCCGCCGTCATCGTCTTCCCCGGTTCCAACTGCGACCGCGACTGCAAGGTCGCCGTCGAACGCTCCACGGGCGAGCCCGTCAGCATGGTCTGGCACGCCGAGACGGAGCTGCCCCAGGGGCTGGACCTGATCGTCATTCCCGGCGGCTTCTCCTATGGCGACTATCTGCGCTGCGGCGCCATGGCGGCCCAGTCGCCGGTGATGCAGGCGGTCAAGCAAGCGGCTGACAATGGCGTCGCCGTGGTCGGCATCTGCAATGGCTTCCAGATCCTGTGCGAGGCCGGAATGCTGCCCGGCGCCCTGCTGCGCAATCAGGGCCTGAAATACGTCTGCAAGCCCATCGCCCTGACCGTCGCCAACGGCCAGACCCGCTTCACCGCCGGTTATCAGGGCCAGCGCGAGGTCGTCATGACCCAGGGCAACGGCGACGGAAACTTCTTCGCCGACGCCGAGACCCTGGCCCGCATCGAGGGCGAGGGCCAGGTCGTGTTCCGCTACGTCGACAACCCCAACGGCTCGGTCAACGCCATCGCCGGCATCCAGAACGCGCGCGGCAACGTCCTGGGCATGATGCCCCACCCCGACCGCGCCTTCGAGGCCGAACTGGGGTCGGCCGACGGCGCGACGCTGTTCCAAAGCATCTACGCCGCAGCCTGAGCCGCCTCAGATCTCCTTGATCTGGGCCCGGCCGTCTGACAGGTCGGCCGCTGCGTCGTCCTCGTCCTCCTCGTTGTCGAACGCCTTCTCGCCCGGCTCGTTCTGGGCGGCCAGTTCGCGGGCGCCGACGCCCAGGCCCTGCTCGATGGCCAGATTGGCCTCGACCTCTTCGGCCAGGGAGGGGGGCATATCGTCGTCGGTGTCGGTCATGGCGAACTCCTTGGGTATGCGGCGTCAACAGACGGAGGGACCGCCGGTTCCCGCTAACGCCCGAGAAGAACGTCCAAACTGGCACGAGACAAGGGGCGAAAGGTCAGAAACTGGCCGCCGACGCTCACCGTCACCTCATGCGCCTGCGGCCGCTGCAGCAGGGCCGGATCGTCCAGAGCCACGGTGCGCCCCGAAGCGAGATCGCGCGCGTCCATCGCCGGAACCACGCGCCGCCCGTTCGCCGTCGCCAGGGCGGCCATGAAGGCCCGCGCCTCATTGGCCTGTTGCGCGGGCGTCAGGGCCTGGCGGACGCGCTGCCACGCCGTCTGGGCGGCGGTGTCCAGCCGCGCATCGCCGGAAGCGGGCGCAACGCGGGTCTGGGCCGCGACCGCAAATGCCAAGCCCAGAGCCGCAACGCCCGCGAACAGGCCGAAAACGCCGCGCCGTGTGGATATCCGCCTCATGCGCGCAGGAGAGACGACGACGACGCCACGATGCAAGCTTCACTTTTCCGCCCGTCCGCGTGAACCTAACGCCCTCCAGACGCGTAACCCTATCAAACCGCGCCGCATCGGAAGCCTCAATGTCCTCGATCATTCGCCCCACCCCCGGCCAGCGCACACGCCGCCTGGTCGTCCTGGCCGCCGCCGTCTTCGCCGTCGTCGCCCCCATCGTTCAAAATCTGGCCGGCCTCGGCCTGAACCAGGCCGAGTTCGCCGCAGACGGAAACACGACCCTGCGCGTGGCCGGTTACGCCTTTTCGATCTGGGGCCTGATCTATCTGGGAATTCTGGCCTATGCGATCCGCCAGGTCCTGCCCCAGACCGGCGAAAGCGATCTGATCACCCGCATGGGTCTGCCCTCCATCGTCGCCTTCTTCGGCATCGGCCTGTGGATCGTCGTCGCCGCGCTGAACCTGAAGGCGGCCAGCGTCATTATCATCTTCGCGGCCCTGGTCTCGCTGCTGGCGCCGCTGCTGACCTATTCGCGCAGCATCCGCAGTCTGGGCCGGTTCGAGGGGGATCGCATCTTCCTGGTCTGGCCCTTGGCGGCTCTGGCCGGATGGCTGACGGTCGCCGCGCCGCTGAACCTGATCACCACGGCGACGGCCTTCCAGGCCCTGCCCGACGCCCTGTCGCCCCAGGGCTGGGCCATTGTCGCCATCGTGGCGACCACGGCGGTCGCCCTGGGGGTGACGGCGGTCTTGCGAACCCTGGCCTATCCCCTGCCCGCCGCCTGGGGGCTCCTGGGCGCCTTCGTGGCGGAACAGGCGGACGGCAAGCCCGTGGTCGCCTTCACCGCCCTGGGCGCCGCCGTCGTCCTGCTGCTGGGCGGCGTGCTTCTCAGCTTCCGGCTGCGGCCTGGCGTCGAACGCTAGAGGCTGATCGTTTTAGACGGAACCGCACCGCGGTTCCGGCTGAAGCGTGAATCAGGCTCTCGCTCATATCTGGAGCCTGATTCACCGCATCGGCGGAATCGCGTAGCGATTCCTCCTCAACCCCGTGTCGTCGAAGCCCACGCTGCCGACGCCGACAGCCGATCCTGTCAGGCGCTGGCGGCTGCGCAGCGCCGCCTCGGGCGCCGAGACATCCAGGTCGCGGGTGACGGCGGGATCGTTGGATCGATCCATCTGCCGACCCTCGGCCGGGACGATGTGGCGCGGATCGGCGCCCAGACCCTTGCCCTCCTGATAGGCCGCGTCGCGCTCGACCTCCTTTTGGGCCGCTTCGGCCAGGGCGGAGGCGCCGGCGTCGTCTGCGGCGATCTCGGGACGGTCGGCGGCGTCGCGGGCGGCGGCGGAATCGTGTGCGGGGTCGGTCATGAAAGCCTCCTGTTCAGGTTCGCCGGACTCAACCGCCGACGATCTTCGATGTTCCGGCGGGCTGACATTCGCCCCATCTGCGGCTAGAAGCGCCGCCCATGAGCGCTCCGCAAAAGACCATGTCTGAATTGGCCGCCGAGTACGGTCTGGCCCCGAACGAATATCAGGTCGTCCTGGACCGACTGGGGCGCGAGCCGAACCAGGTCGAACTGGGCGTCTTCTCGGTCATGTGGTCCGAGCACTGCTCCTACAAGTCCTCCAAGATCCACCTGGGCAAGTTCCCCACGACCGGAGAGCGCGTCATCTGCGGGCCGGGCGAGAACGCCGGCGTCATCGACATCGACGACGGCGACGCCTGCATCTTCAAGATGGAGAGCCACAACCACCCCTCCTACATCGAACCCTATCAGGGCGCGGCGACGGGCGTGGGCGGCATCATGCGCGACGTCTTCACCATGGGCGCCCGCCCGGTGGCCCTGCTGAACGCCCTGCGTTTCGGCGATCCCAGCCACGAAAAATCGAAACGTCTGGTCAAGGGCGTGGTCGCCGGCATCGGCGGTTACGGCAACTGCGTCGGCGTGCCGACCGTCGCGGGCGAGACCAACTTCCACAAGGGTTACAACGGCAACATCCTGGTCAACGCCATGTGCGTCGGCCTGGCCCGCGCCGACGAGATCTATTATTCGGCCGCGCCTGAGGCCGGCCATGACGTGGTCTATTTCGGCTCCAAGACCGGCCGCGACGGCATTCACGGCGCCACCATGTCCTCGACCGAGTTCGACGACGAGTCGGAGGCCAAACGCCCCACGGTCCAGGTCGGCGACCCCTTCGCCGAGAAGCTGCTGATCGAGGCCACGCTGGAGCTGATGGCCTCGGGCGCCGTCGCCGCCATTCAGGACATGGGCGCGGCGGGCCTGACCTCCTCCTCCGTCGAAATGGCGGGCAAGGGCGGCGTCGGGATCGAACTGAACCTGGACAAGGTGCCCCAGCGCGAAACCGGCATGACGGCCTATGAGATGATGCTGTCGGAAAGCCAGGAGCGGATGCTGGCGGTGCTGAAGCCCGGCTATGAGGACGTCGGCTATCGCATCTTCCAGAAATGGGGCCTGGACTTCGCCATCATCGGCAAGACCACCGACACGGGCCATCTGGTGCTGACGCATCACGGCGAGACGGTGTGCGACGTGCCGCTGGCGCCCCTGTTCGACGACGCGCCCCTGTACGACCGCCCGTGGGTCCAGCCGGAGTTGCAGCCGAAACTGAACCACGCCGAAATCCCCGCCCCCGCCAACTGGGCCGATGCGGTGATGAAGGTCGTCGCCTGTCCCGACATGGCCTCCAAACGCTGGATCTGGGAACAGTACGACCGCCACGTCATGGCCGACACGCTTCAGGACTCCTCCACCGGCGCCGACGCGGGCGTGGTGCGGGTGCATGGCACGGACAAAGGTCTGGCCGTCACCTCGGACTGCACCCCCCGCTATGTCCAGAACGACCCCTATGAGGGCGGCAAACAGGCGGTGGCCGAGGCCTGGCGCAACCTGACCGCCGTGGGCAGCCGCCCGATCGCCATCACCGACAATCTGAACTTCGGCAACCCGCAGCGGCCCGAGATCATGGGCCAGATCGTGCGCGCCATCGACGGCATGGCCGAGGCCTGCCGCGAACTGGTCTTCCCGGTCGTGAGCGGAAACGTGTCGCTGTATAACGAGACCAACGGCGTCGCCATTCCGCCGACCCCGACCGTCGGCGCCGTCGGCCTGCTCCCCAACTATGACGTCGTGACCGGCTTCGGCGGCATGGCCGAGGGCGATACGCTGGTCCTGATCGGCCAGACGAACGGCGAACTGGGCGCCTCCCTCTATCTGCGCGAGGTTCTGGGCCGCGAGGACGGCGCTCCGCCGCCCGTCGATCTGAAGCTGGAAAAGACGACCGGCGACTTCGTGCGCGGCCTGATCGAGGCGGGCGAACTGACCGTGGTTCACGACCTCTCGGACGGCGGTCTGATCGCCGCCGCCGCCGATCTGGTGCTGGCCTCCGACGTCGGCGTGACCTTGGACGCCTCCAGCGCGACGCACGCCCACATCTTCCTGTTCGCCGAGGATCAGGCCCGTTACCTGGTCGCCGTGACCGACGCCGACACCCTGATCGCCAAGGCTCAGGCCGCCGGGCTGCACGCCTCGGTCGTCGGCCATGCGGGCGGCGACGGCTTCGCCTCCAAGGGCGACAAGGGCGAACTGTTCAGCATCCCCGTCGCCCATCTGCGCGAATGGCACGAAGGCTGGATGCCCGGCTGGCTGGGCGACGCGGCATGATCCGCGCCGCCGTTCCCGTCGCCCTTGTCCTGACGCTGGGGGCCTGCGACGGCGGCGGCGATCCGGTGCAACAGGCGCTGCGCGACACCTCCGCCGCCAATCACGCGGCGGCGGCCCGAACCACGGCTGAAGCCGAGGCCCTCCGCCAGACGGCCGATCAGGCCTATGTCGCCAGGATGATCACCCACCACGAGAGCGCCGTCGCCACGGCCCGGATCGCCCTGCGCGACAGCCGCGACCCGGAAATCCGACGCATGGCCCAGACCGTGATCGACATCCGGACCCGCGAGATCGCCGAGATGAAGGCCTGGACGCCCGCGACGCAATAGCCGGGCCGGGCCTTTCGAAGGTCACACCCTGCGCCTAACTGTTGGGGCATGGCTGACGGAACAACACCCTTTCGTCCCGCGATCCCGCCCCGCCGGACGGGCAAGCCGCTGTCGTTGCTGCCCTTCCTGTGGGTCAGCTGGCGCGATCCCATCCGCATGTGGTCCGAGCGGCATTTCACCGAGCCGCAGATCTATGGCCAGTCGGCCTTCGGCGAGGTTCTGGTGGTCAGCCACCCGGAGGGCGTGCGTCACGTCTTGACCGAGAACGCCGCCAACTACGAGAAGGGCGAACTGCAGAAACGGGTGCTGGGTCCGATGCTGGCCGAGGGCCTGCTGCTGACCGAGGGCGACACCTGGCGCCGCGCCCGGCGCATCCTGGCGCCTCTGTTCACCCCTGCGAAGATGGCCACCCTGAACGCCCGGATGGCCGAGGTCTGTCGCGCCCGCGTCGCCGCCTGGGCGCTGTCGGCGCGCGGGCGGGTGCTGGATGTCGACAGCGAGATGTCGGGCCTGACCTTCGACATCCTGTCTGCGACCATGTTTTCGGACGAACTGGGCGGCGAGGCGCGCGGGTTCGAACGGGCGCTGAACCAGTTTCTGGCCAACGGCGCCCGCATCGATCCGCTGGACGTGCTGGGCGCGCCGGACTGGGCGCCGCGCCTGGGTCGGCTGGCCAGTTTCCGCTCGGCCCGCTTCTTCGAGCAGCGCGTGACCCGGCTGGTCGAGGCCCGCCGCGCCCGGATCGACAGCGGCGACGCGCCGCCCGACGATCTGCTCAGCGCGCTTCTGTTGGCGAAGGACGAAAACGGCGGTTCGGGCCTGAGCGACGAAGAGGTCGCCGCCAACATTCTGACCTTCATCCTGGCGGGACACGAGACGACCGCCCGCGCTCTGGGCTGGACCCTGCATCTGCTGTCGCGCCAGCCGGAGTATCTGGCCCGGCTCCAGGCCGAGGCCGACGCCTTCGACGTCGAAAATCCCAAATGGGCCGAGGCCCTGCCCTGGACCCGCGCGGTGCTGGAGGAGACGATGCGTCTGTTTCCGCCCGCTCCGACCATGGCGCGCAAGGCGCTGGCGGACGACGAGATCGGCGGACAGACGATCAAGGCCGGGGCGACGGTGATCGTCTCGCCGTGGATCCTCCAGCGTCATAAGTTGCTGTGGGACGACCCCGACGCCTTCCGGCCCGAACGCTTCCTGCCCGAGAACCGCAAGGCCGTCGACCGCTACGCCTACATCCCCTTCAGCGCCGGACCGCGCGTCTGCATCGGCGCGGCCTTCGCCCTGCAGGAGGCGATGATCGCCCTGGCCGCCATCCTGCGCGTCGCCGAGGTCGAGGCCCTGACCACCGCCGAACCCCGGCCGGTCCATCAGATCACCCTGCGCAGCCGCGAACCGATGCGACTGCGATTGAGGGCGCGACGCAAGAAGAGTTGAGCCGATCGCATATCGTCGTCTCATCGCCATGATGCGCGGCTAAGCTATACGACCTCCCACGGAATCTCTCTGCCTTGCGCACCGCCGTCCTGCTTCCTCCTGGATGCCTATTTTCCGAAGCCCGGCCGAACTCGATGGAGACCGTCGTGCGGACGATGGCGGGCGTCGATCAGGGGAGCAAGACGCGAATTTTCTGCTGTGGCGGGGCCGACGATCACAACGTCGCCGACGCCGATCCTCTGCCTGTCGGCCGGTCGCGAATGCCGGCTCTGATCGAACGTCTGCGCGCCTTTCGACCCGATGTGATCGAACACCATCAACAGGTGAAACAGGCGCTGGCGGTGCAGCGGGCGCTGCCCGACACCCCCCATCTGCTCTACCGGCACAACGCGCTGCGCCCGCCGCGCCATGCCGTTGACCGCTGGCGCTATAAGGCGCGCTATGAGCGGCTGGACGGCTTGGTCTTCGTCAGCATGGCCGAGCGGGACGCCTTCGCGCGCACCTTCTCCGATTTGGACGACCGGGCGTTCGCGGTGCCCAACCCCATCGACGCCGCCCCCTGGCTGGCCTCGCCCGAGGATCGACAGCCTCTGATCGCCTTCGCCGGACGGGCCATGCCGGAGAAAGGCGTCGATGTGCTGTGCGCCGCCCTGCCCGCCGTGCTGGACGCCCATCCCGACTGGCGCGCCGTCCTGATGCTGAACGACTGGGACGAACACGCCCGCTGGGCGGCCGGTCATGTCGCACCGTTGGCGCGGTATGGCCTGCGGTTCGAGTTGCTGAAGTCGGCGCCCCTGGCCGAGGTGCGCCGCCGGATTCAGACGGCCGCCATCGCCCTGACGCCATCGGTCTGGGACGAGCCGTTCGGCCTCACGGCGATCGAGGCTCATGCGGCAGGCGCAGCCCTGATCTCGTCGGGACGCGGCGGCTTGCGCGAGGCCAGCGGACCCCACGCCCTCTATGTCGAGGCGGTCACGCCCAACACGCTGGCGGCGGCGATGGATCGGCTGATTCGCAATCCCGCCGAACGACTGGCCCTGGCGCGATCAGGTCAGACCTATGTGTTGGCGACGCATACCCCGCAACGTCGTGCCGCCGAACTCAAAGGCGTGCGCCAGACCGTAATCGCGCGGCGTCTGGCGCGTCAGACGACCGGCACGGCCTGAGACAGTCGCCCGCCGACGCGGATCGGCTCGACCCGCGTGGCCAGGCCGGTGCGGTCGTCGGTCTCGACAAACACGCCGCACACCGTCGCCGGTCCCGACGCCGGCGTATATCGACCGCCCGAAATCCGGGTGGTGAAGCGGCGCAGCGGCTCGTCCTTCTCGTTGCCGATGACGCTGTCGTAATCGCAGCAGCCGCCCGCATCGGTCTGATAGGCCGTGCCGCCGGGCAAGATCTGGCAATCGGCGGTCGGGACGTGGGTGTGGGTGCCGACGACCAGCGACGCGCGCCCGTCGCAGAAATGGCCCATAGCCATCTTCTCCGAGGTCGCCTCGCAGTGCATGTCCACGATCACCGCATCGGCAACGGCGCCCAGGGGGGCGGCGGCCAGTTCACGCTCCACCGCGCCGAACGGATCGTCCATCGGGTCCATATGGACGCGGCCCAGCACGTTCATGACCAGAACGGTGCGGCCCGTATCCGTCTCGAACAGATTGGCCCCGGCGCCCGGCGCATCCATCAGGCGCGGATAGTTGGCCGGCCGGATCAGGCGCGGCTCGCGCACGATATAGGTCAGGGCCTCGCGCTGGTCCCAGCTGTGATTGCCCAGCGTCAGACAGTCGGCGCCCGCCATGAACAGCTCGCGCGCCGTATTCTCGGTGATGCCGAACCCGCCTGCGGCGTTCTCGGCGTTGATGACCACGAAATCCAGCTTCAGGTCGCGCTTGAGGCCCGGAAGATGATCGCTGATCCCGTCCCGGCCGGACTTGCCGATGACGTCGCCGAAGAAGGCCAGTCTCATTGGATGTGTCTCATTCGAAAGCCGTATAGCCGTTCTCGGTCAGAACGCCATGCAGTCGAATGTCGTGGGCTTCCAGTCTGAGCGGCTCGGCCTTCTGTCCGGCATAGGCGAAACCGATCCGCAGGGCGTCAGGGCGTTCGGCGAAGGTGCGGTCGTAATAGCCGCCGCCCTGGCCCAGCCGTCCGCCGAAACGGTCGAAGGCCAGAAGCGGCGTCAGGATCAGATCGGGATCGGCGACCTCGGCCAGAGGCAGGGGCGCGGGGCATCCGGCGGCGTCCAGTTCCAGCGGCTCGCCGGGCGCCCAGGCGCGAAACTGCATCGGCGCATCGCGTTGAACCACCACCGGCAGACACAGTCGACGCCCCGCGGCCTCAAGCGCTTTAGCCAAGGCGTCCGTATCCAGCTCGGACCCCATGGCGCGATACAGGGCGACGATCCGGGCTGGCGGCAGGTCGCGGGCATGATCCGCGGCACGGCTGGACGCCATTGGGTCGGCCTCGGCCAGACGCTTTCGCAAGGCCCGCGCGGCGGACCGGCGTTCGTGCTTGTCCTGGCTCATCCGTCCCACTCGAACCGCCCCACGTGCTCAGTTACCGAACACACGCGCACCAGCCGCGCTCAAGCAGCGCGCGACCGCGTCGCAAGCGTTAGCGCAAAAAAGATGGAAGGTGGCGGCGCCGCGCGAACCGTGAAGAGCGTTTAAATCCTCTCGACCTGGGTAGCCAGGTGGGCTCCATATGCCCAGGCCCTCAAGCCCGGACAGGGACAGATCCCGTAGAGTGAATTAAGGTCAGAAGGATATGTTGTCTTCGACGTGGGCCGCAGCATGACCCGCCGTCGGACAAGATAGGGCCTCGCGACCGAACGCGCCAGCGGCGAGCCATCATATATTTTGCGCGATCTTCTCGATCCGGGCGGCGACGGCGTTCAGGGCTTCGGCGACCCCGTCCTGGGTCGCGGCGGCGGTGGATGCGGGCGCGCAGGCAGGCGCGGGGGCGGTCGCCTTGCCGCCGTTCAGCCGCGCCTCGTGCAGTTCGTCCGACAGGATCAGGGCCGACATCAGAAACAGCCTCAGGTCGCCCACGTTTCCGACATCCTGGGCCACCTGGCGCACCTGATTGTCGAACTGCTTGGCCAGGATGCGGACGCGCTCTTCCTGACCGTCGGCGCAGCCGATGGCGTAGGGGCGGCCGTTCACCTCCACGGTCACGGTCGCCATCAGTCGTCCTCCCTTTCGGAGGTCTCGGCCAGAACCTCGCGCACCGCCTGGGCCGCGCGAGCCAGGGCGTCGGAGGCCTCGCGTCCGGCGGCCTCCAGTTCGGCCACGCGCGCATCCGACGGCCGTGGCGCGAACAGATCGTCGTCCGCGATGGCGGGCGCCGAGGCGGGCCGCGCCTTCAGCTCCAGAATCTTGCGTTCCAGTTCGGCCAGGGCGCGGTCGATACGAGCCCGTGCGGCCGTGGTGGCATCTGCCATCGGTCGCTCCTTCAGATTCCGTATAGAACCCGACGGCGCGTCGGGGTAAAGCGGCGCCGCCTCTTTAAATTCCGTCTCCGACGAAAGGTCCCCGCCGTGACCGACGCCAAATCCGCACCCAAGGCCACCCCCGAGCAGATGGCCAACGCCATCCGCGTCCTCGCCATGGACGGCGTGGAAAAGGCCAAGTCGGGCCACCCCGGCATGCCGATGGGCATGGCCGACGTCGCCACGGTGCTGTTCTCCAAATTCCTGAAGTTCGATGCATCGCGCCCCGACTGGGCCGACCGCGACCGCTTCATCCTGTCGGCCGGTCACGGCTCGATGCTGATCTACGCCCTGCTGCACCTGACCGGCTACAAGGCCGCGACCAAGGAAGAGCTGTCGAACTTCCGCCAGTGGGGCTCCAAGACCGCCGGCCACCCGGAATACGGCCATATGCCGGGCGTCGAGGTCACGACCGGCCCTCTGGGTCAGGGTCTGGCGACCTCGGTCGGTTTCGCCATGGCCGAGCGGCATCTGGCCGCCAAATACGGCGACGACCTGGTCGATCACCGCACCTGGGTCATCGCCGGCGACGGCTGCCTGATGGAAGGCGTGTCGCAGGAGGCCATCGCCCTGGCCGGCCGCTATAAGCTGAACAAGCTGACCGTGCTGTGGGACGACAACGAGATCACCATCGACGGCAAGGTTTCGCTGTCGGACGCCGTGGACCAGAAGGCCCGCTTCAAGGCCGCCGGCTGGGCGGTCAAGGCCGTCGACGGCCACGACATGAAGGCGATCAAGTCGGCGATGCAGTGGGCGATCCGTCAGGACAAGCCCACCCTGATCGCCTGCAAGACCAAGATCGGCAAGGGCGCCGCCACGATGGAAGGCAGCCACAAGACCCACGGCGCGGCCCTGGGCGCCGCCGAGATCGCCGCCACCCGTCTGGGCCTGGGCTGGGACCACGCCCCGTTCGAAATGCCGGAAAACATCCTGTCGGCCTGGCGCAAGGTCGGCCGTCGTGGATCGAAGGACCGCAAGAAGTGGGAGGCGCGCCTCGCCGCCTCGGCCCAGGCCGCCGACTTCACCCGCGCCATGAAGGGCGACCTGCCCGAGGGCGCCTTCGACGCCCTGAACGCCAAGATCGCCGAACTGATCGAGACCCAGCCGGCCCAGGCCACGCGCCAGTCGTCGGGCGCGGCGCTGGACGAACTGTTCGCCGCCATTCCCGAACTGGTCGGCGGCTCGGCGGACCTGACCGGCTCGAACAACACCTTCGTCAAGGGCACGCCGATCCTGGACGCCCCGACCTATGAGGGTCGCTACGTCAACTGGGGCATCCGCGAGTTCGGCATGGCCGCCGCCATGAACGGCCTGGCCCTGCACGGCGGGGTCATCCCCTACGGCGGCACCTTCATGGTGTTTTCGGACTACAGCCGCCCGGCCATCCGCCTGGGCGCCCTGATGGGGGTCCGCGTCATCCACGTCCTGACCCACGACTCCATCGGTCTGGGCGAGGACGGCCCGACGCACCAGCCGGTCGAACATCTGGCGGCCCTGCGCGCCATTCCGAACCTTCTGGTCTTCCGCCCCGCCGACACGGTCGAGGCGATGGAGTGCTGGCAGATCGCGCTTCAGACCAGGACCGCCCCCTCGGCCCTGGCCCTGTCGCGCCAGAAGACCCCGGCGGTTCGCACCGTCGCCTCGGGCGAAAACCTGTCGGCCAAGGGGGCCTATGAGATCAAGGCCGCCAATGGCGAGGCCAAGGTCACGCTGTTCGGCACCGGCACGGAACTGGCCCTGGCGCTGGACGCCGCCAAGGTTCTGGAGGCCGAAGGCACGCCCACCCGCGTCGTCTCGGTCCCCAGCTTCGAACTGTTCGAACAGCAGGACGCCGCCTATCAGGCCGCCGTCATCGGTCGCGGCACGGTGCGCGTCGCCGTCGAGGCCGCGATCCGACAGGGCTGGGACCGCTTCATCGGCGAAGACGGAGGCTTCATCGGCATGACCGGCTTCGGCGCCTCGGCCCCGGCCGAGGTCCTGTACGAGAAGTTCGGCATCACCTCGGACGCCGTCGTGGCGGCGGTCAAGGCGCGGCTCTGATCCCATGCCTCGCCTCGGCGCCGTCAGCCTGCTGGTCCGCGACTATGAAGAGGCCATCGCCTTCTTCGTCGGCAAGCTGGACTTCGTCCTGGACGACGATATCGACCAGGGGACGAAGCGCTGGGTGCGTGTCACGCCGCGCGGCGGCGACACCAGCCTGATCCTGGCGCGCGCCTCGACGCCCGAGCAAGTCGCCCGGATCGGGGATCAGGCCGGCGGTCGGATCTGGCTGTTCCTCGAGACGGACGACTTCGACCGCGACCACGCCGCCTTTTCAGCCGCCGGCGTTCGCTTTCGCGAATCTCCGCGCGACGAGCCCTATGGCAAGGTCGCGGTTTTCGAGGACCTCTACGGCAATGGCTGGGACCTGATTCAATACAAGGACGCGCCATGAAACTCGGCACCCCGCTTTCCGACACCGCCGTCCGCGTCATGCTGCTGGGCGCGGGCGAACTGGGCAAGGAGGTCGCGATCGAGCTTCAGCGGCTGGGCTGCGAGGTCATCGCCGTGGACCGCTATCCCAACGCCCCGGCCATGCAGGTCGCGCACCGCAGCCACGTCATTCCGATGACCGACGCCCAAGTGCTGAACGGCGTCATCCTGGCCGAGGCGCCGCACATCATCGTGCCCGAGATCGAGGCCATCGCCACCGAGGTTCTGGCCGACATCGAGGCGGCGGGCCTGGCGCGCGTGGTCCCAACCGCCCGCGCGGTGCAGCTGACCATGAACCGCGAGGGGATTCGCAAACTGGCCGCCGAAGACCTTGGCCTGCCCACCAGTCCCTACGCCTTCGCCGGCTCGGCCGAAGAACTGGCGGCGGGCGCTCAAGCCGTCGGCTATCCCTGTTTCGTCAAGCCGGTCATGTCGTCGTCGGGCAAGGGCCAGTCCTTCGTCGAAAGCGCCGACGAAATCGCCGACGCCTGGACCTATGCGCAAGATAGCGGCCGCGTCGCGGGCGCCCGCGTCATTGTCGAGGGCCGGATCGATTTCGACTTCGAGATCACCCTTCTGACCGTCCGCTCGCGCGGCGCCGACGGCGAGACCCGCACGGATTTCTGCGCCCCCATCGGCCACCGCCAGGTCAAGGGCGACTATGTCGAAAGCTGGCAGCCCCAGGCCATGAGCGCGGCCGCCCTCGCCTCGGCCCAGGACATCGCCGGCAAGGTCACGGAGGCGCTGGGGGGATGGGGCGTCTTCGGCGTCGAACTGTTCGTCAAGGGCGACCAGGTCTGGTTCTCCGAAGTCTCGCCCCGCCCGCACGACACCGGCCTAGTCACCCTGGCCAGCCAGACCCTGAGCGAATTCGCCCTGCACGCCCGCGCCATCCTGGGCCTGCCGGTCGACGTGACCCTGCGCGAGCCGGCCGCCAGCGCCGTCATCTACGGCGGTCTGGAGGCGCAAGGGATCGCCTTCGAAGGCGTCGCCGAGGCCCTGTCGGTCCCCACCGCCGACCTGCGTCTGTTCGGCAAACCCGAAGCTTTCGAGCGCCGCCGCATGGGCGTCGCCACGGCCCGCGGCGCCGACGTCGACCAGGCCCGTGAACGCGCGCGCGAGGCGGCCGGGCGTGTGAAGTTGGTTCGGGCGTAGCTCCCCTCGTCTCTTCCCCGCCTTTACAACCTTCGTCGATTGGCCTTGCGCCGCATTGTGGTGCAAACCAGGGGATGAGGGCCGCAGTCAGTCGGTCGGGAGGAATTCGTCGTGGGCAAGCTGAGCACACCCATCATCTTCGGCGTCATCGCCATCCTGGGGGCCGTGTCGCTGGGCGTCATCGCCCTGCATCAGGGCGAGAGCATCAGCGCGGTCTGGATGGTGGTCGCCGCCGTCTGCACCTACGCGATCGCCTATCGGTTCTATGCGCGCTACCTGGCTGACAAGGTCATGCAGTTGAACCCGGCGCGCCCCACCCCGGCCATGCGCCGCAACGATGGGCTGGACTATGTGCCGACGCCCCGGAACGTCCTGTTCGGCCACCACTTCGCCGCCATCGCGGGGGCCGGGCCGCTGGTCGGGCCGGTGCTGGCCGCGCAGATGGGCTATCTGCCCGGCGTCCTGTGGATTCTGGTCGGCGCCGTGCTGGCGGGGGCGGTGCAGGACATGATGGTCCTGTTCATGTCCACCCGTCGCGACGGCAAGTCCCTCGGCGACATGATCCGCACCGAGATGGGTAACATCCCCGGCATCATCGCCCAGGTCGGCGTGCTGATGATCATGGTCATCATTCTGGCCGTCCTGGCCCTGGTGGTGGTCAAGGCCCTGGCCGAAAGCCCGTGGGGAACCTTCACCGTCGCCGCCACCATCCCCATCGCCCTCTTCATGGGCCTGTACACCCGCTTCCTGCGCCCCGGCCGCGTCGGCGAGGTGTCGGTGATCGGGGTGGTCCTGCTGATCCTGGCCATCATCGGCGGCGGCCATGTCGCGGCCGACCCGTTCTGGGGCCCGGCCTTCACCCTGACCGGCCCGACCCTGGCGATCCTGATGATGGTCTATGGCTTCATCGCCTCCGTCATTCCGGTCTGGCTGCTCCTGGCGCCGCGCGACTATCTGTCGACCTTCCTGAAGATCGGCGCCATCCTGGCCCTGGCCATCGGCATACTGATCGTGCGTCCGCACTTGCAGATGCCGGCTGTCACCCCCTTCATCGACGGCACCGGCCCGGTCTTCGCGGGCGCCCTGTTCCCCTTCCTGTTCATCACCATCGCCTGCGGCGCCGTGTCGGGCTTCCACGCCCTGATCTCGTCTGGCACCACGCCCAAGCTGCTGGAGAACGAAGCCCAGATCCCGATGATCGGCTACGGCGCCATGCTGTGCGAAAGCTTCGTCGCGGTCATGGCCCTGATCGCCGCGACGGTTCTGGACCCGGCCGTCTATTTCGCCATGAACAGCCCGGTCGCCGTGATCGGCAAGGACGCCGCCTCGGCCGCCGCCGCCGTGGCCCAGTGGGGCTTCCACATCACGCCCGGAGAGCTTGAGCAGCTGGCCCGCGACGTGGGCGAACATTCCATCCTGTCGCGCGCAGGCGGCGCCCCGACGCTGGCGGTCGGCATGGCCCACATCCTGTCGAACGTCATCGGCGGCAAGGCCATGATGGCCTTCTGGTATCACTTCGCCATCCTGTTCGAGGCCCTGTTCATCCTGACCACGGTCGATGCGGGCACCCGCGTCTGCCGCTTCATGATCCAGGATCTGCTGGGCGTCGCGGTTCCCAAGATGCGCGAGACCAAGTCCTGGGGCGCCAATGTCGTGGCCACGGCGCTGACGGTCGGGCTGTGGGGCTATTTCCTCTATACGGGCGTGGTCGATCCGCTGGGCGGCATCAACAGCCTGTGGCCCCTGTTCGGCATCGCCAACCAGATGCTGGCGGCGGTCGCCCTGATCCTGGGCACGGTCGTTCTGTTCAAGATGAAGCGCGAAAAATTCGCCTGGGTCATGGTGGTTCCCGCGACCTGGCTGCTGATCTGCACCCTGACGGCGGGCTTCCAGAAGCTGTTCCACCCGGACGTCCGCATCGGTTTCCTGGCCCACGCCCGGAAGTATCAAGAGGCCCTGGGCGCCGGCGAACTGATCGCCCCGGCCAAGTCGGCGGCGGACATGCACCGCATCGTGGTCAACGACTACGTCAACTCGGCCCTGACGGCGGGCTTCCTGTTCGTGGTGCTGACCATGGTGGTCTATGGCGTTCTGGCCTGCATGAAGGCCTATCGGAACAACCGCCCGACCGTGCGCGAATATCCCGAGAGCCACGCGCTGACGGCGTCCGACGAAGCGGCGGACGCGGCCCGTGCCTGAGGTTTCCGACGATCTGCTGTGCCGGTGCCGCGACGCCGCCGTCCGCTGGGGGCGCGGCGTCCGGCGCACCGCCGGCGCCATGATCGGCCAGCCGGACTATGACGCCTATGTCGCCCACGCCGAGGCGACCCATCCGGACCAGCCGCCCCTGGACAAGGTCGCCTTCTTCCGGCTGCACGAACAGCGCCGGTTCGGCGGCGGGGCTGGAGGATTTCGTTGCTGCTGACGGCGACCTAAAGGCCGTCGCGTCGATCCGGCGCCAGGGCTCTGTCGGCCGGGGGACGTCGCAGGGCGGCGATGGCCGCCTCCAGCGCCGGATCCTGACCGGCGCGGCGCTGGGCCAGGGTGCGCGGCGCGGCGATGTCGGGCGTGACGCCCCGTTTTTCCAGCCGCACGCCCCGCACGGTGACGAAGTCCGCCCGGCTCAGCGTCAGCCGGCCGCCATCGGGCAGATCGCTCTCCTGGGCGATCAGGACCGAGCCCGGCGTCTTTTCGCCGACGACCAGGCCGCGCCCCGCCTCCTGAAGGGCCGCCGGCGTCAGTTCGGCCGCGCTGCGGCTGGCGCCGTCCACCAGGACCGCGACCGGATTGGGCACCGGCTGACGTCGCCCGCCGCAGTCGCCCGAGGCCCTCAGCACCACCGCCCGCCCCGTCCGGCCCGTGCGCGTGGCCCAGACCTGGTCGCGCGGCAGGAAACAGGTCAGCACGGACTCGGCTTCCCACAGCCGCCCGCCCGGATTGGCGCGCAGGTCCAGGATCACCCCGACATCGGGCGGCAGGCCGTCCAGCTCCTGCCCCAGCCAACGCCCCAGCCCCTGGTCGAATTGCTCGACCGTCAGGACCAGCACGCCGGGATGGGAATCGTCGGCGGTGAAGGGCTCGGGCCCGTCCATCAGCTGCGGAACCAGGGTCGTCTCGTGCCGCGCGCCCTCTTCGTCGATCAGCGCCAGGCGCACGGGCCGACCCTCATAGGTCTCCACGTCCGGCGACCACGACCGCCCGTCGATGCTGTCCAGGGTCCACCCCAGTTGAACCCCCGCCGCCGCGGCCGGAGAGCCGGGCCGAACCCGCTCCACCGTCCAGACGTCCGGCGCATCGCCCCGCATCAGGGTCATGCCCATGACGGCGCGCCTGGCGTAGCGGGCGTCCTGGCGGCGCACGGCGGCGGGCGGACTGGCGGCGGCGTGGCCGTCGTCCAGCAGGTCCAGCATCGCATTGATCGACTGATAGAGGTCGCGCTCGTCCTCCGCCGCCAGAGCCTGGGGCCGGAACCGCGCCCGCGCCGCCTCCCAGTCCACCCCATGCAGTCGCGGGTCGTAATAGCCGCGGCGCACCTCGTTCCAGACGCGGTCGAACACCCGCGCGTTCAGCCGCGCCCGCTCCGGCGACGGCGGCGTCCGCGCGATGTCGGAAAGGCGCACGGCCTGCGCCTCCTCGCGCGCCGGATTCCCGCGCGCCTGTGGCGACGCCGCCGCTCCCGCCGCCAGCGCCAGGCCCAGCGACAGGACGCCGACCATGCGCAGGAAGGGGCGACCGTTCATGACCTCAGCCTTGGCCGAACCAGGCCACGCCTGCAAGTCACGAAGCCGGGCGCGCCGCCTTGCCTTCGCCCCGGACGCAGGCCAAGAGCGCAACCAGACCACGGACCACGACCATGCCCATCACTACGGTCGGCCTCGACGCCGACGACACCCTTTGGCACAACGAGACGATCTTCCGCCTGACCCATGCGCGGTTCGTCGACCTGCTGGACGATCACGGCGACGCCGAGACCATCGAGGCGCGCCTGGCCGAGGTCGAACGCCGCAACCTGCGGCTCTACGGCTATGGCGTCAAAGGCTTCACCCTCTCGATGATCGAGACGGCGATGGAGCTGTGCGACGGCGGCGCCCCGCCCGAGGTCGTGCGCGAAATCCTGGCCGCCGGCCGCGAGATGCTGGCCCATCCGGTCGAAACCCTGCCCGGCGTGGACGAAACCATCGCCGAACTGTCCGACCGATACCGCCTGATCCTGATCACCAAGGGCGACCTTCTGGATCAGGAACGCAAGCTGGCCGCCTCGGGCCTGGGCGAACGGTTCGCCGCGGTCGAGATCGTCTCCGAAAAGGACCGCGCCACCTACGACCGCGTCTTCAGCCGCCATGGCACCGGCCCGGCCGAGGCCGTCATGGCCGGCAATTCCATGAAGTCCGACGTCCTGCCCGCCATCGCGGCCGGCGCCTTCGGCGTCCACATCCCCTACGCCGTCACCTGGGCGCATGAACTGGCCGACGCCCCCGAGAACGAGCCCCGCTACGTCTCCCTGGCCCGCATAGCCGAACTGCCCGACTGGATCGCCGCGATCGAGGACGCATAAGGTCTTGCCCCCCCGCCCCTCCCTCTCTAAACGGGCCGCTTAACCGACAACACGGCGCAGGTGTCGCAGGGCCAGGCTCTGCGGCGGCTTCTTGCGCGCGCAGGAATGAAGGACGGCGCAGTCTCTTGGACGCTTCGCACATCAGTCATGACGAACGCGACGCCATGGTGCGCGCGGCGCTGGCCGAGAAGGGCGACAGCGGCGTGACCCCGCGCCACACCCTGTTCTACTTCCTGGGCGACGAAGACGGACACGGCGACCTGTGCGAGGTGGCGCGTCGCGCAGGCTTCATCGCGCGCGGCGAAGGCGACATGACCATTCTCGAGACCACCATGGCGGTCGATGCGGACAGTTTCGCGCCCGTCTCGGCCATGATGCAGACCTGGGCCGCGGCCTTCCAGCTGGACTACGACGGCTGGGACTGCGCGGTCGTGACCCATTAGCGTTCAATAAGAAGAAGAGCTGGCGATGCCCAAGCGCACAGACATCAAGTCCATCCTCATCATCGGCGCCGGCCCGATCGTCATCGGCCAGGCGTGCGAGTTCGACTATTCCGGGGTTCAGGCCTGCAAGGCGCTGAAGGCGGAAGGCTACCGGGTCATCCTGGTCAATTCGAACCCCGCCACCATCATGACCGACCCGGAGGTGGCCGACGCCACCTATATCGAGCCGATCACGCCCGAGATGGTCGAGAAGATCATCATCAAGGAAAAGCCCGACGCCCTGCTGCCCACCATGGGCGGCCAGACGGCGCTGAACACGGCGCTGGCCCTGCATGAATCGGGCGCCCTGGCCCGCCACGGGGTCGAGATGATCGGCGCCAAGGCCGAGGTCATCGACAAGGCCGAGGACCGCCAGAAGTTCCGTGACGCCATGGACAAGCTGGGTCTGGAGAGCCCGCGCTCCAAGGCCGCCCATTCGATGGAGGAGGCGCTGGAGGGGCTGGAGTTCGTCGGCCTGCCCGCCGTCATCCGCCCGTCCTTCACCCTGGCCGGCACCGGCGGCGGCATCGCCTATAACCGCGAGGAGTTCGAGGAGATCGTCCTGCGCGGCCTTGACCTGTCGCCCACGACCGAGGTGCTGATCGAAGAGTCGGTTCTGGGCTGGAAGGAATATGAGATGGAGGTCGTCCGCGACACGGCGGACAACTGCATCATCATCTGCTCCATCGAGAACGTCGATCCGATGGGCGTCCACACGGGCGATTCCATCACCGTCGCCCCGGCTCTCACGCTGACGGATAAAGAGTATCAGCGGATGCGGACCGGCTCGATCAACGTCCTGCGCGAGATCGGCGTGGAGACGGGCGGGTCGAACGTCCAGTGGGCCATCAACCCCAAGGACGGCCGCATGGTCGTGATCGAGATGAACCCGCGCGTGTCGCGCTCCTCGGCCCTGGCGTCCAAGGCCACCGGCTTCCCCATCGCCAAGGTCGCGGCGCGCCTGGCGGTCGGCTATACGCTGGACGAGCTTCAGAACGACATCACCCAGGTCACGCCGGCGTCGTTCGAGCCGTCGATCGACTATGTCGTCACCAAGATCCCGCGCTTCGCCTTCGAGAAATATCCCGGCTCCGAGCCGCTGCTGGGCACCTCGATGAAGTCGGTGGGCGAGGTCATGGCCATCGGCCGCACCTTCCAGGAATCGATGCAGAAGGCCCTGCGCGGGCTTGAGACGGGTCTGAACGGCTTCGACGAGATCGAGATCGAGGGCGTCGCCGGGGCCGCCGACGACGCGACCGCCCGCGCCGCCGTGGTCCGGGCGCTGGGCGTGCCGACGCCCGACCGCATCCGCGTCATCGCCCAGGCCTTCCGCCACGGCCTGTCGGTGGATGAGGTCCACGCCGCCTGCGCCTACGAACCCTGGTTCCTGCGCCAGATCGCCGACATCGTGCGCGAGGAAGGCCACGTCCGGGTCAAGGGCCTGCCGACCGACCCGACCGAGTTCCGCCGCCTGAAGGCCAAGGGCTTCTCCGACGCCCGCCTGGCGCAACTGACGGGCGCGACGGAAAAGGCCGTGCGCACCGCCCGTCGCGGCCTGAACGTCCGCCCGGTGTTCAAGCGGATCGACACCTGCGCCGCCGAGTTCGCCAGCGCGACCGCCTATATGTATTCGACCTATGAGACCGGCGCGCTCGGCCAAATCCCCGAGTGCGAGAGCGCGCCGTCGGATCGCAAGAAGGCCATCATCCTGGGCGGCGGTCCCAACCGGATCGGCCAGGGGATCGAGTTCGACTATTGCTGCTGCCACGCGGCCTTCGCCTTCGACCAGATCGGCGTCGAGTCGATCATGGTCAACTGCAACCCCGAGACGGTCTCGACCGACTACGACACCTCCGACCGCCTGTATTTCGAGCCGCTGACGGCCGAGGATGTGCTGGAGCTGATCGAGGTGGAGCGCTCGAACGGCGAACTGATCGGCTGCGTCGTCCAGTTCGGCGGCCAGACCCCGCTGAAACTGGCCCATGCGCTACAGGACGACGGCATTCCGGTGCTGGGCACGTCCGTAGACTCCATCGACCTGGCCGAGGACCGCGAACGCTTCCAGCAGATGCTGGAGGGCATCGGCCTGCGCCAGCCGCCCAACGCCCTGGCCCGTTCGGCCGAGGAAGCCGCGCAGAAGGCCGAAGAGGTCGGCTATCCCGTCGTCCTGCGCCCCTCCTACGTCCTGGGCGGACGCGGCATGATGATCGTCCACGATCGCGAGCAACTGGACCGCTACGTTCACGAGGCCATGCGCGTCTCGGGCGACGATCCGGTCCTGATCGACCACTATCTGAACCGCGCCACCGAGGTCGATGTGGACGCCCTGTGCGACGACGAGACGGTCTTCGTCGCGGGCGTGCTGGAACATATCGAGGAAGCCGGCGTCCACTCGGGCGACAGCGCCTGCTCCATGCCGCCCTACTCCCTGTCCGCCGAAACGGTCGCCGAGCTGAAGCGCCAGACCACCGAAATGGCCAAGGCCCTGAAGGTGCGCGGCCTGATGAACGTGCAGTTCGCCATCGAGGAGCCGCACGGCGCCGAACCCCGCATCTTCGTGCTGGAAGTGAACCCGCGAGCCAGCCGCACGGCGCCCTTCGTGGCCAAGACCATCGGCCAGCCCATCGCCGCCATCGCCGCCAAGGTCATGGCGGGCGTTCCGCTGAAATCCTTCGGCCTGACCGACAAGCCGTATGACCATATCGCGGTCAAGGAGGCGGTCTTCCCGTTCGCCCGCTTCGCCGGGGTCGACACCATCCTGGGCCCGGAAATGCGTTCGACCGGCGAGGTCATGGGTCTGGACTGGAAACGCGACGGCGAGGCCGACATGGCCCCCGCCTTCGCCCGCGCCTTCGCCAAGTCCCAGATCGGCGGCGGCGTCACCCTGCCGACCTCGGGCTGCGCCTTCATCTCGGTCAAGGACGAGGACAAGCCCTTCATCCTGGACGCGGCCCGGACCCTGCTGGCCGAGGGCTTCAGCCTGATCGCCACCGGCGGCACACACGCCTATCTGACGGAACAGGGGCTGGACGTCGGCCTGGTCAAGAAGGTGCTGGAAGGCCGCCCGCACATCGTGGACGCCATGAAGAACGGCGAGGTCCAGCTGGTCTTCAACACCACCTCGGGCAAGCAGTCGCTGCAGGACAGCTTCTCCCTGCGCCGCACCGCCCTGATGATGAAGATCCCCTACTACACCACCACCGCCGGCGCGGTTGCGGCGGCCCAGGCCATCGGCGCCATCAAGGCCGGCGACCTGGATGTGAAGGCGATCCAGGAATACGGCTGACGTTCATCAAATCTCTGGTTTTCTTCGGGAGGATGGCTTTCGTTCCGATGAAGACCAGAGACCATGTCAGTCACCGACATCGACCGCGCCCTCGTGGCGATATTCCTGGCCGAAGTCTCGGGCTTCGCCGCCTTCGCCTGGGACAAGCACATGGCGCGCCAGGGCCTTCAACGCATCCCTGAGAGCCGTCTGCTGCTGTTCGTTCTGGCGGGTGGTCTCGGAGCCTGGCTAGGCCAGCACATCCTTCGCCACAAGACGCGCAAGGAGCCCTTCCGCACCTGGATGGGCCTTGTCCTGACATTGCACGTCGGCCTGCTTCTGACCGCCGCCCTGATCGTCATTCTTCGGCTGTGATGTCCTCTCCCGCCACGATCCGCGTCGCGGCCAGGTCGGCGGTGACGTTGCCGACGGTGCGGAAGATGTCGGGTACGACCTCCACTGCCAGGAGGATGGGCAGGACGCCGATGGGCAGGCCCATGGCCAGGCAGATCGGCGCGATGCTGGCGAAGAAGCTGACCTGGCCCGGCAGGCCGACCGAGGCGATGGAGACGGCAATGGCCGTCAGCCCGCCCGCCACCAGGGCGCCCAGCCCCAGTTCGATCCCGTTCAACTGCGCCACATAGAGGCAGACCCCCAGGTTGGCGACCGGGCTGGTGATGCGGAACACCGCCACCGCCAGCGGCAGAACGAGGCCCGCCGAGGCCTGGGGCACGCCCAGCCAGTCGCGCGCCCGCTCGATCATCACCGGCAGGCTGGCCAGGGAGGACTGGGTCGAGACCGCCACCACCTGGGCCGGGGCGGCGGCGCGCGCGAATCGGGCCAGGGAGATGCGCCCCCACAGGGTCACGGCGACATAGATCAGCAGGATCAGGCCGATCTGGCTCAGGCACAGGATGGCGACATAGTGGGCCAGCGTGCCCGCCACGCCCAGTCCCGCCCGCAGCCCCACGCCCAGGGCCAGGGCGAACACCCCGAAGGGCGCGGCCAGCAGCACCCAGTGGACGATCACCACCATGGTCTCGGCCACAGCCTCGAAGAAGCCCGCCAGGGGGCGCCGCAGATCGGCGCGGATACGCGTGGCCGCAAATCCGAACGCCACGGCGAAGACCACCACCGCCAGCACGCCGTCGTCGGCCGCCGCCTTGATGACATTGGACGGCGCCAGGCTGGACAGGAAGGCGTCCAGTGCGTTCGTCTGCGCGGCCCGGCCCACGGCGGCCGCCGCATCGGACGGAATCCCCGCCAGCATCGCGCGCCCGGCCTCGGGATCGATGGGCCACAGGGTCAGCAGGCCCAGGCCCGCCAGGATCGCATAGACCGTCGCCGCGACCAGCATCAGGCCGAACACCACCAAGGAGCGCGCGGCGATCCGCCCGGTCGCCGCCGCATCGGCGATGGAGACGATCCCCGTGACCAGCAGGCTGAAGACCAGCGGCATCACCGTCATCCGAAGGGCGTTCAGCCAGACCTGGCCCAGCCCCTCCAGCGCGCCCAGGGCGGCGGTCAGCCAGGGGGCATGGGCGTTTTGGGCCGCGGCGCCGGCCGCCACCCCGGCGACCAGGGCCACGATGACGAAGAAGCTCAGAGAGGTGAAGAAGGCGGCGAAACGGGAACGGCTCATGGCTCTGGCGTAGCACTGCTTCGCACGTCGCGCGCGCCAAACCTTCTGCATCCTGTCGTCAGTTCAAATCGCCGCACCGAGAACCGGCCGCCCAACCTGCGCGTTACAGGCCCAGACTTATAGGCTCCGAAGGAGATTCCCATGTCCCGACTGCACAGGCTGGTTCCCATGCTGGGCGGCCTTCTGTTGTCCAAGGGCGGACGCCGTCTGGCCGGCCGTCACGCCGGCAAGCTGGCCCTGGCCACCCTGGCCTATGAGGTGTGGCGCAGCCGTCGCGAGCGCGGCCGCGCCGGCCCGGCGGCGACCCCGCCTCCGCCGCGTCCCGCACGTCGGGCGCGTTGGAGCGGTCGCACCCCGCGATAGCGCTCGACTTTGGCGACGGGGGCGCCCGATAGTCCGCCGTCCAACGGAGCGCCTCTCATGATCAAGGTCCATCATCTGAACGACAGCCGCTCCCAGCGCGTCCTGTGGCTGCTGGAGGAGTTGGGCCTGCCCTACGAGGTCGTGCGCTATGAACGCGACGCCCGGACCCGGCTGGCGCCGGCGACACTGCGCGCCATCCACCCCTTGGGCAAGTCGCCGGTGATCCAGGACGGCGACGTCACCGTGGCCGAAACCGGCGCTATCGTCGACTATCTGCTGGACGTCTATGGCGAGGGCCGCCTGCGCCCGGCGGCGGGGACCGAAGACGCCCGCCGCTTCACCTATTGGCTGCACTACGCCGAGGGATCGGCCATGCCGCCGCTTCTGCTGAAGCTGGTGTTCGGCCTTCTGCCGCGCCGGGCGCCGGGCCTGATGCGCCCCCTGGTCAAGCAGATATCGGACAAGGCCATCGCCGGCTTCGTCGATCCCCAGCTTCGCGATCACGTCGGCTTCTGGGAGGCTGAACTGGCGCGGTCCGAATGGTTCGCCGGCGATCAATTCACGGCCGCCGACATCATGATGAGCTTTCCGGTCGAGGCCGGAGCCGACCGGGCCTTCGATCCCGCAGACCGCCCGCGGCTCAGAGCCTTCCTGTCGCGCATCCACGCCCGCCCCGCCTATCGTCGGGCGCTGGAACGCGGCGGTCCCTACGCCTACGCCTGACGGTTCGGGGCAATTCGGGGCAACCGGACGCCCCATGAGGCGTTAACGCTTCATGCGCCTCAAAACCCTTCAGATCATCGCCGCGCTAGGCGCGGCCATCGCCTTCGTCCTGGCCTTCATGGCGGCCGGCGCCGTCCTGTTGTCGGGGCTGTTTATGATCCTGGGCCTGGCGGCCATCGCCTGGCTGGCCCTCAGCCTGATCAAGGGCGTTCTGCACCGCGAGCGCAAGCCGGAGCCGCGCATCCGCACCTGACCCTCGACATCCACGCGCGGGAGTTGCGACGACAACCCTTGAATTCCGCCCCCGTTTGCCCTAGTTTTGATGCCCGGCCGCGCCCGCCCCGCGGCCTTTTGTGTGCCTACTCCGCGTCTTTCCAGTCTCTGGGCGAATAAGAAAAATCACGACACAATGGAAAAAGTGCCGATGACGGCCGAGGGTTATCGCACCCTCGACGATCAACTGAAGCAATTGAAGTCGGTGGAAAGGCCCAGCGTGATCGCGGCCATTTCCGAGGCCCGCGAACACGGCGACCTGTCCGAAAACGCCGAGTATCATGCGGCCAAGGAGCGGCAGGGCTGGATCGAGGGGCAGATCGCCGAGATCGAGGACAAGATCAGCCGCGCCCAGGTCATCGACGTGTCCAAACTGTCGGGAAACCAGGTCAAGTTCGGCGCCACCGTCACCGTGGTGGACGAAGACACCGATGAAGAGGCCCGCTATCAGATCGTCGGCGAACACGAAGCCGACGTGAAGAAGGGCAAGATCTCCATCGCCTCCCCCATCGCCCGCGCCATGATCTCCAAGGAGGTCGGCGACGTGGTCGAGGTCAACACCCCCGGCGGCGTGAAGGCCTACGAAATCCTCAAGGTCGAGTGGAAATAGGCCCACCGCCTGCATGTCTCTCCCTCCCCGCGCCGGGGAGGGAGACATGACGGCCGCCCCCCTCAGCATCTGGGTCGTGTCGGACGGCCGCGCCGGGATCGAGAACCAGGCGCTGGGCCTGGCCGAGGCGGTGCAGCGTCTGACCCCGGCCGAAATCACCACCAAGCACATCCGCTGGCGCAGGCCGTTCGACCGCTGGCCCTCGGCGTTGAAGACGCGGGCGATGCTGGACCCCGCCTCGGACGCCCTCGCCGCCCCCTGGCCCGACCTGTGGATCGCGACGGGCCGCGCCACCCTGCCCCTTTCGACACGGGTGAAACAGTGGAGCGGCGGCAAGACCTTCGTCGTCCAGACCCAGGACCCACGCTGGGCCAACGCCCGCTACGACATGATCGTGGCGCCCGCCCACGACGGCCTGTCGGGCGACAATGTCTTCGAGATCACCGGCTCGCCGCACCGCATCACGCCGCAGCGGATCGCCGACGCCGCCCCCGCCTTCGCCGACCGGATCGCCCCCCTGCCCCATCCGCGCATTGCGGTCCTGATCGGCGGTCGGTCAAAGGCCTTCGACCTGCCCCCCGCCCACGCCGCCGCCCTGGCCGACCGGATCGCAGACGCCGTGCGGACGGCGGGCGGTTCGCTGATGCTGACCTTCTCGCGCCGCACGCCGGAGTTGGCCAAGGCGGCCATGACCACGCGACTGTCCGCCCTGCCCGGCTGGATCTGGGACGGGACGGGCGACAACCCACTGTTCGGCTTCCTGCATTACGCCGATCATGTGCTGGTCACAGAGGACAGCGCCAACATGGCCGCCGAGGCCGCCTCGACGGGCAAGCCGGTTCACATCCTGCCGATGGTCCCGCTGAAGTCCGCCGGCAAGTTCGCCCGACTGCACGATGACCTGCGTTCGCGCGGCGCCGCCCGGCCGTTCGACGGCGCGCTGATCCCCTGGACCTACGAACCCCTCGCCGAAACCGACCGCGCCGCCCGCGCGGTGCTGGAGGCGATGCGGACGCGCTGAATTATCGCCAGCCCGTCTCGCCCCGCCCAATCCTGACGCAGGCGTGACCTAAAGCCCATCTCCTGGCTGGACGGCGCTCTGAGAATGAATCGCAAAAAAGTGCACGAAAGTGCACTCAAAAAAGGCGGCGCTCAGGCGGCCCCGCCGCCCTTGTCGTCCGAATCCTCTTCCTTCCCGGACCTGGCCTGGGCGGCGCCCATGCCCGCGACACCGAGGCCCGAGCCTATGGCGACGCCCAGCGCGATCCCCAGGGCCAGATTGTCCAGCGCCAACCCCAAGGCTGTTCCGATCGAAACCCCGACCCCGATTCCGATGGGCAGGAAGGCCGCCGCTTTCTTGTTCATTCCCCTCTCCCGTGCTCGCCCGACAAGACTAGCATCGCGCGAAAAGGAATCAGCCCCTAAATAGGCGCCATGAGCACTCCCAGAACCGTCCGCGTCGCCATCATCGGTTCCGGCCCCGCCGGCTGGACCGCCGCCATCTATGCGGCGCGCGCCTCGCTGAACCCCGTCGTCATCGCCGGCATCCAGCCCGGCGGCCAGCTGACCATCACCACCGACGTCGAGAACTATCCCGGCTTCGCCGAGACTATCCAGGGTCCGTGGCTGATGGAGCAGATGCAGGCCCAGGCCCTGCATGTCGGCACCGAGGTCATCCACGACATCGTCACCTCCGCCGACCTGTCCCAGCGTCCGTTCCGGCTGAAGCTGGACGGCGGCGACGAGATTCTGGCCGAGACGGTCATCATCTCCACCGGCGCCCAGGCCAAGTGGCTGGGGCTGGAGTCAGAGGCCGCCTATCAGGGCTTCGGCGTCTCGGCCTGCGCCACCTGCGACGGCTTCTTCTATCGCGGCAAGCAGGTCGTGGTCGTCGGCGGCGGCAATACGGCGGTCGAAGAGGCGCTGTTCCTGACCAACTTCGCCTCCAAGGTCACGGTCGTTCACCGCCGCGATGAGTTCCGCGCCGAGAAAATCCTGCAGGACCGCCTGTTCGCCAACCCCAAGGTCGAGGTGATCTGGGACGTCGCCATCGAGGAGATCGTCGGCGTCGTGGACGGCATCGCCCGCAATGTCACGGGCGTCCGCCTGAAGAACGTCAAGGATGGATCGACCCGCGAAATCCCCGCCGACGGCGTCTTCATCGCCATCGGCCACGCCCCGTCGTCGGAACTGTTCAAGGGCCAGCTGGAAACCAACTCGGGCGGCTATCTGCGGGTCAAGCCCGGCACGGCCTCCACCGCGATCGAGGGGGTCTGGGCCGCCGGCGACGTCACCGACGACGTCTATCGCCAGGCTGTCACCGCCGCCGGCATGGGCTGCATGGCCGCGCTTGAGGCCGCTCGTTTCCTCGCCGAAGAAGACCACGCCAAGGCCCACCACCCCATCAGCCACGCCGAGGCGGAGAAGATCGGCGTCTGGTAGGGGACCGACCCCGCCTCGGGGTCAGCGCGCGGGCCGGCCGACCTCTTCGACCTCCATCGGCGTCACGCCTTCCGGCGCCGGCTGGGCGGCGGGTTTGGGCGCCTCCATCGTCGACAGGCGGGCGTTGATGGCGGCCACCTCCTCGCGCGTCGGCAGGCGACGTCCGCCCAGGCTGACCACCCCCACCACGCGCTGATGACCATCGATCTCCACCGTCTTCATCGGCGCGCCGGAACCGACCGCATTCGGATCGGCGCCCTCCGTGGCCTGACCAGCCTGCAGGGCCGGCAGGCGCGCCTTGGCGAAGCGCGCCTCGTCGATCGCCGGCTCATGCCCGCGATAGGCGTTGCGGAAGGCGGCGGTTTCACCGGCGAAACCCTTCCAGCGATAGAAGATATGCGCCCCGATCTGCGTCACCTTGGCCACCGTCGGCGCCCACCAGGGATGGACATAGTCGGCATGATAGTGGGTCGCCGTCCCGACCTGCTGGGCCACCGCCCCGTTCAGGGCGCGTTCGGCCACCTTGCGGGCGCGATCCCACGCCCAGGGCACGGGCGTCTGAGCCAGGGAACCGTCGCAGGTGAAGCTGAACTGGCAGCCGGTCGTCCGCTCGGCGCCTTCGAACACCACGCCGCAGACGGTGTCGGCGTAGTTGGGATCGCGCACGCGGTTCAGCACCACCTGGGCCACGGCGGCCTGGCCAGCGTCCGGCTCCAGCGCCGCCTCGAAATAGACGGCCTGGGTCAGGCAGCGCACGGCGCGACGGCGATCCTCGGCCCCGCCCTTGAAGACGAACGGCAGGGCGGGCCGCAGAGCGCCGGCCGCCGTGGGAACCGCCGCGTTCAACCGCTGGGCCTCCAGACCGGTCTTGCCCAGGTCCAGCGAGGGCTTGCCCGCCAAGGTCAGGCTCTCCCACCCCGGCGTCAGCCCATAGAGGGCGGGTTGCAGCAGGCGCGGGTCATGACGTTGCGCCAGGGCCAATTGTGACGGGCTCAGCCGCGCCTCGAGCGCCGACAGGCCCTTGCCGCCCAGATCGCCGCCGGTGATCCGGGCCACGGCCTCGGCGGTGCGGTCGATGTCGGGGCGTTCGGTCGACCCGGCGGCCAGGGCGACGCCCAGCACGGCGCCGACGGCCGGCAGGGCCGCCGCCGAACGCTTCAGCGTCCGCCACACCAATGTCCACCGCGTCAGGGTCATTCCAAATCCGAAAGAGGCGACGCCTTCAAATGAGAACGCCGCCGTAACGATGCAATGGCCGAACTTATGGGCCGTTTTCAGGCCCTGGCGGATCGGCGTTATGGCGCGCCCAGGACGCCGTCCAAAGAAAAACGCGCCGAAGAAGCCCTCGGCGCGTCGATCCCGGAAAGACTGTCCGCCTTAGCGGCGGGCCTTGCGCGCGGCGTAGCGGGCGTCCCGCTTGGCCTTCTGCTCTTCCTTGGTCAGTTGTTTGCGCGCCTTCCGGTCGGCGCGCTTTTCGGCGTCGATCGCTTCCTGAGCGGCCATTTCCGCGGCCAGGCGCGCAGCTTCCTTCTCGGCCTTCTCGCGGCGCAGCTCGGCCTTGGCCAGTTCGTGCTGCTGACGCAGGGCCTCCTTTTCTGCGGCCCGCTTTTCGGCGAGACGTTCGAACTCGGGATCGGGAGCGGCGGGCTTGGGCTTGAACTTGGCGAGCAGGGCCTTCTTGGCTTCCTGCTGGGCGGTCAGGCGGTCGGTGAATCCGGTCTTCAGATCTTTCATGCGAAAGCGATAGGTTCCTTATGGGGCGGCCCAAAGCGGCCGTCGGAAATCAGGCGGCGAAAACACGCACGCACGGCCCGAAGCGGGCCGGACAAAGCCGAAACCCGCGCCGAAATCAAGGTTCGCCGCGGCGAAATCATTCAGAGACGGGGTTTGGGCGACGATTTCGGCCAGGGATCGCCGCCACTGATGCAGATAGGTCGCGCCCGCCCCCGGGACAAGGCGCGCGGGATCGGCCCCTACCTGGGCTTTTGCGCCTGGCCGACCGCCGTGCCGGCCGCGCCGCCGACCGCCGCGCCAACAGGACCGCCGACGACGGCGCCGGCGACCGCGCCCGTCGCGGCCTTCTGTTCGACCGTCGCGCCACAGGCGGACAGACCCAAGGTGATAACGGAAACGACGGCCAGGACGGCGGCGGGTTTCATGCGAGACATCACGACTTCTCCCTAATAGCCGCGCTTGAACGCCGACGACCGCGTTTCGTTCCAGTCATCAGGTCGAAAAGGACGCATGCGCCACATTCTTAAACATCCACCATATAGGAAAAAGCTTATGTCTCATAATTCTATGTTACTGCCACAAGATGAAACGATTTATAATACAGTATTCGATAGATATTCATCGGATTTTCCGTCCGATTTCAGCCACAACGTCACGCTGATCTGGAAAATGTCCAATCGTTTCTGACACCTGATCGCCCAATTGCGAATCAGCCACATTTCCAACATAAAGGGCTGGCTAAAGGCCCGTCCTCGACGCCCGGGCCAGTGAGCCGAGCGCCGGATTTCGCAGGCTGGAGCGCGACGTTTTCGTCGCCCGGCCGGCAAGACTACCCCCGGGGGCTGCGTTTCTCGCCCTGCTTAACAGGACTAACTCGTTGTCGCATTCCTCGCAGACGCGCGCCGTTTCGCGCGCCGATCATGTGGCCAGGATCAAACCCATGACGGCGGCGGCGGCCTTTGGCGGTCTGGTGGGACTGGCGATCGGGTGCGCCTATCTGGGCGGGACGGCGGCGCGCGCGACGACGCTGCGCGCCCAGGCCGAACAGATTCAGGGCGCGACCTCCGCCGGCTTCACCGAAGAAGCCCTGGCCGCCGCGGCCGGCGGACTGGACGCCAGCGCCCTGTCGATCGCCCGACGCCACGATCCCTATGTCAGCGCCGGCGCCGCCGAGCGCGACCGCCAGGCGGAACTGCTGTCGGCCCGCCTTGAACAACTCCGCGCCCCGAACGACCTGCGCCGCGCTAGCCTGACGGCGCCGACGCCCGCCAGCCCCTTCCAACTGGGTCACGCCCTGGACGCCAGCCGCGATCTGGATTGCCTGACCCAGGCCGTCTATTACGAAGCCCGCGGCGAAGGCCGCGACGGCATGAAGGCGGTGGCCCAGGTGGTCCTGAACCGCGTTCGCCACCCCGCCTTCCCCAAGACCGTCTGCGGCGTCGTCTTCCAGGGCGCGGCGCGCAGCACGGGCTGCCAGTTTTCCTTCACCTGTTCCGGCGCGATGCGCGGCCGGGTCAACCAGGCGGCCTGGGACCGCGCCCGCGCCGTGGCCTCCGGCGCCCTGTCCGGCTCGGTCTTCGCCGCCGTGGGGTCCGCCACCCACTTCCACACTACGAACGTGTCGCCCGGCTGGCGCGGCTCGCTGATCCAGGTCAGCCAGATCGGCAGCCATCTGTTCTATCGTTTCGGCGGCCGTTCGGGGTCCAGCAGCGCCTTCACCTATGCCGCGCGACCCTCGACCGCCGCGGATGAGCCGCGCCTGATCCACGCCGTCGACCGCACGGAGGCCGAGGCTCCTCAACCGCAGCCTGTCGCCTATTCCGCCGTCGTGGCTCAGGACAAGCCCAAGGCGCCGACGCCGGCGGCGTCGCACCCCGTTGCAGCCCCAAGTCCCGCCGCGGCCCAGCCCGCATCGACTGCGCCGGTCCGCGCCAGCCGCGCTGCGGTTGTCGCCAAGGTCGAGGGCGAGGCCAACCCCGTCTGAATCGTCAGGACCGGCGCCGGTAGGTGACGTTCTGCTCCATGTTCCCGAACCGGCCTTCTTCCTTCAGATTGGCCTCGGAGCCCTGTTCAAGTTCGGTCTCCCGATCATGCCGGGTTTCGTGTCCCTCTTCCGGTCGCGGATGGCCGGAGCTGAGCTGATCCGGCGGCGTTTTCGGCATCTTGGACATGACGTCCCTCCGTTGATCAGATGGTGAACGTCTCGTCCCTGAAGCCGTTCCCCGCCTGACCTCAGAAGGCGTCCAGGCCGATGTCCAGCACGGGCGCGGAATGGGTCACGGCGCCGACCGAGATCACGTCCACCCCCGTCTCGGCGATGGCGCGCACCGTTGTCAGATCGACCCCGCCGGACGCCTCCAGGACCAGCCGGCCGGCGACCCGCGCCACCGCCGTCCGCAGATCGGCCAGGCTGAAGTTGTCTAGCATCACGACGTCGGGCGCCGCGCCTTCGTCGATCAGGGCCAGCACCTGGTCCAGCTGATCCAGTCCATCGACCTCGACCTCCACCTTCATCAGGTGCGGGGCGAAGGCGCGGGCGCGGCGCACGGCCTGGGCCACGCCCCCGCAGACGGCGACGTGGTTGTCCTTGATCAGGATGGCGTCATCCAGGCCGAAGCGGTGATTCATACCCCCACCGCAGGCCACGGCGTGCTTCTCCAGCGCACGCAGGCCCGGCGTGGTCTTGCGCGTATCGGCGATGCGGGCGTCCGTGCCCTGGACTGCCTGGACATAGGCCCGCGTCAGGGTCGCCACGCCGCTGAGCCGCCCGACCAGGTTCAGGGCCGTCCGCTCGGCCGACAGAAAGGCGCGGGCGTCCGCCTCCACCACCGCCAGCACGGCGCCCGCGTCGAAGGCCGCGCCGTCCTCGAGGCGCAGGTCGATGTGCGCCTTCGGGTCCAGGGCCAGAACGGCCAGGCGCACCGCGTCGATCCCCGCCAGAACGCCGGGCTTGCGCGCCACGAAGGCCGCCTTCATCCGTGCGCCCTCGGGAATACAGGCCGCAGCGGTCACATCGCCGGCCCGGCCCAGGTCTTCCGCCAGGGCCCGGCGCACGACCGGCTCGATCAGCAGGTCCGGCAGCTTCCGGCTCATTCCGCCGCCTCCAGTTCGGCGGGGCGAACCAGCCGCACCCGCGTGTGTTCGGCCCGCGCGGCGGTCTGGGGATAGTCCGACCGGTAATGGCCGCCCCGGCTCTCGCGCCGGTCCAGCGCGGCCTGGGCGATCAGGCGCGCCGCCAGCAGGGCCGCCGCCGGGCCGTGCCGCGCCTCCAGCCGGTCGATCAGGGCCAGCAGCGCCGTCAGCCCCTGCGCGTCGCGCACCACGCCGCAGTGGGCCGTCATGGCCGCGCGCAGTTCGCCCATGGCGGGTTCCGGCAGATCAGGCAGGTCCGGCGTCGGCTGGGGCTTGTCCCCGCCTCGCTCCCCCGCGACTGCCCGCCCCGCGCGCCGCCCGAAGGTCGCCGCTTCCAGCAGGGAGTTGGAGGCCAGCCGGTTGGCGCCGTGCACCCCCGTGGCCGCGCATTCCCCCACCGCATAAAGGCCCGGCAGGGTCGTGCGACCGTCCGCATCGGCGGCGATCCCGCCCATATGATAATGGCAGGCCGCCATGACCGGCATGGGGCTGAGGCGCGGGTCCAGTCCGGCGCGCATGCAGGCGGCGAAGACGGCGGGAAACTCGTGCGGGAACGCCTCGCCCACCGCCGTGCGCGCATCCAGATAGGCGCCGCGCCCGGAGGCTCGGGCGGCATGGACGGCTCGCGCCACCACGTCGCGCGGCTTCAGGTCGGCGTCGTCCTCGGCCCCCAGCAGAAAAGACCCCTCCCCGTCGATCAGCCGCGCGCCCTCGCCGCGCAGGGCCTCGGTCGCCAGCGGGGCCGGATCGACCCCGACATCCAGGGCCGTGGGGTGGAACTGCACGAACTCGGGGTCCAGGATTTCCGCCCCCGCCATAGCCGCCAGAGCCAGGCCCTCGCCCTTAAGCGCCGCCGGCGTGGTGGTGGCCGCGAACAGGCCGCCGGCGCCGCCCGTGGCCAGGACGACGGCGGTCGCCGTCACCAGGGTCGGCTTGACGTCGGGGCCGCGCGCGATCACCGCGCCGACCACCCGGCCGTCCGCGTCGCGCGCCAGAGCCTTCAGCCGCGCGTCGTCCCAGACGGCGATCGCCTTTTCCGCCCGCACGGCCGCGACCACGGCGGTCAGTATGGCGCGCCCGGCGCCGTCGCCGCCGACACGCGCCACGCGCGCCACGGCGTGGGCCGCCTCCAGGCTGACGGCGAAGCCGCCCGCCGCATCGCGGTCGAAGGGCGCGCCCAGGGCGGCCAGCCATTCCACCGTCTCGCGCCCGTGTTCGGTCAGGACCCGCGTCGCCTCGACCTCGACCAGGCCCGCCCCCGCGGCCTGGGTGTCCTGGGCGTGGAGCCTGGGCGAATCCTGCGGCGTCAGGGCCGCCGCCATCCCGCCCTGCGCCCAGGCCGAGGAACAGGCGTTCAGCAGGGGTTCGGGCGTGACCACCAGAACCTTGGCCCCGGCCTTGGCCGCCTCCAGCGCGGCCGACAGGCCCGCCAGTCCGGCCCCGACAACCAGCGGCCCGTCATGTCGGATGCGGTTCATCGTCAAACTCCCAGATAGCGCAGGCCCAGCCGCACGGCGGCCGCCGGGTCGCCCTCGGTCATCGGCAAAAGCGCCCCCAGCGCGGCGCCGGCGCACAGGATCAGCACCAGCAGATACAGCGCCAGGCTGCGTCCCGCCTCGGGCCAGCTCAGCGTGCCCCAGGCCGCGCGCCAGACCCCGCGCTTCAGATGCGCGAAGACCGACAGGGCCAGGAACGCCGCCAGGATGTAACGGCCCGTCGTCAGGCCCCAGACCACCACCGCCGCCCCGATGATCAGCAGGACCGCCTGCTCCAGCCGGGGATGAACCCGCGTCAGCACCGGCCCCAACGCCTTGGACCCGTCCAGCGGCGGGGCGGGAACCAGGTTCACCAGATTCAGCAGGGCGACGAAAAAGGCGCCGGCCAGCCATTCCGGCTGTCGCAAGGCCAGGCCGACCGCCACGAACGGGATCATGGCCAGAAGCCCGAAGGCCGGTCCCGCCAACGCCACCAGCACACCGTGCCATTCGCTTTTCGGCGCGCGCCGCGCCTTGGCCAGGCCGCCCAGGAAGGGAATGATGTAGATTCGCGCCGGCCCCATCCCCAGCCGGTTCATCGCCAGGACGTGGCCCGCCTCGTGCACGAACAGGCCGACCAGGACGGCGGCGGCCACCACCACGCTGCCGCTGATCCACCACAGGAAGCCCGCCATCAGGCCGGTGGAGATCAGGGCCCAGACCAGGCTCTGATCCTTCTCGGCCGGCTCGACGACGGCGGAATCCGTAACGGTGTCGCGCGCGGGGCTGGGCGCGGGCGTCGCGTCCCAGGGGCCGGGCTTTCGGGGGGAGGTTTCGATGTCGCTCATGGCGTCCAGATGGGCGCGCGGCGAAGTCCCGACCAGGGGACTGATCGCCGCGCCGCCGTCAGATCAGCTCCACGTCCACATGATGCCGCGCCTTGACCATGTCGTAGCGCGCCGGGACGGCGGGCGGCGGCAGGTCGATCATCCGCTGCACCGCCAGACGCCCGCGCTCGATCATCTCCTCGGGCACCGTCACCTCGAACTGCAGGTTCACCAGACAGTCGTGGATGTTCTGCAGCGTGATCCGCTTCATGTGCGGGCACAGGTTGCAGGGGCCGACGAACTCCACGCTGGGCACGTCGCCCTTGATGTTGGACGCCATCGAACATTCGGTGATCAGCACCACCCGCTTGGGTTTGCGCTGCTCGACATAGTCGGTCATGGCCGCCGTCGATCCGGCGAAGTCCGAGGCCGCCAGGATCTCTTCCGGGCATTCGGGGTGGGCCAGAACCTCGGCGTCGGGCCAGGCGTCGCGCATGTCGGCGATGTCCTGGGCGGTGAAGCGCTTATGCACCTCGCAATGGCCCTTCCAGGCGATGATCCCCACCGTCGTCTGGGCCGCGACATTGCGCGCCAGGAACTCGTCCGGGATCAGGATGACGCGGTCCACGCCCCATTCCTTCGCCGCCCATTCCACCACCTGCACGGCGTTGGCGCTGGTGCAGCAGATGTCGGTCTCGGCCTTCACCTCGGCGGTCGTGTTGACATAGGTGATGACCGGCAGGCCCGGATAGCGCTGCTTGATCAGCCGCACGTCCGCCCCCGTGATCGAGGAGGCCAGCGAACAGCCCGCGCGCAGATCGGGGATCAGCACCGTCTTTTCCGGCGACAGGATCTTGGACGTCTCGGCCATGAAGTGAACGCCCGCCTGGACGATCACCTTGGCGTCCGACCGCGCGGCCTCCTTGGCCAGGCCCAGGCTGTCGCCGACATAGTCTCCGACCCCGTGAAAGATCTCGGGCGTCATATAGTTATGGGCCAGGATCACGGCGTCGCGCTCGCGCTTCAGCCAGTTGATCTCGCTGATCAGCCGCGCCTGCTCGGGCCATTCCAAGGGGGTGACATGGTCCTTGACCTTGGCCCAGACAGGCGCGGTCTCCTGCGCCAATTCCTTCGTCAGTCCGAACGCGCCGTCCGCCATGACCGTCTCCTCCCGACCCTTATGCTCAAATCTAGCATAAGAAGGATCAATGTAGGCTCTTGACCGCGCGGCGCAAGGGAGAAGTTTAGGCCACCCATTTACCCGGATATAATTATCGTCTATTTCACCCGGATGAAATGGAGACCGTTGTGAACGCCGAACACCGCAAGACCCTGATCGCCGCCTACAAGGAACAGCCGACCATCGCCGGCGTCTTCGCCGTGCAGTGCACCGCGACCGGCGAAGCCTGGGTGGGTCAAAGCCGGCATATCGACACCCACCGCAATGGCCTTTGGTTCACGTTGAAGCTCGGGTCCTGCCCGCACGCCGATCTGCAACGGGCGTGGACGGCGCACCAGCCCGAGGATTTCCGTTTCGAGCAGTTGGATCGCTTGTCCCCCGACCTGTCGGACATGGCGCAAAAGGACGAACTGAAACGTCGTGCGGCGCTGTGGACCCGCCGGCTCTCGGCGCGCCCGCTCTAAAACGGGCCCTGGATGGCATATTTTTGCTCGACCTGACTAGTCACGCCTCCTATCGACACGTTCACTCTCGCCAGCGCCTGAAACTCGATAGAAACGTGCAAGACACCATCCGCCGCATTCTGACCGCCCGCGTCTATGACGTGGCGGAGGAGACCCCGCTCGATCCGCTGCGTCGCCTGTCGGCGCGACTGGACCGCCCCGTGCTGCTGAAGCGCGAGGATCTGCAACCGGTCTTCTCGTTCAAGATTCGCGGGGCCTACAACAAGATCGCCAGCCTGTCGGAGGCCGATCTGGCGCGCGGGGTCATCTGCGCCTCGGCCGGCAACCACGCCCAAGGCGTGGCCCTGGCCGCCGCGCGTCGCAACATCCCCGCCACCATCGTCATGCCGACCACCACGCCGGGCATCAAGGTGGCGGCGGTGCGGGCCCTCGGCGGCGAAGTGGTCCTGCACGGCGACAGCTTCGACGAAGCCTACGCCCACGCCCGTCATCTGGAGAGCCAGACCGGCGCGGCCTTCATCCACCCCTTCGACGATCCCGAGGTGATCGCCGGCCAGGGGACGGTGGGGCTGGAGATCGCGCGTCAGCACGCCGATCCCATAGAGGCCGTCTTCGTCCCCATCGGCGGCGGCGGCCTGGCCGCCGGCGTCGCCGCCATCGTCAAATTCCTGCGCCCCGAGACGCGCGTGATCGGGGTGGAGCCGGTCGACGCCCCCACGATGAAGTCGGCGCTCGACGCGGGCGAGGTCGTGACCCTGAACGAGGTGGGTCTGTTCGCCGACGGGGTGGCGGTGCGCCGGGCGGGCCAGCAGACCTTCGACCTGTGCCGCGATCTGCTGGACGAGATCGTCCTGGTCGACACCGACGCCATCTGCGCGGCGATCAAGGACATCTTCGACGACAGCCGCGCCATCGCCGAACCGTCGGGCGCGGTGGCCCTGGCGGGGCTGAAGGCCTGGGCCGCCGCCCATCCTGGCGCGGGCTCGCTGATCGCGATCAACTCGGGCGCCAACGTCAACTTCGACCGGCTGCGCCATGTCGCCGAACGGGCCGAGATCGGCGAGGGCGCCGAGGCGCTTCTGGCCGTCAGCATGAAGGACGACCGCGACGACTATCGCCGCTTTCTCGACAGCCTGGACGGTCGGTCGGTGACGGAGTTCAACTATCGCTGGTCCGCCGACGGCCAGGCCCAGATCTTCGTCGGCGTGGCCCTGCGGAACGGCGCGAAGGAACGCGAGGATCTGATCGCCCGCCTGACCGCCGGCGGATACGTCGTAGAGGACATGAGCGACAACGAGACGGCCAAGCTGCACGTCCGCTACATGGTCGGCGGCCGGGCCAGCGGTCTGCCCCACGAACGCATCCTGCGCTTCCAGTTCCCCGAGCGGCCGGGCGCCTTCCTGCGGTTCCTGAACAGCCTTCAGCCCGCCTGGGCCCTGACCCTGTTCCATTATCGCAATCACGGCGACGACGTGGGCCGGGTGCTGGCCGGGATCAGCGTGCCGCCCCAGGAACAGGATCAATTGACCGCCGCCCTGGCGGTCCTGGGCTATCCCTATGTGGACGAGACGCTGAACCCGGCCTGCCGCCGCTTTCTGGACGGCGGCTGAACGCGATCAGGCCTTCTCCACGGCAGCCGCGATCTGATCGGTCGAATGGCCGGTCAGGTCCTTGGCGATCTCGCCAGCCAGTTTGGCCTGCAGATCCTTGTGCCAGTGCTTGCGCAGTTCGCCCAGGGTCTTGGGCGCGGCGATGACCAGCAGTTCGTCGATCCTGTTGGTGACGACCCATTTGTTCAGCACCTGGGCCACGCCCATGGCGAAGCCGTCCTCAGCCTGGGTGTCGTTGTCCGGATTGGCTTCGCTGGAGCGCCGCCCGGCCGAGCCGGAGACCCGGTCCTCGATGGGGGGATTTTCGATGGCCTTCAGCCTGATCTCGACCCCGCCTTCGTTGCGGAACAAGGCCAGCTTTTCGCCATCGACCACCGCCACCAGCGCGCCTTTGGACAGTTTCATGCTTCGGTTCTCCTGTTGTGGCTCAGGGTAACGAACCGGGCTCCAGGGCGTTGCCTGGCCGCAAGGTCGCAGGCGCGTTCTACAGCAGCCGCCCGGCCGCCTCGTGCGCCAGCAGCCAGCGTTTCCGTTCCAGACCGCCGGCGTATCCGGTCAGGGTTCCGTTCGCGCCGATCACGCGGTGGCAGGGCACGATGACCCCCACCGGATTGGCGCCGTTGGCCAGACCCACCGCCCGCACCGCCTTGGGCGACCCGACCGCCTGGGCCAGTTGACCGTAGGTGCGCGTTTCCCCCGCGGGAATGTCGCGCAGCGCCCGCCACACGGCCCGCTGAAAGACCGTGCCGCCCGTCTCCACCCGAATGGCGTCGAACGCCGCCAGGTCGCCGGCGAAATAGGCCTCCACCGCCCGGCGCACGGCCTCTGGCGCGCGGCCTTCCGTCAAAACGACGGCGCCATAGTGCAGGCGCAGCAGCCGTCGCAGCCGGTCCTCGTAATCGTGGAAATCCAGCGCCCGCACCGCGCCCCCGGCGTCGACGACCAGCAGCACTTCGCCCACCGGCGAGGCGAGGCGATCCAGGATCAGGTTCAGGGTTTCAGGCGGCTTGGGCATCTCGTCCCTCCTCGATCAGGGTCCAGTACAGGGCGCCGTAGGCGCGCCAGGGCCGCCATCGTTCGGCGCGCGCCAAAAGCTGTGGGTCGCGCGTTTCCAGACGGTCGCTGGGGTCGTCCAGCGCCGCGTCCAGCCAGTCGCCGGGCGGTCGCAGACCCGGCCGGCGCTTTACCGCCTCGGCCAGGACAGGATCCTGCGCCAGATCGTGCAGGATGGCCTCGGGATCGGCGGCCAGGTCGAACACCCGCCGCACCCGCGCCAGCACACCCGGCAGGGCCTTCAGATCGTCGATCCGCGCCTCGACCCGCACCCTGCCCGGCGCGCCCGCCGCGACCGACACCGCCCCGTCCGTCTGGTCGACGGCCCGGCGCAGGCGACGGGTCCAGACCCCATCCGCGACCCATTCATCCGCGTCGGCCCGCGCAGCGAGGGCCGTCGTCATCGCCGCCCAGTTGTAGGGCGGCCGGTAGGTCAGGCTCAGGCGCACCGCCTCGGCGCCCTCTCCCTCGACCCGCCGACGACGCAGATCGGACGGCGGCCGGCCGTACAGCGCCTGAAAGGTCTCGTTGAACCGTCGCACGCTGCCGAAGCCCGAGGCCATCGCCACCTGGGCCATCGACAGGTCGCTGTAGTGGATCAGCTGTTTGGCCAGCAGCACGCGCCGCGTCTGGGCTACGCTGACGGGGGCGGCGCCCAGATGTTTTCGAAACAGGCGGCGCAGGTGCCGTTCCCCCACCCCCAGCCGCGCGGCCAGGGCCTCGGCGTCGCCGCCGTCCAGCGCCCCCGCCTCTATCAGAGCCAGGGCGCGGCTGACGGTGTTGGACGTGCCGCGCCAGGCGCCCATCTCGGGCGCCGTCTCGGGCCGACAGCGCAGACAGGCGCGAAACCCCGCCGCCTCGGCCGAAGCCGCGCTGGGGTGGAAGATCACGTTCTCGCGTCGGGGCGTCCGCGCCGGACAGACCGGCCGACAATAGATTCCCGTCGACACCACCGCCGTGAAGAACCGCCCGTCGAACCGGGCGTCCCGCGCCGCCAGCGCGCGCCAGCAGGCGTCCTGATCCAGAGTCTGTTCGCGGGCCGGTTCCATGGCCCGCAGAATGGGCGCTGCGGCCCGGCTTGTCTCGCGGTTTTCGGACCTGGATGAGGTCCGCGGCTCAGAGAGGCGATGTCACATCGGCCAGAACAGCAGGATGGTCGGCGGACCGATGACGAGGACCAGAAGGCTCAGCGGCAGACCCAGACGCGGATAGTCCGAAAACTTGTATCCGCCCGGCCCCATGACCAGGGTGTTGCACTGGTGGCCTATGGGGGTCAGGAAATCGCACGCCGCCCCGACCGCCACCGCCATCAGGAAGGGATCGGGCCTATAGCCCAGCTGTTGCGCCAGGGTCGCCGCGATCGGCGCCACCACCAGAACCGTCGCGGCGTTGTTCAGGAAGGGCGTCACCGCCATGGCGGCGAACATCATGCCCGCCACGGCCGCCACGGGCGGAATCCCCTGCACCACCGACTTCAACAGCCCGGCGATCAGATCGGCGCCGCCCGTCTGCTGGATGGCGTCCGACACGGGGATCAGGGCCGCGATCAGAACCAGCAACGGCCCATCCAGGGCGGCGTAGGCCTCGCGCATCCGCAAGCCCCCCAGGGCCACGATCGCCACCGCCGCGCCGAAGAAGGCGATGGCGACGGGAACCAGACCCAGCCCCACCAGGATCATTGCCGCCGCCAGAACCAAGGCCGGCAGAAACTTGCGGCGCGTCCCGCCCAGCCGCACCTCGCGTTCCGCAAGCGGCAGCAGGCCCAGTTGCGCCAGCAGCGTCGGCATGGCCGATTCCGCCCCCTGCAGCAGCAGCACGTCCCCGGCCTGCAGCCTGGCGGTCCTTAGATGCTGGGTCAATTCGTAACCGCTGCGCGACACGCCCAGAAGGTTCAGCCCGTATTGGCCGTACAGATCAAGGGACCGCACCGTCTGACCGTTCAGCGAAGAGGCGGCGCCGATCACCACCTCGACCAGATTGACCTCGTCCTTGGCCTGATCCAGCAGCACCGGCCGATCGCCGCGCACCAGCTTCAGCTTCGCCGCGTCGATGAACCCTTCCAGCGCCTCATGATCGCCTCGGATCAACAGGGTGTCGCCGGGCTGGATCAGGGTGTTGCCGCGCGGGCGGGCCTTGCGCTTGCCGCCCCGGATCAGGGCCGTCACCGACACCTCGTCCGGCGCCAGGGCGACAAGGGCTGAAATCGTCATCGGCGCCAGCGTCCAGTCCTCCGGCGCCTGGGCCTCGGTCAGATAGGCGTTGGACGAGAGGGCCGCCGACAGGCCCAGGCTTCCGGTCCGATCCTTGGGCAAAAGCCGATAGCCGAAGGCCAGGAACAGCAGGGCCGCCGCCGTCAGCACCAGACCCACGGGCGCATAGTCGAACAGGGCGAAGGGCTGGCCGGTCATGTCCTGACGCACCTCGGCGACCAGGATGTTCGGCGCCGTCCCGACCAGCGTCACCATGCCGCCGGCCATGGCGCCGAAGGCCATGGGCATCAGCAGGCGCGACGACTTGGTCCCGGTCCGGCGGCTGACCTGCATCGCCACCGGCATCATGATGGCCAGGGCCCCGACGTTCTTCGTCACCATGGACAGCAGCGTCGTCGCCGTCGTCAGGACGGGAACCTGGGCCTGCTCGGTCTTCAGATGCGGCAGGATTCCCTTCAGCGCCATCTCGACGATGCCGGAGCGGGCGAAAGCGGCCGACACCACCAGGGCGCAGGCGATGATCACCGTCACATCGTTGGCGAAGCCGGAAAAGGCGTCTTTGGCCGGGATCACCCCGATGGCCAGTCCAACCGCCAATGCGACGGCGGCGACCAGATCATAGCGAAAACGGCCCCAGATGAAGGCCGCCACCGTCAGACCCACCAGGCCGAACGCCAAACCCTGCTGCAATGTCACGTCTTGTAGGCCCCCTGCGGTCCCGCGCCGCCATCGCTCCTAACGACGGCGCGGGCCGCAGGTTCAATCCCTCAGCATTCGCGGCCGACCGCCAGGCGCGCCAGGGCGCGGATCATGCGGAAGACCTCTGCGACGAAGGCCCAGACCACGCCGATCATCAGGATGGTGGCGACGGGGAAGCCGCCGTGGCTGAACAGGTCGGCGACGCGCTGCCAGAACTCGGCCGGGGTCGCCACCCGGATCAGGGGACTGAACGGCGACCAGAAGAACAGCCACCAGGACGCCCAGGCCGAGGCCGCGCCGAAGGCCAGATCGCCCAGGGCCGTGAACCGCACCGGCGCGCCCAGGACCGCCCGCGTCACGTCGAAGACGATCCGCGCGGCGGCGAAGACGATCACCGGCCAATAGGCGGCGCGCACCACCTGGGCCAGCAGCGTCCCATAGTCGACGCCGTCGATCACGCCCGCCAGTTCGTCCGGCCGCACGGTCGTCAGCGGAGTCAGCCCCGTCCACCACAGCAGCAGCACCGTCCAGCCGATGGCGCTGGCCGCCGCCCCGGCGACGGGGGACATCTTGGCTCGATCCCGCACCTGACGGCCGGCGCGGGCCTTGGGGCCGTCGCCGCCGCAGTCGCTCCCGAAATCGCGCCCGAAGTCGCTCTTGGCCAGTCGTTCGCCCCAGGTCTCGGCGTCCAGATTGGCGATCTCGAACAGGCCCAGGTCCTTGACCCGCCATTCGCTGATGAATTTCGGCTTCCTGGCCTGCCGTTCGAACACGAAGCCGACGACGGTGATCACCCCGATCAGGGTCGCCGCCCCGCTGATGAAGCCACCGATGGCCTGGCCCAGAGCCTGTCCCACCATCATGTCGCCGGCCGCCACCCGCGCCACGGCGCCCAGCACCGTCACGCAGACCAGCACCATCAGCGCCACCTTCACCGCGAACCACCACCAGGGGTAAAGCTCGGGTCCGATCAGGGCCTGCGGGCCGGATCGATAGCGGGCCGCCACCGTCAGGGGATGGCCCACTTCACGCAGCAGGGCCTCGACCTCGGCCTCGGTCGCCGGCCGACCAAGCCGCGCTTCCAGCGCCTCGATCCGCCCCATGATCTCGTCGCGCAGTTCGGCGACGATGTCGTCGCGCGCCTCCTTGGGCAGTTGCGCCGCCACGGCGTTCAGATAGCGTTCCACCAGGCCCATCCCGGTCCCTCCTTCGATCCCGTTCTTCACAGCATTTTCTCCAGCGAGGCCGACAGGCCGCGCCATTCCGCCGCCAGCCGCGCCAGCATCGCCTCGCCGCGCGGCGACAGGCGGTAGAACCGCTTCTTGCGCCGCTCCTCCTCGCGCCATTCGCTGTCCAGCAGCCCCTGGCTCTCCAGCCGGCGCAGCAGCGGATAGAGGGTGCTCTCCTCCATCTCGACCCCGACCTCGCCCAGGGCGACCCGCAGCGAATAGCCGTATTGCTCGCGCCTCAGGCTGGCCAGCACGGCCAGGATCAACGATCCCCGCCGCAACTCCAGCCGCAAACTCTCGAACAGCAGTTCCTCGTCCTGGCTCACGTCCATTCTCCGTGCGCCACATAGTGTGTGACACACAGTGTATGAGACGTACTGTGCGAGAGAGTCAAGACGCAGTCGATCTTGTGGATGGAGACCTGCTCTGCGACCGGTCGAACAGGTCACAGTGGAGGCGGCGTCCTTCGCGGCTTTCTGATCCCAGGCGCCCCTCGCGCCCCGGCGACGCTATGGCGGGACACGCCCTCACGCACTAAGTTCTGTTCATGAACCGTTCTTCGACGCCGAAGCCCACCGCTGCAAAGCCCGCCAAGCCCGTCCACGTGCCCAATCCGGGCGTTCAGGAAGCGTCGGCCGCCTTCATCCGTGATACGGGCCAGAACGGGGGCAAGATGCCGATGTTCGCCCCCGTCGCCGGCCCGCGCCTGACGCCGGAGGAGCCGGTCGCCGCCCCCGCCGACTGGGTTCCGCACCGTCCCTCGCGCGAGGGAACCAAGAAGGGCGGCCGGTTCCGGCTGGAGACAAAATACACCCCCGCAGGCGACCAGCCCGCCGCCATCGCCGAACTGGTGGCCCAGGCCCAGGCGGGCGACCGGGATCAGGTGCTGCTGGGCGTCACAGGCTCGGGCAAGACCTTCACCATGGCCAAGGTCATCGAACAGACCCAGCGTCCGGCCCTGATCCTGGCTCCGAACAAGACCCTGGCGGCCCAGCTCTATTCCGAGTTCAAGGCCTTCTTCCCAGACAATGCGGTCGAATATTTCGTCAGCTACTACGACTATTATCAACCGGAAGCTTATGTTCCAAGAACAGACACTTACATCGAAAAAGACTCGTCCATAAACGAGCAGATCGACCGGATGCGCCACTCGGCGACCCGCGCGATCCTCGAACGCGACGACGTGATCGTGGTCGCCTCGGTCAGCTGCATCTACGGCATCGGCTCGGTGGAGACCTATACCGCCATGACCTTCACGCTGAAGGTCGGGGACCAGATCGACGAGGCGAAGCTGCGGGCGGATCTGATCGCCTTGCAGTACAAGCGCAACGACCTGAACTTCGACCGGGGCATGTTCAGGAAGCGCGGGGACGTGATCGAAATCTTCCCGGTCCACCTGGAGGACCGGGCCTGGCGCATCAGCCTGTTCGGGGACGAACTGGAGGCGATTCAGGAGTTCGATCCCCTGACCGGCAAGAAGACCGCCGACCTGACCGAGATCACCGTCTACGCCGCCAGCCACTATGTCACCCCGCGCCCGACGCTGAACCAGGCGACCCAGGGCATCAAGGCCGAGTTGAAGGAGACGCTGGACTGGATGGTCGAGAACGGCAAGCTGCTGGAGGCGCAACGGCTTGAGCAACGCACCCGCTTCGACCTGGAGATGATGGAGGCCACCGGCAGCTGCGCCGGCATCGAGAACTACAGCCGCTGGCTGACCGGCCGCGCGCCGGGCGAGCCGCCGCCGACCTTCTTCGAATACATCCCCGACAACGCCCTGCTGTTCGTGGACGAGAGCCACGTCACCATCGGCCAGATCAACGGCATGTTCCGGGGCGACTACCGCCGCAAGTCGACGCTGGCGGAATACGGCTTCCGCCTGCCCTCCTGCATCGACAACCGCCCGCTGAAGTTCGAGGAATGGGACGCCATGCGCCCCCAGACCATCCACGTCTCGGCCACCCCAGGCCCGTGGGAGATGGAGCGCGCCGGCGGCGTCTTCGTGGAGCAGGTCATCCGCCCCACCGGCCTGATCGACCCGCCGGTGGAGATCCGCCCGGTCAGCGGCAAGACCCGCAACCAGGTCGACGACGTCATCGACGAGGTCAAGGCCACCACGGCGCGCGGCTATCGCAGCCTGGTCACGACCCTGACCAAGAAGATGGCCGAGGACCTGACCGAATATATGCACGAACAGGGCATCCGCGTCCGCTACATGCACTCCGACGTCGACACGCTGGAGCGGATCGAGATCCTGCGCGACCTGCGGCTGGGGACGTTCGACTGTCTGATCGGCATCAACCTGCTGCGCGAGGGGCTGGACATCCCCGAGTGCGGCCTGGTCGCCATCCTGGATGCGGACAAGGAGGGCTTCCTGCGCTCGGAGACCTCATTGATCCAGACCATCGGCCGCGCCGCGCGCAATGTGGACGGCCGCGTCATCCTGTACGCCGACCGCATGACCGGCAGTATGGAGCGCGCCATCGCCGAGACGGACCGCCGTCGCGAACGGCAGATGGCCTACAACGCCGAACACGGCATCACGCCCGAAACGGTCAAGCGCGACATCAAGGAGATCATGGACAGCCCCTATGAGTCGCGCGAGATGGATCGCCTGACCAAACCGGGCGTGGCCGAAGCCTCCAAACCCTTCGTCGGCACCAACTTCCAGGCCGCCCTGCGCGACCTGGAAGGCCGCATGCGCGAGGCCGCCTCCAACCTGGAGTTCGAGGAAGCCGGCCGCCTGCGCGACGAGATCAAGCGCATGAAGCTGATGGACCTGGAGTTCGCCAACGAAGCCCTGACCGGCGCCGGCGAAGCCGTCGACAAGTCCGCGCCCAAACGCTGGCGCGCGGAAGCGGCGGCGGAGGCGCAGGAGCGGTTCAGGAAGGGACGGCTTTGACCTTCGAGGTAAAGGACTTCATGCCCAGCCCAGCGAAGATCAGCTCAGCATTACTACTAGATGAAAATATTATATAGATCGCGCGAAAACTGCCCGGCGCTTGGAATCTAGAGTCGCAAAGCTAGAACCTTACGACGAAATTCATTGAAAGACGCCGATGTTGCTTGCGTGTTTTGCGCAAGCAGGCCTAACCGCGCAGCATTCTTAGCGATCTGTACAGAATCACTTTCGGCGTAATCCGGGCATCGGCCATTGTTAGGGGATGGCCGCAAAGAGCGCATAAGGGACTCTTTTGCATCTCTAACCATTCCCACATTTCGTGGACGGTCTTGAAGTTGCTTCCAACAGCGACGAACTTCCGCGAGAGCATTGGGAAAAAGCATCCACCATGCTTCCATCTCCCAAGCAGGAGTCGCCGCTATGGGTTGGGGAACTCCCGCAGCCGTTAGCGCTGCCTCTATAGAGTTCGAGAGATCGACATGCGCTGGTTCTAAGTCGTCGCAGTCTTCATGGGCGATAACTGCCGTAACTTTTCCAAGCACCTGTTGAGCCCGGACTAATGCCGCAACTTCGTCAACAACACGTCTCTTGGTAGCGGGTAGATCACCCTTCTTCATGTGGATGACAGGATTACGCCTTGTCTGTATTTTAACGTTGCTGAGGTCCGGCCTTAATCCGCGCGTGAGCTCGACGAGCGCTCGTCTATCGTTTTCATCCTCTCCAAATACTAGGATCATATTAGGAGGGCACGCCACCGAGCGAACCAGAAAACCAAAGCTCGCCAAGCCCATAACCGGAGTTTTGTTGCATCTTACGTACCAGACCAGGCTTTAAATCTACTATCCGAGTGCCACCGGTTCGCTCATCGCGCTCGAACACTACTAGATCCTCCGGCGTGAGCCGATTGATCAATGCAGGCGAATGTGTTGCCACAATAATCTGCGTTTTTTCCGACGCCTCCCTCAACCGATCGACCAATCGATCCAGCGCGTAAGGGTGGAGACCATGATCAACCTCTTCCAAGCATGTAAGTTTAGGCGGCGATGGATCATGTAACATCGCAAACAACGCAATCGACCTAATCGTGCCAAAAGACGCTCGCGCTAGAGGAGTTGTACCTTCAAGATGCTGCTCTTTTATATCTAGCCTTATGGAATTGTTGCTCCCGCCCAACTCTGTAAAAACAAAGCCCTCAAAGCCTGGGAGCACGTATTTGACATCTTCACATAAAGTGTCAAAGCTATGCGACGACTCACCTCGCATCCACAATAAGAATGCGGCCAGATTAGATGCATCCGGCCTCAGCCTCCAAGCTTCCTCGGTTGAGGTAGGTTTACGAACAGCCTCTACGTCAACCTCAAACAGCCTGAGATCTTCAAAGATTTCGGCTAACTCTTCGACCTGACCTGCATCATATTGCTTGCCTAACCTACGCAGTATGGCCAAACCTGAGCTACTTGGTTGAACGGAAACCTTGTCTGTAGTAGAATCACCTCTGCCCGGAGTCGTATCCGCGACTTCAAAGGAACCGCCGGTCAACTCTATACGTCTACCACGACCAGCAGTCCGTTTGAGCATAATGCTCTCGTTGCGTTGAATCGCCCGCACACGAGGACGGTCTGGGCCACGGTAGTACGTGTTCTCCCAGAATCTTAGTGAGTAATGATCTGGCGCGTTCGAGCTCGCGTAACGAGTCACAACGCCCGAAATCTCAACTCCGACAAGCCGGGATTTTGAACCCTCGCCTCGAAATCTAACGTTGCTAAATCCACCGAAGGCATCAATCGCTGGCACTAAGTCCGATCTAGCGACCTCACCTAGAAACTGGAACAATTTTAGCAGATTGGTTTTGCCGGCTCCGTTGGGCCCCACCAGCACGTTGAGTGCTTTCAGCGGCAACGTGACATTCTGTAGACTCAGAAAATTTGTTGCACGGACTGAAGTTATTGTAGCCACTCAATTCCTCGGGGCGATGTGCGGCTGGGAGCCAGAGGCCTACTCGCTTTAGCAGCAGGATCGCTCATAGGTCTATATGCGATTGGCTAATGAATGCACGACTTTGCTCGCTCATGCGCGCAGAGCAACTCGTCTGAGCAATCGTTGCGCCGGTGATTGCGGCCATCAACGCTAGGCTGAAAAGCTCGGTCGTCACAACTCATCCAGCGTCTTCTCCCACTCCTCCATCGTCACTCTCCCCCGCAGGGGGCCGAGGAAGAGGTCGAGGCCCTGGGAGATGCGGCGGTCCTGTTCGCGTTCGATGACGGGGTCGAGGCCGGCGGCGCGGAGCTGGTCCTCCAGCGCGGCGATGCGGCGCTCCAGCTTGACGCGGCGGGCCAGTTGGGCGTGGCCCCATTCGGTGTTGGCGCGCTCCAGCTTCTGCTTCGACTGCCAGTATTGGCCGCGCAGTTCCCAGTCGCTCTTGTCGCTGGTGTTCATGGCGAAGCGGCGCTCGGCCTCGGCCTCATTGGTCAGGATGTCGAAGACCAGTTGCAGGGGCGCGTTCTTCACCGTCAGGCGGGCGGCGCGGCCGGGGCCGTCGCGGTCGGCCAGTTTGCGATAGGTCTCGGCTAACGCCGCCAGGGCGCGGGCCTGTGATCGGAGGCTGGTTGGCCTTCAACGGGCGCGGCGTCTATCGGTGGGTCTGATCCGTCCCCTCACCCTCCCCCAAACGCTCCCGATACGCCTCGTGCGACATGACGGTGTCGCCCACGCGCACGTCCAAGCCCAGGCGCAGGCGGCGGTTCTGGTTCGGTTCGTCGGGCAGGGGCAGGCCGGCGGCGGTCAGGGCCCGTTCCAGCAGGTCGATATAGCGTTCGCAGGCGGCGCGGCGGTGGACCAGGGTGAAGTGGAAATTGCGGCTGACGCGGCTGCGTCGGCTGTCCCAGTCCTGATAGGCGATCTTGGTCGGACAGGGCGGGTCCTTGGGGTTGTTCAGGGCCAGGCGGCGGTTCGCCAGCCCCTCGTCCATCAGGATGTCGGCCACCAGTTGCAGCGGGGCGGTGTCGGGCGTCAGGGCCTTGTGGCGGGCGTCGTCCGACCCGGCCAGTTTGCGATAGCGTTCGGCCAGGCCCGCCAGGGCGTGGGCGCGGGCCAGTTCCCCGGCGCGCATGGCCAGGGCGGAGGCCCGGGTGGCCGCCTGGGCCAGGTCGTGCGCGTCCGGGTCGGGCGCGTCCAGCGCGGGGGCGGCGGGGCCGGAGGGCGGCCCCGGCTGGGGCGACGCATCGGATAAGGGATCGGGCAGCAGATCGGCGGCGGCGGCGGCCTGGGCGCGGGCGCGGGACCAGCCCTGGCGCGTGGCGCGGGCGCGCACGGTGTGAAGGTTCAGTCCGTGGGCCAGGGCCACGTCGGACAGGGTCTGGCCGGTCAGATAAGTGGCGCGGGCGGCGTCCCAGACGGGGGCGGGATGGCGGGTGTGGGGGCGTTTTTCCATCCGTCCAGTATCGACCGGTCGCGGACCCAGGCGCGCAAAAGACGGATTTGGACGCCTAAGTCACCGAAATCCCTGAGGGCGATAGGGGCGCAAGGCCCCGGCTGGGCGCGCAATCGCTGAAGGCGCCGGGATTGCGACCAAAGATGGCGCAGGCGGGCGGCAGGGTCGGACCATGACCTATTCGACACGCGCCAAATTCCGTTCGGAAGAGACCTGGGCCGAGGTGCGCCGATGCTGGGAGCGCGGGGAGACCGGCGCCGCCCTGGCGCGACGCTATGACGTGGGGCTGGCCAACCTGTGGCGGCGGCGGGCCGCGGAAGGCTGGCGACGGCTGAGGCCCGACGACCCCAGGCCCGAGCCGGTGGAGGGCTGGGCGCGATACGCCGAAATCCAGCGGGCGGCGTTCGCGCGGCGGCTGAGCGACGCGCGGGACCTGGCCGAATGTCTGGTGCAGGCGATGACGGAAGAACGGCTGACCCAGGCGCCGCATTGGCATATTCCGTGGCTGTATCACTGGCGGGCCGAGCATCTGGGGCCGGAGGCGACGGCGCGGGACCGGGCCCGAGCGATCGAGGCGGGCCACCCCTGGGCCGAGGTCTTCTGGCGCGAGGACGGGACGTTGCGGCCGCTGGAGACGCTGGACGAAGAGATGGCGCGGCTGCATCCGCAAGAGTTGCGGGAGGAGCTGGGCCTGCCGGCGGGGGTGGAGATTTGAGGGGCTTGGCGCAACACCTCTCCCTCCCCGTTCCGGGGAGGGTGGTCGAGCCGGAGGCGAGACCGGGTGGGGGCGGCAGGGCGAAACCCCACGGTCTTATCTGAAATCAGGGCGGCGGGGCCTTGCCGGGCCGTCCCCACCCGGCTTCGGCTACGCCTCAGCCACCCTCCCCCGCAGGGGGAGGGAGAGGGTCGCGCTTGTGATCAATCCTCGTCCATCTTCAGGGCGGCGATGAAGGCTTCCTGCGGGATTTCGACCTTGCCGAACTGGCGCATCCGCTTCTTGCCGGCCTTCTGCTTCTCCAGCAGCTTCTTCTTGCGGGTGGCGTCGCCGCCGTAGCATTTCGAGGTCACGTCCTTGCGCAGGGCGCGGACGGTTTCGCGGGCGATGATCTTGCCGCCGATGGCCGCCTGGATCGGGATCTGGAACAGGTGGGGCGGGATCAGCTCCTTCATCTTCTCGACCATGCCCCGACCGCGCGTCTCGGCGCGGGCGCGGTGGACCAGCATGGACAGGGCATCGACAGGCTCGCCGTTGACCAGGATGGACATCTTCACCAGGTCGCCGACCTTGTAGTCGGTGATTTCATAGTCGAACGAGGCATAGCCCTTGGAGATCGACTTCAGCCGATCGTAGAAGTCGAACACGACCTCGTTCAGCGGCAGCTCATAGACCACCATGGCGCGGCTGCCGACGTAGGACAGTTCGATCTGCTGGCCGCGACGGTCCTGGCACAGCTTGATGACGCCGCCGAGGTATTCGTCGGGGGTCAGGATGGTGGCCTTGATCCAGGGCTCGGCGATGGTCTCGATCTGCATCACGTCGGGCAGGTCGGCCGGGTTGTGCAGGTCCATCTCGGTCCCGTCGCGCAAGTGGATCTTGTAAACCACCGACGGGGCGGTCGCGATCAGGTCGAGGTTGAACTCGCGGCTGAGGCGTTCCTGAATGATTTCAAGGTGCAGCAGCCCCAGGAAGCCGCAGCGGAAGCCGAAGCCCAGGGCCGCGCTGGACTCCATCTCATAGGTGAAGGAGGCGTCGTTCAGCCGCAGCTTGCCGATGGCGGCGCGCAGGTCCTCGAAGTCGGCGGCGTCCACCGGGAACAGGCCGCAGAAGACCACCGACTGGACCTCCTTGAACCCCTTCAGCGGTTCGGCGGTCGGCTTCTTCTCGTCGGTGATGGTGTCGCCGACGGCGGCGTGGGCGACCTCCTTGATCTGGGCGGTGATGAAGCCGATCTCGCCCGGGCCCAGGCTCTCGACCGGGGTGTTCTTGGGCAGGAAGACGCCGACGCGGTCCACCAGGTGGGTCGAGCCGGACTGCATCATCTTGATGCGCTGGCCGGTCTTCAGCACGCCGTCGAAGACCCGGACCAGCAGGACCACGCCCAGATAGGGGTCGTACCAGGCGTCGACCAGCATGGCCTTCAGCGGCGCGTTCACATCCCCCTTGGGCGCTGGCAGGCGGGTGACGATGGCCTCCAGCACGTCCTCGATGCCCAGGCCCGACTTGGCCGAGCATTCAACGGCGTCGGAGGCGTCCAGGCCGATGACCTCCTCGATCTGGGCCTTGACCCGCTCGGGCTCGGCGGCCGGCAGGTCGATCTTGTTCAGGACCGGGACGATCTCGTGGTTGTTGTCGATGGCCTGATAGACGTTGGCCAGGGTCTGGGCCTCCACCCCCTGCGAGGCGTCGACCACCAGCAGCGATCCCTCGCAGGCGGCCAGGCTGCGCGACACCTCATAGGCGAAGTCGACGTGGCCGGGCGTGTCCATCAGGTTCAGGACATAGTCCTGCCCGTCCTTGGCCTTGTAGTTCAGGCGCACCGTCTGGGCCTTGATGGTGATCCCGCGCTCCTGCTCGATCTCCATATTGTCCAAGACCTGCTCCGACATCTCGCGCGCCGACAGGCCGCCGGTGAACTGGATCAGCCGGTCGGACAGGGTCGACTTGCCGTGGTCGATGTGGGCCACCACGCTGAAGTTGCGGATGTTGGAAGTGGGAGGAGTCGTCATCCGCGCGCCCCTATCACGCGCGCGTTGCCGGGGCCAGAGTCGAGGCGGGCGTCCACGGTTCGCGCCGCGTAAGATTAAGCCTTTGCAACAATCGTTTTCGCCGTTTGAGGCGAGGTGCGGACATTGTATGAAACCGCCCTCGCCGTCCGGCTCGCGCCGGCGGTCCGTCTCGCCTGCAACGAGGAACGCCCCCGTGTCCAAGACGACCCGAACCGCCCTGAGCCTGAGCGCCGTCGCCCTGTCCACGCTGCTGTTGGCCGGCTGCGGAGGCCACGGCGACGACAAGAAGCGCGAGGAAAAGGCGGCCGGCGGCTCGCGCCAGACCGTCACCGCCGTCACCGTGACCCAGACCGACCTGAACCGGACCGTCACCGCCTCGGGCACTGTCTCGGCCTGGGAAGAGGTGCCGGTGGGCGCCGAGACCGGCGGCCTGACCGCCGTCGCCCTCTATGTCGATGAAGGCTCCTATGTCCGCCAGGGCCAGCCGCTGGTGCAGATGAACGACGTCCTGCTGCGCGCCCAGCTGCAGCAGCAGCAGGCGGCGGTGCAGACCGCCGAGGCCAACGCCGCGCGCGACGACGCCGCCCTGGCCCGGGCGCAGGAGTTGAAGCAGCGCGGCTTCCTCAGCCAGGCGTCGCTGGACACGGCCCTGGCCAACCAGCGCGCCTCGACCGCCAACCTGGCCTCGGCTCGCGCCGCCCTGTCGGAAACCCGCACCCGCCTGTCCCAGGCCACCATCCGCGCGCCCGTCAGCGGCCTGATCGTCCGCCGCAGCGTGACCAAGGGCCAGATCATCGCCGCCGGGTCCGAACTGTTCCGCATGGTGCGCGACGGCCGTCTGGAACTGGACGCCCAGGTGCCTGAAACCCAGCTGGGGCTGGTGCGCGCGGGCCAGTCGGCGACCGTCACCTCAAGCGAGGCCGGCCGGACCACCGGCACGGTCCGCATCGTTACGCCCGAAGTGGACGCCGCCACCCGCCTGGGTCTGGCCCGCGTCTCCCTGGCGGCCGGGTCGCAACTGCGTCCGGGCATGTTCGCCCGCGCCGACATCGCCGTCGGCGATCAGCCCGCCACGACGGTGCCGACCGGGGCGGTGCTCTATCGCAACAACAAGTCTGGCGTCTTTCTGCTGAACGCCGACAGTTCGGTGCATTTCCAGCCGGTGACGGTGCTCTCGCGCACCGACGCCCAGACGGCCGTGGACGGCGTCGCCGTCGGCGCCCGCGTCATCGTCGACGGCGCCGGCTTCCTGAACGAAGGCGACCGCGTCACCGTCTCGCAAGCCGCGCCGCAAGCCCCCGCGCGCCCGGCCGTCCAGCCCGCCGCCAAATAGGACCCGATCATGAACCAGATCTCGTCCTGGGCGATCAAGAATCCCATTCCCATCATCCTGCTGTTCCTCCTGCTGACGCTCAGCGGCGTGACCGGCTTCATGGGGATGCGGATCAACAGCAACCCCGACATCGACTTCCCGCTGGTCGCCGTCACCGCCGCCCGGCCCGGCGCCGCGCCGGCCGAGATGGAGGTTCAGGTCACGCGCCCGATCGAGGATTCGATCGCCGGCCTGTCGGGCGTGCGCCACATCTATTCCAACGTCTCGGACGGGGTCTCCACCACCACCATCGAGTTTGAACTGGGCACCGATACCGAACGCGCCACCAACGACGTGCGCAACGCCATGAGCGGCGTGCGCGCCACCCTGCCCCAGGACATGCAGGAGCCGACGGTCCAGCGCATCGACATCACCGGCGACGCGCTGATCACCTATGTCGTGCGATCGCCCACCATGTCGCCGGAACAGATCAGCTGGTTCATCGACAACGAGATGAGCCGGTCGCTTCTGGCCCTGGGCGGGGTCGGCCAGGTCAACCGTTCCGGCGGCGTCGATCGCGAAATTCGCGTCGAACTGGACCCGCAGCGCCTAGCCGCCTACGGCGTCACCGCCGCCCAGGTCAGCCAGGCCCTGACCAATGTGAACAACAACCTGCCCGGCGGCCGCGTCACCATCGCCGGATCGGAACGCGCCATCCGCACCCTGGGCTCGGCCGCCTCCGTGCAGCAGTTGCGCGAGACCCTGGTGCCGCTGGGCGACGGCAAGACGGTGCGCCTGGATAGCCTGGGAACCGTCGAGGACAAGTGGAGCGAGCCGCGCCGCCTGGCCCGCTACAACGGCCAGGAGGCCGTGACCTTCAACTTCCTGCGGTCGCGCGAGGCCAGCGAGGTCAAGGTCGCCGACAAGGTCCGGGCCGAGGTCAAGCGGATAGACGAAGCCCATCCCGAACTGACGATCCAGCAAGTCACCGCCAGCGTCGAACAGATCGAGGAAAGCTACATCGCCTCGCTGGAGGCCCTGGCCACCGGCGCCGTTCTGGCGGTGATCGTGGTGTTCATCTTCCTGCGCGACTGGCGCGCCACCTTCATCGCGGCGACGGCCATGCCGATGTCGCTGATCCCGACCTTCGCCATCCTGGGGCCGCTGGATCAGTCGCTGAACGTCGTGACCCTTTTGGCCCTGTCCCTGACCATCGGCATCCTGGTGGACGACGCCATCGTGGAGATCGAGAACATCGTCCGGCACATGCGCGACGGCAAACCGCCCTACGACGCCTCTCTGGAGGCGGCCGACGAGATCGGTCTGGCGGTGGTGGCGACCACGGCCACCATCATCGCCGTCTTCGCGCCGGTCGGCTTCATGCCCGGCATCATCGGCCAGTTCTTCAAGGCCTTCGCCCTGGCGGCCTGCGTCTCGGTGGCCTTCTCGCTGCTGGTGGCGCGGACCCTGACGCCGCTGATGGCCGCCTACATCCTCAAACACACCCATCACGAGGACAAGGACCCGTTCTGGATGGGCGGCTATCTGAAGGCGCTGCGCTGGTCGCTGGGCAACCGGTGGAAGGTCTTCGTCATCGGCATCCTGTTCCTGATCGCCTCGGTCGCGACGGCCGTGGTCGCCAAGATGTCCTTCGAGTTCATGTCGCCCGGCGACACGGCCCGCGCCGCCTTCCAGGTGGAGCTGCCGCCCGGCGCGACCCTGCGCGAGACCGACGCCGTCGTGCAGCAGGTGACGCGCAAGCTGGAGGCCCGGCCCGAGGTGGTCTCGGTCTACGCCGCCGTCGGCGGCCAGGACGTGAACCAGGCCAATGTCTATGCCGACCTGACGCCCAAGGGCGACCGGACGTTGAGCCAGCAGGCCTTCGCCCGCGTCATGGTGGACGAGTTGAAGAAGATTCCCGGCGCCCGCATCCGCGCCGGCATCGCCCAGCAGGGCGGCGGTCCCGGCGACGGCACCAGCTACACCTTCTCGATCCTGGGCGACAATCCCGACACCCTGACCGCCGCGGCCCGCAAGGTCGAGGAGGAGATGCGCGGCGTTCCTGGCCTGGCCAACATCGTCAACTCCGCCGCCATCGCGCGGCCTGAAATCCTGGTCACGCCGCGTCCGGACGAGGCGGCCCTGGCGGGCGTGTCCGCCGGCGCCATCTCCCAGGCCGTGCGGGTCGCCACCATCGGCGACGTGGACCAGAACCTGCCCAAATACAATCTGGGCGACCGCCAGATCCCGATCCGCCTACAACTGACCGAGGCCGCGCGCGAGGATCTGACTGTCCTGCAGAACCTGCGGGTGCCGACGAACCACGGCGGGAACGTGCCGCTGAGCGCGGTCGCCGACATCCAGTTCGGCGCCGGCCCCGCAACCGTCAGCCGCCAGGACCGGTCGCGCGTCGCCTCAATCAGCGCGGAGCTGGACGGCATCACCACCGGCGCGGCCGGAACGGCGGTGCAGAAGCTGCCGGCGGTCAAGACCCTGCCCGCAGGGGTGCGCCAGGTCCCGGCCGGCGACGCCGAGTTCATCCAGGAGATGCTGATGGGCTTCGGCGTCGCCTTCGCCTCGGGCATACTGTTGATGTACGCGGTGCTGACGCTGCTGTTCAAAAGCTTCGCCTATCCGATCACCATCATGGCGGCCCTGCCCCTGGCCATCGGGGGCGCCTTCATCGCCCTGGCCATCGGCGGCGCCAACTTCTCCATGTCGGCCCTGATCGGGGTGCTGATGCTGATGGGGATCGCGGCGAAGAACTCCATCCTGCTGGTGGACTACGTCATCATGGCCGAGCGGGGCGGCATGCCGCGGCGCGAGGCCATTCTGGACGCGGCGCACAAGCGCGCCCGCCCGATCCTGATGACCACCTTCGCCATGGGGGCCGGCATGGTGCCCATCGCCATGGGGGTGGGCGCCGACGTCCAGTTCCGCTCGCCCATGGCCATCGCCGTGTTGGGCGGGCTGATCTCATCGACCTTCCTGTCCCTGCTCTACATCCCGGCCATCTTCACCATCGTCGACGACGTCGCCGGATGGGGCCGCCGCATCCTGCACCGCAAGACCGCAGGACAGCGGGAGTTGGCGCAGCCGAAACAGGCGCCGTTGGCGGAGTGAGGTCGATCACCTTTGCGGACCCTCGGCGGGTCTGCAAAGGGTGGGAAGCCGACATTGGTTGAAACTCGCATGGGGGCTAGGCTGGCGTCATGAAACAGCTATCTGCACTCGAAATGGCCGCTGCTGTGGTTCTGGCGAAGCAAGTTAGCCTGGATGGAGGCCATGCTCTCGTCGAGCAGTTGAAGACGGCTGAGGTTTCTTGCCGTGAGTTTACGGGGGTCGGCTTTTACACTGAGTTCAGCGTGGACAGGGCGTTGCCGCCCGCCGTGGTCACTGTCAGCCCAGGGGGAGGGGTTCGCTCTGAAGTGGGGCCGGATGCCTACCCCCTTGAGTTCATGCTCTACGTCAAAGAAGGCTACGCGGAGATGATCGAAGCCTACAGCTATTTCGACGGCTACGGCGACTTGGACGTTCTGACGGCAGCCTTCACGAAACCACGAGGCTTCGATCCAGATAGGGTCAAAGTCCGGTCGCGAAGTTCCAAGCTCAAGTGTGAACGGTGAAAACGAAGCGGATCATGTTGATTATTGCGGCATCTGCAGCCCTCATAGTCGTCGCGTGGGTAGGGTTCACGATTGCCGCCAACATCGGCTTCGATTTCACCGCGCCGCGAGCTCATCTGGGCTGACCGAACGTCCGCAAAGGGTCGACAGCCGAATCTGGCGCCGCTTCTAAGAGCAGGCATTCTCGCCCGCCACAGGCCCGCTTCCAAGAAAAAGGGCCGGCCGGTTTCCCGGTCGGCCCTTCGTCGTTCAGCCGTGGGGCCGGGCGATCAGTATTTGACCTTCAGGGTCACGCCCCAGGTACGCGGGGCGCCCAGGTAGGCGTTGTAGGTCGCCGTGTCGGTGGCCTGGTTGTAGTAGGTGCCGTTCGGCTGAGGCGTCGCGGTGTTGGTGAAGGCCGTGCCCTGCAGCGGGGCGGCGAAGCCCACCTGGGTGTACTCCTCGTCCAGCAGGTTCTGGGCCCAGACATCCACCGTCCAGCGCTCGTCGGCCGAACCGATCGAAACGCGGCCGTTGACCACGGTGAAGGCCTCCTGGTTCTTGTAGGGCAGCAGATCCGAGCCGGTGTTGTATTCGGTCGAATATTTGGCCGACAGGTTGAACCCGCCGCGCAGGCCGCCGCCCAGTTCACGATCGAACGCCAGGGCGCCGGTCAGCGACCATTCCGGAGCGAAGGACGCCCGCGCGCCCGGCAGCAGCGACAGCTGCGCGAAGCGGCTGGGGCTGGACATGTCGGCGGCGGTGAAGTTGCCGTATTTGGCGTCGGTGTAGGTGACGCCGCCCTGGAACGACAGGCCCTCGACCGGGGTGAACCACACCATGTCGGCGTCGACGCCCTTGGACCGCAGTTCCGGGATCGATTCCACCACGAAGGCGGTGCCCAGGAAGGTGTTCAGCTGGAAGTTCTCGAACTTCTGGTCGAAGTAGGTGACGTTCAGCAGCATGGTGCGGTTGAACAGGGTCGTCTTGACCCCCGCCTCATAGCTGTCGACGGTCTCGGCGGCGAAGAACAGCGACGGGTCGGGATTGATCGGCAGCGGGTTGGCCGTGGTCGGGCTTTGCACCCGATCCATGTTGTAGCCCGCGCCCTTGTAGCCGCGCGCATACGAACCATAGACCATGATCGAGGGGTTGAAGCGGTAGGACGCCTTGATGGTGCCGCTCAGGTCCGTGTCGCTGAACTTCTCGGAGATGGCGCGATTGTCGTACAGCGGGTTCGACCACGGCAAGCACAACAGGCCGACGGCGGCGGCCGGCGTCGAAACGTTCGCCGTGCCGGGGATGGCTGAAGCCGTCGGACTGCGAAGGCCCTGGATCGCGGCGGCGCAGGCGGCGCCGTTCGTTCCAAGATTGTCCTGAACGCCCATAAGACGCTTGCTGTCGTAGGTGTAGCGCAGGCCCAGATTGATATCGAAAGCGTCCGTCACCCGCCAGGTGTTGTTGGTGAAGACGGCGACCGATTCAGACTTCTGCGAATAGTGGTCCTCATAGGCCTTGCCCGGCGTGAACAGGGGCGCCGAGGCGCTGGGCGCGACCAAGCCGGCCGCGCACATGGGCGTTCCCACGGGCAGGGGCGACGGCGGCGAAGGCGTGGTGCTGACCAGGAAGCCGTTCGGATTGGTGAAACAGCCCAGACGACCGGGATTCGGACCGCCCAGCGCGGCCGGCACCGTCGCCGTCAGCAGGAAGGAGACGAAGCCGTTGTAGTCCGAACCGTAGACATAGCTGTCGTCGCGATAGACGCCTTCGCGCGTGGCGAACAGGCCGACCAGCCAGTCGAACTTGTCCGTCGTGCCCGCCAGGCGGAATTCCTGGGTCAGGTTGTCGACGCCATAGCCGTTCGAGCCGTCGTTGGCGCGGTACAGAATGTCGGCGCCGGTGTAGTCCAGGTCCATGCCCTGCTGGAACGACCAGTCGCGCCACGAGGTCTGGGACGTCAGTGTGGCGTTGATGCTGGGGAAGTCGATGGTGGCTTCCGCCGACAGTCCCATGTCCTCCATCGTCTGCGGCGTCTCGCGGTTGGAATAGGCCAGGCGCGAGAAGGGCACCGGACCGAAGGTCGCGTTCGGCGGCGTCTGGCCGGGGCCGTTCGGCGCGGTCAGGGCGGCGATGAAGGGTTGGGTCTGACCGACGCGGGTCTGGACGGCGGCGCAGCAGTATTCGTCGCGCTTGGTGTAGTCGGCGATCAGGCGGACCGACACCTGGTCGCTGGGCAGGATCAGCAGCTGGCCGCGGCCGGTCCAGAAGTTCTGGGTCCCGTCGTCCTTGCGGGTGTTGGGCCCGTCGCCGTCGTTCACCTCATAGAAGCCGTCACGCTCGCGGTGCGCCACGAACAGGCGTCCGGCGATGGTGTCGGTCAGGCCGCCCGTCACCGACACCGAACCGCCCCAGGCGCCGTAGTTGCCGCCGGTCAGTTCCGCCGAGATCGATGGGTCGAACGAGGGACGTTCGGTGATGATGTTGATGACGCCGGCCGAGGTGTTCTTGCCGAACAGGGTGCCTTGCGGGCCCTTCAGCACCTCGATGCGGCTCAGTTCGCCCAGGTCGCCGAAGCCGACCGAGTTGCGCGAGCGATAGACGCCGTCGATCACCACGCCGACCGAGCTTTCCAGGCCGGGGTTGTCGCCGACGGTGCCGGCGCCGCGGATGCGCACGGTGGTGGAGGCTTCGGACTGGGTCGAGGTGACGGTCATGCCCGGCGTCAGGATCTGCAGATCCTTGATGTCCTGGACGCCCGCGCCCTGCAGCAGTTCCTGCGACAGGGTCGTGACCACGATCGGCACGTCCTGCAGGCTCTGTTCGCGCTTCTGGGCGGTGACGATGATGTCGTCGATGGTCGTGGGCGCTTCCTGGGCGGCGGCGACGCCGGCGAAGCCGAACACGACGGCGCCGACGACGGCGGCGGACACGGTGGTTCTGAGGTGATGGTTGCGGCGCATAGGCGTCCTCCCGGCTCGAGCCGGCGATCGACGGGCGATCGCGGCGGTTTCCTGTTCCCAATCGACGCCCCTCTGCGTGGAGGGACGTTCAGTAAGGCGAAGGCTAAGCGCGCTTCGGCCCCAGCGACAAGCGAGCGTTGTTCGCCGCGACGATTTTTCGCCGCACAATCGCCCTTGTGTGTCGGTGAAGCGACAGAAAACCCTGACGTAAGGTCAGTATTTGCCCGATTTCGCGGGGTTTCAGGCCCCTCGACGCCGCCCGGCCAGACCCAAGACCACGGCCGCCGCGACGGCCGACAGAAGGGAGCCGCCGATAACCCCCAGCTTGACCTCGATCTGCTCGGGGCTGTCGACCGCGCCGGGGAAGGCCAGGACGCCGATGAACAGGCTCATGGTGAAGCCGACGCCGCACAGCAGGGCCACCCCATAGACCTGCAGCCAGCTGGCGCCCGTCGGCCGGGCGCCGATCTTGAGCGCCGAAGCCAGCCAGGCCAGGCCGAAGACACCGATCTGCTTGCCGACGAACAGGCCCAGGGCGATGGCGACGACCAGGGGGGCGAAGGCCTGGTCCAGCGACAGCCCGGCGAAGGAGACCCCCGCCTTGGCGAAGGCGAAGAGCGGCAGGATCAAGAAGGCGTTCCACGGATGCAGGTCGTGCATCGCCTCCTTCAGCGGGCTCTGATGATCCTCGGCGCGGGGCTTGATGGGCACGATCAGGGCGAAGGCCACGGCGGTCAGAGAGGTGCTGAGCCCCGACAGGACCGTCAGATACCAGACCAGGGCGAAGCCCAGCACCCAGAACGGGGCGGGGATGCGAATCCGTCGGGCGACCAGGCCGCCGAGCATCAGAGCGCCCAACGCCCACAGCAGCGGCGTCCAGTTCGCGCCCTCGCTGAACAGCAGGCCGATCAGGGCGATGGCGCCCAGGTCGTCGACGATGGCCAGGGTCAGCAGGAAGACGCGCAACGACGACGGCAGCCCCTTGCCCACGAAGCCGAAGACGGCCAGGGCGAAGGCGATGTCGGTCGCCAGCGGAATGGGCCAGCCCTGATGCGGCGCGCCGATGGCGCCCGTCAGCAGGAAATAGACCGCCGCCGGCCCCGCCATGCCGCCCAACGCCGCCAGGACCGGGGTGGCCAGCTTCTTCGGATCGCTGAGTTCGCCGCGCACGATCTCGTATTTGATCTCCAGCCCCACTACGAGGAAGAAGATCGCCATCAGACCTTCCTTGATCCAGTCGGAGATCGTCTCCTCCAGCCGGATGGGGCCGATCTGCAGGACATGATAGCTCTTCAGCCAGGCGAAATAGTCGGCCGACCAGGGAGAGTTGGCGACGATCAGGGCCGCGACGGCGGCCAAGGCCAGGGCCAGGCCGGAAGCCGCCTCGGTCTTGAGGAAATCCAGGGTCAGTTTGCGCGCCACGGCGACCTCCGATCAAAGAACTGAGCTGTCGTGACGCCAGGTTATCGACGGGCGTCGGACCGGATTCGTCGCGGGCGCGACGCGGCCTGGCCGCGCGGGGCGACCTGATCTCTGGGGCGGAGAATAGAAGACATGGCCCGGCCTCGCCACCCTTTCGGTCGTCATTCCGGGGCGTCCGCAGGACGAACCCGGAACCCAGAAGGCGTCTGCGGCGCCTGATGCGGCCGGCGTTCGCCTCGTCCTCCTGGGTTCCGGGTTCTTCGCGACGCTCAGCCCCGGAAGGACGCGGTAAAGGTTGCGCTCCTCCTCTCGGACACGCACCTAGTCCGCCATGCCCGTCTCCCCCGCCTATCGCCCCGACCCACGCTTCTTCGACCTTGGCCCGGACTATTCCGACGCGGTGAAGGCGGCGGACTTTCCCCAGACGATCCTGCGGTTCCGCAATGACCGGGCCGCCGCCGAAGTCGGGCTGGAGACGCTGACGGATGAGGAATGGATCGCCGCCTTCGGCCGGTTCGATCCCCTGCCCGGCCAGCCCGGCCCGGTCGCCATGCGCTATCACGGGCATCAGTTCCGCCATTACAATCCCGATCTGGGCGACGGGCGCGGTTTCCTGGCGGCGCAGATGCGGGAGACGCCTCGCGCTCAAGCAGCGAGCGACCGCGTCGCGAGCGATAGCGCCCAAGGACGACTGCTCGACCTGGGCACCAAGGGCTCTGGCCGCACCCCCTGGTCGCGCGACGGCGACGGGCGGCTGACGCTGAAGGGCGGGGTGCGCGAGGTGCTGGCGGCGGCCATGCTGGAGGCGCAAGGGGTTCCCACCAGCCGCGCCCTGTCCCTGATCGAAACCGGCGAGGCGCTGGAAAGGGGGGACGAGCCGTCGCCGACGCGCTCCGCCGTCCTGGTGCGGCTGTCGCACAGCCATGTGCGGTTCGGGACGTTCCAGCGCGCCGCCTACATCAACCGCCCCGACCAGATCGAGACTCTGATCGAACACGTCCGCAGCCTGTATCACCCCGAGGTCGCGCCCGGCGACGTTCCCGGCCTGATGCAGGCGATCACCGCCGCCTCGGCCCGGCTGACCGCGCGCTGGATCGCGGCGGGGTTCGTGCATGGGGTGCTGAACACCGACAATCTGAACGTCACGGGCGAGAGCTTCGACTATGGGCCGTGGCGGTTCCTGCCCGCCTATCAGCCCGGCTTCACCGCCGCCTATTTCGACCACGGCGGCCTGTACGCCTTCGCGCGTCAGCCCGAGGCGGTGTTCTGGAACCTGACGCAGCTGGCCAGCTGTCTCGCCGTGGTGTCGGAGCCGAAACTTCTGGCCGACGCCCTGAACGGCTTCGGTCCCGCCTATATCCGCGAACTGCGCGCCGCCTTCCTGATGCGGCTGGGGGTCCACAGCCTGGGCGAGGCGGCGGATCAGCGGCTGGTGGATGCGACCCTGGCCCTGCTGCGCGAAGGCGGCGAGGCGATGCGGTGGGAGCCGCTGTTCTTCGACTGGTTCGGCGGCTTCGCCTCCTCGGCCCGCGCCCTGTCGGGACCGCGCGCGAAACTGTATCAGGGCGAGGCCTTCGACGCCTTCCGCTTCGCCCTGATGGAGCATGAGCCGGACCGGATCGAACGGCTGGAACATCCCATGTTCGCCGCGCGCGAGCCGGAAGAGATGCTGATCGACGAGGTCGAAACGATCTGGACCGCCATCGCATCGGACGACGACTGGGCGCCCCTGAACGCCAAACTGGCCCGGCTGGAGGCGGCCCGGACGGCCTGGGGCTTCGACAAATGAAGCGGCCTCAGCCAAGGAAACCAGCCTTTTGGAAAGTTTCTTTGTCGTGATGTAAAATATGCTTGACCAAAAACCGCACTGAGACGTAAAGCTGACTTGTCACAACGACAGGGGAGCTTGTCATGAACGAACAACACATCACCAAGGCCACGCCGAGCCGCGACAATGTCACGCCGAGCCTGGCCGCCCTCATCGTGGTTGGCGCGACCATCACCGCCGCGACGCCCTTCTGGCCTCAGGCCCTGGGCGCGCCGCCCCCGCTGGGCGCTCTTCTGCTGGGCGCCGGGGTCGTTCTGGCCGTCATCTGGCATTCGACCGTGTGGTGGCGCGACCTGAACGAGGTCCAGCGCCAGATCCACCGCAAGGCCTGGTGGCATGGCGGCAACTTCGGCATCCTGCTGGGCGCCGTCGCCCTGCTGGTCGTCCTGGCCACGGGCATGCCGATCGCGCCGCAGCCCCTGTCCGACCGCCCCGCCGCCTGGGCCCTGTTCGGCTTCCTTTGCCTGCTGGGCGGACAGGCCGTCGGCTACGGCGTCGCCTGGCTGGTCCACCGCGTGCGGGCATGAAGCCGCTCAACAACCGGGTGCGTGATCTGCGAAGCCGTCAAAGTCTTTCGGTCGCCCAGTTGGCCGGTCAGATCGGCGTCTCGCGCCTGACCCTGCATGCCCTAGAATCCGGCCTCTACACCCCATCCCTGCCTCTGGCGGTCCGTCTGGCCCGCGCCCTGAACCATCCGGTCGAAGACCTCTTCGCCGTCTGATCCGGCGGCCTGCGTCGCCGCCCAAACACCCTCAAACACCAAGGAACAAGACCATGAACTTCCAGATCGCTCTGGGGCGCGCCGCCTCGCGCCTGCAATCCATCGGCTTCGGCGTCGCCGTGGGCCTGGCCGCCAGCGTCGCCTTCCTGGCCGTGGACGCCCACGCCGCCGAAACGCCCGCAGCCCCCGCCCCCGTCGCCCGCGCCGCCGGAGACGGTCCGGCCCTGTGGGCCATCCGAGACGCGGACTCGACCATCTATCTGTACGGCACGATCCATATGCTGAAGACCGGCGCAGCCTGGGGCTCGGACAAGGTCGACGCCGCCTTCGACAGCGCCTCGGACGTCTGGTTCGAAGTGACCGATCCCGACGACCAGTCCGTGCTTGGCCCGCTGTTCCAGCACTACGCCATGTCGCCGGACAAGCCCCTGTCCAGCTGGCTGACCCCGCAGGAGCAGGCGACCCTGGACACGGCGGTCCGCGCCGTGGGCCTGAGCCCGCAGCAGATCGACCCTGCTCGCCCCTGGTTCGCCGCACTGATGATCGCCACCGGCCCGCTGAAAGCCGCCGGCTTCCTGCCGGAAAACGGGGCCGAGCTGAACCTGCGCGCCCGGGCGCTGGCGGCGGGAAAACCCATCCACGGGCTGGAGACGCTGGACCAGCAGATCGGCGGCCTGGCGCGGATGAGCGACGAGGGCCAGATGACCTATCTGCGCCGCTATCTGGCGACCTATTCGACCGCCGCCGACCAGATGGAGCGCGCTGTCGCAGGCTGGAGCGCGGGGGATGTCGCGGCGATGGACCGGTTCGCGTTCGAGAACGGGCGCGGCATATCGGAAGAGGTCCACCAGATCTTCCTGGCCAAACGCAACGCCGACTGGGCGAACCAGATCGAAACCCTGCTGAAGGGTTCGGGCGTCAGCTTCATCGCCGTCGGCGCGGCCCATCTGGCGGGCGACGACAGCCTGCAACAACTGCTGGCGGCGAAAGGAATTTCTGTCGTCCGACAGTAGGGCGTCGGGGTGGAAAAGGACGGGGCGGCCGAGGATATCGGGCCGCCCCGTCCGCTCGTAACACAAAGTCATCAGCTGATGTCATCAGTTGATGTCATCGGTGGATGACAAATATCGAAAGCGCCGCTATATCCCCCTTGCGAACGGACCCGAGCGATCCGATATCGCGACTGTTACAAATCAGGCCCTCCCGATGACGACCACTACCCTTCCCGCCGCCCAATCCACGGCTCAGGCGCGCAGCCGCGCCGCCTATCGCAACATCGCCCTGTGGACCCTGCAGGGGTGGATCGCGATGTTCTTCATCGCCGCCGGCTACGCCAAGCTGACCGAGCCGATGAGCAATCTGATCGCCCTGATGGGCTGGCCGGCCGTGGCGCCGGTGAACATGGTGCGCGGCCTGGGCGTGGTCGAGCTGGTGCTGGCGCTGGGCGTGCTGAGCCCGCTGGTGTCCTGGCGCATCGGCCGTCCGCTGCTTCTGGTCTCGGCCCTGGGCCTGACCGTGATGGAAGCCGCGATGCTGAGCGTCCATGCGGTGAACCACGACCTGGGCCTGGCCCTGGTCAATCTGGTTCTGCTCGCCCTGACCGTTCCGGTTCTGCTGGGCCGTCGCCGCGGCTGAACCGCACAAGTTCGACCCCCGGGCCCTCTCCCCCTCCCGTCCGGCGGATCGCGCCCGGAACCTCCCCAGGTTCCGGGCTTCTTTTTGCTCGAAAAGACGGGCGTCGAAAAAGCTTACCTTTACGCGCGCGTAAACTCTTCCCTTTACCCACACGTCAAGTTATGGTCGGCGCATGGCCACAGCCGACGACCACCGCACCTACTCCATCCGCCAGTTGTGCCGCGAGTTCGGCGCCACGGCGCGCGCCTTGCGTTTCTATGAGGACAAAGGCCTTCTGACCCCGGCGCGAAAGGGTCAGACGCGGGTCTATGACGCCCGCGACCGCGCCCGGCTGAAGCTGATCCTGAGGGGCCGCCGCATCGGTTTCACCCTTCAGGAGATCCAGGACATGATGGATCTCTATGATCAGAAGGATCACAACGTCCATCAGATGGCCGTGGCCCTGGTCCGCCACCGCGCCCAGATCGCGGCGCTGAAACAGCAGCTCGAAGACATCGAAGGCGCCATCGAGACGGCGGAAACCGCCTGCGCCTGGATGGAGTCCAAACTGTCCGAACACCGTCCCGACCTGCTGCCGGGCGCGGAAGACTATGAGCGGCTGCTGAAGTCGCGCCTCAACCACGACCACCACCCCTTCAAAGCAAGAGCGTAATTCATGGCCTACAAGGCGCCTGTCCGCGACTTCACCTTCATCCTGAACGAAGTGCTGGAGATCGACCGCTACACCAACCAGCCGGGCTTTCAGGACGTGTCTTCGGATCTGGTCGGCCAGATCCTGGAAGAGGGCGCCAGGTTCGCCGACGAGGTCATCGCCCCGATCAACAATCCGGGCGACAAGGAGGGCTGTCACTGGGCCGAGGGCGGCGTCGTGACCGGACCCAAGGGCTGGAAGGAAGCCTACAAGGCCATGTCCGAAGCCGGCTGGATGGCGCTGGCGGCCGATCCGGAATACGGCGGCCAGGGCATGCCCAGCGTCGTGGCCTCGGCCTTCGGTCAGATGACGGCGGGCGCCTCGGCGGCGTTCTCGATGTATCCGGGACTGACGGCCTCGGCCTACGCCGGCATCCACGCCAGCGCCTCGGACGAGATCAAGGCCAAATACCTGCCCAAGATGGTGTCGGGCGAATGGTCGGGCACGATGAACCTGACCGAGCCCCAGTGCGGCACCGACCTGGGCATGGTGCGCACCAAGGCCGTGCGCAACGACGACGGCAGCTTCTCCATCACCGGCCAGAAGATCTGGATTTCGGCTGGCGAGCACGACTTCTCGGACAACATCATCCACACCGTCCTGGCGCGGATCGAAGGCGCCCAGCCGGGCATCAAGGGCCTGTCGCTGTTCGTGGTGCCCAAATATCTGGTGAATGACGACGGTTCTCTGGGCGAGCGCAACACGCTGCAGTGCGTGGGCCTGGAGGAGAAGATGGGCATCCACGGCAACGCCACCTGCGTCATGCAATATGACGGCGCCAAGGGCTGGCTGCTGGGCGACGAAGGCCGCGGCATGAACAATATGTTCGTGGTCATGAACGAGGCCCGCTTGGGCACCGGCCTGCAAGGCCTGGCCATCGGCACCGCCGCCTATCAGGCCGCCGTGGAATTCGCCAAGGACCGCCTGCAGGGCCGCAGCCTGACCGGACCGAAGAACCCGGACGGTCCCGCCGACCCGATCATCGTCCACCCCGACGTGCGCCGCATGCTGCTGGAGGCCCGCGCCTTCGTCGAAGGCGGCCAGGCCTTCATTCTTTGGACCGCGCTTCACGCCGATCTCGAGAAGTCGGAAGACGAGGCCGTGGCGACCAAGGCCAAGGACTACATGGGCCTGCTGACGCCGGTGCTGAAGGCCTATCTGACCGACAAGGGCTTCCACGTCGCGTCCCTGGCCATGCAGGTCCACGGCGGGTCGGGCTATACCGAACACTTCCCCGCCAGCCAGTATCTGCGCGATGCGCGGATCACCATGATCTATGAAGGCGCCAACGGCATCCAGGCGCTGGACCTGGTCGGCCGCAAACTGCCCGCCAACGGCGGCCGCGCCATCATGACCTGGTTCGGCGAGATCGACGCCTTCGTGGCCGAGAACAGCGGCAATGAGGCGATCAAGCCCTTCGTCGAGGGCCTGGCCGACGCCAAGGCCAAGCTTCAGGACGGCACCATGTGGCTGATGCAGAACGGCATGGCCAACCCGGACAACGCCGGCGCCGCCTCGACCGACTATCTGAACGTCTTCGGCCTGACGGCACTGGCCTATATGTGGGCGCAGATGGCCAAGGTGGCTCAAGCCCAGGTCGAGGCCGGTTCGACCGACCCCTATTACGCCACCAAGCTCCAGACCGGCCGCTACTTCGTCGAGCGCATCCTGCCCGACGCGGAAGCCCATCTGAAGAAGATGAAGACCGGCGCCGACGTCCTGATGGCCATGCCGGCCGAGGCGTTCTGAGGACGCCGCACGCACATCTCCCTCCCCCTGCGGGGGAGGGTGGTCGAAGCGAAGCGGAGACCGGGTGGGGGCGGCCACGCAATCCCCCTTCTTCCTGCGACGCTTCGTCCCGCCGCCCCCACCCGGCCGCTGCGCGGCCACCCTCCCCGAACGGGGAGGGAGAAAGCCGGATCACCCCATGAACGTCCTCAACAGCCCAGACCCCGACTTCATGCGTGAAGAAGAGATCACCCTCTTCTCGGACAGCGTCGGCAAGTGGATCGACGAGCACGCGCCGCTGGACAAGGTGCAGAAGTGGATCGCCGATTCCTCCGTGCCGCGCCAGCTGTGGAACGACGCGGGCGACGCAGGGCTCTTGGGCCTGAGCCTGCCCGAGGAAGACGGCGGTTTCGGCGGCGACTATCGCCACGAGGTCGTGCTGATGCGCCAGCTGGGCTGGAAGGGCGCGGACCATTTCGGCATCTCGCTGCACAATGCGATCGTGATGCCCTACATCTGGCACTACGCCACCGAGGAGCAGAAGCAGCGCTGGCTGCCGCGCCTGCAATCGGGCGAACTGGTCGGCGCCATCGCCATGACCGAGCCGGGCGCCGGGTCCGACCTGCAGGGGGTGAAGACCACCGCCATCCAGTCCGGCAATGGCTATGTGGTCAACGGCTCCAAGACCTTCATCACCAACGGCCAGCTGGCCAATCTGATCATCGTGGTGGCCAAGACCGACCCGTCGCAGGGATCGAAAGGCACGTCGCTGATCGTGGTCGAGACGGACGGAGCGGAAGGCTTCGAGCGCGGCCGCAACCTGCACAAGATCGGCATGGAGGCCAACGACACCTCCGAACTGTTCTTCAACGACGTCAAGGTTCCGGCCGACAACATCATCGGCGGGGTCGAGGGCCAGGGCTTCGTCCAGCTGATGCAGCAACTGCCGCAGGAACGGTTGAACATCGCCGTCCAGGGCGTCGCCGCCGCCGAGCGCGGACTGGAAGCCACCATCGCCTACGTCAAGGAGCGCAAGGCCTTCGGCAAGTCGATCATCGACTTCCAGAACACCCAGTTCAAACTGGCCGAGGTCAAGACCAAGCTGACCGTCGCCAAGGTCTTCGTCGACCACTGCATCGGCCTGCATCTGAAGGGCCAGCTGGACGCCGCCACCGCCTCCATGGCCAAATACTGGGTGACGGACATCCAGGGGGAGACCATCGACGAGATGCTCCAGCTGTTCGGCGGCTACGGCTATATGAACGAATATCCGATCGCCCAGCTGTACAAGGACGCCCGCGTCCAGCGCATCTACGGCGGCACCAACGAGATCATGAAGTTGCTGATCGCCCGAACGCTCTGACACTCGACGGCGGTCGCTTTTGTCGGCTCAGCGGCCCAGCCATGCCGCGACAATCAGGGCGGCCGCCATCATTCCGCACCCGCCCAGGATGACCGCCACAGGCTGCGCCGGTCGTTCGAGGAGTTGGGCCGCCGCTTCGCCGTGTCGCGCACCCATGTCCGCCAACTGCTGCGGGACGCCCAGGAGCGGGATCTGATCCGCCTTTCGGGCCTGGGCGGCCATGCCGTGGAGATACGGCCGTCCGGCTGGCGTTGCATCGACAGATTCGTCGCCGACGGCATGTCCGGCCATGATCTCACGGGCGCCGTGGCGCTGCGTGAGATCGAGACACGGACATAGAAGAATCGATCCGGCCTGCATTTCGGGCTATCGCCACGGGAGAACCGTCCCGTCCGCGCCGAAAGCCCTATGATCCGCCTTCACGTCGCCTCGTCCCTCGCCCCCGCCGCCGCCGTCGCGCCCACGCTGGACCAGTCCCGCTATCTGACGCAGGTGATGAGGTTGAAGGCGGGCGACGACCTGCTGGCGTTCAACGGGCGTGACGGCGAGTGGCGCTGCACCATAGCCGAGGTGCTGAAGAAGGGCGTCATCCTGCGGGCCGAGGAACAGGTGCGGCCCCAGAGCTTCGGCCCCGATCTGGAGCTGATCGTGGCGGTGGTGAAAAAGGCCCGCGTCGAGACCATCGTGGAAAAGGCCGCCGAACTGGGCGCGCGGCGGGTGCGGCTGGTGCTGACGAAACGCACCAACGCCGACCGCATCCGCCTGGACCGGCTGGACGCCATCGCCGAGGAGGCCGCCGAACAGACCGGGCGTCTGGACGTGCCCGCCGTGGACGATCCGATCAGGCTGGACGCCCTGCTGGACGGCTGGGAGGCGGATCGGCGGCTGATGTTCTGCGACGAGACCGGCGGCGCGCCGGCCGTTTCAGCGCTTGCCGCAGCCGGCGCTGGACCCTGGTCCATCCTGATCGGGCCGGAGGGCGGCTTCTCGCCGGAAGAGGGCGAGCGGCTGCGGTCCCTGCCCTTCACCACCGCAGTTTCCCTGGGCCCGCGCATCCTGCGCGCCGACACCGCCGCCATCGCCGCCATGACCCTGTGGCAGGCGGCGGTCGGCGATTGGGACCGTTAAATACTCCGCTCGTCCTCTTGAGGAACGCCGCATTAGCCGCCATCTAGCCGCGACAGCAGGGGTTACAGATGGCCGAGAACGCGCCGCTTTCCAGAGACGCTCTGATCGAGGCCATGGCCAAGGGCGCCAAGCCCAAGGACCAGTGGCGGATCGGCGCCGAACACGAGAAGTTCGGCTTTCACAAGACCGGGTTGGAACGCCCCGCCTATGACGGCCCCGGCGGCATCGAGGCCATGCTGGAGGGCCTGCAGCGGTTCGGCTGGTCTCGCGTGGAAGAGAACGGCGTCCTGATCGGTCTGGAGCGCAGGAACGCCGAAGGCTTCGTCGCCTCGGTCAGCCTGGAGCCGGGCGGCCAGCTGGAGCTTTCGGGCGCGCCGCTCCTGACCATCCACGACATCTGCAACGAGACCGGCCAGCACCTGATGGAGGTCAAGCAGGTGGCCGACCAGATCGGTGTCGGCTTCCTGGGCTTGGGCTTCGACCCCCTGTGGCGGCGCGACCAGATCCCCGTGATGCCCAAGGGCCGCTACGACATCATGCGCGCCTATATGCCCAAGGTCGGGTCGCTGGGTCTGGACATGATGCTGCGCACCTGCACCATCCAGGCGAACCTCGATTTCGACAGCGAGGCGGACATGGTGGCCAAGTTCCGCACCTCCCTGGCGTTGCAGCCCATCGCCACCGCCCTGTTCGCCAACAGCCCCTTCACCGAGGGGCGGCCCAACGGCTTCCTGTCGGCCCGCGCCAATGTCTGGACCGACACCGACGCCGACCGGACGGGGATGCTGGGCTTCGTGTTCGAGGACGGCTTCGGCTTCGAACGCTATGCCGACTATGCGCTGGACACGCCGATGTATTTCGCCAAGCGTGGCGGGAAATACGTGGACGCCTCGGGCCAGTCGTTCCGCGACTTCCAGGCCGGGAAACTGCCCGCCCTGCCCGGCGAATATCCGACGATCAAGGACTGGAACGACCATCTGACCACCCTCTTCCCCGAGGTGCGGCTGAAGGCCTATCTGGAGATGCGCGGCGCCGACGGCGGACCGTGGAGCCGCATCTGCGCCCTGCCCGCCCTGTGGGCCGGGGTCCTGTATGACGCCCCGTCGCTGGCCGCCGCATGGGACCTGGTCAAGGACTGGGACATCGCCGACCACGAACGCCTGCGCCGCGACGTGACCCGCCTGGGTCTGAAGGCCGAGGTCGCGGGCCGCAGCGTGCGCGACATCGCCGTCGACCTGGTCGCCATCGCCAAACAGGGGCTGAAGAACCGCGCCAGATTCTCGGGCGGCATGGTGGACGAGCGCGGCTATCTGTCGGAACTGGAAGACATCGCCGACAGCGGGATCACTCCGGCCGAACGCCTGCTGGACCTGTATCACGGCGCCTGGCAGGGCGACGTGAAACGCATCTACGCCGACTTCGCCTACTGAACCTTCTTGACAAGGTTTGCCAAAGATCGCCTGATCCCTGCACAGGAGGCGACCATGGCGACGATGAACATCTCACTGCCCGACCCGATGAAGGCCTGGGTTGAGGAACAGGCGAAATCCGGCCGCTACGCCAACACCTCCGACGTGGTGCGCGACCTGATCCGTCGCGAACAGATCAAGGCCGAAAAGATCGCCCATTGGCGAAAGCTGATCGAGGAAGCCGACGCCTCGGGTGTTTCCGACCAGTCTCCGCGTGAAGTGATCGAGGAGTTGCGCGCGCAACTGCGCCGCGCGTCCTGATGCTTCGCCTCAGCCTCAAGGCGACGGCGGATCTGCAACAGGTCTATCTGCAAGGTCTCGAACTGTTCGGCGCGCCTCAGGCCGACGACTATATCGAGGGTCTGTTCGCGAAGCTGGACCTGCTGGCGCAGTTTCCCCGGCTGGGCAGCGCGCGGCCGGAATTGAGCGCGGACGCCCACGTCATCTTCTACAAGAGTCACGCCATTCTTTATCGGATCGACGACGCGGACGTTTTCGTTCGGCGCATTCGACAAGGACATGAGGACTGGATGTCTGATCCAGTCGGAGACGAACCATGACCCACCCCATCCACATCGGCGTCGGCGGCTGGACCTATGAGCCGTGGCGCGGGGTCTTCTACCCCGAGGGGTTGGTCCAGAAACGCGAGCTGGAATACGCCGCGTCAAAACTGACTTCGATCGAGATCAACGGCACCTACTATTCGACCTTCAAGCCCGACAGCTGGCGCAAATGGCGCGACGAGACGCCGGACGGGTTCGTGTTCGCGGTCAAGGCCAGCCGATACTGCACCAATCGCAAGGTTTTATCCGACGGCGCCGAAAGCTTCGACAAATTCCTGTCCCAGGGCCTGACCGAACTGGGCGACAAGCTGGGGCCGATCAACTGGCAATTCATGGGCACGAAGAAGTTCGACGCCGAGGATTTCGAGGGCTTTCTGAAACTGCTGCCGCCCGAGAAGGACGGAGTACGGCTGCGTCATGCGCTGGAGGTCAGGAACCCCACCTTCGCCACCGAGCAGTTCCACGATCTGGCCCGGAAATATGGAGCGGCCATCGTCTATGCGGTGGACGACGAGGAGCCGACCTGGCCCCAGATCGACGAGGAAACATCTGACTTTCGATACGCCCGCCTGATGTCCAGCCGCGAGGACGAACCCACTGGCATGACCGGCCCCGAACTGGACGCCGTGGCGGATCAGGTCCGGACCTGGGCGAAGCGCGGCGACGTCTTCGCCTATTTCATCTCGGGGGCCAAGGTGCGGAACCCGGCGGCGGCCCAGGCGCTGATCGCCAAGCTGAAATAGGCCGAACCGCCTTGCGCCCGTTCGACCGGCGCCGCATCCAGGCCTTGCCGCCCGCCCCACTTTGAAGGACTTCCCATGCCGATCGCCACACGCGCCTTCGCCGCGACCGCCGCCGACAAGCCGCTGACGCCCTATAGTTTCGAGCGTCGCGATCCGGGCCCGGACGATGTGCTGATCGACGTCAAATACTGCGGCGTCTGCCATTCCGACCTGCACGCCGCGCGCAGCGAGACCGGCCGATCCACCTATCCGCTGGTGCCGGGCCACGAGATCGCGGGCGTGGTCAAGGCGGTGGGATCGAACGTCACCCGCTTCAAGAAAGGCGACCGCGTCGGCGTCGGCTGCATGGTCGACAGCTGCCGCGAATGCGCCTCCTGCCAGGAAGGCGTCGAGCAATATTGCGTCCCCGGCTTCACCGGCACCTATGGCGGCAAGGACAGGAAGGGCGGCACGGCCGAGCCGATCACCCAGGGCGGCTATTCCGACCACATCACCGTCGATCAGCATTTCGTCCTGTCCATCCCCGACAGCCTGCCGCTGGATGCGGCCGCGCCCCTGCTGTGTGCGGGGATCACCACCTATTCGCCGCTGAAGGAATGGAAGATCGGGCCGGGGTCCAAGGTGGCGGTCATCGGCCTGGGCGGCCTGGGCCATATGGCGGTCAAGCTGGCCGCGGCCATGGGCGCGGAGGTGACGGTGCTGTCCACCTCTGACCGCAAGAAGGCGGACGCCGAGCGGATGGGCGCCAAACACTTCCTGATCAACTCCGACAAGGACGCGATGAAGGCGGCGGCCGAAAAATTCGACCTGATCATCAACACGGTTTCGGCGACGCACGAGATCGCCAGCCATGTTCAGTTGCTGGCCCGCGACGGGACCATGATCATGCTGGGCCTGACGACCGAGGGCCTGCCGGTCTTCGCCCTGCCCCTGTTGTGGCGGCGGCGGCGCATCGCCGGCTCGCTGATCGGCGGCATCCGCGAGACGCAGGAGATGCTGGATTTCTGCGCCGAGCACGGGATCGTTTGCGACATCGAAACCATCGCGCCCGATCAGATCAACCAAGCCTACGAGCGGATGCTGAAGTCCGACGTGCGCTATCGCTTCGTCATCGACATGGAGAGGCTGGCCGCCTGACGGATCGGAAGGCGACGGGAGCGTGAAACTTCCGCCGCGTCAGATTCACGCCTTGCGCGCGCCGCCTCGCGAGTTAATCCTGAACATCGACAAGGCCCGCAAAGGGCCGGCAAGGGACAGGAGACGACATGGCGCGCGTGGCTTTCGTAACGGGCGGAACCCGGGGCATCGGCAAGGCGATCGTCCAGCGGCTGCATGAGGACGGCTTCCAGGTCGCCGCCGGCTATTCCGGCAACGACGAGGCGGCCCAGGCGACGGCCAAGGCCCTGGGGGTCATGGTCGTGAAGGGCAATGTCGGCAGCTTCGACGACTGCGCCCGCGCCGTGGGCGTCGTGGAGGCCGAACTGGGGCCGATCGACATCCTGGTCAACAACGCCGGCATCACCCGTGACGGCTTCTTCCACAAGATGAGCCACGACCAGTGGTCCGACGTCATCCGCGTCAATATGGACAGCGTCTTCAACATGACCCGCCAGGTCATCAACGGCATGCGCGACCGGGGCCACGGGCGGATCGTCAACATCTCCTCGATCAACGGCCAGAAGGGCCAGATCGGCCAGACCAACTATTCCGCCGCCAAGGCCGGAATGATCGGCTTCACCAAGGCGCTGGCGCTGGAGAATGCGCGCAAGGGCGTGACCGTGAACTGCATCGCGCCCGGCTATATCGACACCGAAATGGTCGGCGCCATGGACCCCAAGGTGCTGGACTCCATCGTCAGCCAGATCCCCGTCGGCCGCCTGGGCAAGGGCGAGGAGATCGCCGACATGGTGTCCTGGCTGGTGGGGGAGCGTGCCGGATATGTCACAGGCTGCACCCTGTCGCTGAACGGCGGTCAGTACCTGGTGGGTTGAGGCGACCTTCGCCCAAAATCCGCCGCGCGCGGGTTTCATCCGTTCTTCCATGAAGTTGACGGGATCGGTCAGGGCGAAAAAATCGCCGTTCCTGACCGCGATGGCGTTCGTCGCCGTCGCGGGGGGCGCCAGCCTGTGCGCCGTCGCGCCCCTCCTGGTTCCAACCGAAAGCCAGGCCCAGACCCGTCGCAGCCTGCCGCCCTCAGCCCGTTATGTCGCGGGGACGGGTCAGGGGTTCACCCTGGACGTGACGGGCGCGCGGCCTCTGCTGCGGTTCGACCGCTCGACCGAGATCTGGGTGCTGCGTCCCACGCCCGCCCCGCGCGGCGACATCATCTATCGCAACGACAACGGCGATCAGGTTCTGCGGGTCACGGCGGACGGCGGCCTGACCCTTTACACCACCACGGCGCCGCAGGGATCGCCGGTGTCCCAGGCGGGCGAGGCCGCGCCCCTGGCGTCGCCGGGCCTGACGCCGATGCAGATGTGGAACTACATCGTCCGACAGAGCGACCGGGCCAGCCGCACCCTGGGCCGGCTGGTGGTGGTGGACGTGGACATCCAGCCGGGGTCAGAGGCCGTGGCGGCCGACGCCCTGTCGACGGCCATCGACGCCGTGGCCCGCATGGCGCGCTCGCCCAATCTGCGGCGCGAGGCGGACAAGATCCGCCGCATCGAAGTGTCGGACCAAGGCCGCGTCAGCCAGTCCAGCTTCCGCAACGGCACGCTGCGGATCATCATCGAGCCCGGCGCCGGGGTCGCGGGCCGGCCGTCCTCGGCCCGCATCGTGCGTTTGGTCGCCGACGACGTGCTCAGCCGCTGAAGCCGTCCTTGGCCGCCCGGCGCGCGGCGAATTCCTCGGCGCTCGTCGCCGTCAGGAAGGGGTTGAACCGCAGCTCTACGTCCAGTCGCGTCGGCACGGTGGGTTCGCCCCGTTCGCGCGCCGCGAAGATCGCCTCGGCATGGGCGCGGGTCTCGGGCCGGTCGTCCAGGCTGAGGGTGAAGCGGGCGTTCGAGGCCGTATATTCGTGGGCGCACCACAGGACGGTCTGCGCCGGCCAGGCCTTCAGCCGCTGCAGGCTGTCGAACATCTGTTCGGCCGTGCCCTCGAACAGGCGACCGCAGCCCAGGGCGAACAGGGTGTCGCCCACGAAAGCCAGGTCGTCCGCCGCCGAGCGATAGACGATATGGCCCAGGGTATGGCCGGGCGTCGCCGTGACCTGGAACCGCGTCTCGCCGACCTGGACGATGTCGCCGTCCCCGACCGCCCGGTCCAGGGGGGCGACGCGGGCGACCTCTTCCGGCCCGACGATTTCACAGCCTGTTTCGGCCTTGAGCCGTGCATTCCCCTCGGTGTGGTCGGGGTGCCAGTGGGTGTTCAGGATCAGATCCAGCCGGCCCCAGCCCAGCCCTTGAAGCGCGTGGAGAATCCGGTCGGCGTCGGGCGTATCGACCGCGGCGACCACGCCTGTCGCCGCATCGCGGATCAGAAAGCCGTAGTTGTCGCTGCGGCACGGGAACAGATGGACATCCAGGGTCATGGCGGCATCCTAGCAGGATCGGCGATCCCCGGCCTATAGTGGCGACCATGCGGCGCAGCATCGACGAGCTTCGAACCTTCTACGGCGAGCCGACCGGCGCCCTGGCGCGGCGGCTGCTGGCCCGGCGGCTGGAGGACGCCTGGGGCGAGGCGACCAACTGCGACGTGCTGGGCCTGGGTTACGCGACCCCGTGGCTGGACGCCTTCGTCGGCGCCCGGCGCCTGGTCGCGGCCATGCCGGGCGGCCAGGGGGTCGAGCAGTGGCCTACGGTCGGCCGCAACCGCACCCTGCTGGTTGACGACCGGCGCCTGCCCTTCATGGCCGGCGCCTTCGACCGCATCCTCTTGGTCCATGCGCTGGAAGAGGCCGACGATCCGGCCGCCCTGCTGCTGGAAGCCGTGCGGGCGCTGGCGCCCACCGGTCGGATCATCCTGGCGGCGGCGGCGCGCGGCGGCCTGTGGGCGCGGGCGGACAACACCCCCTTCGGCCACGGTCGGCCCTTCACTCGTCGCCAGTTGGAGCGGCTGGTGCGCGAGGCGGGGCTGGAGCCCGTGGCCTGGTCCCAGACCCTGTATGCGCCGCCGTGGGGGCCGCTGCTGCCCCTGGCCGACGGGTTCGAACAGATCGGCCGCCATGTCGCGCCAGGGGCGGCGGGGCTGATCCTGCTGGAGGCCACGCGCCAGGCCTATGCCCGCATCCGACCCAGCGGCCAGGCCCAGCGGGTCGCCAAGCCCGCCCTGACGCCCCAGCCGGTCGCCTCGACCGCCTCCCCCCCGGACTGAGTCCTCTGGATTGACGCGGAGTTGTGCGCCGTCCCATCTGTTCGGCGAAGGCGAACCGCCTTATGGCGAGGGTCATGCACCGACTGATCCTGATGCGCCACGCCCAGGCCCAGCCTTCGGCCCCCGCCGGCGGGGACGAGGCGCGCGCCCTGTCCGAAACGGGCCTGCGCGACGCCGCCCTGATGGGACGCGCCCTGGCCGAACGCGGCCTGCGCCCAGACCTGGCCCTGGTCTCGACCGCGACGCGCACGCGCCAGACCTGGGCCCAGATGCACGACGCCCTGGGCGATGTGGAGGTGCGCGACGAGCCCGCCCTGTACAACGCCTCGGCCGACACCCTGCGCCGGTTCGTTGAGAACAGCGAGGAAGAGGCCGGCTGCCTGCTGATCCTGGCGCACAATCCGGGCGTCCATGTTCTGGCGGTCGAATATCTGACGGAAAGCGCCGCTTCGCCCGCCGTGACCGACCGGCTGGCGGGCGGGTTCCCGACCGGAGCAGCGGCGATCTTCACCGTCGATGTGGCGGGGCGCTGCGCCTACGAAGGGTTTTTGACGCCCCAATCCTTGGGCCCCCAGTTCTTGGGCGCCGCCGGATGACCGAGGTCGCCTACAAGATCGTGGACGCGGCCGAATGGCGCGCGGCCGTCGCCGAGGGCCGCTACGAGGGCGCGCCGGTCGATCTGGCCGACGGCTACATCCATATGTCGACCCAGGATCAGCTGGCCGAGACGGCGCGAAAGCATTTCGCCGGGCGGTCGGACCTGTTGCTGCTGAGCGTGGACCTGAGCCGCTTCGACGACGAACTGGTGTGGGAGCCGTCGCGCGGCGGGGCCTTGTTTCCGCATCTGTATGCGCCCCTGCCCGTCGCGGCGGTCACGGCGTCGCGCGCCTTTTCCGTGACGGTCGAAGGCGAGATGCGGTTCGAGAACGACCGATGAGCGTCATCGACCTGGGCGGCGCCCTGCTGCGCCGGATGGACCCGGAACAGGCCCACCGCCTGGCGATCAAGGGACTGTCGGTCCTGCCGTTGCCGCCCGCGCCCGCCGACGATCCGATCCTGCGCACCCGGCTGGCGGGTCTGGACCTGCCCAATCCGGTCGGCCTGGCCGCCGGGCTGGACAAGAACGGCGAGGCGCTAAGCGGCCTGTCCCGGCTGGGGTTCGGCTTTGTGGAATGCGGCTCGGTCACGCCACGGCCCCAGCCCGGCAATCCCCGGCCCCGCCTGTTCCGCCTGAGTGAGGACCGGGCGATCATCAACCGGATGGGGTTCAACAACGCCGGGCTTGACGCCTTCGCCGCCCGGCTGGATCGGCGCCCGGCCGGCGTCGTCGTGGGCGCCAATCTGGGGGCCAACAAGGACACGGAGGACAAGGCGGCGGACTATGTCGCGGGCCTGGAACGGCTGGCCGGCCGCGCCTCCTATTTCACCGTCAACATCTCTTCGCCCAATACGCCGGGCCTGCGCGCGCTTCAGGGCCGCGCGCAGCTGGACGATCTGCTGGGCCGCATCGACGCCGCACGCCCCGCCGCAGCCCCCCGGCGCGTGCCCGTCTTCCTGAAGATCGCGCCCGACCTGATCGCCGACGAGATCGGCATGATCGTGGAGGCGTCGCTGGCCCACCGGATCGACGGCCTGATCGTATCCAACACCACGCTGGAACGGCCCGAGACCTTGCGTTCGCCCCAGGCGCAGGAAGCCGGCGGCCTGTCGGGCGCGCCGATCCGCCCCTTCGCCGAAAAGGCCCTTCGCGCCGCCGCGGGGGCCGCCCAAGGCCGCCTGCCCCTGATCGCAGTCGGCGGCGTCGACAGCGGGGCCGAGGCCTACGCCCGCATCCGGCTGGGCGCGACGGCGGTGCAGATCTATTCCGCCCTGATCTACCAAGGGGCGGGCCTGGTCGGCCGTATCAAGCGCGATCTGGCGGATCGTCTGCGCGCCGACGGTTTTTCCGCCGTGTCCGAGGCGGTCGGCGCCGCCCGTTGACGGAGCGTTAGTCACCCCTGCGCACAATGTTCGAAGGCGAACCCTGAGGGCGCGCGGTCGGGACATTGCATGACCAAGAGCACCGAGCTCGATAACGACGACGCGGTCTGGACCGTGGCCCTGCGTCAGCGGCGCGGGGCCCTGCCTCAGCGCGCGGCCATGGGCGTGGCCATCGCCATGGTCGTCAGTCCGCTGATCGGCTGGACCGGCAGCCTGCTTTGGGCGGCGATCTACATCGCGATCCAGCTCTTGGAGCAGGTGATCTTCAGTCCGGCGGCGCGGGCGACGCCGGCGGTCCTGCCACGCTGGCGCAAGGCGCTGGGTCTGGCGGCCATTTCGTCCGGCGCCCTGTTCTTCGGCTTCCTGTCCGTGCCGATGTGGCTGACCGGCGGTGCGGCCGGGGCCATCTGCGCGGCCCTGATCACGCCGGCGGCTTTGCTGTTCGTCATGATCAACACGCCGCGATCCAAGGCGATCCTGATCGCCAATGTCGCGCCCTATTTCTTCTACATGGCGGCCATACCGATGAGCGCGGCGGCCTATGACGCGCCGGCCTCTCTGGTCATCGGCGCCACGGCCGCCGTCGCCGCCTTCTTCCTCTATATCGTCCTGGGCTGGCGCAAGATGAGCGAGGCCATCGAGAAGGGGCTGAGCGCCAAGGCAGAGGCAGATCGTCTGCGGCTGAAGGCGGAACAGGATCTGGCCGCCCACACCGTCTTCCTGGCCGCCGTCGGCCACGACCTGCGCACCCCCATCGGCGCCATATTGACCGGGGCGGCCGAGATTCAGAACCATGACGCCCAGACGCGCGCCAATGTCGATCTGATCACCGACGCCGGCCTGATGATGAAGGCCCTGCTGGACGACCTGCTGGACCACTCCAAGATCGGCGCCGGCCGGATGACGGTCGAGACCGTCGATTTCGACCTGCGCAAGCTTTTGGCGCAGACGATCCGGCTGTGGCGCGGGCCGGTCGAAGCCAAGGGGCTGAAGCTGCGGCTGGAAAGCACGGGCGGGGTTCCGCGTGCGGTGCGCGGCGATCCCATGCGGCTGCGCCAGGTTCTGAACAATCTGATTTCCAACGCCGTCAAATTCACCGAAACGGGCACGATCACCCTGCGGCTGGACGCCTGGAGCGAGGAGCCCGGCGGCTATCTGATGCTGATCGAGGTGGCCGACACGGGCCCGGGCATGTCGGTCGACCAGTTGACGCGCCTGTTCAATCCGTTCGACCAGACCCAGGAGGGCGTCAGCGCCCGCCACGGCGGCAGCGGACTGGGCCTGGCCATCAGCCGCGATCTGGTGGAGCTGATGGGCGGCCGGCTGACGGCCCGCAGCGCCCCCGGCCAGGGCGCGCGGTTCACCGTCTCCCTGTTCCTGGCGGCGGGCGCCGCCACGGCCGTGGCCGAGACCCCGATCGAAGGGCTGGACGAGAGCCGCCTGGCGGTCGCCCGCGCCCTGGTCGCGCCCAGCCAGCCCCTCGCGCCCGCGGCTCCGCCCGTCGCCCCACCCGCGCCGGCTGCGGTCGAACAGGAGATCGAGCCCCCGTCACGCCCGGCGGCCGCCGAGGGCGAACCCCAGGAAGAGGAAGACCGGCCCCTGCGCCTGCTGGTGGTGGACGACCACGACATCAACCGCCGCGCGGTGCAGCTGATCCTCCAGCCGCTGGGGTGCGAGATCACCACCGCCGCCGACGGGATGATCGCCCTGGACCGCTGCGCCGAGACGGTCTTCGACGTCATCTTCATGGATGTGCGGATGCCCGAGCTGGACGGCCGCGAGACGACCCGCCGTCTGCGCGCCGGAGACGGTCCCAATGCGCGCACGCCGGTCATCGCCGTCACGGCCGACACGGCGCCCGAGGACATCGCCGCCTGTCAGGCGGCGGGCATGGCCTATTTCGTATCCAAGCCCCTGACGCCGCCGGCCCTGCTGGGCGCCCTGCAGCACGTCCTGTCCGAGATCGACGATCAGGCGGCCGACGAGGCGGCCTGAGCCTTGACGGCCGCCGTCAGGCGCGCGGCGAAGCCGGGTTCGCGCAGTTCGCATTCCCACACGCTCAGCACCCGCCAGCCCGCCAGGATCAGGCCGGCCTCGACACGGGCGTCGCGGGCGCGGTTGCGGTCGATCTTTGCGGTCCAGTATTCGGCGTTGGCCTTGGGCTTGCGCGATCCGCGCGCGCAATCGTGGCCGTGCCAGAAACAGCCGTGGACGAAGACGACCGTGCGGCGACCCTTCATCACCACGTCCGGCCGACCGGGCAGGCCGCAGCCGCCCAGCCGGTAGCCGATCCCGGCCGCGCGCAGGATGGCGCGCACGGCCAGTTCCGGCGACGTATCCCGCCCCTTCACGCGACGCATCACGGCGCTGCGCTTCTCCGGGCTGAACACATCGGTATTCACGATCAATCCACGCTCAAGTAGCGAAGCGATAGCGTGGATTGATCCACTTTAGAGCTGCGCCAGCAGGTGCTCGGCCGACGAGACCTTGAACTCGCCGCCCTGCTCGATGTTCAACTGGGTCACGACGCCGTCCTTGACCAGCATCGAATAGCGTTGCGACCGCTCGCCCAGGCCGAAGCCCGTGCCGTCCAGCACCAGGCCCAGGGCGCGCGTCAGGTCGCCGTTACCGTCGGCCAGCATGACGATGCTGTCGTCCGTGATGCCCTGGCTTTCGGCCCAGGCCTTCATGACGAAGGCGTCGTTGACCGAGATGCAGGCCACAGTGTCGACGCCCTTGCCCTTGATGTCGGCCAGATGGTCCTTGAAGCCCGGCAGATGGCGGGCCGAACAGGTCGGGGTGAAGGCGCCGGGCACGGCGAACAGGGCCACGGTCTTGCCCGCGAAGACATCGGCGGTGCTGACGGGCTTGGGCCCATCGGCCGTGGTCTGGGCCAGGGTGGTGTCGGGAATGCGATCGCCGATCTGGATGGTCATGAGGGATCTCCGCGCGGGGTTGGGGTCCGGAAAATGGAACAGCGCCTGCGACACATAGAAGCTGGGGCCGGGACCGCAAGCGCCCAGACGCCCGATCGTTCCCTTCGCCTTGCGTCCGCCCGTTTCCGACCCGATGATGCGGGGACCATGAGCGAAGTCCCCTCCCTGACCGGCCGACTGCTGGTCGCCATGCCCGGCATCGGCGATCCCCGATTCGAACACGCCGTCATCCTGATCTGCGCCCACGGCCCCGATCACGCCATGGGCCTGCGGCTGGATCGGCCCGCGCCGGGCGTTGACCTCAAGACGGTTCTGGACAAGCTGGACGCCCCCGCCCCCGATCAGTCCATCGGCCGCGCCGTGCTGATGGGCGGACCGGTCGAGCGCGAGCGCGGCTTCGTCCTGCACACCGACGACTGGATGATCGGGGACGACAGCCTGGCCTTTGGCGACGGCCTGGCCATGACGGGCACGCGCGAAGCCCTGGCGGCCATGACCGACGACGTGGGCGGCCCGCGCCGCTCGGCCCTGTTGCTGGGTTACGCCGGCTGGGGCGAGGGCCAGTTGGAGGACGAACTGGCCGAGAACGTCTGGCTGACGGCCGAAGCGGACCTGGACCTGATCTTCGACGCCGACCATGCCTCCAAATGGACCCGCGCCCTGGCTCAACTGGGCGTGGATGCGGCCATGCTGTCCAGCCAGGGCGGCCGAGCCTGAGACAGGCCTGAGCCCGGCATGAAGCAGGCGCGACGCGCCTCAGCGCGTCGTCATCGCCACCAGAAGGGCGATCAGCAGCAGCAGGCTGACCCCCTGCCAGAACCGCACCGGATCGCGTTCGATCAGCGACAGCCGGCGCGGCGGCGGGGCGGCGACGGCGCTGCCCGTCTCCAGCACATGGATCAGCTCCTCGACGTCCTCGAACCGCTCGTTCGGATCGACCGCGACGGCGCGCATCAGGGCGGCCTCCAGCCAGGCCGGCATGTCGGGCCGCCGCCGCGAGGCGGGGGTCGGCGCCCGGTCGAAGCGCGGGGCGTCGGCCGGATCGACCGCCCCCCAGGGATAGGTCGCCGTGAACAGCCGATACAGGGTCACGCCCAGGGCGAACTGGTCGGTGGCGGGATCGCCGCTCTGCCCCGCATACATCTCGGGCGCCTTGTAGCCGGCGGTTCCGGGCGCCTCGGCCTCGGCGAACTCCTCGGCCTGACGCAGACGCGCGACGCCAAGGTCCACCAGCTTCAGTCCGCCGTTCCCCTCCAGGATCACATTGTCGGGCTTGATGTCGCGATGGGTGACGCCCGCCCGGTGCAGGCTCGACACCGCGCGCGCCAGCTTCAGCGCCACGGCGACGCCCTCGGCGATCTCCAGCGGCCCTTCGTCGGCCAGCCGCGCATGCAGGGTTTGTCCGGCGTGGAAGGGCTGGGCGATATAGAGGCGGCTTTGACGGCCGGGGTCCAGGGTCAGCACCTTGCCGACGAAGGGGCTGTCGATGCGGCGGCCGATAAAGGCCTCGCGCAGGAAGGCGGTGCGGGCGCCGCGTTCGGACACCACGGCGGGCTTGGGGAACTTCAGCACCACGGCCCCATGTTCGCCCAGCGTATCCTTGGCCAGGAACAGGCGCGTGTATCGCCCGTCCGCCACCAGCCGCTGCAGTTGAAAGCCGTCCACGACCTCGCCCGTTTCGGGCGGGGGCAGGATAGCCAAACCTTCCGCCTCGGCGGTGATCGCCTCCCAGTCCGGCGCGCCGGTGCGGACCACGTCGATGACGATGGCGGTGGCGTTGTCGCGCGCGCCCGCCGCCTCGACCTCGGCCAGGAGGGCGCGTGCGTCGGCGTCCGGCGATCCGCGCCGCGCCAATAGTCCGGCGATGACGGCGTCCGTCAGCACTCCATGCACCCCATCGGTGGTCAGAAGCAGCCGGTCGTGCGGCTCCAGCCGGACCTGGCGCACGTCCAGCTTGACGTCCGCCTCGATGCCGACCGCGCGATAGAGGACATGGCTCAGCCCCTGCTGGGCGCGGGTGTGATCCTCGGTCAGGCGGGTCAGGACGCCGTCGCGGAAATGCCAGGCGCGGCTGTCGCCGACGTGCAGGGCCGTCGCCTCTCGCCCGCGCAGGATCAGGGCGGTGAAGGTGGTGGCCGCCGCCTCCATGGCCGGGTCGCTGCGCCCCTTGGCGTGGAGCCAGCGATTGAAGCCCCTCAGCGCCCTGATCCCGTTCGGGGCGATGCCGTTCAACGGGTTCTGGTCCAGATAGCCGTCGATGAAGCTGCGCGTCGTCAACTCGGCCGCCATCCGACCGGCCCTGGAGCCCGAAACTCCGTCGGCGATGACGGCGACCACCCCATGTTCGCGCTGCTCGGCCGCCGTGCCGATGTGGACGCCGCCGAAATCCTGATTGTCGGCCTTCGGTCCCTGGGCGGTCGCGAAGCCTGCGGCGATTTCCAGTCGGGCGTCGGTCACGGGCGGACCACCATCGGATCCGACCTCAGGCCGACCGCTGCTTGATCGGCGCCGAGCCGTCGGCCAGGCTTTCGGCCAGATAGACCTCGGCCTCCTGCGCGGGCAGGGCGGGGGCGTAGCCGAAGCCCTGGCCGTAATGACACTGGGCCTCCAGCAGCAGCCGGGCCAGTTCGGCGTTCTCCACCCCCTCGGCGACGACCTCCAGCGACAGGTCGCGGCCCAGGTTGACCACCGACTTGACGATCTTGGCCGAGCCCTCGTCCTTGTTCATCGTCAGCACGAAATAGCGGTCGATCTTCAGCGTGTCGAACGGCAGGCGCGCCAGATAGGACAGGGACGAAAAGCCGGTGCCGAAATCGTCCAGCGCCAGCGACGCCCCCACGTCCTTCAGCGACTGCAGCACCTCGGCCGCCCGCTCGGTGTCGCGCATGATGTCGCCTTCGGTGACTTCCAGCTTCAGCGCGCCGCGCGGCAGGCCGCTTTCCTTGATGACGCGGGCCACGTCCTCGCACAGGTGCGGGCGCTCGATCTCGCCGACCGACAGATTGACGCTGCAGAACAGGCGGCCGGCCAGCGGGTGACGCTCCAGCCACTCGGCCAGCTGCCGGGCCGACTGGGTCATCATCAGAAGGCCCAGTTCGTTCATCATGCCCAGGTCGGCGGTCAGGCCCAGGAACTCGTCCGGCGGCACCAGGCCGCGACGCGGGTGACGCCAGCGCGCCAGGGCCTCGAAGCCGGCGACCGCCCCGGTGTTCAGGTTCACGATAGGCTGGAAGAAGGGCACGATCTCGCCGCGCACGAAGGCGTTCCTCAGGTCCGCCTCCAGCGCCAGACGGCTGAGGCTGTCGCTTTCCAGGGCGCGGCCATAGGCGGCCGATCCGCCGCGCCCCGCGGCCTTGGCCGATTCCACCGCCAGTTCGACCCGGCGCAGCAGCTCGGCCGCATCGGGGGCGTCGGGGCCGCCTTCGACCACCAGGGCGCCGATCGAGACGGTCGGATAGATGTCGAAACCGGCGACGCGCAGCGGCTGTTCCAGCGCCTCGCGCACGCGATAGCTGGTGTGGGCGGCGGTCTTGGGCACGATGATGGCGAACTCGTCCTCGCCGATGCGGGCGGCCGAGGCGTCCTGGGGGAAGGCGGCGGCCAGGCGCGAGGCCAGGGCCGACAGGACCAGGTCGGTGCGTTCGTGACCCAGGGCCTCGTTCAACCGCCGCAGACGATCCACGTCGCCCACGACCAGTTCGTATTCGCCCGGCTTGGTCAGCACCTCGGCGATGCGGGCCAGGAAGGCGCGCCGATCCAGAAGGCCGGTTAGCACATCGCGCTCCAGCCCCGCCAGCCGCGTCTCCAGCGCGACGACGCCGGCGGCGCGCAGGCCGTCCTCCAGCCAGACGCCGCGCCACAGGCAGGTCTCGGACCCGCGCATGCGCAGACGCACGACCACCTCGGTCCCCTCGGCCTTGGGCTTCAGCATCTGTTCGGCCAGCGACCGGTCCTGGGGCAGGGCCAGGGCGACGAAGCCCGCGCCCGAACATTCCGGCGCCAGCGGCCCCAGGCCCAGGGCGCGCGTCGCGCCCGTGAACCGAATCTGATCCTCGGACGGCGTCCAGATCCACAGGGCCGTGTCGGCGGCCGCGAGCGCCTCTATGGCGGTCGTCGCGTCCCAGGCCAGGGATCGGGCTCGCGTATTCAAGGCGTCACTCTTCCCTCACGACGACGGGTCGCGGCCGGTGCGATCGAACTCGTCCTCGACGAGGCCGAACAGGAGATGGTCTGCCCACTCGCCGTTAATTTTCAAATAAGCCCGGGCCCGGCCCTCGTTGCGAAAGCCCGATTTCTCCAGCACCCGGCGCGAGGCCAGATTGGTCGGCAGGCAGGCCGCCTCCAGCCGATGCAGCTTGACCCGGTCGAAGGCGAAGCCGACCACGCCGCGCACCGCCGCGGTGGTGTGACCGCGTCCCGCGAAGGGACGGCCGATCCAGTAGCCCAGGGTCCCCGTCTCGGCCACGCCGCGCCGCACGTTCGACAGGGTCACGGCGCCGACCAGGGTGCGGCCCTCGTCGATGAAGACGAAGAAGGGCCAGGCGTTGCCCAGCTCCATCTCGCGCGCATAGATCGACAGACGGCGGCGAAAGGCGGCCTTGGTCAGGTCGTCGTCGGGCCAGGCCGGCTCCCAGGGCTGGAGATAGTCGCGCGAGCCGTCGCGCAGGACCGACCAGGCGGCATGGTCGGCCGCGCGCGGCGGGCGCAGCAGCACCCCGTCGCCCCGGACCACGGGCCCGGCCACATCGCTCATCCAGTCCAACAGGGCCATGACGCCTCATACAACAGGATGAGTGTGGCCTGCACTCACGGTTCCGCCAAGACGGTCGCCGTCAACTTCAGGGCCAGGGCGCGCCCCAGGCCTTCGGGCGCGTCCAGCATGGGCGTCAGTATGTCCCCGATCAGTCCCTCGGCGAAGGCCATATAGGCCGCCGTCATGACCAGGGACCGCGCCCGTTCCGCCGCGCAGGGGTCGTCCGGCGCCATCTCCGCCAGCCGGTCGGCCAGGTCGCGGACCACCTGGGCGAAACTTTCCGCCCGCCCCTGTTCGCGCGCCAGGGCCAGCCAGGCGGCCATCTGCGAGGCCCCGCCCTTGCCGAAGGCGTCGAACACCACGGTCATCAGCCGTTCCGGGTCCACGCTCTCGCGGCCGTCGCTCAGGCCGGCCTCGATGCGCTGCGCCAGATCGCGCACCATCGCATCCATCAGCGCGCCCTGCAGCCCGGCCGCCGAGCCGAAATGATGGATCAGATTGGCGTGCCCCACGCCCATACGCTCGCCCACCGCCTTCAGCGTCACAGCCGCCGGGCCGCCGGACAGCAAGAGGTCGCGCGCCGCCTCCAGCGCCTCTTCGCGCGCCACCGCCCCGCGGCGCCGCCTCACCGGACCATTAGTTGACATCAATGTCAGTTAACTCCATTCTGATCCCGAAATCGAGGAGCAGACCCATGGCGAAATCCGCCACCCCCGCCGACCTCCAGATCAAGCCGCGCGACCTGCATATCGACCGCGAGGCCGCGACGCCACGTTGGTGGTTGGACGGCGACCCGTTCGGCACCGCTGTGATGAACGCCCTCAGCCTGACCTTCCCGGACGGGGAGAGGTTCTTCATCCAGTCGGTCAAGCGGTTCGCCAAGGATGCGCCGCCGCACCTGGCCGCCGATATCCGCGCCTTCACCGTGCAGGAAGGGGCGCACACGCGCGAGCACATGGCCTTCAACGCCATCACCGAACGCGCCGGTTACGAGACCGCCGAGATCGAGGCCTATGTCGCCGCCCGCCTCGACATCGCCCGCGCGCGTCCGGCCCTGGCCCAGCTGGCGGCGACCATGGCGCTGGAGCATTTCACCGCCGCCTTCGCCCATCGGCTGCTGGCCGATCCGGAGCTGCTGAAGGGCTCGCCCCACGATCTGGCCCGCCTGTGGCGCTGGCACTCCATCGAGGAGATCGAGCACAAGGGCGTGGCCTATGACGTCTTCCTGCACGCGACCCGGGACCTCAGCCCGCTGAAGCGCTGGCGCATCCGGCGCTGGGCCATGGTCCTGACGACGCTGCTGTTCACCAAGACGGTGCGCGAGACGACCTATATGCTGCTGAAGCAGGACGGCATCGTCGGCTGGCGGGCGCGGTTTGGCCTGTTCCGCTGGCTGTGGCTGAAGCCGGGTCTGTATCGTCGGATGATCGGGGACTATCTGGCCTTCTACAAGCCCGACTTCCATCCGTGGCAGGTGGACGACCGCGACCTGATCGCCGAGGCCGAGACGGGCCTGGCCCAGGCCGCCTGACAGGCCGTCTGGCTGGCCACCTGATCGGACGACCGAATTTCCTCTGACGTCGGTGAAGGCCGGCGACGGAGTTTTCGTGCCGGCGCGTTACACTCCTCGGGGCGACGAGGAGATCGTAATGGCTGCATCCGCGCATGACGCCGCCCTGGCCCTGACCCGGCTGGGCCTGGGCGCCCGGCCCGGCGAGATCGCGCGCGTCGCGCCCGATCCGAGCGGCTGGCTGGCGGCCCAGATCCGGCCCCAGGGCGCGCCCCAGCCGCCTGGCGACTTTCCCGACGCGGCCCAGCGGCTGGACCAACTTCAGGACTATCGAGCCGCCGCGCCCCGAGCGGCGATGCGCCCGGACGCGGCGGCTTCTCCCACGCCCGGCGCCGTCGATCCCACGGCCCAGGCCCGGCGCGAGGCGCGACAGGCGGCGCGGCGCGCCATCGCCGACGACACCGCCCAGGCCTTCCTGGCCCGCGCCCGCTTCGCCGCCACGACCGACGACGGCTTCGCCGAACGGTGGGCCCTGTTCTGGTCGAACCTGTTCACCGTCTCCCTGGTCAAGTTCGACGCCGGCGCCTTCGCCGACCAGTTCGAGCGCGAGGCGATCCGCCCCCACGTCTTCGGCCGGTTCGAGGACCTGGCCCTGGCCGCAGAACAGCATCCCGCCATGCTGTTCTATCTGGATCAGGCGCGCTCGATCGGGCCGGACAGCCCCGCCGGGCGACGCCGTTCGGCCGGTCTGAACGAGAACCTGGCGCGCGAGATGATGGAGTTGCACACCGTCGGCGTCGACGGCGGCTACACCCAGGGCGACGTGACCGAACTGGCGCGCGCCCTGACCGGCTGGTCGACGCCGAACGCCCGTGACCGAGACGATGGCGTCACCGGCGCCTTCCTGTTCCGCGCCAATGTGCACGAGCCGGGCGCCCGCACCGTCATGGGCAAGACCTATCGCCAGCCGGGCCTGGCCCAGGGTCAGGCGATCCTGCGCGACCTGGCCCGCCATCCGGCCACGGCGCGGCGTCTGTCGCACCGGATCGCGGCCCATTTCGTCGCCGACGATCCGCCCCCGGCCCTGACGGCGCGGCTGGAGCAGACCTGGACCCGCACGGGCGGCGACCTGGCCCAGGTGGCCCACGCCCTGGCCGCCGCGCCCGAGACCTGGACGCCCCAGCCGGCCAAGGTGAAGACGCCCTATGAGTTCGTGATGTCGGCGCATCGCGCCCTGGGCGTGGCGCCCCAGCGGCTTCAGCCGTTGCGTCAAGCCCTGATCGCCATGGGCCAGCCGCCGTTCTCGCCGCCCTCGCCGCAGGGATGGCCCGACACGGCCGGAGACTGGGCCGGGCCGGACGCCCTGGTCAAGCGGCTGGACTGGTCACGCGCCATGGCCGACAGCGCGCGGACGGCCGATCCCGTCCAGATCGCCGTCGACGCCCTGGGCGACCGCATGAGCGAGCGCACCCGACAGACCATCGCCCGCGCCGAAAGCCGCCCCGAAGCCCTCGCCCTCCTGTTCATGTCGCCGGAGTTTCAGCGCCGATGACCCCCATCGCCCTCAACCGCCGCGCCCTTCTGGGCGGGGCCGCCGCAGGAATCAGCCTGGCCTTCGCCGGGCGCGTCTCGGCCCTGTCGCCCGCCGCCCGACCCAAGCTGGTCGTTCTGATCGCGCGGGGGGCCATGGACGGCCTGTCCGTCACCCCGCCTTATGGCGACGCCGCCTATGTTCCCCTGCGCGGCGGCCTGGCCGTGCCTCCGCCGGGACAGGCGGACGGCGCCCTGGCCCTGGGCGACGGTTTCGGCCTGCACCCGGCCCTGACGGGGCTGCATGACCTTTATGGCCGAGGGCAGTTGCGCTTCGCCCCGGCCGTCGCCCTGCCCGTGCGCATCCGCTCCCACTTCGAGGCGCAGGACGTGCTGGAGAACGGCGCGGCCACCCTGCGTCGCCAGGAGGACGGCTGGCTGAACCGCGCCATCGTCGCCGCCGGCGGGCAGCCGCTGAAAGGTCTGTCCATCGGCGCCCAGACGCCGCTGATCCTGCGGGGGAACGCGGCCGTGTCCAGTTGGTCGCCCGGCGGCCAGGTGCGGCCCGACGACCGGCTGGCCCTGAGGCTCCAGGACCTCTACGCCGACGATCCGCTGCTGGGACCGAACCTGATGCGGGGCCTGGCGACCGAAGCTCAGGCCGAAGCCTCGGGCGACGGGTCAGTGCGCCGCAACGACGCGCGCGCCCTGGGGGCGGCGGTGGCCCGGCTGATGACGGGACCGGAGGGCGCCGACATCGTCGCCGTCTCATTGGACGGCTGGGACACCCACGCCGGCCAGAAGGCGCAACTGCAGACGCGCCTGACCGGCCTCGACCAACTGACGGCAGGGCTGATGACGGGACTGGGCGACGACTGGCGTCGCACCCTGGTGGTGGTCGCCACCGAGTTCGGCCGCACCGCCCGCGCCAACGGCACCCAAGGCACCGACCACGGCACGGCCTCGTCCCTGCTGCTGGCGGGCGGCGCCTTGAAGCGCGGCGGGCCGGTCGGCGACTGGCCGACCCTGGCCCAGGGTCGGCTGTTCGAGGATCGCGACCTGCGCCCGACCCTGGACATCCGCTCGGTGTTCAAGGGCGTCCTGCGCGATCACATGGGGATCGACCGGGCCGCGCTGGATGCGCGCGTCTTTCCCGAAAGCGCGGCCGAGGCCCCGGTCATGGCCGGACTGGCCTGAAATCTGACCTGAGATCAGGCCGCCTGAGCGGCCGTCGCCTTGCAGATGCGGTTCAGATCGGCGCGGATCGACGCGCCCTGAAAGTGCGAGATGTCGGCGTTCGAATAGCCTTCGGCCGACAGGGCCTTCACCACATCGCCGGTGTTCAGACATTCGGGGGTCCGGGCAAGCTGGTAGGCGCGCTCGACCACATGGGTGCGGTTCATGAGGGAAGACCTTTCGTGAACCATGACAACGTCTTGGAAGCGGGGCCGTTCCGTCGCCAAGTCGCCCGAACGCCCCGCGTCTTGCTTTTGCCGCGAAAGCCTGCGCTTATGAGCCTCGTCGATCTCTCTGCGTAACGCCCACTCTCCTTGCGAACGCATGAGTCCAGGCCGATCCCATTCAGACCCGACAGGCCGCAGGGGCGTTCCCTCGGTCAACTTCTAGCGGAGGTCTCAAAATGGCTACCGGCACTGTCAAATGGTTCAACCCGACCAAGGGTTACGGCTTCATCCAACCCGACGACGGCGGCAAGGACGTCTTCGTCCACATCTCGGCCGTCGAAGCCGCCGGCCTGCGCGGCCTGGACGAAAACCAGAAGGTTTCCTACGAGTTGGAACGCGACAAGCGTTCGGGCAAGGAATCGGCTGGCCAGCTCCAGACCGTCTGAGTTCGGTCACATCCGATACGGAAACGGCGGCCCCGCAACGGGCCGCCGTTTTCAATTGCGGGTGTTGCTCTGTCCCGCGCCAGCGGAATCCCATCCACGTCCGTTCATCACGACGGGCGATTATTCCTTCGTCTTCCCGATCCAGGCCTCGAACGCATCCGTAAAGCCCTTCAGGAATTTGAGGGTGTCGTCCTTCTTCAGCTTGCCGTTCTCGTCCAGCAGGTCGGCGACGTTGCCGATATAGGCCTCGGGTTGCTGCATCGTCGGCATGTTCAGGAACACCAGCGGCTGGCGCAGGTGGTGGTTGGCGCCGAAAGCCCCCAGCGCGCCCGGCGAAACGCTGACGATGGCGGCGGGCTTGCCCGACCAGACGCTGTGGCCATAGGGGCGTGAGCCGACGTCCAGGGCGTTCTTCAGGGCGCCGGGGATGGAGCGGTTGTATTCGGGCGTGACGAACAGAACCGCCTGGGTCGCAGCCACCTCGCCCCGGAAGCGGGTCCAGGCTGGGGGCGGCGCGTCATTGTCCAGGTCGGGGTCGTACAGGGGCAGGTCGCCGATCTCGACCGGGACCAGGTCCAGGCCCGGCGCGGCGATCTCCTTCATCGCCATGCCGATGGCGCGCGAATAGGAGCCCTTGCGCAGGCTGCCGACGATCAGGGCGACGCGGACGGACATGGGTGTCTCCGAGGTTTGAAAGCGTCAGCATAACCCGAGAGGGTCGCCGCGCGTTCCCGTAAAATTCAGGGGAACAGGATCGTGGCGAAGGTCTCGCCTGCCGCAGCCGCCGCCTTGGGGCCCAGCACCGCGCTGGCCGTCTGGCCCGACGCCAAGAGGCGGGCGCCGACGGCGCGCACGTCCTCGATCGTCTGGCCTTCCAGCTCTTCGGTCAGGGCGGGACTGGAGCGCGGCGCGCCGAAGATCAGGGTCTGGGCGGCGTTGCGGCCCGCGCGGCTCATCGGGTTTTCGTCCGACATCCAAAGGCCGGCCTTCAACACCGCCTTGGCGCGCGACAGTTCGGCGGGCGTCGGCCCCGTCTCGGCCAGGCCCCGGACCTCGTGGGCGCAGACCTCGGCCAGCTCCCTGGCGCGCTCGGCCGCCGCTCCGGCGTAGACCCCAAGGACCCCCGCGTCCTGATACGGCTCCTGATAGGCGTCGATGGCGTAGGCCAGACCCCGCGTCTCGCGCGCGCTCTGGAACAGGCGCGAGGCCATGCCGCCCCCCAGGATTTCGGTGAACAGCCGCTTGGCGGACAGGGCGGGGTCGGTCGCGGCCAGACCCGGCAGCTGGAACACCAGATTGGCCTGTTCGATCTTGCGCGTCAGCCTGGCGTGACCGCCGACGAAGACGGCGGGGGCCAGCGTATCGGCCGGGGTCGCGACCGCAGCGCCGAACCAGCGCTCGGCCAGGGCCAGCAACGCGCCCTCCTCCACCGCGCCGGACACCGCAACCACCATTCGGTCGGGCGAATACAGCCGCGCGCGCCACGCCTCGACGCTGGCCTTGTCCGCGGGCTTCAGGCTGGCGATCGAGCCCAGGATCGGCCGGCCCAGCGGCTGGCCGGCGAAGGCGCGGGTCTGGACCATTTCGAACACATGGTCGTCGGGCGTATCGAAGGCCTCGGCGATCTCCTGGGCGACCACGTCCTTCTCGCGCTCGATCTCGGCGGGATCGAGCGTGGGACGGAACACCAGGTCCGACAGCACCTGCATCGCCAGCGGCAGAGAGCCGTCCAGGGCGCGCACCTCGAAACTGGTGCGTTCATAGCCGGTGGAGGCGTTGATGTTTCCGCCCTCGGCCTCGATCCGTTCGACGATCTCGCGCGCGGCCATGTCGCCCGCGCCCTTGAACACCAGGTGCTCCAGCAGGTGCGACCAGCCCGAGCGGTCCTCGGCCTCCCAGCGCGCGCCGCCCTTTACGGTGACGACGACGGCCAGGGTCTTCAGGCCGGGCATGGGATCGCAGACGACGCGGACGCCGTTGGACAGGGTGTGCAGTTGCGCGCTCAGGACAGGTCTTTCTTCGATCGCCGACGAAGCAGCGCCACATAGAAGCCGACCAGCGCGATCGCCAGTCCGAACCAGGTCAGGGCGTAGCCGAAATGATTGTTGGAAAAGGCCGCCGGCGGCGCCGACGGCGTCAGCGCCCCGAACTCCGGATTGGTCGCGGTCAGGGCGTAGACCGCCTCGGGCCGCAGCGGACCGGCGACATGCAGGGCCTCGGCCATCGCCGCCGTGTCGCGAACGTAGAAGCGGCCGTCGCGCGGCGCGGGCGACAAGGCGCCGGGCGGGGGGACCGAACGGAACTCACCGACCAGGACCAGCGGCAGGGTCGTCTCCATCACCGGGGGCCGGGCCGAGATCGTGTCGGCGACGAAGCCCCGGTCCACCAGCACGGTGAAGGCCTCTCCCTCGGGTCGACAGGCCGACACCAGCCGCACGCCGGGCGTCCCGTCGTGTATGGTTTGAAGCTCGACATAGGGCGCCGTCGCCAGGCCCCGGCACACCATCAGGACCTTACGGAACTCCAACCCGTCCCCGCGCCCGGCGTCGGCCAGAACGTCGGCCAGGGGCGCGGGCGGTTTCGCCGCCGCCGCCTCGGCCGCCGCGATCAGACCTTCCTTCCACCTCAGCCGCTCGACCTGCCACACGCCCAGGCCGATCAGAAGGACCAGGGCGGCGGCCGTCGCGACGGTCAGCATCCAGGGGAAACGCTTCATCGCTGATTCCGGTATTGCAGGGCGATCATCAGCCCCCGGCCCGGCCGCATCAGGGCCAGGGACAGGACCACGACCAGCGGCAGCCAGACGACCAGATGCACCCACATCGGCGGATGGAATTTGATCTCGACGAACAGGGCCGAAAATCCAACCAGGAATCCCGCGATCTGCATGATGAAGCTCGCGGGGCCGTCGCCCGTCTGAATGGTCGAATAATCCAGCCCGCAGGCGGTGCAGGCGGGCCGGACCTTCAGGAAGCCGTCGAACAGCGCCCCCTGACCGCAGCGCGGACAACGCCCCCGCAGACCCGCCCGCACGGGGTCGGCGCAAACGGCGACGGCGCGGGACGATGACTCGTCCCGCGCCGCCTCTGCATCCTCGGTTCTGTCTTCGATCAACCGAAGACGACGTAGACGAAGGCGAACAGGAACAGCCAGACCACGTCCACGAAGTGCCAGTACCAGGCCGCCGCCTCGAAACCGAAATGCTTCTTGGGGGTGAAGTCCCCGGCCAGCAGACGGATCAGGCAGACCGTCAGGAAGATGGTCCCGATCAGAACGTGGAAGCCGTGGAAGCCCGTCGCCATGAAGAAGATCGAGCCGTACAGGCCCGAGTTCACGGCCTCTTCGTTGAAGAACAGGTGCTCGTGCAGGATGTGGTGATACTCATAGGCCTGGACGCAGGTGAACAGCACGCCCAGCGCCACGGTCAGCCCCAGGGCGATCTTGGCGCCCTTGCGGTCGTCGACCTGGATCGCGTGGTGCGCCCAGGTGACGGTGCAGCCCGAGAGCAGCAGCGTCACGGTGTTCAGCAGCGGCAATTGCCAGGGCGATAGGACCTCGACCCCCTTGGGCGGCCAGGTCGACCAGGCCTTGGCCGTGTCGGCCCAGGTCCCGACTTCCGGCGTCAGGGCGCGCGATTCATGGAACAGGGCCATGTCGAAGAACATCCAGAAGAAGGCGACGAAGAACATCACCTCGGACGCGATGAACAGGATCATGCCGTAGCGCAGACCCAGGGACACGACCGGGGTGTGGTCGCCGCCCTTGGATTCCTTGATCACGTCCGACCACCAGCCGAAGGCCGAGACCAGCACCCCCGCCAGGCCGGCGAAGAAGACGGCCGGCTTGCCCTGGGCCAGGAAGTTGGCGGCGATCGGACCGCCGTCGGCGGGGGCCAGGCCCTTCATCCAGATGACGGCGCCGATGAACATGATGGTCGCGCCGATGGAAGACAGCAGCGGCCACGGGCTGGGCGGCACCAGGTGGTAGTCGTGCTGCGGAGCAGCGTGCGCATCGGCCATGCGTTTCTTCCCTGTCGGCGGGCGATGGAGTCGCCTTTGCTTCCGGCTATAGCGTCCCCTTTTTCGCCGCGCCAGAGGGGCGCCGCCTTTCCGCCTTTTTCAGCGCCGCAAAGGCCTGGGCGGTGAAGACCGACAGGGGCTGGGGCGGCCTGTCGGGATCGAACCAGCCCACGTCCGAAAAGGCGTCGGGTTCGGTCAGACGCGCCTCTCCGGCGAAGTCGTGCGTGACATAGATCATCGAGATCCAGTGCTGGCGGTCGGCGGGCAGAATCGCTTCGGCCAGGCACAGGAAATCGACCGCGCCGATCGTCAGGCCGCTTTCTTCCTCGGCCTCGCGGCGGGCGGCCTCCCGGCTGGGCTCCATGGGATCGACCTTGCCGCCGACGATGGTCCAGAACCCGGCCTCGGGCACCTTCAACCGCCGGTAAAGCAGCACGCGTCCGTCGGGGCGCTGGACAACCAGGCCGCAGCCGACGCCCGGAAAATCCACGCCGGGACGCCCCATCACGCCTTGGGCGCGTCGACCGACGGGAAGAAGGTGTAGCTCAGGGTGATGTCGCGCGCGCCCTGGGCCTCGCGGTCGGTCGCCAGTTCGGGGGCGATGAAATACTGGACCGGGAACTGGCGCGTCTCGCCCGCCGCCAGGGTCTGGTCGGTGAAGCAGAAACACTGAAGCTTCTGGAAATACGGCCCCGTCTGTTCGGGCGAGACATTGTAGCTGGCCCGAACCTGGATCGGCCTGTCCGAGGTGTTGGTCACGTCGAAATAGGCCAGGCCCGTCTCGCCGATCCGCACGCGCTGGGTGGGGCTTTCGGCGCGGAAGGTCATGGGCACGCCGCGCACATTGGTGTCGAACCGCACCGTGACGGTCCGATCCAGCACCGTGTCGGGCGCCTTGTCGGCCCGCATGGTCGTGCCGTCGAAGCCCGTGACCTGGCAGAACATCCGGTACAGGGGCACGGCGGCGAAGGCCGCGCCCGTCATCCCCATCACCGTCAGCACGCAGATGACGGCGATCATGTTCTGGCGCGCCGGTTTCATAGGGGCGCGCCGTCGACCGCGTCGCGCAGCGCCCGCTCGTCGGCCTGGTTCTGCTGCAGGCGGATGACGGTGGTGGCGAAGACCAGGACGATGAAGGCGACCAGCGCCAGGGCGATCCAGACGTTGCGGCGTTTGCGCGCGCGCAGTTCTTCGGGGGTCAGACGCACGGCATTAGGCTCCCAGACCGGACAGGGCCTCGATCAGCAGCGCCGAGAACAACGCCATCAGATAGAGGATGGAAAAGGCGAACAGGTCACGTGCCGGTTTGGCCTGGGCGCGGACGTCGTACAATGCGGCCTCGCGTCCCACGGCTTCGACCTTGTCGGGTTCGTCCCCGGCGCGCGAGCGATAGAGCCGCAGCGCCAGGCCCAGAAAGCCGATCCCGCCCAGGATCGAGACGGCCAGATAGATCGCGCCGCCCAGACCCGTCACGCCGGGCAGGATCGCCACCGGCACGAACACCAGGCTGTAGATCAGAATTTGCAGACGGGTGGATCTGGCCCCGCGCGCCACCGGCATCATCGGAATCCCCGCCTTGGCGTAGTCGCCGGCCGAATACAGGGCCAGGGCCCAGCTGTGCGGCGGGGTCCACAGGAAGATGATCAGGAACAGCAGCCAGGCCTGCCACGGCGCATGGCCGGTCGCGGCGGCCCAGCCGATCACCGGCGGAAAGGCGCCGGCCGCGCCGCCGATGACGATGTTCTGGGGCGTCCGCCGCTTCAGCAGCAGGGTGTAGAAGCCGGCGTAATAGACGATGGTCAGGGCCAGCAGCCCCGCCGCCAGCCAATTGGCGTTCATGCCCAGCAGCATGACCGAAAACAGGCTCAGCACCACGCCGAAGGCCATCGCATCGTTTTTACGGACACGTCCCGCCGCGACCGGGCGGCCGCGCGTGCGCCGCATCAGGGCGTCGGTCTCGCCCTCCAGCGCCATGTTCAGCGCGCCCGCCGCGCCCGCGCCGACGGCGATGCACAGGATGGCGATGGCGGCGGCGAAGGGGTTCATCGACCCCGGCGCCACGACCAGGCCGGTCGCGGCGGTGAAGACCACCAGCGACATGACGCGCGGCTTCAACAGCTGGAAGAAGTCTTCCGGCTGGGCGGTGGAAATAAGGGGGCGCTCCTGGGTCGGGGCCTCGGCGGGAGTGTGAACTTCGGTCATCTGCGCGCGCGGCATAGCACACCCAAAAGCAGAAGGCCGCCCCTTCCGATGGAAAGAGCGGCCCGCTGTCGGTCTGTGAACAGGATCAGTGGCCGTCGTCGCCCTTGACCACCGGCAGTTCGTTGAACTGGTGGGTCGGGGGCGGCGAGGACAGGGTCCACTCCAGGGTCGTGGCGCCTTCGCCCCAGGGGTTGGCGACGCCCGGACGGCGACGGATGGCGGCTTCCAGCAGCATGATCAGGAAGACGGCCACGCCGACGATGGTGATGACATAGCCGATCGACGAAATGTGGTTCCACAGGGTGAAGGCGTCCGGATAGTCGATATAGCGGCGCGGCATCCCCTGCAGACCCAGGAAGTGCTGCGGGAAGAAGATCAGGTTCACGCCCACGAACATGATCCAGAAATGGGTCGCGCCCAGGAACTCGTTGTACTTCACCCCGAACATCTTCTCGAACCAGTAGTAGAAGCCCGCGAAGATGGCGAAGACGGCGCCCAGCGACAGAACGTAGTGGAAGTGGGCCACCACGTAATAGGTGTCGTGCAGGCTGTAATCGATGCCGGCGTTGGACAGGACCACGCCGGTCACGCCGCCGACGGTGAACAGGAAGATGAAGCCGATCGCCCACAGCATGGGCGTCTTGAAGCTGATGGAGCCCCCCCACATGGTGGCGATCCAGCTGAAGATCTTCACCCCCGTCGGCACCGCGATGATCATGGTGGCGGCGATGAAATAGGCGCGCAGGTTCACGCTCATGCCGACCGTGTACATGTGGTGCGCCCACACGACGAAGCCGACGAAGCCGATGGCCACCATGGCGTAGGCCATAGCCAGATAACCGAACACCGGCTTCTTGGAGAAGGTCGAGACGATGTGGCTGATGATGCCGAAGCCCGGCAGGATCAGGATGTACACTT
>QFQU01000033.1 GCA_003248965.1 Brevundimonas sp. | reverse complement strand
ACCCGGCGGTCGTCAACGCGCGGCTTGCCGTGGCTCTTGGGGAAGAAGGGCTCCAGCCGAGCCATCTGCTCGTCCGTCAGCCAATACAGGTCACTCATGATCCAGACTCCTCAGGATCCTGAATCAGATCGCACGCCTCACATCAATGGGTCCTGAGCCTAGCATTTCAATCTCTATCGGCGTCTAATGGAGCTTCGCGACGACCAACAGATCATTGGAGGTCAAACGATGATTGCATCCGACAATGCGTTGATCGGGACGACGTCCCATCGGGTCGCCCAGCACATCCAGCACCGGATCGACGATGAAAGCCGTGAGACCGGTCAGACGCGACTGTCGTGGATGGCAGTCTCCCATGTGGACGAGTTCCGGGCCTCGCGATCGGCGACCCCGCGGCGCGACTGGAAGTCGGCAGTGCGACAGCCCCGCAACTTGTGGACCGCATGGCGCGGCGGCTGGGTTGAGCGTTCGCCGTCACCGAATCGTCGGCGGTCGCAGATCGTTGTGCCGACGAGAAAGACGCAAAAAATCATGCGAGAGTTAGATCCCCGACGAGCGGCGTTGAAGGAATACATCTTAGAGACCGTTTGAAAAGGTTGAGAGATTTGGGTGTTTAGCGTCATCGCGAAGCTCCTAACTGCGCAGATTTCTTTGCAGTGACAGCTTGACTTTACATTTTCTCGATGGGGCGGATGGCTCTGCCGTTTTAGCTGGTTAGACGCCTAACCATCAGGCCAATCATCGCCCAACGGATCATGGCCGCGCTGTGAGTGATCCGACGTTCATGGTCTTTGTCGAGGCGGCGATAGTCGCCAAACCACGCAAAGGTGCGCTCGACCACCCAACGCTTCTTCATCGGGATGAACCGCTTTGCGGCCATCGCTGGATTGTTGGACGTGCGAACCGACAGTCCGATTTTCTGCTTGGCCCATTTCGCCAGCTTGACGCCTTGGTAGCCCTTGTCGGCAAAAGCCACCTTGGGCTTGGACTTCAGCCAACGCGCGGCCTTGGTCAGCACCTTCTTGGCCCCGACCGTGTCATGCACATTTGCGGTGGTGATCGCGACATCGACCATGAGTCCAAGCGTATCTGTCACCAGATGACGCTTGCGACCTTTGACTCGCTTGCCGCCGTCAAAACCTTTTGGACCGCCGGCTTTGGTTGTCTTGACCGACTGAGAGTCGATGACGATGGCCGATGGAGTTCGCTGGCGAGACTCGCGGGCGCGGACCTGTTCGTAGAGCGACCGCTGTATGCGCCGGACCACACCGCGTCGCTGCCAAGCGACGAAGTAACCATAGACCGTGCGCCAAGGCGGGAAATCGAGCGGCAACTGTCGCCACTGACAACCCGTGCGAACCAGATACAGGATCGCCTCAACCGTTCTGCGAGAACAGGTTGATCGGGGTCGGCCGCCCTTCTTGGCACGGGGTATGAAGCCCGAAATTATGGCCCACTGATCGTCGGTTAGGTCTGATGGGTAGCTACGCAATCTCGCAACACCAGTTGAGATCGCAGCTTAATGGAACAATGTTATATTGTCAAGATAATTCTTTTGAATCAGCCGGTTATTCTCTTGATGCGCTCTGATTGAAGGTGCGCTAGAGTGTGTCGGTCGCTTGGTCGCGATTGACAACGAGCAGCCTCCCTATGTCGGGTGGCCTGCTGAATAGAACACCCGCTTGGGTGCGCGCTTGCGCGTGTCTGGGAAATAAGCAGGGCGTGCCCACTCGTTGTCCACGCGACCAACCACCTGGCTCCAGCGGAGCCGGGAGGTCTGGTTTCAACAGTGCCCTTGGTCGGGCCGACAACGAGGAAAGAATGGTCACGGTAGCAACGCGAATAACCAAAATTCACATCGTCGAAGGCTTCGACATAGAGGTCCGAAATCGGAAGACCGGAAAGAAGATCAGCGAGTCCCGCCAAGGCGTGATGGGGCCGTATGATTTCAAGGCTCGACTGGCGGACAAGAAAACCGTCGGCGATTGGATGCGCTGTCGCTTCGAACCCTCGTTTGAAGACCTGACTTGCGAGGTTCTCGACGGTCGCGGCTTCGCCGTCGATGACGACACGCCGTTGGCTGCCGTCAGGGCCTCGTATTTTGTGGAGGCTGGCGAATGATGCGCTCAGCGATAATGGCGCTCGCATTGGCCTGTGGGGCCAATGCTGCCTGTGCTGAACCCAGGCGGCAAGAAACCCTGATGGATTTCTACAATCTGTCAGCTGACCCAGACGTGCTGTATCTGGTCCATCTGGATGAGATCGAGTCCATCGGATTCGACAGGTCAGTGAATGTTTCGAGCCTGCGCCGGATAGAAAGCAAGACAGGCTTCTACAGCGTCTGGGAAATTCACTGCGACGAGGCTCGGATGGGTGTCGTTCAAGCCGCGCAGTTTGGACCTGATTTTTCAGGCGATATAGCCGACATGGAGCCCGAGTGGATGTCCCCTGCGCGAGGCACAATGGCAGGCGATCTGTTCCAAGTCGCCTGCGGTGATCGGTCCAAACTCGATCCGAGCCGCATAATTCGCAACAGCAGCCTGTTGCGTCAGCGAAGGTCTTTCTGGAACTAGCTGAACAGCTCGGCTGTTGAGGTTGATGGAGAGCGGCGGCAACCGCTCTCCATCGTGCCTCAACATCAACCACTGCTCTTAGGGGATAGCTGATGCGTCAGCAGCAAGACTTTACACAACCGCAAAAGACGGCCTTCGGCCTGTACCACCAGACCGTGGGCGGTTGGCCGCAGCTATCTCGCCACGTCGATAGTTGGTTGGCTCGCTACGCTGCGCGTATGTCTCGACCTACCTCATACTGACTTTTCAAACGGTCTCTTATCGGACCTATCAGTCGACGAGAGGCGTGTCCTTCTCGCACTTCTCGAGTGCATACGTGCGCAGCTTTCACGCTAGAGGGAGCAAATCGGTATGAAAAGGAAGACTGGATCTTCCCGAGCAATCGGCGCCGGATCTCCTGCAACGAGAGACACTGGACGAGCCCGATCTTGTGGCAGTTGGGTCCAAGGTGAAAAGAACGGAAGCGGTCGCTGCGTGACACTGTCACTGGCGCAGATGATCGGCGAACAACCCTGACTGGATAAAGAAACGGAGAAGACGAATGGCAAACGGAGCTTGCGATATTTGCGGTCGCCCGGCGACGGCGCGCGTGCGCGCGTCGGTGAACGGCAGGGTTCAGAACATGGAGCTGTGCGATCAGCACTACAGCGAAATGGCGCGCCGGTCGGGTCGCAGCGCCTCTCCCCTGGAGTCCCTGTTCGGACGGCGTTCCCTTCTTGACGAATTCTTCGGCGAGAGCGGTTTCGGCAGTCTCTTTGGTGACAGTCCGCAGCGAGGCGGCACGCTCGGCTCCATGGGTGACGGCGATGACGCTGCCGCCGACGCCACCTTCGGCGAGGGTGCGCCGCGGCGTGGGTCGCGGCGCGGCGGTGGACGCACCATCGCCGACCGGCTGAGCGAACAGGGCAACAAGCTGCTGCAGGAGGCCGCACAGAAGGCCGGGGAATTCGGGCGCAGCGAGGTCGATACTGAACATCTGCTTCTCTAATCGGGCATAGGGGTCAAGCTGGTTTTGATCATCGGCCTGATCGATCACGCGGGTCACGCTTCTCTTCGCAGTCTGGATGGCTCCTTGCGAGCGGAGCCGCTGCACGCATGCATGGGATCAGGGTCTGGAGAGCCTCGCTATTGGTCGCGCTCGAAGCGCAGCAGACATTTTCGGCTTCATCCATCCCGTCGTCCGCGTGGGACGATCCGGCAAGGATCGGATTGTGGTGCGGTAGTCAGGTCATGCCGCAACCTCCGATCCGTGCCGGAACTCAGAACCGTCAGCCCACATGCGGTGCAGGACGACAGCAAGCTTGCGGGCCACGGCGACGATCGCCCGCCGACGGCCTTTGGTCTTCATCAGCCGCATCCCCCAGGCCTTGAGGCTCGACCACTTGATCGAGCGCATGAGCATGGCGTTGGCGGCGGCGTAGAGGGCGGCTCGCACGTCGGAATCGCCGGCGTGGGAGATGCGGCCGGGATTGTCCTTCTCGCCGGACTGGAAGCGTCGGGGCGTCAGTCCGAAGTGCGCGCCGACCGTGCGTGAGCTCTTGAACCGGGCCGGATCATCGACAGCGGCCTTGAAGCTCAGGGCGGTGATCTCCGCGACGCCGGGTATGCCCATGAACCGTGTGCAGACCTCGTCTTCATGAGCCGCTTTTCGCACCCGTCGGTCCAACTCCATGAAGGTCGCGAACAGCATCTGCCGCGCATGCAGCATCGGCAGCAGGGCGCGGCTCAGCCCTGGATCGCTTTCGATGGTGTCTCGGACAGCCACATCGAAGGCTCCACGCGACAGGCGCATCGGCAGCTTGACGCCGAACACCTTCAGCAGGCCGCGGATCTCGTTCTCGAGATCGATGCACTTGCGCTGGATCACCTTGCGGCTGGTCAGCAGCGCCCGCAGGTGATGGCTCTCGACGCTTTTCACGTGCACTCGGCTATACCAGCCGGAGCGGAGAATTTGGGCGATGCCGCGAGCGTCATGCTTGTCGGTCTTGTTGCGCATCGCCGACAGCGCCGCCGCGACCTGCCGCGCCTCCATGCACACGACCTCGAAGCCGGCCTCCCGAAGGCCATAGGTCAGGTGCTGGGTCAGCGTGCCGGCCTCCAGCCCGACCTGGTGGATCGGCTCGCCGAATGCGTTCAGGCAGCGGACCAGGTCCGGCACATCCGACGGCACGGATCGCTCGAAGCGAACCTTACCCTCGTCATCAATGATGCAGACCGCCACTGAGCGCAGCGACACATCCAACGCAGCGTAGAACATCGTCGTCTCCCTTCATCTCGGACTGAGCCGAGCACTCTATGGGAGCTTGCCCCTTCGCAGGACCGCCCGATTACGCATGCTTCTGGCATTGACCTCGTCTGACGTCGTCAAGACGATCCTGGAACAGTTCAAGGTCGATGTGGACGATCTGCGGCG